>CAWFZR010000009.1:0-155434 GCA_963820365.1 uncultured Alphaproteobacteria bacterium | reverse complement strand
CGAAGGAAACAAGAATGCGGCCCTGCCCCACGCTCGCGCGCAGCCGGCCGGGCGAGCTCAGCTTCGCCTCCTATGGCTCCGGCAGCATCAATCATCTCGGCGCCGAGCTCTTCAATTCGATGGCGAATATTCAGGCCAACCATATCCCGTATCGGGGATCCGCGCCGGCCTTGGCGGACCTGATCGGCGGTCGCATCCATTATACCTTCGACGGCGTGTCGACATCGCTCGGCTACATCCAGGCCGGCAGCATCCGGGTATTGGGTGTCGCGGGCCCCGTCGCACCCGGTGCTGCCGAACTGCCCACCATTGCGGAAACCGCGGTTCCCGGGTTCGATACCACGGTCTGGTTCGGCTTGTTCGCTCCGGCCGGGACATCCTAGCCGGTCGTGGAACTGGTCAACAGCAAGGTGAACGCAGTTCTCGCTTCCGCGCGCGTGAAGGAAAGCTTCGAGAAGCTCGGGATCGAAGCCGTTGGCGGCAGTCCAAAGGCTCTCGCCGACAGGGTGCAAGCGGAAATGGGAAAATGGGCGGGCATCGTGCGCGCCAAGAATATTCATCTTGACCAGTGATCGGGTTACCGCGAGCCGCAGACCGAGAAGGAAGGAGACCGACCGCATGCCCGCAGCCAAGCGCCAAATGCATCTCGGCGTCTTCGTGCTGGGTACGGGAAACCACTCGGCCGGATGGCGCTACCAGGGCGCGGCGACGAGCAATTGCAGCTGGCCGGTGCTGCAATCGATTGCCTGCATAGCCGAGCGCGGAAAGTTCGACCTGTTCTTCATCTCCGACGGACTCGCGATGTATACCGGGGATCATCCTTCCTTCGTGTCGCGTTTCGAGCCGATCACATTGATCGGAGCCTTGAGCGCGGTCACGCGCCACATCGGACTGGGTGCGACGGTCTCCACGAGCTTTGGCGAGCCCTTCCATGTCGCCGCGCGTTCGCGCTCGCTCGACCATCTCAGCGGCGGACGGGGAGCCTGGAATGTCGTGACCAGCACGCACAGCGCGGCCGCGTTGAACTTCAGCAAGGAGCGCCTGCACGAGCATGATCTGCGCTACGAGATCGCAACCGAGTTCGTCGACGTCGTGCGCGGGCTATGGGACACCTGGGACGACGGCGCAGTCGTCGCTGATCGGGCCGCCGGGACGTTCATCGATGCGTCAAAGGTGCGGCCGCTCAACCACAAGGGGCGTTTCTTCTCCGTCAAGGGACCGCTCAATATTCGAACGCTGCCGCAAGGCCATCCGGCGATCATTCAAGCCGGCGGCTCCCCGCCGGGACAGGAATTGTCGGCGCGCTCGGCCGATCTCGTTTTCTCCGTCGTCAACGGCGACCCCGCTGCCGCCAAGTCCGCCTATGACGGCTTGAAGCAACGCATCGTGAAGCATGGCCGCGCACCCGAGGCGGTCGCAATCCTGCCCGGTGTGATGCCGATCATCGGCGAGACGCCAGGGTCAGGCGAAGGAACAGCTCGACCTTCTGCAGAGCTGGCTGACCTCGACCAACGCGCTCACTCTGGTCTCGCAGCGCCTGGGCCATGACATTTCCGGCTACCCTCTCGACGGTCCCGTTCCCGAATTTCCGCAGACCGACCGCGGCCAGGCTTTCTCCAAGGCTTTCTTCGATATGGCGCGGCGCGAAAAGATGACCTTGCGCGACCTCTATAATGTGACCGCAGCGGCGCGCGGCCATTGGGTCGTCTACGGCACCCCGCAACGGATCGCCGACATCTTCGAGAGCTGGTTCACCGGCGGCATGGCCGACGGGTTCGTCATCATGCCGGCTTTCTTTCCCGGAGCATTCGACGATTTCGTCGACAAGGTGGTGCCGGAGTTGCAGCGACGGGGCCTGTTCCGGCGGGAATACGCGGGCGCGACCTTGCGCGATCATCTCGGCCTGGCGCGGCTCTCACGCGCCGCAGACCGCAAGACGGCTTGAGCCGGCGCCCAGCCAAGTTCTGCCGTGTCACTCCATCATCTCGTCGGCGCGTATCATCAGGGACAAGGGCACTTCGAGGCCGAGCGCCTTGGCGGTTTTCAGGTTGATGACGAGCTCGACCTTCGTGGCCTGCTGGACTGGCAGGTTGGCTGGGTTTTCGCCCTTGAGGATTTTTCCGACATAGAGACCTCCGAGGCGAAAGGTGTCTCCATAGCGAAGGCCGGTTCGAAGTCTTGGACACCGCGGGCTTCCATGACGGTGATCTGCCGCCCGAGCACGCCCGCCGCCGCAAGGGTGTCGCGCACCATGTCCTGGGCCGACACACCAGATCGTGGGTCAACAAGATAGGCGACCGTTGTTGCTTGCGGAATCAGCTCGCGCAGGAGCTCGAGCCGCTTTGCCATCAGCTCAGTGGTGAGGAAGGTTACCCCGGTGACGTTGCCGCCTGGCCGGCTGAGGTTGGCGACAAGGCCGAGCCGCACCGGATCAGCGCCGAACACGAGGACGATTGGTATCGTCGAGGTGGCGGCCTTTGCCGCGAGCGCCGAAGGAGGGCCACCCGCGGCGACAATCACGGCCACCTGACGCCGAACCAGATCGGCCGCCAATTCCGGTAGCCGTTCGATTTCATTGTTCGCCCAGCGATATTCGATCGCCACATTCTGACCCTCGACGTAGCCGGATTGTTTCAGGCCCTGGCGGAACGCGAGCAACTGCTGCGTATACGGAGTTGGGAAGGCCACGTGCAGGAACCCGACCACCGGCATCGCCGGCTGTTGCGCGCGCGCGGCTAGCGGCCATGTAGCCGCCGCGCCGCCGATAAGGGTGATGAGCTCGCGTCGTTTCATATCTTACCCTTTGTGGTAACCGGGCCACACCGTTGGTCGGTCGCTGTGTTAGTATGCGATGTAGAATTGGGCGGGGCGCGCGATGAAGTGGACTTTGCTCGGAAGCACAGCACTGGTGGCGTTCGCTGCGAGCACCGTGGCGCATGGCGCTGACCTGCCGGTGCGGCCTGTGAGGGTTCTTGCCGCATATCCGTTCAGCTGGACTGGATTTTATGCTGGGGCAGTTGCGGGCTATTCGTGGCGCGACCCTTCGATTGATATCACCGGCAACGCCGCGGCCACGACCACCTATCTTGGACCCGGCGTGGTTCCGAGCTCCATTGTGGTCGATCCGAAAGGGTTCCTGGGAGGCGTTCAGGCCGGTTTCAACTATCAATCCGGCGCCGCCATCTTCGGATTCGAAACGGACTTCTCCTCGGCCAACATTCGCGACGGCGGTACAGCTGGACCAGGGTCGCCGCTCACCTCCATATTCTTCTGTGGCAAACTTTGCACCGGAACCAACGCCTACCTGTTCAATTCAACTGCAGAGCAGAAAGTGGATTGGTTCGGGACCGTGCGCGGGCGACTGGGCGTGACGCCGTTTGACCGCCTGCTCATATTCGTCGCCGGCGGTCTCGCCTACGGCCATGCCCATCTGACTGCGAGCGTGCTGAACGTGTCCGGCACGCAGACGATCGGTGCCGTCTCGACTGCGATAGCTGCCTGTACCCAAATCTGTGCAACCGGCTCGGCAAGCCAGTGGCTGGTTGGCTGGACGCTCGGGACCGGTGCCGAATTCGCTTTTAACAGGGCCTGGACCGCGAAGATCGAGTATCTCTATTACGATCTCGGGAACCTGTCAGTTTCGTTCTCCGATCCTCGTTTCGCGGCCTTCGTTTTCAATGCCACTGCTCAGTACAGGGGCAATATTGTCCGCGCCGGCCTGAGCTTCAAATTCAATTGAAGTTCTTGCACGAGCTGGCCGCGAAACGCATAGGAACTTCAGACTCACCGGACCAGGCGGATGGCGGTCCATCCTTGTGGTAGGGTTGCCCGCGATGCTGTTACCGCTTGGGCAATTCGGCGCCATCGAGGATGCAGCGCCCGGCCTCCGCTGGGACGCGGCGACTCTGCACGACCAAGTCGTCCGCCGCGCCGCGATATTGTCCGGGAATGGCATTGGCCGCGGCTCTCTGGTTGCGATCGTTCATGGCGGTGGCGCGCGTTTCCTCGCTGACCTCTTCGCTGTATGGCAGGTCGGCGCCACAGCGGCATGCCTCGATAGCGCGCTGACCGAGCCCGAGCTCGAAACACTTGTGCGCTTCATGCAGCCCGCGGCGCTTCTCGCCGACGGCATGTCACGCATCCTCGGTTTCGCGATACCGCAATTGGATCTTGCTGCCGCCATGCCCGCCACGGTCACAACGAACGCGTTGGGATTCGAGCTCGATGACCCGGCTTTGGTGCTCTTTACCTCCGGCACCACCGGTAACCCCAAGGGCGTGGTGCTGAGCTTTCGGGCCTTGCTCGCCCGCGTGCGACGGAACGCGGAGATCATCGGCGGAGCGGCGCTGGCGCGCACTCTGGTGACGCTGCCTCTTCATTTCGGTCATGGTCTAATTGGCAACACGCTGACGCCCCTTTTCGCAGGAGGATCGATCGTTCTGTCCTCGCGCGACCGCTTGCGGGCGCAGAACCTCGGCCGAATTATCGATCAATACGCCATCACATTCATGAGCTCAGTGCCAGCTCTATGGCAGCTTGCTCTTCGCACCAGCCGCTCGCCGCAGCGCGGCTCGCTCGTCAAGGTCCATGTCGGCTCGGCGCCGCTGAGCACCCGGTTGTGGCAGGACATCGCGACGTGGTCGGGAGCCGAGGTAGTCAATTGCTACGGCCTCACCGAAACGGCAAACTGGTTTGCAGGCGCGTCCTCCCGCGAGGACGGCATCGCGCAGGGACTGGTCGGGAAGCCGTGGGCGGGCGCTGCCGCCGTGCTCGACGAGGCCGGTAGCGTGCGCGCTACGGGAGAAGGAGAGATTGTGCTGCAATCTCCGAGCTTGATGCTCGGATATCTTCATCGTCCCGATTTGACCGCGGCGTCGCAATGCGATGGTTGGTATCGGACGGGAGATCGCGGCATGGTCGACGACCGCGGGCACATTCGGCTTTTGGGCCGTATCAAGGACGAGATCAACCGCGCCGGATTCAAGGTGCAGCCTACCGAGATCGACCAACTGCTCGAAAGTCATCCTGCCGTTGCCGAGGCTTGCGTCTTTGGCATCGCGGATGAAGCCAGCGGCGAAGCAGTCGCAGCGGCGATCCGGCTCAAGAAAGGCGCACACGAAAGCCCGGAAGACCTTAGGGCGTGGTGCCGGCAGCGGCTGCGCCGGGAAGCTGTGCCCGAACGCTGGTTCATTGTCGATGATATCCCGCGCACCGGCGTGGGAAAGATCAGCCGCGAATTGGTCCGCCGGACCCTCGTGGAGGACGTTCCCGATGTCGTCAGTTAGCGAGGGTCGGGTGGAGCTCCAGACCCGCCGCTTCAGGCTTCGCAGCTTAACGTCAGCTGACGCATCGGACCGCTGGCGAGGCTGGACCAAAGACCCCGCTGTGATGGGCCCGCTTAACGCCCCCATGCGCGATCTCAGTCGCCACGATCTCTCCAACTACATTGCGGGGTATGACAACAACAATCGCTATCTCATCGGCATCTTCGACAAGGAGAGCGGCGGCCAAGTCGGATTTTTCGTAATCGAGGTCGACCGGGGACATCGCTCTGCCATGTTCAACGTGGTCATCGGCGAGAAGGATTGGTGGGGAAAGGGTGTTGTGAACGAAGCGCGTGCTGCTCTGCTCGATTTTTTCTTCGAACGTCGCGGGATCGAGAAGGCGTGCGGTGCGCCACTCGCCCGCAACTTTGCGGCCGTGTTCAATTATAAGGCCCAGGGCTGGCGCCATGAGGGCACCTTGCGCGGCCATCGCCGGTCGGTTGCCGATGGTTCACGGCTTGACCAATATCAGTTCGGCCTGCTGCGTCAGGAATGGCTCGCGCGGCGCGCTGGGAAGGAACGCTCTTGAGCGCACCGATGAGTGCAAAGACATTGCTGGCCGAGGCTATCAACACCGACGCCGCCCTGGTGCCGGACGATGCGTGCGTCGGCTATTTTGAGCCATGGGACAGCATCGCCCATCTTCGTTTGATCCTCGCGCTCGAAGAAACGATCGGTCGCCGGCTCGATCCCGACGAGGCGGTCGCGATCGAGAGCCTGAGAGATATCGAATCGCTCCTCAACGCGGCTCGCCACGTCGCGGCAAGCTCTTAAGACCTCTGCTCGCGCAAACACGCAGCGCAGCAATAAAACATTTCAGTTAGCCGATCACATTCGCGTTCTTGAGCGTTCCCCAGACGTCCACGACCGGTTTCCCCGCAAAGTCGAGCTCGCGATAGGCCACATGCGGCGCGCACAGAATGAGCAGATCGCTGCGCGTGATCACGTCGTCGAGCGCCAGCAATTCCGGGTCGGTGGTCACGAACGGGTCGGTGGTGAGAACCGCATGCGCGAGCGGCACCAGCGCCTTCTTGAATTTGTAGCTCAAGGACGCGCGGGTGTCGTCGATCTCCGCCTTGAAGGCCATGCCGAGGAGCCCGATGGTCATCGCGGAGAGGTCGTAGCGCCGATCGAGATCGTCGACTATGTGAAGGACGAGCCCTTCATTGACCAGCATGGCCGCGTTGCCGAGGCTGAACTGATTTTGCGCGAAAGCCACGAGCTGCATCGTGTCCTTGAACAGGCAGGGCCCGGCGGCGAGCCCGGGCGTCGGAATGCCGCGCGCGCGCGGATAATTGTGCTTCATGGCGTGGGCGACCTGGCGATAGTCGAGACCGGCCGCTTTCGAGATCAGATAGAACTGGTTGGCGATTGCAAATTCGATGTATCGGTAGGCATTGTTGAACAGCTTGGCAAATTCCGCCTCGCGCGGTTTTGCCATGACCAGCTCGGATACGATGGGTGAGAACAACTTGGCCGCTGCCTGCGCCGCAGCCTGCGTCGTGCCGCTGATGATTTGCGGCGTTTCCTTGAGCTCCTTCACGCCGCTGCCCTGCACCACGCGCTCCGGGCAGAACGCCACCTTGAGCCGGCGCCCCTGGCGCTGGAGATAGCCGTCGATCCAATCGGTCGTGCCGGGAAATACTGTGGAGCGCAGCACCAACAGCTGTCCCTCGGTCAGATAAGGCAGCAGCGCATCGACGCAGTCTTGAACGACCTGGCGCACCGGATTGAGAAACTCGTCGATCGGGGTGCCGATGGTGATGATGACGGGAGCGTTGGGCGAGATATCCGATGGGCGGGAGGTGAACACGAGTTGCTTTCGCTCGAGCGCCCTTGCGAGCAGTTCTTCTCCCCCAGCTCGATGAAGGGCAGGCGACCGCACCGCAGGCTCTCGAGCACCGCAGGATCGACATCATGCACATTGACGCGGAATCCGGCCTCGGCAAAAGCCAAGACCAGCGGAATGCCGACGTGACCGCCGCCGCCGACCACGGTGAGGTCGGCTTCCTCGAGGCGCACCGGCCTCTCCGCCGCCGCGCTCGCACCGGAAAAATTCACGTCCACGCTCCAAGCATCAGGGCCATTTGCCATGATCTCCTGCACGTGCGGGAGGGCACGGCAGTGATATCGCACCCTGCGGCATCATACCAAGAGCAATGAGCCGGGACACCCCGCCCAGGTCTCCCCCACAAGCGGAAAGATTCGAAGGCAGTCTATTGTCCGCGCGCGGTCGCGACGCGCGCGACGCTTCGCCAGCGCGAGGGAAATTTCCCCTCCGCGTCGGCCTGCGCTGCCATCACGCAATTGCGGCCGCCATTCTTGGCCTGGTACAAGGCGACGTCGGCGCGGCGCAGCAGCCGATCGATCGTATCGCCGGGCTCCCATTGCGCCACGCCGAGGCTCGCGGTCACACCCACGGTGGCACCATTCACGTCGAAAGACAGCCTGCCGATTGCCTTGCGCAATTCCTCGGCGATGGCCAGCGCCCGGGCAAGATCATGTTCGACGAGGAGGCCGAATTCTTCGCCGCCGAGGCGTCCGCTGACGGCGTCGAGCAGCACGACCTGCGAAGCCACAGCGACAATGGCGCGGTCGCCGGCATCATGACCATGGATGTCGTTCACGTCCTTGAAGTGATCGATATCGAGCATGATGGCAGAGAGAGCTGTCCCCGTCGCGGCCTGCTTTTCCGCCGCAGCGGCACGCTGAAAGAATTCTCGCCGATTGAGGAGCCCGCTGAGGCTGTCGATCGTACCGTAACGGATGAGCTCGCGCTGCATGGAGGTCACGCGGTCGGCCAGTCGTAAGCGTGCGCGCAGCTCTTCGACGTCGGGCGGTTTGTGGATGAAATCATCCGCGCCCCGGTCGAGCGCCTCAACGACGATGTCGCGATCGTCCGATGACGACATCAGCATGATGTAGAGCGGGCGGCGCGTGCCGGCCAATTGGCGTGCAGCCGCACAAAGCTCTATGCCGGAGAGCGATTCGAGCTGCACGCTGGCGATAAGCGCACGTATGTCGAAGTCTGAGCCAAGGCAGGCAAGCGCCTTGCGGCCGTCGGTGAAGCCGACGACGTCGTGTCCGTCCGCCTGAACGAGCTCGCTGACGATACGAACGATCGTTCGACTTTGATCGACCAGCACGATCCGCATAGCGACCCCGTAAAGCGGGGGACGGTAAGCGGATCAGTTTAATATTTTATCAATGGTTCTTGCTTCCGAACCCGCGCGGCAGGCGCCGCGCTTGACACGATCAGACGCGCGCGGCAGCGAGCCCGCGTGCGGCATGCAAGATCCAAACGTTTGCTCGCAATCAAGCAAAGAACAGCCCCGGCGCAGGCCGGGGCTGAATTGAGTCTCGCGAAAGGATGTTAGCGCTGGCTTTGCTGGCCACCCTGCCCGCCTTGTCCACCTTGCCCACCTTGGCGCTGCCCGCCCTGTCCGGGCTGCTGGCTCTGCTGGCCGGGCTTCTGCTGGCCGCCGCCGCCCTGCTGGCCACCGCCGCCCTGCTGGCCGCCTTGATTCTGCTGGCCTTGTCCGCCCTGCTGGCCACCGCGCTGACCACCCTGATTGGGATTGTTCATAACCGCTCCTGTGTGAGGTTGGCCCCCCGAACGTCTTCAACGGTGGACGCGCGGGAAGGTTCCGCGGAGCCCCTCCCCCATACTCCACTATCAGCCCGTTCCCCTGCTTGGTCGTCTGGATCGCCCGCGCAACAGCTGAATTCCTCGGTGTCCTGAGGAGCTTGCGAGCCCCCCGTGGCATTGCCGGGCTTGACCCGGCAATCCATCTTTTCCGCAAGAAGATGGATGCGCGGGTTAAGCCCGCGTATGACGCGGAGAGGGTTGGTTCGATTCTGAGCGGAATCCGCTATGGGTTGGTTTTTGAGTTTGTGGCGTAAACCGTTCTCCGCGCTCACGGCGCTCAGCCTATTCCCCAGAGCTTGCACAGCTCGTCCAGCGCGTCCTTCAGGCGCTCGGCGGCGGCGGCATAGGCCTGCGACCGGCTGCCCCAACCGAGCGTATAGCCGATTTGCTCGAGGGCAACTTCGCGGCACACCGCCGATTCCAGAACGTGGGCGCCGATCTTGCCGATTGACGCGGCGGCCTCGCGGTAGCGCTGGCGATGGAAGACCTGGTTTTCCGTCCTTGCCATCCCGGAGAAGCTGCCGAGATCGGCGGCGAAGATGCGATTGAGGTCGATCGACCCCAACGGATCGCAGAGCCCGGCGTGATACCAGTGATGGCGGTATTTCTGCCCGGCCGCATATTGCTCCGGCGTCACGACCTTGCGCGCGAACGCTCGTTCGAGCGGACTATCGCGCATGGTGATCTGCCCGGTGTCGCCGCGGGCGAAATCCGTTCCGGCCAGGCGAATTCGTTCGCGGGTCGGCCGTGCGCGCTGCTCCACCGGCAGCCGCTCTTCGCGCATCCGCGCTGATCTCGGTGCTTTCCCGTGCTTGTTGGCGTGCTTCATTGCCGCTCTCCTGCTCGTGACTTGTGCGCCCGCGTCGCGTCGCCAGCCTCGGCGCTCGTCACGACATCCGGTTTGTGCGGCATGGCTCGGCTCGTGCGTGAACCGCAGGCAGGAGCCTCTTGAACTCGATAGGCGCGCGCACAGTGCTCGGCGCAGTACGGCTTGTCGGCAAGGGGCTGGGCCCCGCAAAAGAAAAAATCAGGACTCGCGGGATCGCCGACCGGCCACCGGCAGCTCTGGCTGTCGAGATCGAGGAAGGATCGGCGTTGCGCAGCTGGAATGCTCGCGTCGGTAGCCGGGTCGTCGGCATAGGGCTCGGCAGCGATGATCCAGGCCAGGTGGGAAGAGATCGCGTGACCAGGCAACAGGTGCAAGGAAGCGGCGCGCGTATCATCTCGAGCGGAACGTCGCCGGCGCCCGCGATCCACGGCGACGAGGCCGAGGCGGCGAAGCTTTCCAAGCACTGCATTCCTGCTGAGACCGCCTCCAAGCTCACGCGCAATTCGGCTCGACGACGCGCCCTTTGACCAGCGCTGTCGCAACTGGCGGATACGCGCATCGCTCCACCTTGATTGTGTTGATTGTGCCGACCGGGGCAGAGGGGATTCTTTCATCGGGAGCCGCGCCATGTTCTCTATATGTTCTATATTACGATATGTAACTAGTGGTGTCAATAACTCGTAGCTGTATGAGGGCAGGTCCCGTTTTTCATCTGCAAGGGAGTGGGATACATGCCGCACACAATGGTCAACTCGTTGACGCGCGCTGGCGCCATCGGCTGAAAACCCTCCACCTACTGGACGCACGAATGAGGTGCAGCAATCCAAGAGTTTAGTTGACATTTAGATGCATAATGTAGTAATAATTGCAGTATCCCTTTCGTGGAGCGCAACGATGAGACTTCGACCAAGCCCAGCGAGCCTTGCATCCCAGCGCGCAAATGTCGGGGCTGCCGCGGCAGGTTCCCATGCCGAGTGACGGATGCGCACGCGCGTTGCGCTTCCTCTGCCGGATCGATGCTCACCTTCCGGTGTTGCGCGGTGAGCAGGCTCGCCGGATTTTCCTCGAGCAGCAGATTGCGGGATGGGAGCGCCGCTACCGCCGTTTCCTTGCAACCGACGGCGCCTCGGAGCCCATCGCCGATCCCGCCGACCCGCCGCAGGCCGCCGACTTCCTCCTTACCATCGAGGGACTCGCAAGGCGGCGCTGCGCGCTGCCGAGCATCACAGGAGCGACAACCATGATCGATGCTGCGCGGAACAAGCGCCTCGAACGTGCGATGCTGTCGCTGCTCGTTGCCGCCGATCAGCGCTGTCCAGCCATCATCGGACAGGCGCACCTGCTCTATCATGGCCGCGCCGGCGGCACGCGCTGCCATGCCGAGCAAACCTTGACCCAACTCAAAAGCGAGGCGCAGGATCTGCTTGCCGCCATTGCCGAGGCCGAGGCCGAAATGAAAGCAGCCCCGCCGGATTTCTAGGCGGTCGGCGCGCCGCCTACACCATCAGATCCTTGTTTGGGAGACCGAACATCACGCCGCCCCAGCTGCTGCCGACATGTTCGAATTGATTGGAAATGTGCTGCCGTCCCGCCATGAGATCGGCGAGAATTCCGCCGAATGGCAGCTGTTCGCTCAATCCGGCGGCGCCGGTCGCCTTGAAGATGCGCGCGGCGAGCTGCGTGCAGCGCTCCGTAACCTCCGTTGATTGAAACTTGTATTGCAGGCGCTCGGCCAGCGGCGGCGTCTCGGCGCGGATCGCGTAGGTGTGCAGGTTGCGGAAGTTGCGATGCAGCGTGCCTTTCATCTCGTCGATGGCGGCGGCTGTCTCGGCGCAGACGAGCTGGACGAAAGGATTCTCCGCCGCTCGTCCGCCGGCACGCGTCACGCGTGTCTGACCGTGGTCCAGGAGTGCATTGAGCATGCCCTGCAAGGCGCCGAGTGCCGCCGTCGAGATGCCGCGCACGAAAATCTGACCGAACGGCAATCGATAAAGACTGGAACTGTTGATCGCCTGCCCCGGCCCCTTGAGCAGAAAATTGTCGAGCATGCTCTGCGACCGATGCGCGGGCACCAGCACGTCGTCAACAACAATATCCCAGCTTCCGGTCGCCTGCAGGCCGCAGACCTGCCAAGTATCCATGCTTTCATATTGCGCCCGCGGCAACAAGAAGATGCGCCCCTCGGACGGAGCGCCGGTGTCCGTGTCGACCATGGCGCCGAGCAGCGCCCAATGGCAATGCTCGCAGCAACTCGCATATCTCCAGCGCCCCCTCAGACGATACCCGCCCGGCACGGCGGTGGCTTTTCCTGCGGGCATCAGTGAGGAGCAGATCAATACGGAGTTGTCGCTGCCCCACACTTCGTCGGCGGCGCGGTCCTCCAATAGTGCCATGAACCAGGGATGCACGCCGGAGACGCCGTAAATCCAGGCCGTCGACATGTCGCCCTGC
Source organism: uncultured Alphaproteobacteria bacterium (assembly GCA_963820365.1). Classification (GTDB taxonomy): domain Bacteria; phylum Pseudomonadota; class Alphaproteobacteria; order Rhizobiales; family Xanthobacteraceae; genus VAZQ01. The sequence goes on along the minus strand of CAWFZR010000009.1, from coordinate 143,181 downwards.
GCAAGCGCGAACTGGATCTCATAGAAGGTTGGAAGGTCCATTTCGTAGCCGCCCCACCGCTTGGGTTGCAGCACGCGAAACAGCCCGGCGCGCTGCATCTCCGCAATGGTCTCGTCCGCAATTCGGCATCGGCGCCTCGCCTCGAGCGAGCGCGCGGCCAGCGTCGAGCCCATCGCGCGCGCACGCGCGATGATCTCCGCCGCGGCGGGCACATTGGTTGCAATCGATCCTGCGCCGTCCATGCTGTCGCGGCCAGACGGGTTGGGACGAGCTACTCCGCGGCCGTCAGATTCTTGCGGACATTTGCCTCGAGGCAGGCGATCAACTCCTCGGTCGACATGACGTCGCCGAAGGTGAGATAGAACGCACACAGTGATGCATTGTGATCCTCGTCGGTCACGGCAGCATTGCCGTCACTGACCATGATGGTCTTGAAATTGAGCATCATCGCATCGCGCGCGGTCGATTCGCAGCACACATTAGTGACCGTCCCGGTGATCAGGACAGTATCGAGCCCGCGACTGCGCAGCACGTCGGCGAGATCGGATGACCCCTGGATGAAGGCGCTGAAGCGGTTCTTCTCGACAATCACGTCGGCCGGATTGACATCGAGCAGCGGCCAGAGCTCATGCCCCTTGCTGTCCGCCGTAAGTGCGGCAATGCGCTTCTTTCCCTGTTCCGGGCTTACCATCTCGAAATAGGTCGACCAGTTTTGCAGCGCGTCGTCCTTGAACGTGGTCTTGATCCAGATCACGCTAGCCCCCGTCGCACGCGCTGCCGCGGCGAGCCGGTTGATGTTGGGAACGATCTTTTCCGCCATGGGACAGAGCGCATGCGCAACGCCGGGCAACATGAACGCGTTCTGCATGTCGACCACTATCAATGCGGTCCTGCTCGGGTCGATATCCGCGAAGACGTGCTCACGGCCGCGTTTGGCAATGACCCGGTCGATGACTGATTGGGCAATGGACACCTGGTGCATGAAAACCTCCGCTCGTGCGCGAGGGCAGCATTATGGTGTCGGCGATGCGCAAGGGCAATCGCGGCGGGCTCAGTTTGCGTGTCGAGGCGGCGATGCAGCGTTCACAGCCGGGCGGCGAAAGCATCGGCGATGTAGGCATGCGCGAGCGCGTAGCCGTGACGGGTGGCAGTTTCGTCGTACATCGCCACTCCCGGCACATTGATCGCCGCGTCGGTGAAGGCGTGCACGACATGGCCGAAGGTCAGCAGCGCCCAGCGCGCTCCGGCCTCCTCCATTTCCGCCTCGAATGCATCGCGCTCCGCTTTCGGCGAGACCGGATCGGCGGCGCCATGGACGGCGAGCACCGCCGCCTTGATCTCACCGCGCTTGGCCGGCTGAGGCGTGGTCAAGGTGCCATGCATGGACACGACCGCCTGCACGTCGGCTCCGGTGCGGGCCAGGTCAAGCACGTTGAGGCCGCCGAAGCAGAAGCCCATGGCCGCCCGCCGACTGATGTCGCCGATGGCCCGCCGATCGGCTTCCCGCGTCAACGTGTCGAGCCCGGCAGCGATTCGCCGCCGCATCCCCGGCACGTCCGCCATGAACGGCCGTAGAAACTCCATCGGGTCTTCGGTGCCGACCGGGCCGTTGCCTTCCCCGAACATGTCGGCCACGAAGACCACATAGCCTTCGTGCGCGAGCATTTGGCCGGTCTCGATCGCCGGCTTGATGACGCCGCGCCAATTGGGCGCCATCAGCAGCAGCGGGCGGGTCGCCTTGACACCTTCGTCCCAGATCAACGCTCCGCGACAACTGATGCCGGACACCGAATAGAAGATGCTCTCGACCGCCATCGGAATTCCTCTCCCAAGCATGATCCTGCTTACTTACGCAACGAGATGACGCCGGAATAGAGGCATCGCCATTTGTCGCCGTCGGCGAAAAGCCGGCGGCGTCGAGCACCTTGAGGGCGCCGCGGTCGGGCGGGCGAGCGCCTCGCTGCCGGCCGGCACCCTCATCCGGCCGGCATGGACGGTCGCAAGAAGGCGAAATCGCAACCTTCGTCGGCTCCGAGAATCTCGTTTGCGTAAAGCTTGGCATAGCCGCGCTCGGGCTGCGCTTGCGCGCATGTCGTCGCGGCGATGCGTGTGTTCAACTCGGCCGCATCGAGCAAGAGGTCGATGCGCCGCTCTCTGACCGAGAGGCGGATACGGTCGCCGTTGCGCACCAGACCAAGCGGCCCGCCGGATGCCGAATCGGGCGTCACATGCAGCACGATGGTGCCGAACGCTGTGCCGCTCATGCGCGCGTCGGAAACGCGGATCATGTCCTTTACGCCCTGTCGGGCAAGCTTTCTGGGTATCGGCAGGTAACCCGCTTCGGGCATGCAGGCTGCCGCATGCGGGCCGGCATTCTGCAGCACGAGGATATCCTGTGGCGTGACGTCGAGCGCTGGATCGTCCATCCGCGCGGCGAGATCATCAAGCGAGGAGAACACCACCGCCCGCCCCTCGTGCTCGAACAGCTTGGGGTCGGCAGCCGAGCGTTTGAGGATGGCGCCCCTGGGCGCAAGACTGCCGAACAGTGCAATCAGACCGCCTTGCGGCTCGACCGGCTTGTCCCGCGCAGCAATGATCGAGCGGTCGAGGTAGGGAGCAGCGTCGGATGCCAGGCGCTGGCCGAGCGTCTCCCCGGTCACGGTCATGCAATCGAGGTGGAGCAACGGCTTGAGCTCGCGCAAGAGCGCAGACATTCCGCCACCGGCAAAGAAGTCCTCCATGTAACCGTCGCCGACCGGCTTGAGATTGACCAGGACGGGTGTCGAATCCGACAGCCGGTTGATCTGATCGAGTGAAATCCTGACGCCTGCTCGACCTGCGATGGCAGTCAGATGGATCACGGCATTGGTCGACCCGCCCAGCGCGAGCAGCACGCGCAGTGCGTTCTCGACCGATCTCGCGTTGACGATTTGGTCAGGTGTAAGCTGCGATCCGATCAATCTCACCGCTGCCTCCCCGTCGCCTCTGCGGCGCGCAGGCGGTCGGCATGCACGGCCGGGATGGCGGCGGTACCGGGCAGAATGAAGCCAAGCGCTTCGGCCAGGCAGGCCATGGTGGAGGCTGTGCCCATCACGGCGCAGGTGCCGGCGGTCACGGCGAGCTGACCTTCGACCTGCGATATTTCCTCATCATCCACCTCCCCGGCGCGATAGCGGGCCCAGAATCGGCGGCAGTCCGTGCAGGCACCCAGCCGCTCGCCGCGATGGCGACCGGTCATCATGGGGCCGGCCACCAGCATGATCGCCGGCCGGCCCGCGGAAACTGCGCCCATGAGCTGCGCCGGGACGGTCTTGTCGCAGCCGCCCATGAGCACGACACAATCCATGGGCTGCGCCCGGATCATCTCCTCGGTGTCGATTGCCATCAGGTTGCGATATTTGAGGCTGGTCGGGCTCAGGAAGACCTCACCGAGCGAAATGGTCGGGAACTCGATCGGAAGCCCGCCCGCCGCCAGCACGCCGCGCTTGACCGCATCCAACAATTCGGGGAAGTGGCGGTGACAATTGTTGAAGCCGGATGACGTATCAGCGATGCCGACCACGGGCTTGCCCAGCATGGCGCGCGAATATCCCATGGACTGCGCGAACGAGCGTCTCAGATAGAGCGAGAAATCCCGGTCTCCATAGTTGGTGAGACCGTCCTCCAGGCCGTGATTGCGCTTTGGCATCGCCGCATTCCTCAGTTGATCCAGTTCAATCCCGACCCCGCCCGACCCGTTCATTAACGGCTCGACAAAGGGGCCGGAACGCCCCTAAAACTAGCTTGGGAGCATTCTAAAGAGAGGTCTGCCCGAGCCAACCGACCATGAACCGAGACCAATCATGAATTATGACAGATATTTCGAGGACGCACTCGGCCGGCTCAGGGACGAGCGGCGCTATCGGGTGTTTGCCGATCTCGAACGGCTCGCCGGCCGCTTCCCGCGCGCGATCTGGCATTCCCCGAACGGGCCGCGCGACGTGATCGTATGGTGCTCCAACGATTACCTCGGAATGGGACAGCACCCCAAGGTGATCGGCGCCATGGTCGAAACCGCGACCCGCATGGGCACAGGCGCCGGCGGCACCCGCAACATAGCCGGAACCAATCATCCCCTGGTCGAGCTCGAGCGCGAGCTCGCCGACCTGCACCGCAAGGAGGCCGCCCTGGTCTTTACCTCGGGCTACGTGTCGAACGAGACCGGCATCTCGACGATCGCGAAGCTTCTTCCGGATTGCCTGATCCTGTCGGATGAATTGAACCACAATTCCATGATCGAGGGGGTGCGGCAGTCGAAGTGCGAGAAGCAAATCTTCCGTCACAACGACATGACGCACCTCGAGCAGCTGTTGCAGGCGGCCGAGCGGGACCGTCCCACGCTCATCGTGTTCGAGACGCTCTACTCCATGGATGGCGATGTGGCACCGATCAACCGCATCTGCGACCTCGCCCGCGATTATGGCGCCATGACCTATGCCGACGAGGTGCATGCGGTGGGAATGTACGGTGCGCGCGGCGCGGGCCAGGCCGAGGAGCAAGGCGCCATGGGGCGCCTCGACGTCATCGAAGGAACTCTGGCCAAGGCGTTCGGCTGCCTCGGCGGCTATATCACGGCGCGCGCGCCGTTGATCGACGCGGTGCGCGGCTATGCGCCGGATTCATCTTCACCACGGCGCTGCCGCCGGCCATCTGTGCCGCTGCGGCTGCGGCAATTCGTCACCTCAAGACCTCGACTTTCGAGCGCGAGCGCCATCGCGATCGCGCCACGCGGGTCAAGGCGGTGCTCAATTCCGCCGGGCTGCCGGTGATGGCAAGCGACACGCACATCGTACCCGTGCTCGTGGGCGAGCCGGACAAATGCAAGCAAGCGACGGATCTCCTGCTCGCCGAGCATGGCATCTACATCCAGCCGATCAACTATCCGACCGTGCCGAAGGGGAGCGAGCGTCTGCGCATCACTCCGTCGCCCTACCACGACGACGCGCTGATCGACGCTCTCGCCGAGGCACTGATCGACGTCTGGGAGCGGCTGGGCTTGCCGCGCAGGGACCGCGCGCTGGCAGCCGAATAACGTAACGGCGGACGCCATGCTGCAGGCTTGGGTCGTCATCGCGTTTGCGCTCGGCTACATCGGTCTCCTGTTCGTGATTGCGAGTTATGGGGACCAGACCGGACGGTTCGGGCGGGAAGGCCGCTGGCGGCGATACATCTATCCGCTCTCGCTTGCGATCTACTGCACCTCGTGGACATTTTTCGGCTCGGTCGGGCTTGCTTCGCGCACAGGATTTGATTTCCTCGCCATCTATCTCGGCCCGATTCTGGTCATCGGCCTCTGCTCGCCGCTCATCACGCGCATCGTGCGGCTTGCCAAGGCGCAGAACATCACTTCGATCGCCGATTTCATTGCGGCACGCTACGGCAAGGCACAGACCGTCGCAGCCACGGTGGCCCTCATCGCCATCGTCGGCACGGTTCCGTACATCGCGCTGCAGCTCAAAGCGGTGTCGTCCTCGCTGACCACGATCCTCGTGCACATCGGCCCCGCCAGCGGCGCCATGCAACCCGTGCTCGGCGACATCGCGCTCTACGTCGCAGTCGCGATGGCGATCTTTGCCGTCTTGTTCGGCACGCGGCACATCGATGCCACCGAGCACCAGGACGGCCTGATGCTGGCGATTGCGACCGAATCCCTGGTCAAGCTCGTGGCCTTTGTCGCCGTCGGCGTGTTTGTCACGTTCTGGATGTTCGATGGGCCGTTGGCACTGTTCGCTCAGGCGCTGGAGCGGCCGGAAAGTGCCGCCGCGCTAACGCGCGAGCCTGCTCCCGGCACGCTCGCCGCCATGACGCTGCTTTCGCTGTTCGCGATCGTGCTGCTGCCCCGACAATTCCATGTCACGGTGGTCGAGAACAACAGCGAGGAGGAGATCAGGCGCGCTTCCTGGCTGTTTCCGCTCTATCTCGTGCTGATCAATTTGTTCGTGGTGCCGATCGCATTGGCCGGCCTGCTGACATTCACTGACCGGCAGGTCGACAGCGACATGTTCGTTCTGGCGCTGCCGCTCGCCGCTCATTCCGACCTGTTGACGATCGCGGCCTTCATCGGCGGCCTTTCCGCTGCGACCGCCATGGTGATCGTGGAATCGGTCGCTCTCGCCATCATGGTCTCGAACGACATCGTCATGCCGCTCGTTCTGCAAAGGCGCGAGACCTTGATCACCGGACGCGACAATGTCGGCGGTTTGCTGCTCACGGTCCGCCGAATGGCGATCTTCGTCATCCTGTTTCTGGCTTACGTCTATTATCGCCTGGCCGGCGAGGCGCAGTTGGCATCGATCGGATTGTTGTCGTTTGCGGCCGTTGCACAGCTTGCGCCCGCCTTTTTCGGTGGCTTGATCTGGCGGCGGGCCACCGCGCGCGGCGCGCTGGCAGGAATGACGATTGGAATCCTTGCCTGGGCCTATACCCTGTTGCTGCCGAGCTTGGCGGATGCCGGTATCGTCGGCCATGGCCTGCTTTCGCAAGGACCATGGGGCATCGCTGCGCTCCGACCGCAAGCACTGCTCGGGCTCGATCTGCCGCCGCTCGCCCATGGCGTGACCTGGAGCCTGGCGCTCAATCTGCTCGCCTATGTCATCTTGTCGATCAGTCGCGCACCTGCCTCCATCGAGAGACTGCAAGCCGACCTTTTCGTTCCTTCCCACCTTACGCCTCTTCCTCCGAGCTTTCGGCTTTGGCGCTCCTCGGTCACGGTTGAGGAGCTGACCACGACGGTTGCCCGCTATCTGGGCGAGGAGAGGACCCGCACATCGTTCGGCAGCTATGGATTGTCGCGCGGTATCAGCATCGATTCGAATGCGGAAGCAGACTTCCAGCTGTTGCGATACGCCGAGCACTTGCTCGCTTCGGCGATCGGAGCGGCGTCGTCTCGCCTCGTGCTCTCGCTTCTTCTGCGCAAGCGCACTGTGTCGACGAAAGCAGCGCTCAAGCTCCTCGACGATGCCAATGCCGCAATTCATTACAACCGCGAAATCTTGCAGACCGCGCTGGATCATGTGCGTCAAGGCATCGCCGTGTTCGACAAGGAGCTGCACCTGATCTGCTGGAATCGGCAGTTCGGCGAGATCCTTGCATTGCCGCCGCAGCTCACCCGTGTGGGCACCAGCCTCGATCACATCCTGCGCTTCAACGCGGAACGCAACACCCACGAGACGGAGGCAATCGACGCGATCGTGCGTGAACGGCTGGCGCGCTATATTGCCAGCGGGGAGCCCTTCCTCGAGCGCTTCGTCGACCGCGACCTCGTCATGGAAGTGCGCGCGAACCCCATGCCCGATGAGGGCATCGTGACCACCTTCACCGACATCACTCCAAGCGTGAAAGCGGCGGAGGAGCTCGAACGCGCGAATAAGTCGCTCGAACGGCGAGTGCAGGAGCGTACCGAGGAGCTCACCCGTCTGAACAACGAGCTGGGACGGGCCAAGGCGGAGGCGGAACAGGCCAACATCTCGAAGACCAGGTTTCTTGCCGCGGCAAGCCACGACATTCTGCAGCCTCTCAATGCCGCGCGCCTTTATGTCACCAGCCTGGTCGAGCGGCAGGCGCCCGGCAGCGATGTCCAGCTGGTCGGCAACATCGATGCCTCGCTCGACGCGGTGGAAGAGATTTTCGGTGCCTTGCTCGACATTTCGCGCCTCGATAGCGGAGCCATGAAGCCGGAGATCGTGGGCTTTCGGATCGACGATCTATTGCGCCAACTCGAAGTGGAGTTCGCGCCGCTGGCGCAGGAAAAGGGGCTGGAGCTCGAATTCGTGCCATGCTCGCTTGCCGTTCTATCCGACAGGCGCCTGCTGCGGCGCCTCCTGCAGAATCTCGTATCGAATGCAATCAAATACACTCTTGAAGGCCGTGTGCTGGTCGGCTGCCGCCGCCGCAATGGACGTCTCCGCATCGACGTCTACGATACCGGCCTTGGCATTCCGGCGTCGAAGCAGCGGGCCATTTTTCAGGAATTTCACCGGCTCGATCGAGGTGCCAAGGTCGCCCGCGGCTTGGGGCTTGGACTTTCGATTGTCGAGCGCATCGCGCGGGTCCTCGATCACCAGCTCTCTCTCGCATCGGCGGTCGGCCGCGGCTCGCAGTTCTCGGTGGACGTGCCCCTTTCCGCGACGATCCCTGTCAGCCAGCCGCAACATCAGGCCCGCGAAGTCGACCACGTGCGGCTGTCCGGCGTCACCGTACTGTGTCTCGACAATGACCTCGCCATTCTCGATGGCATGGAGTCCTTGCTGGGAGGCTGGGGCTGCCGGGTCTTCAAGGCGCACGATCTCGAACGGGCGACGGAGGTCATCGCGCAGGCGAAGGCGGTCCCCGATGGCCTCCTGGTCGATTACCACCTCGACGACGGCGACGGCATCGAAGCCATCCGCCGGCTGCGTGGTCGTTTCGGCGCCGATCTCACGGCGATCCTGATCACCGCCGACAGGAGCCCGCGCGTGCGCGCGGAGGCCCGTGCGAACGACATCCAAGTGCTCAACAAGCCGCTCAAGCCCGCTGCGTTGCGCGCGCTGCTCACGCAATGGCGCGTCCAGCGCGTGGCAGCGGCGGAGTAGACATCTCTACGCGGACTGCGGCCATTGGCCCAGTTCGATTTTCGACGCCGCAATCACCGCCTGGGTACGGCTGTCGACGCCGAGCTTCTGCAGGATCGCAGAAACATGCGCCTTGACCGTCGCCTCCGAGACGCCGAGCTCGTAGGCTATCTGCTTGTTGAGCAGGCCCTCGGACAACATCATCAAGACGCGCACCTGCTGCGGGGTGAGCGAGGCGAGCCGCGACATCAAGCTGGCGGTCTGCGCGTCCGAGGCCGCGTCGAGCACGATGTCGGGAGGGGTCCAGATGCCGCCTTCGAACACGCAAGCGATGGCGCCGCGCATTGCCTCGATGCCCAGCGTCTTCGGAATGAAGCCGGAGGCTCCGAAATCCATGCACCGGCGGATCACCGTCGGATCATCATTGGCGGAAACCACGATGATCGGAACGCTCGGATATTGCGCGCGCAGGTACATGAGGCCGGAGAATCCGCGCACGCCCGGCATTGAAAGGTCGAGCAGAATCAGATCGATTTCCGCACCGCGATCGAGCAGCTTGGTGACATCGTCGAAGGAACCCGCCTCGGCAATGTCAGCCTTCTCGAACAGGCCGGAAACCGCCTCGCGCAATGCACCCCGGAACAGCGGATGATCGTCCGCAATGACCAAGCGCGTCGAATCGCCCACCCGCTTCATCTCTGCTCACTGATCCTTCAATATCGACCTGATATGTGCCAGCATATCACAGTCAGTGGCTTGGCTGCCCTGCGGTTCCGCTATTTCCCTGCGCGCGGCATGTGACGCCATGCTGCAACAGATCGGTTTTTTCGTCGAGAGGCTGCGGAATCGCTCCGACGCCCGGCTCATGAACCTGTAGAATTGGCATCGATCGGCAGGATGCGAGCCGAGAGGGCGGCAAACATGGCGAACATGGCCAGTAGCAAGCATCGTCGTGCGGGCGCGCGATGACCGCACGGCCGGCACGCGGAGAAGGGTGCGGCGGGAAGCGTCCTGCCCTGCGCGCGCTGGTTGCTCGTGACCGGCTCCGTTCAACAGCCGGTGCGGGCTTCATCGCAGCCCTCGTCGCCATCGCGCTGTTCGGGTGCAACTGCGCGCGCGCCGCCGAGCCGCGGGTGGTACTCCTGCGAGGTTGGTTTGGCGTGTTCTCGACCGGGCTCGACAGCCTCGCCGACGACCTCAGGGCCAAGGGCATCAACGCCGACGCGGCTTGGCACTTCTATTGGGCGACGGCGATCTCAGACATCCTGCGGGAGCGGGCTGCGGACAAGACCGGCCCGCTTGTCCTGGTCGGCCACTCGCAGGGTGCAAACAACGTGATCGATATCGCTCGCGCGCTCGCACCGCACAACGTTCCGGTTGATCTCCTGGTAACGCTCGCCCCGTTTCTGCAGGACCCCATCCCGGCCAATGTCGTGCGGGCGATCAACTACTACCAGTCTCCCGGCTGGGGTGCGCCGATCACTCCCGATCGCGGATTTCACGGCACGCTCTCCAACATCGACGTGGGGGACGACTGGACCATTTCCCACATCAGCATCGACAAGAGCGCCCGGGTCCAGGCGGATATTTCACGCGAGATCATGGCCCTGTCCCAGGCTAGGGAGGGGGCGAGACTCGATGCCGTCTCCCGCGGCCTGCCGGGGCAGAAGGCGCGCCCGCGATCCTCGGGAAAAGAGACCGCCGACGCGCGCTCCCCGAAGTAGCTACAGCATGATCCCGAAAGGGGATACCGGTCTTCGGAAAAGATCATGCTCAAACAAAGAAGTAGAGCGCGATGGTGATGCGAAGAAAAATCATCCCGCGTTAGCTGTGAGCTTTCAGTAGGTTGTCCATCCGCCGTCAGCGCCGGCTGCCGATGAACTGGAGCACGACTTCCCGCCGATGGGGGTGAGCGCGGTGCTCGGCAACATGGATGCCTTGCCAGGTGCCGAGAGCGAGGGCGCCGGCGCGCACCGGCACATGCAGCGAAACCCCTGTGAACATCGTCTTCACGTGGGCGGGCATGTCGTCCCGCCCTTCCACGTCGTGGACCCAGCCGGCATCGGCGGGCGCAACGCGAGCCAGCGCCGTCGCCAGGTCGGCACGCACGTTGGGATCCGCATTCTCCTGGATGACGAGCGAGGCCGACGTGTGTCGCATGAAAACGAGGAGACTGCCGTCCTTCGCCTTTGCCTTCGTCAGGAAGCGCGCGGCGTCTTGCGTGATCTCGGTGAAGCTCTGCCCGCTCGTCTCCAGCACGAGGGTGGCGGTCGCCATGAAATCCGGCACGCCGCAGATGATGGCCGACAATTCGACGCCCATGGCCGTCTCGGTATCGAGATTCAGCTCTTGTTCAACATGTCCTTCTGCAGGGTGACGATCATGTCCACCAGGCGGCGCCAGACCTTCTCGATGAAGGTCATCATCTTGTTGAGATCGGCGTCGCTGGGCAATTGCAAGTGCGGCTCGTCGGGTTTCGCCGCCGGCTGCTGGGGCTTGACTGTGCCGGGGAGCGGCAGATTGCGGGCGAGGAGCTCCTTCTTGAGCGCGACATTCTCCCCCTGCAGCCGCGCAATCTCGGCTTCGAGCGCCGTGCGTTCGTCCGGCACCGCTTGGCACGCCCACCCGACCACGCGCCGCGTGCACATCGACACTTGTCCGGTCCGTCCGTCGAGGCGCAGATAGCCTTCATCCGCCCGGCTGAAGGTGTAACGGGTATCATCGCTTTCGGTCGGGGTACCCTGCGCCCATGCAACCGATCCGGCGAACAGGGCAATGGCCAGAATTGAAAGAGCCGTGCGGACCATGATGCTTCTCCTCGCTAGTCGGTGGATTCGAACTTCCCATCGGTCTTGCTGCAGGCTCGTGTAGGAACTTCAAATCCGCAACCGCACTAGAATCATTACGTTGCTGATAGTGTCCCGTTGATGCCGAAGCTCGCAGCAGAGACGCCGCGAGTGCTGCGCGCTTCGGGAATCGGGACACTAGAGCATTTTCCGGAAAGCGGGCACCGGTTTTCCGCAGAAATTGCGACCAACCAAGACCACCAACCAAAGAGGCTGGAGCGCGTTTCTGATTCAAACGCGCGCTGAGTTGCGAAAAAAGGTGCGCCAAGCCCCCGGCAGCGTCCGGCACGAGCCAAAATCGGCCCGGCAATTGTCGCTCGCAACGAGCTTATTCTGTCACAATAACAAAGCGTTAGCGCACCAATGCCGATTCTTGACACCTCCGGAGGCAGTTCGTATGGTCCGGCCGGCTTCAAGGGCGACGGAACGCTGCGATCGCGCCCCAATCGCCGCGAGTGTCGAATGCATGACCGACGACGCGCGCGAAACGGACGATCCTGAACAACTGCCGGCTGATGAGGCTGCGCTCACCGCTCGATTCCATCGTCTCGGGGAGCGGCTGCGTCACGTCCGTCCGGACCCCGCCTCCGAACAAGGTCAGGTTCCGCGTGCTACCGCCGATCCGACGGCAATCGCCCGCGGATTTCGACTGTCGACCGAGCTGGTCGCCGGTGTCCTTGTGGGTGCGGCCATCGGCTGGGCGCTCGATCGCTGGCTTGGAATTTCCCCGTGGGGGATGATTGTGTTTCTGCTGCTCGGCTTTGCTGCGGGTGTTCTCAACGTGATGCGGTCGGCGGGCGTGGTTCCGACCAAGACATTGGAGCCGCCTGGTCCGAAGGAATAATCCGGCATGGATCCCATTCATCAATTCGAGATCAAGAACCTGTTTCCGATCGCCCGCATCGGCGGGACCGAGATCGCGTTCACGAATTCCGCGTTGTTCATGGTGATCGCATTGATCGTGATCCTACTGCTGACCCTTGGCGCCACCGCCTCGCGCGCCTTGGTTCCCGGTCGGCTGCAGACGGTCGCGGAAATGTCCTACGAGTTCGTGCTGACGACGCTGCGAAACACCGCTGGCCCCGAAGCGATGAAATTCTTCCCGCTGGTATTCTCGCTGTTCATGTTCATTCTTGTGCTCAACGTGATCGGGATCATCCCCTACACCTTCACCGTCACCAGCCACATCATCATCACGGTAGCGCTCGCGCTGCTCGTCTTTGTCACAGTCCTTGTCTACGGCTTCTGGAGGCACGGTCTGCACTTCTTCAAGCTGTTCGTGCCGAGCGGCATCCCGATCTATATCCTGCCGCTGGTCACGTTCATCGAGGTGCTGTCGTTCCTGTCTCGGCCTGTGTCGCACAGCGTACGGCTGTTCGCGAACATGCTGGCGGGGCACATCACGCTCAAGGTGTTCGGCGGCTTCGTGACCATGCTGGGAGCGCTCGGCTTCCTCGGATGGCTTGGAGCGATCCTGCCGCTAGGCCTCACGGTCGCTCTCACCGCGCTGGAGCTGCTGGTCGCTTTCCTGCAGGCCTATGTCTTCGCCATTCTGACCTGTATCTACCTCAACGACGCGATCCACCCTGGCCACTGATACACCCGTCCCTCAATCCAACGAAAAGGAGCTCTGTCATGGATCCTCAAGCCGCGAAAATGATTGGCGCCGGAATCGCCTGCATCGGCATGGGTGGCGCCGGCGTCGGTGTCGGCACGATTTTCGGGCATTACCTGGCGGCCGCGCTGCGCAACCCGTCTGCCGCCCAGGGCCAGTTCGGCAATCTCATCTTCGGCTTCGCGGTTACCGAGGCGCTGGGGATATTCTCGCTTCTGATTGCGTTGTTGTTGCTGTTCGCGCTCTAATTCCGGCGAGCCGCAAGAGCGCGCGGAGGGCTCCGCAATGGCCCAGAAAAGCACGCAATCCAGTAGCTCAACCGAGCATATTCCCGCGGCCGAGCATGGCCGCGGGTTTCCGCCGTTCGACGCGCATAGCTTCGCATCGCAGCTGCTCTGGCTCACGCTCACCTTCGTCGCCCTTTATCTCTTGATGTCGCGGATCGCGCTGCCGCGCATCGGATCGATCCTGGAGGAGCGCCGCCGGCGCATCGACGACGATCTCGCGCAGGCACAACGTTTCAAGGGCCTGTCCGATGCCGCAATTGCGGCGCACGAGAAGGCGTTGAACGAGGCGCGCGGGCACGCGCAAACCCTTGCCAACGAGACGCGCGCAAAAGCCTCCGCGGCGGCCGAGGCGCGGCGCAAGGAAGTGGATGCCAAGCTCAATCTTCATATCGCCGCGGCGGAGAAGACCATTGCCGCTACGCGGTCGGCGGCCATGACCCATGTCCGCGGCATAGCGGGCGAGGCCGCAAGTGCGATCGTCGAGCGGCTCATCGGCACGAGGCCCGCGAGCCAAGAGGTCGCGCAAGCCGTCAATTCCGCGCTCGATCGCTGAGAGAACCGCGATGTTTGGAGCCGAATTCTGGGTCGCCGTCGCCTTCGTGATCTTCGTCGGCGTGCTCGGCTATTTCGGGACCCACAAGAAGCTGGTGAAAGGGATCGATGACCGCCGCGATCGGATCAAGGCGGAGCTCGATGAGGCGCGCCGGCTCAAGGAGGAAGCGCAGGCTCTGCTCGCGGGATATGAGCGCAAGCAGCAGGAAGTCGAGCGCGAGGCAGGGGCGATCATCGCGAGCGCGAAAGCCGAAGCCGAGCGGCTGTCGACCGAAGCTGCGGTCAAGTTGGAAGAGTTCGTCGCGCGGCGCAGCAAGATGGCCGAGGAGAAGATCGCCCAGGCCGAAGCCCAGGCGCTGGCCGACGTGCGCTCTGCTGCCGCCGATGCCGCCATTGCGGCCGCCGAGGCAATCCTGGCCCGAACCGTCAAGGACAAGGTCGCCGACAGCCTTCTCGCCGAAGGGATCGCCGATCTCGAGGCCAAGCTCAACTAGTTCTTCGGACGTGAGTTTTCGCTCAAGTGGCCATGGATATCCACGTGTTGTCCCCTTCCGGCGGCAATATTCTGTGCAAAACCAATCGCCGCAGGGATGCCCGACTTTTGCCACCAGCGCTTGATTCCTATGCTGGCGTTGCGATTCGTGGGGGGACGGCGCCGGTCTATGGGGCATCAGGGGCGCTGACGCGGGGCTTTCGTGATCATCTTCGACTGTAATGGAGTGCTGGTCGACAGCGAGCAGATTGCTGCGGCAGTCGCCGCCGAGGAGCTCACGCGCTTCGGCATCTCCATCACGCCTGATCTGGTGACGCGCCATTTCTTGGGACGCCGGCCCGCTGACATGTTTGCCATGATCGAGGCGGCGACCGAACGCAAGCTGCCGAGCAACTTCGCCGCGAGGGTCGCGGGCACAACATTGATGCGCCTGCGGGCCGAGCTGCGCGCCGTGCCGCATGCGGCCTATGCCCTGACCTGGCTGCGCGGGCCGAAATGCGTCGCTTCATCCTCGACGCTTGATCGCATCCGAGTGAGCTTGGAAGCCACCGGCCTCGCACGCTTCTTCGCCGACCTGTTCTCCGCCAGCGATGTCCCGCATGGGAAGCCCGCTCCCGACCTGTTCCTGCACGCAGCGTCGCGGATGGGCACCGCGGCCCACGACTGCATCGTGGTGGAGGATTTACCTGCCGGAGTGAGCGCTGCCACGGCAGCGGGAATGACCGCGATCGGTTTTGTCGGCGGCAGTCACGCCGGCGGTGAGCTCGGCGGACAACTGATCAAGGCAGGCGCGAGAACGATCGTGGCCGACCTGCGCCATCTCAAGAGCGCAGTGGTGGCGCTGCGCGGATGGTAAGAACCTCACCGGTCTATTGCTGGCGCGGTGCCGATTTCTTCGCCGCCCGCGCCGGCGTCTTCTCGTTCTTGTCGCCGACCTCGTCAAATCCAACATAGACGACATAGGCTGCCAGTTCTGCAGCTGCCGGCAGCGGGAAGTTTAAGCCTTCTTCGATATCAACGAACTGCACATGGGTCTGGCCGGGGGCTATGGTCGCGTTCGTTCGCTTGAATTTGGTGACAATGGTCCTCGGCTCGGGCCCCTCGCGGACGACGGCATAGCGCAACGGAACATCGACCGGCCCGGGCGCTCCAAAGGGTCCGAGAATAATACGCCCCTGAACGCCGACCTTGATGGACAGGGCGCCGTCCTGCACCCGACATTCGCGGGCGGTCTGTCCGAATGAGAGCTGGTAGCGCAGGTCACCAGCCGTCGCTTGGTCGGACCTCATGGCGATGTTTAATGTCGATGCACCAGGGCGAATGTCCACGCCTGGACATTCGACTTCGGGTGCCGACGGTGTCGGCGACGCCGGCTGGCTCACGCCCGGGTTTGCCCCGGAGAAGAAGCTGGAGATGCGGGTCCCCCAAGATGGCTTGGTCTCGTAGGAGTTCATCACGCTCGAAGCTGACGAGCAGCCCGAGAGCAGAGCGGCGCCCCCGACCAGCCCTGCTGCGCAATGCAGACGGCGCTCTCGCCTTTTGTCCCCCATTGAATTTTCTCGATTTTCCGACGCGGAATTCTAATCCTGCATGTTATATCAGCCAAACCGTGGCAGTCCCAAGGCAGCAGCCGACCAGGCTGGATCCGCTAGCGGTCGCCTTCAAGCTTCGCGTAGAGCAAATGATCCTGCCAGACGCCGTTGATGCAAAGGTATTGGCGCGCAAATCCCTCGCGCTTAAAGCCTGTCTTCTCCAATAGACGAACCGAGGCGATATTGGCCGGGATGCAGGCGGCTTCGATCCGATGCAGCTTGAGTGTTCCGAACGCGAATGGGACGACCGCATCGACCGCAGCTGTCATGTGACCCTGGCGCGCATAGGGAGCACCCATCCAGTAGCCGAGGCTGCCCGCCTGGGCGCAACCGCGGCGAATATTGGCGAGCGTGAGCCCGCCGACCAGAACATTGTCGTGTTTGCGAAAAACGAAGAATGCATAGGCAAGGTCACCGCGCTGGTCGTCGCAGTAGCGTTTGATGCGGCGGCGAAAGGACGCACGGGTGAGGTCGTCGGCCGGCCAAGTCGGCTCCCAAGGCGTGAGAAAATTTCGACTTGCCTCACGCAGCTGCGCCCACTCGGCACAATCGGACATCTGCGGCGAGCGCAACACGACGCTCTCGCCTGAAATCTCAGGCAACAGATCCGATGAGCTCGCAGTCCGGAAAAATGCCATGGTCTCAACAGGCGAATGACGGACCGTCGGCGACGCAACGCAAGGCGCGACCCGCGGTCTCCATCCTTGGTCGCCCGTCTTCTCTCCTCCGACCTCACGCAGCCCGGCGCGTAAGACTGTCCGCGATCGTAGCCGCACATTCAAGCCCTGGGCCAGGCCCGAGCGCGGCGATGGCGGGTCGCCCGCGCGCGATCAGGGCGCGTCCCGCTGCGCGGGTACTTTCCACCGTCACCGCTTCAATTTTTGCGAGAATTTCCTCGAGTGGAATAGGGCGGCCCCAGCTGATGATCTGGCGTGCGAGTTGCTCTGCGCGCGCGCCCGAACTCTCCAGCGCCATCAGCAGCCCTGCCTTCATCTGGGCTTTCGATCGCCCGATCTCGGCCTCGTTGACGGTTTCGGCCGCAGCGTTGATCTCATCGACTACGACGCGCATGAGCTCGGCGACGTCAGCAGAGTCCGTCCCTGCATAAAGTCCGAATACGCCGCTGTCGACATAAGGAGAATGAAACGCGTAGATCGAATAGCAAAGTCCACGTTGCTCGCGCACTTCTTGAAACAGCCGCGAGGACATGCCGCCGCCAAGCACATTCGTGAACACCTGCAGGCTGTAAAGATTGGGATCGCGCTGCGCCAGCCCGTGCATGGCGAGTGCAATATGGACCTGCTCGAGATCGCGGACCTCGACGCGAGAGCCACCAATAAACCGCGCGGGTTCGGGTGCCGGCGTGCCCGGACCTGTGAAGCTCATGAAGGCACGCCCGACCTGGGCAACCACAGCCTGGTGATCGACCGCGCCCGCCGCCGCGATCACCATGTCCGGCGCACGATAATTGCGCCCGAGATAAGCCGCGAGCCGCGTGCGATCGAACGAACGTACGGTCGCCGGCGTCCCGAGGATCGACCGTCCAATCGGCTGACCGGCAAAGGCAACCTCCTGCAGCCTGTCCCAAATGAGATCGTCCGGCGTGTCCTCGGCGGCACCGATCTCCTGAACGATGACGTTCTGCTCGCGCCGCAGCTCCTCCGGGTCAAATGAGGGATCCGTGAGAATGTCGGCCAGGACATCGAGTGCGAGCGGGACATCCGCGCGCAGAACGCGGGCGTAATAGGCGGTGGTCTCGATCGAAGTTGCAGCATTGAGATCGCCGCCCACCGCTTCGATCTCTTCGGCAATCTGGCGGGCGGTGCGGCGTGACGTGCCCTTGAATGCCATGTGTTCGAGCAGGTGCGAGATGCCATGCTCGTCAGCCCGCTCGTCGCGGCTGCCGGCACTGACCCAGACGCCGAGCGAGGCGGTCTCCAGATGCGCCATCCGGTCGGTGACGATGACAAGACCTGAGGGAAGACGCGTGAATTCAACGCTCATGCAGCGGCTCCTGACTGTGCGGCGCGACTGAGGGAAAGGACGAGCTTCTCGACGGCCACCTGGTCCACCGGCAGCACGGTGACGCGCTCGGGCCGTTGCTCGAGGTCGGCGAGCCATTCGGGAAGGGGCGGCCGCACCCCGCATGCGGCTTCGACCGCATCCGGGAATTTGGCTGCGTGCGCGGTGCCGAGGACCACCATGGGAATCGAGGGATCACGGGTCTCCTTCTCGCTCACCGCCACTCCCACCGCCGTGTGAGGGTCGATGAAATGTCCGGTTTCCCTCAACATGGTTCGCATGGTGGCTGCTGTCTCCTCTTCGTCCGTCCGATCTGCCGAGAAGTGCGCGCGTATTCCCGAAAGTGCTCGAGCCGAAAGCGCAAACCGGCCCGACTGTGCAAGCGTCGCCATCAGGGCCCGCACAGGCTGAGGATCGCGGGCGTGGACCTCGAAAAGGAGCCGTTCGAAATTGGACGCCACCTGGATATCCATCGACGGCGACGATGTTGGCACCACCTCGCGCAAGTCATAGCTGCCGGTTGCGATGGTGCGGGTGAGGATGTCGTTGACGTTGGTCGCAATCACCAGGCGGTCGACGGGCAAACCCATGCGCAGAGCGACATACCCAGCATAGATGTTTCCGAAATTGCCCGTCGGCACGGTGAAGGCAACCCGGCGGAGCGGTGAGCCGAGCGCGACCGCAGAGGTAAAGTAATAGACGACCTGTGCGATGATCCGCGCCCAGTTGATGGAATTGACGCCCGAGAGCCGCGCCTGGTCGCAGAAGGCATGATGGTTGAACATGCCCTTCACGATCGCCTGGCAATCGTCGAAGGTACCCTCGATCGCCAGCGCATGGACGTTGTCGTCCGCCAGCGTCGTCATCATCCGACGCTGCACGTCCGAGATGCGACCGCGTGGAAAGAGCACGAAAAGATCGGCGCGGGTGCGGCCGCGGAATGCCTCGATCGCGGCTGAGCCCGTGTCGCCTGACGTCGCAACAACGATGGTGGTGCGCTCGCCACGCGCGGTGAGCACGTGATCCATGAGCCGGCCGAGGAACTGCATCGCCAGGTCCTTGAACGCGAGCGTCGGCCCATGAAAGAGCTCGAGCACGAAGTCGCTCGCGCCGAACTGCATGAGTGGTGCAACCGCGGGATGCCGAAAATTGCCATAGGCTTCCCGCGCCATGCGAGCAAGATCGTAATCGGCAATCGCCTCACCGATGTAAGGTCGCATCACCTCGACCGCCACCTCGGCATAAGGCCGGCCGGAAAAATTGGCGATCGCGTCTGCATCGAGCCGCGGCCAAGCCGCGGGCACGTAAAGACCGCCGTCGCGGGCGAGGCCGGCAAGCATCGCCTCCACGAAGCCGAGCGGCGGGGCCTCGCCCCTGGTTGAGACGTAGCGCACGGGCTCGAGGCTCCGATGGACTTTCCGCGGCCTTGAATTCGGGATTTCCCGAAACCTGTCGAATTCATGTGCGTTCGCGCGGCTCGTCGGCGCGAGGCGCGAACGGGCATGAAGATAGTAGGGAGCCCCCGCATTCACAAGGAAGCGCCAGATGATCATGCCTCCCGGTGATGGTTTGTCAGCCAGAGCACGAACATGATGGTCACGGCACCGGCCAAGCCATACCAGGTGATTGCATATTGCAAGTGCTCGTTGCGGATGTTCACTTTGAGCGCGCCCGGGCGGGGCCATCCACTCGTCGGCACCGGCGTCTCCAACTCGACGAAGAACGGGGCAACCTCCCCCCATCCCTTGGCAGCGGCAATGGCGAGATGGTCGCGGACGAACCATAGGTTGCGCCCGGGGTTGCCTTTCGGCGCGAAATAGCCGTGACGCTCCGGCCACCGCATCACGCCGACCATATCGATGCTGCCGACGAGATCGTGCGCGGCGCGCGTGCTGGATCCTTACGACCCTCGGGTAGGAAACCGCGGTCGACGGCGACGAGGCCCCCGTTCGCAAGGCGCGCCAACGCAAATACCCAGTAGCCGGGTCCGGGCACATCGCTGCGCGAGCCGGAACCCGCGGTATAAACCAGCGCCTCCGTGTCAGGAACAAACGCAGCGGACAATCCCACACGCCGGAATTCGTCGTCCGCCCGATCGAGCATTGCCCACTGCTCGCGCGACGGCAAAGGCGCAGGCGCTGCGGAAAGACGCCGATCGAGCGTCTCGATGAGCGCTTCCTTCCAGGCCTTTCGCTCGACCTGCCAGGTGCCCAGCGCGATGAACGTGGCGACTGCTGCGAGCACGAACATCATCGGCAGCGCGGGGCCGGCGCGCAGCCGGCCGCGTGCGGCCGTCATGGCTGATCGCCCGCGGAGAGGCGTCCCTCTCCCGCCTTGTGGTGATATTGCAATGCGATCAGCAGGCCTTTCACTGGTCGCAGCGGCGCCAGCGTGGTGAGCAGGATCAGCGGCGCCCACAGCAGTGCGTGCACCCAGTACGGCGGCGCATAGACGATCTCCACCGCCAAGGCCGATCCGGCGACGATGAACCCGGAAATGAACATCACGAAAAATGCCGGGGCGTCGGCCGAATCGGCGAACGAAAAATCCAAGCCGCAATGATCGCAGCGCGGACGCAGAGCAAGAAATCCATTGAAGAGCTTGCCTTTCCCGCACCGCGGGCAGCACGCCGACAGCCCGGCCACGATCGGCGACGGTGATTTATCGGAGGAAACGGCCACTCGCAATCCTAGCGGGGGAGAGCACCGCCCCTGAGATGGCAACGGTCCCATCTTTTCTCAAGGTTTCTCCCGAACGCCGCCGAGCAGATGCGCGCTTTCTGCTACCTTGGCGAGCGCACTGGGAACAAAGTCGCCACTCAATCGACCGGCTCCGCTCCAATTAAGTTAATGCCCGCTGGAGAGTGCCGCCCCCTCGCCCGCCGAACCCCACACGTAGATACAGGCGAACAAGAACAACCAGACCACGTCGACAAAGTGCCAGTACCAGGCGGCGAACTCGAAACCAAGATGCTGGGTCGGAGTGAAATGGCCGAGATAGGCGCGGATCAAGCAGACGATCAAGAATGTCGTGCCAATGATCACGTGCGCGCCGTGAAAGCCGGTCGCCATGAAAAAAGTGGCGCCGTAGATGTTGCCGCTGAAATTGAACGCCGCATGGCTATACTCGTAGGCCTGGACGCCGGTGAAAGCGAGGCCGAGCACGATGGTGAGGATAAGACCCCATTTGAGCCCCTGGCGGTCGTTCTCCAAAAGCGCGTGGTGCGCCCAAGTGACTGTCGTGCCGGAGGTCAGCAGGATGAGCGTGTTCAAGAGCGGCAAATGCCACGGATCGAACGTCTCGATTCCCTTCGGCGGCCACACGCCGCCGAACAGCTGCTCGCGCGTCAACTGATGCATGTCGGCGGGGAAGAGAGCACTATTGAAATACGCCCAGAACCAGGCCACGAAGAACATGACCTCCGAGGCGATGAACAGGATCATCCCGTAGCGATGGGAGATCTGCACGACCGAGGTGTGATGACCCTCATAGGTCGCCTCCCGCGCGACGTCGCGCCACCAGCCGAACATGGTGTAGAGCGTCCCGATCACTCCGACACCGAAAATGTACGGGGCGGCCGCAATCATGTGATGCATCCAGGTGATGGCGCCGACCGCCGCCACGAATAGCGAGACCGAGCCGATCGCCGGCCACGGACTCGGGTCGACCAAGTGGTAGTCATGATGCGGCTTGGCGTGGGCGTCGGCCATCTGGGCTGTCTCCGTCTCCTGCTTCGGGATGCGCGTTGCGCAGTCAATTCATCGCTTCAGCTGCCGCCAGGAGCAAGCAATGAGCCGCTCTGCGTCCGCGGCGGCTGCGGTTGGCGCACCGGATACATGGTGTAGGAGAGCGTGATGGCATCGAGACCGTTCTGCTCGGAGTCTTTCACGATCTCGGGATCGATGAAGAACACCACGGCCATTTCACGCTGCTCGCCGGCTTTGAGTGGCTGCTCGTTGAAGCAGAAGCAATTGATCTTGGAGAAATAGGCTCCTGCCGTGGGGGGCGAAACATTGTAGGATGCAATCCCTGCCGTGTCGCGCGCCGATTGGTTGGTCACTCGGTAGTTGACGCTGACAACCTCCCCAATCCTGATATCGACGGAATTGAGCTCCGGCTCGAACCGCCAAGGAAGCCCGCCGGCCACATTGGCATCGAAGCGGATCGTGAGCTTGCGAGCCACGACATGCGCAGGCGCTGAGGTCGCAACTTGCGGAGTACCGGCGAAGCCGGTGGTACGGCAGAACCAGTTGTACAGCGGCACGGCGGCGTAGGCCGCGCCTACCATGGCGGCGACGAGTACCCCGCATGCGCCGGCAGTCAAGATGTCCTTGCGGGCTATGAGGGCTTTCTGCGGCGCGCTCATCGGCTCCAGTCCAGTCACAAGGGACGGTTCAACACGGCCGGACCCTTCACCAGCGTGACCACGTAGAACAGGACGACAAGGACGCCAAGCGCCAGCGCGATCGCGATCGAACGTGCGCGCCGGCTGCGTTTTTGCTCCTCGGTGAGGGTGATTTTCCCAGGTTCGCGGTCCATGGCATCACGACAGCCGTCACACCCCACGAGCTGCGAAGCCCGCCTCGATCAGCAGCACGGCAAACAAGGTGAAGAGATACAGGATGGAGAACGCAAATAAGCGCTTTGCCGCGCGATCGGCGCGCGTGCCTTCCCGCGCGCTGCGGACCTGCAAGGCCAACGCGACCATCAGCGCCCCAGCCAGGAGCGCGGTGACGCCATAGATCGCGTCTCGATAGCCGAGAAACCACGGCGTCGCACCGATGAGCGTGAGCGCCACGGAGTAGAGCAGAATTTGCCGCTTGGTTTCATCCGTTCCGGCGACCACTGGCAACATCGGCACTCCGGCCCGCGCATAGTCATCGACGCGGGTGAGCGAAAGCGACCAGAAGTGCGGCGGCGTCCAAAACAACACGATGAAAAACAGCAGGCACGGCTCGAGGGAAATCTCGCCGGTCGCCGCCACCCATCCGATCATCGGCGGGAAGGCGCCTGCCGCGCCGCCGATGACGATGTTCTGCGGCGTCGATCGCTTGAGCCACATCGTGTAGACGACGACGTAAAAGAAGATTGTGAAGGCCAGCAGCGCCGCCGCGAACCAGCTCACGAGCAGCCCGAGCACGGCCACCGAAAATGCTGCCAGCGTCGCGCCGAAGCCGAGCGCTTCGCCGGGAGCGATGCGTCCCTGCAGAATCGGCCGGCCCGAGGTGCGTGTCATCAGCGCGTCGATATCGGCGTCGTACCACATGTTGAGCGCACCGGCTGCTCCGGCGCCAACCGAAATGCACAGCAGCGCGGTAAAGCCGATGACGGGATGAACATGCCCGGGCGCGATTACCATTCCGACCAGCGCGGTGAAGACGACGAGTGACATGACGCGCGGCTTCATTAGCGCCACGTAATCACCCACGCCGGCAATGCTGGGCTCGTACCGGCGCAAGGCCGCCCCGTCCGCGATGGGACGCGCGAATTCTGCGCCTTCGCTGATCAGGGACATCGAGCTCTCAGCCGTTGGAGTGATCTGTCCTGCATCGCCGAGCGGCAGGGCCTGCCGTCATCATCTGATGAGCGGCAGCTCGCTGTATTGATGGAACGGCGGGGGCGACGGCAGCGTCCATTCGAGCGTAGTTGCGCCGGCACCCCACGGATTGTCCCCAGCCTTTTCCTTGCGCATGAAGGCTTGCGCCACGCCGTAAAAGAAGACCAAGGCGCCGAGCCCGGAGAGATAAGAGCCGAGCGACGAGACCAGGTTCCAGCCAGCGAACGCGTCAGGATAGTCGGCAATGCGGCGCGGCATGCCGGCGAGCCCGAGAAAGTGCTGGGGGAAGAACACGATATTGACCCCGATGAAGGTCAGCCAGAAGTGCCAGCGGCCGATGGTCTCCGAATACATGTATCCGGTCATCTTGGGAAACCAATAGTACCAGCCGGCGAAGATGGTGAAGACCGCGCCGAGCGAAAGCACGTAGTGGAAATGCGCCACCACGTAATAGGTGTCCTGCAGCGAGCGGTCGACGCCGGCATTTGCAAGCACCACGCCGGTGACGCCGCCGACGGTGAACAGGAAGATGAAGCCGATCGCCCACAGCATCGGTGTCTTGAACTCGATCGAGCCGCCCCACATGGTGGCGATCCAGGAGAAGATTTTCACTCCGGTCGGCACCGCGATCACCATGGTGGCAACGACAAAATAGGCCTGCGCGGCCGTCGACATGCCGACCGTGTACATGTGGTGCGCCCAGACCACGAAGCCGATGCCGCCGATCGCCACCATGGCGTAGGCCATGCCGAGGTAGCCGAAGACCGGCTTCTTCGCGAAGGTGGCGACGATCTGGCTGACCATCCCGAAGCCCGGCACGATCAGGATGTAGACCTCGGGATGGCCGAAGAACCAGAACAGGTGCTGGAACAGGACCGGGTCGCCGCCGCCGTCCGGCGTGAAGAAGGTGGTGCCGAAATTGCGGTCGGTGAGCAGCATGGTGATGGCGCCGGCAAGAACCGGCATGGAGAGCAGCAGCAGGAACACGGTGACCAGCTGCGACCACACGAACAGCGGCATCTTGTGCAGCGTCATTCCGGGCGCGCGCATGTTTAAGATCGTCGTGATGAAATTGATTGCGCCCAGGATCGAGGAGGCGCCGGCGAGGTGGAGCGAAAGGATGGCGAAGTCCACACCCGGGCCCGGATGGCCGGATGTCGACAACGGCGCATACAAGGTCCATCCCGCGCCGACGCCGGGAGCTCCACGCTCACCTTCGACGAACAGCGAGATGATCAACAACGTAAAAGATGCCGGCAAAAGCCAGAACGAGATGTTGTTCATGCGCGGGAACGCCATGTCCGGCGCTCCAATCATGAGCGGCACCATCCAGTTTCCGAAGCCGCCGATCATCGCCGGCATGACCATGAAGAAGATCATGATCAGGCCGTGCGCGGTCGTGAAGACGTTGAAAGTGTGCAAATCGTGGAAGAACTGCAGTCCGGGATGCATCAACTCGAGCCGCATCCCGATGGAAAGCGCGCCGCCAATCAAGCCGCCGACGAGCGCAAACACCAGGTACATCGTGCCGATGTCCTTGTGGTTGGTCGAGTAGACGTAGCGCCGCCAGCCATGCGGGTGGTCGAGGTGGCCCTCACCGTGGGTTTTTGCCGTGATCGCCATGATGCCAGTCCTTCGAAATCGGGGGCTCCGCCGCGCATGCACGCAGGATCATTGCGGTGCTGAGTGTGCCGCCGCGAGATTGAGCGGAAGCGCCTCCTTCGCCGCGTATTTTTTCTTGGCCTCTTCGACCCAGGTCGCAAAGGCCTGCTCGCTCACCACGCGCACCGCGATTGGCATGAAGGCGTGATCCTTGCCGCACAGCTCCGAGCACTGTCCGTAATAGACCCCTTCACGCGTCGCCTTGAACCAGGTCTCGTTGATCCGACCGGGGATGGCGTCGATCTTGATTCCGAACGAGGGCACCGCGAACGCATGGATGACATCGGCCGCCGTGGCGATCACGTGCACATTCTTGTTGACCGGCACCACCATGTCGTTGTCGACCGCCAGCAGTCGCGGATCACCTTGCTTGAGCTCGCCCGCCTTGAGCATCAGCGAATCGAACTCGAACTTGCCGTTGTCCGGATAGCTGTAGCTCCAGTACCACTGCTTGCCTGTCGCCTTCACCGTCAGATCGGCCGGCGGAGGAATAAGCTGGAAAAACAAGAGCTTGAATGAGGGGACCGCGATGACCAGCAGAACCACGATCGGGATGGTCGTCCAGGCCACTTCGAGCAGCGTGTTGTGCGTGGTTCGCGCGGGAATCGGATGGCGGCGCGCATTGAAGCGCACCATGACGACGACCAGCAGCGCCAGCACGAAGCCGGTGATCGCGGTGATGATATAGAGCAGGAAATCATGAAACCAGATGATGTTGTCCATCACCGGCGAAGCCGATTGCTGCATCCCGAGCTGCCAGGGCGAAGGCTGCCCGAGCCCGGCCAATGCCGCTCGCGCGCCCGCCAGCACCGCGCAGACCATGATCGCCAATGCGGCCGACCGCTTGAACCCGAGCATCGTCGCGCTTGCTCCTTCGCATGAGGGCTCTTGACGCGCCGGTCGCGCAGCACTCCGGGAACGGAAGCGGAGCCAGCGCGGAGGTCAACGCAGCCTTAGCCGCAACGCCGGCTCCTTCGCGCTCGCGGGGCCGGTCGCAAGAGGAATCCAGGCCTCTCAAACCATAATTCCGGACGGCTCGCAATGCTCCCCAATTGATCTTCTCACTCGCGCGCGGCGGGAGACGAATCGCCGTGGAAGGCCGGATTTCACTCCCTTTTTCGGCCATAATGCACTGCTTTACAGATCCTTGACACGTCGATTGCACCATTTGGTGTGCAAGCCGGTTTTTCTGCGTCGGCCGCGAAATTGACAAGGCCAGGCCGTAGCGGGGCGGGACGGCTTAGGACGGTGCGGGGGGGGGAACGGGAATGCCTTCATTCAGCCGAGGAATGCTCGTACGCGTGGCGCAACCGTTGTTGCTGGCCGGCGCCATGGTGTTCGTGGCGTTGGGCGGGTCGACCGATCAAGCCGCCGCCCAGGGGGCGGTCAAATCGGTCCACAATGACTGGCAAGTGCGTTGCGACACGCCGCCCGGCGCCCAGGGCGAGCAGTGCGCCCTGATCCAGAGCGTGACTGCGGAAGATCGTGCCAATGTCGGCCTCACCGTCATTGTTCTCAAAACTGCCGATCTCAAATCCAGGCTGATGCGCGTGGTCGCGCCGGTCGGGGTGTTGTTGCCCTCCGGCCTTGGGCTCAAGATCGACCAGGTTGATGTCGGGCGCGCCGGATTCGTCCGCTGCCTGCCCAACGGTTGTGTTGCCGAAGTGGTGATGGATGACACCCTGCTCAAGCAGCTGCGCAGCGGGCAGACCGCCACTTTCATTATTTTTCAGACGCCCGAGGAGGGCATCGGCTTTCCAATGAGCCTCAAGGGCTTCGGCGACGGTTTCGACAAGTTGTCGTAGCAGGAAGCCGGCGCGACAAAGGCGGGAGTCCGCCGAAAGTTTCTCTCGATTGATCATTGAGAGCGACGGCCGCTGGACCTCGCTCAATCTTCGCCCCTATGGGGACAAGACCTGCGCGTCCCGTGCCTTGCGGTTGGTCGCGACGCAGAGGCCCGGTAGGCATCAGCAAGCCGAGCTTGCTCAATCATCCCCCTCGAAACAGACGGCGCGGAAGATTATCTTCGAGAATGCGATGATAGCTGGATGGCATCATGACCCTATCGACCACGTCGCTCTTCGAGCGTGCCGGGCTTGACCGCCGGGATGCGCGCCGGCACCTCGCACACGGCCTCGAAGGCGCCGACGACGGTGAGCTGTATCTTGAATATTCCCAGTCCGAGGCCCTGGTCTTCGACAATGGCCGGCTCAAGCAGGCAACCTACAATACCGACCAGGGATTTGGTCTGCGCGCCGTCAAGGATGAGGCCGTGGGCTATGCCCATTCATCAGAGCTGTCGAATGCTGCCCTGGCGCGTGCGGCAGATGCGGTGCGGGCGGTCAAGGGCGGCTATTCGGGGCGCTACGCCGAGCCGCCGCCGCGCACCAATGTCAGCCTCTACGGTGATGACAATCCGCTGTCCCAACCGGCATTTGAGACCAAGATCCATTTGTTGGGAGCGATCGACGCCTATGTCCGGGCGAAGGATCCGCGCGTGCGCCAGGTATCGATATCCTTCGGCGCGAGCTGGCAGTCGATTGAGATCCTGCGCGCCGACGGTGAAAGCTTCCGCGACGTGCGACCGCTGGTTCGCGTCAACGTGTCGGTCGTCGTGGGCGAAGGCGATCGCCAGGAATCCGGCAGCCAGGGCTACGGCGGGCGCGAAGGGTTCTCGAATTTTCTCGCCGCCGCGGCCTGGAACAAAGCCGCCGATGAGGCGCTGCGGCAAGCGCTGATCAATCTCGAAGCGGTCGCGGCCCCAGCCGGCGAAATGGACGTGGTGCTGGCCCCGGGCTGGCCGGGCGTCATGCTGCACGAAGCGGTCGGCCACGGACTCGAAGGCGACTTCAACCGCAAGAAGACCTCCGCATTCGCCGGCTTGATGGGCCAGCGGGTGGCCTCGAAAGGGGTAACGGTGGTCGACGACGGCACCATCGCGCAGCGCCGCGGCTCGCTCTCCATTGACGACGAGGGCACTCCGACCAATCGCACCGTGTTGATCGAGGACGGCATTCTCGTTGGCTATATGCAGGATCGCCAGAACGCGCGTCTCATGGCAATGAGACCGACCGGCAATGGCCGCCGCCAGAGCTATGCGCATGCGCCGATGCCGCGCATGACCAATACCTACATGCTGGCGGGGAATCGTCATCCCGCCGAGATCATCGCCTCGGTCAAGAACGGCATTTGGGCGGTGAATTTCGGCGGCGGGCAGGTGGACATCACGTCGGGCAAGTACGTCTTCAACGTGACTGAAGCCTATCAGATCGAGGACGGAAAAGTGGGACGGCCGCTCAAAGGCGCCATGTTGATCGGCAACGGACCGACCGATCTCAATCGCATCAGCATGATCGGCGACGATCTTGCGCTCGATCCGGGTATCGGAACCTGCGGCAAGAACGGGCAAGGCGTGCCGGTAGGCGTCGGTCAGCCGACGCTGCGCATGGATCGCATCACGGTCGGCGGCACCGGCTGATATGCCGATCTGATCTAGAAATACGCGATGGCGCGCCCGCAGGCGGCAACCGCGACCCAGATCGCGACGGAAGCAAGACCCGCAAGCTTCGCCGCCCTCGGCATGGCGGCATGCGGCGGCAATTTTTCCACCGCCCGCTTTCCCCACAATTCAAAGATCGCGACATTGATGAGAGCAGCCGCGATCAAAGCCAATTTCAGCCGGAACACCGGATTGAGCGCGAGGTGGCTGGCCTCGGCCGCGAACAGCATGAAGCCAGTGATCGCCATTCCCGCCAATGCTGCGACGGCAAAAAGGCGTGCGCGCGCGAGCATGGGTGCCGGCTCGGTTGCGGCAAATGCTCCGAGCAGCCGGACATCCATGACCGCGAGAGCGCCCGCAAGAAACGTCAGGGAGACGATGTGACCCACATTTGCGGTCGGATAGAGCCAGGAGGACTGCCTGATGCCCGCGGAGAAGCCGGACTGCTCGAGCGCAAGGAAAACCGCCGGCGCTCCCTCCATCATCAGCGCATCTCGTAGGTCTTGCCTTCCACGGTAATCCGCTCGGCGCGCATCTCGTCCTTCTCCACCGTTGAGGGATAGCCATAGGCCGATATGTTATTGCCGATCGCGACGACGCTTTGCGTCGCACCACGACTGACCATGCGCGAGGTAGGTGCAAGCGTCACAGTCCATGTCTTGTCAGTGCCCCGCACCGTGATGATCGCGTGCGGGTTCTCGAATTTGGAGGTCAGGATCGGACCGGCGACGGTTACGGGCTTGGCAGCGTCATAGCTGCCCCAACCGTGGTGAGCAAAGGCGGCGCCCATCAACAGCGCGAAGGCGGCACCGGCAACAATGATTCTCATCATGGCGATCTCCGAATTCTGCTGCTTCGCATCGACAACTACTATCCCCATCGCGGAGTCGGCGCGGCATCTCCGCTGACGAACGTCAAATCCACCGCGGTGGATCGCCGTTCCGCTTGGGATGCCCAAATTGCTGCAAATTTTTCCCAAGGCTGGGCCCCCTTACCTGACCACGCCGGAAATGCAACATGGTTTGCGCACCGGGCGCGTAATGCGGTTCTTGAGATAGCAGACCGCCGCAGTCCCGATATAGCCGGGCCGCACATAGGTCCAGGCACGGCAGCCTCCCTCGGCTTCGCAGGCGAGCTGACAGCTCTTGCCGTTGGCATCCATCGCCGTATCGAAATGCCGGTAATCGCCTCCGAACCGATCAAAACCGAATTCGACAACTCCGGTGCGCGGCTCGATGACCCCGGCGCCGCGCACCCCCGAAACGCAGCATGGCGCTGCGACCCGTCGATTCACCTTGGACTTGAGCCAGCACACAGCGCTGGCGCTTTCGGTTGCAGGATAGGAAAAGGCCCAGGCGCGGCAGCGTCCATCGCGCTCGCAGCGAGCGGCGCATTGCGCAGGGTCGGCAGACCGCATGGGAAAGCTTGCGTAATCGCCACCCGGCCGGTCAAAGCCGACCTGGGCTTGCGCTGGTGCCCACGGCAGGATGAGCGCGAACCACAAGCCGAAATACAGCCAGCATCGCCGCATGCGCGACCTCTCGCTCACCCCGACCGGCACGCGATCCATGTTAGAGAAGAAGGCCGCAAGAGGCGAGCACCGTAAGCACAGTCCCTTCAGATCGGACCGCAACTCGGCTGCGAGCTTTATGCATTGGCACATGATCTTTACCGAAAAGTCTGCAACTCTTCGGGATCGCGCGAAGGCCAACCCCGGAAACGAACATGGCGCAGCAACTCGGCGAATTGGGCTTTCTTACGTTGGGTCTCGTGCTGCTTGTCACCGCGGTTCTCAGCGTGCCGATTGCCCGTAAAATTGGATTGCCGGCCCTCGTCGCTTATCTCATCGGAGGCATGATCATCGGCCCTTCGGGGCTCGCGGCATTCGCAACTCCCGAAAGCATCATCCCGGTCTCCGAATTGGGCGTGGTGATGCTGTTGTTCCTGATCGGCCTCGAGCTCAAGCTCGGTCAACTGCTCGCGATGCGTCGTGCCATCTTCGGCCTCGGTGCCGCCCAGTTGACGCTGACCGCGCTTGCAATTGCAGCGCTCGCCCATTACCTCGGCCTGCTCGGCTGGCGCGGGGCGATCGTCGCGGGGCTGGCGCTGTCAATTTCCGCCACCGCGATCGCGCTGCAAATCCTGGAGGATCGCGGAGAGCTGCAACAAACCTACGGGCAACGCGCTTTTGCCATTCTCTTGTTCCAGGACATGGCCGTGGTTCCCTTGCTCGCGTTGTTGCCCCTGCTCGCGCAGGGAAACGAGAACGCTCACGCCGATTACGCCCAGGGCGCACGGGCAGTGGCCCTCATCGCGGGCGCAATTGCGCTCATCGTGCTCGCCGGGCGCTATCTGCTCAATCCATTTTTTCGTCTCTTGGCCCACAGTGGATCGCGCGAGGTGATGACGGCCGCCGCGCTGCTGGTCGTCTTGGGCGCAGCGCTGATCATGCAGCAGGCGGGCATGTCAATGGGGCTGGGGGCCTTTCTCGCCGGCGTCCTGCTCGCGGAGTCGAATTATCGGCACGAGCTGGAAGCCGATATCGAGCCGTTTCGTGGACTGCTGCTCGCCTTGTTCTTCATGGGCGTTGGAATGAGCATCGACATCGCTCTCGTGCGCGCCCATCTTTGGCTCATTCTATCCGCCGCCGCGATCATCACCGTCTTGAAGGCTGCAATCGTTTGGCTGTTGTTCCGTGCGACCTGCGCGCGCGGCGACGCGCTGCGGGCGGGTTCGGTGCTCACCGGCGCGGGCGAGTTCGCTTTCGTGCTGATCCCGCTCGGCGCATCGCTTGGGGTGCTCGATCAACGTAACGCCGGCATCCTTGTCGCCATCGCCGCGGTGACCATGCTGCTGGGTCCGCTGGTTGCCGCCCTGAGCGACGTGGTGGTGCGCCGTTTCGTAGGATCGGCCGAGCGCGATGCGGACGATTTTGCCGAGGCCCGCGGTTCCGTGCTGGTGATCGGGTGGGGACGCTTCGGTCAGATCGTCTCACAGTGCCTGCTTGCCGAGGGAATTGATGTGACCGCCATCGACCGCGATCCCGAAATGATCCGGCAGGCGGGTCGCTTCGGTTTCAAGGTCTACTACGGGGACGGCACCCGGCTCGAGGTCCTGCGCGCGGCGGGAGCGATCAAGGCGCGGTTGATCGCCGTGTGCGTCGACAACCGTGATGCGGCAAGCCGCATCGTCGATCTTATCCGGATGGAATTTCCGGGAAGCGAGCTGTACGTCCGCGCGTACGACCGTCGCCATTCATTGCAGCTCATCGCCAAGGGTGTGAGCTTCGAGCTGCGCGAGACGTATGAATTGGCGCTCGCATTCGGCCGCAAGACGCTCGAAGCGCTCGGGCTCGACCCCGAGCGCGCTCTCGCGGTCGAAGAGTTCGTGCGACGCCGGGATCTCGACCGGCTCGCTTTGCAGCAGGCAGAGGGCATTTCCGCCGGCCTGGACCTGTTGCATACGACCATGGTGCAGGAGCCATTGAGCAAACCCGCAGGGGAAGCGAGGCCGCTCAATCCCGAGGCGCAGGATATTGTCCGCCCTCGTCCCGCCGCCGAATGACCCACCTCGCATCGATCAATACGCATACTCCTTGAACACCGGCGGCAGGCTGCGATTCCACTCGCCCTCGAATTTTGCGAGAAGCTCCTCGGCCGGCGTGATACCGCGCGCGACGCACTCTTGAATCGGCGCCAGATAGCGGCTTTCGTCCCGCCCGGCGCGATCAAGCCGCCGGCGGCGTGCGAGCCCCTTCTCCGCCAGCGCAATCGTCGACTTCGCAAGCTCGAGCACATTGCGACCCGCGATCACGGCGCCAAAGCCGAGCTTTGGCACTTCGGCGCGCAACCTTTCGCGCTCCTCGGCGGTCCAGTTCTTTACCAGATCCCAGGCGGCATCAAGCACATCATCATCGTAAAGGATGCCGACCCAGTACGCGGGCAACGCAGGCAATCGCCGCCAAGGTCCGCCATCCGCGCCGCGCATTTCCAGATAACGCTTGAGACGAACCTCTGGAAAGATGGTCGAGACGTGATTTGACCAGTCGGAAATTGTCGCGCGCTGGCCGGGCATCCCCGCAAGCCGCCCCTGCATCAGGTCGCGGAATGATTGGCCGGCGACATCGATGTAATGCTCGCCGCGCTTGACGAAATACATCGGGACATCGAGTGCGTAATCGACGTATCGTTCAAAGCCCATTCCGGGCTCGAACGCCCATGGCAACATGCCGGAGCGGTCGGGATCGGTGTAGCGCCAGATTTCCGACCGGAACGAAAGAAAGCCGTTCGGCCTGCCTTCGGTAAAGGGCGAGTTGGCGAACATGGCGGTGGCCACCGGCTGCAGGGCGAGCGAGACCCGCAGCTTCTTCACCATGTCGGCTTCATCGGCATAATCGAGGTTGGTTTGCACCGTGCAGGTGCGATACATCATGTCGAGGCCATATTTCCCGACTTTCGGCATGTAGGCCGTCATGATCCGATAACGGCCCTTCGGCATCATCGGAATTTCCGCCCGGCTCCAGTTCGGGGTCATGCCGAGGCCGAGAAAGCCGAGGCCGAGGGGACGCGCAATCTCCTTCACCTGCGCGAGATGCGCCATCAACTCCGAGCACGTCTGGTGCACGGTCTCGAGCGCCGCTCCCGACAGCTCGAACTGGCCACCCGGCTCGAGCGAGATCGCGCCCCCGCCGGTGACGTCGAACAAGCCGATGACGTTGCCGTTCTCGACGATCGGTTCCCAGCCCAGGAGATGCTGCATGCCCTCCAGCAGCGCGCGGATGCCACGGCGGCCGGCATAGGGAACCGGGTTGTGACCCTCGACGGTGAAAACGAATTTCTCGTGCTCGGTGCCGATGCGAAATTGCGACTTCGGCTTGCTGCCCGCTTCAAACCACGCGATGAGCTCCTCGCGGGTCTCAATGGGGGTCATGTCGACTTGATCGCGAGCCATCCGGCGCTTCCGGCAAAAGGGCCGCGACCTTACACGGCGGTTGCAAGGAAGAGCAATTGGGTCACGGGGGCCACGATAGGAGATATAGTCTTGGAGCATCCCTTTATTGGGACCAATTTGCTGCTCGCGCGTTAAACATGCGCCGGAAATGCCTCCGACGCAGCACGGACGAGCAGAACGTGATTCTGGCCCCCGACCGCAACATTTGGCGCTTGGAGCGCGCCGAACGGGCTGCCGTGCTGATCGATGCAGCGCGTTATTTCGGCGCATTGCGTGAGACGCTGATCAAGGCGCGATCGAGCGTATTCGTCATCGGCTGGGACCTCGACAGCAGGACCCGACTTGTCGGGGAGAGCGGACGGCCGACCGACCATTACCCGGAAACCTTCGTGCATTTCCTCACCGCATTGGTTCATGAGCGACCGCAGCTCTTGGTGCACCTCCTGGTGTGGGACTATTCGATGCTCTATGCGCTCGAGCGCGAACCCTTTCCGATGGTCTCGCTCGGCTGGCGCACGCCGCGACGCATTCGCTACTGCCTCGATGATGATCTTCCTCCCGGTGCATCGCACCACCAGAAGGTTGTCGTGGTGGACGATGCCGTCGCCTTTTGCGGCGGATTGGATATCACCATTCGACGCTGGGATACTGCCGAGCATCGCCTCGATGATTCCCGGCGGATCGATCCAACCGGAGCGCGCTATCGCCCCTTCCACGACGTTCAAGCGGTCGTGGACGGGAAAGCGGCACTTGCGCTGGCGCAACTGGCTCGCGAGCGCTGGGCGCGGGCGGCATGTGCCGGCGCACCCCCTGTACGCCCCGTCGGCGATCCCTGGCCGGACACGGTCAGGCCCGACTTCAGCGCAATCGACATCGGCATCGCACGCACTTTGCCAGCTACCGAGGAGACGGACGAGATCCGCGAGGTCGAAGCACTTTTCTTCGATGCGATCGATCATGCCACGCGTGCCATCTACATCGAGAATCAGTTCGTGACCGCTACCCGGATCGCGGAGCGACTGGCCAGGCGCATGCGTGCGCAACCCGCGCTCGAAGTCGTCGTGGTCGTGCCCAAGGCGCACCATTCCTGGTTGGAAGCTCAGGTCATGCGAACGGGCCGTAGCCGTTTCATGCAAATTCTCGAAGCGGCAGGTGTGCTCGACCGCGTCGCCTTGGTCAGTCCGCACGTGAGTGAGGGCGAAAGTGACCTTGATGTCATGGTGCACTCCAAGGTCATGATCGTGGACGACGTGTTGTTGCATGTAGGCTCGGCAAATTTGAACAACCGCTCGATCGGGCTCGACACCGAATGCGATCTTGCCATCGAGGCCGAGACGGCCGATGAACGTCGCAGGGTGCGATGGATGCGCGATCGCCTGCTCGGCCACCACTGCGGGGTCGGTGCCGATGACATTTCGGCTTCGCTTGCGCAAACCGGATCGCTCATCAAGACCGCACTCGCGCTCAGTCGTGGCGGACATCATCTGGAACCGGTGGATGAAGGCGGCATCGAAGCCCCCGCCTCGTCCGCCCTCGAAATCATCGCCGACCCGGAGCGGCCGATCCCGCCGCCTGCCTTCCTGCAAAATATTGTCGGTGCGCGGCCGCGGGCACGCCCGCTGCGCCGGCTCGCCAAGATCATCGCCGTTGGGATCGTGATCGTGGCATTGATGCTCGCCTGGCACTTTACGCCGCTCTCTGCACTTGCCCATCCCGACGCTATTCGGCAGTGGCTATCCGCGATTGCGGATGTTCCAGCAGCACCCTTGATCGTGCTTGCGATTTTCGTCATCGGCGGCCTCGTGATGTTTCCGGTGCTGCTCTTGATCGCTGCGACCGCAGCTGCATTCGGTCCATGGCTCGGTTTTGCTTATGCCGCCATCGGCGCAATCGCGAGCGCAATCGTGACGTATTGCGTCGGTGCCGCCCTTGGGCGCGATGCGCTGGAGAATGTTTTTGGGCCGCAGCTCAACCGCGTGCGCCGGAGCATCGTCGAGCGCGGCCTGTTGACGGTTGCGGCGGTGCAACTCGTCCCGATCGCGCCGTTCACCCTGGTCAATCTGGTAGCTGGCGCGAGCAACATCCGTTTTGTCGACTATATGCTCGGCACGATGCTTGGAATGGCGCCGGGAATCACCATGATGTCCGCGCTCGGCTATCAGATATGGAGCATCGTGATGGAGCCGACATTGACCAACGTCATGATATTCCTCTTGGCAGTGATCGCCTGGCTGGCCGTCTCGCTCGGAGCACAGGCGCTGATCCTGCGCTGGCGGAGAGGCGGCAATTGACAGGCAGTGGCGCGACAGCCCGCGTGATGACGTGGAACATCCATGGCGGGCTGGGTACCGACCGCCGTTTCGATCTCACCCGGGTAGTGCAGACGATCACGCGCCATCATCCGGACGTGGTCGCGCTGCAGGAGGTCGATTCCCGGCGAACAATCGCGCCCGCCAGCTCAGCTTTCGCAGTGCTGCGCGAGGCCGTCGGGGAGCACGGCGTGGAAGCAAAATCGATTATCGCTTCGGACGGCGAATACGGGCAGATGGTGCTGAGCCGCTGGCCGTTGGGCGCGATGCATATTCACGATATCACGCATGCCAAGCGCGAGCCGCGGCGCGCCATCGAAGTCGAAGTCATCGCCCCCGCCGGGACCTTCCGTCTGGTCGCCGCGCATTTTGGCTTGAGTCTGCGGGAGCGCAGGCAGCAAGCGCGCCGGTTGGTGGCGATCGCTCGCCGCCTAACGGCTTAAATGACCGAGCCGAGCCCGGCTTGATGCGCGTGACGTTGACGCCGAACTGGGTCAGTCCGACGACGTCGCCCAGCCTCTGTTTCTCGCGGCCGGCAATCACCGCGGCAAATTTCTTCGGATAGGACGCGATCTGCTGCGCCGGCACTGCGGCAATATCGATCTTGGGCATATGCTCCTCTTTGCTATGGGTGAACCGGGGGCGGCAATGCGCGCCGGCCCTGCTCCTGCTCGCGCCAGAAGATGTAGAGCCCGGCGGTGATGATGACCGCTCCGCCGAGGAGCGTGAGCGGATCGGGCACGTCGCCGAACACGACATAGCCGAGCACGATGGCCCAGACGATGAGCGTATATTGATAGGGCACGACGACGCTCGCCGCTGCCAGCTTCAACGAAAGGTTGACGCACGCGACCGCCACGATCGACAGCACGCCGAACAACGACATCAGCGCAAAGTCGCCGCCCGAGGGCATCACCCACGCAAGCGGCGCAGTCACGGCTCCGAACAACAGTGTGGCGCCGATCTGTCCCGTCACCAGCACCGTATTCGATGTGTCGCGCAGCATGCGCGTGACGATCATCGAAGCGGCGAAGAACATGCTGCCGGTCAATGCGATCAGCGCCGGAAGCGTGAAGCTCGCCGTCGAAGGGCGCAATGCCAGCAGCACGCCGGCAAAGCCGACGAGCACAGCCATCCAACGGCGCCAGCCGACCTGCTCGCGCAGCAGCACGACCGAAAGTGCCGTCACGTAGATCGGACCGGCGAGATAGAAAGTCACGGTGTCGGCCAGCGGCAGGTAGGAGACCGCCCAGAAGAACATCGCCACTTCCAGCGTCGACAAGACCACGCGCACGATCTGCAGTCGCGGCATCGGCGCGGTCGCAAAAGCAGCCCTCCCCGCCTGCCGAATGAACGGCGCAAGCAGGACCAGCGCGACGGCGCTGCGCACCAGCAGAAGCTCCCCTACCGAATAGGTCCCGAGCAGCCACTTGCCCAGCGCATCATTGATGGAGAAAAGGGAGATGCCCGCCAGCATCAGGCCGATGCCGGGAATGGCACTGTCCGCAATGCCGGCAAGATGTGAGGATTTCATTCAGAGCGCACGCGTCACAGGCTGCGCGCGATGAGAAGCTTCATGATCTCGTTCGTGCCGGCGTAAATCCGCATCACCCGCGCGTCTCTGTACATGCGGGAGATCGGATATTCCTCCATGTAGCCATAGCCGCCGAACAACTGCAGACAGCGGTCGATGATCTTTCCTAGCAAATCGCTGAGCCAGTACTTCGCCATGGAGGCGGTCACCGTGTCGAGCGCCCCGTTGAGGTAGCGCTCGATGCAGTGATCGTGGAAGACCCGAGCGATTGTCGCCTCGGATTTGCATTCGGCAAGCACGAATTGGGTATTCTGGAACTCGATGATCATCTTGCCGAAGGCGTGGCGCTGCTTGACGTATTCGATCGTGAGCACGAGCGCTCGCTCGATCATGGCTTGCGCATGAACCGCGACGATGAGCCGCTCACGGGGAAGGTCATTCATCAATTGCGCGAAGCCCTGGCCTTCTTCGCTGCCCAAGAGGTTCTCCGGCGGCAGCTTCACATCGTCGAAGAACATTTCCGAGGTATCGGCGGCATCCATGCCGAGCTTCTTGAGCTTGCGGCCGCGACGGAAACCGGGCGAGCTGTCGGTCTCGACCACCATCAGCGAGACGCCCTTGGCGCCCGCGCTCGGATCGGTCTTGGCAACCACGATGATGAGGTTGGCGTGCTGCCCATTGGTGATGAAGGTCTTCGATCCGTTGAGCACATAGCCGTTGCCGGATTTCTTCGCCGTCGCGCGCACCCCTTGCAGGTCGGATCCGGTGCCGGGCTCGCTCATGGCGATCGCTCCCACGAGCTCGCCGCTCACCAGCCCGGGCAGCCAGCGCCGCTTCTGCTCCTCCGTTCCATAATGCAGGATGTAGGGCGCGACGATCCCAGAATGCAGCGGCGCCCCGAACGAATTGAAGCCGGCAAGGCTGAGCTCGCGACTGATCACCGCCTCATGGGCGAAGCTTCCGCCGACGCCGCCATATTGCTCGGGGATCGCCGGGCAAAGCAGCCCCGCCGCGCCAGCCTTGGTCCAGACCTCGCGGTCATACATACCGTGCTCGTTCCAGGCCTCGATCTTGGGGACGAATTCGGCCGCAATGAAGCGCCGCGCCTGCTCTTCGAGCAGAACAAGGTCCTCGGTCATCCAGCTGGGCAGAGGAAGATTGAGCGTGTTCATAAAGTACTCTGGTGGCGGGACTTTATCCGACAGCGCGTCGACCTTGGCAATGGTCGTGTATCCGGCAACTTGCGTATGGCCCGTGATCAAATGGCCACATCGAAGGACCATCGCAGAAACCTCCTGCCGGGATTGCCGTGGCTTAACTGTCTGTTTACTTCGAGTGGGAAAAACTGCCCTCCGAGGACACAGGGCCGCGTCGCCTTCCACCGTCTGTTAATCAGCTCTGGTTCCGCCAGGTGCCGTCCGGCCCCTGCTTCTCCCTCGACGCGTCGGATGCGGGCATGAAATCTGGTTTGCCTTGGCAAGTGAGCGGGGTCAGGCCGCAAGCGCGTGAAACGGCGCGTGAAGCTGCACGCCGCGCCGGCATGTCGATTGGCGAATGGCTCGACAGCATCATCCTGAATTCCGCAGAGGCCGATGAGGTCGAAGGTCGACGGCCCGCCGAGCGCGACCACGATCGTGACGACCCGGACTTGGGGGGCCGCGCCCGCCAATATGACGATCATCAATACGATGACCCGCGGACATATGAGTACCGCGATCAGTCGGCTGACGACGAAAACCGCGATCAGGCCCGCCCCCTTTACCATGGGGCTGCCGAGCGCGAGGCTCCCCCTCACGAGCGACTTGACGGGGATCGTGCCCCCTTCGACCGCGAGTTTCCTTCCCAGGCAGCAGCACCCAGCGCCGATCGCCTTGCGGCCGAATTGGAGCAACGACTGGCGCTTGCGCGCGGCGAAGGGCGCGGGTTTGCAGAGCTCAACCAGCGCCTCGACGACTTGACACGACAGCTGAGCCAAGTAGCGACCATGAGTGCCGCGAATGCGGCACGTCCGGAGCCGCGAAATGAGCAGCCATCGCAGCAGCTGGTCGAGGTCATTTCCAAGCTCGACCGCAGACTCGATCAATTGATCGCCGAGGGACGCTCCAGCAAGACCGATATCGAGCAGCGAGTGAATGCCGTCGGTCGCGCAATTGCCGATCTCAACCGCGAGCAGGCGCCGCCGCCCAGCGTCCCCGATCCTGCCACGCCGCTCGACCAGGCGCTGCTTGAAATCGCGGACCGCCAGCGTGCCCTCGACGGTTACGCGGGAGCCGCTTCGCCACCTGCAGCAACGCGCACAACCATCCCATCCGAGGCGCTACCCCGCGCGCGCACGCAAGAGCTGTCCGGGCTCGAGCAGCAGCTTCGACAGATCAACGCGCAAATCGGAAACCTCAAGCCCTGCGGCGTCGACAGGGCCATCGATACGCTGCGCGACGACCTCGCCGAGATCGGCGTCATGCTGCAGGACGCCATGCCGCGCAAATCGGTGGAGGCAATCGAGCGCGAAATGCGCACGCTCGCCGACCGCATCGACCATAGTCGCAATGCCGGAGCCGACGGCGCGGTACTCGCGAGCATCGAGCGCGGGCTTGCCGAAGTGCGGGACGCTTTGCGTGGTCTTGCTCCTGCCGAAAATCTGCCCGGGGTCGATCGGGAATTGCAGCAGCTTTCCCAAAAGATCGATGGTCTCGCACACAACAGCCAGGATCCGGTGGCCCTGCGGCAGCTGGAAAGCGCAATCATCGGCCTGCGGGGCATTGTCTCTCATGCTGCTTCGAACGATGCGCTGGCGAGCCTGTCCGATGAGGTGCGCGCGCTTGCCGGCAAGGTCGATCGGGTGGCGGCCAGCTCCGGCAACGATAATGTTCTCAACGCGCTCGAGGAGCGGATTGCGGCGATCGCCGACGCGCTCGCGGCCCGCAATGAAGTCGGCCAGAGCGTGCCCTATGAGCTCGAGACGGTCATCAAGGGACTGGTCGACAAGATCGAGCGAGTGCAACTCACGCGCGGTGATCATGCCGCGCTCGGCCATCTCGAGGACCGGATAGCCAAGCTGGTCGAGAAGCTCGACGCTTCGGATGCCCGGCTCAACCATCTCGAGGCGATCGAGCGCGGGCTGGCGGAGCTCCTGATCCATCTGGAGCACCATCGCGTGCCGAATTTGGCGCGCGGGGAATCCCCGCTTCCGGAAGTGAACGAGCTTACGCGCGACGTGGCCGACCTCAGGCAGACGGGAAAAAAGACCCAGGAATTGCTCGAAGTGGTCCACGGCACGCTGGGACATGTCGTCGATCGACTGGCCATGATCGAGACCGACATGCGAAGCAAGCCCGTGCGGCCCACGGAAACCTTCGCCGCCGTCGAGACCGCCCCGGTTGCCCCGGCCGGTCCCGCACCGGCGAAGTCGGCCGCGCCCCCCACCCCTGGGGCTGGCGCGCCAGCCGGCGGCGGGGCTCACACAGCCAACAGGCCCGTCAGCAAGCCTGGCAACAAGACCGGCGGCAAGGCAACCAACTCGGATGTGCCGCCGAGTGTCGCCGCGACGCACAGCTCGCCGTCGTTCCTCCCGCTGGCGGAAGCCCCGCAACCCATCGAATTCACTTTGCCCGAGCCTTCCAAGCCCGACCAGATGCCGGGCGCCGACCGCCGCACCATCGATCCGACGCTTCCTCCGGATCATCCCCTGGAGCCCGGCTCCAGCGGGTCACGCCGCGGCTATCCCGGATCGCCGGCGGACCGAATCGCAGCCTCGGAATCGGCGCTCGTCGGCACCAAGCCGCCCGTCATCCCGGAGCCGGTTGGTACCTCCAACTTCATCGCCGCGGCGCGCCGTGCCGCCCAGGCGGCCGGCCGCGAGCCGCCCGCCAAGAGCGCTGCGTCCGGACCGCGGGAGATTGCATCCGCCGCCGGCAGGCTCGCGAGCCGCGTCGGCAAGTTGCGCGCCCTGATCACGGGCACCTCGGCGATCGTGATCGTCCTCGGCGGGCTGCAGGTCGCAAGAACCTTACTGACCTCTCCACCAGGAGCGGAAGCGGATTCGCAGGAAAGGCAAGCCCAAACGATTGTCGCGGCCCCCGAGCGAACGACCCAAGCTGCCATTCCAATTCCGGCCGAGGCGAACCCGGCGGCTCCTTCATGGACCGAGCCGGCATCACCGAGGCGGGCGTCTCCCGAACCGGCCGCCGGGCGGCAGTCGTCTGCATTTCCAGCAAGCGCAGGGAGCCCATTTCCCGGCTCCAGCATCACGAGTTCACTCGATGTCGCCCGCCAAGCCAGCGGGACTGCCGCGCCGCAACCGGCCGGAACCGCGGCAACGGTCTCCGAGCGAGAGATCACAGGTTCGATTTCCACCCCCGCGGCTTCTGCCGCCAGCAAGCCTCTGACGACGCCGGCACCCGCTGCGAGCACGCCCTCCATGCCCGCACCGGGGTCGGTGCCGGCGCAACCGAGCCCGACGGCTCTGCCTGCCGGATCCGACCGGATTCCGGCAGCTTTCGGCAGCAGCTTGCGCGCCGCAGCGGCCAAAGGCGACGCCACCGCTCAATACGAGATTGCGTCGCGTTATGCCGAGGGCCGCGGCGTGGCGCAGAATCTCACGGAAGCGGTGGAATGGTACGAACGCGCCGCCAAGCATGGTCTCGTGCCGGCGCAGTTCCGGCTTGGCGGCCTTTACGAGAAGGGTCTCGGCGTAAAGAAGAACCTGGAGACCGCGCGCCGATTCTACCTTGCCGCCGGAGAGGCCGGCAATGCGAAGGCGCTGCACAATCTTGCCGTCCTCTATGCCGAAGGGATCGACGGCAAGCCCGACTACCAGGCCGCCGCCAAATGGTTTCGAAAGGCGGCCGATTATGGCGTCGCCGACAGTCAATACAACCTTGCAATTCTCTATGCACGCGGGATCGGCGTGGAGCAGAACCTGGCGGAAGCCTACAAGTGGTTCGCGCTCGCGGCACGCGAGGGGGACGCGGACGCGGCCACGAAGCGGGATGACCTCGGGGCCCGGCTCGATCGCTACTCGCTCAACGCGGCCGCGCAGGCGGTGCAATCTTGGGCGCCGCAACAGCAGCCCGAGGCCGCAGTGGAAGTTGAAAACGCCGCCGGGTGGATGGGATCAGTCCGCGACCTCGCCCATCGTGCCGGCCAGGCGAAAGCCGCCAGTCGTGGTCGGACCCAAGCTCGATCTTGCCACTCCGCATCTTGTTCAATAAGAGTCTTGCACAATAAGAACGCGCGCAGGCGTCGCAGTTGCGAGCGACATCGCTAGAATGCGTTCACCTGCCCGCGCAGCGAACCTACGCGGGCGTCGACGGTCCTTTCGCCACGTTCAAGCGCAATTCGGCTGTCTCCTGTCGCGACATTTTCAGGTTTGCGCGAGGTGGCGCGAATTCGGTTGAGACACGGCGCAGTCGGAAGACCGGCGGCGGCTTGGCAAATACCTGAGCCTCGAACGAGGATCGCTGGTGCAGATCTACCTTCCCATCGCCGACTTGCCGGTCAACATCTTGGTGATTCTGGCGATGGGGCTGGCGGTCGGATTCATTTCCGGCATGTTCGGCATCGGCGGCGGCTTTCTGATGACGCCGCTCTTGATCTTCCTTGGCATTTCGCCGGCTGTCGCGGTGGCGAGCGTCACCGGCCACATTGCGGCATCCTCGATGTCGGGCGCAATCAGCTACTGGCGGCGCCGGGCTATCGACGTTGCGCTCTGCTTCATGCTCCTCGCCGGCGGCATCATCGGCACTGCCTTTGGGGTCTGGCTGTTCACCTTCTTGCGGGCGATCGGGCAGCTCGACATCACCATCGGGGTTTCCTACGTGCTGCTGCTCGACATCGTCGGCGCCTTGATGGTCGCGGAAAGCGTGCGCGCAATCATTCGCGCGCGGCAGGGCAAGCCGATCGAGCTGCGCCGCCCCGGCAGCCACCTGTGGATCCACGGGCTTCCGTTCAAGCTGCGTTTCAAACGCTCGCGCATCTACGTATCCGCCATCCCGGTTTGGGGGATCGGCTTCTTCATCGGATTCATCGGCGCGGTCATGGGCATCGGCGGGGGATTTCTGTTGGTGCCGATGCTGATCTATCTGTTGCGGGTGCCGACCGCGACGGTGATCGGAACGTCGATGGTGCTCACGCTCGTCACCATGGCTTCGGCAACGGTGATGCATGCTGCCACCAATCACCTCGTCGACGCAGTGCTCGCGCTGATTCTGATGGCCGGCGGCGTCACCGGGGCACAATTCGGCGCCCGCGCTGGGCAGAAGATGCGGGGCGAGCGACTGCGGTTGCTCCTCGGGCTTCTCGTGCTGGCAGTCGGAATTCGTTTCGCACTCGATCTGGTTTTGACGCCGGATAATCTTTATTCCGTCCGGCCGCTGGAAACCGACACATGACGCCGCCTGCTCCGC
The DNA here is from genome assembly GCA_963820365.1 of uncultured Alphaproteobacteria bacterium. GTDB lineage: Bacteria > Pseudomonadota > Alphaproteobacteria > Rhizobiales > Xanthobacteraceae > VAZQ01. Next base: position 99,271 of record CAWFZR010000009.1, on the reverse strand, counting down.
TTACAGGCATGTTCGCGCTCGCCGTGCTCGCGGCCTCGGCAGCGCCCGCGGCCGGCGAGCGGCTCGTCGCCTCTCTCTCCAATCATCGGGTGATGGTGACCTCGAATTTCACCGGCGAAGAGCTCGTGCTGTTCGGCGGAATCGAGCAGGACGCCGCGTCTCGACCGCGCCGCACCGGCTATGACGTCGTCATAACAGTGGCTGGACCGCGTCAGACCGTCATCACCTTTCGCAAGGAGAGGATGGTCGGCATCTGGGTCAACGCGGATTCGCGCGTGTTCGAGGACGCGCCGTCCTATCTGGCCGTGCTGTCGAACCGACCCCTCGATGCGATCGCGAGCAATGAGACGCTGCGTCGCCTGCAGCTCGGTCTGGACAACATTCCCTTGCCGCAACGCGCCAGCATCAAAATCGCCGCTGCCGGCAGTGATGATCCGTTCCGGCTCGCTTTCATCAGGATCAAGCGCGACCATGGACTCTACCGTGAGGTGTCGAACGGCGTGACCTTTCTGGCGCCGACGCTGTTTCGTGCCTCCATCCCGCTGCCCGCCGAGGTCCAGGTCGGCACCTACATGGTGGACGTAAGGCTCATCGCCGACGGCGCACAAGTCGCGCGCGCTCCGGCACCGTTCGAGGTCTACAAATTCGGTTTCGAGCAGATCGTTACCACCGCGGCGCGCGACCACGGCGTGCTCTATGGTCTCGCCACCGCCATGATGGCGCTTGCGACCGGCTGGTTCGCCTCCGTGGTGTTCCGGCGGGATTGATGACGACCGAGGGATTAGACATCCCCTCGCGACTCCACCCCGAATGACTATCTCAGTTAGATGCGGCCGCAAGACATTCTCCTGCCGACGCGCGACGGCGTGTACTGCAGGCTCGGCGATTTCCACATCGACCCGACGCGTCCCGTCGACAGGGCCGTGATTACCCACGGCCATTCCGACCACGCGCGTGCCGGTCACGGCGCCGTGCTCGCCACGCAGGAAACGCTCGACATCATGCGGTTGCGCCTTGGTGAGAATTTCGCCGGCTCCGCGCAAGCCATCCGATACGGCGAAAGCATCAACCTCGGCGGCGCCAAGGTCACCTTTCATCCCGCCGGACATGTGCTCGGCTCCGCGCAGATCGCGGTCGAGGCGAATGGTCTGCGCATGGTCGCTTCCGGTGATTACAAGGACGTCCGCGATCCGACCTGCGTGCCGTTCGCGTGCTTGGCATGCGATGTGTTCATCACCGAGGCGACATTCGGTCTGCCGGTCTTCCGCCACGGTGATCCCGATGCCGAGATTGCCAAGCTCCTGCGGTCGGTCGCGCTTTTTCCCGATCGTGCACATCTCGTCGGCACCTATTCACTCGGCAAGGCGCAGCGCGTGATGGCGCTCATCCGCACGACCGGTTACGAGGAGCCGATCTATCTGCACGGCGCCCTGGAGAGGATCACCCGCTATTACGAGAGCCGCGGCATCGCTCTCGGCCGGACCGAGCCGGTGCGCGGCGCCGGCAAGTCGGAGCTGGCGGGTGCCATTATTGTTTGTCCCCCTTCGGCGTTGAAGGAGCTGTGGTCGCGGCGCTTTCCCGACCCGGTGACCTGCCTTGCCTCGGGCTGGATGCGGGTGCGCGCCCGCGCGCGCCAGCAGCGCGTGGCGTTGCCGCTGGTGGTTTCCGATCATGCCGACTGGGACGGTCTCACCGCCACCATCGCCGCAACCGGCGCCGCGGAGATATGGATCACACACGGGCAGGAGGATGCCCTGATGCACTGGAGCGTGACGCACGGGCTGCGTGCGCGACCACTGGACATCGTCGGCTACAGCGACGAGGACGAAGCCCATGACACCGTGGCCGACGATGATTCGGGCGGTGGCTCATGAATTGTTTTGCCGAATTGCTCGACCGCCTCTCCTACGAGCCGAGCCGCAACAACAAGCTGCGGCTGATGACAGCCTATTTCGCCGGCACGGGCGATCCGGAACGCGGCTTCGCGCTCGCGGCGCTCACGGGCGCGCTTACCTTTCCGCATGCCAAGCCCGGCATGATCCGCGCCCTGATCTCCGAGCGCACTGACCCTGTCTTGTTCGAATTGTCGCATGATTACGTCGGCGATCTCTCCGAGACCGTCGCATTGATGTGGCCGACACCGCAGGCGCATGTAGACCCTATGGGTTTCAAACCCGCCCCTACGGATACGACCTCGTCCAACCTCGCCTGCGACAAGTCTCTCGAGCGTGGACAGCCGCCGACCCTGAGTGAGGTCATCGCCGCCCTCTCCTCTCTCGGCAAGGCGGCACTGCCGGGACAGCTCGCACGCTGGCTCGACCTGCTCGATGAAACCGGACGCTGGGCGCTGCTCAAGCTTGTGACCGGCGGATTGCGCGTCGGGGTCTCGGCCCGTCTGGCCAAGACCGCGGTCGGCGCTCTCGGCGGCAAGGACGCGCAGGACATCGAGCTGATCTGGAGCGGATTGCGGCCACCCTATGTCGAATTGTTCGCCTGGCTCGAAGGCCGCGCGGACAGGCCCGCCAGCAGCGACCCTGCTCCATTCCGGCCGGCGATGCTCGCGCATGCGCTGGAGGAGAGCGATTTGAGCGAGCTCGATCCCCGAGATTTCATCGGCGAATGGAAATGGGACGGCATCCGGGTGCAAGCCGCCGCGGGTATTGACGCGCACGGCAGACTGATCGCGCGCCTCTACTCGCGCAGCGGGGAGGAGATATCGGGAAGCTTTCCCGATCTGCTTGCGGCGTTGCACTTGCCGGGCGCCTTGGACGGCGAGCTGCTCGTCATGCGCGACGGCCGGGTGCAAAGCTTCAACGTCCTCCAGCAACGTCTCAATCGCAAAACCGTCAATGCCAAGCTGCTGGCGGAATTTCCCGCGCACCTGCGGTCGTATGATCTACTGGTCGAGGGTAACGAGGATTTGCGCGGCCTTCCCTTCTCCGCTCGGCGCAGCCGGCTGGAAGATTTCGTCGCACGCCTCGGGCAGCCACGCGTCGATCTCTCGCCGCTGGTCGGATTCACCAGCTGGGACGAGCTTGCCGCCGCGCGGGCGAACCCGGCCGCCGCGGGCGCGGGGGAGGATGGCGACGCCGTCGAAGGCATCATGCTCAAGCGCCGCGACGCACCCTATGTGCCGGGCCGCCCGAAAGGATCCTGGTGGAAATGGAAGCGCGACCCCTTCATTGTCGATGCAGTGCTCATGTATGCCCAGCGCGGCCACGGCAAGCGCTCTTCGTACTATTCCGACTACACGTTCGGAGTATGGACCAATGGAGAAGATGGCGACGTGCTGGTGCCCGTGGGCAAGGCCTATTTCGGCTTCACCGACAAGGAGCTCGTCGCAATAGACCGGTTTGTCCGCCGCAACACCGTGGAGCGGTTCGGCCCGGTCCGCGAGGTCGTGCATGAGGCCGGCCATGGCCTGGTGCTGGAAGTGGCCTTCGAAGGACTCCAGCGCTCAATCCGCCATAAGTCAGGCCTCGCGATGCGGTTTCCCCGCATCAACAGCCTGCGTTGGGACAAGCCGCCGGGCGAGGCCGATCGACTGGAAACGCTCGAAGGTATGCTAAAGAGGATCGAAGCGGCCCGCGGGGCGCGCAACGGCGGCCAATCGCGTATTCTGATGGAATGACCCCATGAGCATGCCTTCCGAGCGGCCGATCGCTCCCACCGAAAGGACCGCCCGTCCGAGCGGCAACAGCGCGCTCGCCCGCTTCTTCGGCGGGCCACCATTGTCGGTCATCTTCAGGCTCGTCCTGCTGTCGATCATCATCGGTGTGATTTTGGAAGTGCTGGGGCTCGATCCCCTGCACATCATCGACAGCCTGCGCAGCCTCTCCCTGCGCATCTGGGACATGGGCTTTGACGCGGTGCGCTGGCTATGGCGCTATCTGCTGCTCGGTGCCGCCATCGTCGTTCCCATCTGGCTGATCGTTCGCCTCACCCGCGCCGCCAAGGGACGGTAAATCGCCGGGCCTAGCCCGGCCAGTTCTCGGCGGTGATCGCGGCCGCGTCTGCGCCGACGATCTCGTCGATGGCGGCATGCCCCTCGCGGCGCAGTGCGCTCGACAGATCGGACTTGATGCTGGCGAGGAGCCGCAATCCGTGAAAAACGAGGCCGGAGTAGAGCTGGATGAGACAAGCCCCCGCCCTTATCTTGGCGAGCGCTGCGGCTCCGGAATCGATGCCACCCACGCCGATCAGCGGGAAGGCGCCCTCGACCCGAACATAGGTTTCCGCCAGCATGCGGGTGGCGAGCGCAAATAGCGGGTGTCCCGAGAGGCCACCCGCCTCGCGCGCCGTCCCCCGATCGCGCAGGGTCCGAGGTCGCGCCACCGTCGTATTGCCCACGACCATGCCGTCGGCGCGGTGTCTGCGCGCGGCGCCGACGAGATCGTCGAGCTCGCCGAGGCTGAGGTCCGGCGCAATCTTGATCAGCACAGGGGTCACTCCGGCCCGCCTGCTCATGCGTGCGCGCGCCTCCATCACGCGGGTCAGCAGCGTGTCGAGCGTCTCAGCCTGTTGCAGATCACGCAGACCGGGCGTGTTGGGCGAGGAGATGTTCACGGCAAAGTAGCTCACCACGGGGGCGAAGGTCTCGATCAGACGCACGTAGTCACCGATGCGGTCGGCGCTCTCCTTGTTGGCGCCGATATTGATTCCGACGATGCCACCCTCATTCGCGCGCGCGGCCAGCCGTCGCAGCACGACCTGCGCCCCCTCGCTGTTGAAGCCGAGCCGGTTGATCACCCCCTGGTCGCGGTGAAGCCGGAATACGCGCGGGCGCGGATTGCCGGGCTGTGGTCGCGACGTGACGGTGCCCACCTCGACGAAACCAAAGCCCAGCCGAAGCAGCGCATCGGGCACCTCGGCGTGCTTGTCGAATCCCGCCGCCATGCCGACCGGATTGGGAAAATTGAGCCCAAAGGCGCGCACGGCCAGCCGCGGATCGTCGGCCACCAGCTTGACGAAAGGGGGGAATTTCAGCGCGTGGATGGCAAGCCGATGCGCATCCTCGGCATCGAGCAGCCGCAGCAACGGCCGCGCAAGCAACTCGAAAAGTCCGATCACCCCGTGAGCTCCGGAAACACGTGTCGGCGATCCGCGCCCATGGCGAGCGGTTTTGCCCAGATCACGGCAGTGAGCGGCAATGCGCCATAGAGATGTGGAAACAGGTCGCCACCGCGGGAAACCTCCCATTTCAACGCACCGCCGAGCGCATCGGCGTCGACTGCAATCAGCATCAGGTCGCCGGTTCCGGCAAAATACTTTGCCGCGGTGTCGCGCACCTGCGCCGCAGTGGAGAAATGGATGAAGCCGTCACGCACGTCCACCTCGGCGCGGGGAAAAACGCCGGATCGCTCTCCCTCTTCCCACAGTGCCCGCTCGCAGATCTTGTAGATGGTCCTGGTCATGAAGCCTTCGGTATTGGTGTCCCGAAACATCCAGCAGCAAACCGGGCCGTGCGCGCAAGCTCGTGAGCGGAATCGATCAGCTCGGACCGTCGCCACCAGACATGGGTTTGCGCGCATTGGTTGCAAGCGCTCCTTACCGACGAGGTTTGGCCAATGTGCCGAAGGAATCCCGTTGTTAACAGTTCCGTAAGGATAAAAGATGGATCCTTTGCAAGCATCAAAAATTTAAGGCCTCGCGCGCATGGTCGGGTGCCTACATCGTGGGATGGCAAATGCCGAACCATAAATGGATAGCGCATGTAAGAGCTGTGAGCGTCCGCGCCCAGGTCGCGAGCGTCATGCTTGCAATGATTGGGGTCTTGTTCAGCGCAGCCGCAGACCCCCTCATGATCCAAGGCTCGACGACGTTCAATAGACGGCTGATGGAGCCCTATCAGGCCGAAATCGAAACGTTAACCGGCCACCAGCTCACCGTCATTCCGAACAAATCGAACTCCAGGCCTTATTGCCCTGCTCGAGGGGCGCGCTCAAATGGCGATGATATCCGCGCCGCTCAACTCTGAGGTTGCGCTCATTCAAAAGATCATGCCCGGCCTTCCATTCGACAAGCTGTACGCATTTGAGATCGATCGCACGCGAGTGTCTTTCGCTGTCAACAGGTTCAATCCGGTTCGCACCGCCACGCTGGATCAGACGCCGAGATCCTGCTGGGGAAGATTGCCAACTGGAAAGCGCTCGGAGGGCCTGATCTGCCAATTCGCGTTGTCCTCGTCGGCGGCGGTGGGGGTCTTACGGTCGCGGTTGAAACGGGCCTTCTGAATGGACAACGCGTGTCGACGCCAAGCAAGATTTACGTCAACTCGCCGGTGCAATTGATCCAGATCGTCAATCAGGAGCTTGGGGCAATCGGCTTTGCCCAACTCACCCTTGCGCAAAAAACGAAGACGCCCGAGCTCAAGACGGAGAAACCATTCGAACAGACCCTCTATTTGGTTACCTTCGGCGAGCCGACCCCGGCCATGCGCTCTGTTATCGATGCTGCTCGCACGATTGCTGCCAGGGCCATGTAAAGGAACATCCGCTTGTTGAAGCAAGATAAGCGCCTGTTAATTACGAATGTTAACTACAACTATTAAACACTATTTAATTACTGCTTAGATTCTGTTAAGAATTTGGCCGCCGCTGTGGGGGTGACGGAGGCGTGGGGGTGATCCGGAGCCAGGTGAGGCATACCGGTCGATCACTCCTGAAGACGGCATTTTCGCATTGATTGTTCCCTTCTTGCGAGAGAGCTTTCGCACGGCTCCTCACTCCTGGGTTAATGGCTATTTCAAGAAATGGAATAAGTCCGTGCTCGTTGTTGATTGGGTTGAATCTCGCGTAAAACCTGACATCGTCACTGCGACAACCTTTGGTGTGGTTGTGCTCTTTCTTGCCGGCTCTGCCCCGGCGCTCGCAATTCCCTCTCCGGAGCTCGTTGTGGGCTCCTTTACGAGCGTGTCCCAGCTCATAGCGTTGACGTCGGCGCTCATTGGCGGAGGCGCTACCCTCGCCATGTTTCGGGTCCGGGCGCGCAACGGCGGGCAGGCCACTGGATCGCGATGGCTAATCATCATTATGGCCGGCATTGCCATCCTGCTGACGACGTCAGTCGGCTTCAACATTTACCAATGGGTCGGCAAGAAGAACGAGCGGCAGGCAAGACTGGAGGAGACCTTATTGCGACCCTCCCGCCTTCCCGGCGGGTCGGATATCGATCCCGATATGAAGGAGCTGACCTTCAGCGAGCAGGTTCGTCATCCACTGCGCGTGAACACGGACGAGGTGGCGCAATTGCTTGCTGCGGCCGCGCGCGGCGAACGAGACGATATCGTCTTTCTCGACGTCCGGGAGGCCGCCGAGCGCGAATTGGGGACATTGCCGGGCGTGACATTCGTCCGTTTTCCCGATTTCAAAGCCGCCAACATCGACTTCACGGGCAAGCAGGCCATCTTGTTCTGTCATAACGGGAATCGCAGCTCGGAAATCTGCGAGACGTTGAAGAAACTTGGGATCGACTGCCGGTTCATGGTTGGCGGCCTGGAGAAATGGGTGGTCGAAGGCCGCTCGATGACGGGTCTTGCTGTCCGAACGCTCGAGGACCTCCGCGCCATTCCGGACTATCCCAACCATCATACGCTTCTGGATACGTCGGACGTGAAGCGCTTGATCAGGGATCGAAACGCGCTCTTCCTTGATATTCGCCATCCGACGGATTTCGCGGAACAGCATCTTCCAGACGCGAGGAATCTCAATATCCGCCGCACGCCCACAGCGGAGCTGCGGGAGAAGATCGCGCAGCTCCCAAACCGTCCGATCATTCTGCCTTGCTATGATCGGCGGGGCTGCTTCTTTGCAGAAGTGATGGGTGTCGAGTTGACGCGCGGGGGCCATGAGGTGCTGGGTCGCTACACGCTGCCATGGGAGTATTTCGTGGCGCGGCCGCGACCGCCGCATGTCGAACAGTGGATTCAGGAGAACAACCAGAGCATTTGGGTCAACGCCGGCCGCCGTCTCGCCGGAGTCCTGACCACGATCGGCGATTGGACAGGTCTTGCGTTCGCCATCCTGCTGCTGGCGATTGTCTCGCGCGTGCTCGTGCTGCCGTTCTCGGTCAAGTCCGAACGCGATCAGATTTGCGCGCGCGCCCATTCTGTCGAGCTTGAAACGCTGAAGTCGCGCCTGAAGAACGACCCGTTGCGGCGAGCGCGCGCAATCCGGACATTCTACCGACGTCATGGGCTGACGCCGCTCCGAAACTTGCTTGCCCTTTTGTTCCTCCCGGTCATGGCCGTGGCGTTGCTGGCGGTTCAAGAGGCTGCTTCCAAGAGTGAGACTCACTTCCTGTGGGTGACAAACCTCGCCCAACGCGATCAATTACTGATCCTGCCGATTCTGTTCGCAACGCTCATTACGCTCTACGTGGACATCGCGTTCGCGCGGAATATGAAGCAACGTATCACGATCTGGCTCATCGTGCTTCCGCTTCTGATCGCGACAGGGGCGCTGTTCAGTGCGGGCGCTGATATCTATCTGGTTGCGAGTGCGGCACTCCTGCTCTTTCAGCGCATCGTGGTCGCGGGCGGGCTCGACCACCTGCGGCGTATGTGGAAGCAGTTCCGCCTCGACGATCGCATTGTGGCTCTCGACGAGCCGCAACGGCTGGCCGAGTACGGCAACAAGGCCTATCGACTTGCCCGGATGCGCGCGCAGGGTATGCCGGTTCCATATGGCCTCGTGCTGACCCCCGATTTCCTGCACGAATTCGTGTCCGGGTCAGCCAGATGGCGACGCGCGCAACTCGACAAGATCTGGCGCCAGCTTGGGCAACAGCAGGTCGTCGTTCGTAGTTCAGCCGCGGCCGAGGATAACGAGCATCGCAGCTTTGCCGGGATCTTCGAGTCCGTTTTGGATGTCGATCGCGCCGGGCTGGAAGACGCCATGCTGAAGGTGATGGCATCCTTCAGCTCCGACCGTGTCAAAAGCTACGCCGCAGCAATCGGCGGAGCCAGCATTCTCATTCAACGCATGGTCGCGGCCGAATATGCCGGCGTCTTATTCACGCAGGACCCTGCCGCTGGCGGGCTCTCGATGGTCGAATTGGTGCAGGGTACGGCAGAAAATCTGGTGACGGGCAGCGTGCGTCCTCACACCTGTCGCTTTGGCCGCGTATCGGGGCAGCCCCTCGACGATATGATACCACCGATAGATCTCAAGCCCCTCCTCGCTCTCGGCCGGCAAGCCGAAGGGCTGTTTGGAGCGCCGCAGGACATCGAATGGACCTGGCAGAACGGCGCGTTCCATCTCGTGCAAAGCCGCAATATCACGAGCAAAATGTCGGCCATCCAGCGCAACCTCGCACGCGTGGTCGATCTCGCCAAGGGCAGCGCGCAAAACGAGATCGTGTTCGCGAAGAACGAGTTTTCGGAAATGCTTCCGGGTCCCACGCGCCTGTCTCTTTCGCTGATGGAAGCGCTTTGGGAGAGCGGCGGAAGCGTCGATCTCGCCTGCCGTTCGCTCGGCTTGTCGTACCCGGTCGAGGAGGACGCACCAAGTTATCTCGTCACGATTTTGGGCCGTCTCTACGTGAACAGGAGCCAGGAGCGGAGCCGCTCGCTCCATATCGGCCCGTTCGCGGCTCGCCGGCTCGCCCGCAGCGCCAATCGCATTGAGCGTGACTTCCGCGAAACATTCCTGCCAAAATTCTTGGGCGATGTTCGGGTCGCAGAGGCCGTCGACTTCGACAAAATGTCGACGTCCGACTTGCTCGACACACTCGAGCGGATACGCGACAAATTCGTCTTCGAGACGCATGTCGCGGTGGACACCGTCAATATCACGGCGAATATCTATCTGTCACAGGCGCTGGAACTCTTGAGGCGCCATGGCCTCGATCCCTCGACGTACCTGGGCCACATTCCAGAGACCTGTGAGGCGCGGGCGATTGCCGATGCAGCGCACGCCCCACGCGATGAGCGGCGTTTGCTGCTTGCGACCAGCATAGGCCACCGTGCAATCCTCGATTATGAACTTTCCGAGCCGCGATATTTGGAAAACCCGCGGGCACTCGACGATCTGCCGCGACAAGCAACCTCGATACTCCACCAGCAGCCTGATTTGGGTGCGCAGGACGCGGCCCACGCGGCAACAGCAAAGACCGTCGTTCGTGCCGTTGAAATCGCTCGCCGATTTCAGGCCTTGAAGGAGGATGGGCGCCACCATTCATTACGTGAGCTCGCCGTGCTCCGGCGAGCAATCCTTGCTCTCGACCGCCGACTGGGGCTCGGCGGCCTATCCTTTTTCCTGCGGTTCGACGAGTTGCTGGGACTGCGTACCCAGCCGATCGACGTGCTGCGGAACCTGGCCGATGAGCGGCAGAAGGAGCGGGCACTCCTGCTTGAGACGCCGCCGCTCGCCGCAACCCTGACGGTTCGCGACATCGAAACCATCTCCATGGGCGGTCAAGCAACCCACGATGAGGTTCGCGGTGTGGTACGCGGAATCCGCGTGTCGGGCTCCGGCGCCGTCGCCGGTCGCGCACGTGTCGTTGCCGAGGCAGATGCCGAATGCGGGCGTCCGATCGAGCCCTTCGCGGACGGCGACATCGTCGTGGCCTCGATGATTCACCCGGCATGGCTTCCCTATTTCGGCCGCGCGGGCGGGTTCGTTTGCGAGGTCGGGGGCTGGTTGAGCCACACAGCAATCCTGGCCCGGGAGTGCAATGCGACCATGATCATTGGTACGTGTGGGCTGAGGACAATAAAGGACGGGACCTTGCTGCGGCTGCATCCGGACGGCGTGGTCGAAACGGTCAGCGATGAGGAGCTTCTGCGCCCTATAGCGGCTGAATGACTGCAAAGAACCATCACTGCTTGCCGTAGCGGCACGCGGCGTTTCCGTTGCGGTCGGCATTATCGAATGTAGTCACCGCCGCTGGCGACACCGGTAGCAACTCGGCGATCACTTGCATCGCGGTCTCGCGCTTATCGCTTACCGTGTGGGTGACCACCGTAATGACGGGGAAAACCGCCAGTGCAAATATGGCAGCAACATTCGGCGAGTCGATACGCCAAAACTCCCAGCTCATTGCCGTTCCAGCTCCTGAAATAGCCCAGGCATCCATCATAACGGTCGCCGTCTGACGCTCCCCTTATGTGGATCGTTCAACTTCTACCGATGTTGGTTGATTAACACCAAATAAACTACTCGAACCCGAGTCAGCAACAGCGTACCCGGTCAATCAAATCACGCTCAATAAAAGCACGCTTTGTTTACTTTCAGGAGCGGCCATTCTCCTGCATCGAACGCAAATTAGCTCCGCAGTAACAGGAATCAGTCGAATTCGTCGGGGGAAATGTGGGACCGAAAGCAATCTCAACTTGAGCGAGTGTTGCATTCGTTGCGTTGCCTTTGGTCAATTCGGCTCAACAGCCTTTCCACCAAGCTTTACTGCGTCGCAGTGCTCTCCATAATCGCCATCAGCGGCTTGGCGACTGCTTCAATCTATTTTGCCAAGACGACTGAGACCGCTGCGCAGCGACTGTATGGTGACGGTTTCGTCGGCGTATTCAATTCGACGCGCCTCGAGCTCCTCTTGGAGCAGCATCGCCGGATCGTTGAGAGCATGCCGGCCGAAGTTGACCGCGAAAGGCTGGATCAAGGCCGGACCCGCATCGATGAGAGTGGTACCAAGCTCACGACTTTGATCGAGGACCTGATAGCCGAACAGGGCGGTCCTGCCGACAATGTCATGGAACATGACATATCAAGGAGTTTTTCGCCGCTATTCCAGCTCGGCGACCGCGTGGCCTTCTACGCCATCAATTTTGCGCAGGACAAGGCGCTCGAATTTGCGGAGCAATACGCATCTCAGGCCGACAAGACACAGCAAATGATACAGCGCTACCGGGAACAGCGCATCCAAAGTGCGCACGATTCGTTGTCTCATCTGGCGAAATCGGCCCACGCTCTGACTGTATGGGTTTTCATTTGCACCATTGCCGCATTCATATTGATCGGGCCTGTCGGCCTCAAGACGATCCATGAAGTCGTGTCGCGCCTCGGCCGCATTACGAATTCCATGATCAAGCTCGCAAACCACAATACGTCAGTCGCTATACCATCTTGCAACGACGGCGATGAAGTCGGCGAAATGGCGCGTGCGGTCGAAGTCTTCAAAGACAACGCCATCCAGCTCAGATCGCGAGAGATCGAGCTGCAGCAGCTCAACCGCCGGCTGGACATCGCACTGAACAACATGACGCACGGTCTGTGCATGTTTGACGCAGAGCGACGGCTGATCGTGTGCAACCACACCTATATTCGCATGTACGATCTCTTACAGGACTTGGCTCAGCCCGGAACGCCGTACCAGCGCATGCACGATTACAGAGTCAAGATAGGCAACAATTCCCTTGTCAATCCCAATCAAACAGTCGCTGATATTTCCAACGAAATCACGCAGGGGCTGTCGGCATACACTCACGAGCTGATGGACGGCAGAATTATCGCAATTTCGCAACAAGCAATGCCCGACGGCGGCTGGGTGGCAGTGCATGAAGACATCACCGAGCGGCGTCGGGCAGAGGCGAAAATTGCCTATCTGGCGCGGCACGACATGGTTACGAACCTGCCCAACCGCCTGATGTTCCGCGAGCATCTTGAGCACGCATTCGCCAGCCTGAGGCAGGGGCAATCATTCTCGGTTCTATGCCTCGACCTTGATCATTTCAAGCAAGTCAACGACACGCTGGGCCATCCGATCGGAGATGAAGTGCTGAGGGCTGCGGCAACGCGGCTGCGCACATGCGTTTCAGATGCCGACCTCGTCGCGCGCATTGGCGGCGACGAGTTTGCAGTTGTGCAGGCCGGCGTGACACGACCTGAGACAAGTAGCCAACTTGCGAGCCGAATTGTTGATTCCATCAATGCCCCATTCGATATTGAAGGCAAGCATATCGTCATTGGCACCAGCATCGGTATTGCGCTTGCACCGGCGGATGGACGAGATCCAGACCAACTCCTCAAGAATGCCGACATGGCACTGTATCTGGCAAAAACCGATGGACGGGGAACGCATCGGTTCTTTGAGCCTGAAATGGATAAGCGACTGCAATCGCGGCGAGCTCTCGAGCTCGATCTACGTTCGGCCATCGTCAATGCTGAATTCGAACTTCACTATCAGCCGATCGTGAAGCTACAGACAGGGAGGGTCAGTGGTTTCGAAGCGCTTGTTCGATGGAATAGCCCATTGCGGGGACAAATCCTTCCGTCAGATTTTATCCCGCTTTCGGAGGAAACCGGTTTGATCTTGCCGCTTGGCGAATGGGTGCTGCGAACGGCATGTGCCGAGGCCATGACTTGGCCAGAACCGGTAAGCGTTGCTGTAAATTTGTCTCCCGCGCAATTTAAGGGTCAACATCTTGTTCAGGTTGTCTTAAGCGCGCTTGCAAGCTCAGGCTTGGCGCCGGGTCGGTTGGAGCTGGAGATCACTCAGTCCGTCCTTCTTCAGAACGAGACCAACACGCTGTCGACATTGCACCAATTGCGGGCACTCGGCGTTCGAATTGCAATGGACGACTTTGGCACCGGCTATTCGTCGTTAGCTTATTTGCGGAGCTTCCCTTTTGACAAAATCAAGATCGATCGTTCGTTCGTGCAGGAAATGACGCAAAGAGAAGAATGCGAGGCGATTGTTCGTGCGATAGCCGGTCTAGCTCGAAGTCTGAACATCCTCACAGTGGTTGAGGGAATTGAATCGAATAGCCAGCTGGAAATGGCGCGCGCCGTGGGATGCGATGAGTGTCAGGGTTATCTTCTTGGTAGACCAGTGGTCAAAGCGGAAGCTCCGAATATGCTTCGTAGGCATAAAGGGATTGCAACGGCCGCGTGACTTGCGGCGTGCCACGGGCCGTACCGGTGATCGGGTTTTCTCGACGGTGCATCGTTGGTCCTCGTCATGGACTACAGGCTCCGCCGTGGACGATGCTCGGATGCTTCCATTCACCGAAAAGCATCCGTTGGTAAACCCGATCGCGTGATCGTCATCGGAATCCCACAGCCGGAATCGGATGATGCCAGGCGGTCGCGCTCGATCCTGGCTTTCGCGCATTGGTTGCAGGCACTCCTTGCATCGTGTCGACCCGGAGATAGGCCCATCCTCGAAAAGCGAAGAGATCCGCGAAGCTTGCAATTTCTACCACGATCATGATCACTGATGGAGCTGTTGAGCGTAGGAGGTCGGCATGCATCGTCGCCAAGCTTTGAAGCTGTTCGCGGGTCTTGCGCTTTGTCCGTTCTGCGCACCGTCCGGCTTCGGCGCGGATGCGCATTGGAGCTATCAGGGAGCCGACGGTCCCGCGAAATGGGGGGAGCTCGATGCCGCCAGCCGCGTCTGCTCGGCCGGAGCCCAGCAGTCGCCGATCGACATCGGCGACGTCATCCGCGCGCAACTGACCCCGCTCAAGATCACCTGGGACAAGCGCGCCGAGACCATCGTCAACAACGGCCATACGATCCAGGTGAATATCGGCGACACCAGCGTGCTCGGATACGGCAATACGAACTATCGGTTGTTGCAATTCCATTTCCATCATCCGAGCGAGCATCTCATCGGCGGCAAGAGCTTTCCCATGGAAGTGCACTTCGTCCATTCCAACGCAGCCGGCTTGCTCGCGGTGATCGGGGCGCTGATGAGCGCCGGCCGGGCCAATCCGGTCTTCAACAAGATCGTCTCGACCATGCCGGACAAGGGAGGCCCCGCAGCAAAGGCCGACCCGGCGATCAATCCGAACGGTCTGCTGCCGGCGGCGCGCAGCTACTACCGCTATTCCGGCTCGCTCACCACGCCTCCCTGCAGTGAAACCGTTGAGTGGCTCCTGCTCACCGAGCCGATCCAGGTGGGGGACGCCGACATCGCGCGCTTCGCCAAGCTCTATCCGATGAATGCACGACCCGTGCAGAAGGTGAACCGGCGCTTTGTCTTGCGGTCGGCATGATGTTTGCGTAAGGGGGCGCGCATGCTCAAGGTGGTATGCATTATTGTCCTGCTGGGGTTGCTGCGCCCCGAGGCAAGATCACAGCCCGCCCCGGAGCAGAGTCCTCAAAGCATCCAGCAACAATCCGGCTCCGACCAGCGCGGCAGCGAACAAGCACCGTTCATCATCAGGATAATGCCCCCGCAAGTCGTGCAAGATACCAAGGCCGCGCCCAGTGAGAGAGAAAACGGGAGGGAGGATAGTTGGAGCGGGTATTTTCGCGGGTGGGGATTGAGCGACAAGATAGCTGCAATCGCCAGCCTTGTCGCATTCTTCCAATTTCTTGTGCTGCTGGCTGCTGTGCTGATCATGCTTCGATCCTCCAGACGCCAATTGCGGGCCTATGTCGCCATGGAAGGGGGAAGCGTTCGATTGGTGGACGACCCCAACGGGGAGAAGCTTCTTGAGGGCTACGTCAAGCTCAAGAATTTCGGAAGCACCCCCGCTTATGAGTACAGAAGCTATGCCCTGATCAAGGTGCTTAACGTGAACGCCCCTCCATTCGAAGAAACATCGGTAGCGGCCGGTAGAGGAATACTTGGTCCAGGGGCGGAGCCCGACTTGTCAGTTTATTGGCGCGTTTCAGAGGGCGACCTGGCTGCCATCAGAGCCGGAACGAAACGGATGTTCGTTTGGGGAGAAGCCTATTATGTCGATGCCTTCAGGAAAAATCGGTATTTCAAGTTCTATAACGTGAACTCCGTTGGGGAGCTTGCCGGATTGGGCTGGACGCTTACGGCAGCCGACAAGCCCGCCGAGGCAAATTAGAGTGGCGCAAGCCGCCCACCCACCTACGGAGCTTTTCTCAATTGCCTTTGGCGTGCGCGCCGAGATCACTCGCCGGCGTGCCAGAACAGCCAGGCGGCACGAATCAGATACACGATGCTGATCGCGAAAATGATCATGCGGGTCCATTGCCGGTAGCCGTGATCGGTCATGCGCTCGATGACGAAGGGGGCGAGCGAGGTGCCAGCGACTGCAAGCACAATCGCTGGTGCGACGGCCAGCACCGACAGCTCGCCGACCCCGGAGAGTGACCCGAAATAGAGCGCACGCACGACATGGCTGAAGGACTGGGCGACCGCCTTGGTCGCGTTGGTAGTCTTGCGGTCGAGCGTGCTCTTTTGGAAGAAAATATCGAGAAAGAGGCCGCCGACACCCGCCAGGATCTGGATGACGGTGGTCACCATGCCCGTGAGGAACGGGACACCTCGCCTTTCGATGTTCGGGCGAATGGCGGCGGGGAGAGCTTCCACCGCGAACGGCATCAATCCGAGCGCAAGATACACAACTGCCTTGTCCGGAACGAAGGCAATCGTCCACATCACAGCGAAGGAGACGAGCGCTCCGAGCACGTACCGGGCGAAGATCGGCCACAGCACGTAGGAGCGCCATTGCAGGGCACGCCACCCGTTGGCGAACAGCTGGATGAGCGAGAACAGGATCATCCCGGTCGCAACATCGAAGTAGTTCAGCAGCACGCCGAGCAGGATCATGCCGCCGGCCATTCCAAAGACGCCGGAGAGGAAAGAGGAAAAGACGATGGTCGTGCCGATGATCGCGAGGGCCGCGGGCGTCATTTTAGTACAGCTCGAGGCAAATCACGCCGACCTTGCAAGCGCGCCATCGATCATGTCGATCGTGTTCTGCACGCCGTACACCGCGACAAAGGAGCCAAAGCGCGGCCCTTTCTCCTGGCCGAGCAGCACCTGATAAAGCATGTTGAACCAATCGAGGGCGACGCCCGGCTTGCCGTCCTTTGTCTTTATCCTGCCGCTCTTGTCGAGGAACGGCTCGCGCCGGCCGATTTCGTAGACCACTTCCTGAATTTGCTGCGCCGTCGCGCCGGCAGGAAGCCGTGAAAGTGCGTCGCGCAGATCGAGGAGCGCCGCGCGCTCGCTCTCGCCGGGTTCGCGGAATTTTTTGTGGGGCAGCACGAAGTCGCGGAAATAGTGAATGGCGTAGCCGACCATCGCGGCGAGCTTCGGGTGGCTCTGGGCCGTCACGCCCGGACGGTAGCGACCGATGAACCCCCACAACGTCTCAGCGCTCTCGGCGTTCGATGATGCCACCAGCGTGAGCAGCATCGAGAACGAGATCGGCATCTCCGGCTTGGGCGGATTGCCGGCATGGATGTGCCACACCGGATTGGAAAGCCGCTGCCTGGCGTCCTGGCGCTCGTAGGATTCGAGAAATTGCTGATACTCGTCGACGTGGCGGGGGATGACGTCGAAAAAGAGCCGCTTTGCCGCCTTCGGCTCGCGATACATGAACAGCGAAAGCGATTCCGGGCTCGCATAACGCAACCATTCCTCGATGGTCAGTCCGTTGCCCTTCGATTTGGAAATTTTCTGGCCCTTCTCATCCAGGAAAAGCTCGTAGTTGAAGCCCTCGGGAGGCGTACCGCCGAGCACGCGAACGATCTCGCCCGAGAGCTTCACCGAATCGATCAGGTCCTTCCCTGCCATCTCGTAGTCGACGCCGAGCGCAAGCCAGCGCATGGCCCAGTCGGGCTTCCATTGCAGCTTGGCGCGTCCGCCGGTGACGAGCGTCGTCACGCGTTCCCTGCTGTCGGGATCCTCGTAGGTGATGGTGCCGGCCTCGGCGTCGTGCGCCAGGATCGGGACCTGCAGCACGACGCCGGTCGTCGGCGAGATCGGCAGGAACGGCGAATAGGTCTGGGCCCGCTCGTGGCGCAGCGATGGCAGCATGACGGCCATCACGGCCTCGAAGCGGCTCAGGACGTCGAGCAGCGCGCGGTCAAAACGACCCGAGCTGTAGCAGTCCGTCGACGACAGGAACTCGTACTCGAAGCCGAAGCGATCGAGAAACGCACGCAGCCGTGCATTGTTGGCCGCGCCGAAGGACGGATACTCGCTGGAAAAGGGATCGGGCACACGCGACAACGGCTTGCCGAGATGGGCGGCCATCATGTCGCGGTTCGGCACATTGTCCGGCACCTTGCGCAATCCATCCATGTCGTCGGAGAACGCTATCAACCGCGTCCTCACCTTGTCGTCGGTGAGCACGCGAAAGGCATGGCGCACCATGGTGGTGCGCGCGACCTCGCCGAATGTTCCGATATGCGGCAAGCCGGAAGGACCATAGCCGGTCTCGAAGATCACCTCGTCCTTGGGGTGCTTCTTGAGCCGCGCCACGATCTTGCGCGCCTCGTCGAACGGCCAGGCAGTCGAATCTTCCGCAATTTCTCGCAGCTCGCCGGCATGCGCCTCGATGGTGGACATCAACTTCTCCGCGCCGGTTCGACGGCGCAAAGTCAAAACGGGCTGATCGGAAAATACCGCAGCCACAAATCGGTGAAGCGGCCCTGCTCCCATACGCGGAACAACGCCCAGTTCAGAGCAAGCCTGATCGTTTCGTTGCCCTTGCGCACCGCGATGCCGATGCCCTCCCCGAAAAAGCGACTGTCCATGTAGGGTCCACCGCGGAACGCGCAGCAATTTTCAGAATTGGTGCCGTTGAGCCAGAACGCGAGCGAGATGGCATCGCCGAACAGGAGGTCGACGTCGCCCCGGCGCAGCGCAAGCCGCGCCACGTCGGCGCTGGGATATCCCCGCACCTCGGCTTCGGTAAATAATGCCCTGAGATAGGCCTCGTGTGCCGTACCGGAAACGACCGCGACCTTCTTGCCTTCGAGGCGCTCGGGCAGCGCGTCGTCAATGGGGGAATCCCGCTTGGTCACGAAACGGGCGGGCGTCCGGTAATACGGATCGCTGAAATCGACCTTTGTGCGCATTTCCGGCGTCGTCGCGATCGAGGCGATTGCCGCATCTGCCTGGTTGGCATTGAGCGCGGGAACGAGCGTCTCGAAGCGACGCATCTGGACGGTGCAGGCAATCTTGAGCTCGTCGCACATCATGCGCGCCAGCTCGATGTTGAAGCCCTGCGGATTGCCGTCCGGAGCGGCGAAATTGAATGGCGGATAGTCCGTCTCGGTCACGAACCGGATCACGCTGACGCGCGACATATCAGGTCGCTCCGGTCTTCGCCGCGGGTCCCAGAATCCGGGTACGCGCACGCCCGGATCTCCCGCCGCAAGTTGCGCCTGCGCGCGTGGCATTCCTGCGCACAGGAGCATCACAACAAGGAACATGGCCAATCCGACAATGTGCATCGGACGGCGGTGTGCGCTTAAAGCGAGTTTCGATGAGATTGATCCACAACGACGAACATGCTCGGCCGGGCTCCCTCGCCCCGTTTGGGGAGAGGGCGGGGGTGAGGGGGTCCCGAAGCCCTGATAGATCATGTGGAGACCAGAACTCCTCACCCCACCCCTCTCCGACACGAACTCGGGTTTACCCGAGTTCGTCACTCTTAGGTGGCCGAAGTCGGATAAATCCGACTTCGGCTGGGAGAGGGAGCAGACCGCCGCCGTGGCATCACTGTCGCTCAATTTCACCGGCACCCGCTTCCCGCCGCGCCTGGAGCACCGTTCTGCATCGATCTCACCGTGCGCCGCCTTACAAATATCGGCGCAGATCGGCGGCCGCGGCTTCGATCGTCCGCTTGAGGCTGAAGGGCGCAACGAAACGGCCCTCCTTGTCCATGAGATAGACAATGGCGGTATGGTCCATGGTGTAGCCACCCTGATCCGACGGCACCTTCTTGTAATAGACGCGATAAGCCTTTGCGACCGCCGCGATCCCCGCCGGATCACCGGTGAGCCCGGAAAGATGCGGATCGAAGCTGGACAGATAATCCTTCATCACCGCCGGAGTATCGCGCTCGGGGTCGACGGTAATGAACAGGGCGCGCGTGCGATCGGCATCACTGCCGAGCACACGCAGGATTTCGGACACTTCGAACAGCGTGGTGGGGCAGATGTCGGGACAATGGGTGAACCCGAAAAAGACCAGGAAAGGACGACCTTTGAAGTCCTGATCGGTGACGGTTCGCCCATTCTGGTCGGTGAGCTTGAAGGGTCCGCCGATGGCGGCGATCTGCTGCGCCACCGGTGTCGATAACCGGCCGGACAGCATGATGACGGCGCCGAAGCAAAGCACAAGCCCGGCGAGAAATGCCGCACTTATCACCAGGATGCGGAGGCTGCGTGCAGCCATCGATGGACACCTCCGCCCGTCAGGCCGTCAAAAGCAGGCGGCGATCCCTGCAACGATCATCTCGTAGAACACTGCCGTGCCGTAATGCGCCCACAGCACCACTGTTCCCGCAAACAGCGCGCCGACGGCCGCAGCGATTATCACGAGCGGCTGCGAAAATCGAGGGGCAGTCGCGGGAAGGGGCTCCGACATCGGCGCGTCCCTTGGCCAGCAGGCTCAATCAACAAATAGGCGCGATTGCGGCACCGGACAATAGGCGGCGATTGCGTCCTTCACTTGAGGTTGAATCGGATCGGAACCGTGAGATCCACATGCGCACCGGCCAATTCCGCCGGCGGCGCCGGGAACGGCTGCGCGCGCTGCAACAGCGCGAGCGCCTCCTCGTCAAGCGCCGCGGCGCCCGAGCTGCGCACGACCCGGCTGGCGGTCACGCGCCCCTGGCGATCGAGACTGAAGAAGACCTGGGCCACGCCGCGCTCACCGCGCGCCTGGGCTGCCGGCGGATAGCGTTTATTGCGCTCGAGCAGCGCTGCGATCTGCGTCTTCCAGGTCGGTATCGCATTGGAGCTCTTGGGCACCGGCGGACCTTGCACCGGCGCTGCCGGGACTGCCGCCGTCTGCAGGGGAGCGGCTTGCGGCGCCGAGGTCGTCGGTGCCGGCGGTCGCGGCTCCTGGCGTTGCGGGGTTTCCTGCTTGTCTTGCGGCGTAGGCGGCTGGATGGCGACTTCCGGATTGGGAGCGGGCTTGACTTCCGGAGGGGGTTCCTCGACCGGTTCGATCTTCGGCTCCGGTTTCTCTTCGATGGTTTCCTTGACGCTCTCGACCGGCCGCTCAGGGGAGGCGTCTGACATCACCTGCTCGGGACCGGGAGGGATATCCGTCTCCCGGTTGGCTGGCGCGACCGGCAGCGGGGCAAACTCGACCACAATGGCAGCGGCGGGCTCGGCCGGCTCGGCGGGCTCGCGCCAGGCGACCATCGCGGCGGCCCCGGCGCCATGTGCGAGCACCACGATCGCAGCGCTGATCACCCAGCGGCGAAGCTCGGCCATATTCTCGGCCGCAAGGGCGATCATGGTGCGGGGACTTTCTCCAGCCCGACCAGTGCGACCTTGAGATAGCCCGCCGTGCGCAGGAGATTCATGACCTCCATCATTTCGCCATAGGGTACCGCCTTGTCCGCACGCAAGAAGATGCGGGTCTCCTTGTCGCCCTTGGCGGCGGCATCGAGCGTGCTGCGAAGGAGATCCCGATTGACCGGATCATTGCCGAGCGCAAGCGTGAGGTCGGACTTCACCGTCAGGTAGAGCGGCTTGTCGGGCCGTTGCTGCGGCTCGGCGGTGGACGCCGGCAGGTTGACCTGGATGTCGACGGTCGCAAGCGGCGCCGCCACCATGAAGATGATCAGCAGGACCAGCATCACGTCGATGAACGGGGTGACGTTGATTTCGTGCACCTCGTTGAGCGTATCCTCCCCGTGATCGAGCCGCACGCTCATGGCAAATGACCTCGGCGCCTACTCGGCAGCGGTGGAAAGCGGCATTGCTCGCGGCTGCGGCCCTGGCGGCGCCGCAGCCGGACGCTCAAGGTCGCGGCTCACGAGGCGCAGGACCTCGGCGGCGGCGTCGCCGATGAGCGCGCGGTAGCTCGCGATCGATCGCGCGAACACGTTGTAGATCACGACCGCCGGAATGGCGGCCGCAAGTCCGAGCGCGGTTGCAAGCAGCGCCTCGGCAATTCCCGGCGCGACCACCGCCAGGTTGGTCGTGTGCGATTTCGA
Organism: uncultured Alphaproteobacteria bacterium; assembly: GCA_963820365.1. Lineage (GTDB taxonomy): Bacteria > Pseudomonadota > Alphaproteobacteria > Rhizobiales > Xanthobacteraceae > VAZQ01. Next base: position 77,424 of record CAWFZR010000009.1, on the reverse strand, counting down.
GATGCCGATGAAGCTGTTCATGATGCCCCAGACGGTGCCGAACAGGCCGACAAAGGGGGCCGTGGCGCCAATGGTGGCCAGGACTCCGGTGCCGCGCGAAATGCGCCGGCCGAAGCCGGCTTCCAGCCGCTCGAGGCGCGACGCGATCCGCTCCTTGATGCCGTCGCGCTCGAGCGAGCCGGCGGAAAGCCTGAGCTCCGTCACGGCGGCCGCCAGGGAGTCCCGGATCTCGCCATTGCTGCCGGCCAAGCGCTCGATGCCCTGCGCCGTGGATCCCACGCCCGCAAGCATCGCCAAGGCCGAGCGCACGCGCCGCCGGGCGATGAAGATTTCCACCGTCTTGGCAAGCCAGACGGTCCAGGTGACGATCGAGGCAATGACAAGACCGATCAACACGGCCTGCACCACAGGATCGGCGTTGAGATACATGCCCCATGGCGTGAGATCGCGCGGCAGCGTGGCGGTGCCGATGATGGGCGTGCCGGCATCCTGAGCCAGCGCGCTCCAGGGCATTGCCAGCGACGCAATGATGGGGGCAGCGCAGGCAGGAGGGCAGATCACCGGCCCGGATTGTGATCGGCCGTCGGTTCCAGCGCTGCGGCGAAAGCCTTTACCCACCAATTGCATCCCAACGGCCTCGATGTCCCACCCGGCATCCTACGGAATTATGACGTTATAATGTAACATTATTCTTCTTCTTGGCGCGCCCGAGGCGAGATTGCAAGCCGTAGCCCCCGCCTCCCTTGCCACACTGTCTTGACACACTGTCTTGGCGCACTCTCTTGGCGCGCAATGCGTCACGTTGCCGGGGCATTCCGCCTCGTGACAAGTAGCGGGGCACGCTTCGGCCGAGCCCATTTTATCGGTGGCTGCCGGCCGCGCATGAGCACTGCCAATGGAGGAGTTCCATGACAATCAGGCGCGCCATGGCGGCGCTTGGGCGTGAGCTGGTTTTTTGCACCAGCCTGTTTGCGCTGGTTGGCGCTGGGCTTGCAGACCATGCGCGGGCGCAGTCCTCGGACACGACGTCCCTCGAAGAGATCAAGACCTCGCTTGAGGAGATGGAACAGACGGTCGGCCGCGACGACGTCACGGCGGAAGCGCTCGCCGAGCTTCGACAAAGGCTCAACTCGGCAATGGACGCGCTGCGCGCGTCGATCGATGAGCTTGAGCCGCGTGCACGCGAGGCCGAGGAACGTCTCAAGCAGCTCGGCCCGGCACCGGCGAAGGATGCGCCGCCCGAAGCCCCGGAAATCGCCAATGAACGCGAGGAGCTCACGAGAAATTTCAGCGACCTCGACGGCACTCTGAAACAAGCCCGCGTGCTCTCGGTGCGCAGCGACCAGCTGAGCGAACGCGTCTCGCAGAAGCGCCACGCGTTGTACGCCAGGGAGCTGTTTGCACGCAGCGCGAGCGTGCTCGATCCGTTCTTCTGGTCGGAGGCTTTCCATGCCCTCCCCATCGAGCTGCGCCGCGCCCAGGCGCTGCTCGAAATCTGGCGCGCCGATCGTGCCGATGCGACGCGCCTGACCACGGCTGCCTTCATTCTGCTCGGCATCGCCGCCGTCACGGTCGCGGCGACCCAGTGGTGGTACCCCCGCCTCTTCGCCGGCGCCCGCGTGACGAGCTCGGCGAAGGCTTCGACCGCCCTGTGGGTGTTCGTCTGGTTTGCGGCGCGCACGCCGGTGGCGAGCCTCGCAGCGCTGCTGGCATTGGAGATGCTCGCCCTGCTGACGAGCCGGCTCGAGCAGATTGCGCAGGCGCTGGTCGCCGGGATCGCGGTAGCCTGCTTCGGCCACGGCGTCGCTCGCGCGCTATTCGCGATAGAGCAGCCGGAACGTCGCCTGGCGCGCGAAGACGACGACACCGCGCGCTGCTTTCACAATCATCTGCTCTGGGGCTCGCGCGTGCTCGGGGTCGTGATCCCGTTGCAGGCCATTCACAAGACCTTGTTCGCGCCGCTTATCGTCACCGTCGCCACCAATGCGCTGTTTGCGGCCGTGGTAGCCGGCCTATTGATTCATCTGGTCTTTCAATTAGGACGCATCAAGAACAAGCAAGGCAGCGGCCTGGTGGCCGCAACCTGGATTCATCCGCTGGCGTTGCTGGTGACGGTGCTGATCGTGCTCGCGCTGCTCGCCGGCTATACCGGACTTGCCGCCTTCGTCGCGCTGCGGGTGATCGTCGCAGCAGCGGTGTTCGGAGCGCTCTACCTGCTGTCGGTCGTCACGCATACGCTTTTCGCGGGCATCGGCGAGGACAACGCGAAGGGGCAGAAGCTCGCCGCAAGCCTCGGTCTCAGCGTCCGCACTCTCGCAATTGGCGGCGCAGTGCTCTCGGCGGCCATTCGCGTGATGCTCATCGTGCTCGCTTTTCTGCTGATCATCGGACCCTGGGAGGTTTCCACCGCCGATCTCTTCGACACCGTCCGCAACGTGCCTTTCGGGTTCAAGATCGGGGAGCTGCATTTCTCGTTCCGGGCGCTGCTCACCGGTGCGGTGGCGCTTGCGCTCATCCTGATCGTCACGCGCGTCGTGCAACGCTGGCTCGAAACTGAGCTGTTGCCGCGCAGCACGATCGAGCCGAGCCTGCAGCTCTCGATCGTGACGATCTTCGGCTATGTCGGCGCGATCACCGCCATCGCGCTGGCGCTCACCGGGCTCGGGTTCGATCTGCAGAAGATCGCCTTGATTGCCGGCGCCCTTTCGGTCGGCATCGGATTCGGGCTGCAATCGATCGTTTCGAACTTCGTATCAGGCCTCATCCTGCTCACTGAACGGCCGATCCGCGTCGGCGATGCCATCGTGGTCAAAGGCGAGGAAGGGTGGGTGCGGCGCGTGCGCGTGCGCGCGACCGAGATCGAGACCTATGACCGTGCGAGCGTGATCATTCCGAACTCGGAGCTCATCACCGGGGTGGTCAAGAACTGGACCAGAGCAAACCGGTTGGGGCGGATCTCGATCAAGGTCGGTGTGGCCTATGAGAGCGATCCGGCCCAGGTCCGCGACATCCTGACCGAGATTGTCCGCGCTCACCCGCAGGTTGTTGCGACGCCGCCGCCATCGGTGTTCCTCACCGGCTTTGGCGACAGCGCATTGGAATTCGAGCTGCGCTGCATCGTCGCCGACGTCGAGAAGGGCTTGTCGGTGAGGAGCGATCTCAATTATGCGATCATCAAGCGCTTCCGCGAGGCGGCAATCGAGATACCCTACCCGCAAAGGGAGCTGCGCTGGCGGGCCGATGGACCGTCCCGGAGCGGCGACGTGCAACCCGCCGGGAAGATCGGTTGATCAGCGGAACGGGCGTGGGTGCAAAGGCGCGCGCGAAGGGCGGATGCGGACGTCGTCCGTCAGGACGGCGACCGCCTTGCTCGCAATGACCGCCAGCAGCAGGAAAAAGCCCAGCTCTGCGATGTGGAGCGGGTCGGCAATGTAGAAGCTCAATTTCGGCGGAAACAGAAAGTAGGCGGCCGCGAAGCCGCAGGTAAACGAGGTGACGACGGCAAGAGTGCTGCCGTAATGCATTGCAATGACGACCGTGGGCAACAGATAGCCCAGCACCAGATGGTCGGGTGCCAAATAGGAATCCACGGCGAGCAGCACGGAAGTCGCAAGCAGGACCGCGGCGAACGCGACCAGGATCGGCGTTGCTAATTCCGATAGCGCGGATTCCTGCGCGTCGCTCCCACCGGCCGCCTGCCGACGGTTTTCCGCCAGCCATACCGTCAGCAGCGAAACGAAAACATAAAGGGAAAGTACGATGCTCTCGTCCCGTGTGACCGGTCCGAGCGACAGCAGGGGAGCAGGAAATTCCGACCAGACCGCGGCCAGGCTCAAGGCCATGGCAAGCAGCCCTGCCCCCGTACCGCCCATCAGCGCTGCGACGAGCACGGCCGGGTAGTAGGAGACGAGCGGCAGCATCTCGCCCCCCAGCCAGCCGAAGCCAAGTCGAATGAGAGTGGCAATGGCGATGCACGCAATGGCCATGATGTAGCCGGCCGGCGAATTGGGCCTCAGGCCGCGACGCCACCAGTCACCCAGCCTGTGAGGCAAGGCCGGCGAAGCCTCCGGCGCGGCCCCGGCATCGGCACCAGGGAGAGATGTCCGCTCGCCCGCGCGGTGCTGGCCGCTTGTGCCGAACGAGCGATAGCGCTGCGCGATCCAGATGATCACGCCGGCGGCGAAAAGATAAAGGGCACCGTTGAGCGCCGGGGCGAGTGCCGTCGTGCGGCCTGCGAAATAGCGCGAATTGAGGCCCCACCACAGCAGGGCAGCGCTCACCCCGACGGCCATCAGGCCGGCACGGATCCCGCCGAACAGGGCGGCAACGAATACGGCAGGATTGTAGAGTATGGATGGCGTGACGTCGGCGGAGAATTGAGCAAAGGCGCCATGAGCGAGCGCCGCCACACCGACGCATGCGCCGGCAAAGAGATATGCCCATGGCGATCCCGGCGGCAGGCCCTCGCGCTCCAGTCGGCGCAGCGCGTCAAGCGATGGGGTAAGCATGATGCGGTCCGTGGCTCACGCCGCCCTGAGGTTGACCTTGCCTGGATTGGCCTTGGCGTGATCGATGATCTCAGGAATTGTCTTGGCTGGAAACGATGGATTCTGCGAGCATGACCTGATATCGACCGCCGTCAACGGTTTACTCGCCCTTCATGTTGGCTGCCTTGACGATCGGCCACCACTTCTCAAGTTCGGCCTTCTGATACGCTGCGAGCGCTTCGGGCGTTTGCTGGTCGCGCGGCGCGATCACTTGGCCCAGTTCACTGAGCTGGTGGCGCACCTTCGGATCGGCCAGTGCCTCTACGACGGACGCATTGAGCTTGGCTTTGACATCCGTCGGCGTGCCCTTCGGGACCCAGAGGCCGTACCAGATATTGATGTAAAGACCGGCCGCGCCGGCTTCGTCTACCGTTGGGACATCAGGCGCGGACGGCGAGCGGGTATAGGATGTCATGGCGTAAGCCCTGACCTTTCCTTCCCGAACTTGCGGCAGCGCATTGGCCAGATGATCGAACAGCATGTCGATTTGTCCGGCGATTAGGTCCTGAATGGCAGGAGCGGCACCGCGATAGGGCACAAACTGAAATTTCAGACCTGTGAGATTCTGGAAGTACACTGCGGCGACATGTGCAGCGCTCCCGACTCCGATGGTGCCGACGGACACTTTCTCCTGGTTCGTCTTCAACCAAGCAATGAGCTCGCGCATATCCTTGGCCGGCACTGCATTCTTCGTGAGGAGCAGCATCGGGTAGCTGGTGAGCAGAGAGATCGGCTCCAAATCCTTCAGCAGATCGAACGGAAGCTGGTATAACGCCCCATTGATGACGTGCGTGCTCCAGTGTCCGATGCTGACGGTGTAACCGTCGGGCGCCGCGCGCACGACGCGTCCCACTCCGATTGTCCCAGCCGCGCCGGTCACGTTCTCCACGATCAGCGGCTGGCCGAGCGACTGCCGCATCCGCTCGCCCAATGTTCGCACGAGCGCATCGGTCGGCCCCCCGGCGCTGAACGGCACCACCGCCGTTATGGGACGTGACGGATAGGCTTGCGCCCAAGCGGCCCGCGACACCGCCGGCAGCGCGGCAGCGCCCGCCGCCAGTTTCAGAAAATTCCTTCGGTGGGGAAGTTTCATGTTGCCCTTCCTGGTGGCCTCGACATGCAAGCCTTCACGGGCCCGCCAAAACCGGCAGTTTTTCGATCGATCTTAGACCGGGGCGCTTGCGCCAGCGGATTTGCGAGGGCTCCACTGCCAGCCGCAGCCTTGGCCAACGCGTGAATAGCGCTTGCAGCGCACACATGCCTTCGATGCGCGCCAACTGATGGCCTAGGCAGAAGTGGATTCCGGTCCCGAAGGAGATGTGCCGGTTCGGTCGTCGCTGAAGATCGAGCCGTTCAGGATGCGCGTTCGCCTCCGGGTCGAAGTTGGCTGCAGCCAACATCGCCATGATCCTGTCGCCCTTGCGCAACCGAACGCCCCCCAGATCAAGGTCCTTTCGCACAAAGCGCGGCTTTGTGAACTGCACTGGAGACACGAAGCGCAGAAACTCCTCCACTGCCAGCTTCGCTCGGTTCCAGTCCGCCGCGAGCCATTCGCACAGCGCGGGATTTCTCAGAAGCTCGTAAGCCGATCCGCTGATCAAATGGGTCGTGGTTTCAGACCCCGCGCCCAGCAGCAGAAACACCATCGAAATCATTTCGTTTGCGCTGATGCGCCCGCCTTCCATTTCAACGCGCACCAGCTCGGCAATCAGCCCTTCGCCGCCCTGTTCGCGCGCGAGCCGCAAACGCTCTTCCAAATAACGCTTCATGGGCGAGAGACTCTGAAGCATGCGCAGAAAACTGATGGGGCCGGTGAGCCGGGCGACCGTGTTCGCCCAAGCTAAAAACCGTGGCCTATCGGCGAGCGGCAAGCCGAGCAGCTCGCAAATGACGGAGAGCGGAAGTGTTCGCGCATATCGCTGAATGAGGTCGGCTGGGCTTCCGTCCGCGAACAGCTCACCGGCGAGATCGTCGGCGATGGCACGAATGCGCGGTTCCATTTCGAGGATTGCACGACGGCGGAAGGCCTCGTCTACGATATCGCGCAGCCGCGTGTGATGCGGCTCGTCCATGCTGAGCATGCTGTTGGCGAACGTGCGGACGACCGCCGGCATCCACCACCGCAGTCCAGCGAGACTGCCGCTGTCCTCCCGCATTGTGAACGTCTCACTGTCCTTCAGCACGCGGGCCGCCAGTTCGTATGTTGTCGTGATCCAGACCTTTCCGATGATGGGGAACCTGGTTTTCACGAGCGGACCGGCGGCTCTCAGTCGTCCAATACCGCCGGCCGGATCCCGAAAAAAATCCTGACTGGTGAAATCGATGTCCACTATCTTCGTTCAAGCGTGTTGATATGAATATCTTTAGAATCTCACAATAAGTACTCGAAGATGACACTACGAACAAATTGTGGAGCCGTTGCGCAAAAGGCAGCCTCGGCGGAACCGTCTGCGTTCCACCATCCAAGCCAGGCTCAATTCGCCTCAAGAATTCGCATGTGGAAAACATCAGCGCACGGTGGCAGGGTACCGCTGCCGACTAAACTTCCGTCACAATGCTCCCAGCTAATGTTGCTGGCGCGCGATAGGATGGTAGTCATGTCGTTTTTTCAGTGCAGCAAATGCGGCTGCGTAGAAGACACGACCCTTTGCAATTTTTGGTTGGCTCGGTTGCGGGAAAATCCGACGCTCTGCTCGGCGTGTGATCCCAAAATCGCGAGCTGGCATGATAAATTTCCGCGAGAAATTGCTCCGCCAAGGGGTGGCTCAAAGACAGGCGCGGTCTGCTCTACAACAAGAGCGAAGTTGAGGACTGGCTGGGACAGTCGATTGAGATCCTCAGCTCGCGCTCCGGAGATTGTACCTCCCAGAACTAAACCATGGTAACGGCGCCACCGCCGTTATGGGATTAACGATCAGATCGCCTATCCAGGTCCGGTCCTCATTCGACAGCGGCCATAATCCAGATCGGTCGGCACTCAACTCGTGCCAACAAGCAGAAGTTAGCGAGCTTCAGTCTCTTTTTAAGCCGGCGGAGTTCAGGCGCCGCGCAAAATCGCAATGCGCGAAGCTACCGAGCCCTGTGAGCGACGCCCGAAAGCCTTGCTCGCCGGTTCTGTTGAGATTGAAGCACGGCTCGAATGACAAGCCTTTGAGAGTGGCGCATACGGCGTCGCCTTTCACCTTGAACGTCCCAGGCGGAACCCCAAACGATCGCACCGGTCCCGAGCCGCTGACCTGAATAGTCCCGCTTGCCGAGCCATCACTATGGATTTGGCCGAGCCCGCGCGACCCTTCGAAACAGCTGAACGCGAACAGTTTCCCGGTCACAAATCGTTGAGCCGCTTCGGCGCTGATCGACTGAGCCATAGCCGGAGCGGTTGCAAGCAAGCTCGCAATGAGAATTGTCACCCGCGCAATCATCTGGATTTCCCCCCACGCGGCATCGCCGCATCACGGATTGGTCGCGAGAGAAATCCTGAAGGTTCATTCCTGGGCCCACTGCCGCAGCCCGATGTGCCCTTTTTGCCACAGTGGTAGTTTCCTGGTGACCTGCGATGGTCGCCGCCCCCCGACCGCGATTCGTCATTTTGGGTAGTAGGCCCCGGTAGGGGTCCTCGACGTTCCTGCAGGGGTATTCCCGCATCGTGACGCTGGGGGCATGCCCTCCACCATTGCCGCAGCAAGCCGAGCATCTCCTCCGGTAGCATCGCATTGCGGTCCTTGCGACCTTTCGACTGCTCGATGCGAATGACGTTCTGTGCCCTGTCGATATGCCTGACCCAGAGCCGCACGAGGCTGAGCAGGACGCGCGTCTTGAGGCTTGAGGCCACCGCCAGCAGTCGCTTCATTGTTGGGGTCTCGCGGCGGCATCGTATTCCCGACGACGTAGGCAACTAGGCTGGCTCGCGCCCGGCGAGACGGTCGCATTATTCCCGATGAGAGCATTTCAGGCCCGTGTTGGCCTTCGTCCGCGGTACGGCGCTCGTCGCTACTGCGGTGTTCGTGGTCGCGCTCGCGAGCACACTCCTCTGATCCGCGTTGTGGCGTCGCTTTGGCGGCCTGTACGAATAACCCCCGCCAAATTGGCCATCCAAAAACCATACCGCGGGGATGGCTCACTAAACCTTGTGTTCGAATGACGAAGGCCTCATCGGTAGCAAGCCGGATTTCCGGCAGAAGCACTTCGAGCGCGGGCTCGTTCCGGTGGTGAGCACGCCGACGGGTTCGCGCGCTTCATCAAGGACGGCCGCGCAGTTGCGGCCGAGACCGTCAAAGAATCCGGCGCTCAACCGCAATAGCGCTCAGGAGAGCTTCATCACGCTGCGATGGCAGACAAGGACTTGCACTTCCATGATTTGCGCGGCACGGCGGCGACTTCAAGTTCTACATTGCGGGCCTCTCAATCCGGGTTATCGCTGAAATGCTTGCTTGGAGCGAAGATCAGGTTGAGCGGATCATTCGTCGTTACGTCGCTCGCCGCGGCGGCAACGAAGGAAGCTATCCGGCAATTGAATGCGGCGGGTAGGGTCTCTGAGACACTACCAACGACGCGAACGGCAAGCGAACAAAAGCTGTAAAAACCGCTGTAAAAAACTGCGGCCAATTCCGGCTAAATCTTGGAGCGGGCGAAGGGAATCGAACCCTCGTATGCAGCTTGGGAAGCTGCCGTTCTGCCATTGAACTACGCCCGCGATCCTTGGTCCCTCAGCGTGCTCCTGCGCATGATCCTGTCCGAACAGCCTGCACCGTTCGCGACCTTGCTTCCATATCCTTGCTCGCTTTTGCCTGCCTTGTCACCGGTCATCGCGCGCCGGAAAGCAGCGGCCCGCCGAAATACGCGGCGAGTGCGACCACCCAGAAGCACTGGCGACGCCGAGGACGAAGTGATTGAAGATACGTCGCTCCGCCTCGGTAAACCTTGCCCGCCGTCTCCGGTATACCACATGGCGCACGGTAACCAGCGTGAGGCCGATCAGGACCGCGGCGGGAAGGCAATTCTCAAAGTGCTGCTCATGATCCAATCCTGACGCTGTTCCCCCAGGCGGTCCTGCGTCACACCCCGCCGCAGGCGTCAAAGCACCCGCGGCACCGGCAGCGGCGTCACCAGCATGCCCTTGTAGCCCTTGGCGCGCAGCTTCGGCGCCAGCTCGTCGGCGATGTGCCAGGAGAAGATCATCGCGCATTCGGGCTGGTCGGCGAACATGCGGCTCTCCTCGACCACCGGGATCAGCGTGCCGGGCATGCACTTGCCGATCTTCAGCGAGCCCTCGATCTCGCAGACATAGTCGATGATCGCCTCGTCGAGGCCCGACGTAGTTGACCAGCGTCGAGGCGCGCGACGGCGCGCTGATGCCGACGATGCGCGCCGCCCTTTTCCTTGATGTCGCGGACCAGCGCGTGCAGCCGCAGCTTCGACAGCATCACGTCGTTGCGGAACGCGGCGAGCCGCGCTTGCGCATCGCCTCGCCGCGCGGCTCGGCGTCGATCATCTGCTCGCACGCTCGGCTGCACCGGCCGCGCGCCCTTGCGCGCCGCATAGACCCGGATCGAGCCGCCGTGGCTCGGGATCGGCGCGCGCGTGGAACACCTCGAGCCCGTGCATCTCCAGCAGATGCTCGAGGCTGCCGACCGAGTAGTAGCGCAGATGCTCGTGATAGATGGTGTCGTATTGCAGGCGGTCGAGCAGGCCGATCAGGTAGTGCGATTCCGAGATGAACACGCCGTCGGGCGCGAGCATCTCGAGGATGCCCTCGACGATCGCGTGCACGTCCTCGATATGGGCAAAGCAGTTCGCCGCGGTGACGACCTTGGCCGGCGCCGTGCTTGCCCTTCACCTCGCGCGCCGACCTCCTTGCCGAAGTAGCGCTGGATGGTCGGGATGCCGCGCTCGTTGGCGATCTTGCGACACGTCGGTCGGCTCGATGCCGAGGATGCGGTGGCCGCCCTTCTGGAAATTCGAGATCAGCGTGCCGTCGTTCGAGCCGATGTCGACGACGAGATCGTCCTTGGTCAGGCCGAGCATCTTCGACGACTTCGGCGTAGAGCTCGGCGAAGTTGTCGCGCAGCAGCTTGGTCATGCCGCTGGTGTAGGGATATTCCGGCGGGAAGATGATGACCGGATCGACCGCGAGGCCGAGCTGCACCAGCTCGCAGTCGCGGGCAATACAGCAGGTTGGTCGGAAACCAGGGCTGTTGCCGCGGCACCTCGCCGATCGGCACCATCTGGTTGACCGGCGGCATGTAGCCGAGCGACAGCACGGTCTCGAGCTTGGCGCTGCCCGCAGACCTGGCAGCATTCGACCGGGACGCTGCCGCCGGTGCCGGCGGCGCGGGCGACTTTTGTCGGAAACACGCGCTGATCTCCTCGGAAGCGATCGTTGATGCGACGGATCGGAGCTTTCACGGCGCAAGCCGTTCGTTGCGCCCAGTACCATTCCACGGTCGGCGGCAAGCCCCGTCGAGCGGCACCCGCGGCGCATAGCCGAGCTGCGCGAGCTTGCGCGATGTCCGGGCAGCGCCGCGTGCGTGCCGCCGGCGGGCGCCGGCGATGGCACGAGCTCGATCTCGCGGCCGGCAATGGCGCGCGATCCGCCGCGCCACGTCGCCGATCGTGACCTCCTCCGTGGTGCCGACGTGATAGATGCCGAGATGCTCGCCGCTGCTCGCGCATGACCATGACGCCGGCGACCAGATCGTCGACGTGGCAGAAGCTGCGCGTCTGCCTGCCGTCGCCCTGGATCGGAACGGCACCGTGCCGTCGGCGCTGCGCCGCGCCGGCCTCCTTCAGGCGCAGCGCGAACTGCGGCATGACGTGCTCGAAGCCCATGTCCGGGCCGTAGACGTTGTGCGGCCGGAAGATCAGCACGCGGTCGAAGTGCTTGCGGCCGTAGTTGATCGCCATCAGCTCGCTGATGATCTTGCCGCCGCCGTAGGAGTAGCGCGGGTTGGGCGGATCCGGCACGACCAGCGGCGCGCTCTCGTCGGTCGGCACCTGCGGCGGCGTCTGGTAGACCTCCGAGCTCGAGGCCAGCACCAGGTGGCGGACGCCGCTGGCGCCGGCAGGCGTCGATCACGTTGATCATGCCCTTGACGCCGACGTCGAGCACCAGCTCGGGCGCGCTGTAGAAGAACTCGGTGCCGTTGACGAAGGCGAGATGGTGCACCTCGTCCATCGCCCGCGCACGGCCGCGTCGACCGCGGCGGCGTCGCGGATGTCGCCGCCGATGAACTCGATGTCGTGCTCGACCTGCGCTCAGCCGGCGCGGCGCGCCGCGCGAATTGTCGTCGAGCACGCGCACCGCGTCGCCGCGCCTGCACCAGCGCCTTGACCAGCGCCGAGCCGATGAAGCCGGTGCCGCCGGTGACGAGGATGCGGCGCGCCGCTCATGTGCGCTGCTCTCCGGCTGCACGGATATCGAGCCAGCGGCCCGGACGCGTGCGCGCGCTGAGCCGCATCGAGCAGGCGCTGCACGCGATAGCCCTCGGCGAAGCCGGGCGAGGCGGCGGCCGTTGCTCGATGGCATCGAGGAAGCGGCTTGCCAGCCGCGACACCGGCGCGATGCGCCGATCGCGGGAACTGGGTCGCGGATCGATCCTCGACCGCGACCGGCTGCAGCGCGCCATCCGCCGCGGCCGCGCATGCATGCAGCGTAAAGCCGCGCATGTAGTCCGTGGTCGGATTGGCCAGGACCAGCGTGCCGTCGTCGCCATAGAACTCGAGGCGATGGCCGCTGCCGAGAAACGACGCGCAGCTCATCGGCAGGCTGCCGCCGGCGCCCGACGGCGAAAGCCAGGCGAGCGCAACGCTCGAACTGCGCGATCGTCGCGGCAGGCCGGACAGCCGCGCCGCACAGGCCGCGCGATCGGCCCGCAGAACCATTCGAGATTGTGCAAGCAATGGCTGACGAAATTGCCCAGACGCCCGCCGCCGCCGTCGCGGCGCGTCTTCCAGTTCTTCAAGCCGCAGCCGCGTCGACGCGTTCTCGACATTCCAGGTCACGGCGACATGGCGCAGCCGGCCGATCGCGCCGCTGTCGAGCATGGCCTTGGCCTTCTGCCACGCCGTCAACTCGGGAAATTGAAATCGATGATGGTCGGCCGCCCGCCCTGCGCGCCGTTCGCAGCATGGCTGCGGCCGCCCGCGAGGTCGGCGGCCATCGGCTTCTCCACGAATACCGGCTTGCCGAGCTCGAGCGCGCGTCGCGCGATCGCGGGCTGCAGATCGGGCGGAACCGCGATGCCACCGCCTCGACGCCGGGCGCTCGACCAGCGCGCCCAATCGCCGAACCCGCGGGAACATTCGCCGCACGCGCCAGCTCGGCCGTGCGCGCGACGTCGGTGCCCGCCAGCGCCACCACCTGGCAGCGCGGGTCGCTGCGGAATGCGGGCAGTTGGACCTTGCGTCCATAATTGCAGCCGACGATGCCCACTCCGAGCATGGCGATGTCCTCACTGCGGCGCGGCCGGATCACGGCGCGGCCGGGTCACGGCCAGGACGTTCACTGCGTTCCGCTTCCCGGCGAGCGCGAGCCCTGCCGATATCACATCCTGACCGGGACGGTCACCGCACGCGCATGATACCGAGTCCCGCACAGATGTCCCGAAACGGGACCCGGTTTCGCAAATGTCTCCGCGCGTCCCGGATGCAGTGCAGCGCGCCTGCTATCGGTTCGGCGTGCCATTGCAGGACCGGCAGCGCGGTGGACTGCTAAGCCGGGACCGCGGCAAGGTCGAGTTTTGTGCGGTCCCGCGTCCGCAGCGCACCACTTCGTGCTGCGAAAAACTGGGACCCACGGGACATATATTTCTGTATCAGCCAATTGTGATTCCGAGTGCTAGGCTCTTCCTCCCCCAAGGACCGCCACTGCAACCCGAGCGGACCGATCGAGAGGAGGATTCCATATGTTTGTGCTGCCCTACCGCCTGACCGGCGCCGGACTTGCCTGTTTGCTGGTTGCGCCCGCGAGCGCCGAGCTTCTCACCCACAGGGATTTGTCCACCGCCACGGCGCTCACCATTGCGCAAACCGCGCTCGCGACCTGCACGCAGCAGGGCTATCGGGTATCGGTCACGGTCGTCGGCCGCAACGGCGAGGTGATCGTGCAAATCCGCGGCGACAACTCGTCTCCGCACACCATCGAGAACAGCATGCGCAAGGCCTATACAGCGCGCACCTATCGCGTTCCCTCCGGCGAGATAGCGCAGCGGCTCAAGGACAACCCGCAGTTCGGCGGCATATTCCTGACCAACATCACGACCGCGCGCGGCGCGCTGCCGATCAAGGTCGGCGACGAAGTCATCGGCGCCGCCGGCGTCTCCGGCGCCCCGGGAGGCGAGAAGGACGAGGTTTGCGTGAAGGCCGGCATCGACCAGGTTGCCGGCGACCTGAAGTGAAGGGCGCGATCAATCCAAGCTCCTGCAGCAGGCCGATGAAGGCCATTTCCGGCCTGCTCATCGGCTGTGCGGCCGGGGTGATGGTCGCTGTCTGGGCGTCCCCGGTCGCCGCCCAGACCTATCCCGACCGGCCCATCCGGGTGATCGTGCCGATCGCCGCCGGCAGCGTCACCGACGTGATCATGCGCGCGACGGCGAGCGAATTGGCTCCCCGCATCGGGCAACCCTTCGTGGTCGAGAACAAGGGCGGCGCCAGCGGCATTCCCGGCGCCCAGGCCTGCGCCCAGGCGATGCCCGACGGCTATACGCTCTGCCTAGTCTATCACAATACCATGTCCATCAATCCGCTGATCTTCAACAAGCTGCCTTACGACGCCGACAGGGATTTCACTCTCATCACCAATCTCTACCTCCTGGTCGAGGCGCTGTTCGTGAGCAGCGCGCTCAACGTCAACACGGCGGCCGAGCTCAAGGCCTATGCCCAGGCCCATCCGGCGGCGCTCAATTACGGCACGCTCGGACCCGGCTGGAATCCGGAAATGTTCTTGAAATGGATGAACCAGAAGTGGAACGTTAACATTGTCGGCATTCCCTATCGCGGCGGCGGACCCATTGCGCAGGCACTGGTCGCCGGGGAATTGCAGATCGCCAAGATGGGGCTTGGAAATTTTCTCGGACTGATGGAGACCGGCAAGATCAAGCCGCTCGCCGTCGCGGCCGGCGCGCGCTCCCCGCTGGCACCGGAAGTGCCGACGCTGACCGAGGCGGGGATAGACTTTCCGCCGTTCGGCTGGTGGGGGCTCGCCGCGCCGAAAGGCTTGCCGCCATCTATTGTCCACCGCCTCAATGCGGAATTCGTGAGCCTCTATCGCGATCCGAAATTCGCTGATTATCTAATAAGGCAGGCCGTGCTGCCGGCGCCCGGATCGCCTGCGGAATTCGCCGCCTTCCTGCAGCAGGACAGGCAGAATGCCGAATTTCTGATTAGAATAGCGATCCGCCGCGCGAGGATTACAAGCCCGAGCCCTGAGGTGAGCCTAGAGAATGTTCCAGCCGCCGCGATCAAGTACTCAACCGCCAGTGTCGGGCTTGACCCGGCAATCCATCGTCTTCGCGACGACTATTCTTGCGAAAGAGATGGACCCGCGGGTCAAGCCCGCGGGTGACGGACGGGGGATGCAGCGGCCGGTTCAAACAGAGCAGAAATCGACCTTATTGGAGCAGTTGGCATGCGCCGCTTCGTGATCGCAGCCTTGGCCCTCGCCGGTCTCGCCGGGGGCACGCTCGTTCTCGGCCGCGCGACCCCGGTCGACGACGAGCAGGCGGCGAAGGCGGCAGACCGCACATTCGTCGCCGGCCTCGGCAAGGGCGACCAGAAGACGATCGGCGCCATGCTCGACCGGCGTTTTGCCTGGATCGACGCCAACGGAAGAACCCATAGCCGGCGTGAGACGCTGCGGGAGTTCGCGACCCTTGCTGCCGCCCATCGGGAAGACAGCGACGTCGAGCGCCATTTCTACCGGCGCATGCTCACCGTGCGCGGCAGCCACGAGAACTCGCGCTTCCTCCGCGTCTTCGTGAAACGCCACCACGGCTGGAAAGCGATCGTGCTGATGGAGAACTCCGGCCGCCCCGGGCGGAGCACCAGCGTCGGTCGAGCAATCCGCCGGTGCCGGAGATTGCGAAGAATCCCTGCCGCACGGTGCCTTATGTTCCGAAGACACAGATGGAGAAGGATATCCTTGCCGCCTGGCAGAAGACCAAGATGCTGGAATGGAAGCCCGATGCCGCGCAATGGGCAGGCTTCATTGCCGACGAGTTCATGATCATCAACAACACGACCATCCGAAACAAGGAGGAACGCCTCGCCATCGCCAGGCACCAGCAGGATACCGGCATGGGCACGCCGGGCGATCCCGTCACGTCCATGCGGATTTTCGGCTCCGGCACGTGTTGCGCGCTGATGATGTCGCGTCACATTCCCTACCGCGGCGGCAAGCCCTACACCAACGTCCGCATCTGGGTGCAGCGCGACAATCGCTGGCAGCTCGCCCTGAGCCAGCAGGCGGCGATCCAATCGGCAACGCCTGCTCCCGCCATCGCGAGCAGGCAGTAGCACGTTTCGTGTCCCCGCCTCGGCGGAGCGCCGCTGATCCGTGACCATTCCAAACTCGGTGCGTAACGATCGCTGTGTGTCCCGGCCGCGGTGCAGCGCGAAGCGGTGCGCCGCCGAGCCGGGACCGTTCCAAACTCGGTGCGCAAGTCGAGCTTTCGCAGGCTGCGTAAATTAATCTGCCCTGCTCCATGCTGCGCTGCGCCCGGGCAGCTCGCTTCGCAGTGCCTCGCCCAGATATCGCATGTCTTCTTCAGCCTGCGCGCCGGCGAAGCTGAGCACCAGCTCGCTCGTGCCGGCCGCGAAATACTGCCGCGCCCGGGCAAGGCAGTCCTGCGCGGTTCCGGCAATGGCAAAGGCGTCGACGAAGCGCTCGTCGAGCACCTCGGCGGGCTCCTCGCCGGCGCGCAGGCGCTCCACAGCGGGCGCGAAATCGGATTCCGACAGGCCCCCTGCCCGCAACAATGCCGATTTGGCCGCCGGTATTCGCTGGCCGAGCGACCAGAACCCCGTCAGCATCCCGCCGATGGTCTCCTTGGCAAGACGATAGGCCTCGCCGCGATCCGGCCGCGCTGCACATGGAACGTATTGGACGTTATCGGCGGGGGGCTGCCGGTTCGCTTTGCGCGCCGAGGTGCGAACCACGTCGACGGCGTGCCGCGTGAATTCCGGCGGGCACATGTTCGAGATCATCAGTCCGTCTGCGATCTTGCCGCACAGCGCGAGCGCCTGCTCACCCCTCGCCGCCATGAGCAAGGGCAGGTCCGGGCGCAGCGCCTTGAATTCCAGCCTGGCCCCTATCGCAGAGAACACCCGTCCGGCGTAAGTCACCTCGTTTCCAGCAAGCATTGCACGCACGATCGTGATCGCATCGCGCATCGCCGCAAGCGGGCGATCGGAGCTCAAGCCCATGCGCTCGGTAGCGGTCGCGATGCCCGATCCAATGCCCAATCGCGCCCTGCCCTGCGCCAATTCGTCCAGCGCCCCGATCTCCATTGCGATCAGCGTGGGATGGCGGTTGTAGGGATTGAGCACGCCAATTCCGATGCCGACCCGGCGGGTCGCGGCGGCACATGCCGCAGCCGCCGGAAGCACGCCACGATTGAACGGGTTCTCGGCAAACCATACCGATGCAAACCCATTCGCTTCGGCAGTCTGGGCAAGCTCGATCGAGCGGCGCGGATCGATACCGCCATGCAGACGCACGCTCAATCGCAGCCGCTTGATCACGGTATCTCCTTCTGTGCGGCGGGTCACGCTGGCGCTGATCCCCCCTGCATGCCTAACCGATTACACGCCGCCCGGCCGCTCGGCGGAGCTGGCTTGCGAGAAATGCGCATGCACCACGCGCCATTCTCCGGCTTCCTTGCGAAACACCATGGTCGAGCGGGTGGTGAACTCCTCGCCACCGTAATGGATATTCTCGGGCGGCGGCGCATCACCGGTCCAATTGCGGCGGGTGCGGCGATGGCACCAGATCACGGCCATGTCGTCGGCCACTACCCCGCCGACGTCGAACGGTGTCCAGTGGCTCGACTGCACGTTTCTGCCATAGAACTCCCAAAGCCTGAACCAGTGGTCACGTCCCTTGTAGGTATGGCCATTGAGATTGAAGAACACCGCTTCCGGCGCCCTGCTCCAGATCTGATCGAGCTGTTGCCGGTCGAAGCGGGCATTCGCATCGATATAGTCCGCGTGCAGCTTGAGGATCCGCTCGCGATCGCGCTGCGAACCGCCGACGAGGTTTGGCTCGGGCATTCCTTTCTCCGTGGCGACTGGCTGCTGGTAGGGGAGACGCATGCGCCCCGACACGGGCAGGCCTACTGGAGTCAACGCTGTGTGAAGCAGTTAACACACACCCTCGCCGCTTCCGGTCTAATTACATTCACGGTTAAAAAAAGCACGGGGGGAACGTCGATGGGCAGCCATCTTTCCAGTTTCCACGCGGTCATTGCGGGCGATTCGACGCGGGCGGTGAAGGGCGACAACTCAGACGAGACGCTCATCGTCAAGGTGGCGGCCGGCAACAGGCTTGCCATGCAGGTCCTGTTCGCGCGGCACCATGCCCGGGTCTACCGGTTCATATTGCGGATCCTCGGCAGCGAAGCGGTTGCGGAGGACCTGACCAGTGAGGTGTTCCTGAGCGTCTGGCAGCAGGCGGGCCGCTTTCAGGCGCGCTCGACCTTTTCAACCTGGCTATTGGCGATCGCACGCAACAAGGCCATGACCGAGCTGCGGCGCCGGCACGATTTGCCCGATGACGGCAATAACACCGACATGGCGGATCCGGCGGATGATCCCGAGGTCAGCTACGCGGTCAGGCGCCGGGGCGAAATCCTGCGCAAATGCCTGACGCGGCTGTCGCGCGAGCACCGGGAGATCATCGATCTTGTCTACTATCACGAAAAATCGGTGCAGGAGGTGGCCGAGATCATGGATATTCCGCGCAATACCGTCAAAACGCGGATGTTCTATGCTCGCAAGAAATTATCGAGGCTGCTCGAAATCCAAGGGGTGGTGCGGGCATCGCTGTAGCGTGCCGGGGCGGGCGATGCTTCGGCGCACAAAGGGCCGCCGCAACGGCATATGACCACCGGGATATGCATCCGCCTTCAAATCTTCATCCGCTCGGCGGCGCTGCGGCCGAGGTAGGCTTGGCGCACGCGCGCATCATCGCGCAAGGTCGAGCAGGCGCCGGTGGCGATGATCGATCCCGTCTGCAATACATAACCGCGGCTGGCGGTCTCGAGCGCGTAGCGGGCGTTCTGCTCGACCAGAAGCACGCTTGTGCCGGCGGCATTGATCGCCTTGATGGTGCGGAAGATGTCCTGCACGACCATCGGCGCGAGACCAAGCGAGGGCTCGTCCAGGCAGATGAGCCGCGGCTGCGACATCATGGCGCGCCCGAGCGCGAGCATCTGTTGCTCGCCGCCCGAGAGCGTGCCGGCGTTCTGGCTCGTGCGCTCGCGCAGCCGCGGAAACATCTCGAAGACCTTCTCCATGAGGCCGCGCACCTTCGCGCCGTCCTTTCGATGCTTGAAGGCGCCGAGCTCGAGATTTTCGCGCACGGTGAGGAACGCAAAGACCCGCCGCCCTTCCGGAACGAGCGAGATGCCGAGGCCGTTGCGCTCATGCGACGGCAGTCGCGTGATGTCGCGACCGCAAAAATGGATTGTGCCTGCGCGCGGCAGCAGTACCCCGGCGACGGCGCGCAGCGTGGTCGATTTACCGGCGCCATTGGCCCCAATCAGCGTGACGATCTCGCCTTCCGCGACATGAAAGCTCACCTCGCGGCAGGCCGGGATCTCGCCATAGGCGATCTCAAGTCCTTCGGCTTGCAGCAGCGCGCTCACGTCATGCTCCGAAGGTCATGCTCCGAGATAGGCGGCGATGACGGCCGAGTTGGACTGCGCCTCGGCCGGAACACCCTCGAAAAGATGCTGCCCGTAATCCATGACCAGCACGCGGTCGGCGACCTGCATCACCAGATCCATGTTGTGCTCGACCACGATGATGGTCATGCCGCGCTCGCGCAGAAGACGAATGCGTTCGACCAGCCGTTCCACCTCCGCCGCGTTGAGGCCGGCGGCGGGCTCGTCGACCATGAGCAGGCGCGGCGAAGTTGCCAGTGCACGGGCGAGCTCAAGCATGCGCTGCTCGCCGTAGGCCAGCGAGGCTGCGGGCACCGACGCGCGCCCTTCGAGGCCGACGAAGGCAAGAAGCTTCATCGCCTCATTGCGGCAGCGGGCGTGATCGCGAGCGAAGGCGGCGGCGGGGAAGACATATTGCCAGGCCGGGATATCGTGATGGACGTGAAAGGCCGCGACGACATTGCCGAGCACCGATAAGCGCCGGAAGAGCCGGATTTTCTGGAATGTGCGCGCGAGGCCGAGCCGTGCGCGCCTGTGCGCCGGCAGGCCGACGATATCGACGCCGTCGAGGATGATCCGGCCGGCATCCGGCTGATAGAGCCCGCTCATCAGGTTGAGCAGCGTCGACTTGCCGGCACCGTTCGGACCGATGATCGCAAACACGCCGCCGTGCGGAACATCGAGCGAAATGTCGCGGACCGCCTGCACGCCACCGAACCGCTTGTGCAGCGCCTGCACGCACATGAATGCGGTCATTGGCGCGTTCCGGCTCTCGGCGGCGCGTTGCATCCGGCCCAGGCGCATGCGCAGAACATGGACGGCTTGCACGATCCCGCCCGGCATGAACAGCACGACGAGGGTGAGCGAAGCGCCGTAGAGGACGAGACGCAGATCGCCGAACCCGCGCAAGAGCTCGGGCAGGACCGTGAGCAGGATGGCGCCGCAAACCGGGCCGATCAGCGTCCCCATGCCGCCGACGATCACCATGGCAAGAATTGTGAACGACTTCGTGATGATGAAGGCGTCGGGAACCAGCGTGCCGACGAAGCTCGCGTAGAACGCTCCGGCGGCGCCGGCGACGGCCGAGCCGACGCCGAATGCAAATACCTTCCAGGCCGTGCAATTGACGCCGAACGAAGCAGCCGAGACCTCGTCCTCCCGGATCGCGGCGAGCGTCTCGCCGATCGGCGAGCGCACGAGCTGGTCGAGCAGGAGATAGAACAGCAACGCGAAGCCCCCGACCAGATAGAGCATGTTCGCCGTGTTGCCGAACGAGATGACCGGCAATCCGGGGAGCGCGATCGTCGGCGGAGGCTTGATGGCGTAGATGCCGAGCGGACCTTGCGTCAGGCTGATCCAGTTCAGGAGCACCTGATGCACAATGACGGCAAAGCCGAGCGAGGCGATGGCGAGGTAATGGCCGCGCAGGCGAACCGCGAACACCGCCAAGGCCATTCCGGCTGTGCCTGCCACGGCGACGCCGACGGCGAAAGCGATCCAGAACGGCACGCCGAGCTGCATGATGAGCAGCGTCGAGACGTAGGCGCCGATGCCATAGAACGCCGAATGGCCGAGGTTGAGCTGACCGGCATAGCCGAGGATGAAATCGAGCCCGATGGCGAGCATCACGTTGAGCGCGCAAACGACCAGGGTCGCGCGCCAGTAGGAATCCTGAAAGACGAGCGGCAAGACGGCGATGATGACGGCGGCGACAAGAAACCATCCGCGCCGGGAGATCCACGCCCGACCAAGCGGGCCGGAATGCGCGCTAGACATTCTCTTCGCGCTTTTCGGCGATGAGCCCGGTCGGCCGCAACGCGAGCATCATGAGCAGCAGCGAGAAGACGACGATGTCGGTCAGTCCGGGATTAACGAGCTGGGTCGTGGTGCTTTCGATCAAACCGACCACGAGCCCGGCGATGATCGTTCCCTCGACATTGCCGAACCCGCCGATGATGACGATGGCAAAAGCCTTCACGATCACGGTCGTGCCGGCAAACGGCGTGAGCACGAGGATGGGCCCGAGCATGGCGCCGCCCATGCCGGCAAGCGCAGACGCGATCACGAAGGTGAGCATGATGAGCTGACTGGGATTGATGCCCATGAGGCCGGCGGTCTCGCGGTCTTGCGCCACCGCGCGCAGGGCCTTCCCCATGAAGGTCAATTTCATGAAGGCGTAGAGCAGCGCGATGGTGAGGGTGGAGACGGCGACGATGATCACGTTCTGCCATGTGATGAATGTGCCGCCCCAAAGCCGGATGACTTCATTGCTGTAGGGGCTGTCGAAGGCAAACGGGATCGGCCCGAACAAGAGCAGCATCGCATTCTGCAAGAGAATGGACACGCCGATGGTCGCGATCAGCGGCAACAATTCGCTGCGTTCGCGCAGCGGCGCGAAAATCGCCGCGTTTACGAGCCAGCCGAGCGCCGCGCCGACCATGAGCGCGACCCCGATGCTGACGAGATAATTGCCGCCGAGCACAAACGTGAAGAAATAGGCCGCGAACGCGCCGATGGTGACGACGTCGGCGTGGGCGAAATTGATCTGCACGAGCACGCCGTAGACGAGGGTGAGCCCCAATGCCACGAGCACATAGAGGCTCCCGAAGACGATGCCGTTGATTCCCTGTTGCAGCGCGACAGTCAGCATGAACTTCGGCAATCAGTTCCAGCCGAGCGCCTTCCACGACAGATCCGGCAGGGTCTCCATGTAGTGGATCGTGTCCATCTTGATGTTCTGATTCGACTTGTCGAACTCGACGCTCCCGGTCACGCCGGAGAAGCTCTTGGTGGCCGCCATGATGTCACGGATCGACTGAGAATCCTTGCCGCCGCGGCGAACCACATCGGCGACCACCAGGATCTGGTCGAAGGCGTGCGCATTGATGTGCGTCGGCTCCTGATTGTATTTGGCCTTGAACGAGCGAATGAAGTTCTGCACCACGTCGCGCTTGTCGGTCGGATCGAACTGGACGATGCGCACGTAGCCGACCGCCGCCTTGCCGGCCTTCTGCTCGAAGCCGAACGGCAACCAGATCGTGCCGAGCTGGATCGATTGCCCCCCTCCGCCCCTGGTGACGCTGGCCTGCGCGAGCGCTTGCGTGATGCGCAACCCCTGACCCTCGAGCGTGTAGGTCGGGATGACATCCACCTTGCCGAGACCGGCGATGCGCGTCGCGATCGCGGTGAAGTCGTTCACGTCGCGGCCGAAGCCGATATCGCCGAGGATCTGCCCGCCCAGCGACTTGAAGGTGTCGCCGAAGACTTTCGCATTGCCGATTCCGGCATTGGTGTTCTCGTAGAGCAGCACCGCCGTGCGCGCGTTGAGGCGCTTATAGGCATTGCTGGCAATGTCGACCCCCTGCATCACCTCGTTCGGCATGATGCGGAATGTCCACGGATTGCCGGGATCGGTGATCTTGATCGAGGACGAGCCGGCATTGAGCAGCGGCACCTTCGCCTGCTCCATGAGCGGCATGATGGCGAGCGTCGCGTCCGAGCACTCCTCGCCGAGCACGACGTGGGGCTTGTACTGCTCCAGCAGGCGCTTGGCGGCCTGCGTCGCCGGCAGCGGGCTGCACGCCGAATCCTCATATTGGACCTCGAACCGGGTGCCGTTGACCCCGGTCTTGTTGAGCTCCTCGATCGCGAGCTCGATGCCCTGCTTGTCCTGCACGCCGAAATAGGAGCCCGGGCCCGACATCGCGAACAAGCCTCCGATCTTGATCACCTTGTCTTGCGCATGGGCGGGATTCGCGGCGGCAAGCAGCGCGAACGCCGCAGCCACCCCGACGCGGAATTGGGCGTAATGTCTTTTCATGGCGCTCTCCCTGCTTCTGCCCGTGGTTACGGCGCACCGAGCAGCGCTTTCGGCTGCCCAGTGGCTTCCGTGAGCACCGAATAGTCGAACTGCGTGTCTACCGCAGACGAGGTATCGATGCCGGTAAGCTTTGCGTCGTGAAGGATTTTCAAAAGGACCTTGGCCTCCTTTGAATAGAGCCGATAATCGAGCGTCCCGTGAGGAATTGATTCGCGGACCACGTCACGCGTGGAACCGGTTCCTCGAACGGCTACATCCACATAGCGCTCGAAATCCGAGTTGAGAGCGTTGGTCGCGTCCACAACTGCGCGAAGGAGGCCGACCACCGCCGGCCGTTTCGATTGGAGGTAGGCCGAATTGACGGCAACGAGGCCGTTGATGCCCCGGGTTGGCGCGGTGATATCCAATGAGCTGTAATAGCCGTATTTCCCAAGCGCTGCCTCGGCGTTATTGGGCTCCCACAAGATGAAACCGTCGATCTCCCGCGACTTCAAGGCCGCGAGCATGGGAGGCCCGCCCGTGGTGAAGCTCACCAGCTGAATTTTTGAGAATTTGCCCCACCAAGGCTCGCGGAAGACTTGAAGACCAATTCTGCGAGGCTGTTGGGTGCCGATCCTAGTTTGAGACCCTCCAAGTCGCTCCATTTGCTGGCTTGGACGCCGTTTGCGAGCGTGATGCCAAAACCCCCGGTGAATGAACCCGCGATGACGCGATAGTCCCGAAAGCCTTTTTCCTCCATCAAGCCGACATTGACGTAACCCATGACCGCTACATCGAGCTGGTTCGTCATCAGGGCAAGTTGAGTGTCCGCATAGCGGCGCATTGGCACGAGCTCGAGATCAATGCCATGCTTACGGGCGTATTCATTCAGAACCATCATGTTTGCCTGATGCACCTGAACGAGATATGCGAACCGAACTTTTTCGGCGGCGTTCGCCTGGCTCATCAAGGCAACGGCGGCCGTGGTGATGATGCCCACTGCTATCTTGTGCATCTGGTTTCTCCTGTGCTGCTCAAGTACCGCTAATTAAGGACAGACAATCGCCCGGCTTCCCGGTTGGGCCGTTGCCCCGACAGCCGAATCGAACGGTTCACCCTGGCCGATTGTGACGGTACTATCCGCGCGCAGATGAGCATACAGCGCCTTCGCTGCGGGAGGCAATTTGAACGGCGTTAATTCGATGGAGCACCGGAAATGAGCCGTATTCCCCTCATCGACATTCAGCCATTTCTGCAGGGGTCGGAGGTACAGAAAGACGAGGTCGCACGCGCCGTCGACCGGGCGTGCTGCGATGTCGGCTTTCTGGTCATCGCGGGTCATGGTGTTTCTGCCGAACTGCGCAGCGAAGTCGAAAAGGCAATGACGAGCTTCTTCTCGCTGCCGGCGGAAGTGAAGCAGCGCTGGGCGGCCACGCCGGATAATGTTCGCGGCTATCGAGGCTTGAACGCAATGGCCCTGGCGAAGTCGAGAGGCCACGACAGTCCGCCCGATCTTTTGGAGCGCTTTACCATCGGTCAATTCGACATCCCCGATGACGAGTACCATAGCAGGCGCCGGCAAACACATTTTCAGGATAACCGGTGGCCGGAGCTGGTTCCAGAAGTCGGGCGGACAACGCGCAAGTATTACCGTGCGATGGAGCGGGTTGCGGCTGACCTCATGCGGCTTTTGGCCCGGGCGCTGGACCTGCCCGAAACGCATTTCGAGCCTTATTTCGACAAGCACTTTTCGACGCTGGTGACCAATTTCTATCCCCCACAACCGCACGAACCGAAGCCGGGGCAGCTGCGCGCCGGCGCCCACACCGATTACGGCAGCCTGACCATCTTGACGCCTTCCATTTCTCCCGGCGGCCTCCAGGTCTGCAACCGCGACGGAACTTGGGAAGCGGTCCCGCAAGTAGCAGGCACCTTCATCATCAATCTTGGGGACCTCATGGCGCAGTGGACGAATGACCGATGGACGTCCACGCTGCATCGTGTGGTGAACCCGGAGAGAAATCTGGCCGGACAGGCGCGAATGTCGATCGTGTTTTTCCAGCAACCCAATGAAGATGCCGTGATCTCCTGCCTGCCGACCTGCATGGACGCAGATCATCCCGCCAAATACGAGCCGGTCAGCGCAGGAGCGCACGTGTCGGCGAAAACCAACAAGGGCTGGACGGCAAAGCCGCAGAACATCGCGGAGGGTACGCCGTCTACGGTCATTTGACGATTATCAAACGATCCGTGTTGGTGTAATCAGAAAGCAACTCGCATCCCGCCTCGGTGATGGCCACCATGTCCTTGTTCTGCATGCCGAAGCCGTAACCCGTATCCATCACCAGCGGCTCGACGCCGAGCACCATGCCGACTTCGAGCGCCTGATCGGGCGTGGGACCCAGATAAGGGTCTTCGTGCAGATGCAGGCCGATGCCGTGCCCGATGAACGAGATCGGCTTCATTTCCAGCTCACGCAGCTTGTCCAGATAAAGCTCGTAGACTCGGCGGCTACCGATACCCGGCTTAAGGGTGCTCAGCAGCATGTGCTTGCACGCCGTGAGGTTCGCCCAGATACGTTCCGCTTCCGGCGGCGCTTCCCCCACAGCAGCGGTCCGGCAAACCCCGGCATGATAACCGTCGATCATCGGAAAAATCTCGACGCGGCAGACATCGCCCCGCTTCAGCTTGCGTGTCGTCGGACCTACATTGGGGAATATGCTGCGCCCGCCCGTCGCAATGATCATCAGCTTGAAATATTCTGCACCGTGCTCGTAGACGCCGCGGGTGAGCGCCGCGGCCAAGTCCATTTCCGAATCACCGGCTGACACTGCGCCGTAGGCTTCGGCGATCGACCGATCCGCTATTCTCGACAGCTTGCGCAACGTCTCCAGCTCCTCGGCAGTCTTGATCTGACGCAGCCTTGCAAGCAACGCTTGCGCCGGCTCGAAACGGGCCGAGGGCAGGAGCGCTGTGAGCTCGGCAAAATCAGCGGCCGGCAGGTGATCGAGCTCCAGCCCGATGCGCGAGGAGGCGAGGCCGCGGCGGTTGAGCAGATCGGCGAGCACCTTCATGCAGTCGAACGCGAACTCGGTCCATACTGCCATGTCGGCGTCCGGCGCTTTTGCCCGGATCGTCGTCGCTTCCATATCCACGACGAGCAGAGAAACCTCTTCGCTCGCCGAGACCAATGCCATCGCATGGCGCCAACGCATGAGTGACTGCGTGGGCGAGGGATAGCCGGTGACATAGGCAAAATTCTCCGGCGAGCTCGAAATGATTGCGTCGAGGCCCGCCTGACGCATGGCATGGGCCTGCCGCCCGATTATCTCGCGCCGCATGAAACGCTCCCTGGTGACAGGTTGTTGTCAGCTTGCAACGGTGTATTGGCCGATCTTGGCGAGATCGGGTGCGATTCCCATCCCGGGCTGGGTTGGCACTTCGATGCACCCTTCGACAAATTTCATCGGCTCGACAATCAGATCGTCCTTGTAATAGATGCCGGCCAGCCTGCCGTGCTGTGCCTGCGCGGGCGTCGATACAGGAAAGACGCAGGAGACGGTTACCGGCTCAGCCGCGCAAGCCAGGTGAAGGTTGGCGAGGTTGCCGATGCCGGTCTCGATCGAGCCGTTGACGTTGCAGACGATACCGCTCGCCTTGCACACCGCCGCAACCTGCATCGCGCGGTAAAGACCGCCAGGCTTGGTCGTGTAGATCGATACCATTTGCGCGGCGCGGCGCTCGATGATCTGGATGACGTCGTGCGCATTCCAGGCGCTTTCGTCGGCCATCACCGGGCTGTCGATGGCGCGGGCCACCTCCGCCATGCGCTCGATGCCTTCCACCGGCTGTTCAAAATATTTTATGTCGCAGGACTCGACCCGTCGGTACATCCGAACGGCCTCGCCAGGGGTCGCGTAACCTTCGTTCGCATCGATGCATATGGCGATGCCCGGACCGCAGGTATCGCGGATGCGCCGCACCATTTGCACGTCGCGGTCGGCATCGACGCCGACCTTGATCTTGATGGTGCGGATGCCCTCCTCGACTGCCTTGGCCGCTTCGCGCTCTCCTTCCTCGTAGGACATGAACCCGAGTGAATGGCTGATCGGAATGCGGCTGCGCAAAGCGCCTCCAAGCAGCACGTGGGCGGGTATGCCGAGCTGATGGCCCGCCAGATCGTAGGCTGCGATCTCGACGGCGGCCTTGGCGTAGGGATAGCCCTTGACCGCGCGGTCCATGCGCGCGTGGAGCTCCACCGCATTCATCGGCAGCGCACCGCGGACCGCGGGCGCGAGATAGCGCTCGATGATCAGCCGGGTGGTTCCCGGACTCTCCCCAAAATATCGGCCGAACTCACCGGCCCAATCCTTCAGGGCCGTGGATTCGCCCCAGCCGCTGACCCCGCCGGCATCGGTGAGCTTGACAAGAATATAACCGCCGATCGGCTCGGTCTGGCCCGTCCATTTGTGCTCGCGCCGGGGCGGCAGAGCGACGTGAAACAGCTCGATCTTGTCGATTGGATTTGCAGGCATTTGCCCTCTGTTCTGTTTTTGAGGGGACGGTACGCGCCCTGCGCTATTTGCCCTCAAAGAGGAAGCGGGAGAGATCGCCTGGTGCTTTGCCCGCCAGGCCCATGTCCGCGAGCGCAGGCCCGCTCTGCCGCAAGTCGGTACCGATCGCAAGATTGGCCAGATCGATGAGGAGGTCCATGACGGGCGTGGCCACTCCCCCGAGCCGTGCAAGCGCGGCCATCGGCACGAGACCGTAGCCTACGTCCTCGTAGATGTAGCGATGCTGCAAGGCCGGCGGAGACTTCACAGCGCGGTTCGGCGCGCTTTCCCGGCACGCTCGCACAATGTCACCGCTCTCCATGGCTTCGCGTGTGGTAAGTCCGGCGCGATAAAATGCCTCGACGAAGCTTCGCGTCGGAACGCCCAGCGCCTTGCCGACGGCCATGCGCTCGGCATCGACCGCGGCGATCACGCGGGCGACGCTCTCCGTGATGCCTTCGTGATAGAACAGGAAATTCCCGTGGCTGTGCTCGATCCAGCCGGCATTCATCAACATGCCTGGCGGGTGGAAGGTTGCATTGATGTTGGTCAGCGCGGTTTCAAGCACGCTCGATGCCAGCTCGATCTGCGGATAGAGTGGTTTGAGCAGGGCAAACAGGTTTTCAGCGTGGCGGCCGGGGAATGCGGCGAAAGCCAGGTTCCGGGTGTAGCTGTAAAGGGAGACGCTCGCCGGCCCCGTCGAGCGGCAAATATAGGTGAGCGTCACCGTCTCCGCTGTCTTGATGTCCGCGCTATAGCCGGCCGTGCGCAGCGCATGGACAAAATGCAGGCCGCCTCCGGTGTGCCCCGGGTTGATCAGCACCGGTCGCTCCGGAGTGAGCAGCGGCGCAAGTTCCCGCGCATAGTCACCCACCGCCATTGACGGCACCACCAGCATGATCAGATCGACCCCGGCAACGGCATCGGCTACGCTCTGCGTCAGCCGTGTCACCGGCACGAAGCCCTCGTACACGCCGTGCATCTCGATGCCGCCGCGTTCGCGGATCTGATCGAGCTTGGCTCGATTGCGTGACTGCAGCCTGACCTCGAAGCCGAGCCGGGTGAGGTCGGCCGCTGCGGCGAAGCCGCCATGTCCAGCCCCAAGAACTGCAATGCGCCGGATCATGCTCTTGATTCCCTGTTCGCGTTTCGCCGGTCAATGTCAGCTTCGGCCAATGTCAGACTTGAATTTCAGACTTGGGCAACTTGCGCGATGTGTGGCGCACATGCATGAACTCGATCGTCTCGGGCCGGCGACCTCAGCGCGCGAGCGCCGGCAAGAGGATATGGCGCGCGATCTCGTAGGGTTCTTGCCCACCGCGGTTGGAGAGAATCACGAGACCAAGCTTTCGCTCCGCTACCATGCCGATATAGGTCGAGGAATTGTTGAGGCCGCCGGGCTTGTCGACGATGCGCGGGCCGCCGTAGTCGCTGACCTCCCAGGCCAGTGCCTGCGCGACGCGCGGGTTGATCGGGAAGATGCCCTGTCGGGCCAACTGCATCGCCCCGCGCATCACCGGCTCGACCGGCAGTTCGCCCAGATTTGCGGTGACGAAGGTAGCAAGATCACGCGCGCAGGAGAACATCTGGCTGGTGCCGGGAAAGTCGAAATAGCCCTGCTGGTCGCCGGGTGCGCCGATCGGATCGCCCTTTTCCGAGTAGCCCTGCACGGAGCGGCGCACGAGCGCAGGGGAAAGCCCGCCGCGGCCGTCCGCCCCGCGTTCCGGCATGAACGTGGAGGTCATGCCGAGCGGTGCGAGCACGCGGCGATCGATCAGCTCCGCGATCGGGGTCGCGAAGCGCCGCTCCAGCGCCAGCCCCAACAGAGTGAAACCGGCATGGGTATAGATGTGCTGCTTGCCGGGCTCCTCCCCCCATTCGGGCGTCCAGGTGTTGAGAGCGCGGATGAACTCCGCAAGCGTGTAACTCTTCTCCGGCCAGGGCGGGTGGTCGGTCGGAAACAGAAGTCCCGATGTGTGGGTCGCAAGCTGACCGAGCGTAACCCGGCGGATGTAGCCTCCCTGCTGTAGCTCGACGACGTGTTTGGCGACGGGATCGTCGAGATCGAGCTCGCCTTGCTTGACCGCCTGCGCCAGCAGCGTGACCTCGAATATCTTGCGGATCGAGGCGAGGTTGAACAGCGAATCGGACGTGATCGGCCGTCTGTCGGCGAGATCGGCGAAGCCGTGATTGAAGAACAATGTACGGCCTTCGATGCGGACCGCGACGGCGGCGCCGCCCGTCCCGCTCGCGGGGATCATCGGCTTGATCTCGCGTGCGACGATCTGTTCGACCTCGGCATCGGTCAGGGCAAGCGAAACGTCCGTCGGGCCGGCAATCAACGCCGGGATGAGTGCAAAGACCGCAATCCGCATGGGCTTCCCGATCCATCCTCGCGAGACAGTAACGACCATTCTAAGCAAGCTTCCCTGAGTTGACCAACGGATGCGCCGGGGGGCGCGGCAGATTTCGCGCGCTGCGCACAAGGCGCCGCGTCTGTGTCGCAGCGTTTCCAGGATTTGCATCTTATGACGTTGCCACGAACTCACCCTGCGCAAGAGAGAATGCGACCCCATCAATTGAAGACGGGTTTACGCCATCCAGGTGCGGCTTGTGCAATCCCCTGCCCCATTCCTACAATCCGGCGGGCGACAAGAATGGCCGCAGTCGTGCGCAGGCGCGGGCGAGGAAAGAGAAAATGAGGCGCTTCGGCTGGGCCTTGTCATGTGCCATCTGTCTCGCGGCCATCGCCAGGGCGGCGTTCGCCCAGAACTCCTATCCATCGAAGCCGATCAGGATCATCGTTCCCTATGCGCCGGGCGGCCTGACCGACGTCGTTGCGCGGCTCTACGCCGAGCGGCTGCGGCAAAGCTTCGGGCGGGGCGTGTTCGTGGAGAACAAGCCCGGCGCGTCGGGCATCATCGCAATCGAGGAGATGGCGCGCGCGAAGCCCGATGGTCACACGCTCATGATCGGCAACATCTCGACCAACGGTCTCACACCGGTCCTGCTCGCGCACAGGCTCAAGATCGACTATGAGCGCGACGTGCAGATTGTCGCGCAGCTTGCCGACGTTCCCGTCTTCTTTCTCGGCACCACGACGAATTTTGCGCCGACGACCTTCGCCGAATTCATCTCTTATGCGAGGGAAAATCCGGGCAAGGTTCGCTATGGCAGCGCGGGCATAGGCAGCTATCAGCAGATCAATACGGAAATCCTGGCAAAGCGCGCCGGCCTTCGACTCGTGCACATTCCCTTCAAGGGCGGCGGCGCCGAGATCATCCGCGATCTCGCCAATGGCGATATCCACGTGTCATGGTTCAATATCACCAATCCGATCGGAATGATGAAAGCGGGCCGCGTGCGCGCGCTCGCCGTCGCGGCCGAGCGGCGGCTCGCGCAGCATGCCGAGGTCCCCACCCTCGCGGAAGTGGGATTTTCCGGGATGCGCGCGTCGCAATGGGTCGCCGCCTTTGCACCCTCAGGCGTGCCGAGCGAGACCGTCGAGGTGCTGCACAAGGCAATTCTCTCGGCGCGGGCCATTCCCGAAATGCAGGACGCCTTTGCGCGGGGCGGAATGCTTGCTCCGCGAGAAACGTCGGTCGCGGATGCGAAAGCCTGGCTGCGGGAGGAAATGGCGAGCTGGAAGCGCGACGTCGAAGAGACCGGCATCAGCGTGGAGGAGCGAGATTGAAGATCGGTATCCTGCTCGGCGACGACATCGGGCTCGAAGTCGTTCCGGAATGCATCAAGGCGATGACAGTCGCCGCGGCGCGCGAGCGCCTGGAGATCGATTGGCGGACGCTCCCGATCGGCAAGCGCGGGCACGAGGAGCATGGCAATACTCTTCCGAACGTCACCGAAGAGAGCTTGCGCGAGCTCGATGGCTGGGTGATGGGCCCAATCGGGCATGCCGCCTATCCGCGCGGCGACGCGACCTGGGTGATGCCGCCGGTGCGCAAGAAATTCGATCTCTTCGCTGCGGTGCGCCCCGCGCTCTCCCATGCCGCCATTGCCTCGATCCACAAGAATGTGGACATCGTCTTCCTGCGCGAGCTCACGGAGGGAATGCTCTATTCCGAGACCGTCATTGCCGGGCTACCGGAATTCCGGCCCAATGACGACATCACCATCGCCACGCGGGTGATCACCCGCAAGGGATCGAGCCGCGTGGCGCGCGAGGCGTTCGAGATCGCCCGCACCCGCAGCCGCAAGAAGGTCACCGCCGCCCACAAGGAGCCGGTCTATCGTCTCGCGTGCGGCATGTTCGCCGAGGAGTGCCGCCGAGTGGCGCGCGACTATCCCGATGTGACGTTCGAGGAGATGATGATCGATTCGATCGCCATGAAGCTCGTCACTGCGCCGCAACAGTTCGACGTGGTCGTGACGACCAATCAGTTCGGCGACATTCTCACCGATATCGGCGCCGGCCTCGTCGGCGGCCTCGGCCTTGCTCCGGGTCTTTGTGTCGGGGAGCGCCAGGCCATGGCGCAGGCAACCCACGGTTCGGCGCCCGACATCGCCGGACGCAATGTTGCCAATCCCTATGCCATGATCATGTCGGGCCAGATGCTGCTCGCATGGCTTGCGCGCAAGCACAACGACCGCAAGGCCGCCGCCGCGGCAAGCCGGATCGAGGCGGCGGTCGGGCGAGTGATCGCCGAGGGCAAGCACCTGACCCGCGACGTGGGTGGGCAAGCCACCACGACGCAAATGGGAGACGCGATCGCCGCCGCCGTGCAATGATCGCAATGCAACGGGAAGGACCGCCGATGCGAAGCGTTCTGACGAGGGTCGCAGCCGCGCTTGGACTGATCTTGCTGGTGCCCGCAACTGCGGCTGCGCAAGCCTGGCCGGCGAAACCGGTCAAGATGATTGTTCCGTTTCCCGCCGGCGGCGGCACCGATTTCATCGCCCGCCTCGCCGCCAAGCATCTCACCGACCGCCTCGGTCAGCAGGTCTTCGTGGAAAACCGCGCCGGCGCGAACGGAGCCATCGGCTTGCAAGTCCTCATGGCGTCCGATCCCGACGGCTATACCATCGCGACCACCTCGGACACGCCGATGGTGGTCAATCCCTGGCTCTACGACAAGCTGGCCTATGCGCCGCTGCGCGACTTCCTGCCGGTCGCGACCATGGTGAGATTTCCCGGGATGCTGGCGGTTCATCCTTCGGTTCCGGCGGGGACGGTGGCCGAGCTGATCGCGCTTGCCAAGGCAAAACCGGGGAGCCTCGCCTACGCGTCCGCCGGCGTCGGCAATTTCAGCCATCTGGCCATGGAGCTGTTCGCGCTTGCGACCGGCGTGAAGCTCCTGCACGTTCCCTACAAGGGCACGGGCCCTGCCTCGCTGGCGCTCATCGGCGGCGACGTGCAGATGGGCTTCAACAATGTCCAGACACTGTTGCAGAACGTTCGCGCCGGCCAATTGCGCGCGCTCGCGGTGGCCGAGCCCCAACGCCTGGCGCTCTTGCCCGACATTCCCACGGTTGCCGAGACCGTGCCGGGCTTTGCCATGGCGCCTTGGATCGGCATCATCGTCCCGGCGAGGACGCCGAAGGACATTGTGGCACGGCTCGCGCAGGAGACGCTCGCCGTCATGCGCGATCCGGACGTCACCAGGCTCCTGAACGATCAGCAGGTCACCCCGATGGCAATGGGAACGGAAGAATTCGGCGAGCTCATCAAGCACGACCTCGAGCGCTGGGCGAACGTGATCAGAAGCGCGGGCATCCGGGCCGAATAGCAGCTCGCTGACCGTTTTCGGAGACGTCGATGTACAATCTTCATCTGAGCCCGGAGCAGCTGGACATTCGCGACACGGTTCGTGATTTTGTCGCGAGCGAGTTGAAGCCCGTCGCGCTCAAGGCAGACCGACTGGAAGCGCGCGAGCGGCCGCTGCTGCTCGACCCGCTCGATCAGGCTTCGCGGCTCGGCCTGCGCGCGCTCGCGCTTTCCGAAGAAGCGGGCGGCGCGGGAGCGGACAATCTCACCTGCGCCATCGTGTGTGAAGAGCTCGCAGCCGGCGACCCCGACGTTGCGGCCGTGCTCGCACAGACCTGGACCCTTGCGCATATCCTGTTCGACCGGTCGATGACCCCCGCGCAGCGCGAGCGCTTCCTGCCGGCGTTTCGCTCCGACCCACGCTATCATCTTGCGCTTGCCGCCGAGGAGCCGGATCGCGATGCCGCGCTCGGCATTCACTACCACCGCGCGCATGGAGCCGAAGCGCGCACGGCGACCACGGCGGTGCGCTCCGGCGATGCCTGGATCATCAACGGCAACAAGCACCGTGTAGTGAACGTGCCGCTCGCGAAACTCTTCGCCGTAGAGGTCGCGACCGCTCTTCAAGGTGCTGGTAAAGGAACGAGCACCATTCTGGTGCCGCGCGATGCTCCCGGACTGAGCGTGGAGCTCGACGACGCGAGCATGCATTGGCAGCACGGGGCCTGCGGCCGGATCGCATTGCGGGACTGCCGGGTGCCGGGCGGGAATCTTCTCGGCAGCGAAGGACAAAGCGCGCTCGCCGCTGACGTCGAGCTGCGCGTCCCGCAGGGTCTGGCGCTCAATCTCGGCATCGGCCGGGCTGCCTATGAGGCAGCGCTCGACTACGCGCAATTGCGCGTGCAAGGCGGATGCCGCATCATCGAGCATCAGGCGATTGGAGCAAAGCTCGCCGAGGTTGCAGTCCGCCTCGAAGTCGCCCGCGCCGCGATCTGGCAGGCGGCCTGGGCGAGCGATCATCCCGCGGCGTTTGCCGACCGCAGCCTGCCCGATCTCCCGCTCGGACGCATCGCCAAGGTGTTCTCGTCGCAGGCCATCTACCGCGCCGTCAAGGATGCCGCGGAATGCTTCGGCGCGATGGGAGTGATGCGCGACATGCCGCTGCAGAAATATGTCCACGATGCACTCATTTGCCTGCATTCCGGCGAGGCCGACAGCGATGCCAGGCTGCGCATCGCCGAGGCCATCGCCGGCTATCGGCGCACACCGACAAGCGCGGTGCTAGCCGCCGAGTGAGATCGATCGAGGATTCCGCCAATGGACTTTACGCTGAGCAACGAGCAGCGCTCCTGGCAGATGACGGCGCGCAAGTTCGCGCACGACGAGATCCGTCCGATCTCGCTCGCGCGCGACGCCATCGCCGATCCGCGCGACACCTTCGACTGGGACATCATCAAGAAAGGCTCCAAGCTCGGCTTCCGCACCATGGCGGTGCCGAAGGAATGGGGCGGTCACGGCACCGATTTCGTCACGCAGGCACTGGTGATGGCGGAGCTCTCCAAGGCCGACAGCGCAATCTCGAAGACCTTCAGCCAGTGCTGGAAGTGGAGCCATCTGATCGCCGCCACCTGCACGGACGAGCAGAAGCGCCGCTTCCTTACCCCTTTCCTCGAGGACGACACATTCCTCCTCGGCAAGGGGATCAGCGAGCCGGGCGCGGGCTCGGACAACCGGCTGCCGCCGGACGATCCCAAGGCCGGGCTCAAGCTGCGCGCCGAGCGCAAGGGCGACGAGTGGATTCTCAACGGTGAGAAGTGCTTCATCGCCAATGCCAGCGTCGGCAAGCTGTTCTTCATCGACGCCCGCACCGATCCGCATGCCCCGTTGCGGCAAGGGACGACCATGTTCCTGGTGCCGCGGGACACCCCGGGCTTTCGCATCGGCAAGGTGTTCAACAAGAGCGGCTGGCGCTTTTATCAAAACGGCGAGATGATCTTCGAGAACGCGCGCGTGCCGCACGCCAATGTCGTCGGGCCAGTCAATGGCTCCGACATGAAGACGCAGCAGGCGGGGGACCGTACCGGCGGAGATCTGTTCGGCGATCTCGAGCTTGCCGCCAATGCTCTCGGGGTCTGCGATGATGCCTGCGGCATGGCCTTGAGGCTGGCACATTCCAGAAGGCAGGGCGGTCGCCTGCTGTTCGATCAGCAGATGGTGCAGCTCAAGCTCAACAAGATGCATCTCCTGACCGAGGCGTTGCGCTCCTTCGTGATGCGCGTTGCCTGGGAGCACGACCACAAGGTGCGCTCGGCGAATGCCGGTCTGTGCATGAATTTCTCCACCGATGTCATTCAAGAGGTCACCGAGCTCAATCTCGACATCCATGCCGGCGCCGGGGTCTTGGATACCCGCGCCGACAAGCTTGTGCGGGACGCCATCATCTGGAGCCATCTCGCCGGCGATTTCGTGCAACGCATGAAGGCCACCCGGCGGATGGCGAGGCCGGTCGTGTAGCCGTCGCGGAACCAGCCGGGCCGCCCGGAGTTTTTCCATTCAATGCGGCACGCGCCTGCGTCCGCGGAGGGTGATCATTTGCTTTGCCGAGCGATTCCTTCTGTCGGCAAGTCGACATAGGAACATGGGGCGCGCCCGGTGCGTTACTGCGGCATGTATTCGCTCGTCACGCTCAAGTTTCTTTGCCCGTCCACCCAACGAGAATTGCGCTATCGTCTACACGCGGATGCGCGCACGCTCGTGAAGCGTTGGCCGAAAACCCTCAGGTGCCGCTGCCCCTACTGCAAGTCCCAGCACAGCTTCTCCTTTCGGGCCGGCTATGTGGACGGGATGATCGCCCATGTCGGCCAGGCCGCCGACGCTGCCCAGTTTCTCTCCCGGTGAATAGCTGCGGCGATGCAGTCCGCTCCGCAGGCGGGTCGCAGAACCGCCGATTTGCTGCCCGGGGCCGCGCAACCTCAATTTCAGCGGTGCGAGCGTGCAGCGTGAGCGAGGGCGAGAATATCGAGCAGAAGCTCAAGATCGCCCTCGACGAGACCCGCATGTCGATCATGGGAGCGCAAATCCTGATCGGGTTTCAATTCCAGGCGGTCGTCCAGGAAAGCCTTGCAAGCGTGCCATCGAGCTCGAAGATATGCCTTGCGGTTGCGCTCATCCTGATGGTGTGCACGACTGGCCTGCTTATGTGTCCGCGGCCCAGCACCGCATGATCGAGAATGGCGAAGCCACTCCGCGCATCGTGGCCGCAACGACGCGCTTGATAGAGCTTGCCCTGTTTGCATTGGCCGTTGGTGCATGCCGCGGGTCTCGGCCTCATTGCGCTCTCGGTCATGCTTCTCCTGGCGCCCGCCGCGCTCCACAGGCTCGCGTTCAACGGAGAGGATGCCGCCGAGGTTCATTCGGTCGGATCGAGGTTGGTTGCGGCGGCTTCGGCGACCCTGGCACTCGGTCTGGGCGCGGCGGTCATGGTGGCGCTGGGCGCATTGAGCGGCCGAATGGACTACGCGGCCTTCATCGCGATCGCGATGGTCCTCTTCCTCGTCGCCCTCTGGTATATTTGGCCGCTCGCCATTCGCGCTCGTCTGCAGCGCAAGGGATGAATCCGGCCGGCCACCGACGTACTCGAGGGAACGGCCG
This sequence comes from uncultured Alphaproteobacteria bacterium, assembly GCA_963820365.1. GTDB lineage: Bacteria > Pseudomonadota > Alphaproteobacteria > Rhizobiales > Xanthobacteraceae > VAZQ01. Next base: position 40,273 of record CAWFZR010000009.1, on the reverse strand, counting down.
GGCTTTTTGCGGCCGTCGCGACGGAACCAATAGGCGGCCCCGGCGGTTTAGGAGACCATGAAGAACCCGGCCAAGACGCTCATTCAGCCTGAGCTCTACTTGCGCGATGGGCGGATCATCCGATCCCTTGCAGATGCGATCGTCCTCTTGCGCGAGCATGAGGCCCGCCCGGGAGTTGACGTCCGGGACGAGGTTCTCCACGGGATCGAACGCGCGCAGACCGAGCAAGAACGCCAGGCCGCAGCGCATGCGTTCGTCGCCTGGGCCGAGGAGCTTGATCTGCTGCTGGCACCGCCGGAAACCGCCCACCTGCCCTGAAGTGGATTGCGCCGGCGGCTGGCGTGGGGGTGGCGTCCGCGCCCGGATCAAGTCCGGGGCAGGCTTTTTCCGCAGAATACTCTAAGGTGTCTCTCTTCGTGGGCCACGTTCGAGCATCTGAGATCGCTGCTGGCTTCCCCCTCAATTGCCGCGCCTGCCACAGTCAATTCGCCTGAGCAGTCAACCTGCCTGAGAAATCGAAAATGCGCGTGCTCGTCGTCGGCGCGAATGGATTGATTGGCTCTGCCGTGTCGGCGCGTCTTGTTGCGCAAGGCCACGAGGTGGTGGCCGCGACCCGACGGCGCGGGGCGGTTGCAAGCCTCCTGGTCACCCAGGAGGTGACGATCGATGTCGCGCGCGCGATCGATCCGGCCGACTGGTTGCCGCATCTGCGCGGCATCGATGCCGTCGTCAACTGTGCCGGCGTATTGCAGGACAGCCCGCGCGATTCGACTGCCGGCGTGCACAAGGATGGAATTGCGGCCCTGTTTCGGGCGTGCGAGCAGGCAGGGGTGCGGCGCGTCGTGCATCTTTCAGCGCTTGGAGTTGACCGGCATGGGTCGACGCCGTTCTCGCGCAGCAAGCTGGCGGGCGACGAATTCCTGATGTCGCGCGATCTCGACTGGATCGTGTTGCGGCCCTCGGTGGTCGTCGGGCGGGCGGCGTACGGCGGGAGCGCACTGATCAGAGGTTTGGCAGCGCTGCCGCTCTCGCCGCTTGTTCCCGCAACCGGGGCGCTGGCGATCGTGCATCTCGATGACCTGGTGGATGCCGTCAGTATTCTTCCTGCGCAGCGACGCTCCGGCGCGCCATGTCGTGGAGATCGTCGGACCACGGCAATGGCAGCTCGAGGAGGTCGTGCGTTTGTTTCGCAGATGGCTGCGGTTCACGCCGGCGCCGAACTTTCCGGTGCCGCTTTGGGCGGCATCGGCGATGTTCCGCCTCGGAGACGCGGTCAGCCTGCTCGGGTGGCGGCCGCCGATGCGCACCACCGCACTGCGGGAGATCATGCGGGGCTCGACGGGGGATGCGGGACAATTGGCGCGGCTGGCCGGACCTGCGCCGCGCGATCTCGAAACAGCGCTGGCGGCCGAGCCGGCCTCTATCCAGGAGCGCTGGTTTGCGCGGCTCTATCTGCTCAAGCCAGTGGTGCTCGGCTTGTTGTCCCTGTTCTGGATCGTCACCGGATTGATCACGTTGGGTCCGGGCTTCGCAACCGGGAAGCAGCTCCTGCGCGAAGCGGGCTTGGGTGACTTTGCCGGCATGGGTGCCATCGCGGGCGCCGTTCTCGACGTTGCGATCGGTCTCGGCATCGTGATACGGCCGCTCGCCCAGGTGGCGCTGTTCGCAGCGCTCGGCGCGTCCTTGCTCTATGTTTTCGGCGGCACCATTCTTCTCCCGCGGCTATGGGTTGATTCGCTCGGCGCGCTGCTGAAGATCGCACCCATTATCGCGCTCAATCTGGTCGCCCTTGCCATCCTCGACGACCGCTGATGCTCTATTTCGCTCTCAAGTTCATCCACGTCATCGGCGCGACAGTTCTGCTGGGGATAGGTGCGGGCATCGCCTTCTTCATGCTGATGGCGCATCTCAATGGCAAGCCGGCGGTCGTTGCCGCAGTCGCGCGCATGGTGGTGATCGCCGATTTCCTCTTCACTGCGACGGCAGTGGTGGCGCAGCCTGTCACCGGGGTGCTGCTCGCCCGCATGATCGGATATCCGCTGCTGGAAGGCTGGATCGTGCTCTCAACCGTCCTTTACGTGATCGTCGGCGCGTTCTGGCTCCCCGTGGTCTGGATGCAAATGCGCATGCGCGACCTTGCCGCGGCGGCGGCCGCCAGCAACGTGCCGTTGCCGCGCGCGTATCACCGGCTGTTTTGGCTCTGGTTTGCCTTCGGCTTTCCGGCGTTCGCAGCGGTCGTTGGGATTTTTTGGCTGATGATCGCGCGTCCCCACATTTCGCTCTGACCGGGATTAAGGATTTGCGCGCAGCAAACCTAAGCAGAGTTGGACGGCCTGACCAACGGTTGCTCGCGCGGACCGCAGCTGGCGGAAGCTGACATGGATAGCGGGCGAGGCGGGGCGGGTTATGACCCCCAGCAGACATAGGCCAGATTGAAATCCCGCAGCGCAGCAGTGCTGTGCTATCCTTTGTCGGGAGCACGGGAGGTACCGGGCAGTGAAACGCCGCGAGTTCATCACGCTAATCGGCGGCGCGGCGGTGACGTTGCCGCTCGCGGCACGTGCGCAGCAGCCGGAGCGGATTCGGCGCGTCAGCGTGCTCATGAATACGGTTGCGGACGATGCGGAAGGGCAGGCTCGGCTCATTGCCTTTGGACAGGGACTCGCGGAATTGGGCTGGACAGATGGCCGCAACGTGCGCATCGACATTCGTTGGGGAGCGGGTGATGCCGAGCGCTTTCGCCGATATGCAGTTGAATTGGTCGCTCTCGCGCCGGACGTGATACTGGCCGCTTCGGGCACGGCCGTACCGCCGTTGCTGCAAGCAACCCGCACCGTGCCAATCGTGTTCGCGCAGACTATCGATCCGGTCGGCTCCGGCTTTGTCGCGAGCCTAGCGCGGCCGGGCGGCCAGGCCACCGGTTTCACCCAAATCGAATTCGGCATGAGCGGGAAATGGTTGGAACTGCTCAAGCAAATCGCACCGCGTGTGACACGGGCGGCGGTTATTCGGGACCCCAGTGAGCCCGCCGGGATGGGTCAGTGGGGCGCAATCCAAGCCCTTGCTCCGTCCTTGGGCGTCGAGGTGAGCCCGGTCGATGCGCGCGACGCCGACGACATGGAGCGCCCTGTCACCGCCTTTGTGGGGTCCTCGAACGGTGGCATCGTGGTGACGGCGAGCGCAGCAACGGCGGTTCATCGCGAAAAGATCGTGTCGCTGGCGGCTCGGCACCGTCTGCCTGCGGTCTACCCCTATCGCTACCACATCACGAGCGGCGGCTTGATCTCCTACGGGCCTGATACGATCGAACCTTACCGACGTGCGGCGAGCTACGTCGACCGCATCCTCAAGGGCGAGAAGCCTGCCGACCTGCCGGTGCAGGCGCCGACCAAGTACGAGCTTGCTATCAACCTCAAGACCGCGCGAGCGCTCGGCCTGGACGTGCCGCCGACGCTGCTCGCCCGAGCTGACGAGGTGATTGAGTGAGGAGGCGCGAGTTCATTTGGGGTGGGAGTGCCGCGGCTGCATGGCCGTTCGCCGCGCACGCGCAACAGCCGGCGATGCCGGTGATCGGGTTTCTCTTGGCCACGTCGCCTGACACCGACGCGAACTTTCTGCGCACATTTCGCCAGGGCCTGAAGGAGGCCGGCTACGTCGAGGGCGAGAATATCGCGATCGTCTATCGCTGGGCCGATGGACAAATCAATCGGCTGCCGGAGCTTGCCGCCGAACTGGCGCGGCGGCGGGTCGCCGTGCTCGTCACTGGTGGAGATGCCACTTCGTTGGCGGCCAAGGCGGCGACCACAACGATTCCTATTATCTTTCACGTCGGCGCCGACCCGACGAAGCTTGGCTTGGTCGCCAGCCTCGCCCGGCCGGACGGCAACCTGACGGGCATCAATTTCTTTGCCGCCGAGTTGGTGGCAAAACGCCTGGAGCTGTTGCGAGAGCTTGTGCCCGGAGCCTCCCGTGTTGCCGCGCTCTTCAATCCAACGAATCCCAGCATGGAGACCGTATCGAGAGAAGTCGAAGCAGCGGCGCGCGCCATGACACTGCAATTCCAAGTCCACAAGGCTGGCACATTCGGCGAGATCGATGCGGCGTTTGCGGCGTTGGCGCGAGAGCGGCCGGACGCACTTTTCGTCGCTGGCGATCCGGTCTTTCGCACCCGGCGGGTGCAACTCGCCCTGCTGGCGGCGCGCCACCAGCTGCCCACCGCATATTCGTTGCGCGATTATGTCGAAGCCGGCGGGCTGATGAGCTACGGAGCAAGCCTCAGCGATGCCTTTCGCCAGGGCGGCGTCTATGCAGGCCGCATTCTCAAGGGCGCCAAGCCAGCCGACCTGCCGGTGGTGCAGTCGTCGAAGTTCGAGCTGGTCATAAACCTTTCGCCCGCCCGAATGCTCGGCCTCACCGTGCCGCCGACGCTGATCGCGACCGCCGACGAGGTGATCGAATGAGCGTGCACTTTGCTGCAGTGCATGAGTTCAGCTATGGCATTAACAGAATAGGGCTCGGGCGGCGGTTTGTCCGCTGCTGGTGAAAGCTGACGCCGCATCCCCGACGCATCCGGTGGCGAATCGATAAAATCCTCTTAGAGCATGATCCCGAAAAGTGATACCGGTTTTCGGAAAAGATCATGCTCAAACAAAGAAGTAGAGCGGGATGGTGATTCGAAGGACAATCATCCCGCTCTAGGACCGGCGCTACCTGCTCCGCGCCAGGGGAGGCGAAACTTCGATCTCCTCCTGCTCTGGAACCCAATCGGGCGAAACGCTCGGCGCTTGCGTGGGCGCATACAAGGATGTCATGGCGTTCATCAGCTCGCGGTCGTCGAGAATCTGGGCAATCTCTTTGAACGCCTTCTCCGCATTCCGATTTCCCGGTTCCAGATAGAAGGCAACTTTTGCCTGTGCGCGGCGCATGGCCTCGAGCACAATTGTGAACTCATCCTTCATCTGCATTCGCATCTCTCGCACAAGCATAACTCCGGTTGGGGCCAAGCGTGTCCTGCGTGAAGCCAAGCCGCCCATTTTACACCATTCGGCGCGCATTTGCGACCCCCGTTCCCGTGGGGAGCCCGGGCAGAGCGGAACTCCTCCCGCGTTGGCGCGTTGTTTTGACAATCGAGACAAAAACGAAGGAGGACGCCATGGGATTTCGGACGCGGCGCACTGCTTTGGCTTCTGGGCGTTCCGCTCCCGATCATCATCCTGCTGGCGCTGTTCTGGCGCTAAACGTGCCGCAAGCGGCGCATAGGGCACGACGCAGTCCCCGGGAGGAGTAGCCCCGGGGTCTTCGTTTGCTTTCCAGTCATCACCGCAAGAGGCCTCATGCTTGAAACCGTGGAGACGATATCGCTTCGCACCATGATCGAGATCGTCGCCCTCATCCTCTTGGCCGCGGCTCTGGTTTACGCCATCGTGCGGTGGTTGCACCGGCGGGGAGGAGGGCTTGATGTCGTCGGGGACACGGCAGCGCGCAACTCCTACCGGCAACCGGCCAAAGAGGAACATGGCTTGGTGGCGGACGCGATTGCCGCGGCGGGTCCGACCGCCGGCAAGACGCCAACTGCAGACATGCCAAACCCAAAAACCGTGGGAAAGCTGCGATCCGGGCGACAAGACAACCGTCCCAGCGAGGACGACATCGTGCGCCAGCATATGGGTCCGCGCGGCCTGCCGGGTGAGCCCGCGCGCGCGAACACGCTGCGCGAGAGCGAAACCCAAATCCCCAAGGCTCTCGATCCCGGCCATACCGCCTGAACGGGACCATTGTCGTTTCCTCCGCGTTGCGACGCATTGTGGAACGATCAACCACGCTACAGCCGATACCCGAAAATATCGCAATTGCTCCGGCCTTCGACATGGCGGCCGAAGCGAAACTTCAGCTCCGGCCCGTCGAACGGCGGTTGCTCGAGTTTCTGCTCCACATCGGAGAATGGCTCGACTTCGAGCACGACGAAAGTGTGCCCGGCTGCATTCGCAGCCGACAGCGCGGCAAAGTCGCGGTCGAGCGATCCTCGATGGTGCGAAACTCGAAGACCCGGTCGAGACCCATGGCACGTGCAATCGACGGATAGTCGTTGTTTTCGAAATTCGGCAGGCCGGCATTGGAGGTCGCACCATAGGCGCGGTTCGAAACCAGAAAATGCGTCAGGTTGGGTAGATTCATCTGCCGCTCCACCATCAGCATGCCGGGATTCATGCAAAAAGCGCCATCGCCCATGAAAGCCCAAACCTCGAGCTCTGGCCGCGCGAGCGCAAGGCCGGACGCGAACATGGTGGCGAGGCTCATGGAGGCATCGAGATAGAAGCTCGCCTCGGTGTCGCGGGTCGCCGCCCACCAGGCTTGGCTCGAATTCCCCGCTGACGTGACGACGAGCTGATCGGTGCGGTGGCGCGCCAGCGCGCGGAAGCATTCGACGTAATTCATGCGTGGCCCCCCCGCAAAAGGTCGCGCGTGAGCAGAACCGCCATCGGCCGGGAAAACGTGCGGGTGTGTCGGTAGCAGCGCGAGATCGAAGGGATATCGGCCGGCGTTGCGACGATCTGATAGGACATGTTGATGGCATCGAGGACCGGGCGCAGATAGAGACCGTTCGAGACATGGTGCTTGTGGTGATCGCCCACGGCACCGCGCAGCGTCAGCAGCAGGAACAGCGGGATCTCGTAGGTATAGTTGATCTTGGTGATGGCATAGATCACCGTCATGAAGCCGGACGCGCCCATCAGAGCCGCCGACCCCAGCGCGCCCATATAGGCGCCGGAGCAAAGGCCGATTGCGGCCTCTTCCCGGTTGACCCGGACGTGCACGAAGCGGTCGTCTCGATCAATCGTGTCGATCAAGCCCATCAGCCAATTGTCGGGAAGCGACGCAACCAGCTTCACGTCGCATGCTTGCGAGCTGTTCCGCTATTTGCCTTCCGACGTCGGACGGTTCGTCACTCATGTTCCCCCTGCCCTCCCAGCCGTTTGCAACGCCGCTTCACGTGCTGCTGCGTCACGAATGGCACGCCAGACGGTTTCGGACGTGATCGGCAACGTGATGTCGCGCACGCCGAGATGCCAAAGCGCATCGATGACCGCGTTGCCGATCGCGGCGGGAGCGCCGATGGCTCCGCTTTCGCTTCCGCCTTTGGCGCCGAGCGGGTTGCTCGGCGCCGGGCTCGCGATGAAGGTCGTCTGGAACGCGGGAAGATCGGCGGCGCGCGGCATGGCATAGTCCATGAAAGAGGCGGTCAGCAACTGTCCGCTGCCGCGATCATAGACGATGTCCTCCTTGAGCGCTTGGCCGACGCCTTGTGCCAAGCCGCCATGCACCTGGCCCTCGACAATCATCGGATTGATGATCACGCCGCAGTCGTCCGCGGCATAAAGAGCACGCAGCGCTACGGCGCCGGTTTCCGGATCGACGGTCACCACGGCGAGATGGATGGCTTGCGGATCGTTGGTGTCCGGCGGATCGTAGAACTCGGTGACGTCGAGGCCCGGTGAGCTCCCCGACGGCACCACCGCCCCGTGATAGGCGATGTCGGCGACCTCGGCGAAGCCAATCGAGCGATCGGTCCCGCGCACTTTGAACACGCCGCGTGCATAATCGATGTCGCTCTCCGCGCATTCAAGCGCGTGGGCAGCGAAGCGTAGCGCCTTGTCGAGGACCTTGTCGCAGGCGCGATAGATCGCGGTTCCTGCCACCGAGACCGAGCGTGCGCCCCAGGTGCCATTGCCGAACGGAATTCGATCAGTGTCGCCTTCGACAAGGTCGATATCCTCGATCGGAAGGCCCAAGCGGTCGGCGGCGATCTGGCAGAATGTAATCTCGTGCCCCTGTCCGTGAGAATGACTCCCGGCAAACACGGTCACCTTGCCGTCGCTGTGCACTCGAACGATGGCGCTTTCCCAGCCGCCATGCAGAGCGCCGCGCTTGGCAAGATTGCCGCTCGGCCCGGTGCCGGCCTTGTCGATGAAGGCGGCGAGCCCGATCCCCATTAACGCACCTTTCTTGCGCAGTTCCTCCTGTTGCTCCCGGAGCGCCGCGTAGTCCGCAAGCTGCAAGAGACGATCGAGGAGCGCCGGTGGATCACCGGAATCGTACAGGCGTCCACCGGGCGCGGAATAGGGAAAGTCGGCGCGAGTGATGAGATTGCGCCGGCGTATCTCGACCGCGTCGATGCCGAGCTCGCGTGCGCCGAGCTCGAGCAGCCGTTCGTTGGCCCAGGTTGCCTCCGGCCGGCCCGAGCCGCGATAGGCGTCGACCGGAATGGTGTTGGTATAGACGCCCCGCACACGCAAATGAAGATTCGGCGTCCGGTAGAGGCCGGTGACGGTCTGCGGATAGGAATTGCCGGGAATGCTGGGCGCAAAATTGCTGAGATAGCCGCCCAATGCGGCAAGAGTGTCGATCTGCATTGCAACAATTCGGCCTTCGCTGTCGAATCCCATGCGAGCGACGGTATCGTGATCGCGGGCTTGCGCATCGGAGAGGAAGCTCTCGGTTCGTGTGGCGGTCCACTTGACCGGCCGGCGCAGGACTTGAGCAGCCCAAACTACCGTAGACACTTCGGTCGAGAAGTTTCCCTTGACGCCGAACCCTCCCCCGACGTCGGGCGAGATCACCCGGATCTTATGCTCGGGAATGTGCAGCGTGTAGACCGAGAGCCAGCGGCGCAGGTAATGCGGCTGCTGAACGGTCGCATAGAGCGTGTAGCGGTCGTTGGCCGAGTCATAGTCGCAAAGGTACGAGCGGGGCTCGATCGGGTTGGCCGACAGCCGGTTGTTCTTGAGGTGGAGCGCCACGACCTTCGCAGCCGCCGCCATTGCCGTCTCGGCCTTGGCACGATCTCCGCGCTCGATCTCGAACACGAGATTGGTACCGAATTGCTCGTGCACCAGCGGCGCGCCCGGCGCAACGGCATCCCGCGTGGTGGCGACTGCGGGCAACGGATCATAGTCTACCTGCACCGCCTCGGCGGCATCTTCCGCGGCAAACCGGCTCTCGGCCAGCACCGCGGCGACGATATCGCCGACGTGATGGACTTTTTCGCGTGCAAAGGCCGGGCGCGGAGCGCAGTTCATCGGCCGGCCGTCGCCGAACGGCATCGGATGCACGACCGTAAGCTCGCCATGCCCTGCATCGGACCAATCTTGCGCGGTCAGCGTCAGCAGCACGCCGGGGCGAGCGGCTGCAGGCTTGGTCGAAATCGATCGAATGCGGGCGTGCGCTTGCGGGCTGCGCACGAAAGCGCACCATGCGGTGCCGGGCAGGATCACATCATCGACAAAGCGGCCCTTTCCCCTGAGCAAGCGGCCATCCTCACGGCGCCGAAGCGGCTGGCCGATGTAGCCGGCGCGCTCCTGGATCCGCTCGGCTGTCATCCTCCCGATGTGCATCCTCACGCCCCTTCCCGCTGCCAATAGACCAGTCGGTGCCGCAGCAGGAGCAAACCCTGATCGAGCACGAGACCGCAGATTCCGATCACGATGATGGCGGCGTACACATTCGCAAAGGTGAAGCGCGTACTCCAGATGGTGATGTAATATCCGAGACCGACGGAATCCCCGATCATCTCGGTGATGACGACGACAATGATCGCCACCGGCAGCGCGATGCGCAGCCCCGAGAAGATGCCCGGCATGGCAGCCGGCAGGATGACGCGCCGCAGAATGGTGGCTCGGCCCGCGCCGAAATTTTGAGCGCTCCAGATCAACCGGGTCTGAACCCCGCGGAATCCGAAGTAGCACGTCACCACGATCGGATAGAGGCATTCCAGAAATGTGAACGCGATCTTCGAAGGCGTACCGAAGCCGAACACATAGGTGAAAACAGGAAACAGCGCGATTTTCGGGATCGGATAGCCGAAAAAGAAAATCGGCTCGAACAGATTGCGGACGAGCGTAGAGCGAGCCATCGCCGCGGCAAACGGAATTCCGATGACCGCGGCAAGCAGGAACCCGGCGAGCGCGCGGTAAAGGGTCACGCTCGCATGGTAGGTCAACGTGCCGTCGCCTACGTCGGTAACGAGGGCGGTCCAGACCCTCCCCGGACTCGGCAGCAGGCGCGACTCGACAAAGCCGGTTCCGACCGACACCTGCCAGACCAGCAGCAGCAGCGGAATGGAATACCAGCGGGCGATCAAGCTCCAGGCCATTATCGTACGATCTGCTCCTCGGTCCCGATCGTTTGGCCCCTGAGCACGCGCGCCCGGATCACCAGCAGGATGCGGTCGCTGACGAAGCCCAAGACGGCGAAGCAGACGATGCCCGCGAACATCATGTCGAAACGAACCCACTCTTCGGCATGAGATATGAGGTTGCCGAGCCCGACCTTGGAACCGATCAGCTCGGCCGCAAACAGCACCACAAAGGCATGTGCGAGCCCAATTCGAATGCCGGCGAACAGCTGTGGAGCTGCCGCCGGAATGATCACGCGAAAGAAAATAGTGCGCTGCGGCGTACCCATATTCTCGGCGGCCCAAACCAGAAGCTTATTGACCGACAGCACCGCGTGACGCGAGGCGATGAACACCTGAAAGAAGCCCGAGAAGGCGATGATGGCGATCTTGGAGGCGTGGCCGAGACCGAACAGGAGCAGGAAGATCGGCAGGAACGCTACCTTGGGAATGGAATAGAGAAAGGACACCAGCGGGTCGAAAAAGTGGCGCACGCCCGGGACGAGCCCGGCGCCGAGACCGACGATGATGCCGGCCACTGTGCCGAGCACGAAGCCTGCGGAGACGCGATAGAGACTAGCGACCAGCGCAACGAAGAGCTCCCCCGTCGAAGCGAGCTCCCAGAGGGCGGCCAGGATCGCGCTCGGCGCCGACAGGTAGCGCGGCAGCATGCCCGCGCCACCGAAAACCTCCCAAGCCACCAGCACCGCGACCGGCACGATCCAATTCTGGACGGAGGCCCGGTCGATCCTCACGCTTCCTCCAGTGCCCGCGCCTTCAACACCTCGTCGCGCAGAAGGTCCCAGATTTGAACGCGCAGAGCGAGGTATTCCGTGGACTTGCGATAGTCGCCGGAACGGTCGACGTTCGGAATCCGAATGTCGGCCTTGATGCGGCCCGGACGCGCCGTGAACACGATCACGCGCGTGCCGAGATAGATCGCTTCATCGATATCATGGGTGACGAAGAGTGCCGTCTTGCGGGCGCGCCGCCAGATCGATTGCAGCTCCTCCTGCAGCAATTCCCGAGTCTGAGAGTCGAGCGCGCCGAACGGCTCATCCATCAGCATTATTTCGGGATCGAGGGCGAACAGCCGCGCCAGGGCGACTCGCTGCTTCATGCCGCCGCTCAGTTGCCCGAGATAGAGATCGGCGAAGCGCGACAGATGAACGAGATCGAGATACTCGGCCGCCTTGGCGAGGCGCTCGCGCTTCGGCAGTTTCTTCATCTCCAATGGCCAGGCGACATTCTCGATCGCGGTGAGCCAGGGGAACAGCGAGAGATCCTGAAACATCATCCCGCGATCCGGGCCTGGAGGCCCGATCGGCCGTCCGTTCAGCCGCACCGCGCCGGCGGTCGCAGGCTCGAAACCGCCGAGGATGTGCAGGAACGTGCTCTTGCCGCAGCCGGAAGGTCCGACGATGGAGACGAATTCATGCTCCTCGATCGACAGCGAGAGACGATCGATCGCGGTGACAGACCGGTTGCCATCCGCGAACGTCTTGTCCAGGTCCGTCACCTCCAGGAGAGGCATCGTCGCGCCTTTCCCGACACGTCTCATTGCGGCAAATAGCTGAGATCGACGAGCGATCTGACGTCCGCGCGTTTTCTCTGGAATCCGGCCTCGATCTGAAACCGCTGCATGTTCTCGAGGGCGTCCGCGTCGATGCGCAAAGTCGGGTCTCGATAGTAGTCTTTCATCGCCATGTAGACTTCGGAATTCACCCTGACCATCCTGGCGTCGATCAGGAGCTGCCGGGCCTCGCGCGGCTTTTCGAGATAGAACTGCATCGATCCCCTCGAGATCCGCGAGCAATGCCCGAATTGCGACCGGCATTCTTCTTCAGGAACTCGTCCTTTCCGACCAAGACGTCAACTCCTCGTCGAATGGGACCCCGTATTTCGCATCGAATATTTTCCGCACCCTCGTCTGCTTCTCCACAATGCGGCGTAGGGCTGCGGGAATTGCTCCGAGATCGACCGCCGGCCTCGAGCGATTCCTGCATCGCCGGGAACGGGATTGGCGCGATTCTCACATCGGCCTCGGTGAGCCCGTGCTTGCCGAGCGCGGCTTTCAGCCAGAGATGGCCCGCTGTTGAAAAGCCGTTGATGCCGACCATCTTGCCCCTCAGGTCCGGCACCGATCTGACCGGCGAACTCTCCTTGACGTAGAAGCTCGTGCTGAAGCCGCGCGCGCTTTCGCGCGAAATCGACGCGATGAACCTTGCCGTTACCCCTTCGGCGGCGGCAAAAATGACGCCGCTTGCGCTTCCCGACGAAAGATCGATGGCGCCCGCTTCGAATGCCTGTGCGCGTTTGTCCGAGCTGGTGAACCGGGTGGCGTCGAGCATATAAGCCTTGCCATAGTTCTTGGCGAGGTCGGGTTTGGCGATGATGAGCCACAGGGCTCTTCGGCAGCACCGCCATAGCCTAATCGAAAGGTGACGGGTTGCGCGAGGGAGTTGCCGATCAGGGCGCCAAGGAGATACGCCGCGCCCATCACACGCAGGAGGAGCGGCTTGCCGAACCCGTCCATATCGAACCTCTCGTCTGATACGATTTGCGAATCTAGCGCTTATGCCGCCGCGGTGGAACGCGATCGAGGGCTCCTCGTCCCGGCAGCTTTCCGGCTCTCCTCGGCATGACATGACACCGGACGTGTCATAAGATCGGATGATGTGGAAAGCGCCCAGGCGCATGTTGACGCATCGCAAGGACCGCAGCAATGAGCCCGATCAGCCCGGAAGAAATACGAGCCATGGTTGCGCCCGGCCGGGTGCACCGACGCCTCTACACCGATCCGGGTATTTTCGATCTCGAGCTCGAGAAAATCTTCGGTTCCGCATGGATTTATGTCGGGCATGAAAGCCAGGTGAAGAAGCCAGGCGACTTCTTCGCCACCAGAATCGGGAAGAAGCCGCTGCTTCTGGTCCGCGATGGCGACGACAAGATTCAATTGCTGCACAATCAGTGCGCCCATCGCGGGTCGATGGTCGTGGCGTCGGGCGAGGGCCACACATCGGAGTTTCGCTGCTGCTATCACGGCTGGACCTATCATCTGGATGGTCGCCTCAAAGCGGCTCCGTTGCTGCATGGATATCCGGCGCATTTCGATGCCGAAGAATCCCGATGCCGGCATGCGCCGCGTGCCGCGCGTGGCGAGCTATCGAGGATTTGTGTTCGGCAGCTTGGCTCCGGATGGTGCCACCCTCGCCGATTACCTCGGCTACATGACCACGTCGTTCGACGACATGGTGGATCGCGACCCCGACGCGGAGCTCGAAGTCGCGGGCGGCGTGTTCAAGCACGACTACAAAGGGAACTGGAAGCTCTACCTGGAAAATCTGTGCGACGCCGCGCATCCGCTGTTCACGCATCAATCCTCGATCGATGCAGCTTCGCAGCAGTCCGACGAGGCGTACTCGGATGGATCGGGCGAGATCGCCATCCGGCAGATGCGCCAGAACGGCGCCCCCTACAGCTTCTGGGAGGCGAACGTCGGCATCTGGACCTACCCCCATGGCCACAGCTTTCTCGGCGATTATCACGACGACGCCAAGCTCGTGGCTGCATTGAACGACCCGGTCTTCCGCGATTACATCGCGGCCATGGAAGCAAAGCAGGGCAAGGAGCGCACGAAGAAGATTCTCGAAGTCCGGCGCTGGAACAGCAACGTCTATCCCAATCTCTCGTTCATGAGCCAGTTCGGGCAGCTGCGCGTCGTCCATCCGATCTCCGTCAACGAGACCGTCGTGCACGCCTATTGCTTTCGGCTGCGGGGCGCGCCCGCACGCATGTTCGAGAACACCATCAGCTTCGCCAATGCGGTGAACGGCACCGGCTCGCTCGTCCTGACCGACGACCTCGAAATCTACAATCGGATCGGGCTCGGGCTCTCGAGCGCAGGCCCCGAATGGCTGGAGATCGGCCGCGGGTATCATGGTGACGTGAGCGCCGAGCACGGCGGTCGTCGCGGCAAGAACTCGACCAGCGAAATCTACATTCGCAACATGTTCGATGCTTGGCTCGGCTACATGGCACAAGCAGAGAAACAATCGCGCCGGCATGCCGCCGGCGCGAGCGCGCTCGCCGAGATGAGCCGATGATCGTCGCCCAGGAGGCAGCCGGATCCAATGCAGCGTCTTGCGCGAGCATGCCGGGGGGAGCACTCGACGTGCCCGAATGCGAGCAGTTCCTCGTGCATGAGGCGCGGCTGCTCGATGAAGCGCGCTTCGACGAGTGGCTGAGCCTGTTTGCGCCGGATGCCTGGTACTGGGTGCCGGCGCAGCCCGGTCAGGCGTCTCCGCGGGACACCATCTCCCTGATATATGACGATCGCCGCCTGCTCGAGACGCGCGTGCGTCGGCTCTCCAGCCCGCGCATCTATTCGCAGGAGCCGCGCTCCCGGACCAGCCGGATTGTCGCTAACGTCACGATGGAGGAAATCTCGCCCGATGGCAACGCCGGCACCGTGCGCTCCAAGTTCCAGCTCCTGGAATACCGGAGAGAGACCCAGACGGTATTCGGCGGCACCTGCCTGCATCGGCTCGTGCGGGAGGGAAATGGCATTCAAATTGCTTGGAAGCGGGTCGATCTCGTGAACTGCGATGCCCCGCATGAAGGCCTGGTCGTGCCGTTTTGATGCAGCGGCCACGTTCGATCGAGCTATCGGTTTGCCGCGAAAGAATTGCACGTCAGATGATGAAGGAGGGATCGCGATGCGGTCGGACTGGTTAATGCGTTACCGCAAGCTCATGCCTCTCGCCGCTCTCGCGGCAGTCGCTTTTTCGGCGGCGCTGCTTACGATGCCGACGGCGTGGGCCGCTGATAGCGTGACCTATCTCTTCCCGGCGCCACCGAGCCTGCCGGCCTTCGGGCCGATCCGACTGGGCAAGGGCAAGGGCTATTTCGCGGCGGCCGGCATTGACGTGAATTTCGCGGTCGGTCGCGGTGGTGTCGATGTCGCCAAGCAGGTCGGAGCAGGCAACGCTCCGCTCGGCGGAATCGTTGCCGACGGCCCGATCATGGTCCGGCAAAACGGCGTCCCCATCAAGATCGTCGCGGTATTTGGCGGCCGCGGGTTCATGCAGCTCGTGGTTCGCGAAGATTCCGGGATCGAAAAGCCGGCGGACCTGAAGGGAAAGACCATCTCGGTCATGTCCTTTCAAGACACCACCTATTACGCGCTGCTCGGGCTGCTTGCGAGCGTCGGATTGACCCAGGACGATCTCAACATCCAGTCGGCCGGGCCTGCCGGAGTCTGGGAGTTCGTCGCCACCGGCAAGGCGGCCGGAATGGCCGGCGTGCCGGATTGGATACCGCCGGTCGAGGCCGCGGGCGTGAAGGTGAAGGTCATTCCAAGCGACGAGTATTTTCCCCACATGGCGCAAGGTATCGGGGTATCCGACCAGATCCTCAAGGAGAAACCCGAGCTTGTCGGCCGCTTCGTCCAGGCGGCGCTGCGCGGCATGAAGGACGTCATGGATGATCCGAGCAAAGCCGCCGACGATTTCGTCAGTTTCGTTCCGGAATGGAAGGGCAAGGAAGGCGCCGTCAAGGCCGCCTTCGCCTATTACGCCACCCTGGTCTATCCGGGTCAGCGGCGGCTCGGCGAGATCGACGCAGAGCGGCTCGGCAAATTGCAGGACTTCTATCTGGCCAAGGGGATCATCCAGCGAAAGTCCCCGCTCGAGGATCTCTACAGCAACGCATTCATCAAATAATCTCGTGATCCAGGGAACCCCGCTTCTACCCAACAGCTTTCCCAGGAGCCTGCGCTTTCACCCCCACCTGAGGCCTCCTCCCCGGCATGGAAACTATTCTCGTCAAGATTTTTGCCACCGCGCTTGCGCTCAGTCAGGTGACGACGGCGCCTGAGAGGGTTGCGACCAGCTTCGACCGCGTGGCCGATCAGGGCGCGGTGGCGCAGCTGTTGCGTGCGGGCTGCGCACACATGCGCAAGGCCTTCGACATCGAGGACATCAATCTCGACGAGCTGATCGCGACCGCGATGGAGGACCCGCAGGCGATTGCGGGCGAGAGCAAGGCGTTCCGCGGCATCAATTTTGCCGATCTGCTGACCGCCTACCGGCAGTTCTGCAAGAACGAGAAGGTCGCCGCCGCGGCGGTCGATCTCGCCGAGGTGATCGATTTCTACAACAAGGCGCTCACCGACCTGCCCGATCACGGCAAGCTCAAGGGCATCAAGCTGCCCGGCGCGAGCGTGGTGCTCGACCGCAAGGGCGAGCGCTTCGCGGAGGTGTTCGAGGAGAACCAGCGCCGCGTCTGGGTGGTGCTTTCCGACATTCCGGCGCACGTGCAGAAGGCGTTCGTGGCGGCGGAGGACAAGCGCTTCTACGAGCACAAGGGGGTCGACGAGCGCGGGCTCATCCGCGCCTTCATCGGCAACCTTGCCCATTCCAGGCGGCCGCAGGGCGGCTCGACCATCACCCAGCAGATCGTGAAGAACCTCCTGGTGGGAGAGGACCTCACCTACGAGCGCAAGATCCGCGAGATGGTGGTGGCGTCGCGGGTGGAGCGCACGCTGAGCAAGACGGAAATTCTCGAGCTCTATCTCAACTCGGTCTTTCTCGGCCGCGGCTCGTGGGGCATCGAGCTTGCGGCGCGCAGCTATTTCGGCAAGGGGGCCAAGGAGCTCACGCTGGAGGAAGGCGCGCTCCTGGCCGGGCTGACCAAGGGACCGAACTACCTTTCTCCCGATCGCCATCCCGGCCGCGCGCAGGAGCGGCTCGCCTATGTGTTGAGCCGGCTGGCGGAGGACGGGACGGTCGGCGCCGAGCCGCCGGGCCGGGGACTGCCGGCCTTGCCGGCGATGGTGGCCTACGAGCGGCCGCGCCGGGACATCGGGTTCCATTTCGTCGACCAGGTTGCGCGCGAGGCCAAGTCGGTGGCGGGCATCGATACCATCACGGCCAATTCCTACACGGTGCGCTCGACCATCAGCCTGCCGCTGCAGCGGGCGGTGGAGGAGACGCTGCAGGAGGGATTGTGGCGTTACGAGCGCGGCGCCGGACGCGTGCAATTCCGTGGGCCGGAGGCGAGCCTCGCCAAAGCGGTGAAGAAGATCGAAGCGGAGCGGAAGGCCGGCGACAAGAAACCGGCCTGGCAGCAGGCGCTCGCGAATGCGCGGCTGCCGCTCTACGACGTGCACTGGACGTCGGCGGTGGTGGTGGAGAAGCCCTCCGGCAAGAAGGGCGAGAGCTGGAAGGTGGGGCTTGCCGACGGGCGCATCCTGGCGCTCTCCGTCGACAACGCCGTCGCCCAGCGCAAGCTCGCGCTCCACGACACCATCCTGGTGCGCGTGACGGAAGGGGTGAAGGGCAAGAGCGGCGCGCGCGCCGAGCTGCGGGTGCGTCCGACCGTACAGGGGGCAGTGGTCGTGCTGGAGAACAAGAGCGGGCGCGTCCTGGCCATGACCGGAGGCTTCTCCTACCCGCTGAGCCAGCTCAACCGCACGACGCAATCCGTGCGCCAGCCGGGCTCCGCCATCAAGCCGCTGAGCTATCTCGCGGCGTTGGGCAACGGACTGCAGCCCAACACTCTCGTCGCCGATGAGGAGATCACGCTGCCGCCCATCGGCGGCGGACGCGCCCGCGAGCAGGATTACTGGACGCCGAAGAATTACGACGGCAGCTCCGGCGACACCCTCACGTTACGCCGTGCGCTCGAGAATTCGCGCAACCTGGCAACCGTGCGTCTGCTCGACGGCGGCATCGAGGCCAAGCCGGAAGCAAGTCTCAACCGGCTGTGCGATCTCGCCCTCGAAGCCCAGATCTACCGCGAATGCATGCGCTATTATCCGTTCGTGCTCGGCGCCCAGCCGGTGCGTCCGATCGATCTCGCGGCATTCTACGCGGCAATTCCCAACGAAGGCCTGCGCCCCGTCCCGCACGTCGTGGATTCCATCGAACGAGATGGCGAATTCGTCTATCGTCACGAGCGGACGGCCATCCCGATTGCTTCGGTCGACCGCGCCGCCTTCTACCAGCTCAAGAGCATGATGCAGGGGGTGCTGGCGCGCGGCACCGCGCGCTCCATTGCCAATCTCGCGCCTTACGTCGCCGGCAAGACCGGCACGTCCGATAACGAGAACGATGCCTGGTTTGTAGGCTTCACCAACGATGTTACCGTTGCGGTCTGGCTCGGCTATGACAATTCCGACGGCAAGCGCCGCACGCTCGGCGGCGGCTCGACCGGCGGCGGCGTAGCCGTTCCCATCTTCGAGCCGGTGATCCAGGCAGTGTGGGCACATGTCGCGCCCAGAACCGCGCTCGCCCCACCCTCGCCCGAGGCAAAGCGCCAACTTGCCTGCAAGTCCATCGACCGCGATTCCGGCAAAGTGCAGCGCGACGGTGGGATTACCGAGTGCTTCCGCACCGATCGCAGCGGCCGCATCATCGACACTCAGCACCGCCTGGTCGGACGCGAAAGCGCCTACGCCCGGGCCGACCGCGACGACGGTCGCCCGCGCAGGCGGCGTGTGGTGAGGACGCAGTATTGGGGATGGAACCCGTGGGGGCACCGCTCCTACTACCACCAGCCGTTCTACTACAACAGGTGGTGAGGGGGCGCGACTTACCTCATCACGATCACGGTCGCGCCGATTTTGACTCGGTTGTAGAGATCGATGACATCTTCATTGGTCAGGCGGATGCAGCCCGAGGTCGCCGCGGTGCCGATGGTGTGCGGCTCGTTCGAGCCGTGGATGCGGTACATCGTGTCACCGAGATAAAGCGCGCGCGCGCCGAGTGGATTGGAGGGCCCGCCGCGCATGTGACGAGGCAGATCGGGCCGCCGCCGGATCATTTCAGCAGGCGGAGTCCAATCCGGCCATTCCCGCTTGTCGGTTACCGTCGAGGTCCCGGCCCAGGTGAAGCCATCGCGGCCGACGCCGATGCCGTATTTCATCGCCTGACCTTTGCCGAGAACCAGATACAGGCGCCGCTCCCGCGTGCTCACGACAATCGTGCCCGGCTCGTACTTGTTGGGATAGTTCACGACCTGCCTCGGCACTGCCGAAAACATCGCCATGAAATTTGACATCGGGTAGTAGCCGGGGTCGGCGTTGGCGCTCGTGGCAACCAACAGGGCGGCAGCGCAGACCGCTCCGGCGAGGAAACGCGAAAGCATGGCAAAGACCCCGTCAGTTCAGCTTGGAAGCGATTTGTACGTTAAGTCGAATTGAAGATACTCGGGCAGCGTCGTTTGTCGATGGAGTGGCCCGCCGTCGGCACCACATTGTCGAGTGTTGTTGCCGAAATGCCGCGGGACTGCCGAACGAGCAAACGTGGAGCGTCGAATGGGGCCTCATCCCCAGTGATAACGCTACATACAATTCGGCCCAGCTTGCCGGTGCGCAGTAAGCCGGGCTCACGGTATCGAGCCGGGTTGTGCCGCCAAGCGTCACGTCAAGAGTGGATTGCAGATCATCGAAATACTTTAACGCGTCGCGCTCGGCGCACGCATGTTTGCTTGCTCACGCGACAACGGTAATGTCAAACCGATCCGCGCCAAATCCAACCCGCGCCAATCCAATCCGTCAAGCGGCGGGATGCGTGCGGTCGCGCGAAGCGGAGCCACAGCCTGCGCCGGCATCTCATGATGCCCGCGGGCGGACAAGATACGCAGCTTGAACGCGCGGCGGCGCCAGCAAGGAGCCGGCACGAGCGGCCGGCTCCCCCTGGCAAGCAGATAGGCCTTAGATCAACCCTTCGTGACGATCGGCGGAGGAGCCTTGCCTTTGCCCTTGCCGATGCCGACGCAGCCGGACACGCTCACGGCCACGAGAGTTGCAACAAACGCGATCAGAAGCTTTTTCATCGGTATCCCTCTGCTGCTGCCCCTGTGAATGAAACTCAACGGGACATTGCAACACGAATCTCACATGTTGAGCTAGTGCTGAAAAGCCACAGTGCGCACCCAATTAGAGTGATGCCCGACGGCTGCCACCTAGGCCATCATTCCGGGGACATTGGCTCTCAGCATCAGCTTTCAGCGCGGATATCGCGGAGGTGCTGCGAGCTCCAGCGACATCGCGACCATTTGAGGGTGATTTGGTTAACCAAACTTAACCGCGCCGCATCGAATTTTTCTTTGCGCGGAGCGACGCCATCGCTCTATTTGGAAACGCTAATGCTGAGCGCTGTTGAAGCGAAAATAGACATCCACCTTCATTCCAACGGCGAGCGGACCCGGTTCCGCCAAATCGACCAGGACTTCCACCACGTCGACATCGGTCGGGTTGCGTTGCCCGCGCGAGCTGCGTGAAGGCTCGACCAGCGGGGCAATGGAGGAGACCTTTCCGACGAATTCGCGCCCTCGAAATGCAGCCGGGCGGACCAACACCGCCTGGTTGATCTTGATTTCGCCGAAGTCCCGTTCGTCCAGCTCTGCGCGCACCCGCAAGGCCGAAATATCGCCGAGCAGGACCAACGGCTGCGTCACAGACGGAGCAGCCAATTCCCCAGCCTTGGCATTGACCTGCAGCACGGTTCCGGCAAACGGTGCCCTGATCGTCAGCTTCTCGATTGCCGCCTCCGCGGCCCACAATTCGGCACGCGCAATATTGAGCTGACCTTCGGTCTGGGTGGGAAGGGGGATGGCCGTGTCCGTCTCGAGCTTACGAAGGTCGGCCCGCTGCTGCTTCAAGCGATCCTGCGCACGCGACAGCGCCACGCGCGCCGCCTCGACGTCGGCATCCGAGACGCGGCGGGCCCGCCGGTCAAGCGCAGACCTGTCGAACGCGGCTTGCGCCTCGACCACCGCTTTCTCGCCGTCGGCAACGGCATCTTCGGCCTTGCGTCGATCGCCCGCTCGGTTCGACGGCGCCTGATCGTTGCGCGCTCGCCGGCGCATCGCGATCTGTGCCTCCGCACTGGCGATCCGCGCCCGGGCCTCCTTATCGCTGAGCCGAACCAGCGGCTCACCCGCCGACACCTTGTCCCCGGCCTTGACCAGCACTTCCCCGATGAGTCCACCAAGAGCCGCCCCAATCCTGACTTCTCCTGACGCAGCCTCGACGCGGCCCGGCGCCACGGCCTGCCAATTTTTCTCATCCGACGGGTCGGTCCGAGCCGTCCCGCGCGCGGCCTCTTCGGCTTGGAGCACCGGATTGGCGGGCGGAAACATGAAGGCGAGAGCCGCCACGGCGAGGCCAGCGAGGGCCGCTCTAGCGCTTGCCGCGCGCAAGAACTGCAACATCCGCGTCGCCTTTCCCACGGTATCCGGCATCTCGTTGCTCTTCGCCGACAATGAGACCATCTTCGATGCGAACGACCCGGCCGGCGAACGGTATTATACGTGGATCGTGCGCGACGACCAACACCGCGCGGTTTCGATCTTTGGCAATCCCTGCAAGTATGGACATGATGGCATGACCGTTCTCGCTGTCCAACGCGGCGGTCGGCTCGTCGGCCAGAATGGCTGATGCATTTCCCGCAATCGCACGCGCGATGGCGACACGCTGCTGCTCCCCGCCGCTGAGCTGGATTGGAAACGATTTGGTCTTGTGAGCAAGTCCAACGGTCGCCAATGCCTCCCTCGCCTTGACCGAAGCGCGCGACGAGCGCTCGCCGCGAACATCGAATACCAGCCGTACGTTCTCCACGGCGGTGAGCGTCGGAAACAGATGGTAGGACTGAAAAATAAATCCCACATGATCGCGCCTGAGCTTGGCGAGCTCCTCGGGACCGAAGCCCTTGGTGGAATGGCCACGTACCCGCACCGTTCCGCGGTTGGGCGTGAGCATGCAGCCGAGCACGGAAAGGAGGGTGGTCTTGCCGCTGCCGGAAGGACCCATCAGAAGCGTCAGCTGGCCGCCCGCCAGTGCCAGGCTTACGCCCTTGAGGGCCTGTACTCGCCCTGCTCCGCTGCCGAGGAATTTGACGACATCGACAGCCTCTACGACCGGCTCCGTCATCGCGTAAACACCATCGCAGGGTCGATGCGCATGACTTTGATGATGGCCCCAATCGCCGACAACACGCACATCACGACGGTCAGTGCGAATAGCGCCAATGTTAGCCCCGGCGTCATCATGATCGGCAAGGCCGTCTCGGCGGTTTTTTCCACGATGATGAGCCCGACGCCGGCCGCAATGGAAAATCCTATGACCGCACTGAGCAATGCCTGCCAGATGATAACTTTGTGAATGTATCTGCCGGAGGATCCGATGGCACGCAGCGTTGCGAACTCATTGAGATGATCCTTGGTGCTGGAATACAATGTCTGTGCGACGATGACCGTGCCAACAATGATGCCGAGCAAGGCGCCGGCGAATAGGGCGGCACCGGCACCCGTGCCGAACAGCCAAAAGGAACGGCTGCGGTCGCGAAACTCGGCTGGAGTGAGAACGTCAACATCGGAGATGTTGGCCTTCAACCGGCTGCGAACCGTCTCGACATCGGCGTCCGCGGCAATATGCACGAGGATATAGGTCGCCTTGTTGGATGAAATCCCGGTATAGGCGCGCGCCCGAACAAGCGGCGCAAACACATAAGGCGTCGTCGTAAAGGAGCGGATACCCTTGGTGAGCGCCCTCACCTCGACCTTCTGGTCGCGAATCTCGGCGCTCGCGCCCAGTTCCGTTATCCCAAGCCGGTCGAAATAGGACCGGTCGACTGCCACGCCCCCTGGAATCTCGAGAGCCTCAATGCTGCCTGCGACCAGGTTCCAGGGGGGCAAGCCGCCAGACCTGAGGTCCGAACCGACGATGAAAACCGGCGTCGTCCCGCCGTTTGGCATCCGCCATGGTGCGAAGCCGATCACTACGGGGGCGGCCTGCGCGACGCCCTTGATCGACAGCGCACGAAATCGCTTGCTGTCGTCCAGCACCGAAGGATCTTCGAAGCACCTGGTTCCGGCCGGCATGATCCATAGATCGGCACTGGCATGGTCGATCATCGTCGTGACCATGCGGCCGAACCCCAGATAGAGGCCCATTTGCACCGTCACCAGAACCATGGAGAAGACGATGCCGACCACGGTGGCGACGAACCGCAGCCGATCGTGAAACAGGTTTCGAGATGCGAGCGTAAAAATCAACGACATAGACTGATCGCTCGCTGGGATGTCTGCTTACGCGGAGTTAAGCTGCTCGACACTGGAATCATATTGTTTGCCGGTCCCTTTGGTTCCGACGATCGTACGAGAGCGTGCTGCAAAGGGATACGAACGTCGGAACCGGGACACTAGCGCGCTCTGACGAGAACGCGCCGATCTGCCCCGACGACCCGCGCGCCAATTGGCACGCGGCACACGGCGGCAGCGGTCACCCAGCTCAGGATGACCGTGGCGGTGAACACGATCGCGGCCTTTGCTATGGCGAACAGCGCGACGCCGAGCAGGAAGTATTGCAGCCAGATCACGTAGACGTAGTGGACCAAGTATATGCCATAGGCATGGTCGGACAGACTGTCGAAACCCGGCCAGCGCTCCGTCGCGAAGCGGACGAACACGGCGGCGAGGCCGAAGGAGATACCCGCACAGGAAAGAACCAAGCCGAGATCCGCGATGATTTGCAGCCCCGGCACGGCCGTGTCCCATCCGTTTACGCTCAGCGCCGTGGGAATGATCCACAGCAGGAATGCCCCGAAAGCGCCTGCGACCCAGAGCAGCCAGCGCTTGGCCAGCATGCCGGCGGACCCGAGCAGGCCACGCTCGATCCCAAAGGCGCCGACACCGATACCCGCGAAGAAATAGACGACATAGTGCAGCGTCATGCTCGGTTGCAGGGCGAACGGTCCCCATTGAACCCATTGCCACGGCCGAAAGGCGCTGGCCAAGGGGAGGTAGGCCAACGCTGAGATCGCCACCAGGGCGAGGAAGTAACGGCCCGGATGATCGCCGGCCTTGGCCGACAACCGGCCGAGAAACGCGCCCGTGCGAGGCGCCGCCGACAACAGCGCGGCCGCGACGATGTTGAAGGCTAGCAGAACCCACAAGAACCAGAGCTGTCCGCTGGCCCAGAATGGCAGCGCGATCCAATGCGCCCAGAATCCGCTCCAACTCGGATCAACAGCGGTGACGAGGTAGACCGGATAGTGCGCCACCGGCATCAGCAGATAGACCCCGAGCACAAACGGCACTCCGAGGCGCAGCACGCGGTCGTAAAGGAACCTCATTGTCCCCTTGCGCTGAAGGCTCGACCATACGAACAGCCCGGAGAGGAAGAACATGAAATGCATCAAGTAAACGTATTGGGATGCGCAAAAGAGGTCGAAGCCAAACCACCGCTCGCTATCGAGGATCGGAAACGCCCTCCAATGATAAGGCGGAGCGTCGAAAGGCGCCTGTGTTCGAGGCTGCGAACCGAGATAGGCAAGCACGGAGTGGAAGGCGACGACGAGCAGAATCACAACCCCCCGAAGATTGCTCAGTGCCATGCTGGACTTGGACATACGCGTAACACCCCCTTCCCGAGATCCAACTGGGACTCGGTACGCAAGAAACAACGCACTCGTGCCCCTTTCGTTCACGGGGGGCTGGGAGGCGGTTACTCGCAAATCGAACCATTATCAGGCTTTCGATGCTGTGTCCTGCCGCCTTTGCAAAGAGCGTTTACTCGCAGGCTGTTGGAAGGCGCTGCCCGGTCCCTCCGTCTGCTGGATTGACGGATCTCCGGTTTGGCGGATGACCGACCTCGCGGTGCCCATTCAATCGCCCGATGTCCGTGAAATGACCATATTTGTGCGCGAATGGCCTCTCGTTCGCGCTTTGTGTCTAGTTCAACCCGGATGGCCGCCTTGAAAACACGATCGAAGATCCTGATCCTCGCTGGTCTTGCGGCGTTTGTCATCGCCGCTGCCCCCGTCCACGCCGCAGAGCCATCGGTATCCGGTCTATGGCAGAAGAAGGACGAGGCCGGACGGTCGGTAGGCTGGTTCCTCTTTGTGGAGCGCAACGGCACTTACGAAGGCGCCATCGCCAAGCTCTTTACCAGACCGGGAGACGAGCCCAACCCGATCTGTTCCAGATGTCCCGATGACCGCAAGAACGCACCGCTCCTCGGCCTGTCCCTGATCCGGGGCATGAAGCGGCTCGGTTTGCGATACGAGAACGGCAATATCATCGATCCGCGTGACGGCAAGGTGTACAACGCCATCATGACGGTGAGCCCCGACGGCCAGACACTGACCGTGCGAGGCTATCTCGGCATTCCGCTTCTTGGCATGGATGAAATCTGGCATCGCCTTCCCGACTCTGCCGTCGCTCAGCTCGATCGATCCGTCTTAGCGAAGTACACGCCGGGGCAGCTTCCGACCGCCGCCGCGCGGCGCCCGGACAATGCCAAACCGAAGGCGACTGCCGCCGCGCAATAGCATCGTCGGCCTCAAGGGCGAGACGGGACAACGCCGGCATCGTCGTCCCCAGCTTCATTGCGACCAATCAATCCCGGCATAGCCGCCGCATGCATCGGCTTTCCGGCCGACGAGGTCCGGATGATGCCGATTGCAGCTGCGGCTTTTCGTGCGTGCATGAAGATTGTTCGCGCGGTCGCGGCCATGCGTTGACCGTGTTCGCAGGCTGTTGCGGGCACTGACGCTCGCTGCGTATCATGACATGCGGCGGCTGAAGACCAAAGCGGCTGCGCGCCCGCCGAGAGAGACGGCATGAGCTCGTCCATGCTCGCACACGACTACAGGGCCTGCGCCCGGTTGTTCGGCGGCAACCGCATGAAGCTCGGAGTGATGGCCTTCAATTGCAGCCACGGCTCCACCATCACCACCGTGCCCGAAGCCTGGAAGCTCAACTGGCCTGACACGAGGGACATCGCGCAGGCGGTCGATCGTTCCGGAATGGAGGCCCTTCTGCCGGTCGGCCGTTGGAAGGGATATGGCGGCCCGTCGAACTTCAACAACTGTACGTTCGAAAGCTTCACCTGGGCCGCGGCCATCGGCGCGCTCACGAACTATTGCACCGTGCTCGCCACCGTTCACGTCCCGCTCGTTCATCCCCTGATGGTCGCCAAGATGGCGGCCACCATCGACCACGTCACCAACGGCAGATTTGCCATGAACATCGTTTGCGGATGGTTCAAGAATGAATTCGACATGTTCGGCGCTCAGCTGCGGCCGCACGATGACCGCTACAAATATGCGACCGAATGGCTCGATTTCGTGCGCCGCGCGTGGACCGAGGAAGAGGAGTTCGATTTTCACGGCGAGAACTTCCAGGCGCTGTCGGTTTGGAGCCAGCCGAAGCCGCTGCAAAAGCCCAATCCCCCGATCATGAATGCCGGCGGCTCGCCCGCCGCGCAGGACTTCACCACCCGCTATTGCGACATGAATTTCGTCATTCTCAAGGATCGCACGCAGCTGGACGGCGCAAAGGCGCAGATCGACAGTCTCAAGAAAATGGCGAAATCCCACGGGCGTGAAACACGCATCTGGATCCATGTCTATGTGGTCTGCCGTGCGAGCGAGAAAGAGGCAAAGGATTACCTGCACCATTACGTGCACGAACGGGGCGACTGGGAGGCTGCCGGCAATCTCCTGAAGATTTTCGGGCTGCACAATCAGAGCTTGGATGCCGCGACGTTGGAGGGCCACAAGGCTGATTTCATCGCCGGTCACGGGGGATATCCGCTCGTCGGCACCGCGGAGCAGATCGTCGATGAGCTCGGCAAGCTCGCCGACATCGGCGTCGACGGCTGCTTGATTTCCTGGGTTCGCTACAAGGAAGAGCTGGCGCAGTGGAACGAGGAGGTCCTGCCGCTGATGGTGCAGGCGGGTTTACGCGAGCGGTTTGCTCCGTCCGAGCAGTCCCGCCGCGGCCCAGCCTGGCGTTTGCCCGACATGACGGCGGCAACTTCGCGCTATAGCCAATTCCGATGACATTGAATCGCGGCGTAGATGGGGTAACGGGCCGGCGGCCGGCCCTGTTACCCCATCTACAAACTCGAGGGCAGCGAAATGATGCGTCGGATCATGGCTATGATTGCGTTTGCGGCATGCGCCTGTCTTTGCATGCTCGCTCATTCGCCGCCGGCGAGCGTAGGCGCGCGCCGACGAGCTGTTTCTTTCAAGGCCGATCCGTTTGATTTTTCCGCAGCCGGCGGGCGGAGCCGTCGACCTGATTGCGCGCAGCCTCGGCGAGCGCCTCTCCGAATTGATGCGACAGCCGGTGATCGTCGAAAACCAGCCGGGCGCGAATGGCGCGCTCGCCGCCGCCGCGGTCACGCGCTCCACCCCCGACGGCCATACGCTGTTCATGGCGGTCGATACCAATCTCGTCGTCGAATTTGAGCCTCTATCCCGAATCTTGCCTATGATTTCTTCCGCGACTTCATGCCGATCAGCATCGTCGCGAAGGTCTATTTGGTGTTGGTCGCGAGCTCGAAGGTTGCAGCCGAGAATCGTCCGTGAGCTCATTGCCTTGGCCAAAGCCAATCCCGGCGCGCTCAATTATGCCTCCATCGGCCTCGGAACGCAGGCCCATCTCGGCATGGAATTATTCAAGTTGCTGACCAAGACATACATCACCCCGGTATTGTATCGAGGAACCGCGCCGGCGATGACCGATATCGCGGCAGGCGTGGTGGATGTCATGTTCACAGGACCGCCTTCGGCGATGTCGCTTGCCGCAGGCGGCAAGGTCAAGATGTTGGCAGTCGCATCGCCGCGGCGCTCGGCCCTTATGCCTGGCGTCCCGACCGTCGCATGAGGCGGGCGTGCCGGGATATGAGCTGGGCGGATGGTTCGGCTTGCTGGCGCCCCGCCAGGACGCCGCAGCACATTGTCGACCGGCTTTCCGGCGAGGTGCGCAAGGCCCTTGCGAACGCAAAATTGAAAGCCCGGTTGACCGAGCAGGGGCTCGAAGTATTCGCAAGCTCGCCCCAGGAAATGCTCGCGGTGATGACAGAGGACACCAGGAAATGGAGCAACATCATCGCCGCGACAGGAGCCAAAATCTCGCAATGAGCGACAATATTGCAAGGTCATCGTGCAGATACGGAGCACCAGCATGGCTGAGGGAATCACGGGATGGCGGCTTCATGTCGGCGTCATCTTTCCGACGCCCGTGCCGCCGCGTGCGGTGCTCGAATTTTATGATGCCGTTCCCGCCGGCGTCGACATGACCACCGTGTCGCTCACGATTTAGCAGCTTATCCGATGACGACATGGACGAGGCGATCAAAGGCATGGAGAAAGCGGCCAAGCAGCTGGCGAGTTTCGACGTCGACATCATTTATCAGTCCGGGGTTCCGCCGGTCGTGCGCCGTGGAAAAGGATTTGGCGACGAGCTCGCTGACCGCTTGTCGCAGGCCTCCGGATTGCCGGCCATCACCGACATGATCGAGCGTGATCGATGCCATGCGCACGGCCAGATCTCCGCACCGCTCGCCATGGCGACGCCGTTCAGAGCAGCTCATCAATGATCGCTTGGTCGAATATCTTGCCGCCGAGAGAATTGAGATCACCAACAACACGGCGCTCGGCATCAAGAGGAATGTGGAGATTTGCCGGCTACCGATCCCGGTGGAATATTCCGTAGCGCGCAGGACTTTTCTCGAATCCGCAAGAAAGCCGGACGGGATTTACATCCCCTGCGGTGGCTGGGGAAGCATCCACAATATCGATCTGCTCGAAAAAGACCTCGACACCATCGTCGTCACCTGGATGAATGCGATGATCTGGAGCTCCATGCGGCGAAGGGCAAGGTTGCCGGCGCCATCCACGGTTACGGAAAACTGCTGGCGTCACTGTGAAACCCGCGAGGAGTTTTCCCCGTCCTGACGTGTGAAGGGATCGAGCACATCCTCGACGGGCATTGAACATCGTGTCCACGACGCCCTTGGAGGGGCAATGGCAATCGACCAAAACGCAGTAAAGAAGGTGCTGGCCCACATCGACCGCGACGAACTGGCGCAACTCGGCTGCGACCTCACCAGCATTCCAAGCCCGACCGGCCAGGAGAAGGCGATCGCGGAATTCATCCTCGCGTGGTTCGAAGCCAATGGCCTTAAAACCGTGCGCCAGGACGTGGAGATCGACCGTCCCAACGCGGTCGGCATCGTCAAGGGCGACGGCACCGGGCTTTGTCTCGGTTTCAACGGTCACACCGATACGAGCTTCACGGGCACCAGCGCAGACCTGCGCATGGTGGCCAGTGTCGAGCCGGAAGCAGACCTCACAGGCCGCATCGTCGGCAACAAGGTGCAGGGTCTTGGCATTTCGAACATGAAGGGTGGCTTGGCCGCCATCATGATGGCCGGCAGGGCCTTGCAGAAGAGCGGCGTAAAACTCAAAGGCGACGTGATTGTTGCGGCGGTGGTCGGGGAAATTTCCCGCACACCGATCGGTCCCTGGCAGGCCCAGGAGTATCGCGGCGAAGGCGTCGGCACACGCCATCTTCTCACCCATGGGATGCACAGCGACTATGCCGTGGTGGCCGACGGCTCCGATCTCAATATCGTCTGGACCCAGACCGGCGTTGTGCAGGCCAAGATCACGACCTTCGGCAAGGCGGAGGCGGCCTGGGGGACCAAGCGTTCCGCCTATCCGATGGAGAAGGTGAATGCCATCGTGAAAATGACGAAGATCATCGGCGCGCTGGAGCAATGGGGCGCGGAGTTCGAGGAGAAATACGTCTACAACTCGCCCACCGGCCCGCTCTTCCCAAGGTCAATATCGGCGCCATCGAGGGCGGCGCGCCATATCGGCCGAACTATTTCCCCGGCGTCTGCTCGATCTATGTCGACGTGCGCATGCCGCCGCAGGTGCGCCCGGTCGACGATCAAACACGAAATGGAGCGGGTCGCTCACCGAGCTCGGCCTCGACTACGAGCTCGACCTCTACAAATCGCTGCTCGGTCACGAGGGCAGGAATGTCGAGCCGCTGGTCGAGTCGGCGCAGGAGGCCTATCGGCACCTGTTCGGCGAGAACATCAAACCGGAATCGCCCGACCGCGCCAGCATCTGGACCGATACCAACATCTACAACGAGCTCGGCATACCTGCGATCAAGATCGGCCCGCGCGGCCGGCGCATCAGCGCCAGGAACGAGGAGATCGAGATCGACGTGATGATGAAGGCCGCACAGCTCTACGCGCTGATCGCGCTGGACATCTGCAGCCGCGAAAGGAAACTTTGAGGTAGCAAATTCCGGTCGCCTTGACCGAAATGGACGAAATTGCCTCGAACATGGCAGGCGCGTGTACCTGTCAACCGACCCTATGGAGAGCGAGCGGCTTGCAGACAAATTCAGTGCAACCAGCCGAGTCGACCGCGAGTTCCGTCACCGAAAGGATGGGCGCGCGGCCGTGCCCAGCCTGCGGGCGCGTCACGGACCACTGGCATCGCTTCACCATCAACGGCTGCGACATTCTCCAGTGTCGCGATTGCGGGCTCGGCCGCACCGATCGCGTCGGCGGATTTGATCCTGCTTCATACTATACGGCGGATTATTTTTGCGGGGGCCGCGCCGATGGCTATTCGGACTACCGGGGAGCTGAGCCGGTCCTGCGCCGGGAATTTGCGCGCAGCGTCAAATTCATTCGGTGCATTCGCCCTCACGGAAAGCTCCTCGAGCTGGGGTGCGCCTATGGATTTTTTCTGGCGGAGGCCGCTCGTTTCTTCGAAGTGACCGGCATCGAATTGGCACAAGATGCCGTCGATCACGTCCGGCGCACCGGATTGAATGTCTTGCGAGGAGCCGCGGACGAGGAAAATCTGCGGCAAATCGGTCGCGTCGATGTTATTGTCTTGTTCGACGTCATCGAGCACCTCCCGGAGCCCCACAAGACGCTTGCGCTCTGCCGGCAGCATCTCAATCCCAATGGAATCATCGTGATCACGACCGGCGATTTCGGCTCCCTTGTCGCCAAGGTCACAGGAGCAAGATGGCGGCTGATGACCCCGCCGCAACACCTTTGGTTCTTCACGCAGGAGAGCATGCGCCGAATGTCCGCCGGCAGCGGACTTGCAGTAGAGCACCTGGATCATCCCTGGAAATTCGTTCCGGCGTCGTTAATCATCTTTCAGCTGCGGCGGATGCTGGGATTTCCCGCCCGCCTGACTCCGGGGAGCCGCCTCGGCGTGCCCGTCAATCTGTTCGACGCCATGCGCATTGTTCTGCGTAAGCCGCCGTGATGCGCGGTGACTGCATCCGGCCTCACCATCCTGCGCGGGCCGGCGCAGCATGCGCATGAGGCCGCGTGCGGACAAGAGGGCTCGATTGGTTTCCGAATGGCGAGGTCTCTGGTAAGAGTGGAGGTCGACGGACGCCGAAGGAGCTGTCGCGCCTCCTCGTGTCCTCGCATGAACCAGCTCAAGGAGACCGCCCATGGCCAAGCTTCGTCATATCGCCCTCTCAGTCCCCGATCCCGAAGCGGCTGCCAAATTCTTCGAGCAGGCCTTCGGCATGACGCGCGCCGGTCATGCCATGCGCGGGATCTATATGACCGACGGCGTCATGAACGTGGCGCTGTTGAATTTCGGCGACGAGCCGATTGCCGGCTTCGAGGACAAGAAAGGATACTGCGGTCTTCTTCATTTCGGAATGTGGGTCGATAGCCTGGAAGATTCCGACGCCAAGGTGAGGGCCGCCGGAGGGCGCTATCTGACAGGCCGCAAGGAGACCAATCCCAACGTCTACTACGAGGTCAAGTATACGACCCCGGAAGGCATCGTGTTCGATATCACGGAAAGCGGCTGGAAGGGTGCCGTGAAGGAAGTCGCGCCGGTACCCAAGGCGGCGTGAGCAGCGCCGCCCTAAATTGGTGTCTCGCGGCGGGACGGCCGCTGCAATTTCGGGGTTTGCGTCCCATTCCGGCCCGCCTCATTTCATATTGCGGCCTCACAACCTCCCTCCAATCGTCCAAAGTCGGCGCCAGTAAGGACGCCAAGGGCACGTGTTGGGGGAGCTCGGGGATGCATATCTTGGCATTGGTTCGGGGGATCGTCAGCAGCCTCATGTTTCGCTATCGGCCGGAGCTGTATTACATGCGCGGCCCTGGGCCGAAATGGATCGAGCGGCACGGCCGGCCTCCCCGCTGACAGGCCGGCGCGTCGGATAAGGCTGTGCGATCCGTTCCGGTACACCGTTGGCAATTTTTCTCCGCGGCACCTCGAGCCGGGAACCGACGATCGATGCAGTCTCCGCCGGACTGCGATTAACCCGATAATAATCTTGATGAACCACCATTCCCAAGCTTGTGGGGACGCGACTGCTCTGCAGCAGACCGGCGCTGGGGACCATCATCATCTGACAGTACACGGGCGTATTCATGCGGGCGCTTCTCGCCTTGATCTCGGCTGATCGCATTTCCCATTCCGCTATCCTGGTAGCGGGGGCATTGTGCGGAATTCTGGTCTTCTTCGTCGCGGTGCCGCTCGCGCTGTCGAGCCCATTCCCGGCGCCGCGGGACGGAGCCTGGGTCATCGACAGACCAGCCCCGCACATTGCGGCGCCGGTCACGCCGCCTCCGGATCTCGACAAGGAGGAGATTGCCCTCGAATCGGAAATGATCATTCCGTGGACCTTCATAACCTTGCCGACCAACGGTGTCGCTTCGCGCTTCGAGCCG
This sequence comes from uncultured Alphaproteobacteria bacterium, assembly GCA_963820365.1. Lineage (GTDB taxonomy): Bacteria > Pseudomonadota > Alphaproteobacteria > Rhizobiales > Xanthobacteraceae > VAZQ01. The sequence continues at coordinate 7,556 of CAWFZR010000009.1, read as the reverse complement.
GTGGAGTCCGGCGATCCTGAGCCGACCGGCAGCATCGTTACTGGGAGCTTCGTTCCCGCCAGCTTCGCTCTCGCCAGCTTCGGCACCGGCCGCGTTGTTGAGCATGCGCCGGTGCCGAGCAGGGAAATTGAGGCCCCGCCGCAGCCGAAGCGACCCGTGGCAATCATGGACGAAGTCGACGATTATCTGTGGGAGGTTTATCAGCGCGCCCCCAGCAAGCGGGACGGGACCGGCGACTTCACCTGGAAGGATCCGGCAGCGGCGAAGCGCTTCGGCCTTTCCATGCCGGCATACGTCATCGGCGGCATGGACCCGGATTTCCGCGAGCAGCTTTACCATGCCGGCCGAGCCATGGATGCAGCCGGCATCCGCTGGTCCATCCTCAGCGCATTCCGCGACGACTATCGTCAGAGCATCGCCTCCGGCCTCAAGGCGGGCGCCAGCAATTCCCTCCACGGCGGAAAACGCCGAACGGGAGGCTACGGCCACGGCCAGGCCGTCGACGTGACGAGCGAGGACGGCAACGCGTCCGGCGTCTGGCGCTGGATCGATGCCCATGGCGGCAAATTCGGACTCTACCGTCCGATGCCGGGAGCCGATCCTGCGCACGTGCAGTCGAAGGGCTCGTGGCACAAGCTGGCGGTAGCGCTGCGCGACAAGCGCGCGCGGCTGACGCAGGAAGCGAGCGCAGCCGCAACGGCAAAGACGAGCCCCCGTTAACCTAACTCCGAAAAAAGGGAAGAGCCTTTCTCGCGCGCGGGGCTTCAGCCGGCAACCTCACCTCCTGTCGCCGGCCGCTCATGTCGAGCGCGATGTGCCGGCAACACGTCTCGACTTCAAAAGCTGATCATAGTCTGCTCGTGTGCGGCGCGCATAAGCCATGGCAAAGGACGCGAGCGCGTCGTCCAGCCTGTCGCTCTTGCCCATATATCCCGCGAGCACGGCCGGGTCTGCCGAGCGCGCATGGGCACGGGCCAACGTGCGTCCGCACAGGCTGGCGTAGCTTGCCAATGCGCGCTCCTCGACGAGCTCGCTGATCGATCCAAGCCGCCGGTTTTTCAGCTGCCGAACATAAAAATGACGGGCCGGCGTGCCATCTTCGGCCCAGCCAAGAAAAAAATCGCTCGCCGCCTGCATGGTCCGCTGACCCTCCACCACTCGACGGCCGGGATGGCCATGGAATTTTATCCCGAGGCATTCGAGCACTGATTTGCGCGCTTCCTTGAGCTGAAGAAACAGCGGCGCGCGGTCGGCGCTCATGAACAGGCCGACCGCGCAGAACGTACCGACGCTGCCGACCCCCACGACCTTGAACGCGATGTCCGTGAGCTGGTAGCGTTCGAACAGATAGAGCCGTTCCGGCGGAAGGCGGTGCCGATAGGAGGCAAATACGCGTTCTGCATCCAGGCGATGCCGCCGGTCGCTCTTCTCGGTAAAATGATAGATGAGCGGCGGCCGGTCCGCGATTTGCATCTCCTTGCCCTTTACCAGATGCGGAAAATTGTCATCCTGCTCGAGCCGTTTCCCAGCCTTGGCAAGGATGTCCTTCAGTGTTCGCCGCAGCGCTGCATCTCCGATATGCTCGATTTCCTGCGCCAGCTCGATCTTGCTGTGCCAGATTTCCAGAGGGCTGAGCTTGGCGAGACGGCGGATTTGAGCCCGGTATGCTTTCGCTGCGCTTGCCGCAATCGCGCGCGCTCGTTTCTTGGAGAGCCCGGCCGCCAGTGCGGCTACCGCGACGCTCGCGATCAGTCTTTTCAAGTCCATCGTGAAATCGACCCCGGGCAACGTCTCGTCGAAATCGTTGATGTCGAACAGGATGTTCCCCTCGGGGGTGGTGAAGGCGCCGAAATTCATGAGATGGCAGTCGCCGCAGGCCTGGACGGAGATTCCGGCGCTGTCCTGATGCTTGAGATCCTCGGCCATCACCGCAGCCGCCCCGCGCAGGTAGGCAAACGGGCTGGCGAGCATCCGCTCATAGCGAACCGGCACGAGCTCCGGCACGCGCGTGCGGTCGGTCTCAGCCAGGATCGCCACCGCATCGCGCACCACCGGGGAGCGCAGATCAGCGTGCAGCTCGAGCGGCGCCTGCCTGCGCAGCGCGACGCCGACTTCATACCGCTGCTTTGGCGTGCGCAATGGCGGCAGCGTCGATTTCTGCATGCTTTCGTCCTCCCCAACCGAGGCGTTGGCTCTCACAAAGGGCTTGATCCAACCTGCGGCCGCGGCTCCAATCCGCCAATCCACATTGACCAAGTCTACCGCTTTGGCAGCCGAAGGTCGCAAGGAGCATCGCGGAAAGCACAAGCAGGCCGGCAGGCTTGATTGCGGTGAATTGCAGCCACCCCCGATTTCGCGGACCCGTCATCTGGGCTACAATCATGTGAGTCTCGAACTTCGAGCTGTACCCGACATATCGTCGCGATCGTTGGGTCTCGTGAGGAATTCGATCCAACCCGCGCATCTTTCGCTACGCTGCCCACCGTTCGGACATGAAAGTGCGATGGCAAAGCCGATCCTTCCTCCCCAGAACATACTGGACGCCTTGCCGACGGAGTTGTTGCACGGGCTGTTCGCAAAGGGGCGAATCCTGTCGCTTGCAGCCGATCAGACCTTGTTCCTGGCGGGGGATGAGGGCGACGGGTGCTACCGGGTCGAGGACGGCTTGCTCAAGGCGAGCGTGGCTGCGCCGAATGGCGGTGAACGCATCCTCGCCATCATGGGACCAAGCGCGATGGTCGGCGAGTTGTCCATGATCGATGGCGCGCCGCGCTCGGCGTCCGTCACGGCGTTACGCGACTCGAAATTGTGCTTCGTCAGCCGAGCCGATTTCGAGACGTTTGGGCAATCAAGCCCGGAACTCTACCGACACGTCATGACCGTGCTGGCGCAACGTCTGCGCGATACCAACGATGCGCTTGCGGCTTCGAGCTTCCTCTCGGTGAAGGGACGAGTTGCCCGGGCGCTCCTGAGCCTTGCCGAAGCGTTCGGCCGCGATGTCGGGAGCGGACGCATCCTCATTCGACAAAAGGTCACCCAGAGCGATCTTGCAGCAATGGCCGGCATTGCGCGCGAGAACGTCAGCCGGGTCCTCAAGGAGTGGACAACGCGTTCACTGGTGAGCCGGCTCGCCGGCTATTACTGCCTGGAAAACAAAGCCGCCATCAAACGCGAAGCCGAGCCCTAAACCTAAACCAGCAACTCAGAAGTCAGTAACAGGAGTTGCGAAGCAGCGGAATGGCCGCCGTCGTGGCAGCGAAGGGCCGCCTGATCGCGTCCAAAATCCAGATCGTTGTGCGGCTTGACCCATAATCTTACTTGTAGGCGCGCCACGCGATCACCGTGCTCATCTACAGGCATGCCACGTCCCTCAGCATGAATCGGCTTCGTTCTGCCAAAATGGCATTTTGATTGCATTGTATCCAGATTAAAACTTTAAGATGTGTCATTGAGCATATCGATTTTCGAAGAGCGCGTTTTCGTCGGGACAAAGCCCTCCTCTCATATCGCTCTAAGCTGGACAACTTCGGAAGAGCTACAATAACGCGTTCGGCCTCAGCAATTAGTTTCGACGTGTGATCGATGGAAGTCCCGGCGCTTCTTGAGAGTGGGCGAGCTATCGAAGATCTGGAAACTTAAATGGTGCTCCACGCGGGAGATCGGCTTGGCCAGCCGTTCCAGTGGCCATCCTCCTTCCCAAGGCGCGAAGTGCGGAGGCTGTGGCGATCGACGAAGTTCGCGAGTTTCCCGATCTCGCCTCGATTGAGATGGTCCAACACAATGTCGGGGTCGAGAGAGGGAAAGCCCGCAAGAAGGAGCTGCCGCTCGGCACTCGTTAGCTCGGGCTCTGGATCTATTGCTGCGATCCGTGCGGCGCGTACGCGTCCAAGAAAAATATGAGTTTCCGCAATGATGACGGCCTGCTCATAAAGAAACGGATCAGATTTGCCGTTGCAGATGGCCTTCGCCAGACGCTCGATCCGATCGGAGAGTCCGCTATCCCCGAAATTTACGGTCGCGAGTGCGTGACGCACTGCGTTGCGGCTGGCGCGGGACTTCCCGCGGCGCGTCCTCGGGCCCGTGCTTTTTTTGGCATTCTCCCGGAAACCGGCGGCAACGTGACGCGCGGATGTCATCTGTTTCCTCGTGAACATGATTGGGGATTTAGTGCAGCTCCTCGCTGGGTGCCTAACCCTTCTTGCGGACGTTGCCACCCGATCAATACCAGTCTGTGCCGGGACGGTTGGGGAGAACTCGTTGGCCAGGCTGGAGACGCCATTCAAGCTCTCCGACTGCTCTTGCTCTTCGGCCGGTTCCCGAGCGGATGCTTGGGATTCCCAGACCTCACCTTCGATGATCTTATCGAGCTCCTCTCTGAAGCAGCCGCCCAAGCCCACGGACGTGACGCTCGATTTCCTCAAGAGTGGCACTGAACCTTTCCTCCGCAGCCTGCAGAAGAAGATCGATCTTCTCAACGGATCCTATCCAACTAGAAAACGTGTCGACACAATTATCCTCACTGTAGCAAGCGCTGTTCCAGGCCTCAACGTGCGCTCGGCCCTTCGCTTCTGCCTCGGCGATCTCCGTCGCTAGTTTAGCATCGATTTCCGGCTGATCTAGGTTTTTATTTCTTTGGGGGTTTTGTTAGATTTTGCCATAAAGGCGCTTTCTGCTGCGTCGCTTTTCTGTACGCTTACGGGCATGTTCGACTGGATAATCCCTCCAATGGGATATGTTGGACCAAACCTGCCTTCGGCGCGGCGCCGTTATGAGACTGGCTTTAAACCGTCGGGACATATCGGGTGATCTCTGTGCGATGGTCGGCCAAATCTTTGACCAACATCCACAAGATCATGCCGTCAGGCTGGATCGACCGGGCGAACATCGCCAACATATTGTAGTAAACGTCCACGTCCTCGGTCGCGAATAGCGGCGGTGGCTCCAGTATTTCGCAGACGTCCGCTGGGAGCTCGGCTAGAGCACATTCATCGGAATTTTCCGGATCGGTTCCGACTTCAAAGATGCGCATTCATGCGGGGTACCTCCTGTTTGACAAAGGGAGGAGGCTAGCCGCGAGAATTGGTCACGTCATATGCATCGAAATTGGTCGCCGTTGCGAAAAATTTCCCTCGCCATCACAATCGCTTATATGGGTTATGGCCTTTGAGCGACAATTTTCGATTTCAGGTTAAGGACCTGCCGGCCGGAAACTCCTTGACCCGTTGCTGACGGCAGCGAGCGCCAGATCGCAGAAGCGCTGAAAGCTGCTCGGTATATGACAAGGCGACTGATATTTACTGCCAACAAAATACGCACGACCCGCGTTTAAGCCGAGACGACGCCAAATAGCGGCGACTCTTTGGGCAAACAAACGTTCAACTGCAGGGTGGCTGTCCGATCTCGCCTGCGGATAATACCTCTTCAACGCGGTCACCAGATAGCGGAAAAATTGGACAGCAGATTTGCGAGACGAGAGGCTTCGAACATCCGCTTCAACTTGCGCACGTGCTTGGGCCGGAATGGTTTCCCACAGTTCAAGGATCTTCGGTGGTGCGCTTCGAAGAATTTGGGCCAGCGCTGGGTCGTTAGGAGCTGGGACTTCGGCGTCACTCAGAGCTAAGCGGGCTCTGTCAGCGACGATCGCAGGGGACGTCCTTGACAGATCATCGATAATGGCATGGATGATGTTCGCAAAAATCTCCCAATCAAAATTCCGCAGATCCTGCTCCGTTATGATGTCGTTGAGCTTGCCTTTCGATCGGGGCGGTAGCTCAGAAACGAGCTGCACGAAAGACTTAATCAGTTTTATCAGCGTACTCAACCGACTTGTTGCCCGTCTAAGTTCGGCGAGGTTTCCAGCCCGCCGCATGGGTTCTAAACAATGGTTGGCCGCAATATTAAGCGCTTGAATGACCGCCATTTCTGCCTTGGCTCGGGGTATTTTCTTGCTGATCAGAATTGCTTCCATCTCCTTCCGGCTCTTTATAAAGCTTCGGCTTAGTTTTCGATTACTGAAATCGATCACATCAAACCGGACCCGGCCGACATACGCCGTCATTCCTCGCCCAATAAACGAACTATCATGCAGCTGGCCCTCTGAGTGGCGCGGGGACCTAACCCTTCCTTCCGGTGCTCTCCGTGATGTCGGGCTCTTGCGATCCAATTCATTCATCGATTGCCGATTCGGCAAACGGACGCCGATTTCTCCGGCTTCGTCGGTGAAGTGAATGCCGGCCTGTTCAAGGGCGTTTTGTATCTTGAGGACGGTGGAGAGTTTTCCTTTCACGACTTCTTCGTTTTGCTCGATGCGCTGCAGAGTTGCGAGCCCAACCCCGGCTGTCCCAGCAAGCTTGTCTTGGCTCCAGCCTAAAAGCGCCCGCGCCGCTCGGATTTGCGCTGAATATCGCATCGATTTGCAGTGTTCGTGATTTTATCTCCCTTGATACAACGTATCGATAAGGAGTTATTTTCACTCGTTATAGAGCGATAATAATCAAAACCGAGTTGCCCCTCGCATAATTATGACTTGTCAAGACCCTGCTGAAACTGTCGTGGAGGTTGTCATGTCAGGAGGCACAATTCTGTTTTCGAAGGTTACCGCGGCTCCGTCGGACCGCCGCTCATTCATCGGCGGCTCAGACGCTCGCATTGTCATGGGAAGCGATGAAACCGCTCTGCTCCGGCTGTGGCGGGAGAAGCGCGGCGAGGTCGAGCCGGAGGATCTGTCGGATAACCTGATCGTCCAGCTCGGCACCGTGACCGAAGCACCTCAATCGGCACTGGTTCGAGCGCAATACCGGGCAGACCGTCACGGATGTGCAGCGGCGGCGCCCGGCACCCGTGATCGCTGGATGGCGGCAACCCTCGACGGAGTTGTCGAGAGACCGGGGCGGTCTTCGAAGCCAAATTCATGCTGCCGTGGTCGTTCTCGGAAGAAGCTGCGGCCGAGAAGCACATGGCCCAGCTTCAGCACAACATGTGGGTGATCCAGTCCCGCTCCGCGGTGCTGTCGATCATCACCGGCGGCGGCAAATGGGTCGAGCTGACCATTCCCGCCGACCCGCTCTACCAGCATCTCCTGCTCACGGCTGAAAAGAAATTCTGGCGCTGCGTCGAGAGTGGCGATGCCCCTCATCTGTTCGGCGTCGAGCCGCCAAGGCCCCGGATCGAAGCGGTCCGGATCGTCGACATGACGTCATCCAATTCCTGGGCGGAATTGGCGGGAGTGTTTCCCAGACCCGCCCGGCTTTCCTCAATCATGAAGCCGCCAAGGCGGAGCTGAAGAAGCTGATGCCGGAGGACGCCAAGGAGGCGATCGGGCATGGCATCCGGGCCAAGCGCTCCAAATCGGGCGCCATCAGCTTCGATCTCCAGTGGCGGAGGCCGGTCATGCAGCGCTCTAGTGAATCAATCGGCGCGATTGCGGGCGCATTGGCAAAAGCCCAGATCGAACTTGCCAACCCCGAGAAGTCGCTGATCGCGACCATCCGGTCGCCCTTCCCCGAGAGAGCGACCGCAGCTTCCGCTACGCCCCGCTGTCGAGCGGGTTGGACATC
>CAWFZR010000008.1:0-85129 GCA_963820365.1 uncultured Alphaproteobacteria bacterium | reverse complement strand
GCAAGCCTATGATGGACCTTTACTACTGGACGACGCCGAACGGCCACAAGATCACGATGTTCCTGGAGGAGACCGGAACCGCCTATAGGATCATGCCGGTGAATATCGGCAAGGGCGAGCAATTCAAGGCGGAATTCCTCGCCGTCTCTCCCAACAACCGCATTCCGGCCGTCATCGACCACGCGCCCGCAGGCGGCGGGGCGCCCATCGCGGTGTTCGAGTCGGGCGCCATCCTGCTCTATCTCGCCGAGAAGACCGGTCAATTCCTGTCGCGCGATGCTCGCACGCGGATCGACTCGATCCAGTGGCTGTTCTGGCAGATGGGCAATCTCGGTCCGATGGCCGGACAGAACAACCACTTCAGCAATTATGCGGTGGAGAAGATCCCCTATGCCATGGATCGATACCGCAACGAGGTCAATCGGCTCTATGGGGTGCTCAACAAGCGGCTGGCTGACCGCGCCTTCGTCGCCGGCGAATATTCCATCGCCGACATGGCGATCTATCCATGGATCGTGCCTTACGAGCGCCAGGGCCAGAACATCGGGGATTTCCCGCATCTCAAGCGCTGGTTCGAAGCAATCCGCGCACGGCCGGCGGTCGAGCGCGCCTATCAGAAGGCGAAGGCGGTCAACCCGAATGTGGGCGGCATCCGCACGGCGGAAGAGCGTGCGATTCTGTTCGGTCAGACGGCTGCCTCGGTCGAGCGCGCGGCAGCGCGCGCCGGAGCAACGGGTTGAGGCGTCCGGAGCCGGTCCCGAAATTTGCAGGCTTTGGAGACAGAAAAGAACAGAGACAGAGACTTGGAGCAAAGTCGCAGTTCAATCTGAAGCGACTTTGCTTCAGGCGACTCCCATCCCATCAGTCGAGATGCGGAATCTTTGGCCGCGCGCCGGCAGCCTTGCCCGTGATCGGCGGCCGCGGCAGCTTGTTGGCACCCGCTTGCATGACGAAGGTGTGCGCCAGCGAATACCACGGTCCGTCGATGTCTGCGGCGGGTGCCGGCCCGTTCTCGTGCCGGACGTAGTCGCCGATCAGATGACGCGTGACGCCGAACTGCACGTCGGTATCGATGAACTTGTCGTCTTGCACATACAGCTGCGAGATCAGCGTCTTGAAGCCGTCCTTGTTGGCGAGGACATGCAGATGCGCAGGCCGCATGTTGTGGCGGCCCTGCGCACGCAGAAGGTCTCCAGTAGGGCCGTCGATCGGAATCGGATAACCGGCCGGTTTCACAGTCCGGAAGCTGATATGGCCGTCCTGATCGGTGAAGAACTTGCCGCGCAGGTTCATATCGGCCTGGACGGGGTCCTGGTTCTCGTAAAAACCTTCGGGCGAGGAGTGCCAGATGTCGACCTCGGCGCCGACAACGGGATGTCCGTCGCCGTCGCGGAAGGCAGCGTCGACGAACAGCGCGGGACCGGGCGTCGGTGAGCGCACGATCGACCCTCCGTTCGGAGTCAGCGGCGAGTGCATGCGCCAGAACGGACCGAGCATGTTCTGGTCGGTCTCGCTCGTGCCGCGATCTCCATTGTTGAGGAGACAGATCAAGGCCGACAGTCCGAGCGAGCCTGCCATCAGCACAGCCTCGTTGTGCAAATTCGTTGCTGTGCTTGCCGATGGCGACGACATAGGCGAGCGCCGCGTGAAATTCCTCCTCCGTCAGCTCCGCCTCGCGCACGAAGTCGTGCAGGTGGCGCACGAGCACCGACATGATTTCCCGGAACCTGGAATTCGGGGCGCGCTGAAGCTCTCCGAGGACCGCTGTCGTGACGTCGTTTTGGTTTTCAATGATCATGCTCGCGGCGGCGTGCTTTGACGAGCGCTATTGGTTCGGTTCGCCGCCGACGAAGCCGGCGATCTTCCAACCGGTCGCCTCCTTCAGGTAGCACAGCTGCTCGCCACCGATCGGCAGGACGGCCTCGATCGGCACGAATCCCACCTTGCCGCTTGGCGTCATCACCTTGGCAAAGGCGGCAAGGACCGCATTCATCGGGGAATCGTCGGGGAGAATTCGCACCAGGTAAAGACCAAGATTCTCGATGACCGGAGCATCCTGCTTTGCGGCCGCGCGCACTTCGACGCCGTCGCGAATTGGGAACACCCAGTCGGAGGCGTCGGTCTGGGTGGCATTGGCAAGCTCGTCTGCCGCCTTGTCGTCGAACCCGGCCTCGGCCGGGGAGCAAAATACCCCGCTGCGCTGCGGATCGGCCATGGTGCTGGCCTCGCCGGCGTAGGCGGAGAGCGAATCCCAGCCGATTGCGTTGGCGCCATCAAGGCCAAGGGCTTTGGCAATATTGTCGATGGCGGGCAATTTCTTGTCGGCGATGTCGGTGTCTTCAGGGGATCCAGAAGAAGGTCGCCGCGACCAGCTGGGCGAGCGCGGCGCGGTCCTTCTTTCGCGCAATTTCGGTGAGCTCCTTGCGGAAAGCATCGAAGGTGGGATCATTCATGGCCGCCGGAAGGGTGATGGGAACCGGCTTGTATGGACCGAGCGCGGCGCTCGGGGATTGCGCCGGCTGCTCGGGCTGAGCCACGCCCGATCCCGGCGCGACCGCGCCCGCCAGCACGAGTGCAGCGACGAACATGGTTGAACGCATACGTGAATGCCGCATCGCAACTTCTCCTGGCTTCAATCCAATCTTGTCGGGGGCGTTGCTGGCGCGCGCTCCGCGCGCAGGCGCTCCCTTGGCACCGATCGGATTTGCGTTGACCGCTTGGCCTCGACCAAGTGCACGATGGGTCACTTTAGCATGTCGGGGGTCGCAGGCACACAACTGTTCGCGGGCGCAAACATTCGGCTGCCGATTTACAGGCCAGCTCTGATGGCCGATGCGCAGGGGTCGGCAAAGAACTCCACCGCCTCGCGACGCGGATTGGCTCCGGTGGTCGCGGGGAGACGACTATTTACGAGAAAAATATGGGTGCACCAGCGGCTGTCGTACACGGGACTCGCCGGCAGACTCTTGCTCATGCCGTTCGCGCGTTGGCTGGAGATCGCCACCGCCGCGACGCTGACCGGCAATTTTCACATCCTTCCAATTTTTCATCTCGCGGTCATGCTGGGGAAAGGCGGCGCGCCGCAATATTGACACCGCCATCCCGGACCATCCTTGCGCCAAGGGGTGGCGCGTTGGCCGAGAGGACTGATGACGCATGGCCCTCGATCCGAAGGTTGAAGCCGCGCTTGCCTTGCATCGCTTCGGGCTTGGTCCGCGCCTCGGGTCGATCGCCGCCATTGCTTCGGATCCTCGTGGCGCGCTTCTAGCCGACATCAACAGCCCGGACGCCGGCCGCATCAACGATCCGGCCCTGCCGGCAAGCGGGGAGGCGGCACGCGCTGCAATAAGGTTCCAGCAGGAGCAGCGTGCGATCCGGCTGGCGGAGCGCGCCGCGCGCGACGCGAATTCGACGAATGCGCGCGATGGCGCCGCGTCGTCTGAAATGAAGCCGCCTGACGCGGCCGCACCGCCGGCGACGGCGCGGCCCAATCCCGAGCCGGGTGTGCCGCAGCGGCTCTATCTCGCCGAGGCCAAGGCGCGCATCCATGCCGCGCTCGAAGCCAGGATCGGCTTTGCGGAGCGGCTGGTCTGGTTCTGGTCGAACCATTTCTGCGTGTCCGCGGACAAGGGCAATGTGCGCCCGATCTGCGGCGCCTATGAGCGCGAGGCCGTCCGCGCGCATGTGCTCGGCCGTTTCGGGGATATGCTGCTGGCGGCCGAATCGCATCCGGCGATGCTCCTCTATCTCGACAATGCGCGCTCGATCGGTCCCGCATCGACGGCGGGAGTGAGGCAGAAGCGCGGCCTCAACGAAAATCTCGCGCGTGAAATCCTCGAGCTTCATACGCTTGGCGTACGCTCGGTCTACAGGCAAGAAGACGTCACCAGCTTCGCGAATGTGATCACCGGCTGGACGGTGGTGCCGCCGCGCCAGGATCCGGCGCACGCCGGCGAGTTCCAATTCAATGCGCGCATGCACGAGCCGGGCGCGCACACGGTGATCGGCAGGAGCTTTCCCGACGCCGGTGTGGAGCAGGGGCGCGCGGTGCTCGCCGTACTGGCGCGTCATCCCGCGACCGCAAAGCACGTGGCGACCAAGCTCGCGCGCCATTTCATCGCCGACGATCCGCCCCCCGCGCTGGTCCAAAGGCTGGCCAAGCAATTCCTCGACAGCGGAGGCAATCTCAGGGAGCTCGCGAAGGCGCTGGTGACGGCCCCGGAGGCCTGGGATCCGGCGCGCGGCAAGCTCAAGCGTCCCGGCGAATGGATCGTCGCTGCGCTGCGCGCCGGCAACATGACCCCGCCCGATATCGGACCTGTCATGCAGGCGCACAATCTGCTGGGCGAGCCGCTGTGGCGGCCGCCGGCTCCCAAGGGGTTCGCCGATGAGAGCGGCCCCTGGCTCGCTGGTCTCTCGCAACGCCTCGACATTGCCAATGCGCTCGCACGCCGCGCGCCCGCCGAGGTGGATCCGCGCCAAATGTTCGAGGATACGCTCGGTCCGATCGCTGGGAGCGAAACGCGCCAGGCAATCACGCGCGCGGAAAGCCGCCCGCAGGCGCTCGCCCTGTTGTTCATGGCGCCGGAGTTTCAGCGCAGATGACGCAGATCCTGATGCAGAGATCAGCGTCCCGCTGCGAGGACGTTGCGAGGTGAGCCAGATGACGTTGCACGCCCCCACCCGCCGCGAGCTCGTGCTCGCTGCCGGCACGCTGTTCGCCTGGGCCTATGTGCCCAAGCTCGCGCGCGCGGAAGGTCGCGATCCGCGCCTCCTGGTCATTGTGTTGCGCGGCGCGCTCGATGGGCTCGCCGCGGTGGCACCGGTCGGGGATCCCGACTGGCAACGACTGCGCGGCGACAAGGCGCTCACCCTCGACGGTACGACGGCGGCCTTGCCGCTGGATTCCTTCTTTGCTCTCAACCCGGCGATGCCAAATCTTCACCGCCTCTACAAGGCCGGCGCGGCGACGATCGTGCACGCAGCGGCGACGCCCTACCGCGAGCGTTCCCATTTCGATGGCCAGGATGTGCTGGAAAGCGGGATCAGCAGGCCGGGCGCGGCCGACAGCGGCTGGCTCAATCGCGCGCTGGTCTCGCTGCAACCCGCCGCGCGTGCCGGGGGCGGCGGCAAGGATGCCTTCGCGATCGGGCCGATCGCCCCGCTCGTCGTGCGCGGCCCCGCGCCGGTTCTGTCATGGACGCCGCGGCGGCTGCCGCCGGCGAGCGATGACACGCTGCTGCGGGTGTTGGATCTCTATCGCCATACCGATCCCGTGCTCGCGCGTGCGCTGGAAGAGCGGGTCGGGCTTGCCACCATCGCGCGTGCCGGCGGCATGGATGGGGAGCAACCGCGGGCGGCTGGCGTCGGGCAGGTGCGGGCCTATTTCGCGGAATCCGCCGGCACGGCGGCCAAATTTCTCGCGCGCCCCGACGGGCCGCGCATCGGCGCGCTCGCTTTCGACGGCTGGGACACCCATGCTGACGAAGGGGCCATGAACGGGCGGCTCGCCAACCTGCTCGCCGCGCTCGACGGCGCCATTGCCGCAATCGAGTCGGAGATGAAGGAGGCATGGCGCGAGACTGTCGCCGTCGTCATCACGGAGTTCGGGCGCACCGCGCGCATCAACGGCACCGACGGCACGGATCATGGCACGGCGACGGTTGCATTGCTCGCCGGCGGCGCGCTCAAGGGCGGTCGCGTCGTCGCCGATTGGCCGGGGCTCAAGCCCCCGAGCCTGCACGAGGGGCGCGATCTCAAGCCGACCACGGATCTGCGCGGCGTGCTCAAGGGCGTGCTCAGGGACCACTTGCGTCTCGACGAGGCTGCGCTGGCGAGCAAGGTCTTTCCCGACAGCGGCCGCGTGAAGCCGATGGCGGGGCTGCTGGCTTGAGGGCAAGCCAATCTGTCCCTGGTGGCCAGAGATCTGAGTGCCGTTGATTCGCGCCATGGTAGGGTAACAGCAATATGACACGTTAAAGTAGCAGTTTTACGAATTATACCAAAGTTCATGGAGGATGACTCTTTTCGCCGCAAAGATACCCCCGCCCTTTGAACTGTGATTTATGCGTGGCGAGCGGAGAGATGATTTGCGAGGGGGCCATGGGTGCAGCGGTACCATTGCGCCAGGACTTGAGTGCGGACGAGTTGAGGCTTTTGGCGAAGCGGTCAGAGAATGCTGGGCAGGCGCGGCGGTTATTGTCGCTTGCAGCGGTGCTCGACGGGATGAGCCGTGAAGCTGCCGCAGAGATTGGAGCAATGGACCGCCAGACGCTGCGAGACTGGGTGCACCGCTTCAACGAGAAGGGTCCCGAGGGGCTCATCAACGGCAAAGCTCCCGGCCCTACACCGAAGCTCTCGCTCGAACAAAAGCAAGAGTTGAAGCGGATCGTGGAATTCAAACCTGATCCCGCCACCGATGGCGTCGTGCGTTGGCGATGCGTTGATCTCAGGCGCATCATCATGGAGCGCTTCGATGTTGATCTGGATGAAGTGCTCGATTGGCCGCATCCTCAAGGAGCTCGGCTTTGCGCACGTGAGCCCGCGCCCCCAGCATCCCAAGCAGGACCCGCAAACCATTGAGGCTTTTAAAAAAACTTTCCTACGCGCGTCGCTGAGGCGCTAGCGGGCAAGCCACGCCTGGCTGGATCCCCGATCGAGATCTGGTTCCAGGATGAAATGCGGATCGGGCAGAAGAACGGCTTGGTCTACCAGTGGGCCAAGAAGGGGACGCGTCCGCGCCAGCCGAAGGATCAGCGTTATGCCAACGCCTATCTGTTCGGCGCGATCTGTCCGGCGCGCGACATGGGTGCCGCGCTTGTGCTTCCTTTTGCCAATGCCGGAGCCATGCAGCATCATTTGAACGAAATCAGTCGCCGCGTCACGGTGGGCGCGCACGCGGTACTCACACTCGACAAAGCCGGCTGGCACACAACGCGCAAGCTGCACGTGCCGGCCAACATCAGCCTTCTGCATCTGCCGCCCGCCAGCCAGCCCGGAGCTGAACCCGACCGAGAACATTTGGCAGTATCTGCGCCAAAGCTATCTCTCAAATCGCGTGTTCCGCGACTACGACGCTGTTGTCGAGGCGTCCGGCTCAGCTTGGAACAAGCTCACTGCCGAGCACGGTCGCATCGCCTCCATCGGTACACGAGGCTGGACTGCCATCAGTCAAGGTCCGTGAAGGTTGGTATTAGACCTTCGCATCACGACTTTGCGCTAAGCTTCTGTTTTAAACAAATCATCTGATTTAAGGGCGGCAACTGGGCTCATGCTGATAGCTTGTTTACGCTGCGGCGTCGCGGAAAGCCTTGGCGAAGGTTTCGAGATCGGCTGCGGCAAGATCGGAAACCGCCCAATAGACGGTGCCGTCCTGCGTCCAGGTCAAGACATTGTAGCCCGCGACGGTGCGTCGCGCGGCCGCCGCTGCCTCCGCCTGGCTCTCCGGAACCGCAATCAGGCTGATCAGATGCTGGCGGTGCCGATAGACCAGCGTTGGTACCGGAATGCGGCCGATCACGTCGATGCGGCCGCCGACGAGGGGAAAGCCTTGATTGCCGAGATCGATCACGCGCGGCGCCTCGGGCACCCGCCCGTTGAACCACGGCTTGACGGTATGGCGGTCGGACGAGCCGACGTCGGTCGGCTGCGGCGCCATGAGCGCGCGCATGTGGCTGGCCACCACCATGTCGGCCACTGCGTCGGCAGGATTTGGGCCAAGCTTGCCTGGCCGAAGCACGAACCAGGTTGAGCCGCTCGCCAGGATCACCGCGAGCACTACCGAGGCCGCAAGCGCGCGCCAGGAAGGTCCGAGCGAAGAAGGACCTTGCAATGACGGAATGAAGGAGTGAGACAGAGGCCTCCCTGCGATGGCGGCCTCGATGCGGCGAGCGAGCCCCGGCGGCACTGTGACCCGCGGCAGCCGTTCCTCGATCACGCGTCGCAGCGTCTCGATGCGATCGCGCTCGGCCGCCAGAGCCGGGTCGGCGGCGAGCTGGCGTTCGACCTCGAGCGCGTGGACGGGGTCGAGCTCGCCGTCGAGATAGGCGTGCAGGAGCAAGGCCGGGTCGTTCTCCATTGCAGCGCTCATGTCTCACCCACTGGCTTCTCAGCCGCAATGCTCGCGATCAGCCGCCGGCGTGCGCGCGCAAGACGCGACATCACCGTGCCGATCGGAACCTTGGTCACTTGAGCAATCTCCCGATAATCGAGGCCTTGCACGTCGCGCAGCACCAACGCTTCCCGGAAGGGCAGCGGGAGTTGTGCGATGGCAGCCTCCAGCAGGTTGGCATCAGCCTTGGCTATCAGCGCCGCCTCCGGCGTCTCGCATCCTTCACTCGGCAGTCCGCGGCTCAACTCCTTGCGCTCCACTTGCTCGAGATCGTCGACCACGACCAGGGCCGGCGATCGGTTCTTGCTCAGCCACGTGAACGCCGCGTGGCGCGTGATGGTCAGCAGCCAAGCCCGCGCATTGCCGCCGGCAAATCCGCCGATGCCGCGAAAGGCACGCAGGCATGCCTCTTGCACCACGTCCTCGGCATCGGTGGGGTTTTCGGTGAGCCAGCGCGCAAGCGCGTAGGCATCGGCGAGGTGCGGCAACACCACCGCACGAAAGCGCGCCTGATCGTCGTTTGCTGTCACGCTCCCACTAGTGCCTCGGTGACCTTACGATAGACCGGCAATCCAGCAGTTTTATTCCCAGTGCGTGGCACGCATCGCCGCTACTCTGCCGCCTGCATGCCGGCATCGATGAACCCGCCGGACTGGCGCCGCCACAGCGCGGCGTAATGGCCGCCGAAGTGCAACAGCTCCTGGTGCGTTCCCTGCTCGACGATGCGGCCGCGCTCGAGCACGATCAGCCGATCCATGCGTGCGATGGTCGAGAGCCGATGGGCAATGGCGATGACGGTTTTGCCCGCCATGAGGGTCCCCAGGCTCGCCTGGATGGCGGCTTCGACCTCGCTGTCGAGCGCCGACGTCGCCTCGTCGAGCACCAGGATGGGCGCATCCTTGAGGATGACGCGCGCAATGGCGATGCGCTGGCGCTGGCCGCCGGAGAGCTTGACGCCGCGCTCGCCGACCTGTGCGTCGTAGCCGCGCCGCTTCTTCCAGTCCTCGAGCTCGCGGATGAATTCGTCGGCGTGGGCGAGCTTCGCGGCCGCGATGACGTCCGCCTCGCTTGCCAGCGGGCGACCGTAGCGGATGTTGTCGCGGATGGAACGGTGCAGCAGGGAGGTATCCTGCGTCACCATGGAAATCTGCGCGCGCAGGCTCTCCTGCGTGACCGAGGCGATGTCCTGTCCGTCGATGAGGATGCGGCCGCCTTCGAGATCGAAGAACCGCAGCAGGAGATTGACCAGCGTCGATTTTCCCGCGCCGGACCGTCCGATCAGGCCGATCTTCTCGCCGGGCTCGACGGCCAGGTGCAGTCCCGCGATCACGCCGGAACTCGCGGCCATAACCGAAATGCACGTCCTCGAAGGAGATTTCACCTCGGGTCACTTCGAGCGACGCGGCATCGGGCGGATCGGTGAGCGCGATCGGCCGGGCAATGGTCATCATGCCTTCCTGGATCACGCCGACGTTCTCGAAAATCGAGGTGATCTGCCAGGCCACCCAGCCGGCGATGTTGACGATCTGCCAGGCGAGCGGCAGCGCCATGGCCACGGTGCCGACCTCGACCTTGCCGCGCGTCCACAGGACGAGCGCCAGCGCTCCGGTTCCGGTCACCATCATCGCATTGAGCGTGGAAAGGCAGAAACCGAACAGGGTATTGAGCCGCAGCGAGCGATAGAACAGCCCGGTATGCGCATCGATGGCGTCGCGCACGTAGGCATCCTCTTCGCGAGCGCGAGCGAACAGCTTGACCGTGAGGATATTGGTGTAGCTGTCGACGATGCGGCCGGTGAGCATCGAGCGCCCCTCGGAAACCTCCTTGGAGCGGTCGCGCATGCGCGGAACCAGGATGCGCAGCATCAACAGATAGCCGGCAAACCATAGCGCGACCGGCAGAGCCAGGACGGGATCGGCCGATGCCAGCAGGATCATCGCGGTCGTGCCGTAGACCAGGATGTACCAGACGCTGGTGAGGAGCGCGACCAGCGTCTCGCGGATCGCAGGCCCGGTCTGCATCACCCGGTTTGCGATGCGGCCGGCAAAGTCGTTCTGAAAAAATGCCCAGGACTGCCGCACCACGTACCAGTGGTTCTGCCAGCGAATGCGGTTTGCGACGTTCGCCGAGATCGCCTGGTTGGCGATCAGGTTCTGCGTGGTGAGCGCAAACGGCCGGGCGATCAGCAGCACCAGCGCCATGCCCAGGAGATGCGGCCAGAACTTCGAGAACAGCTCCTCCGGCGGGTGTGCCGTGATCAATGTCACGATGCGGCCCATGAAGACCGGAATGGTGGAATCGAGCAACGCGACGACGAGGCCCGCGGCGAACAACCCGGCAAACAGGCCTTTTGCCTGACGGGCAAAATGCCAGAAGAACGCAATGAAGCCGCCCGGTGGCTCGCTTCGATCGGGGGTGTCGGTCGGCTTCAGCAGCCGCTCGAAAATCGTGAACATGGCACAAGCTCGAAAACGGGTCGGCACCGCAGCGGGCACATTGCGCCGGCGAGTGTCTCCGGTTCCGACGTTCGTATCCTTTTGCAGCACGCGCTCGTACGAACGTCGGAACCAAAGGGACACTAGCAAATATATGATTGTAGTGTGGCTTTGGATTTGACGTTCCTACGAATGACTCGCGGCAATGATGGTAGGAACGTCAAATCCGCCACACTAGCGGTACGGCCCCAGGTCCTTGTCTATCGGATCGGATGCGGCCGGGTAGAGAAGTTTCGTGTTCGGACTGTGGCGACCGGCGCCCTTGAAGCAACCCGGTCGGTTTCGCGCATGATCACTGTTTCGCCGGCGTCACGCGCAGGATGCGGCCCGAGCCGGTGTCGGTGGCGAGCCAGAGCGCACCGTCCGGGCCTTGGCGCACATCGCGGATGCGCTCGCGCAACTGCGCCAGCAGCCGCTCCTGCGCGAGCACCTTCTCGCCTTCAAGCGAGAGCCGCACCAGGATCTGACCAGCCAGCGCCCCGGCGAACAGATTTCCGCGCCAACTCGGAAACAGGCTGCCGGTGTAGAACGCCATCCCGGAGGGCGCGATCGAGGGGACCCAGTACCAGACGGGCTGCTCCATGCCCTCCTTGTGGGTGCCCTCGTGAATCTTTGCGCCGCTGTAGTCGATGCCGTAGCCGACCACCGGCCAGCCGTAGTTCTTGCCCTTGTCGATGACGTTGACCTCGTCGCCGCCGCGCGGGCCGTGCTCGTGCTCCCACAGACGGCCGGAGGCGGGATGCAGCGCAAGTCCCTGCGGGTTGCGATGGCCGAAGCTCCAGGTTTCCGGTTTGGCGCCTGGCCGTCCGACAAAGGGATTGTCCGGCGGCACCGAGCCATCCGGCCGGATGCGAACGATCTTGCCGAGATGATTGGCGAGATTCTGCGCCTGATCGCGCGGCGCGAAATGGTCGCCCAGCGTCAGGAACAGATTGTTGTCGGGAGCTTGCGCGATGCGACAGCCGAAATGATTGCCGCTCGAGAGCGGGCCGTCCTGGCGGAAGATCACGGCGACGTCGGCGAGGCCTGGCGTGCCTTCGTCAAGGAGCCGCGCGCGCGCCAGCGCGGTGCGTGCGCCGCCGCTCGCCGGTTCGGCATAGCAAAAATAGATGGTGTGATTTTCCGCATAGCCGCGATCGAGCGCAACGTCGTGCAGCCCGCCTTGACCCGATGCAAAGACCTTCGGCACGCCGGCAAGTGCGGGCGAGATCCTGCCGTCCTTGCCGACGACGTGCATGCGGCCGGACCGCTCGGTGACCAGGATCCGACCGTCGGGAAGGAATGCGAGCGCCCACGGGTGGTCGAGATCCTTCGCAAAAGTCTCGACCATGATGTTGCCGGCGGATGCGGGAAAGACCTGCGCGTCGGATGGCGCGGTGCAGCCCATCGCGAGACCCATTGCCGTCAATAGCGCTGTGAGGTCCGCTGAGAACCGCATGAGCATCTTCGTTTTGCACCCGTGCTGCGGCATTCTCGCGCGCGTCTGTGACAACAATGCGTTGAGGCCCGGCGTTCCCGCAGAAAGTGCGCTCCGGCAGGGGAGCGACAGCATTGCTGACTTTTCGCGCCTGCGCGCCTCATGTCATCGTCGCCGCCCACAACAAGGAGGCACCATGAAGATAGTAGCTGCTGCCGTGGCGATTGTGCTTGCCGTGGGCTACGGCGCGGGCGTCCGGGCGCAGCCTTACCCGTCGCGTCCGCTGACCATCATCGTCCCGTTCCCGGCGGGCGGTCCGATGGATACGCTTGCGCGCATTCTATCCGAACGCATGCGCAGCTCGCTCGGCCAGCCGGTCGTGATCGAGAACGTGACTGGCGCCGGCGCGAGCATCGGCGTCGGCCGCGCCGCGCAGGCCGCGCCTGACGGCTACACGCTGAGCATCGGCAACTGGACGAGCCATGTCGGGGCCGGCGCGATCTATCCGGTGGCGCACGACGCAGTGCTGGAAATGCGGCCGGTCTCGCTGATCAGCGCAACGCCGCTGATGATCATCGGCAAGAACGCGCTGGCACCGAAGGACGCAACAGAGCTGGTCGCCTGGCTCAAGGCGAATCCGGGCAAAGCATCGGCGGCAACGGTCGGGGCCGGGAGCGGAGCGCATGTCTGCCTGCTCTACTTCCAACAGAAAACCGGCACCAGCTTCCAGCTCGTTCCATATCGCGGCGGCGCGCCCATCATGCAGGATCTGGTGGCGGGGCAGATCGATTTGTTTTGCGCCGAGGCTTCGCAGACACTGACATTCCTTCGCAGCGGCGCGATCAAGGCTTTTGCGGTGATGTCGCAGACGCGCTGGCCCGCGGCACCGGAGGTCCCGACCTTCGACGAGGTGGGAATGCCGGGAATGTACATCCCCTTCTGGAACGGCCTGTGGGCGCCCAAGGGCACCTCCGCCGAGGTGATCGCCAGGATCAATGGCGCGGTCGTGGACGCCTTGGCCGATCCGACGGTGCGGGCGCGGTTGACCGAGCTCGGCCACGTGATCTCGACGCGCGAGGAGCAGACGCCGGAGGGGCTCGCCGCCTTCCACAAGGCCGAACTCGAGAAATGGTGGCCGATCATCAAGGCGGCAAACATCAAGCCGGAGTGAAAAACGCATGGCCCTGGGGTCGGACGCGCAAACTCTTTTTGCGACAATATCGGCGCGCGGCAGAACAGGAATCAAGCTTGAGAGTTTCAACGGCATGCGAGCAGAAAAGGCCGTCTGTGTCTGCTCGTTGTGATCGCGCGGCCCGTCATTGCGCAGCAGCAAGCATTTCGGTCAGGCGTTCAACCACCAAATCGATTTCGTTACGGGTCGTTGCGCGCCCGAGGCTGAAGCGGACAGCACCCATGCCCCTTTCGGGCGCGACACCCATGGCCTCCAGAACTGGCGACAGCTCGATACGGCCGGAGTGACACGCCGATCCGGTCGAGGCCGCGACACCATCCAGCCGCCGCAATATTTCGGCGCCGATTTGAGAAATGAAAGAAACATTGAGCGTGTTTGGCAGCCGATAAGTAGGATGTCCATTGAGGCCCACGCGGTTTCCAAATTGCTTCTGCAGCTCTTGCCAGAAATGGTCGCGCAAAGCGCGCACCCGTTCCATCGGCGCGAGATCGCGCGCGAGCGCGCAGGCCTTACCGAGACCGACCGCAAGCAATGCACTCTCGGTGCCCGCCCGGCGGCCCCGCTCATGTCCGGCACCGTGAATCAACGGCTCGAGCGATACGTTGCGGCGCACGAACAGGGCGCCAACACCCTTGGGCGCATAGACCTTGTGGCCGGCGACCGACAGAAGGTCGACGCCGAGTTGATTCACGTCAGTCGGAGACTTGCCGACAGACTGGGCGGCATCGGTGTGAAACAGGACGCAATGCTCTTGGGCAATTCGGGCGCAATCCTCGATTGGCTGCATGCTGCCGACCTCGTTGTTGGCGTGCATGATGCTGACAAGGATCGTGTGCGGCGTAATCGCTTTGCGAACATCGTCGCAGTCAATCCGCCCCGTGCCGTCAACGGGCAAGTACGTGACCCGCGCCCCCAGGCCTTCGAGAAATCGGCAAGGTGCAATGGTCGCCGGGTGCTCTATCCGGGTGGTGACGATATGGTTGCCCTTGCGGCGAAGGGCGTAGAACGCTCCCTTGAGGGCAAGGTTATTCGCCTCGCTCCCGCCGCTGGTGAACACGATCTCGTCATCCTGGCAGCCGAGCAACGCCGCCACTTGGCCGCGCGATGTCTCAAGGGCCGCTTTGGCTGCGTCCGCTGCCCAATGCCCGCTCGACGGATTGCCGTACTGATCCTCGAGGAATGGCTTCATCGCTGCGGCGACTGCAGGATCGATCGGCGTGCTGGCGTTGTAATCGAGATAGATGCGCTGCATGCTTGGCATCCTTTATGCTGCTGCCTCGACGATGCAGCAAGCTGTGTCGCTATTCGATCACCTCGTCGGTGCGGGCGAGCACCGTCGCCGGCACGTCGAGGCCGATCGTCTTGGCAGTCTTGAGGTTGAGCACCGTCTCGTATTTCGTTGGCGCCTGCACCGGCAGGTCAGCCGGCTTCTCGCCCTTGAGGATGCGATCGACGTAGCCGGCCGCGCGCCGGTACTGGTCGATGAAATCAGGCCCATAGGAGATCAGACCGCCGGCGGCGATGAAGGAGCGTTCGTTGTAGACCGCGGGCAGCTTGTGCCGGGCCGCTAGCGTGACGATCAGATTGCTATGAAGCACCGTCGCGGCGCCCGCCGTCACAATCAGACCGCCGTTCGGAGATCGCGCGAAGGCCGAGACAGCGCGCTCGATGTCGCCGGTGTCACGCAAGCCGACTGGGGTTATCTCCACCCTGAGCGTCGGCGCCACGGCCTGGATGGCGGCAAACTGGCCGGTTGCGGAGCCTTGGCTGGGATCCCGAAGGACCGCTGTTCGCGTCATGCCGGGCGCGATCTGCTTGAGCAGCTCCAGCCATTTTCCGGCCAGGCTGTATTCGAATTCCATGAACCCGGTGGCGTTGCCGCCCGGCCGCGCCAGGCTGTCGACCAAGCCGGCGCCGACCGGATCGCCGGCGATTGGAAACACGATCGGCACGGTGCGTGTCGCCTGCAGCAACGGCCCCACGGTCGAGCCGCCATGAGCCAGGATGACGTCGGGTGCGAGCGCAGCCAATTCCGCCGCGTGCCTGCGGGTTTCGGCGGCATTGACTCCGGACCAGCGCGTGTCGATCCGGACGTTGCGGCCGATGGTCCAGCCCAATAGCGCCAGCGCCTGCAAGAACGCCCCGACCCACGTCTGAAATTTCGGATCGTCCGCGGCTGCGTTCAGGAGTATGCCGATGCGCCGCACGCGCTCCGGCTGCTGCGCACGCGCCGCCAGCGGCCACTGCGCCGCTGCGCCGCCGAGCATCGTGATGAACTCTCGCCGCCTCACTCGATCACCTCGTCGGCGCGGGCGAGCAGCATCGGTGGCACGTCGAGGCCGAGCGCCTTTGCGGTCTTGAGATTGATCACCAGCTCGTACTTGGTCGGCGCCTGCACCGGCAGGTCAGCCGGCTTCTCGCCCTTGAGGATGCGATCGACGTAGCCGGCCGCGCGTCGCTGCTGGTCGACGAGATCGGGGCCATAGGAGATCAGGCCACCGCCAGTAACGTAGAGTCGCCGGTAGTAGACCGCGGGCAGCTTGTGTCGGGCCGCGACCGTGATGATCAGATCGCGATGAGCGACCGACAACGCGCTCGCCGTCACGATCAGCCCGCCATTCGAGGAGCGTGCGAAGGCCACAATGGCGCGCTCGATCTCACTGGCGCCGCTCATGTTGATCGGGCTCACCTCCACTCCGACCGACGGCGCCACAGCTTGGATTGCGCCGAACTGGCCGGTCCCCGCGGTTTGCGCGGGATCGCGAATGATCCCCGCCCGCGTCACAGCCGGCGCGATCTCCTTGAGCAGCTCCAGCCATTTTCCACTGATGCCATACTCGAAAAGAGTGAAACCGGTGGCGTTGCCGCCGGGCCGCGCCAAGCTATCGACGAACCCGGCGCCCACCGGATCGGCGACCTGAACGAACACGATCGGCACCGCGCGGGTCGCCTGCAACAAGGGCGCCACGGTTGCGGTGCCAGAGGCCAGGATGACGTCCGGAGCGAGCGCGACCAGTTCCGCCGCGTATTTACGCATGTTGTCGGTGTCACCAGCGCCCCAGCGATAATCGATCCGAATGTTGCGGCCGTCGATCCAGCCCAATTGCTGCAGGCCTTGCAGAAACGCCGCCGTACGCGCCCGCCCGTCCGGATCGTCCGCGGTGGCACCGGAGGTCAGGACGCCGATACGCCGCATTCGCTCGGACTGCTGCGCACGCGCCGCGAACGGCCACGCCACCGCCGCGCCAGCAAGCGTGACGAACTCGCGCCGCTTCAGTTGACCGAATTGCATCCGCTGCCCCCAACCATGGAGTGACAGCATAGCGGATTGACCAGCATCAAGTCAGGGCTCGCTGCAGTGCGGGATTTTGACGCGGCTTTTTGACTGGTTTGGGTTCATAACCCGCTCCGCCTCGCCCGCTAGCCATGTCAGCTTCCGCCAGCTGCGGACATTGGTCCGCGCGAGCAACCGTTGGTCAAGCCGTCCAACTCTGCTTAGAGCCGATCGAGCTCCTCGCGCGTGCCGAACAGGCCCCAGGGCCGCACGATCAGCATGACGATAAGCACGGCGAAGGGCGCGACGTCAGACAAAAGCGGGTCGATGTATTGGATCGACAGCACCTCGGCGGCGCCGATGATGAGCCCGCCGATTGCCGCTCCCGCGAGACTGTCGAGCCCTCCGACCAGGGCGGCTGGAAACGCCTTGAGACCGATGATCACCATTGATTGCGAGAGACCGGAATCCAACGAGATCAGCATGCCGGCAAGCGATCCCGTGAGCGTGGAAAGGCCCCACGCCAGCGCGTAAACCGCGTGCAGATTGATGCCGCGCTGCGCCGCCAGAAGCGGGTTCTGTCCGGCCGCGCGCATGCGCACGCCCCAGCGCCCGAAACGCAGGAAAACGAACAGGGCGGCATAGACCAGCACGGTCGTTGCGACGAGAATCGCGGCGAACGTCGAGATCCGTCCCCCGAAGGGCAGCGCGAGTGCGGGATTGGAAAAATTCAGGGCTTGTCCGGGATATTGCTGCTGACCTGACCAGATCAGCAGCATTCCTCCGCGCAACAGGATGCCGAGCGCGACGGTTGTGAGCACCGCGGCCAGCACCATCTCGCCCGTCATCTTCCGCATCAGGAACACGTAGACGAGGATGCCGACGACCAGGCTGAGCACGATCGCGCAGGCAATGGCGGTAAATGGATTGGCGGCGAACAGCCACGCCGTCGTGAGGAGCAGATAGGCGCCGAGCATCATCAATTCGCCGTGAGCGAGATTGAGCACCCGGCTGACGCGATAGATGAGCACATAGCCGCAGGCGATCAGGGCGTAGATCGCGGAAAGCACGACGATGTTGACGGCGAGTTGCACGATTCCCCCGCGGTTCCGGACGGTCAGGTATTCAACGCATTCGCCGTGCTCGCCGACACCAGCCGCTCCTCCGTTTCGTCGTACATCGCATCAATCAGATGCTTGAAGTGGCCGTACATCAGCTTGCGCTTCACCTTGCGCGTCGGCGTGACGGGCTCACCCTCCTGCTCGGGGTCGAGCTCCTTCGGCAATATTTGAAACGCCTTGATCTGCTCGACCCGGGCAAGCTCGCCGTTGGCACGCTCGATCTCTGCTGCGAGCAGCTCCCGCACTCGCTCGCTGGCGGCGAGGCTCGTGAAGCCGGTATACGGGACATCGTGGTTGCGGGCCCAATCAGAAACCGCATCCGCATCGATCTCAATCAGCGCGGTGAGGTATTTTCGCCCATCGCCGAAAACGATTGCTTCTCCGATATACGGGCTTGCGCGCAGCAGGTTCTCGATGAATGACGGCGAGATCGTCTTGCCGCCGGAGGTCACGATGAAGTCGCGAGCGCGATCCACGAGCCGGAGGTTGCCGTTGTCCCATTCGCCGATGTCGCCGGTATGCATCCACCCGTCGCAATCGAAGATTTCTTTGGTTTCTGCCGGCTTTCCCCAATAGCCCTCGAAGAGATCCGGACCGTTGACGAGAATCTCCCCGTCGTCCGCGAGCTTCACCTGCCAGCCGCGGACAACGCGACCGACATTGCCTGGCTTCGCAAATGCCCCGTTCTGCCCGGAAATGAAAGCGCCGCCCGTTTCGGTCTGACCGTAGACCTCAACGAGATTGACGCCCCATATTTGCCAGAGCGCCGCCGTCTCCGGCGCCAGCGGCGCGCCGCCGGAAACCATGAGCTCGATGCGATCGAGGCCAAGCTTGCTCAAGATGCCTCGAAAGGCGAGACAACGCGCCAGCCATTCGAGCCCGACGGTCGTCGCCGGAGTTCCGCCCGCCCAGCGCCGGCGCGCGCAAGCGCGTCCCAGCGACATTGCGATTGCGTAGGCCGCGCGCTTGATGGCGCTCGTGTTGTTCAGGCCGACCAGCACCGCAGACGCGAATTTTTGGGCATAGCGCGGCACGGTGAAGAGGATGGTCGGAGCAATTTCGAACAGCGTCTGCGGCAAGTCGTCGACGTCCTCGCCGAAATGCGGGACGAGACGGGAGATGAGCGGCAATGTGATGGCTACGTCACGTCCGAAGATGTGGCAGAGCGGGAGGAATATCACCGTGCGGTGCTTGGATTGCGCGAGCGTGGGATAGTGATCGACGATGGTGAATGCTCCTGCCAGATGCTTGCCGTGCGAAATGAGCGCTCCCTTCGGATTCCCCGTGGTGCCGGAGGTATAGACGATGAAAGCCGGATCGCCGGAAGCCACGTGTCGCACCAGATCCTCAAGCGACGAAAGACATGTTTCATCGCTGCGCGCAGCAGGCTCGATGATCTGCGAATATATCCGCAGCTTCGGATGCGCGTAGGCAAACATTGCGGAAGTCGTCGATGACGACGACCCATTTCAATTGCGGCAGCTCGTCGATGATGGACAAGATCTTGTCGACATACTCTTGGTTTTCGGCGACAAAAATTGCCGCGCCGCCGTCGAGCATCTGATATTTGAGCTCGGACGTCGAGGCGGTGGGGTAGATGCCGTAGGTGATGCATCCGAGAGACTGCGCGGCGAGATCGCAGATCATCCACTCCTCGCAGGCATTGCCCATGATCGCGACCCGCTCTCCGCGATCAAGCCCCAGCGCGCGCAACCCGAGCGCGCAGGAGCCGACCAGGAGCGCATAATCGCGCCACGTTCTCTCCCGATAAATCCCGCGGCGCTTCGATCGAAACGCAACAATGTCGCCCTTGCGCCTCGCATGCTCCGCGACGAGCTGCGGAGCCGACCGGGCTCGCAGCCTGCCGAATGTTGCCAGACTATCTTCCATCACACCCCCAAACCGCAGGGCTATCGCATATGGCGAGCAGCAAACTCGGTGTACCTCCCCTTTCAGGGGAGCATAGGCGGCCATCGGCCGCCGTTCTTAGTGCCAAGAACGCCGACGCGGAAGCGTCGGCTATGCGCCGGAGCAAAGCGACAGGCGGTCGGGTGGGGTCGCCTGGGGGCGCGAGGTTGCAGCCGACCCTACCCGGCTCGCTCTGCTCGCCGACCTCCTCTTTCAGGGGAGGTATTACGGCGCTTGCTGAACGGCCATATGCGAAGGCCCTGCCACGAAGAGGGATGCGGTAAATCCGGGCGGAAGCTCCCATCATCGGGGGTGGAGCCCCGGAGTTGGCAAGGGGCATGAACGAATGTGTGCAAACAAATGAGTGGAACACGTCGCGACCTTCTGCGTCACGTCGCCCGCCTCGGGGGATACCGCGCCACCTATCTCACCATGCAGGCGATGGGCCTGCTAGGCGTCGCGGCCGAAGCCGAAGCTCTCTCGCTCGAAAGAGGCAGCGCCCATGCAACCAAGGTCGTCGTCCTTGGTGCGGGGGTTGCGGGTCTCTCGGCGGCATATGAGCTCGGAAAAGCCGGCTATGATGTCACCGTTCTCGAGGCCCGCGATCGTGCAGGTGGCCGCAACTGGACCATCCGAAGGGGCGCGAAGCTCGAGTTGACCGATGGCTCGCGCCAGGTCTGCGAATTCGACCCGGACCTCTACTGGAATTGCGGCCCCGCGCGCGTGCCCAGCCATCATCAGGCATTGCTCGGCTATTGCCGGGAGCTCGGTGTCCCGCTGGAAGTCGAGGTCAATACCAGCCGCGGAGCATTGTTGCTCAATCCGGCCGTCAATGGCGGCAAACCTGTGGAGATGCGTCAGGCCATCAACGACGCGCGCGGGGAGATCGCGGAGCTGCTCGGCAAGGCGCTCAACAGCGGAGCGCTGGATCAGGAATTGTCCGCCCATGACAAGGAGCGCATGGTCGCGTTCCTTCGGCAATACGGGGATCTAACGCCGGATCTTCGTTTCAAGGGCACGACGCGGTCGGGTTACAGGACCTTG
Organism: uncultured Alphaproteobacteria bacterium; assembly: GCA_963820365.1. Taxonomy (GTDB): domain Bacteria; phylum Pseudomonadota; class Alphaproteobacteria; order Rhizobiales; family Xanthobacteraceae; genus VAZQ01. The sequence continues at coordinate 64,568 of CAWFZR010000008.1, read as the reverse complement.
CCGGGTGCCGCAGATCAGGTCGGTGTGACGCGCGACCCCGTGCCGCTCGGCGTGCTGCTCGACATGGACATGTGGACCGCCGTGCTGTTCGAGGAGGGCTTCGACTTCCAGGCCACCATGTTCCAGCCGGTCGGTGGCATGGACCGCATCGCGATGGCTTTTGCAAGAAAGCTCGGCGCGGTCGTTCGTCCGATGAGTGAAGTCACCGCGATCCGGCGAACAAACAGCGGGGTTGCCATATCCTATCTGGACAGGCGGAGCGGAAAGAGAAGCTCGATCGACGCCACGTACTGCCTCGTAACGATTCCGCTCAAGGTGCTGTCGGCGATCGCAGCCGACTTCTCGGCCGACTACCGCACGGCGATCCGCGGCGTAGTCTACGGCAACGCCGTCAAGATCGCGTGGCAGGCGCGACGGTTCTGGGAGACCGAGGCCCAGATCTACGGCGGAATTTCCTGGGTCAAGGGGCCGACAGCGTTGGTCTGGTACCCGAGCGACCGGTTTTTCTCGCAAAAGGGCATCCTGCTCGGCGCCTATGTGAGCCGCGCTGCCGCGGACGCGCTTGCTGCCCGACCGCTCGCGGAGCAATTGGAATTGAGCCGTGCGGCGATCGAAGGCCTGCACCCCGGCCGCGGTCGCGAGCTGGAAAAACCGATGGCGGTCGCCTGGTCGAAAGTACCTTACAGCCTCGGCTTTGCAGCGCGATACGCCTCGGACGAGGATGACGATTATGCAGTGCTCAGCGAGCCTGACGGCCCGTTCTATTTCGCCGGAGAACATCTCAGTCACATTGGGGCCTGGCAGGAGGGGGCGGTGCTTTCCGCCCGACGGGCGATCAACATGATTGACCGGCACCGACGATCGCAACGCGCTTGAGCGCGCGATTGCGACCGCAACGTCGGATCTTCACCCGAGCTTGATGTTCGCCTCGCGCACCACGCGTCCCCACTTGGCCGTTTCCGCCGCCACGAATGCGCGGAATTCCTCCGCGGTATTCTCCCGGACTTCCACGCTCAGCGATCGCAGGCGCGCGATGATGTCGTCTTGACGCAGCGTCGCATTGAGCCCGGCATTGAGCTTCTCGACGATCTGCGCCGGGGTGCCGGTCGGCACGAACACGCCGTTCCACTCGTAGGCCTCGAAGCCGGCGAGCGTGTCCGCCACCGCGGGCAGATCGGGCAGCGCCGCGAGCCGGCCGGCGCCGCTATGCGCGATCGCCTTGATCGCGCCCCCTTGCACATGGCCGATGGAGGCTGCGCCATTGGAGAAGAAGAATTTCACCTGCCCTCCGATCAGGTCGTTGAGCGCCGGCCCTCCGCCGCGATAGGGAATGTGATTGATCTTGATGGCGGCCATGCGCCGGAACATTTCGAGGCAGAGGTGCTGCACCGTTCCGTTGCCGGAGGACGCAAAATCGAGACCGTCCGGCGCCGCCCTGGCGAGCGCGATCACGTCGGCCACGCTTTTCGCCGGCACGGAGAGATTTACAACCAGGAGATTCGGCCACCAGCGACGCCAGAAACACCGGCTGGAAATCCTTGCCGTAGTCGAACGAGAGCTTCTGGTAGAGCGAAGGGTTCACCGAGAACGCGGTTGCGTCGTAGAGGATGGTATAGCCGTCGGGATCGGCTTTCGCGGCGACCGCTTCCCCGATGGTGCCGCCGGCGCCGCCGCGGTTGTCGATGATGAATTGCGCTCCCCACATCTCGCCCAGCTTCTGGAACAGGATGCGGCTCACCGTGTCGGCGCCGCCAGCCGGCGGATACGGCACGATGACCCGCACCGGCCGGATCGGATAGCCCGCCTGTGCGCCGGCCCGTCCGATCGCGCGCGGCGCCATTGCCGCACCCGAAGCCAGCATCAGCTGCCGCCGCGTCAGGGAGAGGTTGTGGCGCACGCTATCGCTCCTCCATTCATCAAGCGACCTTTCCGATGATGCGCAGGGTTGTCAACCTGGATCCATGGCCCGGCCGCGCGGGCCCCGCATCAGCCGGTCAGCTTCTCAATCATGTGGCGATTGGATATCGTTTGGCGTTGGACGAAACGAGAGGGGGATTAGCCGTGATCATCAGGATTGTAAGAGCGCGCTGTCTGGTCGCAACGGCGGCGGTGTGGTTGCTCGTGCCCGACGGCTCCTTTGCCCAGGACAAGCCGATGACGCCGGTCCGCGCAGCCTACGTTCCTGTTGCAACGTGGCTTCCCGCCTGGGTCGCGCTCGACAAGGCCATCTTCGCCAAGCACGGTCTCGCCGTGACACTGACCCAGATCCAGAATTTGTCGCTGTTGCCCGGCACCGTCGGGCGGCAGTTCGAGTTCGCGGCGTCGACACCGACGGATCTCATCAAGGCGGTGGCGAGTGGTCTCGACGTGGTTGCCAGCGCCGGCCAAGCAATCGAGCTCAAGAGCAATCCGACCACGCACGTGATCGTGCGCAAGGACTCCGGCATCCGGAGCGCCAGCGACCTCAAGGGCAAGGCCATCGCAGCGCCGACCGTCGGCGCCGTGATTCATGTGGCGACCCTCTACTGGCTGAAGAAAAATGGCGTCGATCCGGCATCGATTCGCGCCGTTGAGGTCCCATTTCCCAACATGGGCGACCAGCTCAAGGCCGGAAATGTCGATGCGGTGGAGGCGCTGGAGCCATTCGCCGGCGCGCTGCTTGCTGCCGGCAATGTCTCGCTCGGCGATCCGCTTTTCTCCGCGGGCGACGAAGTGCTGTTCCCATTCTGGATCTCCGACGGCAACTGGGCGCGCAGCAATCGTCCCGTCATCACGGCGTGGATCGCGGCTCTCACCGAGGCCAAGGCCTACATGGATGCCAATCCGGCCGAGGCCCGTGCGGTTCTCGCCAAGTATTCGCGTTTACCCCCGGAAGTCGTCCAGAAGGTACCGCTTCCGACTTACCGGTTCACGATCAAGCCTGACGAGCTCGGGGTCTGGATCGAAGTGTTGAAGGACCTGGGACAACTATCGACGCCGATCGACAAGGCGAAGATCGTGGTGACCGCTCCGTGAATGCGGAAAGTCCCGGCCAATCACCGCCGCCGACGCCCGATCTCGTTTTCTCCTGCCGGGGCGCCTCCATTGAATTGCCGCACAAGGACGGCGCGCGGCGCATTCTCGACGATATTTCGCTTGAGCTGCGCCGCGGCGAGTTCTTGACGATCGTCGGTCCGTCGGGCACCGGCAAGACGACGTTGCTGCGCCTCTTGGGCGGACTGACACCCAGCACCCAAGGTGCCGTGCGCGTGAACGGCGCACTGATCGACGGTCCGCCCGCCGACGTCGTCATCGTCTTCCAGGATTATTCCCATGCACTGCTGCAGTGGCGGACCGTTGGCCGCAACGTGGCATTGGGATTGGAGGGGAAGCTGGCGAGAAACGCGATCCAGGAGCGGGTCCGCGACGCATTGCGCCTGGTACGCCTTGACGCGCACGAAGACGATCACCCCTGGCAGCTTTCCGGTGGCATGCAGCAACGCGTGCAGATTGCGCGCGCACTGGCGCTGCGTCCTGCCGTTCTGCTGATGGATGAACCTTTTGCCGCCCTCGACGCCATGACCAAGGCGACGCTGCAGGATGAGCTGCTCCGCCTTCGCGACGAGACCGGGTCGAGCTTCGTGCTCGTCACGCACGATATCGAGGAGGCGGTTTATCTCGGCGATCGTGTCGCCGTCATCACCGGCGCACCCGGCCGGATCGAGCGTACGGTCGCTGTCGATCTGCCGAAGCCGCGCGACCAGATCGTCACCCGGCAGCTGCCGGAATTCCTCGAGCTACGTTATCTGTTGCATCGAGCCATCGGGCAGAGTTGGCATGCATGAGCTGGCGCGGATTTTTGCGCGCATCAATTGGCTCGGGCTCACAACCATCGCGCTTGGCTTCGCGCTCTGGGAGATTTCTCTGCGCGCCGGGCTCGCGCAATACCAGAACCTGCCGTCGCCATCTGCGATTGTTGGCGGTCTTGCCGAGATCGTCGTCGACGGCCAGCTTCTCGTCGACACGCTGCACACGCTGCGTTCCGTCCTCGTGGGCTGGCTGGCGGCCGTCGTCACCGGCGTGGTGTTGGGCCTGCTGCTCGGCGCCTCGGCGACCTTGCGGCGCTATTGCCTGGCTTCGATCGAGGTGCTCCGCCCCATGCCCGGCATCGCCTTTGCGCCGGTGGCGCTCCTCTTGTTCGGGTTCTCGCTCGAAATGGAGTTGATGGTCATCATTCTGCCGGCGCTCTGGCCGGTGCTGATCAACACGATGGGGGCGGTACGGGACGTTCATGCGCGCCTGTTCGAGGTTGGGCAGACGTTTCGCCTCTCGCGCGGCGAGATTCTGCGCAAGATCATGCTGCCGGCAGCGATGCCGGGCGTTCTCGTCGGTGCGCGGCTGAGCATGACGCTGGCGCTCGTGCTCGCGGTCGTGGCCGAAATGGTCGGCAATCCTGCCGGCCTCGGCTACGCGGTCGTACGCGAGCAGCAGGCGATGCGCCCGGATCTGGTATTCGCCTATGCGGTCGCAATCGGCGCAGTCGGCATGCTGTTGAACGCAGCTCTCGTCGCCGCGGTCAGTATCATGTTTCCCGCGGCGTCCGAGCGGCTGCGCGAGGCGGGCGCATGAGCTGGCATTCCGTCAAGCAGTTGCGTGTTCTTGGCGCGAGCCTGCCGCCGGCGCGAGGATTGTTGCCGCTGCTCCTGCTGCTGGTGGTGTGGCAGCTCCTGCAGCCGGGACCGTCACCCTATTTCCCGGCACCGTCGCGGTGGTGGACGGCCGGCGTGAGCTTGCTCGAGCGCGAGCATCTCCTCAGCGCCTTTGCGGCAACGATGATGACTTTCCTCAAGGGGCTTGCTCTGGCCATTGTCATGGGAACCGGGCTCGGCGTGACCATTGGCGTTTCGTACCGGACCGCGCGCGCGCTCCAGCCGCTGCTTGAATTCATGCGCGCAATTCCACCGCCGGTGACGGTGCCCGTCGCCGCGCTCTTGATCGGCTACAATGAAACCATGAAGCTCACCGTCGTGGTTCTCGGCCCTGTGGCCGATCCTGCTCAATGCAACATCGGCCGTGCGTGCGATGGACCCATTGCTGCTCGATGTCGCGCGCTCGTTCCGATTGACCGCGAGGGAACGAATTGGCCGGGTCGTCCTTCCCGCGATCGTGCCATCGCTGTTGATCGGGATTCGGATCGCGATCCCGCTCGCGATCGTGGTGGTGATCCTGGTCGAGATGCTGACGTCCTTGCCCGGCGTCGGCGCGATGATGATCAGATCCCAACGGAATTTCCAGTCGAGCGAGGTTTATGCGCTGCTGGTGCTGGTGGGTCTGTTCGGACTTGTCGTCAACGACTTGTTCGCCGTGATCGAAGGCGTGATCATGCGGCGCTGGCCGCCGCGCGCCTGAGCGTCAACGCCGGGAGAGAGCTCGAAAGATGCAGGTTGGTTTCTTCTTTTGGCCCTACACGCGCGAGCTCTGCGAAAGGCTTGCCGAGCGGGCCGACCACTATGGCTACGCGATGATCGGCATCGCCGACACGCCGGGAAATGCCATGGATCCCTGGGTCTCGGCGGCGGTCGTCGCACTCGCCTCGCGACGGACGCGCATTGCGCTATGCGTCACAAATCTTCTGACGCGTCACCCGGCGATCAGCGCCGCGGCGATCGCCTCGCTCGATCAGATTCGAACGGGCGCGCGGTGCTCGGCATCGGCGCCGGTCATAGCGGCACCAAGAACGTCGGAATGCCGCGCTCCAACGCCGGAGAGCTTGCGGACGGCGTGACGTTCATCAAGGAGCTGCTGAGCGGCGCGCCGGCGAGCCTTGGCACGGCGACTGCGCATCTGCCGTGGATCAAGCGCGCACCTCCGGTCTTTCTCGCCGGCTCGCATCCAAGACCGTTGCGGGCAGCGGGAGAGCGCGCTGACGGTGTGTTCGCCAACTACGGATTGGCGGCCGAGAACATCCGCGATTCGGAATCGCACATCATCGAGGGGCTCAAGTCGGCTGGGCGCGATCCGGATGATATCGAGATTTGGCAGATCGCCGCGCTGGATTGCAGCGAGGATCGAAACGCGGCGCGAGGCAAGGTTGGCGCTATGCTCGCCTTCCTGGCCGGCTACATCATCGGAGACAAGAATCTGGAAAGGCGCGGCGTTCCGCAGGCGCTGCATGAGCCGCTGTTGGAATTGCGGCGACGCTACAGCACCCGGCCGGGCGAAGCCGATATCAAGCTCGTAGAGGAGCTCGGGCTGTTCGATTATCTGTCACGGCGCCTGTCGATCTGCGGCAATCCCGATGACTGTCTTGTCCAGGCGCTCGCCGCCAAAGCGGCAGGCGCCAAACGGCTGATGCTCACGGTCAGCCTCGCCTCCGATCCCGTCCGTACGGTCGAATTGTTTGGCGAGCGCGTGCTGCCGAAGCTGTAGGGTCCCGGATGACAACGCGGTACGGATGTGCCGCGGCGCGATAGCAGGAGAGTCAAGCTTCATGCCTGAAATCGAGGTTACGGGAGCCACGCTTCACTATGCGGTATCCGGCACGGGAGAGCCGATCCTGTTGATCCCCGGCCTTGGAATGGATCACACCTATTATCGCCTCGGCGCTCCGTTGCTGGCGCAGCGCATGCAGGTCATTGCCGTCGATCCCCGCGGCATTGGTCGCTCGACAAAATCGCCGCCGCCTTATTCGGTCGAAGCGTGGGCCGATGATTTCGCGGTCATGATCGGCATGCTGGGGTTGGGGCCCATCCATGTCCTTGGCTCCTCGCTGGGTGGTGCGATGGCGCTCGCTCTGGCGCAACGCCATGCCGGCAAATTGAAGTCGCTCACCGTCGTCGGGGGTTTCAGCGAGCTTGATCGCGCGACCGAGCTCAATTTCCGGCTTCGCCTCCGCCTGATCCGCAAGCTCGGGATGAGCGATGAGGTCGCAGACTACATGGGTCTGTGGACATTGACCCGCAAATTCATCAACTCGGAGGCGGGCTATGCAACGATGCGCGCCAACCAAGCGAATATTCGGGAAAACTCGGCGGCAAGCTACAGCGCATTCGTCGAGGCGCTGCTCGCATGGGGCCGCTGCCAGCCCGGACAGGAGCAGGCATCCAAATTCACGACGCTGCTCGGGTCGATCAAATTGCCGACCTTGGTGATCACTTCCGACAACGATCATCTGATCCCAAAGGAGCTGAGCGATCTGATCGCGGCGCGTATTGCCGGCGCGAAGCTCGCAGTCATGCCGGGCGCCGGCCATATTCCGTTCATGGAGCAACCGGACGAGGTTGTGCGCATCGTGCTCGGTTTCATCGACGGCCTGGGCCGCTGATCCGTCGGCGGTATCGATTGTCGTTCGTGCTCACTCTGCGCCACCTCGACGATGTACGTCTGAGCACCGCCGCGCACAATTCGGCGCGCTTTCCTATCATCTCACCGCCGGGTGCCATACGCAATCGTGAACATCAGATCGTCGACCGGATCGTCGACGGCGGCTATTTCGAGAATTACGGTGCGCTCAGCGCCATGGAACTGGCACAGGCGGTTCACGCGATCGAGCCGAAGCTGGCGCCATTCGTGCTGGTTGTGTCGAACGATCACTGCCGCGCGTCGCAGGACGCGCGGCAGTGACTTCCCCCGACCGGCCCGCCTGAAAGTCCTACACTGCTCAATCCGATTGCGAAGCTTGCGCCATGAGGGCGGTCAATGCACCCGTTGCAGACAGCAGCAAACCGATCAGCAACGCGGCTGCGAACGGTGCGCCGTTTCCCTCGCCCATGCTGCCGACCACGTCGGCGCGCGCGATGCCGATCGATACCGCGGTCACGGCGACTGCGGTCGACAGGGCGAGCGCGGCCGTGGTGATCAACTCGACGAAAGCGATGGACCGGTGTCTGGGCACGCAAGCCTGACGGTGCTCTTGCTCGATGCCAGTGTAGCGGGTCATTTCCCTGGACATGTCGGCTCCGCGAATCAGTTTCCGAATTGTCGAGAGATTCGCGGACGATGCCGGCGCCGATTCGGCCGGACTAGGGCGAAGGCATTGACGAATAAGGGCAATTCTATGTTCTAGGTTAATGAAGAGTTAACGCCGGAACATTTTGCAAAAGAGTGTGGCTTGATCGCTACAGGTACGCGGGCCGGCGGCAGAGCGCTTGCTCGCGGTCACTCCGCCGCCACCACGTTTGCCGGCTGCCAATCCATCGACACATGGTCCGGCGCGGCCTCAACGCGTGCGAGCCAGGCGCGTATCGCCGGAAACGGGGTGAGGTCGAAATCGCATTCGTTCGCCAGGTGAGTGTAGGCGTAGAGCGCAAGGTCGGCGACGGTGTAGCGATCCGCTGCAAAATAGCGATGGTGCTTGAGGTGATTTTCCATCACTCCAAGCGATCGATTGCCTTCCTCCATCCAGTCCTCGAGCGCGTGCTGTTGCAGCTCGCGGCCGCCCTTCACCAGCGTGAGCCAGAAATAGGCCGAGCCGATATTGGGCTCGATGCTGTGCTGCTCGAAGAACATCCATTGCAGCGCTTCGGCGCGATCGATTCGGTTCTCCGGCCGCAGCGGCGACCCGCGCGCCAGGTGCCAAAGGATGGCATTGGATTCTGCGAGATACCGGCCGGGCGCCGCCTCGAGCAGCGGGACCTGGCCGTTCGGATTCTTGGCCAGAAATTCGGGGGTGCGGCTCTCGCCCTTGAGGATGTCGACTTCAACCAATCGGTAGGGGACGCGCAGCTGCGCGAGGGCCAGTCGCACCTTGTAGCTGTTGCCCGATCGTTGCATCGAATAGAGCGTATACATCGATTTCCCTTCGACCGAGGGTCGCTGGAGCCCGACCGAAACCGCTATAGGTCATCACGGCGGCAATGTCATGACAGCCGTTGTGGTGGATGGACGATTCTGCGCTGCGACATTGCAGTGCTGCGGCGCAATCATGCTGCCGCGCCCATCGCATGTGGAATATTATTTTTCTCTACGCCGTTGCAACGCGATGAGCCCGCGCATGGTCGATGAGCCCGCGCACGGGGCGATGAGCGCATCATCATCGTAAAGTCATGATGACATTGCCAGACGTCGCCTTCGCTGGCACCAAAAGGGCGTAAACGGCCTAATGCGCCGAACTTCGAAGAGATGCCTCGGCGCCTTGCGCCGGTTCCGCCGGGTGCGGCGCAAGATGCGCTGCGGCGCGCACCGCCACCGTCTGCGCGACCATCAGAGACAGCGCGGCGAGTGCGACTCCCGCCGCGACGTCAATGAAATAATGCGACCCGTCGATGGGCGTGGCGACGAGCATTGCCGTATTGAGGGCAAGAAACACCCAGCGCAGGACCGCGACCGGCCAGAGCCCCGCAACCACAATGACTGCAAGCGCGGCATGCAGGCTGGGGAAGGTGATGATCCCCTCCGAGCCGACCGCCACCAGGAGGCGGAATGTCCCGTCGCGCAATCCGTAGAATACCGGCCAACTTGCGCTCACCGCCGGCAATATTTCGGAATCGCTCGTTCCGAGCCCGTGATAGGGCCATGCACCCGCTGCCGGCAGCACGGCCGAGACCGCGATCGAGATGAGCGCTGCGCAGATGAAGGCCAGGGTATAGATCCTGAGCCACAGCAGGCGGCCCGAGAACGCGAGACACAGCACCACGGTCGTCATTTGCAGCGTGAGGCTCAGATAAATCGGGCGCAGCGCCGCATAGGTCAGCGGGGAGGCATTCATCCAGTCCAGCAACCCCTTCCAATCGAGCCCGAGCCCGCGGTCGACGGCGTCGAGCCCGTGATCGCAAAGGGGAAGGTTCGCGCTTGCGGCAAGGTAGGAGAGCGGCGCGGCGACCGCTGCAAAAGCGATGACCTGGGCGGTGCTCAGGAGCCCTGATGCAAGGCGCGGATCGGCGCGCCAGCGCGAATAGAAGGCGCCGGCCGCGAGCAGAACGACACATGCCGCCGCCGGCGCCGCGAAGGTGTCCCAGGCGATTTTGAAATTGCTTACCGCCGGCGCCGAAACCACGACGGCCGCGACCATCGTCATGATTCCCCAGATCAGGCGATCGAGCCGAGGCAGGGCGAGGACCTCGCGGTCCATGTGCTATCCTCCCGAGCCTGCGAGCGCTAACAGGCTTGCGTTGCCGCGCGGTTAATCCCCTTGCTGTGGGCATTTGCGCTTGCGCCTTGCGGCGGCCGCAAGCGCCCATTAGGAAGCTGCGGCCAGTGCGGCGGATTTGACGTTCCTACCAGCCTTGCCGTAAGCGATGCGCAGGAATGTCAGATTCAAAACTGCACTGGAATCATAAAGTTGCGAGTATCCTTTTGATTCCGAAGCTCGCATCAGCGCCGCGAGTGCTTGCGAGCTTCGGAATCGGGACACTCGGCCGGGAAAGTGGAGAATCGCATGGCCCAGCTGGCGCAATCCCTCAGGCGCATCAAGCCGTCCGCCACTATTGCGGTCACGGACAAGGCGCGTGCGCTCAAAGCCGCAGGCCGCGATGTCATCGGCCTGGGAGCGGGGGAACCCGACTTCGACACCCCCGACAACATCAAGCGTGCAGCCATGAAGGCGATCGAGGGCGGCAAGGCGGCCAAGTACACGGCGGTCGACGGCATTCCTGAGCTCAAGGCAGCGATCGCGCGCAAGTTCAAGCGTGAGAATGGCCTGGACTACAAGCCTAGCCAGATCATCGTCGGGACCGGAGGCAAGCAGGTTCTCTACAACGCGTTCGTGGCAACGCTCGATCCCGGCGACGAATTCGTCATTCCCGCTCCCTACTGGGTAAGCTATCCCGATATGGTCATGCTCGCCGGCGGCGAGCCGGTCGGGGTGCCGACCACGCTCGCCTCGGGCTTCAAGATGACGCCTGAGGCGCTCGATCACGCGATCACCGCAAAGACGAAGTGGGTGCTGCTCAACTCGCCGTCGAACCCGACCGGCGCTGCGTATACGCGCGCCGAGCTCAAGAAGCTGACCGATGTCCTCGTGCGGCATCCGGACGTCATGGTGATGACGGACGACATGTACGAGCATCTCGTCTACGACGATTTCGAGTTCACCACGCCGGCGCAGATCGAGCCCAGGCTGCATGAGCGCACGCTGACGGTGAACGGGGTGTCCAAGACCTATTGCATGACCGGCTGGCGCATCGGTTATGCCGGCGGGCCCGAGTTCGCTGATCAAGGCCATGGCCATGATCCAATCGCAGTCGACCTCCAACCCGACCGCGGTGTCGCAATGGGCGGCGGTCGAGGCGCTGGACGGACCGCAGGACTTCATCGCCAAGCACAACGCGATCTTCAAGGAGCGCCGCGACCTGTGCGTGTCCATGCTCAATCAGGCGCGCGGCATCCATTGCCCCAAGCCGGAAGGGGCCTTCTATGTCTATCCGTCCTGCGCCGGCACGATCGGGCGGACTGCACCGACCGGGAAGCAATTGCTCACTGACGAGGATTTCGTGAGCGAGCTTCTGGAGGCTGAGGGCGTCGCGGTGGTGCAGGGCACGCCGTTCGGCTTCGGTCCGGCATTCCGCATTTCCTACGCGACCAAGACCGAGGACGTGGAGGAAGCCTGCCGGCGTATCCAGCGGTTCTGCGGCAACATGAAATAGCCGGGCGGGGGCATCAGAGTTGCGGGGTTGCAGGCCTGCACTTGCGGCTGGCCTATGCGGCGGGTCGAGGCGCCTCTTGCCAATCCCCCCTCCCTCCTGAAACGATGGTGCCAACGGTCCCGAAGCGGGCCGCATCTCCGTTAATCTGGGAGGCGATATGGCACAGAACGGCACGCGAGCTACGGGCCCCCGGTGCATCGCGCTGGTGGGCCCGTTCCAGAGCGGCAAGACGACGCTGCTCGAAGCGATTCTGGCGCGTACCGGCGCAATCCAGCGCCAAGGAACGGTCGATGCAGGCAACACCGTCGGCGATGCCGGCAAGGAAGCGCGACATCACAGGATGAGCGTCGAGGTCTCCGTCGCTACCACGAATTTCATGGGCGACGATTATACCTTCATCGACTGTCCCGGCTCCATTGAATTCGTGCACGAGATGCGCGCAGCGCTTCCTGCGGTCGATGCCGCGGTCGTCGTCTGCGAGCTCGACGAGAAGAAGGTCCCGCAGCTGCAACTGATTCTTCGCGAGCTGGAAGAGCAGAAGATCCCGCGCTTCCTGTTTCTCAACAAGATCGACAAGGCGGATGCGACCATTGACGAGGTGCTCAACGTCTTGCAGCCGGCCTCCCGCAGCAAGTTGCTGCTGCGGCAAATTCCGACCTTTTCCGGCGAGACCATCAGCGGCTTTGTCGATCTCGCCCTCGAACGGGCGTTCGTCTACCGCGAGCAGGCTCGATCGGAAGTCGTGCCGCTCGAAGGGGACGTGCTCGACCGCGAAAAAACCGCGCGCTTCTCCATGCTGGAGACGCTCGCCGACCACGACGACCAGCTCATGGAACAGCTGCTCGAGGACATCCAGCCGCCGCGCGACAAGGTCTTCGATGATCTTTCCAAGGAATTGCGCGAGAGCCTGGTGTGTCCGGTGCTGCTCGGTTCGGCCATTCGCACCAATGGCGTATTGCGCCTGATGAAGGCGCTGCGCCATGAATCGCCCGGCGTCGCAGATACGACCAAGCGCCTCGGCATGAAGGCGGGCAATGACGCCATCGTCTATGTCATGAAGACGCTTCATACGCCGCACGGCGGCAAGATGTCGATTGCCCGGCTTCTCAATGGACAGGTCGGCGACAGCACGACCTTCGTCACGCCCGAGCGCGAGGCCGGCCGGGTCGCGGGCGTATTCAAGCTTCTGGGTCAAACGACCGAGAAGAGAGGAGCCGCGAAGTCCGGTGAAACCGTGGCGCTCGGCAAGCTCGACCATGCCAATACCGGCGATACGCTCACCGCCGGCAAGCAGGCGCATCCGCCGCTCACCACGGTTCGGCCTTATCCGCCGGTCCTCGCCATTGCCGTTGCCAGCAAGGAACGAAAAGACGACGTCAAGCTCGGCCAGGCGCTAACAAGCTGCTCGAGGAGGACCCATCCATCACGGTCGTGCACAATGCGGAGGCGCATGAAGTGGTGCTGTGGGGCCAGGGCGAGATGCAGCTGCGGGTGGCAACCGAGCGGCTGACCGACCGTTTCGGCGTCGCGACCGTCTCGCACAAGCCGACGGTGGGGTACCGCGAGACCATCAAGAAAGGCATCGTCCAGCGCGGGCGGCACAAGAAGCAGTCGGGCGGTCACGGCCAATACGGCGACGTGGTGCTCGACATCAAGCCGTTGCCGCGCGGCTCCGGCTTCACCTTCTTGGAGGAGATCAAGGGCGGCGTGGTGCCGCGCAATTACATCCCTTCGGTCGAGGAGGGCGTCATCGATGGGCTCAAGCACGGTCCGCTCGGCTTCCCGGTCGTGGATGTCGCAGCCAAGCTGATCGATGGCTCCTATCATACCGTCGACTCGTCGGATATGGCGTTTCAGCTTGCCGGCCGGCTCGCCATCCACGACGGCTTGCCGCAGTGCCATCCCGTGCTGCTCGAGCCCATCTATCAGGTGGAAATCGTGTGCCCCTCGGAGGCGACCGCCAAGATGAATGCCCTGATGTCGGGCAGGCGCGGACAGATACTCGGCTTCGACACCCGCGTGGGCTGGGACGGGTGGGACGTCGTGCGGGTGCAGATGCCGGAGTCGGAAATCGGCGACTTGATCGTGGAGGTGCGCTCGGCGACCGCCGGGGTCGGCAGCTTCACCTTCAAGTTCGACCATATGGCGGAACTCTCCGGCCGGACCGCCGACCAGATCGTGGCGGCACGAAAGACGGCGGCAGCCTGATCCGGAAAATGTCATCATTGCTGCGCTCAAGGATTGGGAAGACTGTGCCGCTTGCGCTCAATGCTCCAAGCCAACGATGTGATACCTGACTTGCCGGATGGGTCCGGCAACCACCCTCGCCCTTCACATTCGGCTGCCACAGCTGTGACTTGCCTGTGATGCCACGTCGGCCTATCCAGCAGCACCGCACTCGAGCATGATCCCGAAAAGTGGATACCGGTTTTCGGAAAAGATCATGCTCAAACAAGGAAGTAGAGCAGGATGGTGATTTGAGGAAAAATCATCCCGCTCTAGCGTGCTTCAAAACAAGAGTTGGATCAGAGTCGCGAAGACTCTCGAGCTAGGGCAGGAAAATCCGGAGGTCGTGCCATGCACGTGCTGCGCCGCCGCCAATGGGAGATACCCGAACGGCTCGCGACACCCGAGCAGCTGTTCTTCAACCGCCGCGCCTTTCTGGCGGCGACCGGCGCGGCAGCGTTTTCACTCTCGCCCAAGACCGTGCTCGCTCAGCGCGTGAGCGACCTGCCCGACCCGACAAAGGATCTCTATCCGGCCAAACGCAACGAAATGTTCACGCTCGACCGTCCGGTCACCGACGAGAAGATCAACACCAGCTACAATAATTTCTACGAGTTCGGCTCGACCAAGAACGTGGTCAAGGCGGCGCAAGCCCTCAAGTTGCGGCCGTGGACGATCAAGATCGACGGCATGGTGGAAAAGGCGCAGGAGGTCGGCCTCGACGATCTGATCCGCAAGATGCCGATCGAGGAGCGGCTCTATCGCCATCGCTGCGTCGAAGCATGGTCGATGGCCATTCCATGGAGCGGCTTTCCCTTCGCCAGGCTGTTGGAATTGGCCCGGCCCTTGGCTGCGGCGAAATATGTGCGCATGGAAACTTTCCTCGATCCTTCGATTGCACCGGGCCAACGGCAAACCTGGTATCCATGGCCTTACGTCGAAGGTCTCACCATTGCCGAGGCGAGCAATGAGCTCGCCTTCCTCGTCACCGGCGCCTATGGCAAGCCGGTATCGAAGCAGCAGGGCGCGCCGCTACGGCTGGCGGTGCCGTGGAAATACGGCTTCAAGTCGATCAAATCGATCGTGCGCTTCAATTTCACGGATCAGCGGCCGAAGAGCTATTGGGAGGCATTGCAAGCGTCCGAGTACGGCTTCTGGGCGAATGTCAATCCGCAGATGCCGCATCCGCGCTGGAGCCAGGCCACGGAGGAGCTGATCGGCTTGAACGAGCGCCGGCCGACGCTGCTCTTCAACGGATATGGCGAGTTTGTCGCCGATCTCTACAAGGGACTCGAGAACGAGCGGCTCTGGGCGTAGCATCATCTGCTGCGGCTAGGGGCGAGGACAAGCAGGTTGATCCAGTAGCAGACGTCCTTGCTGACCGCGATGGTGGGGCCCCATTCGGTCTCGTCGGTGACATCGGAAATCTCAAAGCCGAGCTTGAGGTTCTCGAAGCCGGATTCCTTGGTGTTGAGGGCGGCGACGCCGACCGCCGGCTTCCACTTGTATACGGTCTTGGTCCTCGAGTTCGGAGACCAGAAACGTCAGCGGTTTCCGGTAAAGCGCCAGCGCGCCGTTGCGCAGCCCGATCACGGCGTCCGTGGAGTTCAACAGCTTGCCGGAGCTGCCGATGTCCGCGATCGGCTCTGGCGACCAGCCCGGCAGGAGCAATCCCGTTGGCGCCACCGGCACGATCAGAAAGTGCAGCGTATCCAGCCTCTGCTTGGCTTCTGCCTCGCATTCGGCCATGGCTTTCACGATCCAGCCGTAATCGGCAGCGTTGTCGGTGCCCGGATCGGGCGGGGGCGATGCGTCAGCCGGCGCGTGGGAGGTCTGGCGCGCGTCCTTGTGATGAAGCCCTTGAACGCCGATTGCGGTCGCCACACCGATCAAAATGACGGCGAGCAGCGCTGCGATGGTCGCGATCGGATTTGGTTGATTGGGTGCGCCGCAACTGGGGCATGAGAAGGCGAAATAGGAAACGGGTGCGCCGCAACTCCGGCATTCGCCGCGAGGCAGTTCGGGCATCATCCGGTCCTAACGACTATCGCCGGTTTCCGCCTCGGCCAGCCTGCTGCGCCAGTCCTTGCGGCTGCGGAGGAGCGAGAGCGCGGCGAGCGCCAGCAAGGCGACGCAGATGGCGAGCAGTGCGAGCGCGATCGGGCGCTGGAAGAAAATCGTCCAATTGCCGTTCGACATGATAAGAGATTGACGCAGACTCATCTCCAATGTCGGCGAGATTACGAGGCCGAGCACGAGCGGGGCGGGATCGAGTCCAAACTTGCGCAAGCCGTAGCCGACAATTCCCATGATCAGCATGATCCAGACGTCCACGATCGAGTGGCTTACCTCATAGACGCCGATGATGCAGAACATGATGACGAGCGGATAGAGATAGGCGTAGGGAATCCGCAACACGTTCACGAAAATGCCGACCAGCGGCAGATTGAGCGCAAGCAACATCAGATTGCCGACATACATCGAAGCGACGAACCCCCAGAACACTTGGGGATGCTCGTTGACCAGGGTGGGCCCAGGCGCAACGCCATGGATCATCAGCGCGGCAAGCAGCACCGCGGTGATCGGGCCGGTGGGAAGGCCGAGCGCCAGCATGGGCACGAAGGCGCCGGTCGAGGCAGCGTTGTTCGCGGATTCGGGCCCCGCCACGCCGGCAACCGCACCCTTGCCGAATTCGTTCGGGTGCTTGGAGAGGCGCCGCTCGAGCGCGTAGGAGAGGAAGCTGGAGATGATATGCGCCGACCCCGGCGTCAATCCGATCAGAAAGCCGAGCACGGAGCCGCGTGCGATCGGCATTGCCGATTGTCGCCATTCCTCGCGATTCGGCAACAGCTGGCGCAGTCGGGGCGCGATCACGTCGCGGACCACGTTGGCCGAGGGTGTGGCGAGGATTTCGCCGAGCCCGAACAAGCCGACGGCCACCGGGACGATGCCGATGCCGTCACCCAGCTCGGCGATGTCGAAGGAATAGCGGAAATGCCCGGTCATGGTGTCGATGCCGATTGTGCCGAGCAGGAGACCCAGGCAGGCCATCAGCAGGGTGCGTGGCAGCGACGTCGAGGACATGTAGGCGAGGAAGATCAGGCCAAGCACCAGGAGCGCGGTGTATTCCGGCGGCCCGAAGCGCAGCGCAAAGACGGCGAGCGGCGGTGCGAGCAGGGTGAGCATGATCACGCCGAAAGTTCCAGCGATCCACGAGCCGACGGCGGCAATGCACAAGGCCGCGCCGGCGCGCCCCTTCTGCGCCATGGCATAGCCGTCGATGCACGTCATCACCGAGGATGCCTCGCCGGGAAGCCGCATCAGGATCGAGGTGGTCGAGCCGCCGTATTGCGAGCCGTAATAGATGCCGGCGAGCATCACCACGGACTTGGTCGTGTCGAGCCCGAAGGTGGCGGGCAGAAGAATGCTGATCCCCGAAAGCGGGCCGATGCCCGGCAACACGCCCACGACCGTGCCGATGAGGCATCCGAGGAAGGCATACCACAGGACATCGGGCTGGAGGGCGACCGAGAAGCCGAGCAGCAGGCTTTCCACGGTTGTCACGGTCAAAACCTGAGGAGGCCCTGCTCGAGTGGTGCCTTGAGTGCGAGGCGGAACAACAGATAGGTCAGGGCGACCACGCCCAAGCTGAACGCCGCTGCAGGAACCGGGTGACGGCGCTCGACAGCGAAGATGAGCGCGAACAGAAGGAGCGCCATGGTGAGGAGAAAGCCCACGATCTGATAGATTGCAATGGCGAGAGCCGTGACCGCGGTAACCCGGATCGCATGCCGCAGGTCCTGCCATGAGACGCCCGCGAGCGGTGCGCTCTCCTGCGCGCGCAGAACGAGCACGAGCCCCAGCACAATGACCAGGCCCGCGAGCAGCTTCGGCATCATTCCGGCGCCGGGGAATGACGCCGTGCCGATGGGGAGGTCGCCGCTCGAGGCCAGCACGAGCAGGCCGAAGGCCGCGAGCACGCCGCCGGCGACGTGATCGGTACGAATGATCAAACTATCTCCGTCCTCCTCGCCGACGCGCTGTCAGCCGGATTGACTTTGCCTGCGCCGCTCGCGAGGGGAGGGGAGCCGAACCGTCTCGGCTTTCCAACAAAATCACAAGCTGAGCTTATCCCTCGACCTTGCCGATGGCACGAATGGCCGCTTCGATCCGCTTGGTGTCGGTCGCCCAGAACGCGGCGAATTCGGGCAGATCCATGTAATCGAGCTCCTGCCCAAGATTGGCAAGCGCCGACCTGAACTGATCGCTGTGCGCCGCGGTGCTCAGCGCCTGGCGCAGATAGGCGACGACGGTATCGGGCGTCCCCTTGGGCGCGAATAGCCCGACCCAGAGATAGTACTCGATGTCGTATCCGCTTTCCTTCAAGGTCGGCACTTCGGGAAGAGCTTTCGAGCGTGCAGCGCCGAAAAGCGCGAGCGGGCGCGCTTTGCCGGCCTTGATTTGCGCAAGACATGCCGAGACCGAGGATACCAGCACCGCCGCGTTGTTGCCGAGAAACGCAGTGAGCGCCGGACCGCCGCCGTTGGTCGGCAGATGGCGCAGCTTCAATCCGCCGGCTGCTGTCATCAACAGCGCCGTCGGGATATGGAGCGCGCCATAGAGCCCCGAGGAGCTGAAGATGATCTCGTTCGGTCGCTTCCTCGCGTCTTCGATGAACTCCGGCAGCGTTTTCCACGGCTGCTGGTCGTTGACGATCAGCACGCAGGGATCGGCCACAAAGCGCGCAAGCGGAATGAAATCCGTGTTCGTGAATTTCGGTTGCCGTCCGAACAGCCGGTCGACCTCGGCGAAGCCGGAGATCGAGGTGATGTGGGAAAGCAGCGTGTAGCCGTCCGGCTTGGTATGGGCGGCGACTTGAGCGCCGACCTGGCCGGCCGCGCCCGCCTTGGTCTCGATCACCACCGGCTTGTGGACAATCGGCTCGAGCACTGCCGCGAGCGGTCGCGTCACCAAGTCGGAGGCGCCGCCGGGAGGGAACGGATTGATGATGGTGATCGCGCGCGCCGGATAGGCATCTTGCGCGAAGGAAGCCTGCAAGCCGGTCGCCGCGGCCGCCGAGCCGATGATGAAGCTGCGTCGATCCATTAGCCACCTCCTGTGCTGACTAAACGAGAGAAAACGCACGGGGTCAATAAATGTTGCAGGCAGGGGTCTGCGGCATTCATGCCGCATCATCGAGAATCGCGACCGCGCGCGTCCAGCCGGCGGAGCCGCCGCGCACCTTGACCGGGAAGCAACTCACCGTGAAACCTTGCGCCGGCAAGGCTTCCAGATTGTGCAGCTTCTCGATATGGCAATAGCCGATGTCGCGGCCTGCTTTATGTCCCTCCCAGATCAGGCTGGCGTCGTGGGTGGCAAGATATTTCTCTCTGGTGTGGACGAACGGCGCATCCCAGCTCCAGCCGTCGGTTCCGGTGACGCGCACGCCGCGCTCGAGCAGATGGAGCGTTGCCTCGCGACCGATGCCACAACCCCTGGCAACGTAATCGGGGCGGCCGTAGGCGGCGCCGGCGCTCGTGTTCACCAGCACGATCTCGAGCGGTGCGAGCTTGTGCCCGATACGATCGAGCTCGGCCTCCACGTCGCGGGCAGTTGCGACATAACCGTCGGCGAAATGCCGAAAGTCGAGCTTGACGCCGGGTTGCAGGCACCATTCGAGCGGCACCTCGTCGATGGTGATTGCGCGCTGGCCGCGGTCCATGGTGGAAGCGAAATGCCAGGGCGCATCGAGATGGGTGGTGTTGTGGGTGGATAACCGGATCCATTCGATCGCCCAGCCCTCGGCATCCGGCAGATCCTGCTCGCGCAAGCCTGGAAAAAAATTGATGATGTCGACTACGGTCTGCCGGTGGGTGAAATAGTCGATCTTGGGTGCATAGCCCGGTGGATCGGCGGCAACGTCATTCTCGAGCGGGACCGAGATGTCGATCAACCTGCGTGCCATGTGGCTACTCCTGGATTTTCAGATCAAGGATTGAAAGGTAGATCGCATCGGCAGGACAATTCGTCGTGCCGTCAAGGCGCCGCGAGACCATCACGGAGAGCAGCATGTCGGCCTATTGGATTGCGCGGTCGAAGATCAATGATCCGGTCGAATACAAGAAATACACCGATCTCGTTCCCGGCATCATCGCCAGGCACGGCGGCAAGGTGCTTGCGCGCGGCGGCCGCTACCAGGTCATGGAGGGACCGCACAAATTCCACCGCTTCGTCGTCATCGAGTTCCCGACCTTCGAGCAGGGCGTGGCCTGCTTCACATCCGCCGACTATGACGCGGCTGCGGCCTTCCGCCGCGCTGGGGCAGGCGAGGTTGAGACTATCATGGTGGAAGGCGGCGATGCGACGCGCTAATGCGGGTCGGCGCCACTAGCAGGCATGCGCCCCCTGCCGATAGGATGTGCCTGCGAGCCAATCAAAACGGGAGGACTGATGATGCCTGATGGTGCGAAATTCCGGTCATTCGCGAGCGCCGGCCCGAGCGCGGTCTTGGCGCTGCTGGCGGGCATGCTGCTCGCCGCTCCGGCATCGGCGCAATCCGGCCAGCCGATCAGGATCGGCTACAGCATGGCGATGACCGGCGGGCTCGGCCCGAATGGGAAGTCGGCCCTGCTCGCCCAAAAGATCTGGGAAGAGGACATCAACGCCAAAGGCGGGCTGCTCGGCCGTCCGGTCAAGCTCATCTATTACGATGATCAGACCAACCCGGCGACGGTGCCCGGCATCTACACCAAGCTGCTCGATGTCGACAAGGTCGATCTCATCATCGGCGGCTATGGCACCAACATGCTGGCGCCTGCGATGCCGGTCGTGATGCAGAAGGGGAAGGTGTTCATCGGACTGCTCGGCCTCGGCGTGAACACCGAATTCAAATATTCGAAATACTTCGTCATGATCCCGTCTGGTCCGGATCCGAAGCCGGCGTTCACCAAGGGCTTCTTCGATATCGCGATGGCGCAGGATCCGAAGCCAAAGACGGTCGCGATCGTAGCGGCGGACGCGGAATTCTCCGCAAACGCCTCCGACGGCGCGCGTGAGAATGCCAAGGCCGCCGGGCTCAGCATCGTCTACGACAAGAAATATCCGCCTGCGACCACCGATTTTGCGCCGATCGTTCGCGCGATTGCGGCGACCAATCCGGATCTCATCAACATCAATTCCTATCCGCCCGATTCGGTCGGCATGGTGCGTGCGGTCAACGAAATAGGCCTGAAACCGAAGATGATCGGCGGTGGCATGGTCGGCCTGCAGAATACGTCATTGAAGGCCCAGCTCGGCCCATTGCTCAACGGCTTCGTCAATTACGAGTTCTGGCTGCCGGTGCCGACAATGAATTTCCCCGGCGTCGCGGATCTGATGAAGAAGTATCAGGCGCGAGCCGCCGCGGAAGGCGTTGACGTGCTCGGCTACTACATGGCCCCGCAGGCCTACGCTCAGATGCAGGTGCTCGCCGACGCGGTGGAAGCTACCAAGAGCCTCAACGACGACAAGATCGCCGACAACATCCGCAGCGGCACGTTCAAGACCGTGCTCGGCGACGTCAAGTTCGACAAGAGCGGTGAGTGGGCACAGTCACGCGTGCTGCAAACCCAGTTCCAGAATGTAAAGGGTAACGATCCCGCCCAGTTCAAGGAAATAGCGACGCAGGTCGTGCTGACGCCGGCGGAATATTCCTCGGGCAAAGTCATTTACCCCTACGAGAAGGCGAAATAGCCGCGCGTAGGGGCGAGGCATGCTTGCCCCTTTTCGTCTGGCATTTGGAGCATCAGCATGCGGGCTATTTCGATCAAGCAGCCATTTGCCTGGCTGGTGGTCACAGGGAAGAAAAACATCGAGAATCGATCTTGGTACACTCATCACCGGGGTCCTCTCGCAATTCACGCCGGCTTGAGAATGGCCGATGAAGAGCTTGAGGAGATCGCTCGCAGATAGCGAGTACGGATACTCCCCGAAGCGCTTCAACGCGGGGGCATAATTGGAACGGTCGATGTGGTCGATGTGGTCACAGAACACGGCAGCAGGTGGTTTCAGGGGCCATTTGGATGGGTGCTGAAGAATGCGAAACAGACCCGCTTCGTCCCGATTACGGGGAAGCAAGGATTTATGAGCGTTCCTGATAGGAAATTGGAGTTCATCGATGGGTAATCTTACGACTGCTCCTTACGCTGGGGCATTCGGATGCTGACAGCATTCACGTGGGGATATTACGGATGGGGTAATCACACCCGTGACTTCGTGAGCGTCGTTGATGAAATCGAGCGGGCGCGGCAGAGGAAGCCGCCGTTGTTCGTAGACATCCGCTGGTCTCGCAGTGTGCGGGCAACTGGATTCTCCGGGAATGCATTCGAAAAAACGGTAGGGAGCAACCGATACAAATGGATGAAGGAGCTTGGAAACCGCAACATCGGATCAAGCAGTCGGCGGGCGCGGATCGCGGATCCAAGGGCGGCAGAAGAGTTGTTGGACCTGATCATCGATGCGGCCAAACAGAACCGGCGAGTGCTCTTCTTCTGTGCATGCGGCCTTCCCCATCGCTATCCCATTGATTGTCACCGTTCTAAGGTTGCCAACCTCCTCCTAAAGGCAGCCAGCAAGAGGCACCGTGCCTTGAGCATCTTGGAGTGGCCAGGAAAATCACCCCAAGCGACTGAACTCGCTGTTGAGCCAAAAACAATCAAGAAAATTCTTCGTGGCGGGAATCGTATAGCCCTGCCTGAGCTGCGTGGGAAAGATCGATTGAAATTTTTGTCGCTGCCCTGGTGCTCCAGGGTGGAGCTCCGCTCACTTGATCAACACGGCGAGCACGATGGATTAGACGTAGCTGTCATAGCGGGTCCGGCGCAACTTGCAGCGGCCGGATGGTATCTGCCTGTCATCGGACAAAAATCCAGGAATGTGACCGATACGCTGGCAAGCATCAAAAAGGAAGCCGCTCAGATTTATAAATCGCGCGGTTATTCGCCGCGGTAAATTGAGGCTCCTGGCCGCAAAGACGCAACTCGATGCACGGTGAGGTGAAGTCCGCCACCCTTTCACAACGATCTAATTTTCGATATGCCGACCGCAGATGATCGGGACCAAGCAATGCCGTTAAGCTTTTTTGCGGGGCAGCCGCCGGAGTACCACCCGAAAAGATCCATTTGGAAGTTCTGTGATAGCTCTCGACCAACCCAAGTGCTCAAGAGCACCGTCATCGTTCTGCATGTCCCACCATTTCCAGTCCTGGGCAAACCAGTGTATCCCTGAGTTTAATAGGATCTCAAATTCCTGGGCGTCGAAATCGTCGCTCTCACTCATGGCATGATCCAACAGCGTTTTGGCAGTGCGTCTCAGCAGCTTGGCATCTCTATGAACCAAGAGACGCCATTGATCGGTACCCTCAGTGGTCGGATCGATGCGCGTGTGCAAGCCGAAGTAGCGGGCTGCCTTGCGGTAGCCTTGGATTGCCGTCGTGCCGAATGGATGTACAACGATAAATTTGTACACGGATCGCGATCGAAGGCGTCGTAGACTGGCCTTCTTCTTGGACAGAGTGGTGCGTAATGACGACATTTTGCTCATCCGGGCTCAAGGTCTGCGCCAGCCGCGCTGCCGTTCGTTGGGCGAGGCATCAGCGCGTTTACGCGCGTCTGCAACGCGCCATGCCTCGGCCCTGCCGTCTTCACAGCCCGAGATAGAATTTGCGGATCAGCTCGTTGTTGTTGAGCTCGTCGGACGAGCGCCCCTCGAACGCGATCTGGCCATGCACGATGACATAGCCGCGGTCGGCGATGCGCAGCGCCTGCGGAAAATTCTGCTCCGCCATGAGCACGGTGAGCTTGTACTTTTCCTTGAGCTCATTGATCTTGTCGATGGTGCGGCTCACCAGCACCGGCGCCAGGCCCACGGAGGGCTCGTCGATCAGGATGATGCGCGGGGCGAGCATGATTGCGCGTCCGAGCGCGAGCATCTGCTGCTCGCCCCCGCTCATGGAGCCGGCAAGCTGGCGGCGGCGCTCGGCCAGCCGCGGAAAGCATTCGAAGCAGAATTCCAGGTTTGATTTCAGAGACTGACGCGCCTTGCGGCGGAATGCTCCGAGCAGCAGGTTCTCCTCCACGGTGAGCCGCGCGAACAGGCGGCGGCCTTCGGGCACCAGCGCGATGCCGAGGTCGACGATCTGCTCGGTGCTGCGGCCGACCAGCTGGTGCGTCTCGCCATCGATCTCGACGGTGATGCGGCCGGCGCTTGGGCGCACGATCCCCATCACGCATTTCATCAGCGTGCTCTTGCCGTTGCCGTTGGTGCCGAGCAGCACCACGGTTTCGCCGCCGTCGACGCGCAGCGACACGTCCTCGAGCACCCGCACGGCCCCGTAGGCCGCATCGATCTTCTCGATGGTGAGGCTATTGGCCAAGATACGCCCTCTCCACCTCCGGATCGCGAATGACCGTATCCGGCCGCCCGTCGGCGATCTTCTTGCCCGAGACCAGCACGACCAGCCGTTGCGAGAAGCTCATCACTGCGCGCATGATGTGCTCGATCAGGATGATGGTGATGCCGCGTTCGTTGAGCCGGATCAGCAGGCCGACGATATCGTCGACTTCCGATTGCGACAGTCCGGCCATGGCCTCGTCGGCGATCAGGAGCTTGGGCCCGGCCGCCATGGCACGCGCAAGCTCGAGCTTGCGCATCTCCACCTGCGTGAGATCGCGCGGAAACTTCTCCGCCTTGCCGATGAGCCCGACCAGCGCCAGGAGCTCGGTGCAGCGCGCATCGAGCTCGGCCGGCTTGAGCGCGGACCCTGGCCGCGCATTGACGGTGTAGAGCAGCGGCACGCGCAGATTGTCCGCGACGGTGAGCGTCACGAATGGGCGCGGAAGCTGGAAGCTGCGCGCCATGCCGCGGCGCGTGCGCTCGTGCGTGAGCAGCCCGTCGACCTCCTCGCCGTTGAAGCGCACCGTGCCGGTCTCGTTGGTGAGCGTGCCGCAGATGCAATTGACCAGCGTCGACTTGCCGGAGCCGTTCGGTCCGATCAAGCCGACGCGCTCACCCTCGACAACGGAAAGATCGATGCCCTCGAGCGCAACGAAGCCGCCGAAGCGCTTGCTCAAGCCGGTGACTTCGAGCAGCGGCATCACTTCGCCCTCCCGCGCAGGCGCTCCTGCAGCAGCCCGACGATGCCGTTCGGCGCGACGATGACGAAGCCGACGAGGAGAAGGCCGACGATGAGAAGGTTGACTGCGGAGGAAATGGTGACGGTCGCGATTTGCTGCAGCGAGCCGAGGAGGATGGCGCCGATCAGCGGTCCCACCCAGCTCGTGGTACCGCCGATCATCGGCATGGCGATCGAGTTGACGGCGTATTCGAGCCCGAAGGCGGAGGACGGCTGGAGGTAACCGATGTAATAGGGGAATGGCGCCCCCGCCATTCCCATCAGCGCTCCGGAAAGCGTGGTCGCGATGAGCTTGAGGCGCAAGGTGGGCACGCCCGACGCCTCGGCGGCGAGCTCATCGTCGCGAATGGTGGCGAATCCGTAGCCCAGTTGCGAACGCTCGATGCCGCGTGCAGTGGTGAGCGCGATGACCACAAGGGCGAGCATCAGCAGGAACAGGTATTGGATATAGGAGCCGATCACCGCGATCTCGTTCGGGCGAATGATATAGGCGCCGCGTGACCCCCCGACATAGTCCCAGTTGACTACGAGGGTCTGCAGCACGACGGCGAGCGCAAGCGTGGCGATGGCGAAGAAGGCGCCGCGCAGCCGCAGCGTAAGATAGCCGGTACCGAGCCCGACAATGGCAGAGACGGTGCCGCCGATCACGATCATGGCGGGAATCGGCAGCGGAAAGATCGCCTGGACGATGGGGTCGAAGATGGAATGCATGAATACCGCGATCGAATCCGGCAGCTGGTCGATCCACGGCTTGTAGACTTGCGGCCCGAACTTGTGCAGCGCGACCGTGCTGTAGGCGCCGAGCGCGAAGAAGGCGGCTGAGCCGAAATTCACGTAGCCGGTGTAGCCGCCGAGGATGTTCCAGGCGGTCGCTAGCACGATGAATTGCAGCACCGTGTAGCCGGCAAAGAACACGTAATCGTTGTCGATCATGCGGGCACCGAAGAACACGACAGCCGCGACCACGATCGAAACCAGCAGGAAGATGCTGTTCTGCACGAGCGATGATCCTATCGTCCGAGCAGACCCGCCGGTCGAAACGCGAGCGTAAGGAGGAGGACCCCGAACGCCACCGCGGGTGCCCATGATGGCCCGTAGAACGTCGAGGTGAAGCTCTCCAGGATGCCGAGCAGCATCGCCCCCATCAACGTGCCGGGGAGGCTGCCGAGGCCTCCGAGCACGCAGATGGCGAACACGCGGCCGATATATTCGCGTCCAACCGAGGGCTCGACCGGCTGGATGATGATCAAGAGTGCGCCGGCAACTGAGGTGGTGGCGATCGAGATGCCGAAAGCGATGCGCTTGATGCGGGTGGGGGAGGCGCCCATCAGCCGCAAGGCGAGCTGATCCTGCGCCACTGCGGAGATTGCGCGTCCGATGAATGTCTGCGACAGGAACAGCTGCAGTCCCACGAACAGGGCAAGCGCGGCCAGACAGGGCACCAGCATGCGGAGTGGAAAGTCCATCACCCCGACACGCCAGCTCGGTCCTATGTACCAGGCCTCGACATAGCGGTAATCGACGCCGAAGACCAGGATCAGCATCACTTCGGTGACGAACAACAGACCGAAGAAGAAGGAGAGGCCGCGTAGCGATTCCTGGCCATGCTTCTCGAAGGCCTCGTAATAGACCTGGTAGACGCCGGCTCCGAGAACGTAGAACACCGGCATCATGGCGATGCTGATCACAATCGGATCGATGCCGAAATTGATATTGATGATGTAGGCGATGTACGAGCCGAGAATGATGAAGGCGGGATGCGCGATGTTGACGATGTCGAGGATGCCGAAGGAAATCGACACGCCGATGGTCACCGCGGCGTAGAAACCGCCGAGCAGAATTCCGGCGATTACGGCGTTGATCAGCAAGTCGAAGGTAAGGCCCACCGCGTCCCCCCAGGGCTCGTTCCCGCAACGTGACGGTTGCTCTCGAACCCATCTTTGATGGGGGAGAGTGTGCAGGAAGGGTGGCGGCTTGGCTAGTCCAGCGTTTCCTTGAGTCGAGTGAGGCTGGTATGTTTCATCAGAGCAGTTTCATGGAATCGCTGCTCTAGAGCGTGTTCTGGTCGATTGACGGCTTCCCGCCCTCGGTCAGCGACCCGCGGCTCTTATGCGGCCGCCCGCCGTCGCACCTCGCCAGGGAGCGGCATCGGCCTGTTGGCGCTCTGCAGGAACTCGATGGTCATGAAGACCATCTCCTTGTCCCCGAGATTCTCGAGGTCATGCACCTTGAACTGGCCGGCGCCATAGGTCTCGTGGCGGGTTTCGCCCGGCGCATAGGTGTATTCGACGGTGGTGCCGTCGTGCACGTGCTGGCGTCCGCGGCCGCCATTCACCGAGGTCCAGAAATAATCGAGCACGTGGCGGTGGAAGCCGATGCGCTCGCCGGGTTGCAGCCGGATCGTCCACACGCGCACGCGCTCGCTCTCCGAAACGAGCTCGCTGCCGACGCACGGATTGGGATTCTGTCTCTCGCGCTCGAACTCCGCCGCGATGTCCGGTGGCCATGTCGACTTGTCCGAGGTCTCCGCCTGCTTGTCCAACATCGTCAGTGCCATGGCATTTCTCCTGGTCCGGGTTGATATATAGCAGGTTTTATCTTCCGGAAACGGCGGGATCGACCGAATTGCGAAAGGCGGGCAGAAGGCGGGCCGCGGTCGTCGGCGGCTCGATGAGCGGCCTGCTGGCGGGGCTGCTGCTGCGGCGCTCGGGCTGGCAGGTCGACATCTTCGAGCGGGTCGAGGGCGAGCTTGCCGGCCGCGGGGCCGGCATTGTGGCGCAGCCCGACCTCATCGCGACCTTGCGCCGGATCGGGATCGACACGACCGACCTCGGGGTCGAGATCACGATCCGGAAGGTCCTGGAGGGCTCCGGGAAATTGGCCAGCCAGTTCACATGCCCGCAGGTTCTCACTGCCTGGGAACGGGTCTATCGCGCATTGCGCGATGCGTTTCCGGCCCGGCACTATCATCGCGGCCGCGGCGTCCGTGGCTTCGAGCAGACCGAAAATTCGGTGGTCGTGCATTTTGGCGACCGGGATGCGCTCGAATGCGACCTCATGGTCGGAGCCGACGGCCTTCGCTCGACCGTGCGCCAACAATGCCTGCCGGAGCTGGCGCCGCTCTATGCTGGCTACGTGGCTTGGCGCGCGCTCATTCCCGAGGCGGCATTTCCGCCCGCGATCCATCGCGAATTGTTCAACTCCATGACGTTCTGCCTGCCGCCGGGCGAGCAATGCCTGGGCTATCCGGTCGCCGGCCCGGACAACGATCTGCGCCCCGGTCACCGCCGCTACAATGTCGTCTGGTATCGTCCGGCCGACGAAAGCGGCGAGTTGCAGAGCCTGCTCACCGACGAGGGCGGCACGATCCACGCCGTCTCCATCCCGCCGCCGCTCATTCGGCGGGACGCCATCGCCGGGATGCGCGCAGCCGCCGCGCGATTGCTCGCCCCGCAATTGCGCGCAGTGGTGGGCATGATCGACGAGCCGATCCTGCAGCCGATCTATGATCTCGAGACCCCGCGCATGGCATTGGGCCGGGTCGCCATCATTGGCGACGCGGCATTCGTGGCGCGCCCGCATGTTGCCGCCGGCGTCGCGAAAGCGGCCGACGACGCAGCCGCTCTGGCCGCGGCGCTCGAAACGGACGAGGTCGAGGCGGCGCTGCTGCGGTTTGAGGCTGCACGGCTTCCAATCGGGCGGCGCATCATCGAGCGCGCACGCCATCTGGGCGCCTACCTGCAGGCGACCCAGACGGTCGAAGAGCGGGCGCGCTCGCAGCGCCATGGCATTCCCGAGGCGGTGCTGGCGGAGACCGCAGTGCTTGATTTCCTGCGGGCATGATGGAAGCCGTGGTAGCGCGGACCTTGATTGCCTTCATTCCGTACTAATTGCATGCAATTGAATTCGTGTGGGGAAGTGACTTGTGTCGGGGAGGGGGCGTTCGCATGCGCACAGCGCTTGTTGTTTCCATTGCTACCGTTGCTCTGCTGGTCGCGGTTCTCGGATTGAGAGCTGCCGTCGTTTCCCACCCGGCAACGGCGCATGCCGAAGTGATCTTCAGATAACAGCCGTCGGATCTGCCAGTCCCTGCTGACTGGCCGGTCACCGAAATCCAGATCTTGCAGCGCAGCACATTGACAGGAGACGAACCGATGACTCCCGATGACGATGGGTGCCCGGTTGCCGACGAGTTGATTGGCCGTCTGTATCGGTCCCCTCAGCATGGCATAAACGAGCTCGTGTCCGGCCTTTCGACCAGCCGTCGTGGAAGCCTTGCGGCGTTTTGCTATGGACGAGCCCACTTACGCGATATCGGGTTGGCGATTGCCGCGACCTGCGACCTGGAAACGTTGGTGGTGGCGGGGGGCAGGGCTGGCAATTTCCTGTTCGAGCAATCGCGCGGACTGCCGAACGAAGAAAAACCGCGATCCTTTTCGAGGCAATCCAAGGTCAGTCTGGCGCCGATCAATTCCACCCAGCCCTTGGAGACGCCCGCGAATGTGACCACGGCCTGAACTCAGTTCGGTTTCAAGGTCACCCGCAGGAAGTCCTTCACCGCTTGCGTCGCCGCCGCGGTCGCCGCGGCGTTGTAGCCCGACATGTCGGCCCGCGCTCCACGCACGGGTCGTCCATGGTGAAGGGTTGCTTGGTCACCGCGTTGATGATCATGCCCTGCGGCTCTTCCTTCATGGTGCAGCGGCGGGTCGACTGCGACTGCGGTGCCGGCTGCGGCCCCTCCTTGAGGATGGGGTTGTCGAAGGCGTGATGTGCGTCCGCATACTCGGTCAGCGTCACGTCCTTGCCGGCCTTGCGCAGGCGCTCGACATAGCTGCGACAGGGCGCCGCCGGAACATAGTCGTCGGCAGTCCCGTGGAAGAGACGCATCGGCCTGTCGCTCACGTCCTCGTCGCCGACATAGGTCGTGAAGCAAGAGGCATAGAACGGCACGTAAGCGGCGAACGCGGCGCCTTCCGGGGCATGCATGCGTTCAAAGCGCCGGAGGCTTGCATAGAGGGTCGCCTGTCCTCCGCGCGAAAATCCCATGAGAACGATCTTCGCCGGATCGATGCGCGGATGCGCGGCGAGCACGGCGAGCGCACGGTAGGAATCCAGAATCATGTTCAACCGGCCGAGCAGCGCCTGATTGGCGCTGGTGCTCTGGAGGCCGCGCGCGGTGAAGCTGTCGGTGACGAAGGTCGCAAGTCCGATGCCGTTGAGCTCCTGCGACCAGCGATCGACGTTGCCGCCGATGCCGCCCGAGCCGTGCACCAGGATGACGGCCGGCAAGCGGTCCGTTCCCAGGCGCGGAATCCGCAGCACGCCCGCGATCGTCACCGCCGTGCCGTTCTTGTCGCCGGTGAGGAATTGACGGTCCGAGAGCGTGAGCGTGGGTATTGCGTGCAGCTCGGTGCGCGCCACCTGCGCGCGGCCCACGGACGACCACGGCCCCACGAGGCTGAGGGAAGCGATGCAGGAAATCGTCAATCGGGAGCAGACGCGCATGCTGGAACCTCCGTCGAGCCTTGTGATGTGCGGGGATGCTTACTTTTTCTTCCGCCCCCGCTTCACCCCCGCCATCTTCTCCAGCACCGCGCACACCGCGGCGGTGTCGTGCTCGGCGTGGCCGGTCCATACGGCCGCGGTGTAGATCGGCACGGTGGCGCCGAACAGCGGCGTCGGGACGCCGAGCTTCGCGCGCATAGTCGCCGATCACCTCCATGTCCTTCTGCCAGAGCTACATCTACATGGTGGCCTCGTCGTAGCGGTTCTTCACCATCATCGGCGCGCGCAGCTCGAAC
Organism: uncultured Alphaproteobacteria bacterium; assembly: GCA_963820365.1. Classification (GTDB taxonomy): domain Bacteria; phylum Pseudomonadota; class Alphaproteobacteria; order Rhizobiales; family Xanthobacteraceae; genus VAZQ01. The sequence continues at coordinate 33,810 of CAWFZR010000008.1, read as the reverse complement.
ACGCGCGAATTGCCGGCGCCGCCTGCTCACCATCTCGAACACCGTCTGCGGATCGAGGCCGGCCTTCATGCCGAGCACCATCGCCTCGGCGCTCGCGACGTTGTGGATGGCGACCAGCAGGTTGGCGACGTATTTCATGCGGCTGCCGTTGCCGAACGCGCCGAGGTCGTGCAGCCGCGCGCGAAAGCCGGCGAACAGCGGGCGCAGCCGGGCGGATCGCTTTGCTGTCCCCGCTCGCATAGATCACGATGTCCTTGGACCTTGGCCTGCGCGCCGGTGCCGCTCACCGGGCAGTCGAGCACGACATGGCCGGCCTTGCGCAGCGCGCGTTCGGCCGCGACTTGTCCTCGAGCGTGAAGGTGCTCGCCTCGACGATCACGCGCTTGCGCTTCTTCGCCGGCGCGATCGCTGCCACGGTCGCTGCGAGCGCCGCGGGCTTCGGCAGGCTCGTGATGATCGTCGGCACCGCGGCGGCGAGCGCGGCCGCATCCGGCGCGATCTCGACGCCGGCTCTTGCCAGCGCGCGGCGGCGCGGCCGGATCGATGTCGTAGCCGACCACATGCCAGCCGGCGGCGGCGAGGTTTTTGGCAAACGCGCCGCCCATGATGCCGAGGCCGACCATGCCGACCTTGCCTTTCTCTTTCGCAGGCATCTCCCCCGTCTCGCTGCGTGATTCTCACAGCGACTGCAGCGCGCTTTCAGCACGAGCGGGCGTCGGCACGCCGCAGCGAGCCGGCTTTCTCGCGCTGCGCATAATCCCCTAACGTCGCAGCCAGCGCGTCCCGCGCGGAGGAAAGCCTGAATGCAGATCGGAATAGCCGGGATCGGCCGGATGGGTGCGGCGATCGGCAGCGGCTCATGGAGGTCGGCCACGCGCTCACGGTGTGGAACCGCTCCGCCGAGAAGACGAGGCCGCTCGCCGACAAACGGCGCCGCGCGTCGCGGCCACGCCCGCCGAGCTGCGCGAAGCGCGCCGAAGCGATCATCACCATCCTGACCGACGCCGCAGCGATCGATGCGGTCTATGACGGGCCGCGGGCCTGCTCGCGGGCGACGTGGACGGGCAAGCTGTTCATCGAGATGAGCACCGTGCCGCCGGAAACCCAGATGGCGCTGGCGGAGAAGGTGCGCGCCAAGGGCGCCGCCTTCGTGGAATGCCCGGTCGGCGGCTCGACCGTGCCCGGCGCTGCAGGGCAAGCTGCTCGGCCTGATGGGCGCCGAGCCGCGCCGACGCCGCGCGCGCCAAGCCGATCCTCGACCAGCTCTGCCGCGGCTCGGCACGGCGGGCCGGTCGGCTCCGGCGAGGTGCATGAAGTTCACCGTCAACATGCCGCTGATGGTCTATTGGCAGGCGCTCGGCGAGGCGCTCGCCGCTGTGCCGCTCGCTCGGGACTCGACCCGGCGGAGTCCTGGAGTTTCTTCCGACACCTCGGGCGGCGCCGAACGTGCTCAAGATCCGCGGCGCCGATCGCCGCCGCAATGCAAAGGCGGCGACGGCGGCCCGATGACCTTCGACCTCGACAGCGGCATCAAGGACATCCGTTCCATGCTGGCGGAGGCCAAGCGCGCGCGGCATCGAGCTGCCGCTCCTGCAGCAGACGCTCGCCTGCTACGAGGAAGCGCGCAACGGCAGCGGCGGGCGGGCCTCGAGGGCAGCGTCACGGGCTACTGGGCCAAACGCGGCGCGCGCTGATCCGGTCATCGACTGAAGCCGCAATCTGGAGTCGTCATGCCCGTCCTTACCCTTGCGCAAGCTTCCACCATTGTTGACGTGGCCCTGAAGAAGGGCCGCGACACCAATGCGCGCCGCTCACGGTCGCTGTGCTCGACGCCGGCGGCCACCTGGTCGCGTTCAAGCGCGAGGACAGCTCGGGCATCCTGCGGTTCGACATCGCCTACGGCAAAGCCTGGGGCGCGCTCGGCATGGGCTTCGGCTCGCGCACGCTGTTCGAGCGCGCCGCCAACACGCCGCAGTTCTTCAACGCGCTCGCGGTCGCGAGCGGCGGGCGCGTCGTGACCAATCCGGGCGGCGTGCTGATCAAGGATGCGGGCGGCGATATCCTCGGCGCCGTCGGCATCTCCGGCGATACCTCCGACAAGGACGAAGCCTGCGCGATCGCCGGCATCGAGGCGGCGGGACTCAAGGCCGATCCCGGCCAGGATGCGGCGTGAAACTCGGAAGGAGACATCATGGGCACGGCAAATTTCGGCATCGGCGGTCTGGATTGGCAGCAACGCGTCAATTGGGAGCGAATGAGGAGTACCGGACCGAGCGTGCGCGCGAGCACATGAAGAAGCACGGTCTCGGCGCCATGCTTTGCATGTATGACGAGAACGTCCGCTATCTCACCGGCACGCTGACCCCCGGCTGGAACCGGCTCAAGCCGGGGCTGCGTTATGCACTTCTGTGCGGCGACGGCGCGCCGGTGCTGTTCGAGCAAGGGGACCTCGGGTTCCAGATCGAGCGCCACTCGCCGTGGATTCCGAAGGAGAACGTGCGCTACTCCTATGCCTGGATCAAAGGTGCGGCGGGCCCGCCTCCCAGCAGCAGGTGAAGAAATTCACCGATGCGATCGTGTACGAGATGAAACGTCACGGCGTCGCCGGCCAGAAGCTCGGCGTCGATTTCATCGACATCAACATGCTGAACATTTTCAAGGAGAAGAAGATCAACTGGGTCGACGGCATGACGCCCATGATGGAGGCGCGTGCCGTCAAGAATGTCGACGAGCAGGAGTGCATGCGCATCGTCGGCGCGATCGGCGACGCCACGCACTGGGAATGCATGAAGTTCCTTCGCCCCGGCATCACCGAGAACCAGGTGACCGCGCACCTGATGAAATATCTCTACAGCATTCCGGGGATGGAGGACGTGGAGGACGTGATCGTCTCTTCCGGCCCCAATACCTGGCCGAACTGGCGGAATTTTTCCGATCGCATCATCCAGCCCGGCGACATCGTATTCATGGATCTCGCCGCTCTCGACCTGGAACGGTTACAAATCCTGCTATTACCGCACCTATTGCGTGGGGAAGGAGCCGAGCAAGGAGCAGAAGGAGACCTATGCCACGGCGCTGGAATGGCTTTATGATTCCATCGGCGCGGTGAAGGCCGGCACCACGACGCGCGAGATCGCGAAAAAATGGCCGTCGGCAAAGGAGGCCTGGGGCTACAAGGAGGAGGACCAGGCGGCGGCCAACCTGTGGGGCCACGGACTGGGGCTCGCGCAGTACGACCCGCCGGTGATCTCACGCATCTGGTCGCTCGACCATCCGATCGAGATCCAGGCCGGAATGACGTTTGCGCTGGAGACCCAGCACGGCAAGCGTTTCCGCTACGGCGTGCGCATCGAGGAGATGCTCATCGTGCATGAAAAGGAGATCGAGATCATCTCGAATTTCCCGGTCAAGCAGATCACCGTGGTGGATCCGATTCCAGGCTACGGCGATCACGTGAAATGAATTGCCCGGCACACCCGTGATCCGTAGGGGCGAGGCATGCCTCGCCCCTACCCATTATCTACGAAGCCGCCCCGCGGTGAGGCTTTGTTAACCATATCGGGCGTTAATTCGTTAACCGTTTTGCGCTGAGTCCCGGATGCCCTCATGCGGCTCGTCCGCCTTCTCGTTGTTGTGATGATCGCGGTCGCGCAAGCCGGCTGTGCCGGCCTGCCTGCGCCGGACCTGGCGGCCGCCCCGGCCGCGGCTGTGCCCCCGGCCGATCTCGACAGCATCATGTACGGTCGCGCTGGGGCTTTTATCCCACCCGAGCCGATGGTGCTCCCGGTGCCGGCTGCCGTCCTGCCCGGACCCGCGCCGGGAGGCGATGAGCCCTACACGCTCGATACCGGCGACCGACTGCGCATCGTGGTGTTCGGACAGGACGGCCTGAGCAACAGCTATATCATCGATGCGTCCGGCAGGATCACCATGCCGCTGATCGGGGCGGTATCGGCGCGCGGCTGCACGACCGGGCAGCTTGCACGCGCGATCGCGGATCGGCTGCGTCACGGCTATGTGCGCGAGCCGCACGTCGCAATCGAGGTCGAGACCTATCGGCCGTTCTTCATTCTGGGCGAGGTCCTCGCGCCCGGCCAATATCCCTATGTCCCGAACATGACGGTGGAGACCGCGGTTGCAATTGCGGGCGGCTTCACGCCGCGCGCCTATCGTTACGATTTCGTGGTCAGCCGCTCGTCCATGGGCGTGACGGCGCGGCAGAAGGTCCCCCTGATCGCGCCGATGCGGCCGGGAGACACCGTCACGGTGAGCGAGCGCTGGTTCTGATCCCGCAAGCGGTTATTTCTTGACGTGCTTCTTGAGGAATTCCATGGACCGCTGCCAGGCGAGCTTGGCGCTGGGATCGTGGAAGCTGCCGCGCTCGTCGCAGTGGAATCCGTGCGCGGCGTCCGGATAGACGTGGATTTCGCAATCGGCGCCGCGCTTCTTCTTTATCATCTCGACGTCGCTCATCGGAATCGACGCATCCTTGTCGCCGAAATGCATGAGCGTCGGCACTTTCGGCTTCTCGTCGGCGTTCTTGGCGATCTGTCCGCCGTAATAGCACACGGCCGCCGAGAGACCATTGAGCCGACACGCCGCCAGGAACGCGACGGTGCCGCCCATGCAGAAGCCCATGATGGCAACCGGGCCGCTGCCCTTGGCCTCATCGATGGCGGCCTGGGTATCGCCCAGCATCGCGCCCCAGTCGGGATTGGCGATGAACTTGCGCGCCTCGGCAATCTCGTCCGGCGAATAGCCGCTTTGAAAATCCTTCACCTGCCGGTCGAACAGCGCCGGCGCAACGGCGGCATAGCCTTCGCCAGCCAGGCGGTCGCAGACCGCGCGAATGTGATGATTGACGCCGAAGATTTCCTGGATGACCACGATGCCGCCTTTGGCGGCGCCGGCCGGGTCGGCGCGATAGGCTCCCAACTGAAACTTGTCGGCTGACGTGAGCGAGAACTGCTTACCCAAGAGGACCTCCTGTGCGTAGAAGCCGCCCCCGAATGCCGTCGAAGGCAGCGGGCGGGGCAATTTCTAAGCTTTCATTCGAACAAAGCAACCACCTGGAACCAATCGGATGCAGGAGCGGGTTCGAACCCCGCCCTACCCGGGCGGACGCACTCCGAATGCGTCGGCGAGCAGCTCGTAGGAATGACGGCGCGCGGCGTGGTCGTGAACCATGGTGTTGATCATGATTTCGTCGGCCTTGGTGGCGGCGATCATGGGCTCGAGGCGCGCGACCACCGTCGCCTTGTCGCCGACGAACAGGCGCTCGCGATTGCGGGCGATCAAGGCGCGCTCGGCCGCGGAATAAGGAAATGCCTCGGCCTCGGCCGGGCTTGCCAGCGGCAGATATTCGCCGCGTTGCCTGCGCACGAAATTGAGATCGATGGTGGAGGCGAGGCGTTGCGCCTGCGCGTCGCTGTCGGCGCAGACCACGGCGCAGGCCAGGATCGCATAGGGTGCGGGCCGCGCCGCCGAGGGCTTGAACGCGGCGCGGTAGCTCAGCATGGCGGAGCCGGCATCGTATTCGGCGAAATGATGGGCGAAGGAGAAGCCGGCGCCGACCATGCCGGCGAGTTGCGCGCTATAGTCGCTCGATCCGAGCAGCCAGATCGGCGGCAGCGGCACGTCCTGCGGCATGGCGCGTACGGCGCGGAACGGGTGGCCCTCGGGGAAGGCGCTCTCTTCGAACAGGATGAGCTCCTGAAAGCGCTGGAGAAAATCGTCATCGCCGCCGGCATCCTGCCGCCGCCGCAGGGCATAGGACGTGACCGGGTCGGTTCCCGGCGCCCGCCCCAGGCCAAGGTCGATGCGTCCGGGAAACAGCGCTTCGAGCACCTTGAATTGCTCGGCAACCATCAACGGAGCATGATTGGGAAGCATGACGCCCCCGGAACCTACCCGCATACGCTGCGTCGCCGCGGCGATCTGCCCGATCATGATATCGGGCGCGGAGCTCGCAATCGAAGCAAGGTTGTGATGCTCGGCGACCCAGTAGCGGGTATAGCCGAGGCGCTCGGCGAGGCGAGCAAGATCGAGCGAATTGCGCAGCGCAGCGGCGCCGGAGGAGCCGGTTGCCACCGGCGAAAGGTCGAGGATGGAGAGCGGGACCACGCGTTGCGCAACCAGAATCGGGACTAGTGACGGCGCAGGCGCCAATCCTTCTTCCAGCCCGTCAGGCGGCCGTCGCGGAACTGGAGCGCAAGCGCCGAGGCGATCGGATAGGCGCGAAGAACACCGGCCTGCCCGTACGCGACATAGATCTCGGAGCCGTTGTAGCCGGAATGATAGAAGAGCGGCACTCCCAGCGCCAGCACGGCTTCCTCGATGGTCATGCCGAAGGCGAGCGGGATGGTGTTGGATTGATAGCCGCAATAGGCCGCCCAGCACATCCACAGCGACGCCACAACGCGTTTCATTGCTTACTCTCGTCAACCGAACGCAAACGATCGCCCCGGGACGCAGTACGCCCAATTTCCCGTCCTGCGCAGCTCCGGGAGACAAGGTGCCCCGGCATATTCGATCCATGCGGAGGCGCGGCAAGCCCGGCCGCAACAGCCCGGCATGATGGACTTAACAGTGTGTTGCGTCTAAGGCAAACGCCCCGGCATTCGCCGGCAGGGCGGGTTTGGGACCGCCGCGGCCGGCGGCGGTGGAGCGCAGCCGCTGCATCGGTTTGCGCTGCGGCTCGTTACTCGGCGGCGATCAGCTGCTCCGCCACGACCGGCAGGTGCGCTGTCTGCGCCCGCACCGGCTTGTTGCCCCAACAGACATACCAGGAGCCGAACACGAACTCTTCCATCGCGAAATTCTCGGCGAGCGCGGAAAGATGCTCCCAGGGCTTGATGAAGGGATTCCCCAGCATGGTCCGTTTCATCAGCCAGAGTCCGAACGGCAAGGCCAACTGGCCGGCGAGCCCCGGCGGAACCTTGCCGTCCAGGATCACAATGCGGCCTCCCGGCCGCAGCATTTTCCAGGCATGGCGCAGCACCGTGAGGTGGTGCGGCATGGTGTTGTAGGAGAGGCCGAAGAGAATGCCGTCGAGGGGCTCGGGCGGAATGTACTCGGCCGCGTCGCACTGGGTGAGCTCGACATTGCTCCACTGCTCGCGTTCGCAGAGCTCGTGCGCCTTGCCCAGCATCCCGCAGGACAAGTCCACCCCGTAAATCTTTCCGGTCGCACCGACGGCCGCGTGCAGGAACGGAAAATTGCGCCCGGTGCCGCACCCGATCTCCAGCACGCGAGCGCCCGACCGCACGGCCAGGCGCTCGGCGGCGAGCTTGCGCAGGTGCGGAGGAAAAAAGAACACCCAGTCGAACAGGGTGATCACGCCGGCAATTCGATCGTAGCGCTGTGCGATGAACGCACGTTCGCAATCCACCCACTGGTAATTCACTTGTTTTCGCCCCCCACAGTCGCGCGGACTGTTAGCGTTGCAAATTATTGCTGTCGCGCGGCTTTGAGCTTGCTCTTCTCTGCGCTGTCATCGCGCGGATTTATGAGCTTGAGCGTGGGGTGAGGGCACTCCTAAAGACAGGTGGCATATAGTCGCATAGAATTGATCGAAGTCCTGACGTCACGGCAGCTGCGTCGGGATGCGGCGTCAGCTTTCACCAGCAGCGGACAAACCGCCGTCCGGGCCATATTCTGTTAAGTGCACACAACCGGTCATTACCGGGATCACTCGATCACCTTGTCGGCGCGCAGCAAAATTGATGTTGGCACGTCGATACCCAGCGTCCTGGCGCTGTAGCGATTTACTGTCAGTTCAAATTTTGTCGGCTGCTCCACCGGAAGATTGGCCGGATTCTCGCCGCGCAAGATGCGGTCGGCGTAGGTCGCAAGCCGGAAATAGGTTGCGCGCTGATTTGCGCCATAGCTCAAAAGTCCGCCGGCATCGCAATATTCGCTCCAGCCGAACATCGAGGGTAGTCTCTGCGCGACCGCGAACTGGACAATCTTGGCGCGGTTCACCATGGTCGCGCCCTCTGGGAAGACGAGCATTGCATCTGCGCGCACATTGCCTGCCCGAGCAAGTGCATTGTCCAATTCACGCGCCCCGACGAAAGGAACATAGACTGGATTGATGCCTAGCGATTGCGCTGCCTGCTGCGTAGCGTTCCACTCCGAGCGTTCTCCCGGATGATCGGTATTCGACAGCACGGCGAGTGTGCGCAGTTGCGGAAATATCTCCTTCAACAGTTCAACCCTTTTTCCAGCTAGATCAAGCGAAAGAAATGTACTGCCCGTGAAATTGCCGCCCGGTCGCGCGAGGCTCTTGACGAGGCCGAGCTCGACCGGGTCGCCGCTGATGGCAAACAGGACGGGAATGTCGGTAGCCGCCTTCATGGCACGAATTGCCGGACCGCTCGACACAGCAAGATCGGCATTGCCACGAGTCAATTCCGATATCACCGCTCGCAATGCATCGGGATTGCCTGTGGCATAGCGAAGCTCAAGGACCGAGATTCTTTCCCTCGGTGTAACCACGGTCGCGCATTCCATCTCGAAAGCCTTCCACAAACGGGTCGGGCTGGGATTCGGTCGAAACCCAGAATATGCGATAGGACTTCGCCGTCTGCTGCCCCCGCGCGGTGAGCGGCCACCCCGCCGCCGCGCCGCCAAGCAGCATGATGAACTCGCGCCGTTTCAATCGATCGTATTGCATTGGTTCCCCTGCCAGGTCTGACGGCATGATATCGGGTCTGACGGTATGATATCGGATCGACAACAATCAGTAAGGGGGTTGGGCCGTTGCAGCCGGTCGGGTGTTGACCGAACCGTCCGGTGTCCGAGTTGGTTATAACCCGCCCCGCCTCGCCCGCTGGCCATGTCAGCTTCCGCCAGTTGTGGACATTGGTCCGCGCGAGCAACCGTTGGTCAGGCCGTCCAACTCCCCTTAGCGGGCATTGCTCTCGCGCCACAGCAAGAACACCCCGGAGGCGACAACAATAGCCGACCCGATCATCAGGCCGATGGTTGGCACCTCGCCCCACACGGCGAACCCCAGAATGCTCGCCCAGATCAGCGAGAGATAGTAGAACGGGGCGACCGCCGATGCCGGCGCAAGATGGAGCGCGCGCGTCCACCAAAACTGTCCGATGGCATTGGACGCCCCGTTGAACAGGATCCACGCGCCCTCGATCGCGGTGGGCGCGACCCATCCCCACGGCAGCAGCAGGGCAAACAAGCCCGTGAGCAGGGTCAACTGATAGAGCGTCAAGGTCTCCGCGGATTCCGTCGTCGTCATGCTGCGCACGCCGGCGGTGACCGATCCATAAAGCACGGCATTCCCCAGCGCGAAGAGCGCACCGATCCGGAACGCGTCGGCGCCCGGATTGACGACGATGAGCACGCCGCAGAGGCCCGTCAACAACGCCGCCCAGCGCGCAACCCCGACCGCCTCCTTGAGCACGAGCGCCGACACCAAGGTCGTAAACAGAGGCGCCGAGAAGTTGATGGCAATCGCGCCCGCAAGCGGCATCAGGCTGAACGCGATCAGCAAGAATATCTGCGAGAAAACCTGCGATACGCCGCGCATCACGTGATGGCCCAGACGGCGCGTGCGAAAGACCGAAAGCCCGCTCCGCGGCATGATGAACAGGGCACAGACGATCAGGGCCACCGCGGTCCGTGTGAACAGCACCTCGCCGACCGAGTGGCGCTCCACCAGCCATTTCGAGGCCGCGCTCGACGCCGCGAACATGACGGTGGCGGCGATCATGTAGGCGATGGCGAATGGGACATGCTCGCGCCGCCCCGGTTCGACCGATGCCGACCGGTTGGTGGTGCTGCCTGCTTCGCTCACGCCGATGTTCCGCGACCGCTTTCATGAAGATGGAGGCCGTTATTGCACACGGCAGCTTGGCCCGGCATATCGCCAGGACATGACCGTTCAGCAATTTTGCTACATGGATCGTCTCATGCCTCCCATTCTCGACAACAAGCGACCGGTGTCTGCGTCCGTCTTTCGGCCGGGGGCGCTTCTGCGCGAAGCGCGCAGGCAAAAAGGCCTGGCATTTGTCGAAGTGCCGCAGATGTGCATTCTCGATCCTGACGGCGACATTGTTCGTCGGCTCAGGCGCAGCGGCGAAGCGCGTCCATTCGAAGCATGGCCCTGTTATCACAGCCAGCTCGACGAATTCACGCTCGCCGGCCAGAGCGTGGGTATCGTGGGATGCGCGGTGGGCGCCCCCTTTGCCGTCTTGATCGCCGAGCAATTGTTTGCCAGCGGTTGCCGCTTCCTGGTGAGCCTCACATCCGCCGGCCAGATCACGCCAGTCGAACGGCCGCCATATTTCGTCATCATCGATCGCGCGCTGCGCGACGAGGGAACGAGCTATCACTATGCAGCGCCTTCGGACTATGCCGAGGCCGACGCGATGCTCATTGAGTTGGCCGGTGCGGCGCTGCGTGACAAACACATATCGGGCATTGTCGGATCGAGCTGGACCACGGATGCTCCGTTTCGGGAAACCGCAGAAGCTATTGCATTCGCCCGATCCAAGGGCTTGCTCGCTGTCGAGATGGAGGCCGCGGCGCTCTATGCCTTCGCGCGCGCCGCCGGGGTGAGGGTGCTCTGCCTTGCAGCCGTCACCAACGTCATGGGGCAGGTCGAGCAGGACTTCGAGAAGGGGGAGCTCGATGGAGCCGCCGACGCCTTGGTGTTGCTCGGAGCGATCGCATCGCGCGCAGCGGCGCGGCTGTACTGACGCGCAATCAACCTTCTGGGCCGGAGCGCCACCCCGAGTTGCCGCCTTGCGCCCGCGCTATCTGCATCGGCGGGCAAGGGACGTCGCCGTAGGAGCAGAAGACGCAACAGTCCCCCGTCTTCGGCTTGAGACGCGTGCCGCAGCGTTCGCAGTCGTAGAAAAAACGGCACGCATCGACGCGCATCTCTTCCGTCTTTTGCTGGCCGCAGCACGCACAGCAAATGGTCGATTGCAATTTCACTCCCGTGCTCCTGCCATCCATATTCTCAACCATTTTCACACTGCTGATTTCACACCGCTGAGCACGATCTTGTGGCAATCAGCATGAAATGCGGCAAATCCGCGGGCTACAATTTTGTCCGCGATGCTGCTAGCATCCGCCCGCCGGGTCGGGTCGGGTTTCATGCAGGGCTCGACGCGACGTGCGCCAGCCGACTAGATGAGTAGCGTTGAGTAAGGGGAACGTGCAATGGTCAACAACGAGTTCCAAGACTGGAGACGCGAGTGCGAGGCGGTGGAAAAGGAGATGGATCGCCTGATCAAGGCGGGGCGGCCGCAGTCGCCGGAGGAGCGCCAAGTCCGCCAACTCCAGTTCACCGCACTGATCGAGCGGCGAGACGCTGCGGCGAGAAATCTCTTGCGCACCTCTGTCCGCCGCGACAAGTGACAAGCGCGCCTGACGCAGGCATGAGGAGCACGGCTTCGGGCCGGTCACGCATCGGCCACGCCGAGACGCAAGAGCCGAGGCGCAAGAGCAGATCCTGAGATCCGCGGCCTGCGTGCAGGCTGTTGCGCCTGTCCGATCCGGCGCAAGAATCGTGGATCGTTCTCGAGCCGATGACCGGCCAAGCTCTCCTCTGATCGACCCCTCAATCACAGTCAATGGAAACGTCGGTTGTGTGATGCCCGTCACAGCTGTCGTTTGATCTGCCGGCTAGTATCCCAATTCTGCTGGGTCCTGAGCCGAGGAGAGAGAGCGAGAGTCACATGTTACGCAGCATCATCCAGACGTCCGGGTTCGCCGCGTTCCTTGGGATGGCGGCCGCTTACGCGGTCGTGGCGACACTCGGCGCAATATTGATGGCCGACGGACTGGCGCGCGCCTCTGTCGTGTGGCCGCATCTCGTGTCTGCGGCGGGATGATGCCGACAAGTCGCTGCGAGCTGGCCGGCTGATCATTCGGTTGCTGGATGCGCGTGACGGAACCACGCACCAGAGGCGATGGCCGCAAGCAGCACGCCCCCATGCAGGAACAGACCGAACGCAAGCGCTGCAAACAACCACTGCAGCGAGCCGGTCACGCGAAGCGCGAGCCATCCGCCGCCGATCGCGACCAACATGCGCAGGAACCCGGCCGATAACGGCCAGAATAGTCGTCCCGCTCCTTGCGATGCGAAGTAGAGCGCAAGGCCCAGGCCGAAAAACCCATAGCTTGGTCCGACCAAGCGCAGATAGGCCTCTCCCGTCTCGATCACGTTCGGATCGGCGCTGAACTGCGCGATCCACAGCCGAGGCCAGATGGCAGCGGCGACGCCGATCGTCTCGGTGATGACGAAGGCAATTGCCCCGCCGATGAAGGCGACGCGCAGCGCCCGCTCGCGCTGGCCGGCACCGACGTTCGTGCCCACCATTGCTACAAGAGGTGCGCCAAGTCCGAAGATGATCGGGATCAGCAAATATTCCAGTCGCGCGCCGGTGCCATAACCGGCTGCAGCCCCAGACCCAGCCGTGGTGGCGACCAATGCAGTGGCAAGCGCAATGATCACGTTCGTCTGCAGCGAAGTGACCGAAGCAACGGCTCCCACCCCCAGGATGCTTCGAAACAAGGGCCAGCGCAGCCGAGACAGCCGCAGTCGAGCAATATTGCGCCCGGACAGGACATACCAGGCGAGAACGGCTGTTCCAGAGGCGTAGAACAGAACCAGCGCGGCGCCGCCCCCGGCAATTCCCAGAGCCGGAAACGGGCCGATGCCGAAAATCAAGAGCGGCGACAACGGCACCAGGACGACCACTCCGACGCAGATGACCAGCGCCGGCACCCACATGTTGCCGGTGCCTCGGACAGCGTTGGCGAAGCCGTTCATGACCCAGAGCAGCACGTTGCCCGCGAAGACGACGTTGGAATAGCTGACCGCTGCGTCGAGCTCGCCGCCTTTGCCTCCGAGCGCACCATAGATCGGTCGCCCGAATGCAAGCATGATGATGGAGAAGAAGGCACCGAGGGCGGCCGTGATGACGAGCGCGTGCATCACCAGGGCATCGGCTTCGTCGCGCCGGCCCGCACCGAGCGCTCGCGCGATTGCAGACGAGATGCCGCCGCCCATTGCACCGGCGGAGATCATCTGCATCAGCATTACGCCGGGAAAGACCAACGCCATGCCCGCCAGGGCGTCGGTGCCAAGCTTTGCGACGAACCAGGTCTCGATCAGGCCGGTCGCGGCCTGCGCGAACATGACGAGGACATTGGGCCACGCCATCAGCAGCAACGTCGGCACGATCGGTCCATGCAGCAGCGCGCGCGTCCGTGGACTGAGCTCCATGACGGCAACTTTCGCGCCATCCGCTGCGCGAGGATCGAGGTCCAAGGTCTGGTCCAGTGCCGCGACGCTCATTTCGCGCTCCTCTTTCGCGCGGCGAGTTTGCCGTCTGCTGGCAGATGAATCCTGCTTGCCCGGCGCCGTCTCGCGATCGGCCGAGGCGTATCTTCGTCGGATGCGCTCGCCGGCGGCGGGCCCCGGCGCGAACGCGTATTCCGGCTCCTTGATCGGACGCCCCGTGGCGGGATCGACAAGGATCGGATCCACTGCATCGCCGGTCTTGTTGTTGACGAGCAGCACGCTCGCGCCTTCGGGTGCAAAGTGCTTGTTGCCCCAGGCGAGCAACGCGACGAGGATGGGATGGAAATCGCGTCCACGTGCGGTCGGCACATATTCGTCGCGCGGCGGCCGCTCGCTGTAGCGGCGGCGCTCCAGAAGTCCCGCCTCGACCAGCGCATGCAGCCGTCGCGCCAGCATGTTGGGCGCGATCCCGAGGTTCTTCTGGAATTGATCGAACCGCGTCAGCCCGTGGAGGGCATCACGCAGAATGAGAATGCTCCACCACTCGCCCACGCGCTCGAGACTGCGGGCAATCGGGCACACCATCCGGCCAAAGCTTTTTCGCTGCATTGACATGATATAGGCCAGTAACTATCATAATGCAAGTTACTTCGGCAGCTGGGAGAATCGCGATGGTCGGAAGCCGGCAACCCCGCCTCGAATGCCCTCTTTCTCGAGGATCTCCACGTCGGACAACGCTTTTCGAGCGGGTCGCATACGATCGATGACGCCCAGATCAAGGCGTTTGCGGCGCAATTCGACCCTCAGCCTTTTCACCTTGATGGCGAGGCGGCGAAAGCGACGCTGTTCGGCGGATTGGCCGCAAGCGGCTGGCACACCGCCGCGATCACGATGAAGTTACTCGTCGAATCCGGCCTGCCGCTCAGAGGAGGGATCATCGGAAGCGGGGGAGAGATAAGCTGGCCCAAGCCAACGCGGCCGGGCGACACGCTCACGGTTTTCAGCGAGATCGAAGAGGTGACCCCGTCGCGCTCGCGCCCTGATCGCGGAATGATCCGTGTGCGCAGCGAGACACGAAACCAGCATGGCGAAATCGTCCAACTCCTGGTAGCCAAGCTGGTTGTGCCGCGACGCACTGCCGCCGCGGCTGTTCGCGCCGCTCGCTTCGCCGGCTTCCCGCGACGCAGTTCGGCACGCGTTGGACATCCCCTCCGCCTTGAAAGATTGCCATGGCGCAACAACGCAATTTCTGGATTCCCGTCGCCTGCGGCGCGATCATCCTGACCATCGGAATTGGCGCTCGCCAGAGCTTCGGAATTTTTCAGAAACCGATTGCGGCGGACCTCAATGTCGGCCGCGAGCTATGGTCGTTCGGCAACGCGCTGGCCTTGTTGTTGATGGGCGTGTTCTCGCCGTTCGTGGGCAATCTCGCCGATCGTTTCGGCACCGCGCGCACCGTCGGGGCTGGCGGGGCGCTTTATGTGGCCGGCATGCTGATGATTGCGATGGCAACAGAAGGAGTTATGCTGACCGTCGGCAACGCGCTCGCCGGCATCGGCATGGCGGCGGCGGGTTTCGGCCCGATCCTCGGGGCGATCGGACGCCAGACACCGGTTGAATGGCGATCCAGCGCGCTTGGCATCGCGACGGCCGGCGGCTCGTTCGGCCAGTTCGCGATCGTGCCGTTCGCTTCAATCCTGCAAAACCGCCTCGACAATTGGCATTCGACGATGTTCGTGCTTGCCGCCGTTTCGGTGATGATGGTCCCTCTCGCCCTCGGACTGCGCGAGCATCGCGCGGCGGCTTCAAAGGCCGCCGGTGCGGTCCGGCCGCAAAGCACCAAGGATGCGCTGCAAGAAGCATTTCGCACTCAGGGCTTCTGGCTGCTCACGATCGGCTTCTTCGTGTGCGGCTTCCATGTGACGTTTATCGGTTTGCACCTCCCATCCTACATCTCCGACAACTCCGTCGGCCTGTCGTTCTTTGGGCGTCCGATATCCGCCATTGAGCTCGGCGGATGGGCGATCGGCCTTGTCGGTCTCTTCAACATCGTCGGATCGTTGCTCTGGGGATGGCTTGGCGGGCACCATCCACGGAAGGACATGTTGGCGCTGCTCTATGCGTTGCGTGCCCTGGCATTCGTGCTGTTTCTTGCTCTGCCGCTGTCTTGGATATCCGTGCTGCTGTTCGCCGCGTCGCTCGGGATTCCTCTGGCTCGGAACCGTTCCGCTGACCAGTGGATTGGTCGGCTACATGTTCGGCCCGGTGCACATGTCGATGCTATGGGGAATCGTCTTCTTCAGCCATCAATTCGGGAGCTTCCTGGGCGGCTGGGGAGCCGGGCGCCTCTACGACGTTCAGGGCAACTACGACTTGATATGGTGGATATCGGTCGGGCTCGGCGTGTTCGCGGCGCTGATCCATTGGCTTATCCGCGAGCAGCCGGTCGAGCGGCTCACACTTGCAGCGGTGCGGTCATGAATGGCGTCAGCGCTGATGGCCCCGGTCGTACAAATGGTCCGACGGCGCTCCACGCAGTCGATGCACAAGCCATGCGCACCGCGGAAGCCTTGCCCCGCACCGTGCCTCGCTGGTTCATTTGGGCGGCGGGTGCAGTCGCAGTCGCGGTGGCTCTCGCGGTGTTTCTGCTGTGGGGCATCTACGGTGCCACATTTATCTTCGATCTGATCGCCGCGTACTGCGGCTGACGTTGAGCCCGCGCAGCAACGGAAGAACGTTCATCGCGCGCCGAAATGAAAAGCCCCGGCCAGCGTCGGGGGGGACGGGGGAGGCCGGGGCTTCCATTCCGAGACGGCGCGGAGGGGGCACTCGCGCATTTGCCATCCCAGTATGGAGGATGGATTACACCGTCTTCCGCGGCGCGTCATCAGTCCTCACGGAAATGTGCGGAAATGACACAGGCGCGTGAAGCGAAATCGAGATCGCTAATGGTCACGCCGATAGCGCCTTCGCGGCTCCCTTGCGTCGGCATCGGCTGAGAATGCATTGGGCTGGCAAAACCCCCCGACCCCCGACACGGCAGCGCGGCATTGCTCGATCGAATAGAATCCGCAGTTGGCCCCGCCGAAGCCGGTACCGTAACGCGCGCACCACGTACCGTCCGCGCGCACTCCGACGGTAGACAGGGATAAGGCAGCGAGCAGGATTGCGGCGACCGCGATTGTGCGCATGACGATCTCCTCGCGCGGTAATGCGCGCGCCTGACGTTCGGATCCAACGCCGACTTCGCATATACATGATAGCTCTCCCCTGCGCCACCTTCCGCTTCGGCGCGCCAGCGGTGCACGCGGAAGTATTGATCGCTCAATCCGCCGGATCGATGTTCTGCAAAACGGCTGCCAGGAATGCAGCGGGCATCAGAATCGAAATACTGATCAGCACATTGGTGTCGAGAGCGACCGCTCAACTCTCATCGGCCATGAGCCGCTCGAGCTCCGCGTCGGTCAGGCCGCGCTCGGCCGCTTCCCGCTGGATCAAGGAGATGGTCCGGCGCAGACGCGCTTGGCCTCGCGGCGGATACGGTCTTGCTGGCTTCATTCGGAAGCATGTCCCAAGGCGCGGCAATGTCGGATAAGATCGTTGCCGGATCGAGCGAGCTCGGTACTGGCAAGAAGGGTCACGGGAGAAACGCATGTCTCGGTGGAAAATGCTGGCAGCCACGACGGCGCTGGCCGCGATGGTGGTCGCTACGGCAGTGTCCCTGCCAGTCTGCGCGCGTGAGCCCCAGCCCCTCGCTGCGGCAACGCCTGAACAGGTGGGCATGTCGGTGGAGCGCCTTGGGCGCATCGCCACAATGCCCAAGAAAGAGATTGCCGACGGCAAGTTGCCAGGGGCGGTTGTCATGGTTGCCCGCAAGGGGAAGATCATCTATTCGGACGCCGTCGGTTTCCAGGACAAGGGCGCGAATGCGCCCATGAAGCTTGATTCGATCTTCCGCATTTACTCGATGACCAAGCCGCTCGCCTCGGTGGCGGCGATGATGCTGGTCGAAGACGGCGTCATCCAGCTCACCGATCCCATCTCCAAATTCCTGCCGACCTTCAAAGACATGCAGGTGAGCGTGGCAACCACGGGTGCTGATGGCAAGGCCGCGTATACGAATGTAGCGGCGGCCAAGCCGATCATCGTGCAGGACCTTCTGCGCCATAGCGCGGGTCTCGCCTATGCGGAGATCACCAGGAACGAGCCGGTGAAGGCGGCCTATGTCGAGGCCAAGCTCTCCCAGCCGGGTGTCCACGAGTACGATTCTTCGCGGCATGACACCAGCCGAGCAAGTCGAGCGCATCGCCAAGGCGCCCCTGGTTCATCAGCCCGGCACGATGTGGGAATACAGCATGGCCGTCGATGTTCTCGGCCGTGTCGTCGAGGCGGCGTCGGGCCAACGGCTTGCCGTCTTCTTGGATGAGCGGCTGTTCAAGCCGCTCAAGATGGTGGACTCGAGTTTTTGGGTCCCCGCGTCAAAGATGCCGCGCCTCGCACAGCCACTGCCTGTTGATCTCGCCTCAGGCCAGAAGATCAGCGTACTCGACGTGTCTGAAGAGCCGAGGAACGATTCCGGCGGCGCGGGAGCGCTTTCGACTGCCACCGATTATCTACGGTTCGGACAGATGCTGCTGAATGGCGGCGAGCTCGACGGTGTGCGCGTGATGAGCCGCTCCACCATCAGGCTGATGACGTCCGACCACCTCGGCTCGCGCATCGCAGCGCCGTTGCAGCCGGGGGAGCTGCTGCTGGGAACGCCCGGCTATACTTTCGGCCTTGGCTTTGCCGTGCGCCAGGGCGATGGGGTCGCTGGCGTGTCCGGCTCCGCGGGCGAGTTCATGTGGGCTGGTTACGCCGGTACATTTTTCTGGGTCGATCCCAAGGAAGAGATCGTCGGTGTCTACATGACACAGGCGCCGAGCCCGATACGCGCCTATTACCGCAAGATGTTCAAGGCGCTCGTCTATCAGGCGCTTATGGACTGAAGGCTGTCACTCGCCTCTCCGTCAGGCCGCCAGTCGGCGAGCATGTGCGCGCCGCGGTGACATCGCCCGTGGGCGCGCATGTGCCCCAAGCCCACAGGCTCGAACGTCTCGCCATGCGATGGAGCATTGGCACGGCACGATCTGCGGGCGAACGCGCCGCGGGTGGGATAGCGGTGCCGACGCCATCAGACTATGCCGCCCTGTCCGCCAGCAATCGCCGCATGGCCTCGGGGTCACGTTCAATGGCCAACAAAAGCGCGCGCGCGGGTGCATCAGGGGTGCTCCGGTGCTGCTCCCAATCACGCAATGTCGTGATGGGGAGGTGAAAGGCTTCAGCAAATTCCGCCTGCGTCATTCCAAGTCGCTGCCGCAACGCCTTTACACGCGATACCCGCCGCATCCTTGCCAGTTGCTCGGGGGTGAGAGGCTGCGCATCGGGATCGGACAACGCCGCAGCCACGACCTCCTCGTCGGTCATGGCATCGAGCCGCGCCCAATCGGTGTCGCCTCGTGGCAGGGGTTCACCAGGTTTCCGGGTTACCCGCGTAGTACCGGTCTTGCTCATGTCGTGCGGCCTTCCGGGCCGATATGATTCTGCAGGTGTCTTCGTCGCGAAGCGTCACGATCACGAACAGCACGTCGCCGCGCGCCATTCCGACGACTTGAATCGTCTGCTCGCCAACCCCAAGGTCAAGGCCGAGTACGACGGGCTCGCTCCTGAGTTCGAGATTGCTGCCGAGTTGCTCAAGGCTCGCCTGCGAGCAGGCCTCTCCCAAGCCGAACTGGCACAACCGGACTGATGCGGTGCAGGAAGCAGCGCCTCTATTCGATCACCTCGTCGGCGCGCGCGAGCACTGAGGCCGGCAGGTCGAGGCCGAGCGCCTTGGCGGTTTTCAGATTGATCACCAGCTCGTACTTGGTCGGCGCCTGCACCGGCAGGTCGGCCGGTTTCTCGCCCTTGAGGATGCGATTGATGTAGTCGGCTGCGCGGCGGAACGGGTCGGTTGTATCAGGTCCATACGACATCAGGCCGCCGCTAGTTGCAAAGTAGCGGTAAGAGTAGACTGCGGGCAGTCGGTGGCGGGCCGCGAGCGCGACGATGAGCACGCGATGAGCCGCCGTCGATGGGCTTGATGTCACGATCAGACCGCCATTCGAGGAGCGTGCGAATGTAGTGAGGGCACGCTCAATCTCGCCGGCCTCACCCCCATCGACCGGCCGCAGTTCCACCCCGAATGACGGCGCCGCCCCTTGGATTACGGCGAATTGGCCAATACCGGAGGATGTAGAGGCATCGCGCAGAACGGCCACCCGCGTCACGTTAGGTGCAATCTGCTTGAGCAGCTCCAGCCATTTTGCGCTTATGCTGTACTCAAAGGAGGTAAATCCGGTAGCGTTGCCGGCCGGCCGCGCCAAGCTTTCAACGAAGCCGGCGCCGACTGGATCGACGATATTCACGAAGACAATCGGCACAGTGCCCGTCACCTGTTTCACAGCCGCCAGCGCAGGGATGCCGACGGCCAGGATGACGTCCGGTGCGAGCGCGACCAGTTCTGCCGCAACTGTGCGAGCGTGGCCGCTGTCCGCGCCCCAACGGTACTCAATCTGCACGTTGCGACCGGGCGTCCAGCCCAATTGCTGCAGCCCTTGCGTGAGAGCGGCGACGCGGGGAGAAGATTCCGGATCGTCGGCGGCCAGAATCATGAGCACGCCGATGTGCCGCATGCGTGCGGGCTGCTGTGCGCGTGCCGCGAACGGCCACGCCACCGTGGCGCCGCCGAGAAGCGAGATGAACTCGCGCCTTATCACTCGATCACCTCGTCGGCGCGGGCAAGCAGCGTAGGCGGGACATCCAGGCCGAGCGTCCGGGCAGTATTGAGGTTGATCACCAGCTCGTACTTGGTCGGCGCCTGCACCGGCAGGTCGGCAGGCTTCTCGCCCTTGAGGATGCGGTCGACATAACCGGCCGCGCGCCGGTACTGGTCGACCAGATCAGGCCCATAGGACATCAGCCCGCCGTCGGTGACGAAGTAGCGGGAGGCGTAGACCGCGGGCAATCGGTGCCGGGCCGCCAGCGTAACGATCAGATCGCGATGACGCGACGCCGGCGCGCTCGCCGTCACGATCAGGCCGCCATTGCCGGAGCGCGCGAAGGCCGTGACGGCGCGCTCGATTTCGGGCGCATCGCGCGCGTCGACCGGACTCAACTCTACCCCCAACGACGGCGCCACGGCCTGGACGGCGGCGAACTGCCCGATCCCGGAGGCGATGGCCGGATCCCGCAGGACCGCGGCTCGCGTCATGCCGGGCGCGATCTGCTTGAGCAGCTCCAGCCATTTCCCGCTCAGGCCGTATTCGAACATGAGGAAACCGGTGGCGTTGCCGCCCGGCCGCGCCAGGCTCGCGACGAAACCAGCGCCGACCGGGTCGATGACAATCACGAACACGATCGGCACGGTGCGGGTCGCCTGCAGCAACGGCGCTGCGGTTGCGGTGCCAGTCGCAGCCACGAGGACGTCCGGCGCGAGCGCGGCCAATTCGGACGCGTGTCTGCGAAGGTCTTCGGCATTGGTCGTGGCCCAGCGGATGTCGATCCGCACGTTGCGGCCGTCGCTCCAGCCCAATTGTGCTAAGCCCTGCAGGAACGCCGCGATGCGGGCCTGATATATCGGATCATCCGCGGCCGCGGCCATGAGCACGCCAATACGCTGCACCCGATCCGTTTGCTGGGCGCGCGTCGCAAGGGGCCACGCAGCCCCCGATCCAGCAATTCCTGTAATGAAATCGCGTCTTCGCATTGCCTTTCTCAGGCTCGAGCACGCCATATTCGGCTCAGGTCATCAGAACAGGAAATTACGACCGGCGAAATAGGGGTCAGGAGATCAAGTTGCGATGCGGAAATCTTGAACTGCTCACGTCGGCTCGGGGGTCATTCGCGTCGATATTGCAGTTTGGCGAGCCCGGCGTGTCGGCGATTGACGACCGGCGGCCGGAATTCCAGCGCATGATCGACGTCGCTACCGCCAAGCCCCAACCAAGAGCCAGTGGAAAAAAGTGGCGTTCTACCGCCGATGGATGGACGGTGGGTGCCTTCGCTCTTGAGCGATTGCTACCTTTCCATCTTCTGTCTTATCAATGCCGTGAGCCGCTCGGTTACCGGGTCCAGGTTGGCCGGGAACGTTTCCGATCCCACTTCTAAAGGTTGTTCATGAAAGGACGATGAAAGGTCTATCGTCCTCGTTCTCCGCCCTTGCTGCTGTTTGCGAAAGACCTGAAACACCCTGATCCTGTCGCCATCAGCGACAAAATCGATGTCGCCCGTTTCATTGAGCCGTTGCTTCAAGGCATCTCTTACAGAGTTTTTGGCTTTTTGGGTTTCAGTCCTCAGGGTTGAAAGCTTACTTGATTTGTCAAGGTATTCATCCCAACCCTTTAACGTCTGAACTTTCTCTATAGGAAGGTAGCCAATGGTCCTTGTCTTGGCTTCGTCCTGGTCTGCCATGTGCTCGCCCTCCGGCACCCTAGAGATGGCTAGGTACCTTCAATGTAGGCATGCGTGGTTTACAGATTGTTAATGCCTACCCATCCGACCTTAACAGAGGGAGGCCCTACTCCGCACATCCACGACGCAGTGAGGATTCGGCGATGTTAGGGCAGGCCGCGGCGGCTAAATCGCCTGGTATCGTGCAAAATTTGTACAGTGGCGCGCCCGAGATGACGCGACGCCGAACAGCGTGATGAACTCGCGCCTTTTCACTCGATGACCTCATCGGCGCGGGCGAGGAGCGTCGGCGGCACTTCGAGGCCGAGCGCCCTGGCGGTCTTGAGATTGATGACCAGCTCGAACCTGGTCGGCTGCATGATCGGCAGATCGGCCGGCTTCGTGCCGTTGAGAATCTTGCCGGCGTAGATGCCCAGCTGGCCATACAATTCGGCGGTGCTCGATCCGTAGCTCATCAGGCCGCCGGCGTCAGCGATCTCCCGCCGCCAGTAGACCGCAGGCAGCGCATGGCGAGCCGCCAGCGCGATGACGTAATCCGCCCGGGTGAAGAAGAATGGACTGGCGGTAATAAGGAGCGCATCGGCCCGCTGTTGGACGAACGTCGCGAAGGCCGCGTCGATGTCGCGCTCGGCGCTGGCTCCGAGGATGACGACCTGCTGTCCGACGGAATGCGCGGCTGCCTGTGTGTTGGTAGTTAGCGACTCAGCCCACGGCATGCTCGGGTCTACGAGCATGGCAATCATAGCCGACTGTGGCACCAGCTCGCGCAGCAGTCCGAACTGCTTCAGTCCCAGCGCTCCCAATAAGCTGGTCACGCCCGTGAGGTTTCCACCCGGCCGGTTAAGACTGGCAACCAGGCCAAACCGGACGGGGTCTTCAGCGATGTTGAACACGATGGGAATTCTCGCGGTCGCCGCCTGGGCCGCCAGCGCTACCGGCTCTCCGCCACCCGTCACGATGACATTGACTTGTCGACGGACCAAATCCTCCGCGAGCGCCCCCAGGCGATTCAATTGGCCGCCTCCCCAGCGATATTCGATCGCCACGTTCTTGCCCTCGACGTAGCCCGTTTCATTCAGGCCCCGGCGGAACGCTGCCAGCAACGGCACGTCGGTCTCTGGAACCCTCGCGCTGAGATACCCGATCACCGGCAGCGCCGGCGGCTGCCCGCGCGCCGCCAGCGGCCACGCCGCACCCGCGCCGCCGAGCAGCGTGATGAACCGGCGCCGGTTCGTTCGATCGAATTGCATCCTCTGCTCCAGCCAGAGACTCTCTGTGGCAGCATACAGCATTGGGGAGGATCGAGTCAGGTTCGCTGCAGTGCAGAGTCTCGCTCTGGCGTATGACCGTTTGTGGACCGACAGCAACTCGGCGCTGATCGTTCAAATCTCCCGAGCCAGCTCTCGGGGTGGCTGAAACCAGCGAAAGCCCTCATGTTTGGTGATCGCGGCAATTCCGATCGGACCACCGACCGTTTTCGGCCGTGCGACCGAGAACTTCACGAAGCTGATCGTCGCTTCCACCAGGAAACGTGCAAGATCGACAGCGTCTTGGATCGGCATGGCTTCCACAAACAAGAGTTCAAAAAGCTCGGGTGCGAGCTTTCCGCGCAAGTCGGCCGCCTGCTCTCGACTCAAGCCACCCCTTGCAGCGGCTTCTTCAAACTTTGTCCCGAGGCCAAAGATTAGACGACTCAGCGCTTCATATTCGCCGTCCCATCTGATGCCGAATTCTTGCTCGCCTTGAACTTGGGTCGGCGCCGGAGAGTCCGATCCCAGGAGCAGAACCTCCCAAACTTCAGCGAGCGGTCTACCGGCCGAGTAGCCGCAAATGCGCACCCGCGTCCATACGCTGCCACTGTAGGCCTTGACCTTTTCCTCGAACAAGAATGATCGGAGCCGGATCGCGACATCTCGGAGCGTATAGGTTACGGGATCAAGTGCCCAGTCGGGATGCTTGGCATCTGCGCCGCTGAAACGACGACGCAAATCCTTCATCAGCGTGTCAATCGACTCATTTCCGATTCCGCCTGCGCCGGTGGCCATAGCTCCGATCGGTAAGCCCTCCGTGAGGTTTACGATCTTGTCCGCATTCTGATAGACCATCCCGCTCTCAAACGAGCTGGCGCTGTCGGCGGCCATTACCACGCCGTCGTTTATCTTCACTGAAACCAGGACAGTCATCCGTGAACTATTTGCAGATGATGAAGGTGCGCGTCGCAAATCGGGTCGCACGCGAACGTGTAACGGGGATCGTCATGTCAACTCATAATCCCTTATTGCGGTACAGCAGTTCGTTCGCTTCTATGGCACTTGGGTAAAGGGCGCTGGCAGCGGCACGTGAAGAAGGGCTTCATGCCTTGCTTCATCCTCAGCCTTCTTAGTCTCATATTGAGCCATCCGCATCCTGATCTCATGTTTGATGGCGATTGTCGCAGGAAGCTTGATTTTCCGTCCGAACCGGTGCGTGCGCATCGGGCGCTCCTGTTGCCGAGCACCTTACCACTTGTGAAGAAGGCCGGAGCGTGCCCCGGCCTTCGTGTTCTTGATGATAGATTGATTGTCTCAGAAGTCCATGCCGCCCATTCCACCCATGCCCCCGCCGGGGCCGCCGGGCATCGCCGCGTTCTGCTTCTTGGGCACCTCGGCGACCATCGCCTCGGTGGTAATGAGCAGACCCGCGATGGAGGCGGCGTCCTGCAACGCGGTGCGTACGACTTTGGTCGGATCGATGATGCCCTTCGACACCAGGTTGCCATACTCGCCGGTCTGTGCGTCAAAGCCGAAGGCATAGGTGTCCTTGTCCAGGATCTTGCCGACGACGATCGAGCCATCCTCGCCGGAGTTGATCGCGATCTGGCGCGCCGGCCAGGAGAGCGCCTTCTTGACGATGTCGATGCCGGTGCGTTGATCGTCGTTCTGGACCTTGAGCTTCTCCAGAGCCTTGATGGCGCGCAGCAGCGCAACGCCGCCTCCGGGCAGGACACCCTCCTCGACCGCCGCGCGGGTTGCATGCATGGCGTCATCGACGCGGTCCTTGCGCTCCTTCACCTCGATCTCGGTCGCTCCGCCGACACGGAGCACTGCGACGCCGCCGGCGAGCTTGGCCAGTCGCTCCTGCAGCTTCTCGCGGTCGTAGTCAGAGGTCGTCTCCTCGATCTGGGCCTTGATCTGGGTAATGCGTGCCTGGATGTCGGCCTTCTTGCCCGTGCCACTGACGATCGTGGTGTTCTCCTTGTCGATCATCACCTTCTTGGCGCGTCCGAGCATGTTGATCGTCACGTTCTCGAGCTTGATGCCGAGGTCGGCGGACACCATGGTGCCGCCGGTGAGGATCGCGATATCCTCGAGCATTGCCTTGCGGCGATCGCCGAAGCCGGGGGCCTTGACCGCTGCGACCTTGAGGCCGCCGCGCAGCTTGTTCACCACGAGGGTGGCGAGCGCCTCACCCTCGACGTCCTCGGCAATGATGACCAACGGCTTGCTCGCCTGCACCACCGCTTCCAGCAACGGCAATAGCTCCTGCAATCCGGAAAGCTTCTTTTCGTAGATCAGGATATACGGGTCTTCCATGTCCACCCGCATCTTGTCTGCATTGGTGACGAAGTAAGGAGAGATGTAGCCGCGGTCGAACTGCATGCCCTCGACCACTTCGAGCTCGGTCGCCAGCGACTTTGCTTCCTCGACCGTGATCACGCCCTCGTTGCCGACCTTTTTCATCGCATCGGCAATGAAGCGGCCAATCTCCGCATCGCCGTTGGCCGAGATCGTGCCGACCTGGGCGATCTCGTCATTCGAGGTGACCTTCTTGGAGTTCTTCTGGAGGTCCGCGACCACGGCATCGACCGCGAGATCAACGCCGCGCTTGAGGTCCATCGGGTTCATGCCGGCGGCGACAGCTTTGGCGCCCTCCCTGACGATCGCATGAGCGAGCACAGTCGCCGTGGTCGTGCCGTCACCGGCCTGGTCGGAGGTCTTGGAAGCGACCTCGCGCACCATCTGTGCACCCATGTTCTCGAACTTGTCCTCGAGCTCGATCTCCTTGGCGACGGTGACACCGTCCTTGGTGATGCGTGGGGCGCCGAACGATTTGTCGAGCAGGACGTTGCGGCCTTTCGGACCGAGCGTCACGCGTACCGCGTGCGCGAGGGTGTCGATCCCGTGCAACATTCTATCACGCGCGTCGACAGAGAATTTGACTTCCTTGGCAGACATCTCGGTATTCCTTTTGTTTGACCGATCGGATGTTTCTCTCGGACTTCGAGGGCGGGCCGCTGCGCGGTCTCCTCAGGACGAGAATTCGGCGACAGCAATCAGGCGGCCTTCTTCCTGGCTTCGTTCTTGGTCTCGTTCCTGGTCTCGGCCTCGACCAGCACTCCCATGATGTCGTCCTCTTTCATGATGAGGTACTCGACGCCGTCGATCTTGACCTCGGTGCCAGACCATTTGCCGAACAGGATGCGGTTGCCGACCTTCACATCGACGGGGATTAGCTTGCCGCTCTCGTCGCGGCCGCCCGGTCCAACGGCGATGACCTTGCCCTGCTGTGGCTTTTCCTTTGCGGTATCCGGAATAATGATGCCGCCAGCGGTCTTCGACTCGGCATCAATACGCTCGATAACGACGCGGTCGTGAAGGGGGCGAAATTTCATTGGTATCCTCCTTGGAATTTCATCAAAAGGTTGGGGGATTTGGAAAGCTGATGAATATTTCGAAGCTGTTCGTTCGGGGCCCGGCATTGCGGGACCCGTGCGATCAGGTGGCCTTGGGGAACGCCTTGGACATGCCAGTCTTGATTGGCTCGGTAGCATCAGCCGTCAGTTCCTGAGCCAGCGCAAGAAGCTCCTTGCTCTGCGCGGAGGCGACGTTGAATTGCTTGCGCATGTGCGCGGTCGAGAGCTCGATAAGCTCCGATGGAGACTTCACGCCCAACAGCTCATGGGCGTAGTCAAAGGCAGCGCGATTATTGGTGCGGGCGATCTCAATAAGCTTGAGATTATATTCTGTCGCGCCCTTGGCGACGGTCTCATACACGTTTGCGAGCAGATCGACCGTTTCCTCGCTGGCCACCTTCGCCTTCGCGTAGGCGTCCCTGGCATGCGCGACACCCTTGTCGGTCATCTCGCGAAACTCCGCGGGCACTTCCATTTTTGGCATCTCGTATTTCGACATGCCAAACGGATCGGTGATGTGTTTTGCTGTCTTGGCTTTGGTGCCGCCGATAATGGTTTCGTTCATGAAACTCGATCCTTGAGGGGCGATTCTGGTTAGACCTCCCGATGCCTGCCCTCAACGTCGGATGTCCGTAGAAAAAAGAAGTGTTTCAGTTCGGCGCTTGTGGCAACTTAGACGCCATCGTTCGTCCCGTTCGTGGGTTGAGCGATTCTATTGACGCATTCCTCGCGGCTGGAAAACGGCCCGGAAGAGAGGTTGCCGTCATCCTCTACCGCGTACCAGCCGTGCTTGATGCCGCGCATGTCGGATTTGTCTTCACTTATGTAAGTGGGAGACGTCATGGCGACGCTCGAGCTTGCATGGCTTCGGCCTTTCAACTAGATGGACCGCCAGCACGGCGCGGATACCCGGAAGCCGGTGCTTTCGGCACCCGCTCCCGAACGCGGCCTATTTGGATTTGTTATTATGCCTGCCGACGGCAACAGAGCTGCCAGTATGAGGGGACCGGAGACTTCGGTAGGTCGCCGATTTTCGTGCAGCTCCCGGACAAGCCGCTGCTTGCCAGTGTCCCATTACTTGGGGTGCTGGAATGCAAAGCACAATGGCCGTTCGAGAAATTACTGCGTTGAATAGCCAAATGGGGACGGCGCACGGCTCATTAGCATGACCAAATTCGTAAGCTCTAAAGGTCGCATGTTGCGACATAGCCCTCGACTTCGAACGGAAAGGGGCGCATTCTCGAATCGGCTGAGACGCCTATCAGAGCGTTCGCCCTCTAAGCACTAAATCGACCGCGATCCTTCCGGCTTTCCCTATCCTGGCACCGCCGGTCGGGTGAGGGGAGATTCATGCGCATTACCAAGGCAGCAGTCGAAGCTGACTTTTGTCGTTCCGCTCCGCGCTTGGTTGTGCGCGGGAAGCACGTTCCGCGGCGGCATGTCAGGACAACTGTCCAATTGAAGAACGCTCTTGCGCGCGAAGACGCGTTGCTTCGCGAGAAGAGCGACCTATTGCAGCGCCACGCCATGATGGCGCAGGAATTTGAGCATCGGCTCCTCAACAGCTTGCAATTGATCGTGAGCCTGCTGTCGTTGCAAAGCCGAGCGGCCACCACGCCCGAAGCGGCCACGCAATTGAAGATTGCGGCCAGTCGCAGTCGCTGCGTTGGGACGCGTGCATCGGCAGCTGCATCTCCTCGATCATCAGGAAAAAGTGGAGTTCAAGCAATATCTCCAGCACCTGTGCGAGGATCTTTCGGGTCTCCTTTTCCAGGAGGGAGCGAGGCATGCCATCGTGGTGGAGGGCGCGGATTGTGAAATACCGACCGCGCTCGGTATCCCGCTCGGCTTCATCGTCAATGAGCTGATCACCAATTCGGCGAAATACGCTAAGGGCACCATCACCGTTCGATTGAAACGACGTCGCCAGCTTGTCATTCGCTATCGGTGTTGGATGACGGGCCAGGATTGCCGCCAGAATTCGATCCTGCGAGCAGCAAGGGACTTGGAATGAAAATCGTTCTGTCGCTGGTGAAGCAGATTGGCGGCGAGCTGCACATCGCGCGCGCTGAGGACGGGGGGGCATGCTTTACGGTTACGTTCAACTGCGCAGTACCCTGAGCTCACGGATTTCGTCGGGTGCGTCCGCCTGCTTTCCACGCTTCTTGTATCCCGCCGCCTGGGCGCGATAAAGCTCGGAGTTGACCATGAAGCTTCCCTCGCGAGCGCCGATGATAGTGATCACGGTGGTCTATTGCTAGACTTGTAATGAGCGAGTTCGTAGCTACGTGCAGATTATTGACTTTCAACAATGAGGTCCTTCGAATGACTAATCCGAACGAGAATGTTCAACACAACCAAGGCAGCGATCAAAAGCAGGGTCAGCAACAGGGTGGCCAGCGAACGCCGGGACAGCAGCAGCAGGGCAGCGAGCAGCCGAAGCCTGGTCAGCAGCAACAGGGCGGCGGACAGCAGAAGCCCGGCCAGCAGCAGCAGGATCCCGGTAAAGGCGGCCAGCAGGGCGGCCAAAAGTAGTCCCAAAAACCCAATTTCGTAATTTGGTCGAGCCCGACGGAGCCCTCAGCGTGGGCCTCGTCGGGCTTTTTCGTTTTCAAATACCTGATGAAATCGTGAATACGCATAGCACAGCCATGAGAACAGACCTCTTGGCCAGCGGTGTGTCATTTTGATTAAGGCAGCATGGGTCAATCTCATAACCCGCCCCGCCTCAGTCGTGGGGCTTGAGCGCCGCGTTGGAGCAAACCGGCTCCAAAACCGACTTTGTTTTCTGTTCGTGCTGACCACGGTTTGGTCAGTTTGAAGAGTTGCGTCTCGGTCCCCCAGCGACAACGCTGACAAGGAGGTATCAAATAAGCCAATGATGTTGTGTGCGGCCTGAGACAATCGCCGAAGTGGCGCGCCCGAGAGGATTCGAACCTCTGACCTCTGCCTTCGGAGAACTGTGGTTCATTCGACAAGGCTCCTATTTTTGCGGCTTTCTCTGGTCCAACGGCACTGGAACGCAACGAAAACATCACGCGATTACGCGGACATTCCGCGGACGCCTGCCGATGTTCTCGGCGGCCTCGCGCAGATAGTCGGGATGGTGGTGGCCGTAGACGCGCAGCAACGTCTCCACGCTGGTGGAGAGGAAGCCGGCCGCCTGCCAGGGATCGGTGCCGGCCTGCATGAGCCACGTCGCGGCGGTGTGCTTCAGCGTGTGCGGCGTGACGCCCTCGATGCCGGCGCGCTCGCAGGCGGCGGCGAAGCCCTTCTTGATGTCGCCGATCCGCTCGCCGTCGATGTGCAGGACATAGCCCAGGTCAGTCCCGCGCTTCCTGCGCGCGGCGCAGGTGCGGCAAAAGCCGCGGCGGGATCGGGACGATGCCGCGCTTCTTGTTGGTCCGCTTGCGGCCGGCGATCTCGAAATTGATCGTCCGCGCCTCAAGGTTCACCTGCGGCCAGCGCAGCGACAGGATCGCTTCCTTGCGCCGGCCGGTGTAGAGCCCGATCAGAATGAACAGCGGCATGTAGAGCCGCGCCTGCGGCGTCCGCGCCGCCCGGATCAGTCGCGCGGCTTCCTTGCGGGTTAGCCATCGGTCGCGCGGCTCCGGCCGCTCGGGCAACTCGACGGCGACCGGCCGGGTGATCCGGCCGTTCCTGTGCGCGTAGTTGATCGCCGCCCGCAGCACGCCTAATTCGCGCCGCACGGTGCCGGCCGAGCGCCCGCGCTTCTCGGCATAGCGGCCGCATGTCTGCGGCGTCACGTCGGCGACGCTGTTGCCCTCGAAAAAATCTGTCAGCGCCAGCACCGCATAGGCGATGCGCTCCGGTGCCGCGACCTTCGGTCCGCGCTGTTGCTGATAGTCGTTCAGCACGTCGGTCACGAGGATCTGCAGCGGGATCACTCGGGCCGGCTCGCCGGTCTCGCTGTTGCAGGAATTCGGCGAGCGCGATTTCAGCTTGTTCGCGGTCTGCCGTGCCAGTGCTGCGCTCGCGGCTGCGGCCTCGCTCGGTCCAGGTGATGTAGAAGCACTCGCGCTTGGCGAGCCAGCGAAGTCGCGGTCCCTGGTTTCGTCTTGGCATGGCGTGACCTTCCTCGCTTCGAGAAAGCGTGCGAATGCGCCGACAGGAATGTGAACCCGGCAACCGATCATGACGTGCTCGAGCTGACGGGTCTGGATGAGATGACGAACTTGCCGCTCGGAAATTCCGACGCGCGCCGCGAGCTGCTTCGGCGTTTCGAGGCGCTCGTCTGCTCTCGGATCGATCCTCAGCGATTTCCATTTCTTGGTGAGCGGATGCGCCATGGCTCAACCCCGAAGCCTTCGCGGCACGCAATGCGCGTGTCACGTCGGGCTGCTTTAAGGTGAGGGCGCTTCGCGCCATGACCTTTATCTCTCCTCACTCAACAGACGGCCGATCTCTGTGAAGGTTTGCTCCCTGATGGTGGCCTTGACCTCCAGACCGAAGCCAGCCGGCTTCGTTCGAGCAGATCCCGCAACTTTCGTGGCGTATCCGGGATTGTTAGGTTTTTCGCGTCCCGTGGCTGGAGGTAGTGAACCCGCCTTGTACGCTGTGGTATCGAATTCAATCCGCGCCTCTGAATGCGGCCTGGGGCCAATATATGCTCGCCTCGAACGAGAAATAGGGTCGCTCGCCGTGAGACCGGCGAGCGGTCCAGTTCGCAATAGCCCTCTTGAGGTCTCCGCTTGCAATTGACTCGAGAAGCGCGTTGAGCGCATCGCCGAAGTGTGGCCGCGCTTCAGGCGACACAGTTGAGGCAATGCTAACTTTTTGTCCCACGCAGCCAAGGCCAGCCGGTCGCTGCCTTGCCATATGCCCTAAGATCGAGATGGGAGCGTGTGAGCTTGGCAATTTTGCCCAACGAAACGGACGACGCTCTCACGATCAAAAGTCCGGTGAGCAGATTGACGGCATCACTTGTCGTCATGTCGTTGCCGCCGTGGCGACCGCTGGTGCTGGTTTGAAAATCAGATCGCCCTCGCGCAGGCGACGGCTGACTTCCTGGACTGTGGAAAGGGGATGCCGGCACATCGGCGGTGCAGGAGACAAGGCCGCGTAATTTCGCCACGCCCGAAATCCTTAATGCTGAGTATTGAGCAAGACACAGCCCCATCGCGCCATGGCCTATTTCTTCAAGGGCGACTACGACCTTTGCATCCGCAACTCGGAGGAGGCGATCCGGCTCAATCCCAAGAACGTGAGCGCCTTCAACAACCGTGGTCTCGTCTATTTGCAGAAGGGTGACGTCGACCGCGCGCTCAGCCGACCTGAACGAGGCGATCCAGCTCTGAATTCCAAGACCGCGGCCATCTATCGCAACCGCGGCAACGCCTATTTGCAGAAAGGTGATCTCGGCCGCGCACTCGCCGATTTGGATGAGGCGATCCAGATCGATCCGAAACAGAAACCAGCCTATGCGTATAGAGGCCTCATTCACGAAAAAGAAGGGCAGGCGGGAGAGTGCAATTGCCGATTTTCGGAGTGCGCTGGCGCTGCCCGTGGATAAATTCTTTACCCTGGGGCGACGGGCACATAAAAAAACAGCACGGCGGATCCGGCTGGCGGCGCTTTCGGCCGCGCCTGCGACGACGATGGCAGCGACCGCGCCGGCAACGATCACCGCTGCGGTCGTGTCCACCGCTATCAATCCCCGGCCGCCGCATCGCGCTGGTCATCGGGAATTCCAGCTACAAGGCCGTTGCCGAGCTTTCCAATCCGCGACGCGATGCGCAGTCCGTCGGCCCAAACGCTGCGCGCTGTCGGGTTCGAGACGGTTTCACTCATGACCGATCTGTCGCGCGAGAAGCTCGTCAATTCGTTGCGCATGTTTGCGGCCGACGCGCAGAAGTCCGACTGGGCCGTTGTCTATTCGCTGGTCATGGCATCGGAACTTCGGAACGTCCGGAGGGTTGGGCGGAGCCGAACTATTCTGGTGCCAGTGGATGCGAAGCTGGAAGCTGACCGCGGACATCGAATTTGAGGCGGTGCCGCTTAGCCATGTCATCACGGCAGTCGGGGGCGGGAAAGCTCAGGTCTAGCTATCCTTGACGCCTGTCGACGATATCCGTTCGCGCGCCAGATGAAGCGGACGGTCGCCACACGATCCGTCGGGCGCGGCCTCGGCCGCATCGAGCCGGACGGCGGCGTCCTGGTTGCCTACGCGGCAAAGCACGGTCCGCGATCGTGGATGAACGCCAGACAGGAGCGCGATCACTGGCGCGATCAGGCGCAGCGGCTCGCCTTGCCGAAGCCGATCGAGCCCGAGCAGCCGACATGGTGGCGATGGCTGCGCTCGAAAGTGCTGCCCCCGTAGGGCTCATGCTGGCCGCCGCCCTCACCGGGTGACTGCCGTCGCCTTGATCTATCGCGACTACGCTCTGGAGGCGCTCCTCGATACACACGATACCAAATCGATGGCAAGCGACATCGCGACGATACGGAGGGGACGTCTGGTGGCCTCACCTAAGCTGAACTCGTATTGAGAGGAGAATTCAGATGAGCAAGATCAATTTGTTTGCCGTTGCCGGCGCTTTGATCCTTGCCGGCGTGGGCGGATGGATCGCCTCGGACCCCAAACGTGAGTGTTGCCGCTCCGATAGGTGTCCAGTGAGAATCCATTGCAAACGATGATGAGCGCAAAGGATTTGCCCACTGAACATTATCGCGACCTTTCCTTGGTGTTCAACTGAACGGGTCCCGCTCGCAACGGCGTCTGAGAATCCGCGGCAACAGGGGCCGACCAAGAGCACGCGCTTTCCCGCGGTCTCTTTCACGCCTGGGATACCTCCGTCTCGATTGCAATGCTGTTATAGTTGCTTGAGGGGATGGGTACTGAGGAGGTTACCGTACTAGCCCAGCTTGAGTGGAGACACTTGGGCTAAATGTTCAAGTTTTTGGGGCGAGTAGAGTTGTTCGATCCATTCGTTGACCTTTAGTTTGATCGTTTTTTGTCGAAGGCGCACTTGGCGCAGGGGCATCGATGGCGCGCAGGGTTGGCAGAGCGAGCGCCAATCCCGGGCGCAAGATGCGATTGTAAGTTCGCGTGAAGAACGGGCCGGTGGCAGGCAAGCCGAGCTCAGTGACGCGATAGCGGAAGCTGCTTGGAAGGCGTTCGATCAAGCCGTGAAGACGCAGGCGTCGAAGCTGATAGGTGATGGCGGCTTGTGAGATCACAGCCGGATCGCGGCCGGAGAGGATAGCGAGATGGTGGCGCAGGTCGGCGCAGCGGAAACCATTGGCGAGCAGCCGGAACGGGATGAGGCCGTGCAGGAGCGCCTGGACGCGCACATCGGCGAAGCGTAGGCCCGAGGCGCGCTGGCGGCCCGCCGCGAGTAGGACCGTT
>CAWFZR010000007.1:0-167309 GCA_963820365.1 uncultured Alphaproteobacteria bacterium | reverse complement strand
ATGCAGGGATTCACTAAAGCGGTTCCCGCCCGATTTGAATTGGGGGGATTCCCAAAGACTTATAGATGAGCGAGTCTTTGTGCATTGATTCTCCTTTGCGGGGCTCAGCGATGCCTAAGGCCTATTCTTGTGACCTGCGGGAACGCGTTATCGAAGCCGTGGAGACGGGAGCGTCGCGACGGGAGGCGGCCGAGCGTTTCGAGGTGAGCGTAGCCTCGGCAGTAAAGTGGCTGCAGCGCTGGCGCAAGAGGAGGAGCGCCGCGCCGAAGCCGCGCGGCGGTAGCATTTCTCCGTTGGACGAGTTCGCCACCGAGGTGTTGGCTCTGATTGCCGAACAGCCGGACCTGACTTTGGTAGAGACGGTTGCAGCGTTGCGCAAGCGGCGGATTTGGACCAGCCGCAGTTCGCTCTGGCGGTTTCTCGACCGACACAACATCACCCTTAAAAAAAAGCCTGCAAGCTGCCGAACGGCAGCGAGCAGATGTGGCACGCGCGCGCCGACGTTGGATTCGAGAGCAAGGCATGCTTGATCCTGCCCGGCTGGTGTTTATCGATGAGACCGCGGTCAGTACCAACATGGTGCGGCTCCGGGGACGGGCTGCACGGGGCGTCAGGGTGATCGGCACCGTTCCGCTTGGAGCATGGGAGACGATCACCTTCGTGGCCGCCTTGCGTCACAATAAAATAACCGCGCCAATGGTGCTCGAAGGCGCCATGACCGGAGAGATGTTTCTCGCCTACGTCAAGCAGTGCCTGGTTCCCACCCTCCGGCGCAACGACATCGTCGTGATGGATAACTGCAAAGTCCATATGGGCCTCGCCATTCGGGAGGCGATTGAGAAAGTGCAGGCGACACTTCGCTACTTGCCGAAGTACTCGCCTGACCTCAATCCGATCGAGATGCCTTACAGCAAATTCAAGCAGTTCCTGCGCAAGGTAGCCGCGCGCACTGTTCCCGGACTCACTCGAGCCATTCGCTCGTTCATCCCACAACTCAGCCCTCAAGAATGCACCAACTATTTCAGGCATGCAGGCTATGCTTCAATATGATCGGAATCCGCTTTAGTGCTCGTGCTCGAGGAGGTTCACGCGCACTACGGTTCGGCCCACGTGCTGCACGGGGTCGGGCTGGAGGTGCAGGCCGGTCAGATCGCCTGCCTGGTGGGACGCAACGGGGCGGGCAAGAGCACGACGCTCAAGGCCATCATGGGTATCGTGCCGTTGAGCGGCGGCAGCATCTCGTTCCGTGGCGAGCGGATCGACGGGCGCGCGCCGCATCTCGTGGCGGCGCTGGGTCTGGCCTGGGTTCCGGAGGAACGCCGGATCTTCGATTCGCTGACCGTCGAAGAGAACATCCGGGTTGCCGCACAGGCCGTGCGTCGGTCCGCTTCCGGGCGGCGCGTCCACGAGGCGCTCGAGTTCTTTCCCGACCTGCTGGCGCGACGCCGAAGTCTGGGGAAGAACCTGAGCGGCGGACAACAACAGATGCTGGCGATCGCGCGGGCGCTGGCCTGTCAACCCGAGCTGCTCATGCTCGACGAACCCACGGAGGGACTTGCGCCGGGCATGGTCAGCGCGATCCGCGCCGGAATCCTCGAGAGCCGCGCTCGCGGCGTATCCATTCTTTTGGTCGAGCAAAATCTGCGAATGGCCCTGTCGGTAGGCGACGTGTTCTTCGTGGTGAGCCGCGGAACGGTGGTGTTCCGAGGCACGCGGGCCGAGCTGCAGGAGACAGCGGGCATCATCGGCGAGCACCTCGGGATCGGACGGGTCAGGAGGTTTTAACACTTCAAGCCGCCGAGGCAGGTTGCGAAGTTGGACGATATCGTTCTGTGAGCCGACTTGTGAGATAGGTCGCAATCGCGCGCATGCCGCTGCGGCCGTCCTTTGCTTCGGCGTCCGGATTGTAGTTCGTGTTGGTGTTGATATCGTACGTGAAGGCGTGGCCAGCCGCATCGGCAATGAATTCGACCCCGGCAATGTCGATGTCATTCGCGGCGAGAAACGCCTGCCAGGCCGGCAGCAACGGATGCTCGAACGTGGGGAGGATCTGAAACTTGGCGCCGGTCGCGACCGTGGGGCATGCGCTCGCGACGGCTTCGGTCTGGCAGGCGTCGGCCGGGCACAACTCGAAGCCCTGGGAGGTATCGACCCTCACGGCATAGACGAGCTTGCCGCCCACGAATTCGACCCGCGTGATGAACGGTGCCGGCGCCTTGATGTACTGCTGCACCAGCGTGATGCCATCTCTTGACTCTTCGAAGCTTGAGCTGCCGACATGCTCGACGAGTGCCGCCGCCGAAAACAGCAGGCGCACGCCGAGCCCCTTGCCGGCGCGGTTGTGCTTGAGGATCACGGGGAACCCGATCTTCTCGGCTGCATCGGCAATGTTGTCGCGACCAATCACGGCAATCGTGTCTGGAGTCGTGATTCCCAATGCCTTGAGGGCTTCGTACTGAGCAACCTTTGAGAGCTCGAGCTGGAGGGCACGCTCGCCGTTGACCACCACACGGCCGTGGCGCTCAAGCCAAGCCAGCACGGCCGCCGCGAACTCGGGGGCGTAGCGATGGCCGCGAGTGTGCGAGGAGGCGCTCATACGATTGTAGAAGATGCCCTCGGGCGGCGCCATCGCGAGACGCAGCATACCTTCATCGAGGAACCACTCGCTGAACGGTACTCCGAGGATGGCCAACTCGCGGCGCAGCGGTTCGACCCAGGCGTCATTCTCATGGATCACGAAGACACGCGGCGTTCCTGTACTTGCGAATTGTTGTGCTTTCATGAACCTTCTCGTATGTGGATCAGACGAGTGCGACACGGCTCCCAACATAGACCCAAACGCCCCCGATCAGAAGACTTCGCGCACGCGCGTGTAGAGGGACGCCTACACTGGTCCAACCACTCGTGGAAGCGAGTGGGGGGCGTCTTTACCGCGCGAACGTCACGCCGCTCAACAACTCGCGGTGCGGTTTGCGGTCGAAAGCGCTATGCGATTGATGACTTGCTCAATGCGCTCTGAAATTGCCGCGGCGATCTTCGGATTGGCGAACGAGCGGTAGTAGGCAGCGATGTATACCGAGGGCGGCCTTGACCATCCTCGACTGCTTCGATGCACACTCCACTTCCGAGATGGGTCATTTTCAGCCCCAAAAGCCTCAGAGCCGCAACCCATTTGGCGGCCGTATAGCTCTAAAAGCTGACGCAAATTCAACCATTTGGTGTATCGCAATTAGCGGCCGGGAAGTGCCATGGCAGCAGACCATCCGTTGGCGGTCAGGGCGGTGGAAGGCTGAACCTCATGGGCGGCTGCAAGGTGAATTATCTCCCATACTGCGAGGCCCCCGGCGTGCTATCGTTTTGAATGGCCTCAGCCGGGAGCTGGGTATGAGGCGACGGGATTTCATCACGCTTCTCGGCGGCGCGATTGCCGCGTGGCCGCTCGCCGTGCACGCGCAGCAGCCGGCGAGGGTCCGGCGAATCGGGTTTCTTGCCGGCGGATTGCGCCCGGTCCCGGTGAACTCTAACCCCTACGGCGGCTTCTTGCGCGGGATGCGTGAGCTTGGATATGTCGAGGGAAGAGATTTCACCATCGAGTGGCGCTTCGCCGAAGGTAGAGTTGATCTTTTTTATCACTTGGCAGCCGAACTTGTCCGTCTGAATGTTGATGTCATTGTTTTGGGGACGCCACTCGCGGTGCCTGCGGTGCAGCGGGCGACCACTATTATTCCTATTGTTATGGGTAATTCGACTGATCCGGTGGGCAGCGGCTACGTCGCAAGCCTTGCACATCCCGGCGGCAATATTACCTGCCTAGCAAGTTCTCAAGATGACGTCGTCCCAAAGCAACTCGATCTGTTGGCGATGTTGGTGCCAAACCTTGCCCGCATCGGTTTTCATCTTCTGGTTTTGAAGATCGCACAGGAAGCCGCCGGGAAGGCCGGCATTGTGCTTGTGCCGGCGCAAATGCGGAACGCGCAAGACACTGCGAGCGCATTTGCCATGCTGACCAATGAGCAAGTTGGTGCAGTTGTGCTCACCGGCGATCCTCTGTTCCTTTCGCAGCGGCAGCGGATCGCGGAAAT
Source organism: uncultured Alphaproteobacteria bacterium (assembly GCA_963820365.1). GTDB lineage: Bacteria > Pseudomonadota > Alphaproteobacteria > Rhizobiales > Xanthobacteraceae > VAZQ01. Next base: position 163,227 of record CAWFZR010000007.1, on the reverse strand, counting down.
TGCACTCAAGGCCCGTCTGCCAACCATATTTACACAACGTGAATATGTGGAAGCTGGCGGGTTGATGAGCTATGGCGGAAGCCTTGCCGACCTCTATCGGCAGGCCGCGTTCTATGTGGACAAGATTTTCAAGGGCGCAAAGCCGGCCGACCTGCCAATCCAGCAGCCCACAAGGTTTTTTATGGTGATTAATCGCAAGACCGCCGATGCACTGGCGCTCACGATTCCGCTGCAACTGCTCGTCCTCACCGACGAGGTGATCGAATAGTCAACGCGGTTCGCCGAGGCCGCCTCGCTTCTCCCCCCAATGAAAGTGCAACTGTGTGGCTTAAGCCCGCTGAAGCAGGCCGAAGTATGAACGAAGGAATTATGCGGATTGACTTCTAGAAACGAGAATCAACAAACTCCGAGGCTAAACGCTTTCTGTCGAGTTGCGCCTTCGGTCCTCTTAAGTGTCCGAGCGATTTTCCTTGCTGGTGTTTTCTCCCGAGCAAGAGTTTTTAGTTCGCGAACGTCTGTTTTGGTCCATTCACGTCGCTTCGAATTTGCGTTGGTCATGTCGCCTCCGATCTAAAAACAAAACACTCAACAGATAAGCCAGGATTGATGGCCGTATACCGGAATTACGAAGAAGTCAATTCGCCCGTCGGCAGCGAACCGCATAGTTGCTGCATATTTGTTTTTGAGTTATGCGAGGGTCCTACCTTCTCACTTTTAGTTGCGTCATATCCCTGAAAATCAGCTCGCATTTCTTGGACTAGCTCCTCCAAGCGGGCTCGCAGCCACGCCTTGGCTAAATCCATCGTCTTTGCCTTGCCATTCGAGTTGAAAACAATTCGCTCCATCTCCCCTCCGAAGGCATGCACTAGGAGCCTGTCCAGATTATCGTGGTTGGTAGATGTAGCCCAGACCGGAGTTTGATTGGCGGGCGTCACTTGCTGTGACGCCCGCTATCCAGCGGGCGCCAGCAACACTTTCGATAAAGTCCGCCTGTGGGCGAGCTTCAGAAGATTGTGGACGGTGCAGACGATCGCCCACTCGGCGCGCACCTTCTCGAAGCCGCGCAGCAAGAACTGGCGGAAGCCGCGAGCCTGTTTGATCTGCCCGAACACCGGCTCCGGAAGTTGCTTGCGCAGCCGGTAAGGGCTTTCGTGGCCGCCGGCCTTGATCTTGGCGCGCATCGCCTCGACGCGCGTCGGGATGGCCTCCTCCGAGCCGGCCGGCGTTGCGGCGCTGGCCTCGCCTTTGACGGTGCCGGCGACAGCATCCCTGGCCCGGCCAGTCGCTACGTAGGCATCGATGTTGCGGTTCTCCAATGCCTCGATATTGGCCTCCGAGCAGTAGCCGGCATCCGCCGATAGCTGCTCGGGCTTGCGGCCGAGATTGGTCTCGATCGCATCGGTCATCGGCACCAGCTGGGCGCAATCGACCGCGCTCTGCGTCACGTCTTGCGCCACGATGATCTGCGCTTCTGCGTCGACGGCGGCCTGGGCGTTGTAGGCCTGCACAAATCCGTCCTTGCTCTTCATGATCCGGCTCTGCGGATCGGTGAAGTTCTTCTGAGCTTTGGCATCCGGCTCGGTGGAGGGCGCAGCCGCTTGCCGTCCGGGTTTGCGGCGCCCCTCAGCCTCTCGCTTCTCTGCCGCTTCGGCCTCTGCCTTGAGCTTGGCCTCGGCAGCCGCCTTCGCCTCCGCCTCCAGTTCGGCCTTGGCCTCGCGGATTCTCTCGGCACGCAGCTTCTTGTCGGCGATCCAATCCGGCATCTCGTCGCCGGTCTTGTCGCGGCCGTATAGCTCGTCTTCCTCAGCATCCGCCGCCGCAGCCGTGCCGAGCCACTTGGCAACCTCGGCTTCCAGTTCGGACGCGCAATTCTCCATGCGCTCGTAGCTCATCGCCTTGTGCTTCGACGCGTTGGCTTTGATCTTGGTTCCATCGAGCGCCACATGCCCGAGCTTCACAAGGCCGGCCGTCTCGCACAGATGCAGGATTTGCCCGAACAGTCCGCCAAGCGCCTTCAAGTGCCGCTTACGGAAATCCGAGATGGTGCGAAAATCCGGCGCATCAAGCCCCACAATGCTCATGAAATCCACCCGCTCGCGACACGCCTTGGCGATCCGACGTGAGGAGTAGATGCCGCAGCAGTAGGAATACAACAGCAGCGCCGTCATCATGGTCGGATCGAACGGCGGCTGGCCCCGTTCGCTGCCATAGGTACCAGTGATCTCGACAAGGTCGACGTCGTCTCTCACCAAGCTCAGCACAAAGCGGGCGAGATGGCCCTTGGCCACAAAGTCCTGCACCATTGGCGGCAGCAACAGTGGATCATCGATCTTCCAAGGGCGAAATGTCTTGCTCATGCGCACAGACAAAATCCAACTCGCCCTTCTTTTGCCAGCAAAATCCCCCTATTACTCGGACAGGCTCCTAGCTCTTCAATTCTTTTCTCCCATGGCTGCAACTCCTTCGTTTCAAGAACTGAGGACGCAGCAAAGTTGTGAGATATGACCCGGAGAACCCCGGGGTCAGTGAGGTTAGCCAAATAACGGCTTATGGGCCAAATCGGTTCCACAGGCGTAACTGCCTGTGCGGGAAGCCGATTTGATTACGAAGCCTTAACTGATCCGCTGACATTGGGTAAAATTCATGTCTGCATTTTGAATCATTTTACTAAGATGGCGTTTCATAGGCAGGTCCCTACTGCGATTGGATTTGACATGACTACCGAGGTCTTTCGAAGACGAGCCGCCGACTGCCTTCGATGGGCTCAAGAAGCGGCAAATGAACGGACAAAGGGGCTATGGTTGAACATGGCCCAGATATGGTTGGACCGAGCGGAAAATCCCGAGCGCATCCACTACAGGGCCCGGCCAGATAATCAGATGGGCCAGCAGAACCTCTACGGATCAGCGTAGATCCTATGGACCAAACTGGCCAAACCAGTTCCGGCACGCCGCCGAACGCCTATCGTTGGCGTCCTCTTCCGATGCTGCGGTTGGTTCGTTGGGATCGCGCCTGATCGCCGATCATCTGCCCATAAGGAGCAGGGGGCGGAGGCCTGCGCTTCGCCGTCTCGCGAAGAACTCTTCAGCTCAAGGCTCTGAGCGGCCTTCCCGGCGCGAAACCGAGGTGGGTCCCGGCAAAACAGCATCGGCATCCATCACTCGCCCACCCACCCACGGCCTCCGCGCCGTGTGGCGATGTGTAGAAATTCGAACAAGGTCGCGTATCGCCCGCGGCGAATAGACGACCTTCACGCGCTGCGAAATTCGCGTAGGCCGCTCTAACCTGCGCCTCGCTGGCGACCTCGCCCCGATCAAGCTCGGCAATCGCTTCATCGATCGCGCGCAGCTCTTCCTCGGTGGCGTGATATTCGCCGTTGCGCCAGGCCTCGATTTGTCGCGCGGCCTCTTCGAGCTTTTCAATATCCTCCTCCGGACTCCCCGGCTGTTCGACCTCACGTGGCCGCCGTCTGCTGCGGCCAGGCCGGCGCATGCGTGCCGAGCGGCACCGATGGTCTCGCCCAGCGCGGCGGCGTTTCGCTCATGGCGGCGGCGTGGCGAACGGCGGTCAGCCGGCCGAATCCGGACGCGGCATCCTCCAGGCGATCACGCACCTCGTCGAAGCCGGGGTCGGGACAGGTCATGCCGTCGACGCGTCCGAGCGCACGGATCCAATAGCCGGTCTGCGCCAGCGACGCGCGCACGTGCCAGCTCCCGCCTCGCTCGGCGCGGCGCGCAAGCGCCGTGATCGCGGCGAACGCCATCAGGTAGCCGGTGGCGTGATCGAGCGCCTGCGCCGGCAGCGGTCTCGGCCCCCGGCGCCAAAAGCGTCCGCTTCGGCGACATTGAAGCCGCTTGCCGTTTGCACCAGCGAATCGAAGCCGCGCCGGCCTCGCCACGGACCTTCGTGACCGTAGGCGCTAAGCGATACGTAGACGATGCCGGGCCGGATGCGTGCGGCGTCCTGCGCGCCGAAGCCGAATGCGGCGATGGCGCCGGGCCGGTAGCCCTGCACGAAAACGTCCGCCTCGCGCACCAGCGCGGCGAGCGTCCTCGCGCCCGCCGGGCTCACGCAAATCGATGTGGGTCGACAGTTTTCCCCGTCCGGTGTCGATGACGAGCGGCTCCATCGCGGGCAGGTGCGATGCCGTGACGAGGAGCACATCGGCGCCGTGCGCGGCGAGCGTGCGCCCGCACACCGGTCCGGCGATGATGCGTGTGAGGTCGAGCACCTTGATGCCGGCGAGGGGGCGATCGGCCGCGGACATGGGCTCCGGCGGTGCATCGCCGATCTGATCGATGCTCAGGAGCGGAAGCCCGGCGATGGCATGGGCCTGCGGATGGGCATCCCACTCGGCGAACGATCGGCAGGCCGTGACCACGAGGCCGGCATCGGCGGCCGCGGTCTCGAACGCCTCGCCGCGCCAGCGATCGAGCGCGTGTTGCACCGCCGCCCGGTCGTGGCGCAGCCGAGCAGGGCGAGCACCCCGTCGCGGTGGTGCGGCAGATTGGTATGCAAACGCACCCAGCAGCCGTCACCGCAGCGATAGAGCCCGCGATCGGGTCATGGTACTCGGCGGGCGGCTTCCCATCGATGTGCAGGTAGCGTTCGCTGCGGAACTCGATCGCGGCACTGCGCATGTCGACGCTGACATCCTGGCGCCGGCCGCCGCGCATCCGCCACAGCTCGCCGGCAGCCAACGCTGCAGCCGCGATGGTCGCCTGCGCCGCGGAGCCGATCGCGAACGAGGAGGGCAGCACCGGCTCCGCACCGGTGAGCTCGACCGCGTCAAGCGCCGCGCCGGGATGCCCGGCAGCACGCCAAAGCCCGGCAAGAATCGTCCCTTGGATTTGGTGCGGTCATTCGATTACCTCGTCGGCGCGCGCGAGCAGCAGCGGCGGGATGGTGAGGCCGAGCGCCATGGCGGTGATCGGATTGATGACCAGATCGAATTTGGTCAGCTGCTCGACCGGAATGTCGGCGGCGGGCCTCGCCCCGCGCAGAATCTTGTCGACATAATCGCCGGCACGCCGGTACAGGTCCGCGTAGTTGACTCCATGCGAGATGAAACCGCCTCCTTCGAGATAGATGCGGCTCGGATAAATCGTCAGCAGAAGCCGAGCGGACCTGACGAGCGACGCATACCGTCGGGAGGCCCGCTGCTTCATCCGTCGGAATTCGTGCGTTCGCCAAGCCCTTGTGCGAGCAAAGTTACAGCCAGCATATTGAGACTCACCCCTTCGGCCTTTGCGCGTTCTGAGAGACGTTTGTGCAGGCTCTTGGAAGTACGTAGCATCCAGCGGCCGGAATAACCGCCGCGGCGCGCGCGAGAAGGCGCAGGAATGGGGTCGTCATGCGCCTTCGCCGTCTTGATCCACGATCGCGCGGCGTCTGCCGCTTCCCTCATGGCTTCCTCGGGCGTGGCGCGATCCGCCAGGCAGCCGGGGAGATCGGGAAACTCAGCGAGCCAGCCGCCTCCTTCATCTTTTGCGAGGGGCCGCAGGGTGATGGGGTATTCAAGATTACGCATTGGGTTCGGCTCCCAAACTGTCGATGAGCGCGACGAATCGACGGACATAGATCGGCTTGATCGGCTTGCGCGCAGGTACCGTGACTTTGCCACCAGCCGGCGCTCGGAATGTGACATGACTGGTTCCGGGCTGCTGCCAGGTCACAGCATGTCGCCGCGCTACCGTCTTCAAGTCCTCTATCCGCCAGTCTCGCGGATTGGCTCGCATCCGCGCCGGTGTTTTGTCCCCACCTGCCATTCTATCAGCTCTGTCGGGAAGGTAGTATCACCAGCGATATTAGACAAGCTGCTCCGGCGGCCAAACCGGCGCATGCCCTGCGCACGGAGAAATACTTTCGCGCAACGTGCCGCCCGCGCCAATATCCCAAAGGCGCTTGGCATTCTCGAGCGGGCGGGCATCGGCAATCCGCCAATGAAGGGCGACAAGCTGCGCCGGACCAAGAAGAGCGGACTTGAATACCGAGCATTCCGTCAAAAAAAGTCCGCTGCTTCATCCGCCGGAACCGGTCTCGGCGAGGACGCGATCGACCTCCGCGAGCGCCTGTTCCTTCTCCGGCGCGCGTCATCAGCGAGGCGCTGGAAGCCGTTGCGGACGATCGCTGCGATCTCGTCGCGTCCGAGCCCCAACGCCTCCGACACGGCGCGATAGTTCTGGTTCACGTAGCCGCCGAAATAGGCGGGATCGTCGGAATTGACCGTCACCACGAGGCCCTTGTCCATCATCCGCCGCAGCGGGTGATGGGCGAGATCATCGACCACCCGCAGCCGCAGATTGGAGAGCGGGCACACGGTGAGCGCGACGCGCTCGCGCGCGAGCCGCCCCACCAGAGCCTGGTCCTCCACCGAGCGAACGCCGTGATCGATGCGCGCGACGCCGAGCACGTCGAGCGCTTCCCAGACGTAGCTCGGCGGCCCCTCCTCGCCGGCATGGGCGGTCAGAAAGAAGCCGGCGTCGCGGGCGCGGGCGAACACGCGCTTGAACTTGCTCGGCGGGTGGCCGGCTTCGGATGAATCGAGGCCGACGCCGACGATCCGGTCCCTGAACGCCAGCGCCGCAATCCAGGGTCCGCTCGGCATCCGCCTCGTCGAGATGGCGCAGGAAGCACATGATCAGGCTCGCCTGGACGCCGAGCTCTGCGCCCGGCGTCGACGATGGCGCGGTGGAGACCCTCGACCACGGTCGAGAATGCGACGCCGCGCGACGTGTGCCCCTGCGGGTCGAAGAACATCTCGACATGCCGGACATTGTCGGCGTGCGCGCGTTCGAGATAGGCCCAGGCGAGGTCGTAGAAATCCTGCTCGGTGATCAGCACCGACATGCCGCTGATAGTAGAGGTCGAGAAAATCCTGCAGGTTGCGGAACCGGTAGGCCTGGCGCAGCGCCTCGACCGACGGATACGGCAGGCGATGCCGTTGCGGCGCGCCAGCGCGAACATCAGCTCCGGCTCCAGGCTGCCCTCGATGTGAATGTGCAGCTCGCATTTGGGCAGGCGTTTGATCAGGGTGTCCAGTATCGTGCATTCAATCGAGTAGACCGCCCGCTTCGTGCAGGCGCAACGGGCACAAGGTGTCCTTTTTGTGCGGTCCCGGGTCCGCAGCGCACCACTTCGTGCTGCGCTGCGCCCGGACACAGATTTCTGTATCAGTCAATTGCGATTCCGAGTAGTAGGCCGACGTGGCGAGAAGGAAGGCCGGAGAACGAGATGCGACTGGGCTATTTCACCATGCCGGTTCATCCGATGCACCGGAGCTGGACCGAGACGCTCAAGGAGGACCGCGAGGCCATCATCCTCGCCGACAAGCTCGGTTTCCACGACGCCTTCATGGGCGAGCACCTCACCGACGCGTGCGAGAACATCACCAACAGCATGATGTTCCAGGCTTCCCTGATCCCGCGACAAAGCAGATCAGGCTCGCGACCGGCACCTCGAACCTGTCGCACATGCATCCGGTGCTGATCGCCGTGCAGGCGGCGATGTTCGATCACCTGGCGCAAGGCCGCTTCATCCTCGGTGTCAGTCCGGGCGCGCTCACTTCGGACGCGGAAGCCCTCGGCATCCTGGATGAGGACCGCAACAAGATGTTCGCGGAAGCGATCGACGTGATCCTCGCCATCTGGGAGCGCGACCCTCCCTATGACATCGACCTTCCGGGCAACCGCTACAAGGTGTCGACCGGGCGCACCATGACGCTCGATCTCGGCGTCGGTTACATGGCCAAGCCCTATCAGAAGCCGCGGCCCGAGATCGTCGGCACGGTCGTTGCGCCCTATTCGCCCGGCGTCGTGCTGATGGGAAGCGCGACTTTCATCCGCTCTCGGCCAATTTTCTGCTTGCGAAGCACCTCAAATCGCACTGGGAGAATTACGCCAAGGGCAAGGCCGAGGCCGGCATGCAGGCGAAGGTCGAGGACTGGCGCGTCGCCCGCGCCGTGTTCGTCCATGACGACGACGGTGTCGCCGCGCGCTATGCCCGCCACGACGAGAAGAGTCCCTACCGGTTCTACTATCAGCAGATGCGCGCCAAGATGAAACGCGGCAAGCGGCTCTACGTGTTCAAATCCCACAAGGAGCAGCCGGACGACGAGATCACCCACGACTACGTCATGGACCATTGCGTGATCCATGGCGGCGTCAACAAGGTGGTCGACCGCATCCTCGCCTTGCGCGAGGAGATCGGCGATTTCGGCGAGCTGGTCTATGCCGGGATGGATTGGGTCGAGCCGGCGCTCAACAAGCGCTCCATGCAGCTGATGGCCGAGCAGGTGATGCCGCGCGTGAACGCCGCTATCGCCAAGACGGAAAGGACATATGCTGCGGCGGTCTCTTGAAATTCGGCAAAATAGCGAAGTGGAACGAGCTCAAATGAGGCCTGCAGTGGATCCACTGCCGCGCGTGAAGGCCGTCAGTGCCGCCCGCGCGCCATGGACGCTCAATGTTACTTGGTCGGACGGCACGAGAGAACGCATCGATCTGACCGGCCTGATTCATCGATCCCGACATTTCCGGGTCTTCCTGAATGACCCGGGCGCGTTCCGCAGGGTGCATCGCGCGGATTTCGGCGGCGGCGTCGAGGGGGAGAATGGCCTCGACTACGGCGCCGATACCCTCAAGATGATGGGCGACGAACAACGACCGATGACTGGGGCCGACCTGGTAACATTCGAGTTACAACTCAATCTCAGCACCGCGGAGACCGCTGCGCTGCTCGGACTGAGCGAGCGCACCGTGCGAGCGCATCGCACCACGAAGGAGCTGCCGCAGTCAGTGGCCATAGCCCTTCGCGCCATCAGGTCCAGCACTACGGTGCTTGCTGCTCAATATCGACCGATTGGCCAGCGGCCGCGAGGTCGGCCGAAGAAGGAGCGCAGCTCCAGCGCGGCTTGAGGGTGTGACTGAAAGGGGAGGTCGGCGAGCAGAGCGAGCCGGGTGGGGTCGGCCGCAACAATCTCGCGCCTCGAAGCGACCCCACCCGACCGCCTGTCGCTTTGCTCCGGCGGTCGACCTCCCCTGCTTTAGTCCATCGATTCCAAGCGAACCCACTATCCCGCGTTCGCAGAGCGCGCCATTGCGACCCATCTGCGCTCCAGCATGCTGCGATGGCAGGCTTCCGCAAACGCCACGTCGCGCACACCCGCCGAAAAGTCCGATGCGAGCGGGGCATCCATGCCGACGTGGCACAGGAACTGCTCCCATCCGACGCGGTAGGGATTGCGGTAGGAAGGCAGCGTCGGCGCCTCGGCCCAGCCGTTGCGATAGTCGGCGCCGGCATCCTTCATCACGCTGAAATGGGCAATAGCCGGCGTGCGTGCCGTGGGCTGGACGTGACATCGATGCAGGCCTGCGACCGCGGACCCCTCGGTTCCATCGACCTGCAGGGTGAGCAGGTCGTCGCGGCGCACCCGCGTCGCCCATGAACTCAGAATGCTGCCGAAGACGCCGCCTTCGATCTCGACCAGCGTCACGACCGAATCTTCGACCGCCACGCCATAGCGCTCGCCATTTTCGTCGATGCGCTCGGGAACGGCGGTCCACTCCGCCGATGCCACCCGCAGGATGCGGCCGATGATGGTCTCGATGACGTAGCGCCAGTGCGGGTACATGTCGAGCGTGAGACCGCCGCCGGCTGAGCGATAATTCCAGCTCGGCCGCTGACACGGCCGGTCGCTGCCGTCGAACACCCACCAGCCGAACTCGAGGCGGAATCCGACGATGCGGCCAAGCGCGCCGCCGCGCGTGAGAGCGGCAAGCTTCTGCATGCCGGGGAGATGGATCTTGTCCTCGACGGCGCCGTGCTTGATGCCGCGGGCGCGCGCCTGTCGCAGGAGCGCGAGCGCCTGCGCCAGGCTCGGGGCGAGCGGCTTCTCGCAATAGACGTGCTTGCCGGCGGCGATCGCCTTTTCGATTGTCCCCACCCGCTGCCCGGTCGCGGCGGCATCGAAGAAGATCACATGGTCCGGGCTCGAGAGCGCGGTGTCGAGATCGGTGCTCCAGTCCGCGACATTGTGCGCCCGTGCCATGGCGGCGACGCGATCTGCATCGCGGCCAACCAGAAGCAGCCGGGGCAGCAGGCAGTCATCGCCCAGCGCGAGGCCGCCTTCGTCGATGATCGGCATCAAGGCATTGGCGAGGTGCTGCGTCGAGGCGATGCGGCCGGTCGCGCCATGGACGATGATTCCGACCGATTTCTTCGTCATTGCCGGTTTGGTCGCGCAAGGTATGGCCCAGGGAGAGATGCGCGCGGGACTATGCTATCTCCCTTGCGCGCCAGTGTCCCGGCCCCGAAGTTCGCATTTGGTCCATCTCGGAGGAACCGAGTTGCCCCGTCACATCGTCTGTCTCACCTTCGATTTCGATACCCAGTCGGGCTTCATTGCCCGCGGCATGACCACGCCCACGCCGCTCTCGCGCGGAGAGTTTGGTCTCATCGGGGCGCGCCGCATCCTTGCACTGTTGAAGTCGCACGGTTTGCGCGCGACCTGGTTCATCCCGGGATTCACCATCGAAAGCCATCCGGGCGCGTGTGCGGCGGTGGTGCAGGATGGACACGAGATCGCGCATCACAGCTGGGCGCATGTGCCGCCGGCGCAGCAGAGCCGGGCGGAGGAGGAAGCCGACCTGGTGCGGGCCAATGAATCAATTGCGCGATTGACCGGCCGAAAGGCACGCGGCTACCGCTCGCCGGCGTGGGACCTGAGCGAGAACAGCGTCGACCTTCTGCTCGCGCACGGCTTCCGCTACGACTCGAGCCTCATGGGCGGCGACTATTGGCCTTATCGCGTACGGCGCGGCGATCAGGCGGAGCTGGGCAAGCCCTACCGCTTCGGCGAGGAAACGCCGCTCATCGAGATGCCGATCAGCTGGTCGCTCGACGACTACCCGCATTTCGAGTTCGTCCGCACCGCAACGACGGTGCTGCCCGGGCTGCAATCGGCCCGCGCGGTGATGGAGACCTGGCTGGACGAGTTCCGCTACATGCAGCACAGCGTCGAATGGGGGGTGCTGACCTATACCATGCATCCCTATGTGATCGGCCGCGGCTATCGGATGATGGCACTCGAGCAGCTGGTCGAGAACCTGGCATCCGCCGGTGCGGTGTTCATGACCATGGAGGCGGCGGCGGCGGAAGCACAGAAGCGGATGTTCTAATCTTAGACCGTGAATGCGACATATTCATTGCTGCAGGGCGGGCCGTTGGCCACGTGCATGGTGCGGGCATCGAGATCGATGAGCACCGCGCCGACCGTCATGGTGCGTTTCGCGCTCGGCTGGGTGCGGTCGGGATGGCGGCAAATCGCGTACGGCGCACCGGAATGGTCCGTCGCAGCCTGGCGCATTTGGCGAAACGACACGCTGCCGCGGGCGGATTTCAGCAGGCTTCGCATGCGCTGGGCGCGATAAAGCGTGGTGGGGGAAATCTTCTCCAGGAGCGATTCCCCATGTCCCGCCGCCAGAAAATGATTGGAATGGGTGATGATGCCGTCCTGCGGATAAAGACGGCTGGCGTGATCGGGGCTGGTCTCGACATCGACAAGCGATCCGCCGCTCTCGCCGATGATGAAATTGGCGGAGCAGGTTCGTGGTGCGTCCAATATCGGAACGAGCGCCGCGTCCAGGCTTTCGGCATCCAACACCTGTCGACAGCGCACGTGGAACGGTTTGCAGTAGGGATTGCTGCCGTCGCGGCTCGATGCCAGCCCATTTTCGACCAGCCCGATGCCGCATTCGTTCACGCCCATCTTCCCGCCGGCGATTCCGGCTTCGGTGAGGCAGATGAAGCTCGGCCGCTCCGTGCGCTCGACGCGCAGGACAAACGTCCGGCCATGCACCCCTTCGAGCCAATCCCAGTTCTGACCGAGCCAGGTGTGGCGATCCGAGGTGATCTCGGGCAACAGGCCGAACGTGGTGCAGCCGTCGGGGCCGACTTCGAGCAACTCGTGGCGCATCGCCTCCTTGCCGAGCAGTGAGAAGGCGAGCTCATAGCGCGCATTGAGGAGCGCAATGCTCGCCTCGGTCTGGCCGGCACCGTCGGCAATTCCCCGCATTTCTTCGGCATAGGCGGGAGCAAGCGCCCTGATGGTCTCGAGCCACCGCCCGCCCGCGGCGAAGGCCGCGTCCCGATCAAGCCCGGAGGCCGCAAAGCGGCGGACATAGGTCTCCAAGTTGTCGGCGATTTCCTTGCCGAAGCGGCGTCCATGCGCGAGGCCGCAGGCATGTGCGTCCCCTGTGGTCGTCAACAGCGTAATGATGCTCATGCTCAAGCCGGAAAGTTGAGGGGGGTCGTCAGAGCGCGGCAAGCGATGTCGCTTTTGCGAGCCGCTTGATGTCGGCTCCATGGTCGCGAAAATAGTGCCTGAACCAGAATGCGAAGGCGCTCGGATCGTGCCGGATGCGCCGGCTGATCTCGCTGCAGGAAAGCAAGGCCACGCCGGCAATCTCGGCCGGGTTGGGCCGTGGCTCGCACCGCAGCCGCCCGAAATAGACATAGACGAACTCGTTCTCTTGCATGCCGTTATCGAGCTCGGTCCGGTAGCGCGCGAAGAAGCCGAACGACAATGCGGTATTCACCCCGAGCTCTTCATCGAGCCGCCGGCGCGCCGCCGAGATCGTGCGCTCGCCGGGGCGCGGATGTCCGCAGCAGGAATTCGCCCACAATCCGCCCGAGTGATATTTTTTGGGGCTGCGCTGCTGCAACACGATCCGCCCGCGCTCGTCCACGATGAAGATCGAGAAGGCGCGATGCAGGAGACCGCCGCGATGAATGGTCGTTTTTCCGGCCGACCCGGTGGCGTGGTTGCCTTCGTCGACCAGGATCAGTTGCTCTTCAGGCATCGGCCCACCGCTCACGCTAGCGCAGATCCTTGACCCGGACCGCCTTGCCTTGCGAGCGCGGCACTTCGCCCGGGCGCTTGAGCACGACGTTGCAGGTCACGCCGACCATCGTCTTGATGTGATTGCGCACATCGCCGGCCATCTTGGCGACGAACGGTTCATCCGGTGGGGCGGGAGTGGCGAGCTCCACCTCGATCGTCATGGCGTCCATGGGTCCATCGCGGGTGAGCACGATCTGATAGTGCGGCGCGAGCCCGGGGAAGCCGACGAGAAAGGCCTCGACCTGGGACGGATAGACGTTGATGCCGCGAATGATCAGCATGTCGTCGCTGCGCCCCATGATGCGCATCATCCGCCGATGGGTACGCCCGCATGCGCATGGCTCCTCGATCAGACGCGTGATGTCGCGGGTGCGGTAGCGCAACATCGGCAGCGCCTGTTTCGTGAGCGTGGTGATCACGAGCTCTCCGGTTTCCCCGCCGGCAACACGTCCGTCGTGTCCGGATTTATGATCTCGCAGTAGAAGTGGTCCTCCCAGACGTGCAGCCCGCTCTGGCCCTCATGACATTCGCAGGCTACCCCCGGCCCGATGATCTCGGACAATCCATAGACGTCCTGTGCCTTGATGCCGAACTTTTCTTCGATATCGCGGCGCATGGCCTCGCTCCAGGGCTCCGCGCCGAAACACCCGTAGTGCAGCGCAAGCCTGCGCAAGTCGACGTCCATGCCCTGAGCGACTTCGGCGATGTTGAGCGCGTAAGACGGCGTGGCGCCGAGAATCCGCGCGCCGAAATCCACCAGCAGCGTCACCTGCCGCTCGGTTGCGCCGCCCGAGACCGGCACGGTGGTGAGGCCGAGCCGCTCGGCGCCGTAATGGAAGCCGAGCCCGCCGGTAAACAGGCCATATCCGTAGGCGTTGTGGAAGACGTCTCCCGGCTTTGCTCCCATGCAGGCCAGCGAGCGCGCCATCAAATCCGACCACAAGTCGAGGTCCGCCCGCGTATAGCCGACGACGGTAGGCTTGCCGGTGGTCCCCGAGGAGGCGTGCAGCCGCAGCAGCTCCTCCCTCGGCACGGCGAACAATCCGAAGGGATAGTTGTCGCGCAGGTCCGCTTTGGTTGAGAATGGAAGGCGGGTGATGTCATCCAGCGTCTTGATCTGCTTGGGGGCGACACCGGCAGCATCGAGCTTGCGGCGGACATGCGCAACCCTGGCATAGACGCGCTCGACCGTCTGCTTGAGACGATGCAGCTGCAATGCCGCCAGCTCGGCAGGCGGCATGGCCTCGGCGGTACGATCGAGCATGAACACGTCGGCACTGCCAACAGCGCTCGGCATGGAGCATTCACCCTTTTTGCGCAGCGAAGCGGGCGGCCTTTGCCTTGAGGCGATCGAGGGTCTTGGCCTTCTCGATGACGAAACGCGTGTGGTGGCCTGCGCCGACATTTTCGAGCTCGTCCTTGACGGCAGCTTCGAAAGCGACCTTGCGCCCGTCGACCGATGTGACACGCACCGTGATCTCGACCGTCATGCCCATGAGCGTCGGAGCAAGATGCCTGATGGCGACCTCCATGCCCACGGAGTCCTCGCCGGCGTCGGCATGCTCGATGACGAGCTCGCGGCAGGTGTGCTCGATGTCGAGGATCATGGAGGGGGTCGCATAGGTGCGCGCCTCCTCGCCCATGAACCCGATGGTGCGCTCGCGCCCGACGACGATGCGATTTGTCCGGGATATGCCTGGACGCAGGCTCGGCTTCATGATGTTTTCTCCGTATCCGCCGTATAGCGGGAAATTCGGCCGTTGTGCGAGCTATTGTTCGAGCGGTAGGAGTGCCGGATGATCGCGAGCAACACCGCGTCGACTGCCGAATGCCTTGCCGCTGCCGGCTTGCCCGGCGACGAGGTGCGCAGCTGGCTGCAGGAAGAACCCGGCGAGACCACCGACTTTACCGCCGACCGCCAAAAATTCTCCGATTATTGGGCGAGATCGACACGGCTCCTCGGACGACTGCCGGCAAAACCGCGCCGCAGTGAACGCGAGCAGGCGGCTGCCGGCTTGCTGCAGGATACGGCGCGCACGGCCCGGGGGCAATTCTTGTGCTTGCCGCACGCGACGCCTTCCTGACGCTCCCCGCGCGCAAGGAGGGCATCATCCCGGGCGCGGCGAACATGCGGTTGCCGCGGTTCACCGGAGACCGCATTGCGCGCCAGGCCATCCAGTACGAGCGCCGGCTCGATTGCGACAGCCCGCAAGGCAAGCTCATTTGCGACGAGATCGTCGAGCCAGGCGCGATGGATGCAGCGATCGAGCGCGTGGTGGCGGGACTGACCAATTCAGGGGTCGTGAGCGCGGCAGGAAACCGCCGTGCGTTCCGCGTGACGCAGGAGCCGTTCGACGCATTCCGCTCGTACTTTGCGATCTATGCGCGCGAGCAGGCCTATTGCCATGAGCCGTGGCAGCGCAAATGAATGTCCGCTTCGGAACCAAAGCGACCCAATTGATTAGGAAGGCGGAATATCCTGGCGAGGCTGTTGGCGGAGGGCGCCTCACCTTTAGGGCCTCAGGGCACTATTGGCTTCGCTGTAGGGGGTCTTGAATGACCTTCTCAAACTCAGCGAGGAGACGTTTAATCTCAATAACCTGAGCTTCTATCTCAGAGAGATCGATTCTTGGGGCATCGCTGATTAATACCTTCTGCGCAAGGAGCCGTTTCAGTTGCTCTTGCTGCCCCCGAAGGGCATCAATGATATTGATTGTCGTCTCTCGCATACTTGGATACGCCAATGGGAACTGAAGCGAGACAATCGTGGGCTCGTTTCGGCGATAATCAATTGTTCGACAGTCAGTCGATCTGTGGCTGACCTGCCTTCATTGCACATCATCCTTATGCTTGTGCAGGAATCGAGCAACCTTCCCCCTAAGGGCTTTCGTGCCTAACAAGTCGCCCATGGAGCCCGCGTTGTCGAACAGCTCCCTCTGAAGTTTCTTGGGAATGTTGTTCCACTCCATGATAACCGCAGCTCCGAGGCAGCGCAGAATATGCTCCTCTTCCGCAGCGAGCGCGTCGCCTTCAGGCCGATCCTTGTCCGATGCGTGCACGGTCTTGTCGAAATTATGCTCCAACCATTCTTCGTTGTCGGCCAACTCGGTGTAGCTGCGCTCCAGGTCCCTGAATTCCCGGATTTCCTTGGGAGAATTCGTCTTTATGGCCAACAACTCCAAATATTCGGAAGCTTTTGCGCGATATTGCTCGGAGCTGAACATATGATAATCCTAACCAGTTGATCTCTCAGTGAGATGTTGCTGATGTGCTTATATGTAACCGATGCGTTCGATTTAGATTAGCCAGTATGGCTGTCAGCGGTAACGAGCGGGCGACACCTTAGATGTGATTTTGCTCGCAATAACGATGGCAGCTAAAATCACGCAAAGAAGAATGACCTTTTCCATGGCTGACTGCCTCCAGCAGCCTCTCTCCAGCGCTTGCACTCCCGAGCGGCCTTTGGTTATTGGCGGTCCCCAGTCGCAGCTACTTGAAGAAATCGTTGGATCGCAACACCACCGGTCCTTCAGCTTCGAGTGCCCCTTCGAAGAACTTACGCGATGCTCGCTCCTCAATCGCATCGCGCAGCCGCACAAACTGATCTACTCGCTCATCTGCCTTCACATCATGCTTGCTCTCAAGATTGTCCATCGCCGCGGTGCTGATCGCACACGGCACTGTCTTGCCCTGATTAAACATCGAGAAATCAACAACCATTCGATTGAAATCGTAGCCCAGTACGTCTCCTCGCTGCAGTGGCATTGCAAATCCTCCGTTTTAGAAGGGGTCTGATTATTTCATGTCGCCACGACCCGGATGTGCCGGCGATGACCAACAGATCGGACGTGCCGGCTTAAATCTGCGCTACCGCGCTGTCGCGGTAGCGTCGCAAATCGTGCATGGCACCCTCCATGATTCTGGGAAGGATGCGCTCGTTGACTGACCGGAGTCTGTATAAAATTGCTCACCAGGCTATGCCAGCGAGAGACCAAGAGCAGTTTCGGCGCGCGGACGGACCTAGCGCACCGACAGCAACAGCGCTACATTGGATGATGGCAGAGTAAAGTCTCGCCCAGACGCGTTCGAAGCGCTCTGCCCTTCCGAAAAGGAGTTCCAATGTCTGACAATGCAGGCCCCTCACCGGGTCACGAAAACCCGTACACGCTTCATTGCAGACTGGGCATCCTCACGGATGCCTTTCCGCGTCCGTGTCGGAGCCGTAATGAAGCTCTTTCCGCCGCATCGGAGCTTTTGATCTCTCCTAGATGGACGCGAGATATGCGATTGCGCCTCGACGGGCCAAACGGCCAGTCATGGGACACGAACGAGATTCGACGGATGCTCATGTACGCGTGGGCGTGACGCACTCATAGGTGCGTGTTTCCCGCCCGTTCGGAGATGGCCCGGCGAAGCAACGGTGCCCACATTCATCGACCCTGGCACGTCACAGAGCTTATGTGAATTATTCAAGCAACAGGTGGAACCCTGGCCCTCAATGAACGTTAGCCCTTATTGTGGAGGGAAATAGGGCTCGGCAGTGCATTGCCGAGTTTCTCCAATACCAAAAGCTGTGCTTGAGAGAGCCTGGTAGCGATCACGCGCCGGGCTCTTTCTCATTTGAATCTGCGCTGAAAGTCCAGCGCAAAGAGCGCAACGGTGTTGCTGAATTGGCCGCCGGCGGATCATCTTTGGATCGGGTGAAATTGCGGCAACTCGTGTGCCATCTCTGCGATGCAGCTCGATGACCATGCCCCTCCTATCGAAGGGGAAATGCTGTTCAGACCGTTCTCGGCACGCCATGCCGCGACTTGCTCGGGCTTGGCGTCCTTCGGGAGCGAGGATTTCAGATCGCCCGATGATCTACCGATGGCGTCTGTATAAAATTGCTCACCCTAAGGAGGACAGCATGCAGGCCGAAGGGCAAGACGGCGCGTCGATTGACATGGCATATCGGGATGACGTTGCAGGGTCGGGGCGTCAACTAGTCGAGCTTCCCATAATTTGCTGTGGGACCTCTTGGACACCAATCGACTGATCAGTCCCCGCGAAATGAATGCGCGTGTATTCGTCCCTAACGCCGCGTTGTAGATAGGTGATCTGATCGACATTCACCTGGTAGACGACACCCTGGCTGGTACGGCATTCGACAAACCTTGCCATTGAAGCCTCCTATGCTGCTGAGGCGATCTTGCGCTGTGTGGAAAATTCACGCCAGAGCCGCGCCAATGAATTACTCTTTTCATCCCCCTCTCCCACCTTGTCCCACCCTCATCTACAGCCCCAGATCGGCCAGCGCCTCATCAACAGCGCGAAGAAGAAGACCGCCGACGATTTCTCCGAAAAATTCAGAACCGCCGTCGCAACCGACTCCACCGATCACCCCGCCACGTCGACATAAACCGTTGTCCGAGGCTCTGTTAAAAGTCTTGGCTGTACAGCCGGCACCTTGCTGATTTCATGTGTTCAATTTTGACCAGATTCACCCACTGGCCATTCGCTATGGACGTCCCTTGGCGATTTGTGTCACGGGCTATCAATGTATACATCTACCGAGTGCCGAGCGCGTGCCAAAAAGAAACTAGCGCAGGCAGAACACGACGACCGGAACCGGAACCGCCTCATTACTGCCGCTGAAGCTTGGCTTTTCCTCGCCAGTCAATTGAGGCGAATCGAAGCGTCCTTCGTCCCCAAAAGACGTTCAAAAAGAACTACGGCGTGATGGGCCGAGCCGAGCTAGAAAAACCCACGAGCGCAGTCGGTGGGCGGGAAAGGTCCGTGAATGCCATATACGGTCTGCGGCGAAAAGCCGGGCGGTCGCGGCCATGCGGAATTCACGCGAGAGACCGCCGTTGGGGCGGTCTTCAAGGCCACCGATCTCATCGGTGAGGGATGGACTGACGTTCACATTTGCGACCGAAACAACCAAATCTATTGGCCTGATGGGTTTCGTCTCGTGAGCAAATCGAATGTCTAAGCGCCGCGATGGAAAACGCCCCACCGAATTTCAAATCAAAGTGGCACGGATCGAGACAATCGGGCGACGCAAGCAAAACCGACAGGTTTGCGTCACTTTTCAGATCAACCGCGGACCTAAATTCGGCCGTTGTGCGGGCTATTGTTCGAGCGGTAGGAGTGCCGGATGATCGCGAGCAACACCGGGTCGACTGCCGAATGCCTTGCCGCTGCCGGCTTGCCCGGCGACGAGGTGCGCAGCTGGCTGCAGGAAGAACCCGGCGAGACCACCGACTTTACCGCCGACCGCAAGAAGTTCTCCGATTATTGGGCGAGATCGACACGGCTCCTGGGACGACTGCCGGCAAAACCGCGCCGCAGTGAACGCGAGCAGGCGGCAGCCGGCTTGATGCAGGACACGGCGCGCGCTGCCCGGGTGCGATTCCTGCGCCGTCACGGCGATGCCGTCTACGATGCCTTGACCGTGACGCGGTCGCGCTTCGTGCGGGTCGAGGAGCTGGTATTACGGGCGGCCGGCGTCGTGCCGGGTCTGGTTCCGAGCCCGCAGGAGATCGCCGCCGAGGAGGGTTGCCTGCAGCGTGACAAGAGCGGTCTCGAGATCGACCAGGGTCTTTTCCTTTCAGCGGTGCTTGGCAGCGCGCGTTCCGGGCGTCACCTCTGCCACGCCATGCTGCTGCCGAGACCCGATGCGCAGGCGCTGCTGCCGAAGCTCGAGCGCGACGGAAGTGTGGAGCTCAACGGCGCCTCGGTCCAGCGGCTCGGCAAGGCCGCGGTGGTGACCCAGAGCAATCCGCGTTTTCTCAATGCGGAAGACCAGACCACGCTTGACGGGGCGGAAATCTGTGTCGACCTTGCGCTGCTCGATTCCGCAAGTCGAAATTGCCGTCATGCGCGGCGCGGCGGTCGAGCATCCCAAATACAAGGGGCGTCGTGTCTTCGGCGCGGGGATCAATCTCACGCACCTCTATCATGGCCGCATTCCCTTCGTGTGGTATCTCCAGCGCGATCTCGGCTATGTGAACAAGATCTATCGTGGGCTGGCCTTTCCGACGATGCGCCGCCCGACGAATTCGGCGGCAGGACGATCGAGAAACCCTGGATCGCCGCGGTCGAAGCGTTCGCGATCGGCGGACATTGCCAGGCCCTGCTGGTGATGGACTATGTGCTTGCCGAGCGCGACGCGTTCCTGACCTTGCCGGCGCGCAAGGAGGGAATCATTCCCGGGCGCGGCGAACATGCGGTTGCCGCGCTTCACCGGCGACCGCATCGCGCGGCAAGCGATCCAGTACGAGCGGCGGCTCGATTGCGACAGCGCGGAAGGCCGGCTGATCTGCGACGAGATCGTCGAGCCCGGCGAGATGGATGCCGCGATCGAGCGCGTCGTGGCGGGACTGACCAGTTCCGGCGTCGTGAGCGCGGCAGGAAACCGCCGCGCGTTCCGCGTGACGCAGGAACCGTTGGACGCCTTCCGCTCCTACTTTGCGATCTATGCGCGCGAGCAGGCCTATTGCCATTTCAGCACGGCCTTGATCGCAAATCTCGAGCGCTACTGGAATGCGCAGAGCCGCACGCCTTGATGCCGCAGGCGGCCGATCACGCTTGGCCGCACCTTGAAATCATCTACGGACGCTCACAAACCTACAGGCTTGGAAAGCGCCGGAGGATGCCCTCATGAGGAAAATTGCCACATGGCTGTTTGCGCGGCTTGGTTGCGGCGGCGGCAACGACGGATTCTGCGCTCGCCGAGGACGCGTTGCGGCTTGCCGTCGGCCAGCGCGGATTGTGGGATACGGCGATTTCCGAGCTCGGCCAGCGCGCCGGCATCTTCAAGAAGCATGGCCTTACGCTTGAGATCCTCTACACCCAGGGCGCCGGCGAGACCCAGCAGGCCGTGATTTCCGGCAGCGTCGAGATCGGTGTCGGGGTCGGCATCATGGGCGTGCTGAGCGCCTATTCCAAGGGCGCGCCGGTCCGCGTCATCGGCGACGAAATCACCGGCGCCGGCGATTTGTTCTGGTATGTGAAGGCCGACTTGCCGATCAACACCATCAAGGACTTCAACGGCAAGACCATCGCCTATTCGACCAATGGCTCCTCCACGCATGGCGTCGTCACCGCCTTCATCAAGGAATACGCGCCGACGGCAAAGCCGACGCCGACCGGAGGGCCGCCCGCGACGCTGACGGCGGTGATGTCCGGACAGGTCGATGTCGGATGGTCGGCGCCGCCGTTCGGCCTCGATCAGCTCGACCGCAACGAGATCCGCCAGATTGCGACCGGCAACGACACCTTGTTCAAGGGACAAACCGTTCGGCTTCTGATCACCAACACGCAGACCCTGCAGAGCCGCAAGGATGCCATCGATCGCTATATCAAAGCCTACCGCGAGACCATCGATTGGATGTATTCCGGATCCGGCGGCGCTGAAAACCTATGCCGAGTTCGCGGGCATATCGAGGCAAAGGCATTACGCATTCGCGACGGCTTTTTCCCCAAATCCTCGGTGTCGCCTGACGAGATCACCGGCCTCGATCTCGTCGTTCCCGATGCGGTCACTCTGAAATTCACCGCGTCGCCGGTGACCAAGGAGCAGCTCGCCGACCTGATCCGAATTCCGCCGCGGAATTAATCCTCCGGTCGCGGGAGTTACTTCTGATCCGGTCGAGGTTTGCCGTCATGCGCGCAATCACGCGCCGGAAGCACGGCGAGGTCGCCGCGCGCAATGCCGTCCTCCGCCTGATCGGTGATGGCGCGCGCAAGCGGCCAACAACCGTTGCGCAGCGCTTTGCCTTCGCAGTCAACAAGACCTGCGACCTGCGCTTGTCGCTCCTGCTGCGCACCCGGCGGATGAGGCCGGAGCTCTCCATGCTGCGCAGCGCGATCACGGTCGTAGGCTCCATCATCCCCACCCGCGTGGAAAGCTCGCGCTGGGAAAGACCGTCCTTGTTCCACAGCACGCGCAGGAAATACCATTGCCCGCGCGTCACTCCGTATGGCGCTATTCGCCGTTCGAGGAGACGCTGAAAGGCGCGATGGGCATCGCGGACCAGATAGCCGGAGCTCTCGGCCGGCGGAAAATCCCGCCTGCGCGCCGCCGTGTTGCGGCGACCCGCCGTCCTGCTGCGGTCTTCGGTCTTGCGGACCTTCAGGCGGGGACGGATGGCACTGACGCTTCTCCTTGCGCTGTGGAAGGAAATCGCGCATCCGTTGCATGCGCGCAGGACGATCATTCCCATCGGACAACCGGGCCTTCGACATTGACAAGGTTTTGCTCCAGATGCACATAATACTTAGAAATCTATGCAATGGAACCCGGTAACGCCGCGGCAGCGATGGATGGCGGGCGCCCGGCGCCTCGAGCCGGATTTCGACGGTTCCTTCGGCACACGAGCGGATCTGCAATCCGCCCGGCAGGATGGAGGATGAGGACATGCAAAAGGCCATGCGCAAGGAAAAGCTCAGCCCCGCCAAGGAGCATCATGCCCTCGATCTGCGCGGCGTGCTCGATTGGCTGCGCGAGCAGGGCGACCTGATCGAGACCGACAAAGCGGTCGATCCGGACCTCGAAGTCACCGGCTTGCAGAAGCACATGGACGGCGGCTGCCCGATCCTGTTCAACAACGTCAAGGGCAAGCCCAATCACCGCGTGCTGACCAACCTGTTCGGCGACATGAAGGTGATCAACAAGATGTTCGGCTGGCAGGATGATGCCGAACGCGTGAAGAAGCTCGCTTATGCGCTCGGCCATCCCCTCAAGTCGGTGGAGATCGCGCAGGACGCGGCGCCCTGTCAGGAGCACGTGATCAAGGCGCCGAAGGACGTGAACGAGCATGTCGTGCCCATCCGGCACACCACCTACGAGCCCGAGCTCACGGTGGGCTCGGGCATTCGCTGCGTGACCGGCCCGGAATTCGATGGCGGCTCCGACCTCGGTTACAACCGCATGAATTTCCGTTGGGGCAATGTCGGCACCTTTCAGATCTCGCCCGGCTCCCACATGTGGCAGGTCGTGAACAAATACTACAAGTCGGAGGAGCCGGTTCCGATCACCATGTGCTTCGGCGTGCCGCCGGCCTGCACGCTCCTTGCGGGGCGGGCTTCGACTATGCCGTCCTGCCCATGGGCTGCGACGAGATCGGCATCGCCGGCGCCGTTCAAGGCGACGCCGATCCGGCTGGTCAAGGCGCGCACGGTGAACGCCATGGCGCTCGCCGATTGCGAGCTCGTGCTCGAAGGCTACGTCAATCCCCGCGACCGGCGCTTCGAGACCAAGGAATTGGAGGACGCCGGCGTTCAGGGCCGATTTCACTTCCATCCGGAATGGGCGGGCTACATGGGCAAGGCCTACAAGGCGCCGACCTTCCACGTCACCGGGATCACCATGCGCGATCCCAAGAGCAAGCCGATCATGTTCGCGCTCGGCGTCCACACCCTCGATGACCACAATATCGATACCTCGGTGCGCGAGGCGGCGCTCTACGAGCTCTGCCAGCGACTGCAACCCGGCATCGTGCAGAACGTGGTCATCCCATACTGCATGACGGACTGGGGCGGCTGCATCATTCAGGTGAAGAAGCGCCACCAGATCGACGAGGGCTGGCAACGCAATTTCATGGCCGCGGCACTGTCCTGCTCGCAGGGCATGCGGCTTGCCATCGCGGTGAGCGAGGACGTCGATCCCTATTCCATGGACGATATCATGTGGTGCCTCACGACGCGCGTGAATCCGCGCGCCGACATTCTCAATCCGATCCCCGGCGGCCGCGGGCAGACCTTCATGCCGGCCGAGCGCATGACCGCGGGCGAGAAGCAATGGACCGCCTCGAACACCAATTTCGAGGGCGGCATGGGCATCGATGCGACCGTGCCGTTCGGCTACGAGAGCGATTTCATGCGACCGGTCTACCCCGTCGATAAGGTCAGGCCGGAGAGCTTCTTCAGCAAGAAGGACATCGAGAACGCGAGATCGCGCATGGTGGGGTGGGTGCATTCGCTCGCCCGCAGCGGGCGCTGACTGCTAATTAGATGCTGCTTTCGGATGTCCTGGTCATCGATGCGACGGACCGGCTCGGCTGGCTCGCCGGCCGCCTTCTCGCGGATCTCGGCGCCGACGTGATCAAGATCGAGCCGCGCGGCAGCGACCGCGACGCTTCGCAGTGGCGCGCCTGCAACGTCAACAAGCGCATCATCGAATTTGATGCGGCGCAAGCCGCCGACCGGGAGCGCATCGTAAGCCTGCTCGGCGCGGCCGATGTCTGCCTGCTCACGCCGGGGCTCCGGGAGCGCGCGGACATCGCGTCATCCTTCTCGACCATCCGCAATAGTGCCGCTCTCGATCCCGACGTGCTGCGGAAGAATTACCCGCGGCTGGTCGTCGTGACGATGCGGCCGTTCGGCAGCGTCGGTCCGCGCAGCCGATGGAGGGGGAGCGACCTCGAGATCATGGCCGCCGGCGGCGCCATGGCGCTGGCCGGCGAGCCGGACGCCATGCCGGTGCGGGTGAGCGAGCCGCAATCCTGCGGGTGGACGGGCGCCCAGGCGGCTTGCGGCGCACTCATTGCGCTCTACAAGCGCAACGCCACCGGCCGCGGCGATCTCGTCGAGGTCTCCGCGCAGGCTTGCGTCGTGACGGCACTCTCGCACGCGCCCGCGTTTGTCGATCTCAACGGGGTCGAGCCGACTCGCGCCGGCGCGTTCATCACCGGCCGCTCGATCAAAGGCGCCCGCTATCGCGTGTTCTGGCCGTGCCGCGACGGCTATATCAATTTCATCTTCTACGGCGGGGTGGCGGGACGGCGTACCAACGAGCAGCTCGTCGCCTGGATGCGGGAAAGCGGCGCCGACCTGGGCGCGCTCGCGGCGATCGACTGGAAAAATTGGGATCCGACCCAGGCCGACCAGGCCGAGGTCGATGCCATCGAGACGCCAGTCATGAAATTCTTCGCCGGCATCAGCAAGCGCGAGTTTCTGAGCGAAGGTCATCGGCGCGAGATGCTGGGCTATCCGGTATCCAGCGTGGCCGATATCGCGAGCGATCCGCAGCTCGCAGCGCGCGGCTTCTTTCAGAGCTTCGCCGGGTCGCGCGAGCGCTTTTGCGGCAGCTTTGCGGTGATCGACGGTGTGCGGCCGCCGCTGCGCCACTGTCCCGGCGAAGCGCTTGCGCCGACGGGCGAACTCCCTCCCCCCTTGTGGGGGAGGGCTGGGGAGGGGGGTGGTGCGTGTGCAACTCAGGTACCTCATCTCACGACCCCCACCCCCAACCCCTCCCCGCAAGGGGGAGGGGAGCGCACCGACGTCGCGCCATCGCACTCGACCGTACGCGAAAGCCATCCGCCGGCACGGAGCAAATCGTGACCGCCGTCCCGCAGGCGCTCGGCGACCTGAAAGTCCTCGAGTTCGGCGGCTATGCCGCGGGTCCGCATATCGGAAAGGTGTTGGCGAACTTCGGAGCCAGCACCGTGCATGTGGAGTCGCGTGAGCGCCCCGACGGCTTTCGCATGCAATATCCCCCGTTCAAGGATGATCGTCCCGGTTATAACCGCAGCGGCTGCTTCGCCTTTTTCAATGATTCGAAATACAGCGTCACCGTCGATCTGAAGAAGCCGCAAGGCATCGCGCTTGCGCATCGCATGGCGCGGTGGTGCGATCTCATCATCGAGAACATGCGGCCAGGCGTGATGGAGCGTCTTGGCCTGGGCTTTGCCACCCTGACCGAGCTCAATCCCGCCCTGGTGATGATCTCGACCTGCAACATGGGACAGACCGGTCCGCGCGCCGACCAGCCGGGATTTGGCTCGCAGCTCTCGGCGCTCGCCGGCCTGTGCGGAGTGACCGGCGCTGCCGACGGTCCCCCCATGCTGCTCTACGGTCCCTATATCGACTACATCGCTTCGCTCCTGGGCGCATCGGCCGCGATGGCGGCGGTGATCCGCAGCCGGACAGACGGCAAGGGCGCGCTGATCGATTTGTCGCAATATGAATGCGGTCTGATGTTCATGGGCGCGGCGATGCACGAGTTTTTCGCCACCGGCCGATTGGCCGGACGTTGCGGCAATGATGATCCCATCGCCATTCCCCATGGCGCCTATCCTTGCGCCGGCGGCGAGTGGCTTGCGCTGTCATGCTGGTCGGACGGCGATTTTGCCGCGCTCGCGCGCGCCGTCGGTCATGCCGAGCTTGCCGGCGATGCTCGCTTCGCCTCGCCGGCGGCGCGCCGCGCCAACCGCGATGAGCTCGACGCTCTGCTTTCGTGTTGGACGGCCGAGCGCGGCGCCGACGCCGCCGCCGATATTCTCCAGGCCGGCGGAGTTGCTGCCTATCCCATCGTGACCATGTCCGGCCTGTTCTGCGACCCGCAGCTGTTCGCGCGCCGCCAGTTCCGTGTGCGGCGACACCCGGAGATGGGAGACCACGCCTATTGCTTTCCGGGCTTCGACCTTGCCGAGGCGCCAGGAGACATCATCGGACCGGCACCTTGCGTGGGCGCCGACAACGAGTTCGTCTTTCGCGACCTCGTCGGCCTTTCCGACGATGAGTACGAGACCTATCGGCGATGCGGCGTGTTCGATTGAAAAAAGTTACCGTAGGGTGGGCAAAATCGCCTGCCATGCTCGTCAATTATGGGCTCGGCGCGTCACGATCTTGCCCACGCGGGTAGAACGCGTGCGCGCCTTAGTTTAGCCCACCCTACGACGCCGATCGCGTCCGTTTGAAAGAGTCCTTCCATGAGCAATACCGATCGAGCCTCCAACCTCGCTCCGCGCCTGGCCTATGACGATCTGCGGCAATGGCTCGACGAGGCGCGCAACCTCGGCGAGGTCAAGGACGTGAGCGGCCTCTCCTGGCAGCAGGAGATCGGAATGGTCGCGGGTATGGCGCTGCATGACGACAGTGCCCCTTGCTTCGTCTTCGGCGACGTGCCGGGCACGCTCGAGGGCAGCCGGCTGCTGGTCAATTTCTTCGGTGGCAGGCGCAAGAACATGACGCTCGGTTTTCCGACCGGCCTCGACAAGATGGCTCTGAGCGAAGGCTTCCGCACCAGTTTCATGGCACCGATGAAGCGCGTTGCGCCCAGATATGTCGATGGCGGCCCGATCTTCGAAAATGTCATGCAGGGGGATGATGTCGATATCGGGAGATTCCCGGCACCGAAATGGCACGCGCCGGACGGCGGCCGTTACATCGGCACCGGCAGCTTCAACGTCATTCGCGATCCCGATGAGGGCTGGATCAATTGCGGCACCTATCGCGTGATGATCCATGATGCCAAGACCGCGGGATTTTACATTTCACCCGGCAAGCATGGCCGTCAGATGCGCGACAAGTATCAGGCGCGCGGTGAGCCGATGCCGGTCGCGGTGGTCTGCGGCGGTGATCCCATGACTTTCCTCATGGCCTGCAGCGAAGTGCCCTACGGCGTGTGCGAATACGAGATCGTGGGCGGCATGCGCGGCAAGCCGGTGGAGGTGATCAAGGCTCCCGTCACCGGCCTGCCGATCCCGGCCAATGCCGAGATCGTGCTCGAAGGCTTCGTCGCGCCCGGCAACGAGCGCGTCGAGGGGCCGTTCGGCGAGTGGACCGGCTATTATGCCAGCGATGTGCGGCCGGAACCTGTGCTCGACGTGAAGGCTGTCTACTACCGCAACAATCCGATCCTCCTGGGCTGCGCGCCGCAGCGTCCGCCGGACGAGATCTGCCGCTATCGGGCGGTGATCCGCTCCGCGCTGCTGCGCGAGAACATCGAGAAGGCAGGCGTGCCGGGCGTCACCGCAGCCTGGGCGCATGAGGTCGGCAATGCCAGGCTCCTCCTCGCGGTCGCCGTCAATCAGCGCTATCCCGGCCATGCCAAGCAGGCCGGCCATGTCGCCGCCATGTGCCATGTCGGCGCCTATTGCGGGCGCTATGTGATCGTGGTCGACGACGATATCGACGTGTCCGATCTGGAAGAGCTGGTCTGGGCGATGCTCACGCGCTCGGATCCGGCAACCTCGATCGACATCATCCGCAACGCCTGGTCGACGCCGCTCGATCCGCGGCTCGAGCCCGAGCGCAAGGCGGTCGGCGACCATACCAACAGCCGCGCAATCATCGATGCCTGCCGGCCCTGGCATTGGCGCGACAAGTTTCCGAAGGTCAACGTGCCCACCCCGGAAGAACGCCGCACGGCGCAGGAGAAGTTCGGCCACCTGCTCAGTTATCGGCGATGCTGCGTGATCGTCTGTCCGGCGGGCCGGTAGGCTGCTCGCGCTTGCCAGAAGCAGATTTCGTGCGCTTGCTGATCGTGGCCTTCGTTATGGCGGAGCATTCCGGAATGCGGCGTCTCATCATCGGCATGACCGGCTCGACCGGCGCCATTTTCGGCGTGCGGATGCTCGAGGTGCTCAAGGCCTGCGACATCGAGAGCCATCTGATCATCAGCAAATGGGCGCAGCGCACCCTGGAGCACGAGACCCGTTACACGGTCGAGCAGGTGCGGGGCCTTGCCAACGTCGTGCACAGCCAGGGCGACATGGGCGCCTCGCTCTCGTCGGGCTCGTTCAAGACCGAAGGCATGGTGGTGATCCCCTGCTCGGTGCGCACCCTTGGCTGCATCGCAAACGGCTACGGCGAGCACCTCGTGCACCGCGCCGCCGACGTCGTCCTCAAGGAGCGCCGCCGGCTGGTCCTGGTCGTGCGCGAAACGCCGCTGTCGGAGGTGCACCTCGAGAACATGCTCAAGCTCGCTCGCATGGGCGCGTCCATCGTGCCGCCGATGCCCGCGTTCTACAATCATCCGCAGACGGTCGACGACATCGTCAATCACATCGTGGCGCGCGTGCTCGACCAGTTCGACATCCCCGCGCCCGTTCGCCAAGCGCTGGGACGGCCATATGCAGACCGCCACCAAGATTGCGACCGTCGCCGGGCCGGCGGCCAAGAGCGGCACGTAAGAGAGCGGCACGTAAGCCGATCGCGCGGCCGCGCTGTCCGCGCACCATGTTTGAGGTCCGAGCGAACGACGGCAGGAAACGGAGCAATCGTCATGGCGAAATTCACCTATGATCACATCCATCTGCGCAGCCCCGATCCGGAGGCGACGGCGCAGTACTACGAACGCATGTTCGGTGCCGAGGTGCTCCGCAGCGTACAGCAGGGCAAGCCGCGCATCGACCTCAAGCTCGGCGGCGTCAATATTTTCATCGCGCCGGTGGTTTCTGGCGACGGCGTCAATCCGCCGCCGGTCACCCCCTATCAGGGCCTCGATCATTTCGGACTGACGGTGAGCGGCATCGACGCCGTCGTTGCCGAGCTCAAGGCCAAAGGTGCCGAGTTCACCCGGGAGCCGACCACGGTGCGGCCCGGGGTTCGCGTTGCTTTCCTGCGCGCGCCGGAAGGGGTGTCGATCGAGCTGCTCGACCGCAACGCCGGCTAGATGGTTGGGAGGGGCGAGGCATGCCTCGCCCCTACATTCCGCGACATGCCTCGCGCTGCGGTTTATCGCGGCATGGTGTAGGCGGCGCGGACTTTCTGCAGCAAGTCGGGCGACAGATTGCTGATCTCGGCGACGAGCTTTTGGAGCTCCTCGCCGGTCAGCGGCGATGTGCCGAGGTTGGTCTTTGCGACGTCGGCCAGGAACTGCGGATCTTTCATGGTCGCGTCGAACGCGCGGCGCAACGCCGCAACCCGGTCCGCCGGCACGGCCGGTGCGGTGAAGAACGCGGTGCCGACCTCGGCCGCGTTCATGATGGCGGCGAGGACCGCGCGCTGGTCGTCGTTGCGGGCGAGATCGACAGCGGTGGGAATATCCGGCAGGTCGGCGTGGCGCCGAAGCGAGAACTGCACGAGAACTGTGACCGTGTTGTCTCGGATCCAATCGGGATGCGCGACCTTCAGCGCCGTCCAGGACGTCGAGTGGCCCTCGACCTCGCCGCGCTCGACGGCGAGCATGGCTTCGTTCGATCCACGATACCCCATGACCAGCTTGAACTTCGTCCCGAGCACATTGTTCGCGACCGTCGGGTAGATTGAGACGGTCGAGCCGGCGCCGGTGCCCGACAGGGTCGATTGTATCCTCATGGCGTCGGCCAGCGTCTTCACCGGCGAGGTCTTCCACATGAACACCATGTTGATCAGGGAATCGACACGACCGATCCAGTTGAGCTCGGCCGTTTTGAAACGCACCCCTTGCGTTCCAAGCTTTTCGTCGAGCGGGATGGTCGGAGCAGCAATCCCGATGACGGTGCCGTCCTTCGCAAGCACATTGAATATCTGGTTCACCGCAAGGAAGCTGCCGGCGCCGGGCATGTTCTTCGGCACGACATTCGGCTTTCCGGGAATGTGATTGCCGATATGGCGGCCCACCAGCCGGCCCCAGACGTCATTGCTGCCGCCCGGCGGATAGCCGATGACGAAGTCGATCGTCTTGCCCTTGTAGAACTCGTCCGGACCTTGCGCCGAGGCTTGGCGGCCTGTCGACAGCGCCGCCGCCAAGGCCAGGATCAAGGTAGCGCGACCAACAAAAGCCTGTACCACGTCTACTCCCTTTGCTTCCCCGCCTGGAGGTTTGCCTTCCCGGTGCCTATTTTCACCGAGGTGCGATCCGTCGGAACCGGGACACTACTGTAGCCGGGATTTCGCCGGCTCTCCATCCACGGCCAGGTTGGGCATAGGTTGGGCAGCATTCGGAATCACGTTTCGCCGATACGGCATCTGAACCAATAGCGCGGAAGGGCGACGCTGCGACGCTTGGAAAGGAACACAGCATGCAAGAGAAGCAGTTCGAGGTCACCCGCAGCGACGAGGAATGGCGCCGCTTGCTCACCCCGCAACAATACAACGTGCTGCGGCGGCACGGCACCGAAGCTCCCGGCAGCTGCGCTCTCAACCACGAGAAACGTCACGGCACGTTCGCCTGCGCGGGATGCGGCCAACCGCTGTTCGTGTCGAAGAAGAAATTCGAGAGCGGCACCGGGTGGCCGAGCTTCAACGATCCGATCGCGGGCGCGGTCGAAACCTCGACGGACCAAACCTACGGAATGGTCCGCACCGAGGTGCACTGCAGCCGCTGCGGCGGTCACTTGGGCCACGTGTTCGAGGACGGACCTCCACCCACGCACCTGCGCTATTGCATCAATGGCGTGGCCATGAATTTCAAGCCGGAGCAAATGTAGAATTGCCGAACAGTCTCGGCAGGGGCGAGGCATGCCTCGCCCCTACAGTCAGCCGCCGGGCGCTTGCTCCAAGCAGCGCCGCTGGTTACGGTTGCAGCCTCCCGGCACAGACAAAGGCAAGCACCATGATCGATTTCTACGCACTGACCAGCCCGAACGTGCAGAAGGTCTACATCATGCTCGAAGAGTGCGGGCTGCCCTATCAGGAGCATTTCGTCGATGTGTGGAAGGGCGATCAGTTCAATCCCGAGTTCCTCAAGCTCAATCCGAACGGCAGGATTCCCGTGATCGTCGACCGGGAAGGACCGGGCGGCAAGCCTTTCACGGTGTTCGAATCCGGCGCCATCCTGCTTTACCTCGCCGAGAAGACTGGAAAATTTCTGCCCAAGGACATGGCGAAGAAATATGAAGTGATGCAGTGGCTGTTGATCCAGCTGACCAGCGTCGGACCGATGTTCGGGCAATGGACCCACTTCAAGCTGTTCGCGCCGAAAGGCAGCGAGTATTCCGCCGGCCGCTACACCTCCGAGCTCAAGCGGCTCTACGATCTCCTGGAGCAGCGGCTCGGCCAGGCGGCCTATCTCGGCGGCCAGGATTATTCCGTTGCCGATATCGCGACCTTTCCGTGGACGCGCAACCACGACGCGCAAGGCGTCAAATGGGACGACCATCCCAATCTGGCGCGCTGGTTCACCGCCATCAGCGAGCGTCCCGCCGTGAAGGCGGCTCTCGCCAAGGTGGGCGCGATCAAATCGACGCGCGAAACCGCCTCCGACGATGACAAGGATCGCTTCTTCGCGCGCGGCCGCTACGCGCGCGCATGACAAATCTCGGTCTCGTGGATTGTAGGTGAGATTGTAGATCGGCTCGAACCTTCGCGTGATCAGTGCGTAGGGGCGGGTTTCAAACCCGCTCCGATATCATCCATTGCCTGCCATTGCGTTGTTGAATGTGAAAGCTCGTCCAACCGGTTGAAACGGCAGATAGAGAAAGAATGTCAGCGACGCAGCAGAGCGAAGGCCGCACCGGCATCGCCTATGCAAATCATGACGGCGTTTCGCTCCTCGGCGACCTTTACATGCCGGCGGGCGCGGGACCATTTCCCGCGCTCATTGCGGTGCATGGCGGCGGCTGGCAGGCGGGAGTGCGCAGCACATTTCAGTTCTGGGGTCCCTATCTCGCCGGGCGCGGATACGTGCTGTTCGCCATCAGCTACCGGCTCGCGAAAAAGGGGCAGAAGATGTTCCCGCAGGCGGTGCACGATGTGCTCGCCGCGGTGCAATTCGTGCGCGCCGGCGTGGGTCAATTGAAGGTCGATCCCGCGCGCATCGGATTGCTCGGGGCATCCGCCGGTGCGCACCTGGCATCGCTCGCCGCGCTCGGGGCGGACAGCTCGATCTTCAAGGGCGCCTATCCCAACGATGCGAACGCGAGCGTGAGCGCAAAGGTGAAAGCGCTGGTCGGCATCTACGGCGTCTATGATGTGGTCGAGATGTGGCAACGCTATCAATTGCAAAGCCCGCGCGAGAACAATATAGAGAATTTCATGGGGGGCTCGCCCATGGACGATCCGCGGCTCTATTTCGACGCTTCGCCCGTCAACTACGCCACCTTCGCCAACAATCAGATCGGCGTGTTCCTGAGCGTCGGCACCGAGGACGATCTGGTCGACCGGCGCGCCCAGACCGACGCCTTCCTGCTGAGACTGAAGCAGGCGAATTTCTTTGCGCGCACGTGCATCGTGCAGGGCGCGCCGCACTACTGGGCCGGCGACCCGATCGAGGAGCCGCGCAGCTTTCCCGGCTTCATGGCGCCGCGTCTCGTGCGTTTCTTGCAGGAACGGCTGTGAGCGACAACAACCAGCGGGCATGACCGCCATCGCGCCGCCTGCCATATGGTCGATCCGCCTCGGGACACGGCCGGGCCGGCCGCTCAGTTGCTCTGGACGAGAGCCAAATCTGATGAGAGTCAAATTCGGTGAGACCCATGCCTGAGGAGACCGCCGCCGCTCGCGTCGAAACGTTGGCCGCGGCCGCGCGCGTGCCGCTGCCGGAAGGTTCCGCCACGCGCATCGCGAATGCGACCGCTCCCACGATCGCGCGCCTTGCGGACGCGCAACTCGATCTTTCGTTGGAAACCGAGCCGTCGACCTTCGTGGTGGTGCAGCGGCGGGAGATCGACCGGTGAAGATCCGCGGAGCTTACCCTCAAGGAGGTTGCCGCCGCGATCAGGCGTCGCAAGCTCTCCTCGCTCGAGCTGACGCGTTCGCTCATTGCGCGGATCGAGCGCTGGAAAGAGCTCAATGCATTCGTGCGCATCGAAACCGAGGAGGCGCTCTCGGCAGCCAAGGCGGCGGATCGCGCGCTGGCGCGGCGCGGCCCGAAGGGTCCGTTGCACGGCGTGCCGCTCGCCCACAAGGACATGTATTATTCGGCAGGCAAGCCTGCGGGCTGCGGCTCGAAGCTGCGCGAAGGCTGGATCGCGCCCGTGACTTCCACCGCCGTCGCGCGGCTGGAGAATGCCGGATCGTTCCGTCTCGGCGCCCTGCACATGGCCGAGTTCGCCTATGGCCCGACCGGGCACAATTCCCATCTCGGTCCCGCACGCAATCCGTGGGACCTAAGCCGCATCACCGGCGGCTCGTCGTCGGGCTCCGGTGCTGCGGTTGCTGCGCGCCTTGTGCACGCCGCGCTTGGTTCGGACACGGGCGGCTCGATCAGGCTGCCGGCGCATTTTTGCGGTGTTACCGGTTTCAAGCCGACGAATGGACGCGTCAGCCGCGCCAATGCCCTGCCGCTCTCCTTCACGCTCGACTGCGTGGGTCCGCTTGCGCAGTCGGCCGAGGATTGCGCGCTGATTGCCGCCGTCATCGCCGGTCCCGACCCGCTTGATCCCACCACCGCCGGTGCGCCGGCCTGGAACGCGAAAGCGGCCAGGCGCTCGCCGAAGGAGCTCAAAATCGGTCTGCCGTTACAATTCTATGTCGATGACCTGGAAAAGGATGTCGCGGCGTCGCTCGACGACGCACTCGCGACCTGCCGCCGCATCGGCGCCAAGATCGTCGAGGTCGAGCTGCCCGACCAAGCCCTCTTGAGCGCTGCCGCATTGGTCGTGCTCGCGGTCGAGGCAGCGAGCGTGCACGCGCCGTGGCTGCGTGCGCGCGCTGCGGACTATGGCCCGCAGGTGCGCAACCGGCTGGAGAACGGGCTCGCCTACAGCGCGCTCGAATATCTCGAGGCCCTGCGCTGGCGCGGCCCCGCACTCGCCGCGCATCTTGATGCCATCGGCAATGTCGATGTCATCATCGCGCCTGCCTCGCGCGCTGCCGCGCCCACGCTCGAGAGCACCGATTTCGGCGCCGCGGCGCAAGCCGAGAGCGCCATCCAGGCCATCACGCGCCTCATGCGGCCGGTGAACTATCTGGGACTGCCGTCGCTGGTGGTGCCGGCCGGACAATCCCGCGAGGGTCTCCCCATTGGGCTGCAATTGGTCGGACGGCCGTTCGGCGACGAGACGCTGGTCGCGCTTGCAACCGCCTTCCAGGCGGCGACCGATCACCACCGCAGAACGCCGGTCCTGGCATGACCCATAACCTGATGATCAGCGGCGAGCGGCTGTGGGACACGCTCATGACGACTGCCGCGATCGGCGCCACGCAAAAGGGCGGGATCTGCCGGCTGACGCTGACGCAGGCGGATCGACAAGTGCGCGACTGGCTCCGCAAGGAAACCGCGGCGATCGGCTGCGAGCTTGGTATCGACGAAATGGGCGTCATGTATGCGCGCCGGCGCGGCCGGCGCAACGACCTGCCGCCGATCGCGATCGGGAGCCATCTCGATACCCAGCCCACCGGCGGAAAGTTCGATGGAGCACTGGGCGTTCTTGCTGCGCTGGAGGTTCTGCGAACCCTGCATGCCGCCGGATTCGAGACCTTCGCGCCCATCGAGATCGTGAACTGGACGAACGAGGAGGGATCGCGGTTTGCGCCGGCGCTCACCGCCTCGGGCGTATATGCCGGAGTGTTCGACCGCGACTGGGCGCATGCGCGAGAAGATCGCGGGGGCATTCGCTTCGGCGATGCACTCGAGCAAATCGGTTATCGCGGCAGCGAGCGTTGCGGTGCGCGCAGGTTCTCCGCTTTTTTCGAGCTTCATATCGAGCAGGGCCCCCTGCTCGAGCGGGAAGGCAAGGAGATCGGTGTCGTAACCGGGGTGCAAGGCGCACGATGGTTCGAGTGCACCCTGACCGGGGCGGAAGCCCATACCGGCGCCGCCCCGATGGAAGGGCGCAGGAATGCGCTCATTGGCGCCGCGCGCGTCATCGAAGGGGTCGACGCGATCGCACGCGCCCATCCTCCGCTCGCCGTCGCAACGGTCGGCCTTATCGAAGTCAAGCCGAATTCGCCCAACGTCGTGCCGGGCGAAGCATTCCTGATGGTCGACATGCGCCATCCGGGCGCGGATGTGCTCGCGCTCATGGAGCAAGGGCTCGTCGACACTGTCGCAAACGCGGCGGCGCCGTTGGGGCTTGCATCCTCATTGAAAAAGATCTGGGACCAGGCTCCCATTGCATTTGACGGCGATTGCATCGCTTGCGTGCGCCGGGCAGCGGCGAGCCTCGATTACCCGATGCGCGACATCGTCTCGGGCGCGCAGCACGACGCGGCGTATGTCTCCCGCGTTGCCCCCGCGGCAATGATCTTCGTGCCTTGCCGCAACGGCATCAGTCACAACGAGGCGGAATTCACGTCAATGGATCAATGCGCCAGGGGCGCGCAGGTCCTCCTGCAAGCCGTGCTCGATTACGACCGGCAGCTTGCAGCGCGCCATGGCGCTTGAATTGTGAAATCGGCATTCGCAATTGCACCGTCCCTGCTGGCTCGGCGATCCGAGCCGCGCAGCTATTCCGGCTTCATGGCGCCGCGCCTCATCCGCTTCCTGCAGGCGCGGCTCTGAGCCTTGTTCCAGAAGCGCAATACCCGGAAACCTTCGCGCGCCAGGCGACCGTCACGCTGCGCATTGCGCCGGACATGGGAATCGAATTGTGCTGACCGCCATCGACCTCGATGATGAGCCGGTGTCTGAGACCGACGAAGTCTACGATAGAGCCATCGCGCGGCGCCTGGCGTCGGAAATGGAACCCTTGTTTTCTCCATGCGCGCAATGAACCCACAATTTGACTTCCTGCGGGGTCATGCGTTTTCGAAGTGAGCGAGCGATTTCGTTTGCCATGATCCCCCACCCGGCCTCGCAGAGCGAGGCCACCCTCCCCCGCGAAGCCGCGGGGGAGGGATTGCAGCCTTTCAGACGCGTGAAAGATCAGCCAGTCAAAATCACTGTGAAGCGGTGCTAGTGTCCCTTTGGTTCCGACGTTCGTACGATCGCGTGCTGCAAAGGAATACGAACGTCGGAACCGGGACACTAGCCGATTGCTTGGCTCGCGCAACTCAGTGATAACACGCTCATGCTTGGCGACGATTGCATGCGCGGTGAAGGCCGCCCACAGCCGCTTCTGATACGACAGCTCGAATGGCGGCATCCATTAACGGACGGGTGCTGCGCGCATATGCGGCGACCGGCAAGCATTTGGCCGAACGAACCCAGGCTTGAACCGCTGGGCGCATTTGGCCAAACGAACCCGACGGCGACGACCGGTATTCTGGCCGAACGAACCCAAAGGTGCCGCCGCAGATTTTGGCAAAACGAACCCGAGCCGTTGGTAACGACTTAATGTAAGGTGTCCAGCCGCCTCAGCTGCCGCTTTCGCCCTTGCGCAGGAACGCCTGCAGCGCGGAGACCCTGCTTCCGTCGGCCGCGAAATCGCTGGCGATCTGCTCGTAGAAATGCGCCGCCCCGACATAGAGCTCGTGCGCGGACGGATCCTCGCCGACGAAATCGGCGATCTCATGCATTTCCGCGATCCATCGATAGGCTTTCGGCGGCATCAGCGACAGGTTGCGCCTGAGCCAGCCGAGCATCTGCGGCTGGCTGCCCTGCAGTTCGGCCAACAGGGCATCCGCGGTTCCGCCGCGCGTTGCTGCGAGCAGCATCGCTGCAGCCAGCGCCTGCGTTCCCTTGGTGATGCCGGCATAGGACATCTTCATCGCCGACGCGGCGCTCAACGGACCCCCGAGCACCCGCACGTCGAGCCCGAACTCGCTGAGCTTTGCAAAGCGCGGCGCCTGCGGACCGGATGCATAGAAGCGAGGACCGGCGTCGGCCGGCGTCGGTGGTGCCCCGATGATGCCGGCATCGACGAACGGCGAGCCGGTCGGAGCGATGGCGGCGGCGATATGCTCGGCGGTTGCCGGGCTCACCGCGTTGCAGTCGACGAACACCGGCTTGCTGTTGCTCGCGGCGAGTGCCGGCGCGAAGCGCTGCGCCAAAGCCCGACGCCTCCCCCGGCGGCAGGATCGAAAGGATGAAATCGCTCGCCGCGATCTCCTCGTCGCCTGCGGGATCATGCCGGCGGCCTTGGCGCGCGCCGCGGTTCCGCGCTGCGTCCGGTGAGCGAGGTCAGCACCTCGAGGCCGTGGTCGACCAGGCGTTTGCCCGACCGCTGCGCCCATCATGCCGGGCGCGATGACGGCGACGACGAGGCTTCATGCTGCATTCTCCAACGCGGCGGATTGAAGTCCGACGTCCGTCCATTTGCGCCCCGACGCGGCGTCGGGCAAGGGGCTTGCGGCCGACCGGCGCCGGCTTACGTTAGAGACTCCATGATTCCAGTGCGGGCTTTTTGAGAGTTCGCTAAGCTGGAACGCGCTTCGTTTCGGTTTGCTGCGACCCAAATTCGCCGCACTCACCCTTCATCAGGCAATCCAAAATCAGGAATCTCCCGTGCCGACGATCTCGCCGAGTCCGCCATCAAATCGCGCTCGCCAACCGCATGCTGGCGAACGAAGGCGTTCTCGACGCCTTCGGCCATGTCAGCGTCCGCCATCCGCAAAATCCCGGCCGTTACCTGCTCGCGCGTTCCCGCTCGCCGGGATTGATCGAGGCCAAGGACGTTCTGGAGTTCACGCTCGAC
This sequence comes from uncultured Alphaproteobacteria bacterium, assembly GCA_963820365.1. Lineage (GTDB taxonomy): Bacteria > Pseudomonadota > Alphaproteobacteria > Rhizobiales > Xanthobacteraceae > VAZQ01. The sequence goes on along the minus strand of CAWFZR010000007.1, from coordinate 125,172 downwards.
TCCGAGCCGGTCGAGCCGCCGAACATGCAGCTTTATGCGGAACGGGTCATCCACGGCTGCATCTATCAGGTGCGGCCCGACGTGATGGCGGTCTGCCACCATCATGCCGCTCGCCGTGATGCCGTTCTGCATCGCGGGCGTCGCGCTCGTTCCGGTGTTCCACGTCGCCGCGATCATGGGCGAGAGCGTGCCGTTCTGGGATCAGCGTGACGATTTCGGCGACACCAACATGCTGGTGGTGAAGCCGGAGGAGGGCCGCTCGCTCGCGCGCGCGCTCGGCGCGCATTGCGCGGTGCTGATGCGGCGGCATGGTGCGACCGTGGTGGCCAGCGACTGCCTGAGCTCGTGTTCCGCTCGGTCGCCATGTGCCAGAACGCCGAATACCAGATGCGCGCGCTCGCCCTCGGAGCTCCCGCCCGTTGACGCGCGGCGAAATCCGAGCTCGCGGGAGCCGCGAATCTCTCGCCAGTTCCGCTGACGCGAACCTGGGAATACTGGAGTGCGCGGGCGAGCCGCGCGGCGGATTAGATTAGTCCATGACGGGTTCCTTGCCGAGGACGCGTTCAGCGATGCCCTCGCCCCTTGACAGGAGCGGGCAAATGCGGGCCTGACATCTGCGGAACCGGCTGTCCCACCTGCGTGGGGGTTGCGCCATCGCATTCCTTGCCCGCTCTGCGATCGATCGATCTGGGATTGCTTGCGGCGATCCCCGGCGGGTATAGTCGTTCTGCTCGTCGTTGCGGCTCGGCTTTGCGCGCCCGGGCACGCACCGCCCGGCGCCTTCGATCTCAGGAAAGCGCAGTTTGAGTCTCTGGATCACCGAAGCCGAGGTCGTTCGCCTCATCGACATGAAGGGGGCGATCGCCGCCTTGGATCGGGGGCTGGCGCTGGAAGCGGCGGGCAAGGCCGAGAATATGGTGAAGACGCATGCCATCTGGGGCGGGCACCATACGCTGCACGCCATCGGCGCCACCTTCCCCGATGAAGGCTTCGTCGGCACCAAGACCTGGGCGCATGCCAACGGCGCGGCGCCGCTGCTCATCCTGTTCGACAGCCACAACGGCTCGCTGCAGCGCGATCATCGAGGCCTTCGCGCTCGGGCAGCTGCGCACCGGCGGCATCAGCGGCCTGGCGACGAAATATCTGGCGGCGGACGATGCGCTCGAGATGGCGCTGATCGGCACCGGCAAGCAGGCCTCACCCAGCTCGCCGCCGTGGCGGCGGTGCGGCCGTTGCGGCGCGTGCGCGCTTTCAGCCGCGATGCCGCCGCACGCGCGCAGTTCGTTGCACGCGCCCGCAGCGCGCTCGGGCTGGATGTCGTGGAGGCAGCCTCGGCCGCCGAGCCGTCGAAGGGAGCTGCGATCGTCACCCTGGTGACGCGGGCGACCGCGCCGGTTATCACTTCGAGCATGCTGGCACCCGGCACGCACGTGAACGCGGTCGGCGCGATCTCACCCGAGCGCACCGAGTTCGAGCCAGCACTGCTCGACCGTTGCGCCGCCGTGGTGGCCGACAGCGTCCCGCAGGTGAAGAATTCTATCGAGCGAGCTCATTGCCTATTACGGCGCAGACCAGTCGAGATGGCGCGCAGTGCGCCCGCTGTCCGCGTGGTCGCCGAAGGCAAGGGCCGTGCGCCCGGCGCCGACCTCACGCTGTTCAAGGCCATGGGCATGGGCATCTCGGACCTTTCGCTCGGCATCGAAATCCTGCGGCGCGCAGGCGAGCAGCGCCTCGGCCGCGAATTCCCGCATCCGCAACCTGCCAAACTGTTCGCTTGAGGAGGCTCTCATGAACGACACCGTCCGTTTCATCGATCAATCCGGTGCCAAGCCGGCGGCGATGGATCTCTGGCCTGCGATCGTCATCCCCAAGGAGACGATCGATGCCGAGGTCGAGCGTCTGGCGAGCCTCGCGCGTCCGGCCAATGGCCGCCGCCGCTCGCTCATCGCGCATCCGCGCGCCGACAGGGGCAACGGCCTTGCTGCCGGCATCCAGGTGGCGCTCGATGTGCTGTTCCCGGCGAGCGCACCGTGCCGTACCGGCAAAACTCGACGCAGATCAATTTCGTCATCCGCGGCGGCGGACATTCGATCGTCGGCGGCAAACGGTTCCAGGTCGCGCCCCTACGACGTGTGGAACACGCCGTCGATGCACAACTACTGGCACGGCAACGACACCAACGAGATCCAGGTCAGGCTCACCTATTCGAACGCTTCGCTGCTCGAGATGATGAACATCCACTATGTCGAGGAGAACCCGGCGCCGATCGAGCCGGTGAGCACGAGGCGCAAAGCGAGGAGGACAAGCGGCGCCGCATCTCGCCCTACGGGACGATCAAGCTCGACGACGAGGGGCATTCCTCATGCCCTACGAGGTGCTGATCAACCCGCCGGCCGTGGAATCGAAGGCGCTGCACTGGCCTTGGGAGCAGGTGAAGCACCACCTCGACAAGCTGCAGGCGCTCGGCAAGGAGTACATCGGCCGGCGCCTGTACATGCTCTACAACCCGATGACCGGCCGCACCAATGGCTGCACGCCTTCGTTCTTCGCGACCATGACGATACGTCCGCCGAAGATCGTCGACCGGCCGCACCGCCACACCTCGGCCGCCATCAACTACTACTTCCAAGGCACCGGGCGCTCGACCGTCGGCGGCGAGGTGTACGAGTGGAAGGCGGGCGACCTCATGCTGTCGGCTCCGGGCTGGGCGGTGCACAACCACGCCTCCTATGATGATTTCGTCTACGAGCTCACCGTGCAGGACCAGCCGCTGAACATCGCCATGGAAAGCCTGCTGTGGCAGGAGAGCCTCAAGCTTCCGCTCGCGGTGCTCGGCGTGCAGGAGGGTTTCGGCACCAACCGGGCGGCGGGCTGAGCGGACAAGCTAGATTTCTCTGCGGCGATTGAACGCCGGCGGGCGCTTCTGCAGGAACGCGCGCACGCCTTCGGAGTAGTCCGGCGCGAGGCTTGCCTCGCGCTGCGCCTCGCGCTCGAGATCGAGCTGAGCGTCGAGATCATTGCTCCAGCATTCGTCGAGCACGCGCTTGGTCAAGGCAAGCCCGACCGCCGGCGCCGTGGCGAAATGGCGGCAAAGCCCGTGCGCTTCCTCCATCAGCACGCCATCATCGAGCATCTTCCAGATCAGGCCCCAGGCTTCCGCTTTCTCAGCCGGCAGCGGCTCGGCGGTGAGCGCCAGCCCGCGCGCGCGGGCGGCACCGACCAGTCGCGGCAGAAACCAGGTGCCGCCGCAATCCGGCACCAGGCCGATGCGCACGAAGGCCTGCACGAAGCTTGCCGAACGCGCCGCCAGGACGATGTCGCAGGCCAATGCGACATTGGCTCCGGCACCGGCGGCGACGCCATTCACGGCGGCGACGACGGGAAAGGGCAATGCGCGCAGCTTGCGGATGAGCGGGTTGTAAAAGGCCTCGAGCGAGCTTCCCAGCACCACGGTTTCACCGTCCTTCGTCACCCGCTCGTTGAGATCCTGCCCGGCGCAGAATGCGCGGCCGGCCCCGGTCAGCATGAGCGCGCGGCAGCCGCCGTCGCCTGCGGCTTCGTCGATTGCGCGCTTGAGCTCCCGGTGCATGCTCTCGCAGAAGGCATTGAGCCGCTGCGGCCGGTTGAGCGTGATGACGCGGTAGCCGTCGCGCTGCTCGACCAGAATGGTTGTGTCTTCCATGCAAATCTCCTCGCGGGATGATCAATTCTCGCGCGTCGGTGTCGGATGCGCGCTCATGGCCCATTGCATCGCGGGTTGAAGCATAAGAGAAATGGGCAATGCACTGCCAATCCCTTGTTTCCGGGAGGACCTCAAATGACCTGTAGCTCGCCGACCAACGGCGCGCGTGCCGGCATCTCGCGCCGCAGCTTCGCCGCCGGGGCGAGCGCCGCCGGCCTCCTCGCCGGCACGGCGCCATTCAATATCGCGCGCGCACAAGGCCGGCCGTTGAAGGTCGGCGTCCTGCTGCCCCGCTCCGGAGCCCAGGCCGGCATCGGCCAGGACTGCCAGCGCGGCGTCGAGATCGCGCCGGCGATCTTCAAGGAGCTGGGCCTGCCGGATCTCGCGATCATGAACGCCGACACCGAGACCAATGTGGAAGTGGCGCGGGCGCGTGCCGAGAAGCTGATCAACGACGGCGCGCAGCTCCTGGTCGGCGCCTTCGATTCCGGCCAGAGCACGGCCATCGCCCAGGTGGCGGAGCAGAAGGGCATTCCGTTCGTCATCAATATTGCGGCCGCCCCGCCGATCACCGAGCAGGGCTACAAGTTCGTGTTCCGCAATTTCCCGACCGCGCCGATGATTCTCGGCGATGCTTTCGCCAATCAGAAGGAGCTGTTCGAGCCGCCGGGACGGCGCCGAAATCGGTCGTGTTCATGCACGTCAACGACACGTTCGGCACCTCGATGCAGCAGGGCATCAGCGCCGGTGTTGCCCAAGTTCAACATGCCCTACAAGATCGTCGAGCAGCATCGCCTACGATCCGACTGCGCGCGACCTCTCGGTTGAGATGGCCAAGGCCAAGGCGACCGGCGCCGACGCGCTGCTCATGGTCAGCCGGCTCAACGATGCCATCCTGCTCACCCGTGAGCTGGTCAAGCAGCGCTGGACGCCGATGGCGGTGCTCAGCATGGGGCCGGGCTGGTACGAGGACCAATATCTCAAGACCCTGGGCAAGCTGTCCGACGGGCCGATGAGCTTCGTGCCCTGGTACGACCCGCACAAGAACATGAGCAAGCAGCTCGAGGCCGCGCTCGCCAAGGCGTATCCCGGCATCAATCTCAACACCAATCACGTCTTCACGTTCGAGGCGCTGCTCGTCGCTGCCGATGCCTACAAGCGGGCGCGCTCGACCGACCCGAAGGCGCTCGCCGACGCCATCCGCGCGACCAACATCACCGACAACGTCAGCATCGGTCCGGGCATCCAGTTCAACGAGAAGGGCCAGAACGACAAGCTCAAGAACGCCGCGATCCAGAACCGCGGCGGCAAGCTCGTCACGGTGGCGCCGAAGGCGGCCTCCAATGCCCAGGCCGAGCTGCCCATGACGCCGTACGACAAGCGCGTGACGTCAGGCCGAGCCCTGCGCCGGCCCGAGCGTGCAATCGAGCTGAAAGCATGCCGGCCGCGCTAGCTTGTTCGTTTGAGCATGATCTTGGGGGAAGGATCGGTCTCGCTCTCCGGCTCACGCTCTATGCTTCGCAGGATCGGGCGGTGGCCGCAGAGATCTATCTCAATGTCGCGGTCAGCGGCCTGTTGACCGGCCTCGTCTACGGCCTGATGGCACTCGGCCTCTCGGTCATTTTCGGGGTCGTGCGGGTCGTCAATTTCGCCCACGGCGAGATGATGACGATCGCGATGTATCTCGCCATCGTCGCTGTTCACTACGTTCGGGCTCGATCCGCTGCGTCGATGGTCGATCCCGCTCGCCGCCGTGCTGTTCGCGCTCGGCTATGCCATGCAGGCGGGCATCATCAATCCGTTCATCAACCGGCCCGAGCACAGCCAATTCATCCTGCTGGTCGCGATCGCGCTCATCATCGTCAATGTCCTGCTGATTGTGTTCGGCCCCGACGCCCGCAACGTGCAGACGGCCTATTCGTTCGACAGCTTCGCTGATCGGGCCGCTGATCGTGGACGCGACCAAGGTCTATGCCGGCGTGCGCGACCCTGTCGGTCGCGGCCGCGCTGTTCGCGTTCTTCCGCTTCGCGCCGCTCGGCAAGGCGATCCGCGCCTGCGCCGACAATTACACCGGCGCGCTGGTGGTCGGGCTCGACGTCAAGCGCCTCTATGCGCTCACCTTCGGCCTGGGCGCCGCCTGCGTCGGGGCGGCGGGTCGCATGCTGGTCCTTCTCATCGACGTGACCCCGGCGCTGGGGCCGGCCCTGACGCTGCTCGCCTTCATCATCGTGATCACCGGGGGGCTCGGCTCGATGCCGGGCGCGCTCCTCGGCGGCGTGCTGATCGGGCTCACCGAGGCGTTCGCCGGATTGCTCTTCACGCCCTCGGCCAAGAGCATGTTCTCCTTCGGCCTGCTCGTGCTGGTGCTGCTGTTCCGGCCGCAGGGCATTCTGGGAAAGAGGCGTCATGTTGCGGCGCGCTGCTCGATGGAGTTTCGCGCCGCGGCCTCGTGCTGCTGGCGCTCCTGCTCGCCGCCCTGTGCGCGGCGCCGTGGCTGGCCAACGACTATCTGCTCACCGTGCTCATCACCATTCTCTATTTCGCCTATACCGGCCAGGCCTGGAACGTGATGATGGGCTTTGCCGGCCAGCTGTCGCTCGGCCACGCGATCTATGTCGGGCTCGGCGCCTACGCCACCGCGGCGCTCTACGTGCATTTCGGAGTAGGGCCCTGGCTCGGGATTGCCGGCCGCCATCGCGATCGCGGTCGCCTGCGGCGCGGTCATCGGATTTCTCGCGTTCCGATTCGGCGTCGGCGGCGTCTATTTCGCCATCCTCACCATCGCCTTTGCCGAATTCGCGCGCATCGGCTTCGATCATTTCAGGTGGGTCGGCGGCTCGAGCGGCTTCTTCCTGCCGGTCGCCAACTACACCCGCAACGACCTCTGGAACCTGCGCGGCAATCCGACCATGTTCTATTACGTGATGCTGGCGCTGACCGTCGCGGCCTTCGTGCTCTGCCACGTCTGCTCAGGAGCCGGATCGGCTACTACTGGCAGGCGATCCGCGAGGACGAGAGGCCGCCCGCTCGCTCGGCATCAACACCTTCCGCTACAAGATGATCGCGGTGGTGATTTCCGCCGGCATGACCGCGGTGGCCGGCGTATTCTTTGCATTCTATTACAACAATCTTTTCCCGGAGCAGGTGTTCCACATCTCGCGCTCGATCGAGCTGATCCTGGGACCGATCATCGGCGGCATCGGCACGCTGTTCGGCCCGATCATCGGCGCATTCCTGCTGACCGGACTTTCCGAGATCATGCAGGAGCTGCTGCACGCATTCGGGCTCGATGTCCCCGGCGCCAAGCAGGTGTTCTACGGCGTATGCCTGCTCGTGGTCGTGATGGTGCTGCCCGGACGGCGTGTGGCCATGGCTTGCGCGCGCAGGCTCGGCGTGAAGGAAGCAGAAGTCAATGAGCGGCGCTGCTCGAGGTCGCAGGGCTGAGCAAGCGCTTTCGCGGCCTGCTCGCCGTCGACGATGTCAGCTTTCAGCGTGGCGCAGGGTCGCGTCTTCGCGGTCATCGGTCCGAACGGCGCCGGCAAGACCACCCTGTTCAACATCGTCGCCGGCGTGCTCGCGCCCGACAGCGGCTCGATCATTTTCGCCGGCGGGCGCATCGACGGGCTCGGGCCCGACGCAATCTGCCGGCGCGGCATCGGCCGCACCTTCCAGCTGGTGCGGCCGTTTCCCGCGCTGTCGGTCGAGGACAATGTCATCATCGGCGCGATGCTGCATCGGCCGGACCTCGGCGATGGCGCGCCGGCGCGCGCACGAGGTGCTCCGGCAGCTCGACCTGTTCGAGCAAGCGCCACCAGATCGCGGCGGCGCTGACGCTGCCCGACCGCAAGCGGCTGGAAGTCGCGCGCGCGCTCGCCACCGAGCCGAAGCTTCTGCTGCTCGACGAGGTGATGGCGGGCCTGCGGCCGGCGGAGACCGACCGCATGGTGGCGATCCTCACCAAGCTCAACCGCGAAACCGGGCTCACCATCCTGCTGATCGAGCACGTCATGCGCGCGGTGATGGCGCTCGCCGCGCGCGTGCTGGTGCTGCACCATGGCGCGGCGATCGCCGAAGGCGCGCCCGACGCGGTGGTGCGCGAGCCGGCGGTGGTGCAATCCTATCTCGGCGCGGAGGCGGTGGAGTGATGCTGCGGGTCGAGAACCTCGACGTGTTCCACGGCGACGCCCAGGCGCTCGACGACGTTTCGCTCGAGATCGGCGAGGGGGCGATCGTCGCCATCGTGGGGGCGAACGGCGCCGGCAAGACCTCGCTCATCCGCACCATCGCCGGCATGCACCGTCCGGCGCGCGGGCGCATCGCGTTCCGCGGCACCGATATCGGCGGCTGGGAAAGCCACCGCGTCTGCAATCTCGGCATCGGCCAGGTGGCGGAGGGCCGCCAGGTCTTTCCCACGCTTTCGGTCGCGGAGAACCTCGAGATGGGCGCGATGCTGCCGCGGGCGCGCGCCGAGCACGGCGAAGAATCTCGAGCGCGTGCTGGCGCTGTTTCCCGTGCTCGCCGAACGCTCGGACCAGGCGGCCGGCACGCTCTCGGGCGGCGAGCAGCAGATGCTGGCGATCGGCCGCTGCCTGATGGGAGCGCCGGAGCTCGTCATGTTCGACGAGCCGTCGCTGGGCCTGGCGCCCACGATCGTGCAGAGGTGCTGCGCACCATCCGCGACCTCAACCGCGAGGGGCTGACCTGCGTGCTGGTCGAGCAGAACGTCGCCGTGTCGCTCAAGCTCGCCGCCCACGCCTATGTGCTCGAGAACGGCCGCATCACGCTCTCCGGCGCAGGCGAGGAGCTCCTGGCCGACGACCGCGTGCGGCAGGCCTATCTCGGCATGTGAGTTGACGCAGGACAGAGGACGGAGGACAGAAGACCGAGGACTGGAGGAGGCATTGTAAGGAGGACGATGATGAAGCTTTATTTTGCGCCTGGTGCTTGTTCGCTCTCGCCGCACATCGTGATGCGCGAGACCGGCGCCAAATTCGACCTCGAGCAGGTCAACAATGCGGAAAAGAAGACCAAGTCCGGCGTCGATTTCTGGACCGTCAATGGCAAGGGCCAGGTGCCGGTGCTGGAATTCGACAACGGCGAGCGCATGACCGAAGGCCCGGTGATCGTGCAGTGGATCGCCGATCAGAACCCCGCCGCCGGGCTGATCCCGCCGCCGGCAAGCCCGAGCGTTACCGGGTGCAGGAGTGGCTCAACTTCACCACCTCGGAGCTGCACAAGACCTTTGGCCCGACTGTTTCGGCCGACCACGCCCGATGCCTACAAGGACATCTCCAAGGAGAATTTGGGCAAGCGCTTCGACTGGCTCGACAAGCAGCTTGCCGGCAAGCAGTACCTGATGGGAGACCAGTTCACGGTCGCGGATGCTTATCTGTTCACGGTGCTGCGCTGGACTTCGCGGGTCGAGCATCGATCTCGCCAAATGGCCGAACCTCAAGGCCTATGTCGACCGCGTCAGCGCGCGCCCGAAGGTGCAGGAGGCGCTCAAGGCGGAAGGGCTGATGCAGTAGCCGGACGACGGAGGACGGAAAAGGAGGACGGAAAGGTCGTTTTCATCTGTCCTCTGTCATCTGTCCTCTGTCGTCCGTTCGCCGATCGTCACCGTCAAGCGTGCCGACGCCCGCGATCTCGCATTCGAGCTTGTCGCCGGCGAACGACGGCGGCGACGCCCGAGGGCGTGCCGGTCATGATGATGTCGCCCGCCGCGAGCTCGACCATCTCGCTGAGCTTGACGATCACCTCGGGCACGTTCCAGATCATCTGGGCGAGATCGCCGTCCTGGCGCAGCTTGCCGTTGACCTTGAGCGCGATGCGGCCCTTGCTCGGATGGCCGATCTTTTCCGCCGGCTGCAGCGGACCGCAGGGCGCGGAGGCGTCGAACGCCTTGCCGATCTCCCACGGCCGCTTCATGTCGCGCGAGGCGATCTGCAGGTCGCGCCGCGTGAGGTCGATGCCGACGCCATAACCCCAGATGCAGTCGAGCGCCTGGTCGAGCGCGATGTTGCGCCCGCCCGACTTGAGCGCCACCACCAGCTCCACCTCGTGATGCATGTCCCTGGTCAGCGGCGGATATGGGACGGTCGCGCCGTCCGGCACGATGGCGTCGGCCGGCTTGGCGAAGAAGAACGGCGGGTCGCGCACATCGTGGCCCATCTCGCGGATGTGCTCCTCGTAGTTGCGGCCGACGCACCAGATGCGGCGCACCGGGAAGGTCTTGCCGGTCCCGGCCACCGCGATGGCGGGTTGCGGCGGCGGCGTGATGACATAGCTCTCGGCGTCGGCGCTCATGGTGGTTCGTGTCCGTTGTGCAGGTTTCGCGGTTGCAGCGTTCAGGCAGTCGAGGCGATCGCCACCGGTGGGCGCGGCTCCTGGTCGCGCAGCTGCAGGCGGTAGAACGAGGCGTAGCGCCCGCCCTTGCGCAGCAGCTCGTCGTGACGTCCGGATTCGGCGACCGCGCCATCCTCGATCACGAAGATGCGATCTGCATCGACCACGGTATGCAGGCGATGCGCGATCACGATCGTGGTGCGCCCCCGGCAGAGACGCTCGATCGCGCGCTGCACCTGACGCTCCGATTCGGAATCGAGCGACGCGGTGGCCTCGTCGAGCAGGATCACCGGCGCGTCCTTGAGCAGCGCCCGCGCAACCGCAATGCGCTGGCGCTCGCCGCCGGCGAGCTGAGCGCCATGCTCTCCCACCTGCGCATCGTAGCCGCGCGGAAACGCCATGATGAAATCGTGCGCATAGGCCGCCTTGGCGGCAGCGATGATCTCGGCTTCGGTCGCGTCCGACTCGGCCGAGCGCGATATTGTCGCGCACCGAGCCGCGAAACAGGAACACGTCCTGTCCGACATAGGCCAGCTGACGACGCAGCGAACGGCGCGAAACTCCGGCAATGTTCTGGCCGTCGATGATGACGGCGCCGCCATCGACCTCGTAGAACCGCAGGATCAAATTGAGGATCGTGGATTTCCCTCCGCCCGAGGGGCCCACCAGAGCGCAGTCAGCTTGCCGGGCTCGGCCACGAAGGAAGAGTTGCCTGATCACCTTCTCCAACGGACGATACGCGAATTGGACATTGGCAAACTCGACCCGCGCCGACCGACAGCTGCAACGGCGGCTTGTCTCATCGGGCTGCTCGGTCGGCGGATGGTCGATGACGTCGAACAGGATCCGCACCCCGACCAAGGCGCTGTTGAGGTCGATGTTGAGGCGCGCAAGCCGCTTGGCGGGCTCGTAGGCCAGCATGAAGGCCGCGAGGAACGAGAAGAACTGACCCGGCGTCGCGCCGGTCTCGATCACGCGGTAGCCGCCGTAGACCAGCGCGATAGCGATCGCAAATCCGCCGAGCGCCTCCATCAGCGGGCTGGAGCGATGAGGCGATCGCGCGCCCATTTGTTGGATTCATTCTCCAGCTCGGCGACGTGCGCGTCGAAGCGCGCCCGCATGCGGTCCTCGAGCGTGAACGCCTTGACGATGCGCATGCCCTGGATGGTTTCCTGCAAGGTCTCGAGGATCCGCGCGGTGTTTCCGGTGAACTGCTGGTGCGCGATCATCTTGATGCGGCGGATCATCTTGCGCAGGATCAGCATCGCCGGCGGCACGACGATGATGCTGAACAGCGACATCACCGGGTCCTGCACCGCCATGACCGCGACGAGCCCGATCAGCGAGAGCAGATCGCGGCCGATCGAGGTGATCAGGAGATTGAGCACGTGGCGTCGCCGAGGCGGCGCCGGTGGTCAGCCGCGCCATGAATTCCGAGCTGTGGCGGTCGGCGAAAAAACCGATGTTGTGCTGAGCAGCCGGTCGAACATCTTGCGCTGATTGTTGGCGATGATGTGGTTGCCGATGCGAGAGAGCGTGAGCGCCTGCCCATAGGTGGCCAATGCCCCTTGATCAGGAAGATCACGCGCCGCGACGAACGCCAGCACGATGATGCCGGGCAGGTTCTCGTGGACATAGGCCTGATTGATGACGTCGCCGATGAGATAGGCGCCGAGCGCGGTGGCGAGCGCGGCGATCGCCATCAGGCCGAATGCGAGCCCGTATCTGCCGCCACTGGCCGGCGCCTGCTCCCGAGCAGGCGGCGGATCAAGGCGGGCGCGCCGTTGGGGTCCGCAAGCAACCTTTGGAAATATGACTTGAGCATACGGCTCCGTTGCAGTTCCGCCCGTTCTTGCCCAGCCGGGACCGGTTTTCAAGCGAAATCGGTGGAGACCGGACGCCGCGGCCGATCCGACGCCTGCAGCTTGCGTTCCCATGCCAGCGCGTGGCGCACGATGGTTTGCAGGTCGTCGAATTGCGGTTGCCATGCCAGCATCGAACGCGCGCGGTCGGCAGCCGCCACGATTTGCGCCGGATCGCCGGGTCGCGGCCCGGCGAGCTCGACCCGGAAGTCGATGCCGCTGACGCGCTTGACCGTCTCGATCACTTCGAGCACCGAGAAGCCGCGGCCATAGCCGCAATTGAGGTCGACGGAGCGACCGCCGGCGCGCAGGTAGGCAAGCGCATCGAATGCGCGCGCGCCGAGATCGCTCACATGGATGTAGTCGCGGATGCAGGTGCCGTCGGGCGTCGGATAATCGGTGCCGAAGACGTCCATGTTCGCGTCGCAGGCCGAGCGCGGCCTCGACCGCGACCTTGATCAGATGCGTTGCGCCTTTGGTCGACTGGCCGGTGCGGCCGCGCGGATCGGCGCCCGCGACGTTGAAATAGCGCAGGATGCAGTAGTGCAAGCCATGGGCATCGCCGCGGTGTCGTGCAGCATGTGCTCGGTCATCAGCTTGGAGCGCGCCATAGGGTGACAAGCGGACCGTCGGCGTCGTCCTCGCGCACCGGGACACGCTCGGGATTGCCGTAGACGGCGGCGGTCGAGGAGAAGATGAAATGGCTGCACGCCGGCCTTGACCGCCGTCTCGATCAGCGCGCGCGAATTGACCGTGTTGTTGCGGTAATAGCCGAGCGGATCGGCGACCGATTCCGGCACCACGATCGAGGCGGCGAAATGGATGATCGCGTCGACCCCGTGCTCCGCGATCAGCGCGGCCACCAGCGGCTGATCGCCGCTCTCGCCGACGACGAGGGCGGCGCCCGTCCGGCAACCGCCCAGCGGAAGCCGGTCGTGAGATTGTCGAGCACCACCACGCGCTCGCCGGCATCGACGCAGCGCGTGAACCATATGGCTGCCGATATAGCCGGCGCCGCCGGTGACCAGGACCGTCATCGTTTCGACCTGCCAAATCGCTCGCCATTCCTTAGCGAGGCTCCGATGAATATCCCGTTAGCGCGGGCGAGGCGAGCGCCCGGTGACAAGGCGGTCCTCAGCGTATATTCGTGTCACGGGGCGAAGCCTGGATCCTGTCCTGGGTCCTGGCCGTCCGCCGGCGCAACCGGAGCCGGGTTGCCAATCGAGGCCGGGCATCGCTGCCGCCGTCGGTCAAGCCGCATGCGCTCGTAGCTCAGCTGGATAGAGCACCAGACTTCAAATCTGGGGGTCGGGGGTTCGAAATCCCTCCGAGCGCGCCAATTTCACAAGCCCGGAGCCAATATTAGTAAGATCGAAGCCGCGAATCTTCCTAGAAAATTTCGCTCAGCTGCGCGCTCGGCTTGCAGAGTCCCATTCTTTGACTGATGCGCAGGGCGGTGGCGTAAGTAGGCCCCGCGATAGCCAAGAAGCGATTGCGAACCGAAATGCCAATTCGTGTCCGCGGCACGAGAAAGGCGGCCACAAGCGAGAGCGTTCTAAGGCGCGGGCTGACAAGCTTGCCATGCCCCGTTTGGTACTGGCGGAAGGCAGCTTCGTGGTTCCCCGGATGATCTGCCAAGGCTGTCGCGAGGGCGTAGGCGCCAGCAATAGCCAAGGAGGACCCGTCTCCGAACAGCGATGCGCAGGATGACGCATCGCCAAGCACCGCCACACGACCGCGCGCCCAATTCGCCAGCTCCACAATGCTCACCGCATCGAACCACAGATCGCGCGAGGCGCGCGCCGCAGCAAGGATCTCCGGAACCCTCCAGCCGACGTTGCCGAACGTCGCTTCGAGAATGCGTTTGTGCTGTTCGGTTTCCCAAGCATCGAAGTCCGGGATCTCGGGATGCCAGAAGATGAGCAGCGCAAGCGGACGGTCGCGAGACGGGTGAAGTCCGACCGTCTTGCCGGGAGCATTCAACATGACGATGTCGCGCCCAGGATCAATATTCTGCGGCAGAGGCAAGCTCGCAACGTAGAGGCCGGCATGACGCACGAACTCCGCTTCGGGACCGAACGCGAGCCGGCGCACCCTCGAATGCAGCCCGTCGGCGCCGATCACAACGTCGAAGCGGCGAGGGCGAGAGCGCTCGAACTCCACGTCGACCCCGCCTCCATCCTGGGTGAGCGACCTAATCAAATCGCCAAAGAGGAATTCGGTGTAATCCCGACTTGCCTCGTAGAGGATTGTCGAGAGGTCACCACGCGGCAATTCGATCTCGTTCCGCAGCCGCCACAAGGTCTCGAGGTCGACGTGTGCCGACCGTTCTCCCGCCTCATCAAGCAAAGTCCAGCCCGAGACGACGGTGCTAGCTTCTCGCAGCCGCGGCACGATGTTCATCCGTTCGACAATCGGCATCGCCGGCCGGCGGACGTCAACCGGGGCTCCGCTCGAACGATCGAACTCGCTGCGCTCAACCACAGTCGCAGAGTGGCCGGAGCGCGCCACCCAATAGGCAAGCGCAGAACCTGCTATTCCCGCTCCCGAGATCAGGACGTTAAGTCGGCTCATGGCCAGCCCTCGCCGCCAGGTCCTGCCGTCTCGATTGTGCCGATGGGCACTCGGCTGCGGACCGGTGACAATGAGGTGAGTTTCCTCAAAAAGTCTCGGGCCATCGACGGGCACTGTGGAAGATGCGCAGGATCTGGATGGTGTTGCCGACCAGGCGGTACGGCACGATGAACGGCGTTCTCGGGATCACGAGCTCGCGTGTCCCCGGAACTCGGCCGGGTCGCCCAATTTCGGGGCTCTTAGGAAGTAATGTTTCAACGTTCTGAACGTGTGAAGCGCGACGCGTTGCGCGGCTGCCGGATCGTCCTGTTCAATATAGGCACGGAGCGCGGCGAGATCATCGATTGCCTCAGGCGACCAGACCGGGGTCATGAACGTTTAGGGATCGGCCGCTCTCTGCTGCTGCCCCAGGATGTAACCCAATCCTTGACCCGCTCGTGCGGAACTCCCTCGCCACGATCGAGAGACGCGATCGCTCGCTTGATGCCGGCAACCTGCCACTCGTTGACGTCGAGGTACGCGTGGATCGCCTCGGCCGCGAGGAACGAACGGCTGCGGCCCGTGCTCTTGGCCAGCCTCTCCAGCCGCTTCTTGGCGGCAGCGCCGACCCGCACTGTGAAGGTCGTTGAGCGCATGACTTCGATCCTCTGTGCTTGCTTGTGTACAAGATAGCGCAAATACCGGCATGCGCAATCCGGACCTGGGCGCGCCGTTCGACTTGGCACGAGCAACACCATTCCGGTTTGTCGGCCCGGCGCTCCGTCATCCGCCGGCCAGCGTAGAAGCTGCGGCCACCCGGCCGCGCATTTGTAGACCTAATGCGGCGTCGGCTTTTGGTCCGCAACGTGCCCAAACATGATCTTGCACGCAACCAAAACCGATTGACTCCGATCAGACGCATGCGCACCCACCTTCCGCAAGGGGCAACGTCGCTTCCGACGCGCTCTTTCCTCGACCACTGATCCGGACGCCGTAAGAAAATAATTTCCTCATCCATAAGGTCTGCTTTGCCGCCCAATGCACGGCAGCCCGTTCAAGAATTAACTCCACAAGCTCGCGAGAAAGGAGCAGGCTGTGCCATTGCCGGCAGGGTCCTGAGCCAAAGCGTCGGCCATCGGACTCCGGTTGTATTTCCTGGGAGTGCCAGAGCAGCTTTCGGTCTCATCAAAGAAGACGAACGGTAAATCCAGAACAGCTTCCCGTTGTCAGGTGGTTATTGCCGCGGCAAGTCGTCAAAGCGTCGAGGTGAGCGATCCTCGGCCACTCGAGGAGGAGTATCAGTCATGGCGAACCTGTACGAAATTCTTGACAATGCACACGACGGCGAAGGGGTGACTGCGCTCGGCCGTGAGTTCGGGCTGACGCAGCGGCAAACCCAGGCCGCGATAAACGCGCTTCTTCCCGCTATCTCGATGGGATTGAAGCAATCGACAGCGTCAGTGGATGGCCTCGGTAACTTGCTCGCCATGATGGGGCAGCAGCAGCATCTGCAGGCCATGCATGCTGACCCCGAGACCGCCTTCGGCTCGAAGGGAGTTGCCGCCGGAAACGATGCCCTCTCCGTGATCTTCGGCTCGCCTGACGCGAGCCGTGCCGTGATCAATCAGGCCCAGAAGTTCTCGGGGGTCAATTCGAATATTCTGAAGAAGCTGTTGCCGGTCCTCGCCGGCATGGTCGTCTCCGGAATGATGCGAAGCGGATCAACCGAAAAGCCTGTATCTCCGGCGCAGCCCGCCCCTTCAGGCGGCAGCCTGGGCGACATCCTGGGGCAGATTTTCGGACGTGCGATGCAGGGATCGCCCGGCATGCCCTCAGGCCCCAGCCAGCAATTTCCAGTACCGGGCGGGCAGGCCACTCCGCTTCCGCCAGATACGAGCGGCCAGAGTGTCCCCGGCGGCGACCTGCTCGGCACGATCCTGCGAGAGCTGGACAAGGGGATTCGCGAGGGACGGATCAAGCCGGTGATCATCGATGCCGGCTCCATACAGATGCCCATGCCCGGCGGACAGCAGCGTCCGATGCCTATGCCCAGCGAACAGCAGCGTCCGATGCCTTCCGGTCCTGAGGCGCCACAGGTGCCGGGTGGCGATATCTTTGGTCAGATACTCCGCGATCTCCTTGGCGGAGCTGTGGGGGGCCCCTCCCGAATGCCGCAAGGGCGACAGGGACAGCCGCCGCAAACGAAAGACTTGTCGGATTCTGAGCAGGCAACTGGGCGTGATGGGCGGCGCCGGCGCGGCAGTCTTTGGCGATCATTTCGAGGTTGGGCGAGACGTTGAGCAGGGCCACATCGAGAATATCCAGAGCGTCCTTGATCAATACCAGCATCACAAGGAGAAGAAGTGAAATGCGTTTGGATCAATTACCGCGCAGCGACAACGTAGAGGATCGGCGTGGGAGTGGATCGGGAGGCTTTTCCGGGCGCCGCGTCGGCGGCATCGGCCTCGGCGCCATCATACTGCTCGTGATCGCGGGCTGGGCGTTGGGCATCAATCCGCTTTACCTGATCGGCGGCGCGGAGATCTTGTCTGGCCTGCGCGGTGCCCGGCAGGAGCAGTCCCAGCCTCCCCCGGCAATGCCAGCACGAAAGCTCCGTCGGATCAAATGGGAGAATTCGTATCGGCCGTGGTCGGAAGCACGGAAGCGCAATGGAAAGAGATCTTCGCGCGCGCCGGCAAGAGATACGAGCCTCCGACCCTTGTCATGTTCTCCGGGGTTACGCGCTCGGCATGCGGCTTCGCTCAGTCCGCCATGGGGCCGTTCTACTGTCCACTCGATCGGAAGGTCTATCTCGACACCTCGTTCTTTGAGGATCTTCAACGCCGTTTCCGTGCCTGCGACGTAGGAAGCAAGAGCTGCCAATTCGCCCAGGCCTACGTGATTACCCACGAGATCGGCCACCATGTGCAGAACTTGCTTGAAATCCTTCCCCGCGTGCAGGAGGCGCAACAGGGCATGGATCAGGCGGATGCCAATCAGCTCCAGGTGCGGGTCGAGCTGCAGGCCGACTGCTTTGCCGGCGTGTGGGCTCACCAGGCGGACGAGAAGTGGCGGCTCATCGAGCCCGGCGATGTCGAGGCGGCGATGCAAACGGCGTCTGCCATCGGTGATGATCGACTGCAGCGCCGTAGCCAAGGCTATGTCGTGCCCGACGCTTTCACCCACGGCTCCTCGGAGCAACGCACGCGCTGGTTCATGACCGGGCTGAAGTCGGGGCAGGTTTCAGCTTGCGATACGTTCCAGGGGCGATTCTGATCAGGCACCGTTGCGAACAATCTCGTCCATCGCGGTTCAAAGCAAAGCGGCGGCCTTCGGGCCGCCGCTCAGATCGCCTTTGGATGGGGTCAAGCCATGCCGATGTTGTGGTTCTTCAACGGGAAGGAGCGGATACGCTGGCCCGTTGCCTTGAAATAGGCGTTCATCACCGCGGGCGCCGCCACGCAGATCGTCGGCTCGCCGACGCCGCCCCAGGCTCCAGTGCCGCTGGGACGGCATGATGATCGACTCCACCTTCGGCATCTCGGCAATCCGCATTGAGTTGTAGTCGTGGAAGTTGGTCTGCTCTATGCGGCCGTCCTTGACGGTGCACTCCTGATAGAACAGCGCGGACAGGCCGTACACGAACGAGCCCGCAACCTGGCGGTCGATCTGCGCCGGGTTGACCGCATGGGTGCAGTCGGTCGCCCCGACGATGCGATGGATCTTGATCTTGCCGCCGCTGACGGAAATTTCCGCCGCCGCCGCCACGTAGCTGTTGAAGGCCATCATCTGGGCGAGCCCGCGATAAACGCCTTGGGCGCGGGCCTGCCCCAGCCGATACGCTCGGCCACGGCGTTGAGCACGGCGAGGTTGCGCGGGTGCTTGCTCAGCAGCTTGCGCCGGAACTCGAGCTCGTCCTGGCCGACCGCTTGCGCAAGCTCGTCCATGAAGCATTCCATGAAGATGGCGTTCTGGTTGATGTTCACGCCGCGCCAGAACCCCGGAGGCACGTGCGGGTTCCGCATGGCATGGTCGATGAGCAGGTTCGGGACCGATATAGCCGAACGCATGCTCGCCGGTTTGGAAGACGCCCTGGAACGTGAGCGCGTCTCGTCCTTCTGTCCTGTTCAACGACTTGCGGCCGCACGCTGGCGAGGATCGACTGACCCGAGAGCCGCATGTGCAGGCCGGTGAGGTTGTTGTCCTTGTCGAACGCGCCCACCAGCTTGCACTGCATGACCGGGTGATACCGGCCCTGCACCATGTCCTCCTCGCGCGACCACAGCAGCTTCACCGGCGTGCCCGGCATCTGCTTCGCGATGTTGACCGCCTGATGCACGTAGTCCTGGAACGCACCGCGCCGGCCGAACCCGCCGCCGAGGTTGATCTTGTACACCTCGCATTTGTCGGCCGGCAGACCGGATGCGGCCAGCACCGCCGCGAACGACGCTTCGCCGTCTTGCGTTGGGACCCAGACCTCGCACTTGTCGGCCGTGTAGCGCGCGGTGGCGTTCATCGGCTCCATGGTGGCGTGGTTCTGATACGGATAGGCGTAGACCGCCTCGACCCTTTTCGCCGCGCCGGCGATGGCCGCCTTGGCATCGCCGTTCTGGTTGCCGACGAAGGCCTGCTCGGCGTCGAGCCCCGCCTTGAGAACCTCGGCTATGGAGGCGCTCGAGACCTTCGCATTCGGGCCTTCGTCCCAGACGATCGGCAACGCATCGAGCGCGGTCTTGGCGTGCCACCAGGTGTCGGCGACGACGGCGACGCCTGTGTCGCCGACCTTCACCACCTTCTTGACGCCGGGCATGCCCTGTGACCTTGGCGGCATCGAAGCTCTTCATTTTGCCGCCGAAGACCGGGCATTCCTTGATCGCGGCCTTGACCATTCCGGGCAGCCCCAGATCGGCGCCGTAGACCTGCTTGCCGGTCACCTTGTCGACGGCGGTGTCGAGCCGCTTCACCGGCTTGCCGGCGATCTTCCAGCTCCTTCGGATCCTTGAGCTTGCCGGCTTTTCCGGCGCCGGCAGCTTGGCGGCGGCTTCCGCCACCTTGCCATAGGTGGTGGTGCGGTTCGAAGCCTTGTGCGTGATCACGCCCTTATCGACCGTCACCTCCGAAACCGGCACCTTCCACTCGTTTGCCGCGGCCTGGGTCAGCATCATGCGCGCCGAGGCGCCGCCCTGGCGCACGTACTCGTGCGACTCGCGGATACCGCGGCTGCCGCCGGTCGAGTACGCGCCCCAAGGCGCGTTTGCGGGCGACGCTCTGGCCGGGCGTCGGATATTCCCTCGTGACCTTCGACCAGTCGCATTCCAGTTCCTCGGCGACGAGCTGAGCGAGGCCGGTAAGGGTGCCCTGGCCCATCTCCGAGCGGGCGATGCGGACGACGACCGTCTCGTCGGGACTGATCACCACCCAGGCGTTGATTTCGGGCGAGCCGCCCTGGGCGCGGACGACTTCGCGGACCGCCGAGCGGAATATCGAGGCCGAGCGCAAGCCCGCCGCCCGCGGCGGCAGCCGCGACGACGAAGGTGCGGCGATTCATTTTCCGGACATCGTTCATGGCGTGCCTCCCTTCACGCGTTCGCAGCGGCAGTGGATCGCCTCGCGCACCTGCTGGTAGGTGCCGCAGCGGCAGATGTTGGTGATCGCTGCGTCGATGTCGGCGTCGGTCGGCTTCGGCTTCTCGTTGAGCAGCGCCGCGACCGCCATGATCATCCCGGTCTGGCAATAGCCGCATTGCGGAACGTCGATGGTCGACCCATGCCTTCTGCACCTTGTGCAGCACGCCGTTCTGCGCGAGCCCTTCGATCGTGGTGATCTGCTTGCCCACCACCTCGCTCACCGGCACCGAGCACGAGCGCACCGCGACGCCGTCGACATGCACCGTGCAGGCGCCGCATTGCGCGATGCCGCAGCCGTATTTGGTGCCGGTCAAGCCGACCTGCTCCCGCAACGCCCAGAGCAAGGGCGTATCGGGATCGACGTCGACGTCCTGAGTTTTCCCATTGATGGTGAGACCGGCCATGTGCGTTCTCCCTTCATGTCGCCATGTAATTGGCGATGATTGACGCGGCGCAACCCGCCGGTTCCGCCGCGTTCGCTGTAATGAAGCCGCAATTCCGCAGATGAGCAACTGAGGGGAATTCTGGCACTTTTCCGGCACACTTGGAAGGCCGGTGCGAGGCCCGGGCAAGGGCGGGGCCGAGGTGCTCACCCCGCACGATGATGCGCACGCCGGAGCCGATCGGCTCAGCTCCCTGAGGCCCAACTTTGACCGCTGATAATCGACCAATTTGTGATGGCAAAGGAGTGTGAGGAGGAAAGCCTGCGCGGCCTCGCGCGCGAGGACTGCAGACCAGCCGACGGCCCCCGCGAGCTGTTCGATCTCGGTCTGGCGCATAAAGTCGCGCAGCTCAAGCTCAATGCGGACTGGGTCGTGCTCTCCGCCTGCAGCACCATTGCCGGCGACAAGCCCGGCGCGGAGGCCATTGTCCGGTCTCGCGCGCGCCTTCTTCTATGCCGGCGCGCGTGCGCTTCTGGTCTCGCACTGGGCCGTGGAGAGCAACGCCGCGATGCGGCTCACCACCTCGACCTTCGACGTGATGAAATCCGATCCCTCGCTCGGCCGCGCCGAGGCGCTGCGCCGCGCCATGCTGGCCTACATCGATGACGCCTCCGACCCGCGCAACGCGTATCCCGCCTATTGGGCGCCGTTCGTCGTGGTGGGAGAAGGTGCGGGACGGTAAGGCTTCGCGCGAATTGAGTAACCCATCTCGGTCTGTGGATTACGGGAACAAACCATATCAACCCATTGACGAGATGAGTTTTCGTTGAGCCTACATCGCGTTGCCGTGATAGGCGAGATGACTTGGCGCGTACCGTCGTGGGGGGGGCGAGCTCAGAGCAATCATGGGGATGCGACGGGGTAGCAGGCGTGAGAAAGTCCTTGGTCCCGGCGTCCCTGCGCACACGGACGTCGCGGCCTCTTGCACGGCTAAGACGGCATCGCGTGCGCTGTTTGCACAGCATGCTGGCATTCGCGCGCTCGCCATCGGCGTCGTCGCCTTGTCGGTGCTGAGTGGCCTGAGTGCAGCGGGGTGCAGCAGCAGCACGTTCGAGACCAACCTGCCGACGTCGATCCCAATCCCGCGATTGCCGCGCTATCGCTCATGGTCGAAAGCGTTCCACCGGGAGCGGAAGCACGCATTCGTAACGGGTCGAGCTGTCGCACGCCCTGCGAGCTTACCGTTACGCCCATGGGGCCATTCGTAGTCGATCTCACGCTGAGGGACTACGAACCGCAATCCGTAGAAGTCATTCTCGCCGCCTCCAATCCCGCGGATATTTCGGCGGGAATTCGTCTCGATCCCAACCCGCTGATTGTGCAGTTCACCGCCGTCCCGCGGCCACCCTCCAAGACGAAGCCGGCTGCGAGGAAATCCGCGACCGAACCCATCGGGCCGCAGAGCGCAGGAATCGTATCGTCGCGGTGGCCGGCCCGGTGAGGCTGGGTGAGACGTTGGCGGGAAGAGAAAAATCGAAAACCGGGAGGCAGGGAACTTCGCGACCCGCAAGGTTAATCCCGCGCGGCGGTTTTCCATGCCCCTTCAGTCGACAACGCTGCAAGTCGTTAGCTGCGTTCCGGGAACATTCGGGTTTGGGGGCCTCGTTGGGCGCACAAGAAATGCAGCCGAACATTTGAATTCTCGCGGCGCTGTTCATGATGACGCTGAACGTTCGTTCACAGAGAAAAATTCTCGCGTGGCACGCAGCGACCCGTGTTCCCGAAATATTTGATTCGAGACTTCCGTGGAACAAGGCCAAAGCTTCTTCGTTGCCATAACGGGCCATGAATTCGGCGCGCGGGGAGCAACCACAGAGGAAAGGTTCCCATGAGGAGCAAGCTATTGATCGGCACAGCCGCGTTGCTGACCGGGGTGGCCCTGGCCTCGGCGCAGGAGATGCCGAGGAGCGGCAGCCCATCAGGCGGTGCTGCCCCGTCGTCAACGCAGCAAACAAGCCCAACCCAGTCGCCGTCCCCGCAAGCAAGCCCAGGCCAGCGCGATCAGGACAGAAAGGGTCAAGCACAGCAGCAAGGCGGCGGAAGAGCGCAACAAAAAGACCAGACCACGGGCCAAGCGCCGCAAGGACAGAAGGAACCCGGCGCGCAAGGTAAAGACAATCTGAAAAACAACGCTCAAACGCCAAGCGGTCAGCGCGATCAAAGCAGCAGCCAGAGCCAGAAAGACAAAGACAAAGACCAGGGTCAGGCTCAAAGCCCGCGCAACCAGCGCGATCAGACAAGCGGGCAGGCCCCGCGCGACCAAACCCAGGGTCAGACGCAGCGGGATCAGAGCCAGCGGGATCAGAGCCCGGGCCAAACCCAGCGCACACCGTCGCAGGCGCAGCCGCAGCAGGGGCAGACCGGCCAACAAGGTCAGACGACCCAGCAAGGCCAGACCGGTCAAGCGCGAACTGGTCAGGCTGGCAGCACCGTGACGTTGACGTCCGAGCAGCGCACCAAGATCAGGGAAACGGTTCTGGTGGGCCGAAGTGCCTCCGCGTGTCTCGAGCGTCAACTTCAACATCGCGGTCGGCACCACCGTTCCGACCCACGTGCATGTGGTCGAGGTACCCCAGATTCTCGTCGAGATTCATCCGGAATGGCGCGGATACTGGTACTTCGTCGTCGGCGATGAAATCATCATCGTCGACCGCAACCATAGGATCGTAGCGGTGATTGCGGTCTGATTGCCCAATCACCCGCGACAAGTCATCCGCAGCACAAGCAGGAGGCGGCCTCCCGAGGGGGGGCCGCCTCTTTTTTCGCTCGCCGCACGGTCTTCGAAGGAGGTGGTTGAGCGGCCAATCATTCGGCGCACGGGGCTGCAACCAACCAAGGCTTTCTGACCGCCGAGGTGGCCGCTTCCACGCGCCGCAAAAACGCGCAATAATCCAGGCGCATTGATGCAGGGTTGTTCGTTTTGCGCGACGCAGGCATGCGCGAAGGGAGTTGTCTGGATGTCATCCTCGAGCGATTGGAAGATGTCGCTGGCCGTGCAGCCGAAGCCGGAGACACTACGGCTACGATCTCGACGAGGCGTTGAGCGCTCTGGTCGGGCTTGCGCGCGATCGTTCCCGGACGATGCCTTCACCGCCGAGACGCTCGGCACCGAGCGCGCCGGCAACGGCGTGCTGATCCGCGACGGCGTGGTGCTCACCATCGGCTATCTGATCACCGAGGCGGAAACGGTCTGGCTGCATCTCGCGGACGGCCGCGCGGTCCCCGGGCATGTGCTCGCCTACGACCAGGAGACCGGCTTCGGCCTGGTGCAGGCGCTGGCGCGGCTCGATCTGCCGACGCTGCCGCTCGGGCATTCGCGCGCGGCGACAGTGGGCGAGCGCGGTGGTGGTCGCCGGCGCCGGCGGACGCAAGCATTCGGTCGCGGCGCGCATCGTCGCCAAGCAGGAATTCGCCGGCTATTGGGAATACGTGCTCGACGAGGCGATCTTCACCGCGCCGGCGCATCCGTTCTGGGGCGGCACCGCGATGATCGGCGCCGCCGGCGAGCTGCTCGGCATCGGCTCGCTGCAGGTGCAGCAGGAGCGCGAAAGCGGCACGCGCCGAGCAGCTCAACATGATCGTGCCGATCGACCTGCTCAAGCCGATCCTCGACGATCTGCTCACGCTCGGCCGGCCGAACCGCCCGCCGCGGCCGTGGCTCGGCCTCTACGCCACCGAGATCGAGGACAAGGTCGTCGTCGCGCGGGCTCGCCAAGGGCGGGCCGGCCGAGCGCGCCAATCTGCGCACCGGCGACATCGTGCTCGCCGTCGCCGGCACCGAGGTCGACGACCTTGCCGGCTTTTTCCGCCAGATCTGGTCGCTCGGCAATGCCGGCGTCGAAGTGCCGCTGACGATCTACCGCGACGGGCGCACTTTCGAGGCTCGCGTGACGCTCCGGCGACCGCAACCGCTTCCTCAAAGGACCGAGCCTGCACTGATCCATGCGGCCTTGGCCGCTCGGGCGCAATTGCCGGCGTCTTCTTTGCGGCGTTATTGTTTTGCGGAAAGTCACGAGACAAGCCAGAACCGGGAGGATGATCATGCCGGGATGTTCGAGGGTCGCGGCCGCGGTCGCATTTTGCCTCGCCAGCGCGGCCGCAACCGGCGATGCCTGCGCGCAAGTGAAAATAGGCGCGGTATTGTCCATCACCGGACCGGCCTCGTTTCTGGGCGACCCCGAAAAGAAGACCCTCGAAATCTATCTCGACGACATCAATGCCAAGGGCGGGGTGAACGGGCAAAAGCTGCACCTCGTCGGCTATGACGACGGCGCCGACGCCAATGCCGCGCGTACGTTTGCTACCCGCCTGCTCGAGGAGGACAAGGTGATCGCGATGGTCGGCGGCACCACGACCGGCGCCACGCTCGCCATGATGCCGCTGTTCGAGGATGCACAAACGCCGTTCATTTCGCTTGCCGGCGCCGTTCAGATCATCGAGCCGGTACGCAAATGGGTCTTCAAGACTCCTCACACCGACAAGATGGCATGCGAGAAGATTTTCGCCGATTTGAAGCAGCGCAACATGACCACCGTGGCGCTGATCTCCGGAACGGATGCATTCGGCAAATCGATGCGTGACCAGTGCGTCGCAGTTGCGCCCCAGGCCGGCATCACGATCGCGCGTGAGGAATCCTACGGGCCGCGCGACAGCGACGTGACGCCCCAACTCACCAACATCAAGGGCCGCAGCTCCGTGCAGGCGGTCATCAATGCGGGTTTCGGGCAAGGGCCGGCCATTGTGACGCGAAACTATCGTCAACTCGGCATTACCTTGCCGCTTTACCAGAGCCACGGCGTTGCCTCGAAGCAATTCATCGAGCTCGCCGGACCGGCTGCGAACGGCGTTCGTCTACCGGCATCGGCCCTCCTCGTCGCCGACAAGCTCCCTGACAGCGACCCGCAGAAGCCTGTGGTCGTTGATTATGCGCGCACCTACGAGCGGAAGACCGGGCAACCGGTCTCGACCTTCGGCGGTCATGCCTATGATGGCCTGATGATCCTGGTCGAGGCGGCAAAGCGCGCCGGCAGCTTCGACCGGGCGAAGATCCGTGACGAGATCGAGAAGACCAGGAATTTCATCGGCACCGGCGGTGTCGTCAACATGACGCCGCGCGATCATCTGGGTCTCGATCTCACCGCCTTCCGCATGCTCGAAATTCAGGGCGGCGACTGGACGCTGGTGCAGTAGTAGTCAGAGAACGGAGGACGGACGACAGAGGACGGAGGACGGAAAGCATGCGCATTCTGTCATCCGTCGTCTGCCGTCCATTGTCCGATCATGCCTGAGCTTCTCCAGTTCGCCTTCTCCGGACTGACTGTCGGTGCCGTCTACGCGCTGGTCGCGCTTGGCTTCACGCTGGTCTACAACGCTTCCGGCGTGATCAACTTCGCCCAGGGCGAGTTCGTGATGCTGGGAGGCATGCTGACCGTGTTTCTCGGCATCGCCGGCATGCCGCTTGCGCTCGCTGCCTGCCTTGCAATCATCGTCACGGCGGGCGTCGGACTGGCACTGCATCGCTTTGCCGTCGAGCCCGCTCGCGGTGCCAGCGCCGTCGCGCTCATCATCATCACTATCGGTGCCTCGATATTTCTGCGCGGCAGCGCGCAGGTATTGTTCGACAAGCGGTTTCACAGCCTGCCGCCCTGGTTCGGGAGCGACCCGATCCGCGTCGGCGGCGCCGCCATCCTGCCGCAAAGCCTGGTCGTGCTTGGCGGTGCCGTCCTCATTGTCGTGCTGTTATGGGGCTTTATCGATCGTACGCTGCTCGGCAAGGCCATCGTGGCTACCGCCACCAATCAACTCGCCGCGCGGCTCGTCGGTATCAATACGCGCGCCATCATAGGCCTTTGTTTCGCGGTCTCGGCGGCGATCGGGGCGTTCGCCGGAGTTCTCGCCGCTCCCATCACGCTGACGAGCTACGACGTCGGAACGCTGCTCGCGCTCAAGGGGTTTGCCGCCGCCATGCTGGGCGGCATGGGCAGCGCCATGGGCGCAGTGACCGGCGGTATTGTGCTCGGATTGCTCGAAGCATTTGCAGCTGGTTACGTCTCTTCGCAATACAAGGATGCGGTGGCATTTCTCGTCATTCTGGCTGTCCTTTTTGCCCTTCCGCAAGGACTGTTCGGCAAGGCACCCGTCGAGCGGGTGTGAGAAAATGCGCAGAATCCTCGATCACCGGTTATCCGCCATCCTGGCGATGGCCGTCATCGCGATCGTGCTTCCGTTGTTCTTTCCATCCGGCTACTACTATCGCGTCGGGGCATTGGTATTCGTGTTCGCCCTGGCCGCGCTCGGATTGAACCTGCTCATGGGCTTTGCCGGGCAGGTGAGTCTCGGCCATGCCGGCTTCATGGGAATTGGCGCCTATGCGGTCGCGGTCGGCCCTACTCATCTTGGAGGACCGTCGTTGTTGTATCTCGTCGCGGGCGCAGCCCTCGCCGCCTGCGTGGCTTTCATTGTGGGGAGGCCGATCCTGCGCCTCAAGGGGCACTATCTCGCCATTGCCACCCTCGGGTTCGGACTGTTGCTTGCCATCGCTTTTGCCAACGAAGCCCGCCTGACCGGTGGCCCCGACGGCATGGCGGTGCCGCGCCTGACGATCGGGGAGTTTGTCGTGCGCGGCGCTAGCACCTGGTACTGGATTTCGGCAGCGAGCTTCCTCATTGGTGCCGTGCTGGCGCTCAACCTGATCGAGAGCCCAACCGGGCGCGCTTTGCGCGCCATCCACGACAGCGAAGTGGCTGCGCGTGTTCTCGGCATCGATGTCGCAGCAAAAAAGCTTGCGGTCTTTGTCGTCTCTGCCGTTTACGCCTCGGTGGCCGGCTCTTATTTCGCGCTCCTCAACGGCCACGTGACCCCGGACCTGTCCGGCTTCCTACGCTCGATCGAGCTGGTCGCCATGGTCGTTCTGGGAGGGATGGGATCGGTCGCCGGCACCCTCATCGGAGCGGCCTTGGTGGTCGTGCTGCCGCAGATGTTGTCTTTTCTCCACGACTACGAGCACATAGTGCTTGGCCTGATCGTGATGCTGGTGATGATTTTCCTGCGGGCGGGTATCGTGCCGACGCTCGCGAGCGCGCTGGCGCGCAGGTGAGCGCGACGAGCATTGGAGGCGGAGAGGACAGAAGCTCCTACAACTGGCCGGCGCTATGCTGCGTCCATTTCCTGGGCACGTCTGTGGTGGCGCCTGGGCGGGGTCCGCGCAATGGCTTGGCTTTGGGTCTTGAACCGTTCAGCACAATCGATCCACCTCGCCGCCATCCGGTTCCAGGTGGCCTTGCTCTCCGGATCGCGGGTGAATTTTGCCATTTGGTGACAGTCGGCAGCGTGCTTGAGAAATTCCTCGGACGGGTTCATCGTTCTCCTCGCTTCTCAGGCAGCCCGGATTTCGGCGGGGTGCTTGGCGTTATTGCGAAACCCTTCCGCATGCTCGGAAAGCCGCAGCCAGCAAAAGGCCAGCTCTCGCCAAGTCGCCCGATCCTCCGTGTCCACGGAATTTGCCGCCAAGCGAAGGCATTCGCTCGCCCGCTGCTGATATGCATCGATGGGCATGCGGCACACTCCCGGGATTGCTCGCCCGAGCCCCATGTCCAATATCGGACATACGATCAACCAAGTTCCGCGCGGAAGGTTCCTGGCAAAGACTGCCTCTCTCAAAGCTTTTGTTAAGAAAGTACTGCGCGTTCCTCACCCCACGGCGATGACCCGGGGTCGGGAACCGGCCCGGACCCCATGAGCAGGTCGATATGGCCTGTCCAACCGCTCGATCGGGGCATATCAAGGGGAAATGGGCACTATTTATTTGCAGAAATGCAACAGTCGGAAGGATTCGGAGCGGCGCAATTGTCGAAGGGGCTCGGCCCGAATAGTATCTGGTATCTCTGCGCTCCTGCGAGCGCGGTGATCCAGAGAAGCCCCGGTCGCCCGACTGAACCAGGCCGGGGCTTTTTCTTTGCGCAAATGCTTGACTCCAGTCCCGGCTGCAGTGCAGCACGCCGGTTCGGTTGGGACGTGCCATTGCAAGACCGGCAGCGCGGGGCACTACCGGTCCGGGACCGCGGCAAGGTCGAGTTTCTGCGGTCCCGGGTTCGCAGCGCATCACTTCGTGCTGCGTTGCGCCCGGGACACGCCTGTATCAATCGCCTGCGGATCGCAAAGATTACTCACTCAAGCTTGATCTTGGCATCCTTGATGATTGCCTGGTATTTCGCCATCTCGTCGCGAATATAGCTGGCGAAACGATCGGCGGGTGCGCCGATCGGATCGAATCCTAGCAAATTCAATCGTTGCTTGACGTCCGGCATCGCCAGGATTTTGGTAATGTCGCTCTGCAGCTTGTTGGAAACATCGGCCGGAAGATTCTTCGGTCCCCACAATCCGTACCATGATACGAATTCGAATCCCTTGACGCCGGACTCCTCGACGGTCGGAATTTCCGGGGCCGCGGGAGCGCGCTTGAGGCTGGTCAGCCCGAGCGCCTTGATCTTGCCGCCCTGCGCCAGCGGCAGCGAGGAGAGCATGGGATCGGCAAGGAGGTGAATTTGTCCGCTCATGAGGTCGGTGAGCGCGGGCGCCGTACCCTTGTAGGATATCACCAGGGTATCGAGGCCAGCGTCGCGTTTGAGCAGCTCGATGGCGAGATGGCTGGCGGAGCCGACGGTGGTGGCGCCGAAAGTGAATTTCTGCGGGTCTTTGCGAACGAGCTCGAAGAAATCCTTGAGATTGTTGGCCGCCACGCTGGGCGTGGTGCTCACGATCAGCGGCCCGTCGGCGAGCAGGGCGACCGGCGAAAAATCCTTGACCACGTCGTAGGGCACATTCTTGTACAGGAACGGATTGATGACGTGCACCGAGGCTGACACCAGCAAGGTGTAACCGTCGGGGGCTGCCTTGGCGACGGCGTTGGCGCCGACCGTTCCGGACGCGCCGCCCGCGCGATTCTCGACGATGAAATGCTGCCCCACCATCTCGTTGAGCTTCTGCACGAGAATGCGCGCGACGCCGTCGACCGATCCGCCGGGCGGAAATGGCACCACGACGGTGACGGTGCGCGAAGGATAGGTTTGCGCGCTCGCGGGCGCGGACAGGAGCACGAGGAGCGGCATGAGTAGCGCAATCAAGAGGGCAAAAACAGGTTTCGGTCGGGTCGCACCAAACTCTCGCTCGTCATGCCCGGAGGCGTTGTGGGAATCCACGTTTGGAACATGCGCCGAAGCCGTCATGCGTTGCATGGGATCGAATCCTTTTTGAGCTCGTCAATATGTACCGGGATAGCTGCCTCCGTCGACCAGCAGATTCTGGCCGGTGATGAACCCGGCGTGCGCCGAGCAAAGAAAGGCGCAATAGGCGCCGAGCTCGTCCGGCCGGCCGAAGCGCTTGGCCGGGTTGGCCGCGGCGCGTTCCCGCCAGAGTGCCTCGAAGCTCATGCCGCTTGCTGCAGGCATGGCTCGCAGGTGACGGCGCTGCGCGTCGCTGTCGAAGATACCCGGCAGCAGATTGTTGATGGTCACGTTGCGCGCGACGGTCTGGCGCGCAAGGCCGGCGACGAAACCGACGAGCCCGGAGCGCGCCCCGTTGGAGAGACCGAGCTCGATCTGGGGAATCTTCACGCTGCGGGAGACGATGTTGACGATGCGGCCGAAGCCGCGTGCCATCATGCCGTCCACGGTGAGCCGCATCATCTCGATCGGGCTCAGCATCATGGCGTCGAGCGCGGCAATCCAGTCAGCGCGCGACCAGTCGCGGTAGTCGCCCGGCAGCGGACCGTCCGCATTGTTGAGCAGGATGTCGGGTTGCGGACAAGCCTCGATCGCCGCTGCGCGCCCTTGCTCGGTCGTGATATCGCCTGCGACGGTGGTCACCGCGGCGCCGGTCGCCTGCGCGATCTCCGCGCCGGTCTGCTCCAGTACGTCGCGCCGGCGCGCGACGATGGTGACGTCCACGCCTTCCGCGGCGAGTGCCAAGGCGCAGGCCTTGCCGAGACCTCTGCTCGCGCCGCTCAGCAGCGCCTTGCGTCCGCGGATTCCGAGGTCCACTGCAATGTCCCGATTCCGAAATTCGTAGGCCCTTGCTGCACACGCTGATACGAACTTCGGAATCAAAGAGGGGCACTAAATCTGGTGCGTCGATCGCGCTCGTACCGCGTTCCTTGCCGCGCTCAGGCCGCAACAGCCGAGATGGAGGCGGCCTTGTAGCCGTATTGCTTGTCCAGCCCGAGCTCCTCGACGATGCGCACCCCCTTGGCGAGCGCGTCGCCTGCCAGGCCGGTCAAGGGCTTGCGCAGGTCACCGGCCGGAAGTCCGATCGCCTGCATCAGAGATTTGACTGCCACGGGGTTGATCGCAGAATAGGTGAAGTGCAGGAGCGGAAGAATTCTCAGATAGGTGTTCCTGAATTTCTCCGCATCGCCATAGCTCGTCCACGGCGTCGAGATGGTCGCGAGCTCGGCAGGAGCGATATTGCCGGTCATGTTGGCGGTACCGTGGCCGCCGAGGCTCATGGTCGGCACCACGAGCCCGAGGTTGGGACTGTCGCAGCACATCACGGAAACGTCGGGCTTGCCGGCCAGCACCTGCGCGACCTGGCCCACGCGCGCCGTGGATTCCTTGTGGATCACGTAGCTCGGATGCTTGAAAATGCGCAACAGGTGCTCCCAATGCAGATCGCTCTTTACGCGCGGAGGATTGTTGTAGATGCCGAGCGGGAGATCGGTTGCGTCCGCCACATCGAGGAAGAAGCGTTCGATATCGTTTTCGGGTGCGCAGATATAGGCAGGCGCGGCGAGGATTGCGCCGTCAGCGCCGTTGTCCTTGGCAAACCGCACATTGTCTATCGTGGCTTGCGTATTGTTGCCGGTCGCGCCGAAGAAGATCGGCATGCGCGGGGTCTTCATCTTGGCGGTCTGGACGATGACCTCTCTTTTTTCCTGCGGCGAGAGCATCGACGTCTCACCCGTCGAGCCCATGATCAGCACCGCCGAGGTGCCCTGGTCTTCCTGGAATTTCAACAGCGTGCGAAATGCCGCGAAATCCACCGAGCCGTCCTTGTTGAACGGCGTGATGAGCGCTACGAACGATCCCGTCAGCAACTTTTTCGGCATTGCCGTCTCCATTCCCGGAACAATTGTAGGGTGGGCAAAGGCGCGAAGCTCGATCTCACCGCGTGGGCAAAATCGCCGCGCGCGCCGTGCCCACGCGGCACTATACGACAAGCGATTTTGCCCACCCTACATCACCTAACGTCCGGCGCAAACGGCCGCCACCTCCGCATCGAGTGCATCGAGCAGCAGCTCGACCCACGCCCGCGCAATGCCGCGCGTGATCAGGACGATCCGGCTGCGTCGATCGTCGGATGGCCAGCGGGCGAGCCAGGCGGGCGGATGAAAAACGTGCTGGACGCCGTGGATGACCGCCGGCTGCTGCGGGCTCTCCCTGACGTTGACGATGCCCTTGAGGCGCAGGAGATCGGCACCGCAATGCTCGGCGAGAGTCTCCAGAAACAGCGTCAGCGCCACCGCACGGATCGGTTCATTGCGCACAATTGCATAGGTTTGGATGCTGCTGTCATGCCGGACGTGCAAATGCTCGTCGTCGCGGGCACCATCTCCCAGCCACGACTTGACCTCGAAAGGTCCGGCGTGAGGATCAAAGCGGCCGCCGGTGAAAAGGTTTGGGTCGATCCTGCCGTGCTGAGCAATCGTCAACGGTGCGGCGGCATTGAGCTTGGCGAGGCAAGCGAGCAGGGCGCGTTGAGCGGTGCCCGCCAAGTCCGTTTTCGTCAGAACGACCCGGTCGGCAAGCGCCACCTGCTTGACCGAGATCGCTTCGCGGCCGAGCGTGCCGGCGCCGGTGACGGCATCCACTGTTGTGACCACACCGCCCAGCACGAGGCGGCCCGCAACGCCCGGATCGGTCATGAGCGTTTGGAGGATCGGCGCCGGATCGGCAAGCCCGCTGGTCTCGATCACGACGCGCGTGAAGGGGGCAACCGTGCCGCGGTCGCGCCGCTCCAGCATGTCAGCGAGGGTCTCCACCAGGTCGCTGCGGACCTTGCAGCAGAGGCATCCGGTCTCGAGCTCGATGAAACTGTCGGCGCTCGCCTCAACCAGGTCGTGGTCGAGGCCGACCTCGCCGAATTCGTTGATGATGACGGCGGTGCGCGAGAATTCCGGCGCACGAAGCAGGTGGCGCAGCAGCGTGGTCTTGCCGCTGCCGAGAAAGCCGGTAAGGACCAGGACGCCAATCACGACGGCACCGGGGGAAACGCAGCGATGCGTACTTGGTTCGTTGCGTAGCCGGGGTCGAGCGCAGTGCGGACTTGGCGCAGCACCGCCACCAGCGAGATCGCCCCGCGCCTGCGGCCGTGGACCGTGACCATCCAGCGGAACGGCAAGCCGGCAGGCGACGGCTCGATCCGAATCTCGGTCGCGTTGCAGGCGACAAGGATCGCCCCGCCTTCATCGCGCACGCTGCCGGTCAATCCCCAGGCGGGGAGGCTCTGCGTCAGCAACTCGCACACGGTGTCGCTGAACGTGTCCCTCACAACGCGGCCCCATTGCGGATGTCCGCTCCGATCTTGCGCTTCAGATATTTTCCATCCTGCGGGCGCGCGAGATACCGGCCGTTCTCGACCATGACCTTGCCCCGCAGAATGGTCGTCACCGGCCAGGCGAAGATGTCGTGGCCTTCCCATGGGGTGTAGTCGGTTTCGTGCAGATCGACCGCGCGCACGTGACCGCGGCGGGTCGGATCCAGGATCGTGATGTCGGCATCGCTGCCGGCGGCGATCGCGCCTTTCCCCGGATAGAGCCCCATGATCCTGGCTGCATTCGTGGAGACCAGATCCACATACCGGGACAGGGAGTAGCCGCGGCGCACCACCATCTCGGTGTACATGACGCCGAGGCGCGGCTCGACGCCGGAATTGCCGCCGGTGGTGTCGTCAATGCGCTTGCCGAGCGTCTTGTCCCTGAGCGTGCAGCAGAGCTCATCAGTCGCCACGCAGTGGATGACACCGTCGCTCGTGCCGGCCCACAGCGCCTTCTGGTCCTCCTGCGACTTCAGCGAAGGGTAGGTGTGATAGATTTGTCCGTTGGGGCGCCTGTAGTCGTCAGCCGAGTAGATGAGGTACTGGTGCAGCGTCTCCCCGTAGACCGGCAATCCCTTGCGCCGCGCTTCGGCGATGGCGGCGACGCCGGTGCCGGCCGACACGTGCATCATATAGAGCGCGGTGCCGGGCACGCTTTCGGCGAGCCGCAGCACGCGGCGAAAGCTCAGATCCTCCGACAGCGCATTGTGCACTTCGGCGAGGTGCTCGAAATCGACCCGGCCCTCCCGGATGAGCTTGGCGTACATGTGCATGACGATGTCGTTGTCCTCGGCGTGGATGACGCCAAGCCCTCCCTCCTTTGCCAGGACCTGGAACGCCTCCCAGATATCGCCGAAATCGATCATGCGGCCGGTTCGCGAGGGGAGAATGTTGGTCGTGAATATCTTGAGCGTCGGATATCCCGCCTGGATCGCCTCCGCCAGTTGTCCTGGGAATTCGGGGGGCGGCTCGGAGTGCAGCATGAGGTGATAGGCCCAGTCGCAGGGACTCTTGCCGACGAAGTCCTTGTCGCGCAGCTCGATGGCCTCGCGCGCCGATGCGCCGTCGCGCCAGTAGGCGAAATCGATGAACGTCGTCGTTCCGCCGTGCAGCGCGGCGCGCCCGACCTGCTCGGGGCCGGCGGTGACGAGCGGCGTTCCGTCCGGCTTGATCCATACGTGATGCAGATGCACGTGCGGGTCGATGCCCCCCGGCATGACGATGAGCCCAGTCGCGTCGATCACCCGTTGTGCGGACTGTGGCGGGAGCGCATCAGGCGCAGCGATCGCGGCGATCGTCTCGCCGGCTATGCCGACGTCGCCCTTGATGACGCCTTGCGGGGTCACGACGTCGCCGCCGCGAATGATGAGATCGAGCATTATGCCTCCCGGGCGTCTCGCATCAGCACAGGCTTTGGTCCACGCAGTCCTCGTATCTGGGCATCCGGGAAATGAATCCGCCGGAGAGCAGGCTTGCCGCGAGTCGCGCGAATCCCTTGCGCGACACCTCGGGAGCGCGAGCCCAGAGCCCGGCATCGCGATAACGCCGAAGCGAGCTCAGCAGAATGTCGCGGGCAATGTCCGGGTAGAACTCCGCAGTCGCTGCTGCGAGCTCCTCCGCGCTGAATTCGTAAAGCCAATCCTGCATGCGTCGGACGGCGCGCGCCATGGCAATGAGGGCATCGCGTCGGCGCTCAATGCCCGCACGCGTGGCGAGGAAAGTCGTATACACCGTCGGCCCGCGCGCGTTGCCGGCGTAGAGGATATCGCCCACGCCGGCCTGCATTGCCATGGACGCATACGGTTCGAACATCTGCGCCACTTCGAGCTTGCCGCTGCGCAACGCCTCCAGATTGCTCGCCATTGTGCGGTCTGCGACCCGATCGAGCCGGGACGGATCGAGGCCCTGCTCGCGCAGATCGTGTTGCAGGCACAGCCACGGCGTGGGGACTTCCGATACCGTGGCTACCTTCATCCGCAAGAGGTCGGTCAGTGCAAACCGCGAGCCATCCCCTCGGCCCACCAGAAAGAACGGATCGCGTGCCGCGACTTCACAGAAGCAGACCAGAGGAGAATCCGCGTCCAAGTCACGGGCTTTCATCACCCGCATCGGTCCGCCCCATGTGAGATCGATCGTGCCGTCGAGGAGAGCCGATGCGGCTGCGGCCGGAGCAGGCGAAGCGACGAGTTCGACATCCATGCCCTCGCGCGCATAGAATCCGAGTGCATGGGTGGCGTAGAATGGCGCATAGAACACCGCGCGAAAATTTTCAGCGAGCTTGATCCGCATGGATGACCCTGCATCGGACCTTGAAATCATGGTTCAAGTCCGAGATCGACGTTCGAGCGACGCGAGGAACAAGCACATGAAGGTCTTGCAGAGCGTTTTACTCGTGGTAGCGAGCCTTGTCTTCCACCAAGTCTGGCCGGTACATGCGCAGAGCGACTATCCCAACCGTCCTATCGGGCTCACGGTCACCGTGCCGCCGGGCGGCGCTGCCGATTTCGTCGCGCGGATCATCGGCGCGAAACTCGGCGACGTGCTCGGGCAACCGGTCATCACCAGCAATCGGGGCGGGGCCGGGGGCACGATCGCCGCCGCGGCCGTCGCCAAATCGGATCCGGATGGATATACGCTTCTGCTCAACACGATCGCGACGCACGGCATCGGCCCGCATCTTTATCCCAACCTGCCGTACGACCCGGTGAAGGACTTTTCGCCGGTCATCCTCGTGGCCAAGTTGCCCTTGATCATGACGGTCAATGCGGCACTTGCGGTCCAATCGGTCGACGACGTGATTGCGCTCGCCAAGGCTCGGCCGGGACAGCTCGCCTTCGCGTCAGCCGGCAATGGCGGCGCGCCGCACCTCGCCGGCGAATTGTTCAAGACGCTCACCGGGACCGATCTCCTGCACGTTCCCTACCGAGGCAGTGGGCCGGCCGTGGTCGACCTCGTCGCCGGGCGCATCGCGATCATGTTCGACGCCGTGCCTTCGCTGCTGCCGTTCATCACCGCGGGCAAGCTGCGTCCCTTGGCGGCTGCGAGTGCCGAGCGAAACCGCCTGTTGCCGGACATCGCCACCTTTGCGGAGCTCGGCTATCCCGCCATGGACATCTCGCTGTGGTACGGCATCGTCGCCCCCGCCGGCACACCGCAAACGATCGTGCACCGGCTCAATGCTGAGCTCGTAAAAATCCTGGACACGCCGGACGTCCGCAAAAGCTTTGCCGATCAGGGCGCCGATACCAAAGGCGGCGCGCCCGAGGACTTCGATGCGTTCATGCGCGCGGAATTTGCCCGCTGGCGCACGGTCGTGAAGCAAGCCGGCATCAAGCAGGATTGAGCGCTGACCGGATCGGGAATCAGCCGACGGCGAGCTCGGGCGGCGCAAAGGCTCGAACGGCAGGCGCCGGCGCGTTCCAGCGCTCGATCTCCACCAGGGCAGTCAGCGCGCTCGTCCCTTGTGCGAGCGGCGACGTGCCGATGTCGAGCGTGAGCACGTTGGGATTGCCGTGGCGCTCGGGCTCCCCGTTCACGGCCGCCGGATCGAACCAGGCGCCGGTCGCCATCACGACCACACCCGGCATCACGTCGGAATCGATGACCGCGCCGGCGAGGCAGGCGCCGCGCGAGTTGAACACGCGCACGACGTCGCCGCCGCGGATGTCACGCACCGCCGCGTCCGGCGGGCTGATGCGGATCGGCTCGCGTCCTGCGATCTTTTGCTGGCGCGATACCGGCCCGGGATCCATCTGGCTATGGAGACGGCTTGCGGGTTGATGGGTCACGAGATGAATTGGCCAGCGTTGCGCCGCGGCGCTGCCGAGCCACTCCGCCGGCGCAATCCAGGCAGGATGCGGCGGACAGTCGGCATAATCAAAGCCGGCAACGGCATCGGAGACGATCTCGATGCGCCCGGAGGGCGTCTTGAGCGGATGGCGCTCCGGATCGCGACGGAAATCCTCGAACAGGACATAGTCGCGCTCAGGCGGCGGCAGCTCGACGAAGCCCTCCGCCCAGAATTGTTGGAATCCCAGCAGCTGCACCCCCTTTGCCGATGCGCTCGCGCGCACCCGATCATAGAGCCATTGGCACCAGCCCATCTCGTCGCGGCTCTCGGTGAATGCGTTCTCGTAGCCGAGACGCTGTGCCAGTGCGCGGAAAATGTCGAAGTCGTTGTTGGCCTCGCCGACGGGATCGATGGCGCGGTGCATGGCGAGAATGAAGGAGTTGCGCGACGAGCCGCCGACGTCGTTGCGCTCGAGCGGGGTAGTCGCAGGCAGCACGATGTCGGCATGGCGGACGGTCGGAGTCCACCAGCTGTCATGGACTATCACGGTCTGCGGCTTCTGCCAGGCGCGTCGCAGCCGGTTGAGGTCCTGATGATGATGAAAGGGGTTGCCGCCAGCCCAATAGACCAGCTGGATATCGGGATAGACGTAGCGGCGTCCGTTGAATGGGTAGCTCTCGCCGGGAGAGAGCAGCATGTCGGCAATACGCGCGACCGGGATCATGGAACGCGCCGGATTGAGCGGCAACGGCACTTCCGGACCTGCGACGTCGACGCGAGGCACGCCGATGCCGTTGGTGGAGCCGTGACCGAACCCGAAACCGGTCCCCGGCAGGCCGATGCCCCCGAGCATTGCCGCCAGCACGATTGCCGCCCAGTAGGGCTGCTCGCCATGATGCGCGCGCTGCAGCGACCATGCGCAGGTGATCATGGTCGGCACGGCAGCGGCGCGGCGTGCGAGGTCGCAAATCGTCTCGGCGGGGACGCCGGTGACCGCAGCCGCCCAATCCGCGTTCTTCGCAAGGCCGTCGTCGAGGCCGAGCAGATAGCGGCGGAACGTCTCGAAGCCGGTGCAATAGCGCGCGACGAATTGCGCATCGTAGCGCTCTTCGGTCAGCAGCGTGTGCGCGAGGGCGAGCATCAGCGCGGTGTCGGTGTTCGGCCGGATCGGAATCCACTGCGCGGCGATGAACCCGGGCGCATCGGACTTGAGCGGACTTATGGAGACGAACTCGATCCCGGCATCCTTCGCCCGCTGCAGCCACGTTTCCAAGCTGTGGACTCCGGCTCCGCCGGATGTGACCTGGGCATTCTTGAGCGCAAGACCGCCGAACGCGATCATCAAGCGCGTGTGCTTGACAATGGACGACCAGTCCGTGACGTCGCCGACCACGGGCTGGAAGGTGCCGATCACGCGCGGCAAGATGTATTGCGCCGCGCCGAAGCTGTAATTGGCGACCTGGTCGACGCAGCCGCCGCCGAGGAACAGGAATCGCCGCAGCAGGGTGCGGGCGTGATGGACACGGCCGGCTGACGACCAGCCATAGGAGCCGCCGAGGATGGCGGTATTGCCGAATGTCTCGCGTACGCGCGCGAGTTCCTCGGCGACCGCGGTCAGCGCTTCATCCCAGGAGACTTCGCGAAACCGGTCGCTGCCGGTGCGTTCCTTGCCGTCGCGCCAGCCCTCGCGGATGGCAGGCCGCGCAATGCGCAGCGGCGAGTGCACCATCGCCGGAATTGCGTCGAGCATGCTCGAAGGCGCAGGATCGCGTGCAAACGGCTCGCAGCCGATCACACGGCCGTTCTCGACCAGTGCGGTGTAGGCGCCCCAATGGGCAAGCGTGGGGAAGCGCGCGACGCTCATCCATCGCATGGTAACGACACTGGATCGGGTGGGCAACGGCCGCACCGAGAGGCGGTGTCTACGCTCGCGCCACGATGCGCTTGAGCTCCGGCAGGCAGGAGCCGCAATTGGTGCCGGCACGCAATGCCTTGCCGATGTGCTCGACCGTCGTCGCGCTTCCCGATCGGATCGCTTCGCAAATGGTCGCAAGGCTGACGCTGAAGCAGGCACAAATGATGGGACCGACCTCGCGAATGCCGTCGGCCGCGCGTCCCGAAAGCAGCATGCGGCGCGCCTCGTCTGCGAGCGTGTCGGCCTCGAACAGTGCCTTGACGGCGTCCCATTGCGGTGCTGCCTCGGCCGGACCAATGAACAGGCATGACTGGACCTGTCCCCCCGCAAGGGCGGCGGCGCGATAGATGCCACGCATATCGTCGACATATTCAGCGAGCTCGCTGCCGAACATCCGCTGCGCGAGGCTACGCCAGATGTCGGGAGGATCGTTGGTTGCCAGAAGCAATCCCGATGCCCTGGCGACGGCCACGCGGACCCACCAGGTTGCCGGCGGCAATTCGATGCGCCGGTGCGTGAGGATAAATCCTCGCCACGCATAATGGATGGGAGAGATCGATGCCGGCGTAGCCTTGGAGTCCGGCTGTCCGGAATGAGGATCAGTCTCGGGCATGACCAGATCGCCGATGCACGCGGCCGAGGCGGTTGCGCCGCTCCAATGAATGGGTGCGAACAGAGAACCGCGACGCTGCCGGTCGGTGATGGCGACTTTCAGGACGCATGATCCGTAACGGCTCGCAATTCTGGCATATCCGCCGGGGATGAGATTTGTCGCTGCCGCATCCGCCGGATGGACCTCGACGAATGGCTCCGGCAGGTGCGCCCCGAGGCGGGGACTTGCGCCCGTGCGCGTCATGGAGTGCCACTGGTCGCGCACTCGTCCGGTGTTGAGGCGGAACGGAAACGCTTGCTCGCGACGGCTTTCGAGGTCGGCGGTTCGGGCGCGACGAACCGCCCCTTGCAGCTCGGGGTATAGAATTGGCCGGCCATGAAGAACCGCCGGTCCTTGCGGCCGTGCCGGTTCTCGCCTTCGCGCAAAGGCCATTGCACCGGATCGAGAGCATCGAAGTCGCCGTCGCTGATGTTCGCCAGGCCGCCGAGATCGAAGGCGCGGGTGCCGTTGTTCTCGAAGGCGGAAAGTGCCGCATGCTCGCGGAAGACTTGCGCCGCCGAGGGAAAGGAAAATGCCGCGGCGAATCCCAACCGGCGGGCGACTTGTGAGACGATCCACCAGTCGGGCTTGGTCTCGCCTGGCGCCGGCAGAAATGCCCGCTGACGGGAAATCCGCCGCTCCGAATTGGTGACGGTGCCGTCCTTCTCGCCCCAGGCACAAGCCGGAAGAAGAACATGCGCTCCGGCGTCCACCGTATCGTTGGCGAGCACGTTTTCGGAGACGACGAAGAGCTCGAGCCTTTCGAGCGCTTCGCGCGCACGGCTCGCCTGCGGCAGCGAGACCGCGGGGTTCGTGGCCATCACCCACAGGGCCTTGACCCTGCCGCGCGCGATGGCATCGAACAATTCCACCGCTTTGAGACCCTCGCGCACCGCCATTCGCGGCGCATTCCAGAAACGGCGAACGCGATCGATGTCCTCGGGAGTGAATTGCATATGCGCGGCGAGTTGATTGGCGAGGCCGCCAACCTCGCGCCCGCCCATGGCATTGGGCTGGCCGGTCAACGAGAACGGCCCTTTCCCGCGCCGGCCGATACGGCCGGTCGCCAGGTGGCAATTGATGATGGCGTTGACCTTGTCCGTGCCCTGGGCGGATTGGTTCACACCCTGCGAAAAGCAGGTGACGGTCTTGGACGTCGAACGGAAGAGATCGAAGAAACGCGCCACATCCGCCGCCGGCAGATGCGTGATCTTGGCGGTGGTCGCGAGATCGGGGGCAATCGCTCTCGCCCGCGCCAGTACGTTCTCGAAATCGATCGTGTAAGAATCGATATAGCGATAGTCGAGCGCATGCCGGTCGGCGAGATGCACCAGAAGACCGCAGAACAAAGCCGTGTCGGTTCCCGGAGCGAGGGCGAGGAACAGATCGGCGTCCTCGGTCGACGCGTTGTGGCGCGGATCGATCACGACGATTTTCGCGCCGCGCTCCTGCTTGTTCCTGACCATGCGTTGGAACAGCACGGGATGGCACCAGGCGGCATTGGATCCGACCAGGATGAGAAGGTCGGCGGTGTCGAGGTCCTCGTAGGTTCCGGGCACGGTGTCGGTGCCGAAGGCGCGGCGATGGCCGGCAACCGAGGACGCCATGCATAGACGCGAATTGGTGTCGACATTGCCGGAGCCTATGAAACCCTTCATCAGCTTGTTGGCGACGTAATAATCCTCGGTAAGAAGTTGGCCGGAGAGATAGAAGGCGACGGCATCCGGCCCATCGCGGGCAATGATCCGCCGCAATCCATCGGCGACGTGATCGAGAGCGGCCGGCCAGTCGACGCGGGCAAGCTTCCCGTCCGCCTGCCGCAGCATGGGATGGAGCAGGCGTCCGCAGAGCCCGAGGGTCTCGCCCAGAGCGGAGCCTTTGGAGCAGAGACGCCCGAAATTCGCGGGATGGTCGGGATCGCCCGCGATGGCAGCCCCGTCCCCTCCGTCGGGCCGTGCCAGCACGCCGCAGCCTACGCCGCAATAGGGGCAGGTCGTGCGCACCGTCGGGGGAGCATCCGAAGGCGTGCTCATGACTGCGTGCGATGCATCGGCGGGCTCAGGCAGCGGCGCGAGCGGCAAGCTCGCGGCCGAACATGAGATGATCGCGCAAGTGCTCGACGCAGGACTGCGAATGGATCAGCTCGAGATACCAGGGCCCGTCGCCGGTATCACCGAACAGCACCGCCCCGATGAGCCGGTCATCGGCGATGACGAGCTTCTTGTAGATTCCGATGCCCGGATCGCTGAGCACGATCGCCCGTGCACCGGGAGTGGCGCCGAGGAAGTCGCCTGCCGAGAACACTCTGATGCCCGATACTTTCAGATTGGTGGTGGGCACGCTGCCGGCATAGGGGACATTTTCGCCGGCGAGCCGGCGCGCCAGCGCCTGTGCCTGCTCATGTGCGGGCTCCACCAGGCCGTAGCAGAGCCCGCGATGCTCGGCGCATTCGCCGATGGCGTAGATGTCCGTGCTGCTTGTCGCGAGCTGGTCGTCGACGACGATGCCGCGATTGACCGCCAGGCCAGCCATGCGCGCCAGCCCGACATTGGGCCGGATCCCGAGGGCAACGACCACGGCATCGGCGGCAATGGTGGAACCCTCGCGCAACTCGACCGCCTCGACGCGCTTGCTGCCGCAGATCCGCACCGTCTCCGCCGCCAGACGCACGGCTATCCCTCTGGCTTCGACCGCTCGCTTGAGCATCAGTGCGGCGCGTGCATCGAGCTGGCGCTCCATCAGCCGATCCATCAGGTGGACGACGGTGACCTCTGCGCCGGCGGTTCCTGCGCGTATCTTGGTGAGCCCGTAAGCGGCCTCGAGACCGAGCAGCCCGCCTCCAATGACGACAACGCGCTCGCCGCTCTTCGCCGCGATGTGCTGGACGTCGTCAATGTCCCGGAAGGTGAGGACGCCCGGCAATTCCATTCCAGGGATCGCGAGCCTGATCGGCTGCGAGCCGGTGGCAAAGACCAGCTTGGAGAAGGAAAGTTGTGCGCCGTCATCCAGCCTCACCGTGCGCGACGCCGGATCGATCTCCGTCGCACGCACCCCGTAGCGCAACGTCACGCCGCGGTCGCGCCACCAGTGCGCCGGCTTGAGCTCAATGTCGGAAATGCCGACCTCGTCTGCGAGCAGCGCCGACAGCAGCACGCGATTGTAGGCAAGCCGCGGCTCATCGCCGATGACGCAAATGGCGTATCGGCCGAGCGCCCGGGTCGAAAGCTCCTCGACGAAACGCACCGCCGCCATGCCGTTGCCGACGACGATGAGAGGCTCGCTCATCGCTTTCCTATGCGCGCAGCTTGGTTTGATTTATGATGCGCAATTCTTACGAAATATCTATGCACGCGGCAGGCGCTCGAGTTTTCATACGGCCAAGACCCATAAGAGACATTGCCAGTCCGAATTTGCTGTGACGCACAAACGTGCTGCGAATCTGATGGTGTGGTAGGGTGCGATTCTCGCCGGGGACGACCCATGAGGCGACGGGATTTTATCACTCTGCTCAGCGGCACGGCGGCTGCGTGGCCCGCTCGTGGGGCGGGCGCAGCCAGCGAGCAAACGGCCGATCATCGGGTTCTTGGGGACGGCTACGGCTTCGGGCTGGAGCAGTAGCATGCCAAAAACGGCTTATGTAGCATGCCAAAAGTCGGGATCTGCGAAGTGCCTCATAGTTCGCGTGCACGCAAGAGCTGGGTCAGCGCACCTGCGAAAGGGCTCGTTGCCACGAGAGCATGAAGAATCTGAGCCTTGCGAAAGGCTAGGGGGGCGGGTTGAATATCAGCGAGGCTCGGCATGAGCAGTTTACGACCTATTCGCGGCAATAGAGCTGTGTCAACTGCAGCCGTGCTTTTGGGCAAGCCCTATGCCGGGACCGTCGTCGCGGCCGCGGTCGGGCTCTTCGTCCTGGTGCTCGCGGTCGCGGGATTTGGCTTCGGCTTCGGCTGGGTAGGCAGTTGGAGGGTTATCGGCTTTCCCGGCGCGCTGCCACCGTTCTCGGACCTTCATGTCGTCACCGACAATGCCTCAAGGTGCGCCGACGCTGCCATTTCCGAGTACCCCTATATTCACGCTCGTTGCGATCCTTGGCACCAGGGTTACAACTACCCGCCGGTCTGGCTGCTGCTCGGGAGGCTTGGCATCAACGGCGGTCACACCGCACTGCTGGCGTTTATCATCGAGCTCCCGGCGCTCGTGTTGTTCGCCTTGTTGATCCGCGGTCGCTCGGTCGCTTGCGGATTGGTCGCGCTTGCTCTTATGCTATCGCCCTCGGTCGTGCTGGGCTTTGAGCGCGGTAACATCGATATCGTCGAATGGATCCTGGTCTGCAGCGCGGCGCTGCTATATTCCGAGCAGCGCGCTTTGCGCGCTGTGGCGGCACTCGTGATTCTCTGCTTTGCAGTCGTGATCAAGTTTCTTGCAATTTTTTGCTGTACTTTGGCCATCCGGCTGCGTCCGATGAGCCTCATCGTCTCTGCTCTGCTGGTGATTTTCTCCCTAGCTTATTTGTACTCTCTCTCCGATCTGCTGCAGCTTATCCGCAATAATACTGGAGGTGGGTTTTCGCCTTACGTTTCCTATGGATACATGATTCTTTTTGACCGGCTTGAGGTGCTCTACGGCCCGCGACTGGGTCTCGACCTGACAGGTCTCACCGCCTCATGGTTTCCGATTATGGCGGTTGCAGGTGTGCTACTCGCAGCCTTGATTGTGGCACTTGCAGCCTGGCGCTGCGGTCACCTGCAGTACAGATTGTGCGAAGGCAGCGACGGTATTGCCTTCCTTTTCGGAAGTGGAATTTTCTGTGGTAGCTTTGCTTTATTGGGCACAAATTACACATATAGGTTGATGTTCTTGTTGCTTTGCTTGCCGCAACTATTCGACTGGATGGAGAGGGCTCGGATCGATGATGTCGGTTCCCGACGCATGGCATACCTGCTGATCGGAAGCTGCATCATATCCATGTGGCTCAAGTTCCACCCCGAAGTGACCTTGCACATCAATCAAATCACGGACTGGATCTTGTTTGGTACCCTCACAATGATTGTCGCAGCGAATGGGCTCTATGCCTGCGCTTCGCTGTGGACGAGACGCGCTCTTCAGCTAACGGCAAAGACGCCTTCCGAATGAGCCTCTTCGCACACAGCGCCTGCGCTGCCGACTAGCG
Source organism: uncultured Alphaproteobacteria bacterium (assembly GCA_963820365.1). Classification (GTDB taxonomy): domain Bacteria; phylum Pseudomonadota; class Alphaproteobacteria; order Rhizobiales; family Xanthobacteraceae; genus VAZQ01. The sequence goes on along the minus strand of CAWFZR010000007.1, from coordinate 80,544 downwards.
GCAGGCAGAGCATTCCCGGCTACGTGAGACCCTTGACCGGCATCCGCGCGCTTCGCGCCTTGCTGGTGCTGGGGATACATACCGAGCAAAACGTACCGGCTGGTCTCGATGTGCTTCTGCCTTTTTTCACGCGCGGCTATCTGGGCGTTTATTTGTTCTTTGTCCGCTCCGGATACATCATTACGTATGTCTATCAGGCAATTCTAGCCTCGCCGAACAGACAGGCTAGTTGCACAAAATTGTGCTGCGTGGTCAGAGCAACGTCACAATATACAATTTCGGCATTGAAGGAGCGGGTCTTCAGGTAGAGATTGCTCTGTCGAAAAACTTCAGTGTGCTTTATAAGCTCGATCAGGTCATTTTTCGGCGCGGCCTACGCGATCGGGTCGGCAGGTTTGAGATTAAGTCTGGATGAAAAATCGACATGGAGGCTAGGAACATCGTTATCATTGCCGTTCTCGTCGTTGTTTTGCTGGCAGTGCTGAGATTGGCAAACTTCGGGTTGTTCGGGATTTAAGGTGCGTGGACAAATTTGATCCACCAGAAAGGCAAGAATTTAGAAGTATCGAATGATTTAAAATAGAATATTCAAGTTAGCGTGATTGTGCATTTGCATTCCGCAAAATTTTAAAGTCTTTGACCGGAGCGCCCGTGCCGTGGCCCAGCTCTCACTGTGGGTCCACCCGAAGAGGAGATGCCCATCCTCAGCCCAAAACTGCGGGTTGACGATCGCATCCCACTTACGCAGGCAAATAAAGATAGGGCGGGTCGCCAACGTTCCGTAACGTCAGCCGATGCGGTCGGTATGACCGACGCAGAGATGAAGGATTTGTTGAATAGATCTTAATCGCGCAGGATATCGGAGAACGGCGAGCGCAAGCACCAAATGATCAGAATGCTGACGAGGATCACGGACGTGACAATGAAAATTGCTGTCCACATAAGTAAGCGCCGGTCCCATAGACGCGCGGAGATTTGTACTATTCGTAGCGCAGTTAGTCAGCATTTCTATATGGAATGACTGAATGATTCTACTGCTCCGCTTGGAGCACGTCAAGCTCAGATCAATTCCTTAGATCAATTCCTGTCGTAAGCTCATGAGTTGTCCGGGTTAGGTAGCCATCGTACAAACCCCTGCCGGTCGTTTGTTGCAGTGCATGAGTCCGATCATGGCAGATTTTGTTGCAGAAGTCTGCGACTGTAGCGGCCAGGTTGCTGCCTCGATTTGTCGGAACGGCTCTCACTATCCGCTCTTTGGGGAGCGGTGACGCTGCATCAAAGTGCTCTGACACCCGGCATTGACTACGCAAGACATGCATCGGCCGCTGGTGGTGGTCGAGCAACCAGCTTCGCAAGCCGGCGTAGGTTCTGCGCGATTGCGGCGAGAGTAAACTCATCTTGCGCACCGCATGGGCCGCGCAACCGAAGCCGCGCAAGCCGCAAGATGCGCTTGAGATGAGCAAGCAGCATTTGCGACGACGGCGCGATCGCTCGAAAGCCTCGGTCTTGGCCAGGGCAGGGGCAACGTCGCGAGCAGCCTTGTTCACATCGCGCGCGATCCGGCGGAAAGGCATATTCGGACAGCATTTTGGTTTGAGCGCACACGCATCGCAATCAGGCCGTGACGCCTGTGGCCACGTGTTCTGCAGCTTTCTTGCGCTCGTGCTCAAGAAGGCACTGGAGGAGCGCATCGCGGCGCTCGGGCGGGCGGGCTCTTGGCCCGAGATCATCGCCGATCTCGATTTCGCTGACCGAGACCGAGATCGAGCATGATGGCAAGCGCTTCCTGGTGCGCTCCGCACCACGCCCGGCCGCCAGCCTCGCGCTGCGGGCCGCCGGCATCGCGCTGCCGCCGACCGTGCGGCAGGCCGCGATCGATTGAACCCCCGAAATTGTCGTGCCACGCCGCCGTTGCGGCGCTAATCGCCATGATCGAGCTCATGCGGGACTTGGCCCGGAGCTGGAGCACGGCACGGAATCCAGGTTAACGCTCATTCGAGTTGAAGGATTTGTAGCAGGAAGTCCGGGCTCCAGCTGGCAGTTTTGCGTCGTGTCTTGACGCTGCCCTTGGCTTTGTTGGCGCGCACGAGGGCGAAGCGGCGAACGATAGCCATGTTTCTGGCGCCATGGCCGCTCCGATAGCGCGACAGATCATCCTTGAATTCAACATCGAGTAGCCAATGCATGCTCTCGATGCCCCAATGGCCGCGGCACCCCTGGCGATGCGTTCGATGTCGAGCGGCGCGGACGAGATATGGTAGTGCGTTTCGAAGCTGCAGCGATCGGCATATTCGGCACGTGCATGGACCTTGAGGATAGTCTTGATGTTGTTGAAGCGCGGCTGGCCCGGATAGCTTCTCTCGGATGTTATCCAGTCGACCTTGCTGGAGGCGGCGTAGGTGCGCGTCTCGATCCGGCCATGTCCCTTCTCGACGGTGGTTTTACTGACGAGCTCGTCGGCGGGGGCGGTGGGGAAATAGTCCCCTACATCGGCTTCCAGCGTGGGTTGGTTGCCTTTGAGGGAAAGCAGGTAATCGGCCTTGTGGGCGACGATTTTATCGGCGATCTCGACTTGGCAGCCCATGGCGTCGATGCTCACGAGTGCGCCCTCGAGCTGCTTGGTCTCGGCGAGTTGATCGAGAAGGTCGGGGATGGCGGTGATCTCGTTGGTCTTCTCCGGAACGCTCAACTGCGCCAATGTCAGCCTTGCATTGGTGGCGTAGGCGCCGAGCGTATGCAGGGCTTTGAGCCCTTTGCGCTGGTCGTGGGTTCGGCGTGAGGTTTTGCCGTCGATGGCGATGAATTCATGCCGGTTCGGCCAGAGCGCGGCAATCCAGCTGTTGAAACAACGGCCGAACAGGAGCGGATCGATCCGATTGACGAGATGCCGCAGCCAGCGCTCGCATGGAATGCCGTGATGGAACTCGGAGAACCGCCGCAGGAAGGCGAGATGGTGTTTGCCCCAGGCGACGATGTCGTCGAAATCATCGTACGAAGCGATAGTCGGGGCAAGTCACCAACAGCAGGACCTCCTGGAGGGGATACATGACCCGCCAGGGCGCGTCTCCCCGAGTTCGGAGAAATGCTTCAAAGCAGGCCAACCGCGCCCGCGGCATTCCTTCGTCGATGATCGTGTCGGCAAAGGTATCCATGATTGCGCTCCACCCGAATCAGAGCGCTCAAGGAATCACGACCCGTCCGTCAACACAAAATCATCCCACTTGGCCCGTTAACCTGAGTTCCGAGCCGTGGGAGCTGGAGCGCCTGGCTTTGCAAAATTGCTGGCGACTCGTAGTGTTGGAAGCTTGCTAATGTCGCCCGGCGATTAACAGCATGCCGTCAAGGCCCCATCAACCCAGGCTTGGAGGCACCTTTTTGGGATTTTCGTCATCCCTCCAAGGATGTAATATTCTCCGATGCAAAATATTGGCCTGTTCATCCTCTCCTCATTACTTAGCCTAGAACTCCTCTCCTTTGTCGCCACCAAAGCCGAATTGCTTTTATTCAATGATACGCCAGAAATATATAGGGAACGGAATTTAGGACTCGGTTGGCGGACACAAAAGGAACCGTGGGGCGCCTGGCATAAACCCAACGCAACGGACAAACATAGTTCAGCTTGTTTTAACATACACTACCGGTCAAACGAGGTCGGAGCGCGGGATTCCTCTTTCGGCCATGCAAAGGAGAGACTACAGCCCCGCTACATTTTACTTGGCGATTCATTTGCCGAAGGGTGGGGCGTCGACATTGAGGATACGGCGCAAGCGCAGCTAGAAAGATTACTCAACATCGACGTCTACAATTTTGGCGTCGCTATGTATGTTGGCCCAGTACAGTATTATCTGATTTATCAGCAGCTCGCGAGTAAGTTTGAGCACGACGGCCTCGTATTGTTCTTTCTTCCTGCAAATGATTTTACTGACAATGATTTCGAACTGTGGAAAGACTTCCGCCCCACTTGGTATCGACCGTATTATAAGAAAAGAAATGATGGTCAGTATGATATATTCTATTCAGACCGAGCAGTTCCAAGCGAGCAATTTCCAGGGATAGAAGCACACTTGGGCAATTTAGAGCAATTCCTAATTCGATATACGTTCACAGCAAATACGCTGCGGACTATCAAGTATCTATTCGCGAAAAATCCGGTCGCGAAAAATCCGGTCGCGAAAGCCCAGAATACCGGCATCCCGTATAGCGGCTACTATGATGCAACACTTGCACAGCAGGAAGCCGCAATTTATTTCATCGAAAAGATCATAACGGAGGCCAAAGGAAAAAAAGTAATAGTCCTCATCATCCCTGATAGCGCGGACATGGAGCGAATAAAATCTGCGGATCCCTACAAAGATAAATATTGGTACAGAAAGTTAATGTCCCTAGAAATGAACAAATCGAACGTCGATGTGATCGATATGGCGGATAGGATGCCGAACGACTATAGGAACGTATTCCATCGCTGCGATAGTCACTGGAATGCACACGGTCATCTAACGGCGGCAAACATTATAGCTGATCGATATCGCGGTTCGTTCACTCGGAGTACGCCGAATCGGACAGATTCGAGAAATCCATAGCGTGATTATGAAAAAAGTAATCTTCTGGAAATCCGACTAGAGCGGCAGCGCTGCAGCCAATACAGCAGCGAGAAGTTCAGAAGCGCTCGGGCATCAAGTGAAGATAGAGGTGGTCGTGTAAAGGCGGATCCGACACACGCGGCCGCACACCAAGCGCCGCTCCGGCTCGGCCGCCGTCGAAAGCAGCGCGTGCAGCTCCTTGGGAAACATGTCTTTCCAATAAGGTACCGTCTCGAGGCCCTTGCGATCGGCATATTGCAGGCTGAAGATGACGCGAATGCCGATCTGCTGGTAAGCCTGCATGGCCGCATCGAGATGCCGCTGTTCGAACGGGTAGAGCGTCAGCATGTCCTTAATGGTGGTTATGCCGGAGCGCAGGCACTCCAAACCGCCCAGCAAGGTGCGGGCGCGCACTTCTTCCACCGAGCGCGGTGGATATTGCGGCGGCAGTGCGTAGAGCCGCCAGGCCTCGAGCGGCACCTCCTCGAGCGTCAGCACATCGTGCGAGTGATAATGGGCGTTGACGAACCCGGGCAGGACGAGACGCCCGCGCGCGTCGAGTTCGATCGGTTCGCCCGCAACTCCGGCAAAGCTCGGCGCAATGCCGGCGATCTCGGTGCCGGCAACCGCGATATCGACCGCAACCGGCGCGTGCCAGTCGCCTTCGGGAACCATGGCGCGGCCGCCGCGGATGATCAGCGTGGCGCCGGGCGGGATTGGCTGGGGTCTCATTTGATCGGCATTCGCTCTTCGCGCGGCGGCAGGAAGCGATCGTCGTAAATCTCGGACACTTGCGGCAGTCGCGCCAGCCCGAATGCCTTGCCGGCCTGGTCGATGTTGCGGGCGAGACGATCGCGATCATAGGTGCCGATACCCTCCATGCGCGTCGTCGGCGTCACGATCTGATGACTGCCGAGCCAGGCCAGCCGCTCGCCCTCGATGTCGAGCTTGGCGAGATTGTTGTGCTGGCCGAGCGAATCCATCGCCGCTTTTGGATCGGCGATGGCTTCGCGCCAGCCACGCGCGGCGGCGCGGACGAAAGCTTTGACCGCGGCGGGGTTCGCCTGGAGGAAAGCAGGATTGGCCAGAAAGGCATTGCCAAAGACGTCGAGCCCGTTATCGGCGTAATAGATGACGTTGATGTCATTGATCGCGACGCCGTTGGCTTTCAGGTTGAACAGCACGGTTGAATCGAATCCAGTCACCGCATCGACCTGTTTCGTGAGCAGCATGGTATCGCGCAGTTGCGGGCTGAACTGGCGGATCTCGATCCGGTTGAGGTCGAGCCCTGCGATGTTTGCGAGGGCGGGAAACATGCGCGAGGGGGCGTCGGCGGGACCTTGACCCAATATGCGGCCGTGCAGATCAGCGAGCTTCGCGATGGCGCTGCTCTTGAGCGAAATCACCGCCTGTGGCGAGCGATTGTGCAGGATGAATACCGCCTTTGGCGAAATCTCGGGGCGGCGCGAGGCGAATTCGACCAGCGTGGAGATATCGCCGACCCCGATGTCGGAGGCCTGGCTCGCGGTGCGCGTGATCGCATCAGCCGAGCCCTTCGACGGTTCGAGTCTCACGTCGAGGCCGAGCGCGCGGAAATATCCGCGCTCCAAGGCGTGGTAGAACCCGGCGGCACCGCCGTCGGTCGTAAAATTGAGCACGACCCCGACCTTGGTGAGAGCCTGGGCCTGCGCGGAAGGGCTCGCCGTTGGGACGAGAAGCAGCGGGCCCAGAACGAACGCCGATCGCACCGCAGCCTGCATGGAACGCTCCCAGCTCTTGGCGGAAGGCTTCAATCCGCTAGCTTCGCACTCTCGGTCCCACCCGCGGATTGGGCTTACCACGGGCCGGACCAAACCTAATTCCTGTGACGAAACGGACGTTTTGATATCTCGGGCGAGCCCTATCCGCTAGGGTCGCGTCCAGATGCGTTGGACCGGTCTATGCCTTCAACAACACAAACGGAACGCCACCCGTCACCATCCCGGGTTGATCCCGACGATATAGCGGGTCGCCTGTTCACGGGCCATGCTGCCGAAGTGCTCTGCGCGGTTTCCCGCGCAATGTATCGATCTGGTGGTTACATCACCTCCGTACTGGACAGCCGTCGAATACCAGGGAAGCGCAAAACCCTGGATCTCATACGACGCTTATCTTGGCCGATATGCAAACTGTCTGGAACGCGTGCGCACGGGTGCTGCGTCCCAACGGGAAGCTTTGCATCAATGCGCCGATCATGCCAATTCCGAAAGACGTGATCCGGCAGCACACGCGCCACCTCAAGAACATCGCCTTCGACATGGAGCAGCGGATTCTCGCGCAAACCGATCTGCTACGATATGCCTTGTTCATATGGCAGAAGCAGACATCCAAGATGATGTTCGGGAGCTACCCTTATCCGGGCAATATCATCGAGAACAACACCATTGAGTTCCTCAATGTCTACGTGAAACCGGGCCGGCCGCCGAAATTCGATCGCGGCGTCAAAAGCGCAAACGAGCTGACGCGGGCCGAATGGCTGGACCTCACCCAGCAGGTCTGGTTCATGTATCCCGAGGACGTCAAACGCGGCGGCGACCATCCATCGCCGTTTCCCGCGAAGCTCGCGGCGCGATTGATACGACTTTACAGCTATGGCGCAGCGACGCCCTTCCCCGGCGAGATCGTGCTGGACCCGTTTGCGGGCACCGGCACCACCTGTGCCGTCGCAAAAAGCATGACGCGGCGGTATGTCGGGATCGATATCAACCCGGCTTACGTCGAGATGGCGCGCGAGCGGGTCCGCAACGCGCCCGGCTCTGCGCCGCTTTTCCTGGTCGGTCGGGCCAAATATCCCAGCCGAAGGGAGCTCAGCGAAATTGCCGCAATCCGAACCGGCAGCCGCGGCAAAGCGGCGCAATCCAAGCACAAACGAAAAACCTATGGCCGCAAGCCGGCCATGAAAAAGAACGGGCAACTCACGCTGATATGAGCCGTCAGCCCAATTCCTGCGCGCGACGCAGGCTGGCGATCATGGATACCCGCAACAGATATTCGTGCGTGCGCTGCCGGTCAGCCGCAATCTCGGCGAGCTCGCGCTTGAACGCGCTTCCGTCGGATTCGAGATTTCGCTTGTTCTGGATCGACTGGGTCTGGATGTATTCGAGCGTTACCGATCGACGCTGGCGGTCGTAACGCTCAAGCTCGGTTTGCGCTTTGCTCCCACGCCACACGTCGACCATGCGCTCGGTCAAATTGATGGCGTCATGGATGCCGCCGTTCATTCCCATGCCCCCGAGGGGATTGTTGATATGGGCGGCATCTCCGACCAGGAACGTACGTCCGAGCTGGAATGCCGTCGCGACCCGCTGATGCACCTTGTAGAGCGTGACATGCGCGATCTCGATTTTTGCGATGCCCGGCACCACCGTCGCCATGAGCGACTGCGCAAACTTGGGGTGCAATGCAAGCTCATCGCTTTCCCCGGCCGCGATCGGAAACATCACCCGGCACAGACCGGGAATCTGCAGAAGGAAATGCCAGCGCTGCGGGTCGCACACGTAGCTCACCGCGACAAGGTCGGGAATGACGGCCTGGAAATCGAATGGCGTGCTCACGACCAGAAAGCGCTCCGGCCAGGTGAAGCCTTCGAACTCGATGCCAAGCGATTGCCGCACCACACTGCGCGCGCCGTCCGCTCCGATCAGCCATCGGCCGGAGCGGGTCACGGTGCGTCCCTTGTGGTCGACGACAACGTGAGCTCCCCGCTGCATCCTGGGTGACGCCCACAACGCGACTGTCGAATTGCAGGTCGAAATCGGTATTGCCGCGCAGCTTGCTGCATAGGATGTGCGTGAGCTTCGACTGCTCGCACTGAACGCGGTAGGGATGGCCGGTCATGTCCGCGAGCATGCCGAAATCGAATTGTGCCAATATCCCATGTCGCTTGCTGCGATACTGGAAGCTCGGCGCCGACAGCCCTTGTGCAATCAGCGGCGCTGCGGCGGCAAGGCGATCGAGCATGTCGAGGGTCGGAGGGTGAAAGGTCGAGGCGCGGGATTCCTCGCTGAGATCGGAACCGGCCTCGAATACCGTCACCGGCAGGCCGTGGCGCACGAGATTGGCGGCCGCCACCAGCCCGACCGGCCCGGCGCCGGCGATCAATACGCGGTCCTCGATGGCCATTACTGGATTTGCGGGATCCTCGCCGTGGTGATGATCTCACTCCATTTGGTCGCTTCCGACGACATGAATTTTGCGAGCTCGTCCGGCGTCAGGATGACCGGTTGCGCGCCCTGCTCGGTGAACCGCTCCCGCACCGACGGATCGGAGAGAGCGGCATTGATCTGCTCATTGAGCCTGGCGACGATCGGCTTCGGCGTCCCGCGTGGCGCCAACATCACGAACCATCCCGAGACCTCGTAGCTCGCAACGCCGGCATCGGCGGCGGTCGGAACCGCCGGCAGTGCCGCCATCCGGCTCTTGCTCGCGACCGCGAGCGCATTGGCGCCTCCGCTGTTGAGGGTCGCGAGCACGTTCGGAAGCCATTGGAAGCCGAGCGGCACCGAGCCTGATATCAAGTCGGCGGCGTATTGCGCGATATTGCGATAAGGCACATGGGTGAGCTTGAGACCGGTGATCTGCTCAAAATAGGCGCCGGCAAGGTGCTGTGAGCTGCCGATGCCGACGGAGCCGTAATTGAGCTCGTTGGGGCGCTCCTTGGCATAGGCGATCATCTCGCGCAGCGTCTTCACCGGCAGCTTCGCGCTCGCCACGATGACAATGGGGAAGACTCCGACCAGTGCGACCGGCTCGAAGTCCTTCTGCGGATCATAGCCGAGGTCGCGATAGAGCGTCTTGTTGACTGCCGCGGATCCGGAACCGGTCGCCACCAGCGTATACCCGTCGGGGGTGGCTTTAGCCGCTGCCAGGGTGCCGGTATTGCCGCCCGCTCCCGGTCGGTTCTCGATGATGAAGGGCTGGCCGATCGATCTTGCCGTTCGATCTAGCAGGATGCGCGTGACGACGTCGCTTGCACTGCCACCGGCAAACGGAATGATCACCTGAATGGGCCTTGCCGGATAGGTCTGGGCATTCGCCGCGGCAATGCCGAACAGCATGGCGAAAGCGGCGAGGCCTCCTGGCGGCGGGGAGATCTGTCTGACAATTTTCATCCGATTTCCTTCGTAGGGTTCCTTTATGCTACATCTGCATGAGCTCGCTTGCATCGAGAGCAGTATGACCGATATCCGCGCAGCGCTTCAACGTGGCGCAGCAGTGAACGAGGACCTTGTGCGGCCCCGCGGCGACAACAAGCCGCAGCCCATTTGCTCGCTGCGCGACTGGCTCGATCATCTCGCGGCGCGTGACCGGCTGACCATCCTCACGCCGGGCGCGGGCTTGCGCTTCGAGCTCGCAGCAATTGCCAAGCGGCTCGACGGCCTGCGCGCGACGCTGTTCCCGCGCCCGGGCGGGCACCCGATCCCGATCGTCTCCGGGCTCATATCCGATCGCGGCTGGATGGCGGAAGCGATGGGCGTGGAGCCGGACGAGGTCCTGGCGCATTTTCAGGACGCGGCGCACCATCCGATCGCGTGGCGCGAGACAGCATCCGCTCCGGCGCAGGAAATCGTGCATCGCGAGATCGATCTTGACCGCCTCCTCCCGCTTCCCACCCATAACGAGCACGATAGCGGGCCGTACGTCACCGCCGGCTTGATGATCACCCGCAACCCGCGCACGGGAAAGCAGAACGTCTCCATCCACCGCTGCCAGCTGAGTGGCCCGAACCGGCTTGGCGTGCTGCTTCTTCCCCGGCATGCGCACATGTTCTTCGAAATGGCGGAGCAGGGCGGACAACCGCTCAGCGCGGCCATTGTCATCGGCATCGATCCACTGACCTTGCTCGCCTCCCAGGCCATTGCGCCGATCGATGTCGACGAGCTGGAGATTGCCGGCGCGCTGCACCGGCGCCCGCTCGCCGTGGTCAAATGCCTGACCAATGATTTACGCGTACCGGCGCAAGCGGAAATCGTGATCGAGGGCCGACTGCTGCCGGGCGTGCGCGCGCCGGAAGGTCCGTTCGGCGAGTTCCCGCAATATTACGGCGAGCGGGCGCAACGTCACGTGATGGAGATCGATGCGGTCACCCACCGTCGGGACGCCATATTCCATACCATTGTCGGCGGTGGCCTGGAACATCTCCTCCTCGGCGCCATTCCGCGGGAAGCGACCTTGCTGTCGCATCTGCAGCGAAGCTTTCCGAACGTGCGTAACGTGCACCTCGCGCCCGGCGGTGCGTGCCGCTATCACCTTTATGTCCAAATCCACAAGCGCCAGGAAGGTGAGGGGAAGAACATCATGCTCGGCGCCTTCGCCGGACATTACGACGTCAAGCATGTGATCGTCGTGGACGAGGACGTCGACATCCACAATCCCACCGAGGTCGAATGGGCGGTTGCCACGCGCTTCCAGGCCGACCGCGATCTCGTGATCGTGCCGGAGAGCCAAGGATCGAAGCTCGATCCTTCGACCCGCGACGGGGTTGGCGCCAAGATGGGGCTCGACGCCACCAAGCCGCTGCATGCCGCGGAGATGACGTTCAAGCGCATTCGCGTTCCCGGCGAGGAGAAGGTCGATGTCGCGGCGCTTCTTGCCGGCGCTACCGACGCCAACTGGCGCGACGCGGTGAAGCGGTAGCCGTTCCCACGCGCACCCTCAGGACGGCGGCTCGAAATCCAGGAACCGACGCTTTGGATAGGAATAGAGCTTGCCGTTCTCGCGCACCTTCGGCAGGCACAATTCCACGATTTTCTCCGCGACCTTGTCCGGCGGCTCCAGTGTCATGGGGTCTTCGCCCGGCATCGCCTGGGCGCGCATGCGCGTGCGGATCGGCCCTGGAGCGAAGAGATTGACGCGCACATGCGTGGTCGCGGATTCCGCGGCGTAGGTGCGGGCCAAGGCTTCGAGCGCCGCTTTGGCGACGGTATAGGGCCCCCAATAGGCGGGCGCTTGCACGGTGATCCCCGACGAGACAAAGACCACGCGCCCGGCGTCGGAGAATTTCAACAGTTGGTCGGTTGCGCAAATCAGACGCCAGTTGGCGGTGACGTTGATTGCCATGACCTCTTCCCAGGCCCTCGCCTCGACGTGGCCAAGCGGCGAAAGCGGTCCGAAAATCGCGGCGTTGCCGACCATAACGTCGAGCCGGCCGAATCGCTCGTGCAAGGCGAGACCAAGCCGGTCGATGCCCTCGTAGTCCTTGAGATCGAGCGGCACGAGGGTGGCTGACCCGCCTAATCCTTTGATGGCATCGTCGAGCTCCTCCAGCCCGCCGACGGTGCGCGCGACGGCGATGATGTGCGCGCCAGCCTTGGCCAGCGCTAACGCAGTGGCGTAGCCGATGCCGCGGGAAGCGCCGGTGACGAGCGCGATACGGTCGGCGAGAGGAGGCGGCATGATCGGCTGCCTCGATCTGTCGTTGCGGGCGCGCCGGCGAAGGGAGAACGCTAGCGCGTCAGCTCGCCTCGGCGAGCAGCGACAATTGCCGCGGCGATGCATCGCGCGCGGACTGATCGGTCAGCGCCGTCGGATAATCGCCGGTGAAACAGTGATCGGTGAATTGCGGCCGCAGTGGATCGCGGCGCTCGAAACCCATGGCACGATAAATTCCCTCGACTGACAAGAATGCAAGCAAGTCCGCCCCGATGAAGCTGCGCATGCCTTCGAGATCGTGGGTGGCGGCAAGCAGGTTCTCGCGCTCGGGGGTATCTATGCCGTAGTAGTCGGAATGGGTGATCGGCGGGGAGGCGATGCGGAAGTGTACTTCCTTGGCGCCTGCGTCGCGCATCATCTGCACGATCTTGAACGAGGTCGTGCCGCGCACGATGGAGTCGTCGATGAGCACGATGCGCTTGCCCTGGACGACAGCGCGGTTGGCGCTGTGCTTGAGGCGCACGCCAAGCTGGCGGATGTGCTGCGTCGGCTCGATGAAGGTGCGGCCGACGTAGTGATTACGGATGATGCCGAGCTCGTAGGGGATGGCCGAGGCCTGGGCGTAACCGATTGCGGCCGGAACACCGGAATCGGGCACGGGGATCACCACGTCGGCCGCGGCTGCTGCCTCGCGGGCGAGCTGCGCCCCCATGGTCTTGCGCACGTCATAGACAGAGCGACCGCCCACGATCGAGTCCGGGCGGGCAAAATAGATGTATTCGAAGATGCAGGGCCGCGGCGCCATGGGCGGAAACGGCTTGTGCGTATGCATGCCCTCTTCGTCGAATACCACGACCTCGCCGTTCTCTACATCGCGGATGTATTTTGCCCCGATGGTGTCGAGCGCGCAGGTTTCGGAGGCGAGGATGGGGCACTCGCCCAGCTTGCCGATCACCAGTGGACGAATCCCGAGAGGATCGCGCGCACCGATGAGCTTCTTGTTGGTGAGGCCGACGAAGGCATAGGCGCCTTCGAGCTGGCGCAACCCCTCGATGAAACGGTCGATGAAACGGTTACGCCTGGCTTTGGCGACGAGATGCAGGATCACCTCGGTATCGGTCGTCGACTGCATGATCGCGCCGTCGCGCACGAGTTGGCGCCGCAAGCTCAGTCCATTCGTCAGGTTGCCGTTGTGGCCGACCGCAAAGCCGCCGCCATCGAGCTCGGCGAACAGAGGTTGCACATTGCGCAGGACGGTCTCCCCCGTCGTGGAATAGCGCACATGCCCGGTCGCGGATGTGCCGGGCAGGCGCTCGATCACCTCGCGGCGGGAAAAATTGTCGCCGACAAGGCCCATGCGCCGCTCGGAGTGGAATTGCGTGCCGTCGAACGTGACGATACCGGCGGCCTCCTGGCCGCGGTGCTGGAGCGCATGCAGGCCGAGCGCGGTAATCGCGGCGGCGTCCGGATGTCCGAATATGCCGAAGACGCCGCATTCTTCGCGCAACCGGTCGTCGTCAAGGTCGGTGTGCTGCGCGATAGCGCCGGCGTCACGGGGGATCCTGGTCATCCAGCTCATGTCCTCATTCAATCGCCCGCCCGTTGCGCGGATCACGGTAAATCGCCAGTCGCAGCGCTCGGCCAGCGCGCATGGATCTTGGAGCCTGCAGGGATATCGAGCTTCGAGCGCTGACCGGGCTGTGCCTCATCCTCTTCAGGCTTCGGCTTCTTGAGCCGCTTTGAAATGGTGGCATCCAGGTCTTCCGGCAACATCGACATCAGCCAATCGCCGGTTCCCTGCAATACGACCCGCGACTTGGCGCTGCGGATCCATTCCGGCTGGCTACGGTCCGGAACCAGCCAGGCGAAAAAGAGAAAGGCCACGACCACAATGACCAGTCCGCGCGCAAGCCCGAACAGAAAGCCCATGGTACGGTCGAGGGCCCCCACGCGGCTGTCGAGCACCATGTCCGAGAACCGCACCGTGATGACGGAAACCACCAGCAACGTTCCGAGGAACGTGCCGCCGATCACCACCGCATAAGCGACGATGTCGTTATTGAAATATGTCTTCGCCAGCGGCAGCAGCTTGGAAAAGGAATACAGCGTCACCAGCGCCGCGATCACCCAGGCGGCGATCGACAGGACCTCGCGCATGAAGCCGCGGATCATGGCGAGCAACGCCGAGACCAACATGACGCCAATCAGAATAATGTCGAGAAGCGTAACGGGCATGGATCGGATTTTCGCGGCATCACCGGGATACTGTAGGTCGAAATCGGCACACGCATCTTACCAGCCTTCGCGGGCTTCCAAGCGCCGACGAGCCGCCCCTCGGATTGCCCCCAAGGCATTCATCGACCTGCCATATTATATATTAACGCGCCGGGGCGAGCGCGCCCCCGCCACTTGGCGCCCCGCGGCGCAACGGCTGTATAGCCCGATGAGGCCGTCCCGTCACCCGCCTTCTTGAGCGCCTTGCCGGATTGGCGTTGCGGCAGATATGAGGGTAACGATTGCGCCCTCACGCCATCCCCGCCTTCTGTTTTCGGTTGTCGCGCCGGTTTTGCGGATCCCGCTGTTGCGGATCACGCTGTTGCGGGTCACTTGCCTCCTGGCTCGCGACGATATCGGCGACCAGGCTCGTGAGCCTCCCCACATAGTGCAGCGAAAGGGACGGATCGCTGCCCCCTTCCGAACGAGCGGCTTCTGGAACGATGGCGCGGGCGAAGCCGAGCTTTTGCGCCTCCTTCAGCCTCGCCCCGGTCTGGGCCACGGGTCGAACTGCGCCGGAAAGCGAAATTTCGCCGAAATAGACCGCGTCGGCGGGCAATGACGCATTGGCAAGCGAGGAGACAAGGGCCGCGGCGGCGGCAAGGTCGGCTGCGGGCTCCTGGATGCGCAATCCGCCCGCTACATTGAGATAGACGTCATGACCGGCAAGCCGGACGCCGCAATGGGCTTCCAAGACGGCGAGCAGCATGGACAGGCGGTTCTGATCCCACCCGTTCACGGCGCGACGCGGAGTGCCGAAGGACGTAGGGGCCACCAGAGCCTGAATTTCAACCAGCAGTGGCCGGGATCCTTCAATGCCGCCAAAGACCGCAGTCCCGGGAGAGCCGAGATCGCGCTCCGACAGGAACAGCTCGGATGGATTGGCGACTTCGCGCAAGCCGCCGCCCGTCATCTCGAATACGCCGATCTCATCGGTCGGACCGAAGCGATTCTTCACGGCGCGCAGAACGCGAAACTGCTGCGAACCTTCGCCTTCGAAGGACAGCACGGCATCGACCATATGCTCGACCACGCGCGGGCCGGCGATTTGGCCGTCCTTGGTCACGTGCCCGACCAGGATGATGACCGCGCCTGAGCGCTTGGCAAAGCGGATCAGAGCCTGCGCGCTCGCGCGTACTTGCGTGACCGTGCCGGGTGCCGATTCGACCAGGTCGGTCCACATGGTCTGAATCGAATCAATGATGACGAGCTGCGGAGTTTCGCCTTCGCTCAGCGTCGACAGGATGTCCTCGATCGACGTTTCCGCTGCCAGCGCGACAGGCGCGCCGGCAAGCCCCAATCGCTCGGCCCGCAACCGCACCTGTGCCACAGCCTCCTCGCCCGAAATGAACACCACGCGATTGCGGCCATGGGCGAGGGCGGCCGCGACCTGCACCAGCAACGTCGATTTGCCTATTCCCGGATCGCCGCCGAGAAGCAGGACCGAGCCGCGCACAAATCCGCCCCCGGTAACCCGGTCAAACTCGATGAGGCCTGCGGCCAGACGTGGCGGATTGTGGGCTACGCCGGCCAAGGGCTCGAGCGCAAAGAGACGACCCTTGCGCGGCTTGCGACCCGGCAGGTGCGAGCCCAAGACGGTGGGGCCTTCTTCCGCGATCGAGTTCCATTCCCCGCAGGCATCGCATTTGCCCTGCCAGCGGCCGTAGACGGCGCCACAGGTCTGGCAGATGAAGCTGGCATTGCGACGGGACATATCGGTAACCCGCATGACCGCATGATTCGCAGCAGACCGCGCTGCCGCCGTAGCACTTCAACGCGCGAAATCCCAACGGATGGCGCAGATCAGAATCCAATTACGGATCAGCCGCCGCAGTAAACGCGGTGATAGCGCCGGCTCAGATTGGTGAGCACCTCGTATCCAATGGTGCCCATGCCTGCCGCCAGTGCGTCGACGCTCATGCCATCCCCGATCAGGGTGGCAAAATCGCCGCGCCGCACGGTACCTTCGGGAAGGTCGGTCACGTCCACCGTGAACAGATCCATGGAAACACGGCCGACGACGGGACAACGGCGTCCGGCAATGACGACCTCGGCCGCGGGCTTGCCTTTGGAGGCGGCGGCCGAGCGCAAGAAACCATCGCCATAGCCGACGGCGACAACCGCAATGCGGCCCGGCCGTCCGACGGTCCAGCTGGCACCGTAGCCCACGGTCTCGCCGCGGTTGACCCCGCGCACCTGGATGATGCGGGCTTTGAGCTCGATGGCGGCACGCATCGGATTCTTCTTGCCCGGGGTAGGATTGGCCCCGAAAATCGCTATGCCGGGCCGCACCAGGTCGCAGAAGACGGTGCCACCCAGGAATATGCCCGACGAATTGGCCAGCGACGACGCTATCCCTCGGTACAAAATGCGAATTTCCCGAAACGTCCGAATTTGTCGATCATTGAGGGCGTGATCTGGGGTCTCCGCGCAGGCGAGATGACTCACCAGCAGGGTGAAGCCATGATTTTCGGAATGGACGCGAGGCGCGAGCGCGATCGCTTCCTGAACCGTGATTCCCAGGCGGTTCATGCCAGTATCGACGTGAAGGGCCGCGCCGCCGCGCCAGCTATTTTCGGCGACGAAAGCATCCCATTCGGCAAGCTCGGTGAGGCTGTTGATGACAGGACGAAACGATCCGTCGGCAAAAGCCTGCGCCGATCCCGGGATTATTCCGTTGAGCACGTAGATCGTGGCGTCGGGCGCAATCGCCCGCACGGATCGTGCTTCCATGACGTCTGCAACGAAGAAGGTCCGGCAGCCGGCCTTGGCGAGCTTGCGGGTCACCGGTTCAAGGCCGCAGCCATAGGCGTTCGCCTTGACGACGGCGGCGCACTCGACCGGCAAGGTGATGCTGGCGAGCGATTTCCAGTTCGCCTCGATGGCGGCGAGATCGACGGTGAGGATGCCGCCGGCCTCGCCCTCGCCGGGAATGGCGACCGGGGCCTGCGCGGGCTGCAAGTCGGGGTCGTGGATGGTCATAAGGATTTATGACCGGCCTTGCCGCAGGCGTCCAGTGCACGATCCTGGTGTCCCTGAGTCCCGCAGCGACGCTCTCTTGCAACTTCGATCAAATTTGTTGCGGGAGGTGAGCGTCGCGCTCCAGATTATCGAACCGCGTCACTGCCGCCTCGAACTGCAGCTTGACGGTGCCGGTCGGGCCGTGGCGCTGCTTGCCGATGATGATCTCGGCTTGGCCATGCACGGCAGCCATTTCCAGCTGCCATTTCGTGTACTCGTCGGTCCCGGGCCGGGGCTCCTTGGTGCTGAGATAATACTCCTCGCGGAACACGAACATCACGACGTCGGCGTCCTGCTCGATCGAGCCGGATTCGCGCAGGTCCGAGAGCTGCGGACGCTTATCGTCGCGGTTCTCCACCTGGCGCGATAATTGCGAAAGCGCCAGGACCGGCACGTTGAGCTCCTTGGCAAGAGCTTTGAGGCTGGTGGTGATCTCGGTTACTTCCTGCACGCGACTCTCCAGGGCTCGGCGGGTCGAACCCTGCAGCAATTGAATATAGTCGATCACAACGAGATCGAGGCCCTTCTGCCGTTTCAGCCGTCGTGCGCGCGCGGCCAGCTGCGCGACCGTCAGTCCGCCGGTCTCGTCGATGAACAAGGGTAGGTGCTGCAGCTCGATTGCGACGTCCTTGATCTTCTCGAAGTCGAGCTCGTGGATGCCGCCGCGCCGGATGGTGCTCGACGGAACGCCGGTCTGCTCGGCGATGATGCGGGTGGCAAGCTGCTCGGCGGACATTTCGAGCGAGAAGAACCCCACGATGCCGCCGTTTACGGTGTCGATGTGCCCGTCAGCACGCACCTCGCCGCGCCATGCGCGTGCGACATTGTATGCAATGTTGGTCGCAAGCGCGGTCTTGCCCATGCCGGGACGGCCGGCAATGATGATCAGGTCGGACGACTGCAGGCCGCCCATCTTGGTGTCGAGGTCGGTGAGACCCGTCGCCAAGCCCGAGAGCTTGCCGTCGCGCTGATAAGCGCGTGCCGCCATGTCCACCGCGGTCGTAAGCGCAGTCTCGAACTTCTGGAACCCACCGCCATAGCGCCCGGTCTCGGCGAGATCATACAGCCGCCGCTCGGCATCCTCGATCTGATCGCGCGGCGCGAAATCGACCGGCGCATCGAAGGCGACATTGACCATCTCCTCGCCAATCTGGATGAGCTCGCGCCGGATTGCGAGGTCATAGACGGTGCGGCCGTAATCCACCGCGTTGATGATGGTCGTCGCTTCGGCTGCCAGGCGGGCCAAGTACTGGGCCAGCGTCAGTCCGGCGATGTCGAGGTCCCCAGGCAGGAACGTCTTCAATGTAACCGGCGATGCCAGCTTGCCGGTGCGAATCAGGCTGCGGGAAATATCGTAGATCTGCTGGTGGATTGGCTCGAAAAAGTGCGTGGGCTCGAGAAAATCGGTGACCCGATACAGCGCCTCGTTGTTGACAAGAATGGCGCCCAGCAGCGCCTGCTCCGCTTCTATGTTATGCGGTGCAGCGCGATAGGATGGCGCGGCGGCCTCCGGAATCTTGCGCGCGGTCGATTCGACTGCCATGACGTCCCAGTGTTTTGGTTCTATCGATTCTATGACGACATCGAGGCACGGCACTTACCACTGCGATACGGAGGCACTTTCACGAACGCGGGACCAACGGTTAGCCATTTCCGGGGAAAGCGGACACCGGGTTTCCGCAGAAAATGCGACCAAGCTCAGGACGCTGGAATGCGCTTTTCGATTCCAGCAAATCGCAACGCG
Organism: uncultured Alphaproteobacteria bacterium; assembly: GCA_963820365.1. GTDB lineage: Bacteria > Pseudomonadota > Alphaproteobacteria > Rhizobiales > Xanthobacteraceae > VAZQ01. Next base: position 61,515 of record CAWFZR010000007.1, on the reverse strand, counting down.
CTCTAGCACGGCCGGGCGGCTGGGGGGGAAAACAAGCTCGCTAATCCCCGATCATCACTGTGCGCCGCCGGCACGCAACAGAGTGCTTGACGTCTGTTGAACAGACGCCCAGGACAGAATCACTCGCCGGCGAGTCGCCAAGGGGCGCGACTATTGCCTTCCAGCACCCGCAGGCGCGCCTCCTCGCGCGCAATGTAATCGCGCGTCATTGGCACGATTCCCTGCCGTTTGGTCAGTTGCATCTGGAATACCATCATGTCCTGTTCGCGGAACGCCATTTCCGACGCCGCGAGATAGAACTCCCACATCCGCACGAATCTCTGGTCATAAAGTCGCTCGGCCTGCTCGCGCTGCGCGAGAAACCGTTCACGCCACGCCTTGAGCGTCTCGGCGTAATGCAGGCGAAGAATCTCGATGTCGGCGACCAGCAGGCCCGCACGTTCGATCGGCGGCAGGACCTCGGACAAGGCGGGAATGTAGCCGCCGGGAAAAATGTATTTCGCGATCCAGGGATTGGTGACGTTGGGACCCTCGGAACGCCCGATTGAATGCAGCAGCATCACCCCCTGATCGTCGAGCAGCTTGTGGCACTTGCGGAAAAAAGCATCGTAGAAGCCGACGCCGACATGCTCGAACATTCCGACCGAGACGATCCGATCAAAATTTCCCGAAAGGTCGCGATAATCCTGCAGACGGAATTCGACCTTGTCCGACAGCCCTTTTTCACTCGCGCGCACCTGCGCAAGCGCATGCTGCTCCTGGGAAAGCGTGATTCCGGTGACACGGGCGCCGCAAATTTCCGCGAGGTAAAGTGCCAGGCCACCCCAGCCGCTGCCGATGTCGAGCACGCTTCGATCCTTGGCAAGGAGAAGCTTGGCCGCGAGATGGCGCTTCTTGGCGAGCTGTGCGTCATCGAGCGATTGATCGCGGTTCTCGAAATAGGCGCAGCTGTATTGGCGGTCGGCGTCCAGGAAGAGTGCGTAAAGCTGGCCGTCGAGATCGTAATGGTGGGCGACATTGCGCCGTGCCCGCGGGCGCAGGTTCAATTGCGTCAAGCGGCGGTAGAGAAATCTGGCGAGCCATTGCAGGCGCGCCCAGATCGGCGGCTTGCCATCGCGACGTTGACCGAGCACGATAGCAAGGACATCCGCAATCGAGCCCTGCTCGACGATGACCCCACCATTCATGCAGGCTTCGCCGAAGCGAAGCTCGGGATGAACGAGAACGTCGCGCTCAGCCGCGCGCGTGGTGAAGCGTATTGCCGCCGGCTTGCCAGAGCCGTCTCCGAAGATAAACGTCGATCCCCCTGTAGTGGTGACCCGGAGATTGCCGGCGCGGATCAGACTTGCCAGTGCCCACCGAAGCAACCGGTCCATCGGCCGCCTCCTACCCCATCAAACGCACCGCGCCATGACCCCGACGCAATCGAGGCCCCCGGCGCCGAGCATGGGGCTTGTTCCTTCGACGCCGCATGCATGCGAATTAAAACAGGGTCTCTTCGCCCCGGCAATGCGCATGACGTGGAAGAAATGCGAATGAAAATGGCAGTTGAGAAGGGGTGTGCAACCCGTTTCTCTTTGTCCCAAGGCAAAAAGCCCGACAAAGCTGCGCAAATCTTCTCGGACACCTGCAAGGCATGCCACCGCAGCAGGCGCGGGATCAGGCGAACGTCCCGCATTTCTGCGTGACATATCATACCACCGATTGCGCGAAGCCACGGCAATGGTCGCACATCTTGCGAGGGTGGCGAGCGATCGGCGTGCGGTGCACAATAGCATCGGTCGGGGCCATGAGCTCTGGCCAACCCCTGCGACCGAGACGGCGACGGTACGGCCTAGCGCCGTGTCTGCGCCGCCGCCGGTTCTGTCGCCGGCTCGTCGAGTGCGCTTTCCGTCGTGCGGCGCGCCTCAACCACCTCGGGCTCGAAGAACGCCTCCGCCAGCGCTGCGGCTTCCTCAGCCGGCTGTGCACCTTCTTCCTCGCGACGGCTGATGACGTCCTCGCCGCGAGCGATCCTTTGTGCCTCGTCGGCATTGCGCCCCACCGTGACGTTGATGGTCACCTCCACTTCGGGATGCAGCAATACAGGAACCTTGTGCAATCCGATGGCCTTGATGGGCGCGTTGAGAGCGACCTGGGCGCGAGTGACCATGAAGCCGTTTTCCGTCACGAGAGCGGCAAGATCACGCGGAGAAACCGACCCGTAGAGCTGGCCGCCCTCGGCTGCTTGACGCAGCACGGTGAAACTCTGGCCGTCCAGCTTCTTGGCGATTTTTTCTGCTTCACCCTTTTGCTCGAGATTTTGGGTTTCAAGCGCGACCTTCATATTCTCGAACCGAGCGCGGTTCTCTTTGGTCGCACGTAGTGCCTTGCCCTTCGGCAAGAGATAATTGCGTGCGAAGCCGTCTTTAACTCGGACCACGTCGCCCATCTGACCGAGCTTGGCGACACGTTCCAACAGGATCACTTCCATTGCCTAATCTCCCTCTGTCGAATTGAGATCATTCCGTCAGGTCCGCTGGCTGGGTGGCCCACGCCGGCGCGCGATCCGCACACGAATGTCGAGCATGGTCTCGGCAAGACCGACGAGCGAGACCAGCAGGAGGGGCCATCCGAGCACGATCGCCGCGGCATACACACCCGCAAGCACGATGGCGCGACTGCTCATCCCGCGCGTTACCGAATGCAGTACGGCAAAGCCGAGGATCGCAAGAATCATGACCAGACTTGCCGCCCAGGCGCCGGATAGAATGCCGAGCAGATCGGGCAGAAAGGAAGCTCCGATCGCGATTGCGAGAAATCCAAGGGTCGTCGGCGGCAGCGTGAAGGCGGAGAGCTCCGGCCATGGCCGCGTGAGCCGGCCGGAGATCTTCACGATGCGCGCGGCGAGCCAGAGGTTGAACAAGCTGGTGAGGGTGGAAAACACGGCCGCAGCCGGAGGAACTACAATCACCAGCAGATCGATCGTCGACGGATCGCGCAGAATTCGACCATAGCTCTTGCGCAAGCCGGCTTGCAGGCTCTCCTGATCGGTTCCGAAATTGGGAACGGCCGCGGCTACGACGAGCGTACCTATGACTGCCGCCCATAGCACGAGCCGACCGACAGGATACCATTCCAGCACGGAGCCGCCCCCGTTGGTCGCCGGCCGCGCCAGCAGCGTCAAATAGCCGAGCCACCACGCTCCGAAGGAGATCACCGCCACGGCGAGGAAGAACGTACCGGAGAGAACCGCCACGATGGCCGTGGCGGATGCTGCGGCAATCAGTCCGGCGATGTGGCCCCAACCCAGCGCCGCAATCAGGATGGGCAAGGGGGCGAGATAAAACAGGAAGATCGCTGCAATCGATCCCGATATGACGGACGCAAACAGCAGCGCCGCCGCTACGCCTGCCCCCAAGCCAAGGAGGATCTGAATCATGAATAGCTGTCCCGCTTTGTCAGCGGTTAGAGACGAAGCCCGCTTCGTCCCAACCATCGGAGAACGCAACGACAGGGCGCGGATGCCAGAACGATCGCTGTCCTTGCGTCCTGCGTCAGCTGATCACATAGGGTAACAGGCCGAGAAACCGTGCACGCTTGATGGCGCGGGCAAGCTCTCGCTGCTTCTTGGCGGACACCGCCGTGATGCGGCTCGGCACGATCTTTCCACGTTCGGAAACGTAGCGTTGCAACAACCTTACGTCCTTGTAGTCGATCTTTGGCGCATTAGCGCCGGAGAACGGACAGGACTTTCGGCGTCGAAAGAACGGCCGGCGGGTCTGCGGCTGCGCAAATGCCATGGTCGGTCACTCCTCGATCGGCGCCGCAGACGAGGATTCCTCCGTGCTCTCGCGTGGCGGGCGAGCCTCACGGTCGCGATCGCGTCGGTGCTCGCCACGGTCACGGTCACGATCGCGGTCACGAAAGCTTCCGCGGTCGCGGTCACGAAATCCGAACCCCCGCTCGTCGCGTTCGCGATCGCGGTCCACCTTGCGCATCATTGCAGAGGGACCCTCTTCATGCTCTTCCACGCGGATCGTGAGATAGCGCAGCACATCCTCGTTGAGCCGCTCCTGGCGCTCGACCTCGTTGAGGGTGGCGGGCGACGCATCGACGTTGAACAGCGTGAAATGCGCTTTGCGGTTCTTTCGCAGCCGATAGGACAGGGACTTCACGCCCCATTGCTCGATCTTTGCGATCTTGCCTCCCGTCTGCTCGATCACGCCTTTGAACTGAGCCGTGAGGTCCTCGACCTGCTGCGCGCTGGCGTCCTGGCGCGTCAGAAAGACGTGTTCGTAGAGCGGCATGAAATGCCTTTCCCTGTTGTCATGCTCTTCTCCGGCGCAAAGCCCTTCGAACCTCCATCTTCGGGAAAGGCTCGAATGCTCGGAAGGCGGGAACACGGGACGCCGGACCATCTCTCGTCCTGCTGCTCGGCGGGTCGTCGAGCGGCCGTCCGTTCAGCTCCCGGCCGGGATCGAGCGGAAGCGCGCCTTATACGAAGTTCCAATGAAAAGGCAAGGCAGGCTACCGACAGGCAGGCTACAGGCAGGCAAGGAGCAGGCGGGCAAGGAGCCGGGCAAGAACCGTGCAGGAGGAGCCGCCCCGGGTCGAGGCCGCGAGGATGGATGCGTGCCCACCCAGTTCAAGCCTGCACGGAATAGCGTGACATATCAGGCGTGTCGCTCTAGCTATGTCGCACCAGCTGTGGCGCGGTTGCAAAGGCGCAAGGTATGTCCACTGCATTCATATTTCCAGGTCAGGGGAGCCAGGCAGTCGGCATGGGCAAGGCGCTTGCGGATGCTTTCGCGCCCGCACGAGAAGTGTTTGCCGAGGTCGACTCCGCCCTCGATGAGAGCCTCACAAAGACCATCTGGGAAGGGCCGCCGGAAAAGTTGACGCTCACGGAGAACGCGCAGCCCGCGCTGATGGCGATGTCGCTTGCCGTCATGCGCGTGTTGGAAGCCGAAGCCGGATTCGATCTCGCGCGCGATGCGCATTTCGTCGCCGGGCATTCGCTGGGGGAGTATTCGGCGCTGGCTGCGGCGGGCGCGCTCTCCATCTCCGATACGGCGCGGATCGTGCGGATCCGTGGTCGTGCCATGCAGCAGTCGGTTCCCGTCGGCGTTGGCGCCATGGCCGCGCTGCTGGGCCTCGAATTCGATCAGGCGGTGGCGGTCGCGGCCGAAGCCAGCCACGGCCAAATTTGTCAAGCCGCCAATGACAACGGCGGCGGCCAAGTGGTCGTCTCCGGGGACAAGGCCGCGGTCGAGCGCGCCATCGAGATCGCCAAAGGAAAAGGCGCCCGGCGCGCCACGATGCTGTCGGTCTCCGCCCCGTTCCATTGCGCATTGATGCAGCCGGCGGCCGACGTCATGGCCGAGGCCTTGGCGAGGATCACGCTCAAGCCGCCCGTGATTCCGGTCGTCGCCAATGTGTCGGCGAGGCCGATCAGCGACCCCCGCGAGATCGTAAGCTCGCTCGTCGCGCAGGTGACGGCCACCGTGCGTTGGCGCGAATCCGTCACCGCCATGACGGGGGCGGGCGTGGACGCGTTCTACGAGATCGGCGCCGGCAAGGTGCTGAGCGGCCTCGTCAAGCGGATCGCAGAAGGCGCCCAGATCTTTGCCGTCGCAACCCCGCAGGACGTCACATCCTTCCGAAGCGGCCGCGCTTGAGGGTGGTAGGCGCCGGAATGACGAACCGGGTCGGTTGGACGATGTAGACAGTCCCGGCATGCGATCAGGCTCTCCAACGAGATGAAACAGGAGCGAAGGATGTTCGATCTGACCGGCAAGACTGCGCTTATCACTGGAGCAACCGGCGGAATAGGCGGCGCGATTGCCCGCGCGTTTCACCAACAGGGAGCCAACGTGGCCTTGTCCGGTACCCGGCGCGAGGTCCTCGAACAGCTCGCCGGCGCGCTCGAGAATCGTGTGCATGTGCTTCCGTGTGACCTCGCCGACAAGGACGCCGTCGAGACACTGGTTCCGAAATGCGAGGAGCTGATGGGCCAGCTCGACATTCTCGTGGCGAATGCCGGGATTACCAAGGACAATCTGCTGGTTCAGTTGCGCGATGAGGATTGGGACCAGGTCATCGCCGTCAATCTGACAGCGACTTTCCGCCTCGCGCGGGCGGCCGTGCGCGGGATGATGCGCCGCCGGTTCGGACGAGTCATCGCCATATCGTCGGTGGTCGGCGTCACCGGCAATGCCGGCCAAGGCAATTACACGGCCAGCAAGGCCGGGATGATCGGAATGATCAAGTCGGTCGCGGCGGAATATGCCAGACGCGGCGTCACCGCGAATGCAATTGCCCCGGGCTTCATCGCCTCGGCGATGACAGACAAGCTCAATGACAAACAGCGCGATGCGATCCTTTCCCGGGTGCCGGCGGGAAGGCTCGGTAGCGGCATCGATATCGCCGCCGCTGCCGTTTATCTCGCCTCCGACGAGGCCAGCTATGTCAGTGGTCAAACTATCCACGTCAATGGCGGGATGGCGATGATTTGAAGGGGGTTCTGACCGCCCCGGCCGGTCCGATCGCGAGGCCCCGGTTGCGGCTCGGTTGCGGCGCAGCGCGCTGGCCAAGGCATCTGAAGTATGATAACCGACCTTCGGTTTGGCTGGGGCGGCAGCGGGGTTCCAATCATTATCAGGGTCCGCTCGCAACCCGTGATCCGGCGCCGCACGCCACGCAAGCCCATACCGCAATGGCTCGGGGGCGCCTACCGATCGAGCCCAATCCAAAGGACACGAGGTTGTAGCGATGAGCGACATTGGCGAGCGGGTGAAAAAAATTGTGGTCGAGCATTTGGGCGTCGAGGCCGACAAGGTGACCGAGAACGCGAGCTTCATTGATGATCTTGGCGCCGACAGCCTCGATACAGTCGAGCTCGTCATGGCGTTCGAGGAAGAATTCGGCTGCGAGATTCCCGACGACGCCGCCGAGACCATATTGACGGTGGGTGACGCCATAAAGTTCCTCGAAAAAAATGCAAAGAGCTGACTGACGACAGCCAATTGCGAGGAAGTTTCGCGGTTTTGGGATTGGGCGATGCCTTGATCCGCCCACGGCGGCGGCTAACTATTCCATGAGGGCTGCGGCCAAGGAGACGAAGATGAGACGCGTCGTCGTCACAGGCCTCGGCATGGTGACGCCGCTCGCCTGTGGAGTCGAGACGACCTGGTGCCGACTAATCAATGGCGAAAGCGGCGCAAGGCGCGTCGAAACATTCGATGTTTCCGACTTGCCCGCCAAGATTGCCTGCCAAGTTCCGCGCGGCGATGGCACAGACGGCACCTTCGACGCTGACCAGTGGATGGAGCCGAAGGAGCAACGCAAGGTCGACGATTTCATCATCTTCGCCATGGGGGCCGCACGTCAGGCGCTTGACGATGCAGGTTGGAAACCATCGACCTACGAGGATCAGATCAAAACCGGTGTGATGATCGGTTCCGGTATCGGGGGTCTCACCGGCATTGCCGAGACCGCGATCGTTCTGAAGGAGAGAGGGCCGCGACGCGTGTCGCCGTTCTTCATTCCTGGACGCTTGATCAACCTGGCATCCGGCTACGTGTCGATCGCGCATGGTCTCAAGGGTCCCAACCATGCGGTGGTGACCGCTTGCTCGACGGGTGCGCATGCGATCGGCGACGCAGCACGCCTGATTGCACTCGGCGATGCCGAGGTGATGGTGGCGGGCGGCGCCGAATCACCGATTTCGCGGATCGGCATGGCCGGATTTGTCGCTTGCAGGGCGCTCTCCACAGCTTTCAACGAAACGCCGCAACGCGCATCCCGTCCCTACGACCGTGATCGCGACGGTTTCGTGATAGGCGAAGGGGCAGGTATCGTCGTGCTCGAAACCTACGAGCACGCCAGAAGTCGCGGAGCGAAAATCTATGCCGAGCTGATCGGCTACGGCCTGTCGGGGGACGCCTACCACATCACCGCACCGGCTGACGACGGCGATGGCGCGTTGCGGTGCATGCATTCCGCGATCAAACGGGCCGGCATATCCGCTGCGGAGGTCGATTACATCAACGCGCATGGCACCTCGACACCGCTCGGGGATGAAATCGAGCTCGCCGCCGTGCAACGTCTGGTCGGCAATGCGGCCGGCCGCATATGCATGTCTTCGACCAAATCTTCCATTGGGCACCTGCTCGGGGCGGCGGGCGCGGTCGAGGCCATCTTCTCAATTCTTGCCATGCGCGATGGCGTGGTGCCGCCGACGATAAATCTCGACAATCCATCCGTCGAGACGCCCATCGACCTCGTGCCGCATCATTCGAAGAGACGCGAGGTCAACGTGGTGCTCTCCAACTCGTTCGGATTCGGCGGTACGAACGCATCTTTGGTGTTTCGCCGCGTGAGCTGACGTTACCTCCCTCTGCCCTCCTACCTTTGGCCATATTCACACCTAATGTGGTGGATTCTGCGATCGGATCCCACCGGCGGGATCTTGGTCAACCAGATAATGGAATCGGGTCCGCCGCCTGGACGGCTGCTAGCGACCATGGTGGACATCGAGGCGGGGTAGAGGAGGTGAGTTAGGAAAACGCGCTGCCCGGCGATGGTCGAGATCATCATCCAAGGGCGGCCGGCTCGCGGCATCGCGTCGCTGCCGGGTTGCCGGAGAGCCGCCACCGCCGGGGCCGATGAACAGCAGGGGGGCGAGCGACCGCCGCCAGTGGGCCGAGCGCGCCGAAAGCCGTCGGTGCACGGGCTCCTCGCGGTCGCGGCACGCCCGTAGGCAGATTCGGTTGCGGCAGCGAAAAACGCAGCCGCTCACAATCCATAAGCGGCGGAGCCGAACCCGGAAAGGTGGGATTTATCTATACCGAATGGGGCACGGTCGGCTAAGTTGAAAACTGTTCCGACCGCGTCGGGGCTCCCAATCGCCGTCTCGTCGCAAGCGGGGTCGCCTGTTCGAAAAGTGCTCGACGCCGGCGAGCCGCAACCGCCGATCCCAGATCGGTCAGATGGAGCTACTAGGTCGTCCATGGAGCCCAAACGCATTACACCGCGCAGCCCGCGTGCTGCTTTGCAGCCCGACTACGTGTCGCTTCCGGTCCGTTCTTCGCGACCGTCTCGGCGCGCGCGCAATCCGCTGGTTATCATCGGCAATGCGGTTTTCACTCTCCTCGTTCTGGTTCTCATCGTCGGAGGTGGAGCGGTCGTCCTCGGCAAGACCCGCCTCGAAGCGCCAGGTCCGTTGCAAGCGGACAAGATTGTCGTCATCCCGCCCCGCTCCGGCCTCATGGACATCGCCGACCTGCTCACGCGCGAAGGGGTGATCGAAGAGCACCGTCTGATCTTCATTGGCGGAGTATTCGCGCTCCAAGCGCGCTCGGAGCTAAAGGCGGGAGAATATCTCTTTACCAGGCGAGCGAGCGTGCGCGATGTGGTGGAGACAATCGTCGAAGGCAAGGTGGTGCAACACCAGATCACCATTCCGGAAGGTCTGACTTCGGAGCAGATAGTGGCGCGGCTTTTGGACAATGAAGTCCTTTCCGGGAACGTCAAGGAGGTTCCGAGAGAAGGCAGCCTTCTGCCGGACGGCTATCATTTCAATCGTGGGTTCACACGCGAGCAGATGATTGCGCGGATGCGCCAGGCGCAAGACCGACTGCTGCGAGAAGTGTGGGAGCGTCGCAGTCCTGATCTGCCGCTCAAATCGCCGGACCAGCTCATTGTTCTCGCCTCCATCATCGAGAAGGAGACCGGCAAACCTGAGGAGCGCACACGCATCGCGGCCGTGTTCGCCAATCGGCTGAAGCAGAAGATGAGGCTGCAATCGGACCCCACCGTCATCTACGGTCTCGTATTCGGTAAAGGGTCGCTCGGCCGCCCGCTCAGCAGAGGCGACATCGCGCAGCCGACGCCGTACAACACCTATGCAATCGACGGCCTGCCGCCGGGCCCCATAGCCAGTCCCGGCCGTGCCTCGATCGAGGCTGCTGCCATTCCGGCACGCACCAAGGAGCTCTATTTCGTCGCCGATGGAACCGGCGGACATGCGTTTGCGGAATCCTACGAACAGCATCAGAAGAACGTTGCGCGGCTGCGGGTCATCGAGTACGAGCAGAGGGGGGAGGCTCCGGAAGCCCAGTCGCCGACCACGCCGCGCGCTGCGCCGGCGGTGGCCACGCCGAGCTCGCGCGGCAAGCGCAGCGCGAGCGGCTCGCCGAAGGCCGCCGGGACTTCGCAATAGGTTCTGGTTCTCCGCCGTGGCGCTCTCGAGCATGACCGGGTTTGCGCGCGGCCACGGCGTCTGCGGCACCTATAACTGGGCCTGGGAGCTCAAATCGGTAAACGCAAAAGGACTGGACCTTCGGCTGCGGCTGCCGGCGGGTTGGGACACGGTGGAGGCTCCGGTGCGCGCCAGCGCACAGGTTCTTGCCCGCGGTACCGTCTACGGCACATTGAGCGTCGACCGCCAAGGCATCGCGCCGATCGTGCGGGTGAACGAAGCAGTGCTTGCCGCGGTGCTGGCGACCATCAAGAACCTCGCCGCGCGGGTAGAGGCCGCCGCGCCGCGGCTCGACGGCATTCTCTCGCTCAAGGGCGTGATCGAGATCATCGAGCAGGGCGAGGGCGAAGAGGAGCGCTTCGCGGCCGAGGCGGCGGTCATCGCGGGATTTGCGACGACCGTCACTGAGTTGGTCGCCATGCGCCGGCATGAAGGCGAGGCCTTGCAGCGAGTGCTCAGTCAGCGCATCGGCGAAATTGCAGCACTCGCAGCGCGCGCGGATGCCGCCCCTGGTCGCCGGCCGGAAGCCATCAAGGCACGGATCGCGGAGCAGGTGGCAATGCTGCTCGATGCATCCAGCCGCTTCGATCCAGTTCGTCTGCACCAGGAAGCCATCCTGATTGCGAGCAAAGGCGACATCCGCGAGGAGATTGACCGGCTTGCCTCCCATGTCGCCCAGGTGGAACGGTTGATCGCACAGGGTGGCGCCATCGGCCGCCGATTGGATTTCCTTGCCCAGGAGCTCAATCGCGAAGCAAACACATTGTGCTCCAAGTCGAATGACGTGGAATTGACCAATATCGGCCTGGAGCTCAGGAGCGCTGTCGAGCAATTTCGCGAGCAGGTGCAGAATCTGGAGTGATTGTCGTGGCGAGGCATGCGCCACTACGGTTGCAGCAGTGATGCACGTTCTCTCCGCTTTCTCCGCCGCGGCACTGCCGCGGCGCGCTGCGGAATCGATACAATGCACCTGATTCTACGCTCCGCCCAATCAAGGTGATCGGCAAAGGCTCGACGCGCGTGCAACAACCAGAGGTCAAAGGCGCCGCAGTCAACGTCCCCATTGCACGTCGTGGGCTCATGCTGGTGCTCTCCTCGCCGTCGGGGGCCGGCAAGACAACGCTGTCGCGCAGGCTGCTGCAAGCCGATGCGGACGTCGAGCTCTCGATTTCGGTGACGACGCGCAGGCAAAGGCCGGGAGAAATTGAGGGCCGCGACTACCATTTCATCGACCGGACACGCTTCGACGCCATGGTCGAGAAGGGCGAGCTGCTGGAATGGGCGCAAGTCTTTGGGCACTGCTACGGCACTCCGCGCGCGCCGGCCGAAGCGGCCCTCGCCCGCGGCCGTGACATGCTTTTCGACATCGACTGGCAGGGCACGCAGCAGCTGCGCGAAAAGGCGGATCGCGATCTCGTCAGCATTTTCGTGCTCCCCCCTCGATTCCCGACCTGGAGCGACGGCTGCGGAGCCGGGCGCAGGATTCCGACGAGGTGATTCATGCGCGCATGGCCAAGGCCGCCGACGAGATGAGCCACTGGGCGGAATACGACTACGTGGTGATCAATACCGATATCGCCTACGCCTTTGCCGAGGTGCGATCGATCCTCGCCGCCGAGCGGCTCAAGCGCGAGCGGCAGACGGGATTGTCCGCATTTGTGCGCAGCCTGCAGGCAGAGCTTTAGGGTCGCTCGGCGGAAAGGACCGCTCGGCCCACGACGCGTCCGGCACGCAACGCCTCGAGGGCGGCCTGAGCCTCGCCGAGCGGGCGCTCGCGCAGCGGCGGAAAGCGCAAATTGCCGTCACGTGCGAGATCGAGCAGCTCGCGTGCCTCGGTGAGCGTTCCGGTCTGGATTCCTTCGATCGCAAAGGCTTTGAGCGCGAACAGCGCCACCGGCACTGTAAAGCTGCCGCCGAACAGGCCGGTGACCAGAACCTTGCCGCCCTTCGCGAGTGCACCCGTTGCAAGTGCGATGGACTGCGCAGAACCGACGAAGTCGCAGGCGCCGTCAACTCCACCGCCGCTTGCCGCAAGCAGCTTCCGGCGTACCCCGTCATCACTCGGATCAAATGCGACGGCAGCACCGGCACTAAGAGCTGCCTCGCGTTTGGCCGGATCAGTGTCGGCGACCAGCGGCGCCTGCTTGAACATCGCCTGCGCCAAAGCCAAGCCCATCATTCCGACGCCGCCCATGCCCACGAGCAGGAGCGGTCCCGATGCCGCCGCGCTCGCAAGCCGCTTAAGGGCGGCATAGGCGGTAAGTCCCGAGCACATCAGGATTGCTGCAAGCGCCGCCGGAAGCGGAGCGTAGTCGAGCAGGTAGCGCGGGTGTGGAACCAGCACGTGGGAGGCAAAGCCGCCGTCGACATTGATTCCGAGATGGCGCGGCGCGGCGCAGATGTTTTCATTGCCTCGGCGGCAGGCGACGCAGTCCCCACAGCCGATCCAGGGATAGACGCAAACCATGTCGCCGGCCGCGACCCCGCGGGTCGCCGCGCCTGCGCGCTCAACCACGCCGGCGATCTCGTGACCGAGCGTGAAGGGCAGGATGCGGCCGGCCTGCACATCGAGCTTCTTGCCTTCGCCCAGCAGAAAATAGCCGTCCTGAATGTGCAGATCCGAATGGCACACGCCGCAGCGCACGATGCGCACCAGCACCTCGGTGCCTTGCGGCTTTGGACATTCCGCTACCGTCTCGCACAGCGGAGCGCCGTAGGCGGTGAGCGATTGGCGCCGGAGCAAGGTCATGAGCCATCCTGCCTTGTTGATCTGGAATAGGCGCGCGCAAGCGCCACGAAGCTCGGGACCGATATCTCTTCTGGGCGTTCCGTCGGCTCGACCTTTGCGGCCTCGAGCAATTTCTGCGGATCGATGCCGAGCGATTTGAGGCTCTGTCGCAGCATCTTGCGGCGTTGGCCGAATGCGCATCTTGTCACGAGCTCGAGCGCGCGACGGTCGCAGGAAAGCGGCTCTTGACGGGGTATGAGGCTCACCAGGGACGATGTCACTTTGGGAGGAGGCACGAACGCGGTGCGCGAGACGTCAAAGAGGATGCGCGCTTGGCTTCGCCAGCCGACCAGGACAGACAGCCGACCGTAAGCCTTGCAGCCGGGAGCGGCAACGATGCGGTCCGCGACCTCGCGCTGGAACATCAGCACCAGCCGGTCATACCACGGCGGCCACGGCTCGACAGTCAGCCAGCTCGCAAGCAAGGCGGAGGCGATGTTGTAGGGAAGGTTTGCGACCACCCGCGCGGGGGCTCCAGTGAGAAACGAGCGGGGATCGACCTCGAGCGCGTTGCCGGCGACGATCTCGAGGCGGGCGGGAGCGTGCCTGGCGATGTCCTCGAGCGCGGCGATGGCACGACGGTCGCGCTCGATTGCAATGACGCGCCGTGCACCCTGCGCGAGCAGGGCGCGGGTGAGCCCGCCCGGACCCGCGCCGACCTCGACGACGTCGACCCCGTCGAACGGGCCGGCCGCGTGCGCAATCCGTCGAAGAAGATTGAAATCAAGAAGAAAGTTTTGGCCGAGGGATTTCTTCGCGGTGAGGTTGTGTTGCCGGATCACCTCCCGCAAAGGCGGAAGATCCTCAATGGCGCTCATGCGCGACGCGTCATGAGGCGCGGCTCGACGTGGCCCGCCAATCGTGCCGCCAGCTGGAGAGCAGCGATCAAGCTTCCCGGATTCGCGCGGCCGGTGCCGGCGATGTCGAACGCGGTGCCATGGTCGGGCGAGGTGCGTACAAACGGTAGGCCCAGGGTGACATTGACGGCATGATCGAACGCCAAGGTCTTGATCGGGATCAGTGCCTGATCGTGATACATGGCGAGCGCGACGTCATAGCTCGCGCGTGCCGCCCGATGGAACAGCGAATTGGCGGGCAATGGGCCGCGCGCGTCGATGCCTTCCGCCTTGAGACGCTCGATGGCTGCTCCCACGACCGTCACATCCTCGTCCCCCAGTGCGCCTTGCTCGCCGGCATGGGGATTGAGGCCTGCGACGGCGAGGCGCGGACGCGCAATGCCGAAACGCACGCGCAGATCCCGCGCCACGATGCGAGCGGTCTCCACCACCAGCTCGACGGTGAGAGTGGGAACGACCTCTCTCAGCGGCAGATGAATCGTCACCGGCACGACTGCCAGCTCGGGCGACCACAGCATCATCACGGGGCGCGCAGCTGCGCCGCTCGATTCCGTCGCAAGCCTGGCGAGATACTCGGTATGCCCGGGCTCGGCGAAACCCGAACGGTAGAGCACGTTCTTGGCGATGGGATTGGTGACGATCGCGCAGGCGGTGCCGGCGGTGACGTCCGCCACCGCGCGGCGAATCGCAGCAAGCACCGCCGGCGCGCTCGACTGGTCAGGGCGGCCAGGCTCTGCGCTGACCTCGACGCCGATGTCCACCACCGGCAGAGACCGTTCGAATGCCGCTGTTGCCGCGTCCGGCTCGACCACGGAAATCGACAAGTCCGGAGCGATCCGCTCGGCTCGCCGGCCGATGAAGGCCGGGTCGGCAAGGAGATAAAACGGTGCCAGCCCGAGCTTGGCGCGCTGGCGCCACGCGGCAAAGGTGATATCGGGTCCGATGCCGGCGGGCTCCCCCAGCGTCAGCGCCAAAGGTCCCGGCATCCCACTTTGCCTTACTTGTACTCGAGCATGGCGCCGCGGCGGACCTCATTGAGGTATTGCTTGGAGCGCTGCTCGTAGCGCTCGGCTGCTATGGCCTCGCGAGCCCGGCGCTTTCCCGGCGTGTTTTCGGCTGCCGACGCTTTCTTGGCGCAGATCGCGTACATCTCGATTCCGAGCTTGGTCATTTCCGGCGGCGTCAGCTTGCCGATCTCGATGCCGTCGAGCACCTTGCGCAACTCGGCCGGAAGGTCGGCCGAGCTGCGAATGACCTGCTCACGCACCGCCACATCCTTGAGCGCACGCGCGAACGCAATGCCCTCATCACAGCCTTGGAACCGGGCACGCAGGGATTCCGCATCGCGCCGGCGCGCCTCGATGAAGCCTTCCGGCGACCCGGCGGGGATGAGCAGCAGGATGGGCCGCAAGGTGTAGTCATAGCCGATGCTATCCTCGGGCTTTGCCTCCAACGCCGGCACGATGTCTTTCTCTCCTATTTGCAGGCTCGATTGGAAGCGCCCCCGCACCAGCTGAGGCCAAGTGATGTCGGCTCTGATGCGCTGTTTGAGCGTCGCGGAATTGATGCCCGATTTGGCAAGCACCTGGACCAATTGATCGGAGGTCATTCGCATCCGACTGGCCATGTTGGCGAAAGCACTGTCCACTTCCGCATTGCTGACCTCAAGCCCCCATTTCTTCCCCTCCTTCACCTTGAGTATCTCGGTGATCAACTCGTCGAGCACCTCCTGGCGGGGCGGGACCTTGTGGGTGGACAATTGGGTGAGCTTGGATCGTTGCTCGATGTCGAGCGCCGTGATCGGTTCGCCATTGACGACGACGACCACCTGCTGAGCCCGAGCGGCCCCCATCATGATCAGAACGGCGCCCGCCACCATCGCAACGGAAAAATGGCCGCGGCGCATCATGAACTTTTCGATCGTCATTGCTCCGTCCCACCCGCCGTCTCGCCGTGCCCACGTTGCCCTTGTGCGCGCGGCTCATCTCATCAAGATCGTCGCCGCTGCCCGAGCGACCGATATCAGCGCATCCCGGAAACCCCCGGCGCTCCGCTGTTGAGCGCGGATACTCCCTGGTTGCTTGTATTTCCACCCAGCGTGCGCAAGCCGATCTGCATCATGAAGGTGTGATTGACCGACACGCTGCCACTATAGGCATAATCCGTAACATAGTTGAGGGCCAAGATGAGGCAGTCGTCGACATATCCGACGCCCATCTGGGTTTGGCTTACTTGGTGCGCGCAACAGGTCATACCGGGCCGCGCCAAGCAGGACCCAATTGGGCTCAGCTTCAACCTTGCGTTGCCGAGAATGCCCTCGCGCCGGGTCAGAAAGCCGATCTCGGGCTGGGCAGCGTAGTCGCCGTACAACAGGGTCGTGGTCCAGCGGCCAAAATTGGCGGTTGCTTCGAGCTCGGTACGGCGCAGGGTGAAGTCGCTCTCGCCGATGCGGAACCGGGATGTGAACATGAACGTCGAGTTGGGCTGATAGGACGCGCGCGCCACGTAGTCGGAGCGCGCCGTATCGAGGCCGCTGTCGAGCCCGGTATTGGTCGTGCCGCCAAGCGCAAACGAATTCGGCCCGTAGAGCTGATACGATTGTCCGAACAGGAAATTGACATTGCCGCCGCGATTGAACTGCGCGGTGTATTGCATGCCGACGTTTGCACGGCCGCCGCCTTCCATGCGATCCCAGCCGGAGAACTTATTCACCCTGAACAGGTTCGAATCATCGAAGATCAAGCTTTGGGCGTCCTCGTTGGGGAAGGCTCCCACGTCGACTCTCGTTGGGCCGGAAGATGAGTTGGGCCATCGGCTCGACCGTTTGCGTTCCCCATGACTGCACATTGATCAGCGGATAGCGGTATTCCAGGCCGGCGGTCGGCATGACGCGCCCAACGTCGCTCTGGCCGACGTGATGTAATTGGATACTCCAGGCTGCGATGCGACTTGCATGTCGGCGGCATCCGCTCGCATGATCACGAACGGAGTGTAGACTCTGGCCCAACGGATCGACGATCGTGCGTCCCATGTCGCTTCGGTGGAAAACCGGCGTGTAGTCGCCGGGCACTCCGCGCAGCAGGCAATTGCTCGAATTCTTGATCGCGGGATCAGCGGTTGTCGGGCCGCAGAATTGCCCGCAACGGCCTGGCTCGAGATCGGATCGAAATTGGCCGGTCGCGGGAGAGGCTGGTGAGATTGCTGCGCAGGGCAACCTCGCCGGCGAAGATTGGATACGGGAAGACGTAGTCGTGATCGATTACGGGTGCACGATCGGCATCTGCTTCTGATCGTCGGCGACCGAGAAGCCGAAGAAGTACATGCGCGCGGGCGTCGAAATAGCTGCGGTCGCCGCGTCCGGCGACGTAGAGCTGCGACAGGGCGTGATCGGGCGTAGACCTCAGCAGGTTGGCTGATTGCATAGTCCTTGTTGAGCCCGTAGTCCTGCAGGTAGGTCTTGTCCGACAGCAGCGTGCCGTCCCAGCCCCATATCCATTTCTCCGACAGGTTGAACTGGCCGGCCGTCTCCACGCTGCCGCGCCAGTCGCGATATCCCGGCGTCGGAAGCGCCTTCTGCTGAAGAATACGGTCCTTGTCGAGCTGGAAGATGCCGGTGGCGCGAATGGTGTAGGCGCCGTTCACCAGCCGGTGGCGCCATTCGCCCTGCAGCAGCGGACCCTGCGTGGTGGTGATCATCGGCGTGAAGGTCAAATCGTAATTGGGCGCCAGCGCCCAGAAAGTACGGCACCGCGATGCCGAGAGCCATAAACGTTGCTGCTGCTGATAGCTCGGCACCAGAAAGCCCGACTTGCGCTTCACCGTCGGATCGGGCGCCGAGAAATACGGAATGTAGGCGAACGGCACGCCGAGGAATTCCAGCCGGGCGTCCTCGAAATACATCATCTTCTCGCCCTGGTCGTGGATCATCCGCGCCGCCTTCACCTGCCATTTCGGCGGCTTCTTGGGATCGTCCTTGCACGGCTCGCAGGCGGTGTAGACGCCGTTGTGGAATACGGTGAAATTGCCACCCGAGCGCTCGGCGCGGGTGGCGGCGAACCGGGTCTGCTCGGGCGCATCGGCGCGCAGCGAATCGACGAAGCCGTCGCGAAAATCGTCGCTCAGATCCATGATTTCGCCGTAGGTGACGGTGCCGTCGGCATGCGTCAGGCGAACATTGCCCTCCGCATGCAGGCGCTTGGTCTTCTGATCGTAGATCACCCTGTTGGCTTCGAGCGTCGAGGCGCCGTAGTAGATCTGCACGTTGCCGACGGCGGAGACGCGCTCGTTGGTGTAGTCGTAGTTGATCTCCTCGGCGCGCACGAGCATCTGATCCTGCGCGCGCTGCGGGTTCGCGGCGGCGGCTTCGGCCGCGCCGGAAAGGTCAGCAGCCTCTGCGCGAGTGCCGGCGATTCCGGTAAGGCAGCCGGCGACGACATCAGCGGCGGCCGCGATGACGAGCCGCGCCGCCGCACAGGTGCGGCAGCACGGCCGGCGAGGAGGAGGGCGCTCGGTCGGCGCCATCACCCGTCCTCCTGGTAGAGCAACGCGAGGAGGCCGGTGACGCCGCCGATTGCCGGCGGCAGCGCCGCCGCGGCGATCGGCGCCATCAGTCCGGCCTTGCTCAGGTCGCCGGTGATCTTCGCCAGCACGTACAGCAGGAAGCCTGCGGCAATTCCGCCGAGCACGGTCTTCTGCACGCCGCCGAAGCGGAAAAACCGCAGGCTGACCGCGGCGGCCAGCAGCACCATGGCGACGAGGTAGAAGCGGCTGCACCAGCAGCTGGAAATACTGCAGCCGATAGCCGTAGGCGGACACGCCGGCGTTCTCCGCCAGCTCGATGTAGGAGGCGAGCTCCAGAACGGCACGGTTTCGGGTGTGGCAAAACTTTCGCCGACCTGCGCCTGTGTCAGGTTGGTCCGCAGCCGAAACGTTTCCCGCTCCCTCGGAGCGACTCCGCTGGCGTAAATCCGCGCGTTGTCGAGACGCCAATATCCGGGCTCGAGCGTTGCGCTTCGGGCCTCGATGCGATCACGGAAACGGCCGGCCGGGTCGAACCGGAACACGGTCACGCCGCCCAGTTGAACTCCCTGCTGGCGGCTCGACTTGGCATTGATCACGGTCTGGCCCTCTTCGCTGCGCTGGCGCAACCAGAACCCGCGCGTGGGTTGCGGTATCCGTTGTCGCGGCCGAACAACTCGGCTTCCAGGCGGGTCGACTGTTCGCGCAAGTTCGCAGAGATCGGATTGTAAACGGTCGTCGTCGCGATCCCGATCAGCCACGGCGATGACGATGGCCGGCGCGATGAATTGCCAGGCCGAGACGCCTGCGGCGCGCGCCACCACGAGCTCCAGCCGGCGCGACAAATTCAGGTAGCAGAACATCGCGCCGACCAGCACGGCGAACGGCATGACGCGTTCGGTGATGAAGGGCACGCGGAAGAGCGTGATCTTGGCGACGAAGAAGGCGGAGACGTCGTGGATGTCCCCGCTGCGCCGCATCATCTCGAGAAAATCGATCATCGCCGTCAGCACCATCGTGCCCGCGAACACCGCCAGAACGGCGGTGAGGAAGCGCAATCCGAAATATCGCGACAGCGTTCCGGCGATCATGGCGCCTGCCCCATCGAGGCTGCCGGTACGCTGGGCGATGCGCTCGATGATGGCGGTGATCGCATTGGCGATCAACGCCGGCGGCTCGATGATGACGCCGCGCGAAATCGCGAAATATCCCAGCACGAAGCCGCCACCAGCGCCAAGTAAGGAAGCAGCAAGAGCGATCGGCGTGTGCAAGCCGGCGATCATTCCGACGAAGCCCAGTCCGCGCAGCGCCGCCGACCACGCCGATCGCGCCGAGCAGCGACATGGTGCGACCTTGGCGGGTCGTGCGCGGCGCGCCGAGATAGGCGTAAGTCAACACCACGAAGGCGAGCGGGTAGAGCGGCGCAGTGATGCGGTCGTGAAACTCGGCGCGGACTTGATTGGGCTGGTCCGCAAACAGCTTGTCGGTCCGCGTCGGGATCATAGAGCTCCCACAGATATCGTTCCCGCGCCGAATACTTGACGTTCTGCGCCCCGCTGGAGAGCCAGGACAGGTCAAATCCATAGCTGTCGAACAGCACCAGCGCGGGATCGCGTTGGCCGGTCTCGTGCCGCTGGACGCTGCCGTTCTCCAGCACCAGAAAAGTGCCGCGCTGGTTCTTCACGATATCGCCCTGCTCGGCGAGGATGGTGACGCGCTCCTTGGGATTGCGCTGGTCGTCGATCAGGATGCCCAGCAATTGTCCGTTCGGCCGGCGTTCGCGAATGTGAAGCGTCAGCCTGTCCTCCAATCTTGGTGAAGCGGCCGGGCTGGACGACATTGCTCACGAGGTCGGCGCGAACCTCGGTCGCCCATAGCCGCAATTGGCGCAATCCCCACGGCGAGATGTAGATGCTGATCGTCGCAACCACCAGGGAGACGACGACGCCGACCGCCAGGAACGGTCGAAACAGGATCCAGGCGGTATTCCCGCGGCATTCATCACGATGAGCTCGGAATCGTTGCCGAGCTTGTTGAGCACGTGGGCAACCGCGATCATCAAGGCAATCGGCGCGATGATCTGAATGAGCAGCGGGATGATCAGGCTGGTGATGCCGACGAATACGAAGATGCTCTGACCCTGATTGGTCATCAGGTCGATGTCGCGCAACGCCTGCGTGATCCACATCAGCGCCGTGACGCTGACGCAAACGATCAGGAACGCACCGAAGGTGGTGCGGAAAATATACCGCCCGATCGACCCCATCCGACTACGCGTCCCCGCTCGCGACAAAGCCCCGGTGCGCGCGGCCCCCATGCCCGCGTGGCGCACCCGGTAAACCGAGCCCCTTTGAATGCCCCCCTTGATCGGCCAACAAAATGGCCTCGACAAGGCAAACCCTTTGAGCATGCACAACAAAACGTTAATTCCGACCGTTGCCGGCATGGCCACCCGCGGGCCGCGCGGATCATCCTGGCGTCGTCGCCAGGAAGCGGCTTTGCAGGTGCGGCCCATCCGCGTCATATCAGGCGGCCGCCCGCGCGATCCCAGGCCAGCGGGGGCCGCCATCATCGATTTCGAAGGACCAATCCTCGATGTCCCGCGACGCTCAAGCTCGAATTCGCCGATCTGGACAAGTCCGTCCAAAACCTGCCTGACCAGGGCGTTCTCGTCCTGTTCTGCGAGGAGGGGCTGAAATTCGGCACATCGGCCCGCGAGGCGATCAAGCCGACGGGTGAACTGGTCAGGCGCGCGGCAGCCGCCGACGGCTTCAAAGGTAAGAACGGTTCGGCCCTCGATATCGTGGCCCCAGCCGGCCTTCAGGTGTCGCGCCTGATCGTCATTGGCGTCGGAAAGGCGCGAGACCTCAACGTCCCAGGATTTCGTGAAGCTCGGCGGGGCCGCAATGGGCAAGATGCCGGCGGCGGCGAGCGCGGCAATGCTGCGTCGCCGACCTGCCCGGGGGAGGCATCAAGCCGGAGCGTGCCGCCGACGTCGCGCTCGGCGTCCGGCTGCGCGCGTATTCGTTCGAGCGCTACAAGACCAAGCGCCGGATGATGAGCAACAAGCCGACGAGGTCAAGGTCACGGTCGCGACCGGCAACGTTGCGCGGCATAAAGAAGGCGTTTGCCGGATGCGAGGCGGTGGCGAGACGGCGTTCTCATCGCGCGTGATCTGGTCAATGAGCCGGCCAATATCCTCTATCCCGGAAGAATTCGCCCGTCGCGCCGGCAGCTTGAAAAGCTCGGCGTTGCGATGTCGAAATGCTCGATCCTCGCGCAGATGAAGAAGCTCGGCATGAATGCGTTGCTCGGCGTTGGTCAGGGCTCGCAACACGAGAGCCGCACGGTGATCATGCGCTGGAACGGCGGCAAGCGCGGCGGACCTCCGCTCGCCTTCATCGGCAAGGGAGTATGCTTCGATACCGGCGGCATTTCGATCAAGCCCGCCGCCGGCATGGAGGACATGAAGGGAGACATGGCGGGAGCAGCCTGTGTGGTCGGCCTCATGCACGCGCTCGCCGCGCGCAAAGCCAAGGTCAATGCCGTCGGCGCGATCGGCCTCGTCGAGAACATGCCCGGCGGCGGGGCGCAGAGACCCGGCGATATCGTCACCACCATGTCGGGACAGACGATCGAGATCATCAATACCGATGCAGAAGGCCGTCTAGTGCTTTCGGACGTCCTGCATTACGTGAACAAGCGGTTCAAGCCCAAGCTCATGATCGATCTCGCCACGCTGACCGGTGCCATCATCGTTGCGCTCGGACAGGAATATGCCGGACTGTTCGCCAACGACGATAAGCTTGCCGAGCGCCTGATCAAGGCTGGGCACGCGACCGGGGAACGCGTCTGGCGGATGCCGCTCGGACCGGAATACGACAAGATGATCGATTCGAAGTTCGCCGACATGAAGAATACCGGCGGCCGCCACGGCGGTGCCATCACCGCGGCACAGCTGTTGCAGCGTTTCGTGGACAAGACGCCATGGGCGCATCTCGACATCGCCGGGACCGGCATGGGCTCGCCGCAAACCGACATCAACAGGAGCTGGGGCTCCGGGTTCGGGGTGCGGTTGTTGAATGAGCTGGTCGCCGAGCATTATGAAAAATGACGGGCCGATGACCGAGATTCTCTTCTACCACCTCCAGCGCCAGCCGCTCGAGCGCGTCCTTCCGACCCTGCTCGAAAGGTCGATCGAGCGCGGCTGGCGCGCCGTGGTGCAGGCGCCCTCGGAAGAGCGGGTCGACGCGCTCGACGCGCATTTGTGGACCTTCCGCGATGAGAGCTTTCTTCCGCATGGCACCTGGCGCGAGGCCGAGGCTGGCGAGCAGCCGGTTCTGCTCACCATCCATGACCACAACCCCAATGCTGCCACGGTACGCTTCCTCGTCGACGGCGCGCCGGTGCCGGCCGATGCGCGCGCCTATGCGCGAATCGTCGTGTTGTTCGACGGCGAGGATCCCGACGCGGTGGCTGCCGCCCGCGCGCGCTGGCGCGAGGGAAAGGCGCAGGGCTTCGAGGTCACCTATTGGCAGACCGACGAGCATGGTCGCTGGCAGAAAATGGCATGAGCCGGGCGTCAAAGTGCTTGCGAGAGGCAGCGCGTGAAAAAAAAGCCCCGAGGCGCGCGCCTCGGGGCTCTTGCGTAGCTGATTGCGGCGTAGCCGATTGTCAGCCGATCAGTTATTTGGAGACCACCGCCGGAGCCTTGCCAAAGCCGAACTTGTAATTCAGGCCCCACTTGAAGGTGTGGTTGTACAGGCTGACGCTGTGCGGCGTCACGAACGAGCCAATTTGCGTGACGCTGTCCGGCGAATTGAAGAAGTCCTTGTCGCGGTACTGCGTGAAGAGGTATTCGGACTTGATTGACCAGCCGTAGCTCAGCGCGTATTCCGTGCCGACACCGACCGCGTAGCCGAACATCACCTGCTTGTGGTGGATTGACGGGACGCCCGCTATCGGGGTGCTCGTCACCCCGAAGGGGGGTCCGCCGCTGCCATTCCACGTGGTCGCTTCCACGCCTGCCCAGGCGGCGCCGCCCGTGACATAGAAAAGCCACTTGTCGACGGCGTAGCCGAGACGCAACCGCGCAGTGGATGTCCATCGCTCGGTGGTCTGGCTCACGTAAGTGGGGTTGAACGGCGGGTTATCGAAATGTTGTCCGTCCTTGTTCGTCACGCCGCCGTCGGCCTCGATGCCGAACACCCACACGCCGGCCTGCCATTGGCATCCACCCGTGCCGCCGCCGACGAAGCCGCTCATGTCGAATTTGTCGGTGATGTCGCCGTTTCCGCCGACCGGAGCCTCTGGGAACACGACGTTCGCGCCGCCTGCATTGAAGGTCGTGCCGACGGCGGCGTTGCCGCTGGTCGAATGCTGGCTCTGGCCAACCGCATATCCGCCGTAGAAGCCGACATAGCAGCCGTTCCAGCTAAAGGCAGGAACGGGAGGCGGAAGTGGCCTCGCCCGCATATCTGCCGCGTTGGCAGGAGCGCCCAGGCCCAGCGCAGCCAGCGCGACGCTTCCGAGTAACAGCTTTTTCATTTGAACCCCCCGTTCAGGAATTGAGTGCGCCTTTCTTAACAGGTTGTGACGGCTTTGGCTGTGATATTTCCGCCACGCTTAATAGTATTTGACTTTTCATCACAACATGCGCGCCGGCGAGAAGCTTCCGAACGCCCCAGCGTCGGAACCAGAAATGGTGGAGATCTTGGGCATCTAGCGCTGACGTGCTGACGGGTAACGCGCATGCGCCGCAGGTGCGGGCAGCAATGCTGGCCGAAACATGCCTGTTGTGGCGGATAATACACATGGTGCCGGCGCGTGCCTGGCTGTTCCCTCGGCTGTCTGTTTGCATCATTGCTTCAGCGGCATCAAATCAAATACGACTGCGCCAAGAATTTAGGTGTTGATCGCCACATGGTGCAGGAGCAAAATCGGGTCTGCGAGGCGGCCAAACGAGGAGTGAGGCGCTTGACGAGACGGCGGGCAAATCGAATCAGCTTATGCACGGCTGCTTTGATTGCGCTGGCGTCGACGCTCGGCGCGTGCTCGGCCGATCTGAGCTTGAACAACCTCACGCTTGCTCCCAGGCCGGAGCAGCTGCCAAGGAAACCGGATGGATCGGGGCAAGCCTGGGGAAAAACGAGCTTCGAGCGGCCGGTGACCGCCGCCGACCTTGTCGGGTCGGAAGGTCAGTGCGCCAATACAGCGCCGGAGCAGGCAGCCGCCAAATCCGCAGCTGCCGCAGGCCTGCTTGGCGGAATCGCCTTGCAGATGACGGAATGCGACGTCGTTCGCCGCGCTGGCCCGGTCGAAAAGATCGAACTCGGCGCCAATGAACGTGGAGAGCGCTCGCTGGTGCTGACCTATCTCCGAGGCCCCTCGCCAGGCGTCTACCGCTTCGCTGGAGGCCGCCTGGTATCCATCGAGCGGGCACCGGCCGCGCCGGCTGTCCCCGAGAAGTCGCAAAAGACGACCAACAGCGTGAAAAAGCCGGCGGGCTCGTGACCGCCGGCAGGATCGCTTTGAGCAGAACCGCGCTGGAGCGGCGAGTTGGTCCCGAGCTTCTGTTTTGCCGCATGTGGTTCTATCGGGTCATGCCCAAAGGCGTCGCCGCGGAAGAATCTTCAGGCGGTTGACTGCTCGAGGGCGACGCTGGCGGCGAGCCAGGCTTCCTCTGCCCTTGCGAGTGCCTTCGCGTGCTCGGCGCGCACCTTGGCGAGCCCCGCAGCCTTGGTCGGCTCGCGTGCAAACAGCTCCGCTTGCGCCAGAACGTCATCGATCTGCATGATCTGCGCTTGCAGACGCGTGATCTCGCCTTCCGCATCGGCGATTTGCCGACGCAAAGGCGCGAGCTCGACACGCTTTTGCGCGGCCGCACGGCGAATATCCAGGCGCCGCGTGCGCTCCCTCGCGTTGTTCCTCAGGTCATCGTTTCTGTCGCGGTCGGTTTCTCGCTCGGCGAGAACGAGCTTGCGGTAATCTTCAAGGTCTCCGTCGAAGGCAACGACCCGGCCATCCGCCACCAGCAGCAGCCGATCGGCACAGGCGTCGAGCAGATGGCGGTCATGGGAGACGAGGATCACCGCACCCGGATAAGCATTGATCGCGGTGATGAGAGCGGCACGGGTGTCAATATCGAGGTGATTGGTGGGCTCGTCCAGGATGACGAGATGGGGTCCGCGCAGGGTAGCGAGCCCCAGCAGGAGACGCGCCTTTTCTCCGCCGGAAAGCTCTCGCGCCGGAGTATCGGCAAGTCTCTCCGGGAATCCGATCGCTGCCGCGCGCGCGCGCAGGTTGGCCTCGGCCGCGCCCGCCATCATGCCGCGCAGATGCGCATAGGCGCTATCGTTATCGCGCAATTCATCGAGCTGGTGCTGCGCGAAATATCCCACCTCCAACTTTTGCGCCGACGTCATTTGCCCGGACATGGGCGCAAGACGACCGGCGATGAGCTTCACCAGGGTCGATTTGCCGTTCCCGTTGGCGCCGACAAGCGCGATGCGCTCGTCATTGTCGATGCGAAGCGTTATTCCCCTGAGCACCGGACACCCCGGTTCATAACCGACGCAAACGTCGTCGAGCGCGATGATCGGAGGCGACAAGGGCTTTGCCGGTCGTGGAATCTCGATCGGCCGCACCTCCTCTACGCTAACCGGGATGATGGGATCGAGCTTGGCCAGCAGCTTGAGCCGGGATTGAGCCTGGCGCGCTTTGGTGGCCTTGGCGCGGAAGCGATCCACGAAGGCCTGCAGGCGCTTGCGCTCGCCTTCCTGTTTTTTCGCGAGCTTGCGATCGAGCGCAAGGCGCTCGCGGCGTTGCCGCGCGAATGCCGAATAGGCGCCGCGATAGAGCGCAAGACTTCCGGCTTCGAGATGAAGAACCCAGTCGACGGCAGTGTCGAGGAGATCGCGGTCGTGACTGATCACCATCACGGTGTGAGGGTAGCGCGCAATATGCTGCTCGAGCCAAAGCGTTGCTTCGAGATCGAGATAATTGGTCGGCTCATCGAGCAGCAGAAGGTCGGGTTCCGCGAACAGCGTCGCAGCCAGTGCCACTCGCATGCGCCATCCGCCGGAGAATTCGGCGCATGGACGTTGCTGCTCGGCATGGGAAAAACCAAGCCCGGAAAGGATTTGAGCGGCACGCGCCGGGGCCGAATGCGCGCCGATGTCAGTCAGCCGAACCTGGATTTCGGCAATGCGCATCGCCTCCTGCTCGGTCTGCGCCTCGGCCAGGAGCTGCATGCGCTCGCGGTCGGCGCCAAGCACGACGTCGAGCAGTCGCTGGGGACCGTCGGGCGCCTCCTGGGTGAGCCGTCCGATGCGGGCACGCAGAGGCAGCTTGACCTCGCCGTCCTCGGGAGCGAGCTCGCCGGCAATGATGCGAAACAGCGTGGTCTTCCCGCTGCCGTTACGGCCTACCAGGCCGACGCGAGCGCCCGCCGGAATCGATGCCGTTGCGTGGTCGAGCAGTGTGCGTGTGCCGATCCGGTAGGTGAGGTCATGCAGACCGAGCATGGCCGGCGCTATAGCTGGCGAGCGATGCATGCCGCAAGGGTTTACCGCCCGCGCAACTGCTCAAGCGAGGAGCCATTCGCTAAAATAGTGATGCGGATGCGCGGCGCGAGCTTGGTCTGCGGTGAGGCACCGGCGGCAACAGCGAGAAACAAAGGAGGTCGACAATGTGCGTTCCGGGATGTCAGGAAGCGGTGCGGCACGCGCTGTCGCGGCGTGGTCTGTTCAAAGGGGCGGTTGCCGCCGGGCTGGTCGGCGGGGGAGCTGTTGCGGAGGTCGCACACGCTGCTCCCGCGCGCCGGTTCACCACGGTGGTCGATCTCACTCACACCATGTCGCCCGAGTTTCCCACTTACTTCGGCGTATCGGGAATCGAGATGGAGAAGAAGTTCGACTTCAAGAAGGATGGATTAAATCTCTATTGGTGGCGCATCATCGAGCATGCCGGCACGCACCTCGATGCGCCAATCCACTTTTCGGAGGACGGCATCAGTGTCGAGAAATTCCCGGCGAGCACTCTCGTGGCGCCGCTTGCCGTCATTGACGTGGCGGCCAAGGCAGCCGCGAGCCCTGATTACCTTGTCTTGCGGGAGGACCTCGCGGCATGGGAGAAAAAGCACGGCCGGCTGCCGGAGAATTGTTGCATTGCCATGCATTCCGGCTGGGCCCAGCACGTGAGCGATCCGGCCAAGTTCTCAGGCAAGGACGCTGCCGGCGTTCTGCACTTTCCCGGCTTTGGTTTGGAGGCGGCCGAATGGCTGATGAAGGAGCGCAAGGTTGCGGGATTGGCAGTCGACACGCTTTCGCTCGACCACGGCCCGTCCAAGGATTTCAAGGTTCACTACGCCTGGTTGCCATCGGGACGCTGGGGGCTGGAGAACGTCGCAAGTCTCGACAAGCTACCCGCTTCGGGTGCTACCTTGGTGGTAGGATTGGCGAAGGTGAAAGGCGCAACCGGAGGGCCCGCACGGCTCTTTGCGCTCGTGTGACGCGGGCGCGGGGATCGTTGCGGGCGACTTGATTGCAGCCGCAGGGATGCTAGCGTTTGCACGTTGCTTCGCAATCGGGACGCTATGGCGCGAGGGGGTCGATGGACGCAAAGGCACTGATCACCACTCAGGACTATTTGGACAAGCGATGCCTTGCCGAGCTCGTCGGCACGCTCGGGGTGACATCGTGCGTCAAAACAAGAAGCTTGGAAGTCGCGGTTCAATCGGAAGCGACTTTGCTCCAGTGAAAGAGCGCCGCCTGCGCCCACTTCCTCCCGGTTGAGAAGCAAATTGCCCATGGCCATCGAGCGCACCTTTTCCATCATCAAGCCCGACGCCACCGCCCGCAATCTGACCGGTGCGATCAACGCCATGATCGAGCAGGCGGGTCTGCGCATCGTCGCTCAGAAACGGCTCCGGATCAGCCGCGCAGAGGCGGAAACGTTCTATGCGGTCCATCGCCAGAGGCCGTTCTTTCGCGACCTTGTCGAGTTCATGATCTCCGGGCCGGTCGTGGTGCAGGTGCTGGAAGGCGAAAACGCCATCGCAAAGTACCGCGACATCATGGGGGCGACCGACCCGGCAAAAGCGGCGCCGGGTACCATCCGCAAGGTGCACGCGAAATCGATCGGCGAGAATTCGGTGCACGGCTCGGATGCGCCGGAAACAGCAACCCAGGAGATCGCCCAATTCTTTTCAGGCAATGAGGTCGTCGGTTGATGGCAGGACGGCTAGTATCCCGGTTCCGACGTTCGTATCACTTTGCAGCACGCTCTCGTACGAACGTCGGAACCAAAGGGACACTAGCAAACTATGTGATTCTAGTGTGGCTTTGGATTTGACGTTCCTACGAATCGCGTGCGGCAATGCTGGTAGGAACGTCAAATCCGCCACACTAGCTCGCCGCGCTGGTCAGGTCTCTGGTCGTGCATGTACACTGGCGCGTTCGGAGCAAGCAATGTTAGTTGCGACTTGGTTCGTTGCGACTTGGTTGGCTGCGACTTGGGCTTGTCGCGCAAGGCGCGGCTGCAAAGGGCAATGGGTGTCAAGTGGGATTTCTTCTTGACGATATTCTGCATGCGCCGTTCTGGGTCGCCGTTGTTCAGATCATCGGCGTCAACATCATCCTGTCTGGCGACAACGCCGTCGTAATCGCGCTGGCCTGCATGCGGCTGCCGCCGCGCCAGCGGCTCTGGGGTATGATTCTGGGGGCCGGCGTCGCCGTTCTGCTGCGCATACTGTTCACCTTGGTCGTGGCGCAGGCAATGACCTATCCGTATCTCAAGCTCGCCGGGGGGGCCTTGCTGTTCTGGGTGGCCACGAAGCTCGTAACCGAAGATGCCGAAGGCGAGGGCGAAGGCGACATCGAGGCCGCGGAAAACCTCTGGCGCGCCGTGCGGATCGTCGCCATTGCCGACATCGTAATGAGCCTGGATAACGTGCTTGCGATTGCGGCGTCGGCCGACATTGCGGCTATGCGAGTGGACGTCGCGCACGCCGCTGTCATTAAGGCGACACTGATCATTTTCGGTCTGGCGACCAGCATTCCACTGATCATCGCCGGGAGCGCGATCCTGATGGCTCTGCTCGAGCGCTTCCGGATCTTGGTCTGGGCGGGCGGCGCGCTCTTGGGCTGGGTTGCCGGTGACATCATGGCGACCGACCCGGCGGTCATCGGCTGGCTGGGCGAGGCGTCGGCGCATCACTTGCATTCCTGGGCAGGTCGCGCCGGAGCGGTCTTCGTCGTCGGCCTGGGCCTGTTGCTTGTTCGCAGGCATCGTCCGTTCCAGCCGGACGAGATCCTGGCCGCCATCGGCCTCCTTATCTGGGTCGCCGGCGACATCCTTATCGAAGCCATTGTTCCGGCGACGCAGGTGCTCACGCTCTGGGCGGCGCGCGGTGTCATCGCCCTCGTTCTGGCGATCGGCTATAAGCTTTCGCGCAGCCGCCGCCAGATGGGGGCTCAGAAGGCATAGGCAGCCAGCGCTCAGTGATCAGACGTCAGCAATCAGGGTATACCTGATTGCTGATCATTGATTGCCGACCCCCTGGAAAGACTACAGCTCCCAGCCGATCTTGCGGTCGAGCGAGTACGGCCCGCCGCCGCGCAAGGCGATGGCGAAGAGAATGAGACCCCAAAACAGCGGGTATTCCCAACCGCCCCTGGGCGAGCTCCAGCCGAAGCCATTCGGCCAATGCGCGACGAAGGTAATCACTGCGAACATGATGGCGGCGGCGGCGGCGGCGAAACGCGTAAAGAGACCGAGTATGATCATGACGGCCCCGATTGTCTCGATGGCGAACACCGCATAGGCAGCCGGGAGGGAAGGTTCGATCCCACGACGGGCCATGCTGCCCGCCGCGAATGCCGCGATCGTCGCGGCCAACCCCTTTTCGGCCGCTGGCATGACCTTGATGATGCCGTGGACGAGCAGCATCCCGCCCGCGGTGAGGCGCACGACAAGCCATGCGAGGTCGCGCGTCTGTGAATAGAAGGAAGCGAGCGGCGGAATGATCGGCTTTGGGTCTCCGGCCGGAACCACTCGCGCATCTGGCGTTAGCGTTGTCATTGCATTTCCCCCGGTTTGGATGATGGGGCCCTCGCAGCGAGGTTGCGGGGGCGGCATAATTTTACGGCGTGAATTGAATTCTCGCAAACCTGTTTGTCTACAACCTGTTTGTCACGGACGTTTTCGCTGCCCGCGCGACCATCAAGCGTCGTTAAGTGCCGTGCAATGCGGGCGAGACTTGCTAATGCCGCATTTTTCGTATTTCTTATGCCACAATTCGGATTTTGGTCGCCGTTGCGTGCCGACAGCGCGCACTTGCTTCGGATAACCCCAAAACCCGGGTTGTGGCGCGGTTCGCAGCGATGCGGTCGCGTTTCGCTCATTGTGAGAACTTCACTGACCTGACGTGGCGGGAAGGCCGGTCATCCGGCCACGAGTTGTTCCCGTAGCCCCCGGCCTTGCGCCGGGGGTTTGCTTTCTCAGAGACAGAGGACGGATCAGAGCGGAGGGCATTCCCGTCCTCTGCCGCCTGTCATCCGTCTTCCGAGCTTGGAACGATCAAGACATGTCGGGTCGAAGCTCCGCCATCGATGCAGCATCGCCCTCCGACCACCCGCACGCGGCCTGCCGCGACCAGAGCGAGCGCCATCGGATAGATGCGGTGCTCGACATCGAGCACGCGCGCCGCGAGCGTCTCGGCCTCGTCATCCTCATGTACCGCGACCGCGCCTTGAGCGACGATCGGGCCGGAATCCATCTCCGTGGCCACGAAATGCACGCTCGCACCATGGATTTTCACGCCCGCGGAGAGAGCGCGTCGATGCGTGTCGAGCCCTTTGAAAGCAGGAAGCAGCGCAGGATGGATATTGAGCATCCGGCCATTCCAGCGACCCACGAACCAGGAGGTCAGCAACCGCATGAAACCAGCGAGACAGATGAGGTCGACCTCGTATTGATCGAGCGTCTCCTGCATCGCGCGCTCGAAGCGTTCGCGGTCGTGGCCGTATGCGGCATGGTCGATGACCGCGGTCGCGGTCCCGGCGGCATGTGCATTCGACAAGCCGGCGGCATCGGGGCGATTGGAAAGAACCAGGGCGATCTCGGCAGGATAGGACGGCGACTTCGCTGCGTTGATCAGCGCCATCATGTTGGAGCCGCGGCCGGAAATCAGGACAGCGACGCGCGTCTTCTTCATCCGCTCACCAAGGGAGATTGGCCGGGAGCGATCCCGATTGCGTTGACCGGGCTCCGCCGTCATGGTCGAGCATTGCTGCAAGTCGGGTCTATCCGGGCTTGGCGACCGATATCTTGGTGCAAGCCGACCGAAACGGTTTCGCCCGCTTCGGTACTTGGGAATCCGTGACTGTGCAATGGCTTGATCGCGGCTATACTGGAGACGAGGAGGAAGCAAGCGCCGCGGCTGCGACCGCGGAGCACCGAGCCGATGCGGGGGCGCAGTTGAGCATTCCCAATCTTATCACTCTTTGCCGTATCCTGTTGGTGCCGGTCGTGGTCTGGGCGATCACGGCAGGCGAGATGCGCATCGCATTCGTCCTGTTCCTGGCAGCCGGGATCAGCGACGCCGTCGACGGCTTTCTGGCCAAGCGCTTCGGGATGAGGACCGAGCTCGGCGCCTATTTGGATCCGTTGGCGGACAAGACGATGCTCGTCTCGATCTACATCGCGCTCGGCATCATAGAAGCATTGCCCCGCTGGCTCGTCATCCTCGTGGTCTCGCGCGACATCATGATCGTGGGTGCGGTCATCCTGTCCTGGCTTGTGCACAAGCCCATGCCGCTCAATCCCCTGCTCGTCTCCAAGCTCAACACCGTTGCACAGATTTCGCTCGCCGGCGTGGTGCTGGCCGCGCTCGGATTCGAGCTCAACGTCGATGTGGCGATCATCGGGCTCGCCGCGCTGGTCGCCGCCTTGACCTTGCTTTCGGTCGTTTTCTATGTCGCCGAATGGGTGCGTCACATGAATGCCGCCGAATCCGGACGTTGAACAGCCTGCAGCAGCGCTCTTAAACGGTGCGGAGCCGCTTCCATGAAATACGGCCGCCATCTGACCTTTTGGCTCATCACCTTTCTCGTCATCTGCGCTCTACTTTGGCTGCTGCGGGAGGTCCTGCTGCCGTTCGTTGCCGGAATTGCGCTTGCCTACGTGCTGGCGCCGGTCGCCGATCGAATGGAACGACTTGGCCTGAACCGAACGGTCGCGGCGCTGTCGATCGTCGTCGCCGTCGTCCTTGCTCTTCTTGCAGGGACCTTGCTCCTTGTTCCTCTGGTGGTGCAGCAAGGCCTGGCATTGCTCTCCAATATTCCGCGTTACATCGTCCGCGTGCGCGAGCTGATCGCGGATCCCGATCGGCCGTGGTCGAGTTGGATCGGCACTGCAGATACCAAGACACTTTCCGACATCATGGGCTATGTGTCGGCGTGGCTAACGGCCTTCGCCTATTCGCTCTGGGCTGGCGGAAAGGCGCTGGTCTCGTTCCTTTCGATCCTCATCATCATGCCGGTCGTGACCTTCTATCTGATCTGCGACTGGCACGCGATGATGGAAGTTCTCGATAGTTGGATCCCGCTTCGGCATCGCGAGACGGTGCGCGCCTTGGCGCGCGAGATCGACCTTGCAATTTCCGGATTCCTGCGCGGCCAGCTCGGCGTATGCTTCCTGCTCGGGCTGTATTACGCAATTGCACTTACTCTGCTCGGGCTCAATTTCGGCCTTCTGATCGGGTCGCTGTCCGGACTCGTTACTTTTGTGCCTTATATCGGCTCGCTCTCCGGCCTCTTGGTCGGAACGAGCGTGGCGATCGCGCAATTTTGGCCGGACTGGAAATGGATTCTCGCGGTGGTGGCGGTCTTCCTGGTGGGGCAATTTGTGGAGGGTAACGTCATTTCGCCAAAGCTCGTGGGCGAACGCGTCGGACTGCATCCGGTTTGGGTCATCTTCGCCATGTTCGCTTTCGGCTATCTCCTCGGTTTTGTCGGTCTCTTGGTTGCCGTGCCGCTCGCAGCTGCGATCGCCGTGCTGTCCCGCTTCGGAGTGCGGCAATATCTTGCGAGCACCATGTACAAAGGAGAAGAGCCGATCCGATGACCGTCGGTCCGCGGCAACTCGCGCTTGCGCTCGATCATGCCGAAAGCTTTGCGCGCGAGGATTTCCTGAGCGGACCGTCGAATGCGGCGGCGCTTGCGCTCATCGACTGCTGGCCGCGATG
This sequence comes from uncultured Alphaproteobacteria bacterium, assembly GCA_963820365.1. Classification (GTDB taxonomy): domain Bacteria; phylum Pseudomonadota; class Alphaproteobacteria; order Rhizobiales; family Xanthobacteraceae; genus VAZQ01. Next base: position 27,862 of record CAWFZR010000007.1, on the reverse strand, counting down.
GCCGCATCAGGCGATCATCCTCACAGGCCCGGAAGGCTCGGGCAAAAGTCACCTCGCCGCCATCTGGGCGAACGCGACAGGGGCGCGGCTGGTCTCCGCACGCGCGCTCGAACCGGCCACGGTGCCGGCCGCGCTCGTCACCGGGGCGCTGGTGCTTGAGGATGTCGCCGCTCGGGCTTTCGACGAGCGCGCGCTCTTTCATCTGCTCAACCTTGCGCGTGAGGACAATGCCTTCGTGCTGCTCACGTCGCGCTCGCCGCCGGCGGGGTGGAGATTGGCCATTCGCGACCTCGACTCCCGCCTCCAGGCGCTGCCCATTGTCGGCCTGGCGCCGCCCGACGACGCGCTCCTGCGCGCGGTGCTGGTGAAGCTGTTTGCCGACCGCCAGATCGTCGTCGAGGAGAACCTGATCGGTTACGTCGCGACGCGCATCGAGCGCTCGTTCGCGGCAGCGCGCGCGATCGTCGGTCGGCTCGATGCCGAGGCGATGCGCCGCAAACGGCCGTTAACCAGGGCGCTGGCCGCCGAGATCCTGCGCCCGGCTTCGGCTTGACGGGCCACTGCGGGCGGCGCCTTATGTCATCAGGACGCCACCAATTGCGGCTATTGCGACACTCCAGAAGAAGCACGCTTCAATCATGGCCGAGAAAAGCCAAGCCATTGTCAGGCAAGAAGAAATCTTGCCTGATTCCGAGCCGGGCGTGGCCCGAGCCCCGGCGCCCGACTTCGAGCTTTTGTCGAGCCCCGAGCGCTTCATCAATCGCGAGTTGTCCTGGCTCCAGTTCAATCGCCGCGTGCTCGAGGAAGCCGCGAACGAAGCCCATCCGCTGCTGGAGCGCGTGCGCTTTCTGTCGATCTCGGCAAACAATCTGGACGAGTTCTTCATGGTCCGCGTGGCCGGCCTCAAGGGCCTGCTACGGGCCGGCGTCAGCATCAAGAGTCCGGATGGGCTCACCCCGGCCGAGCAACTCGCGCGGATTGCGGAAGCGGTGGGTATCCTGGCAAGCGAACAGCAGAAACGCTGGCGCGAGCTCAGGCACCTCCTGGCCGAGCAGGGTATCGTCCTGGTCGACGGGCCCGATGTGAGAAAGAAGGAAAAGAGCTGGCTCGAGGATCACTTCCTTCGTCAGATCTTCCCCTTGCTCACGCCGCTTGCCATCGATCCGGCGCATCCCTTTCCCTTCATTCCCAATCTCGGCTTCACCATAGCGCTCCAGCTCGTACGGATCAGCGATCGCAAGGCGATGGATGCGCTGATCCGGATTCCGAACAAGATCGACCGTTTCATTCGGTTGCCGAGCGCGGACGGCACATCGGCTGCGCGGGTCGTCACGCTCGAGCAAGCCACCGGTCTCTTCATCGGCCGATTGTTTCCGGGGTACACGGTCAAAGGGCAGGGCGCTTTCCGCGTCATCCGCGACTCCGAGATCGAGATCGAGGAGGAGGCGGAGGACCTCGTGCGCGAGTTCGAGACGGTGCTCAAGCGGCGCCGGCGCGGCTCGGTCATCCGCCTCGAGCTCGAAGCGGCCATGCCGGCGGAGTTGAAAACCTTCGTGCAGCGCGCGCTGGCATGCGCCAACGACGAGGTTTTTCTGGTCGACGGCGTGCTTGCCCTCAATGAGCTTTCGCAGCTCATGACACTGCTCGATCGGCCGGACCTCGAATTCGTTCCCTACAACCCGCGTTATCCCGAGCGGGTTCGCGATCACGCCGGAGACAGTTTCGCCGCCATTCGTCAGAAGGATCTCATCATCCACCACCCCTACGAGTCCTTCGATGTGGTCGTGCAATTCCTCCAGCAGGCGGCGCGCGACCCAGACGTCGTGGCCATCAAGCAGACGCTCTATCGAACGTCCGCCGAATCGCCCATCGTGCGGGCTCTGATCGAGGCGGCGGAAGCGGGGAAGTCGGTAACCGCACTCATCGAGCTCAAGGCCCGCTTCGACGAGGAGGCCAATATTCGCTGGTCGCGTGCGCTCGAGCGTGCCGGTGCGCAGGTCGTGTACGGCTTCATCGAGCTCAAGACCCACGCCAAGCTGTCGATGGTGATCCGCCGTGAAGGCGGAGCGCTTGCCTCCTATGTTCATGTCGGGACCGGCAACTATCATCCGGTCACCGCCCGGATTTATACCGATCTCTCCTTCTTCACCTCCGATCCGGTCATCGCGCGCGACGTCGCGCGCATCTTCAATTACATCACCGGCTATGCGGAACCGGCCGAGCTCGAGCGGCTCGCGGTTTCGCCGCTCACGCTGCGAGAACGGGTTTGCGAGCATATCGAGCAGGAGATCGAGCATGTCCGCGCCGGCCGCCCGGCGGCCATTTGGATGAAGGACAACGCGCTGGTCGACCCTGAGATCATCGACATGCTCTACAAGGCGTCGCGCGCCGATGTCGCGGTCGATCTGGTGATTCGCGGCATCTGCTGTCTTCGGCCCGCCCTGCCGGGATTGTCCGACAACATCCGGGTTAAATCGATCGTCGGCCGATTCCTCGAGCACAGCCGCATCTATTGCTTCGGAGCGGGTCACGGCCTGCCGCATCCCAAATCCGCGGTCTACATCTCATCGGCCGACATGATGCCGCGCAATCTCGATCGCCGGGTGGAAGTGCTGTGCCCGATTCTCAATGCGACCGTACATGAGCAGGTGCTCGATCAAATCATGGTGGCGAATTTCAAGGACAATGAGCAGAGCTGGAAATTATTGCCCGACGGGACGTCGAATCGCATAAAAGCGGTCGAGGGGGAGGAGCCTTTCAACGCTCACAAATACTTCATGACCAATCCGAGCCTGTCGGGTCGTGGCAAATCGTAAGGAATCGTCACCGCGCAGCCTTGTACGCCGTCTCGACCGCTCTTAGGCGGCGACGTCCTGCCATGAAGATCGCGCAAGGTCGTCTCGATTACGGGCCGCCAGCCGGCGTCATCGACATCGGCTCGAACTCGGTGCGGCTCGTGATCTATGAGGGGCTCACCCGCAGCCCGACCCCGATCTTCAACGAGAAGGTGCTCGCCGGGCTGGGACGCGAGGTACAGACGACCGGTCTGTTGCGGGAGGATGCGGTCGAGAAGGCATTCGCCGCGCTGCGGCGCTTCCGCGCCTTATGCGACCGGCTCGATGTCGCGCCGCTCTGGGCGATTGCGACCGCCGCCTGCCGCGACGCCAAGAACGGCAAATCCTTCGTTTCGGAAGCAGAGCACATCTGCGGGACAAAGATCGATGTCCTCTCCGGCAAGCGCGAGGCGGAACTATCGGCGCTCGGTGTGGTATCCGGTTTCCACAAGCCGGACGGGATTGTCGGCGATCTCGGCGGAGGCTCGCTCGAGCTTACCGAAGTCCACGGCCACCGGGTGAAGCCCGGCGTGACACTGCCGCTCGGCGGGCTCGCCCTCCAGGACATCTCGTCGAAGTCGATCAAGAAGGCGGAAAAGATCGTCCGGAATGCGCTCGAAAAAGCCCGCCTGCTCGAAGGCGGCAAGGGCCGCACGTTCTACGCGATCGGCGGAACTTGGCGGGCGCTGGCGCGGCTGCACATGTGGCAAACGGGTTACCCGCTGCACGTCATGCACGGCTATGTGATGCCGGCGAAAGAGGCGTTCGATTTTTCCAGCCTCGTGCATCGAGTCGATCCCGAGACGCTCTCGCGCATCGAGGTGGTGACCGACGCCCGCCGGCCGCTTCTCTCCTATGCTGCGCTCGTGCTCGAAAACGTGGTGCGGATCGCGCGTCCGAAGGAAGTCGTCATTTCCGCGCTGGGAGTGCGCGAGGGTCTGCTGTATTCCATGCTCGATCCTGATGAGCGCGAGCAGGATGCGCTGATCACCGCCGCGAGCGAGCTCAACCTGTTGCGCTCGCGCTCACCCGCCCATGGTGAGGAGCTGACCGAGTGGACCGACCGTTTCATGGCATCCTCCGGTCTCGACGAGGCTGCGGAGGAGCGGCGGCTGCGCCATGCCGCATGCCTGCTTGCCGACATCGGCTGGCGGGCTCATCCCGACTATCGCGGCGAGCAGTCGGTCAATATCATTGCCAATGCGGCCTTCGTCTGCGTCGACCATCCGGGGCGCACCTTCATCGCGCTCGCGGTGTTCTTCCGCCATGTGGGCCTGGGCGACGAGGAGCTTTCGCCCCGATTGCGCGAGCTTGCCTCGACGCGCGTCCTCGACCGCGCGCGCGTGCTCGGGGCCGCGCTGCGCGTCGCCTATCTCGTGTCCGCTTCGGCAACCGGCGTGCTGCCAAAGACGCCCATGGTGGTCGAGCATGGCCGGCTGGTGCTGCGTTTCGACAAAGGCTTCAAGGCTCTTGCGGGTGAACGCGTATTTGCGCGGCTACGCCAGCTTGCGCGCCTGATCGGGCGCGAGCCGGTAATGGAGACGCCGTGAAGAGCAAGGAGCCCGTGCCGCTTGAGCGGGATGGTGATTTGAAGAAAATCATCCCGCTCTAAGCCTCTGAGTGAGCGGCTTGCGGCAGGGCAGGGGTCGTTTGCCTCTGTGCCGCCGCCTCTTCGTCGAGCTTGCGCTTGATCAGGCGCCGTGCGCCGAGCGCGGCGCGGTCGAAAACGAGGCTCACCAGCGGCGCTCCGGACGTGTCGCTGTCGATCAGGAGCTGCTGTTGCTCGACGATGCGCGCGTCCTCGGCGAAAGCAAGATCGGTCATGTCCTTGTAGATTTTAGACACGTTGGCATCGTCGAGCCCCCAGGAGCGCACCGTCGACCAGAAATAATGGGTGCTCCGTTCGGTTTCGGGGGTGAAGCTGTTGAGCACGATGTGGGTTGGTGTGCCGAACGCCACCTCGCTGCCGGCCTCCCGCGCGCCGAGCGTGATCCTGGCATAGATCGGCGGACGAAACTCCAGGAACTGCCAGCGGTCGATCTTGCCGTGCAGGTTCCTGGCCGCCTTGTAGATCGGCGCGGTGTCGACGTTACGCATCAGACGCTGCGCGCGCACCACGTCGCCCTCGATCTCGACTTCGAGGGGCGTCTCGGCCACCCCGCCGCCGGCGAGGGTCGTCTTGTGCACGAAGACCACGTGGGTCAGATCGAGAATGTTGTCGATCAGAAGCTGATAATTGCCGCTCACGTGAAGCAATCCATGCACACCCGTCCAGCCGGGCTTCACGTTCTCGCCGAAGTCGGGAATGAGACCGGGATCGGCAAGCGAAGGCTCGCCGAGCCACATGAAAATGAGCCCATGCCGCTCGCTCACCGCGAAGCTTCTTGCGCGGAAATTGCGGCCGACCTGCGCATCGCCCGGGACGTGCGTGCAGGCTCCGTCGGCAGCGAAGCGGATGCCGTGGTAGCCGCATTGGATATCGTTACCGACCACTTCGCCGGAGGAAAGCGGAGCCTTCCGATGCGGGCAGCGGTCGCTCAGCGCTGCGACATTTCCGTCCATCGTGCGGAAGAGCACCAACGGCTCGTTGCAGATGGTGCGCGCCAGCGGCTTCACGGCGAGCTCGGCCGAGGTTGCAGCCGTGTACCACTGGTTTCGAAGAAATGCAGCCATTGTTTCCTCCGGTGCCATCGTAACGCGTAGCCGCAGCTCGGGGAGAGGAACTAGCCTCGCTCCAGCGCGACCACACGGCCTTGCTCGATCGCCAGCGAGAGCCGGCCTGCTTGAGCGCGAGCGCCTTCTCGCCGAACAGCTCGCGCCGCCAGCCATGGAGCGCCGGCACATCGGCATCATCATCACCTGCGATGCGTTCGAGATCGTCGACCGTGGCGATCACCTTGGCGGCAACGCCGTGGCGCTCGGCCGTCATGCGCAGCAGCACCTTGAGAAGCTCCACCGTGGCTTGGCCGTTGACGATGGGTTTCGGCCGCTCCAGCCACGGCAGTGTCTTGAGGTCGCGCGCCAGCCCGCGCCGTACGGCTGCGATGATCGCCTCGCCCCATTTCGAGCGCTCGAAGCCGCGCGGCAGCGAACGCAGGCCCCCGAGCCGCTCGATCGTCGTCGGAGCCTGCACTGCGATATCGCCGATGGCATCATCCTTGAGCACGCGGCCGCGTGGTACGTTGCGCTCCTGCGCCTCGCGCTCGCGCCAGGCGGCGACCTCCATCAGAATGGCGAGCTCCTTCGGCTTGCGAACCCGGGTCCTCATGCGCTCCCAGGCATGCTCCGGCTCGAACCGATAGGTATCGGGAGAGGTCAGGACCTTCATCTCCTCGCGCATCCAGTCGATGCGGCCGCGCGCATCGAGATCGGCGGAAAGCTTGAGGTACACGTCGCGTAAATGGGTCACGTCGGAGATCGCGTAGGCGAGCTGCGCCTCGCTCAGAGGCCGCCGCGTCCAGTCGGTGAAGCGGTACGACTTGTCGAGGCTGTCTCCCGTAATGCGCTGCACGAGTTGATCGTACGAAATCGAGTCGCCGTAGCCGAGCACCATGGCGGCGACTTGGGTATCCACAATTGGTCGCGGAATGAGGCGGGCTTCGTGCCAGCAGATTTCGATATCCTGGCGCGCGGCATGGAAGACCTTGACGACCTGATCGTTCGCCATCAGGGCGAAGAATGGAGCGAGATCCATGCCTTGCGCGAGGGCATCGATGACGACCGCCTCGTCCGTGGTCGCCATCTGCGCGACGCAGAGTTGCGGATAGTACGTGCTCTCGCGCAGGAATTCGGTGTCGACCGTCACGAAGGGCGCTCGTGCCATTCGCCCGCAGGCGTCCGCCAGGTTTGCGGTCGTGGTGATCGGCTGCATGACGGCTAGATAGCGCAGGCCGGCCGCTTTGTCAGGTCATCGGCCCATGGCCTCGCACGCGCGCCATCTGGATGAACTCCCAAGGCGACGGCATCGGTCCGACCGGCACTTCGATCAGTGTCGCCACGTCGCGCCGCTTGAACGCCCGCTTGAGCGCGACGCGCAACGCTTGCGGATCATGCGCGCGCTCAGCCTCGGCGCCGAAGCTCTGCGCATAACGGACGAAATCAGGATTGCTCAGATCGCATGCGATTATCCGGTTGCCGTAGTGCTCCTCCTGGATCCGACGCACATTGCCGAAGGCACCGTCGTTGAACACGACGACCGTGAGCGCAATCCTGTGGCGCATGGCGGTCGCAAGCTCGTTCGAAGTGAAGAGAAAGCCGCCGTCTCCCGAGATCGACAGCACCGGCACGTCTTGCCGCGCATGTTGCGCTCCAAGCGCAGTGGCAAATCCCCAGCCCAGGTTGTCTTGATAGCCGGGCGACAGGAACGTCCGCGGTTTGTAGACCGGGAACAGGAGCCGGGCGGCAAAGCCGATCTGCGTGACCTCATCGACGAAAATGCCGTCCTCGGGCAGCTCCGCACGGATCGCCTCGAGAAAGGCGGCCTGCGGCGCAAGCTTGGCGAGGCGACGGCGCATCATGGCCTGGCGGTCCTCCATTTCCTCGCGCCGGGACGCTCGGCTGTGCGCGCAAAGCGACTGCGCCAGGGGGCGCAGGATGGACGCGGCATCACCTATGAGCGACAGCGCGGGCCGCGCGAAACGCTCCGTCTCCTCGGGATCGGCATCGACACGGATGATCGCAAGCTCGCCATCGATTCCCCACTGGGTGAACGCGGAGAACAGCCGCGTTCCCACCGCGAGCACCATATCGGCTTCGCCCCATAATTCGCGGCCGAGCGGGAGCGTGACGCTCAAGGGATTGCGGCTGTCGAGCACGCCGCGGCCGCGCCGATAGGCGAGAACCGGCGCCTGCAGGATGCGGGAAAGCTCGCTCACCTCGGCGGCTGCACCCTGCGCACCGCCGCCTGCGACGATCAGCGGGCGCTTGGCGGCGGAAAGCCGGCGCGCCGCGTCCTCGATGGCGTCTTGGTCGATCGGCGGCGCGGGCGCCGGCCATGGAGAGGGGATCGGGTCTACGGGCGCGCTCCGACCCCACACATCCATGGCGCATTCCAGCACCGCGGGACCCGGACGTCCGCTGGCCATGGCGCGCAACGCTTGCGCTACGAGGTGCGCTGCCTCGCCCGGTTCGCGGATGCGCGCGGAGAAATCGACCAGGCGGGAGATGATGCCCGCCTGATCGCGGATCTCGTGCAAATGGCCGAGCCCGCGGCCGATTGCGGCCTGGGCAATCTGGCCGACCAATGCCAGCACGGGAGCATTCATTCCATACGCGGTCAGCAGCGCCGCCGAGGAATTGAGCAACCCGGGGCCCGGCACCACCGCATAGGTCTGCGGCTTTCCGGTTGCGAGCGCGGCACCGAGCGCCATATAGGCGGCGCCCTGCTCATGGCGCGTGTGGATGGCGCGAATGCGGTCGCCCGCCTTGAACAGGGCGTCGAACAAGGAATCATTGTGGACACCCGGCAGCGCATAGACGGTCTCGATGCCGTGAGCGATGAGCGCCGCGACGGTCGCTTCCGCCGTGGTCATCCGGCGGGCGGCATCGGCAGGCTTTCGCTTGGGCGATCTTGCCGGGGGCATGGGGTCGGCGCCTTGAAAATGCGTGCACGCCAGTGTGCAGATCGCCGAGACTCTGTCGAGACGGATGCGAGCACGCTGCTCCGCCTCATCTTGACAACCGCGGTCGCGCGTGAGCCTTTCCGCGCGCCGCAAGTACTTGCGAACTTCCGAACCGGGTCACTGGCTCTCATGCACCGTTATCGCTCCCATCGCTGCGGCGACCTGCGGGAAACCGACATCGGAAAGGAAGTGCGCCTTTCCGGCTGGTGCCACCGCATCCGCGACCATGGTGGCCTGTTGTTCATTGATTTGCGCGACCACTACGGCATGACCCAATTGGTGGCGGACCCCGACTCGACCGCGTTCAAGGAGGCGGAGAAGCTGCGCGCGGAGTGGGTCGTGCGGATCGACGGCAAGGTCCGCAAGCGTCCAGCCGGAACTGATAATCCGGAGCTGCCGACGGGCGCCGTCGAGGTCTATATCGGCGAGATCGAGGTGCTCGGGCCTGCCGGCGAGTTGCCCATGCAGGTGTTCGGCGAATACGAATATCCCGAGGATATCCGTTTGCGATACCGCTTCCTTGATTTGCGCCGCGAGCGCCTGCACCGCAACGTCATGCTGCGGGGCGCGGTGATCGATTCGATCCGGCGGCGCATGAAGGAGCAGGGCTTCTTCGAGTTCCAGACGCCGATCCTGACTGCGTCGTCGCCGGAGGGCGCGCGCGATTATCTCGTGCCGTCGCGTTTGCATCCCGGAAAATTCTACGCGCTGCCGCAGGCTCCGCAGCAGTTCAAGCAGCTCATCATGGTGTCGGGCTTCGACCGCTATTTCCAGATCGCCCCTTGTTTTCGCGACGAGGACGCCCGCGCCGATCGTTCTCCCGGCGAATTCTATCAGCTCGATCTGGAAATGAGCTTTGTCACCCAGCAGGATGTGTTCGATGCAGTCGAGCCGGTGATGCGCGGCGTGTTCGAGGAGTTTTCCGGCGGCAAGCCGGTGACTCCGAAATTCCCGCTCATTCCCTACGCCCAAGCCATGCGCGAATTACGGAACCGACAAGCCGGATCTGCGCAACCCGGTCAAGATGCAGGACGTCACCGAGCTGTTTCGCGGCTCCGGACTTCAAGATCTTCGCGGGCTCATCGCGGCGAGCCCGCGGTCGAGGTCTGGGCGATCCCGGCGCCGGGCGGCGGCAATCGCCCCTTCTGCGACCGCATGAACGAATGGGCAAGAAGCGAAGGCCAACCGCGGCCTTGGCTATATCATCTATGGGAGTGGTCTCGACGAAACGTCCCCGAAGCTGCAACGCAAGTGCAGGCGGATGCACAGGGAACGCGAGCTTTGCTGAAACACTGTCAGATGGCGCGGCCGCACCGGGTAGGGGTCCCATAGCAAACAATATCGGAGCCGAGCGCACCCAGGAAATCCGAAATCGAATGAAGCTCGCGAAGGGCGACGCTGTTTTCTTCATTGCGGACAAGCCGAAGGAGTTCATCAAATTCGCAGGCTCGGCACGGGCCAAGATCGGCGAAGAGCTCGGCCTTGTAGCCAAGGACCGATTTGAGTTCTGCTGGATCGTCGATTTTCCGATGTATGAATGGAACGAGGAAGAGAAGAGGATCGACTTCTCGCACAACCCGTTCTCCATGCCGAACATGGCGATCGAGGAGTTCCTGGCGCTCGATCCGAGCGACCACGACAAGATTTTGTCGCTCAAGGCCATCCAGTATGACATCGTCTGCAATGGCGTCGAGCTTTCGTCCGGAGCGATCCGCAACCATCGTCCCGAGGTGATGAGCAAAGCCTTCGCCATTGCCGGCTATGACGAGAACGTGCTGGAGCAGAAGTTCGGCGGCATGCTGCGCGCGCTCTCGCTCGGCGCACCGCCGCATGGCGGCATTGCGCCGGGCATCGACCGCATCGTGATGCTCCTATGCGGCGAGGAGAACCTGCGCGAGGTCGTCCTGTTCCCGATGAACCAGCGCGCCCAGGATCTGATGATGGGAGCGCCGTCGGAGGTCTCCGCGCGGCAGCTGCGCGAGCTGCACATCCGGCTCAATCTGCCCGACAAGACGGTCTGAGCGCCTCCCGGTTGCGGCGCGAAAGAGCTTCACGCGCGACGCCCGGGCGCTTGATCCGGTCGCAAAATCGGCGTTGAATTTCACAGCCAGCTCAAAAGATCGCAGCCGTCTCGTGGCGTGCATTCGCTCCTACGGATCCACGGCTAGGCCGGGCGGGACGACGGTGCCCGCAGGGCACCGGCTCGCAAAGCACAGGGAGGAGACCATGCAGGACATCGAACGACGCGCCTTGCTGAAGGGCGCAGCAGCCGGTGCGCTCGCCTTCACGGTGAGCGGAGCCGAGATCCTGCTCACGCCGCGGGCCGCCCGCGCGCAGGGGGTGCCTTTGCGGACGTTGAGCGCCGAGCAGGCGGCGACCCTCGATGCGCTCGGCGAGACGCTCGTGCCGGGTGCACGCCAAGCGGGAATTTCCCACTTCGTCGATCAGCAGATCTCGATACCGGCGCAGGAGGCGCTGCTCGAGGCGCGCATTCTCAACGTGCGCCCGCCCTATGCCAATTTCTATCGCGCGGCGCTCGGTGCCGTCGATCGCGCGAGCCAGGCGCTCAATGGCGGCCGTGGATTTGCACAGTTGAGTGAAGCGGAGCAGCGCAGCTTCGTGGACGCCATGCGTCAGAACAAGGTGGAGGGCTGGCAGGGGCCGGGCGGATCATTCGTCTATCTGCTGCTGCGCAGCGATGCCGTCGATGTCGTCTACGGTACCATGGACGGTTATGCCGGCCTCGGCATTCCCTACATGGCCCACATCGCGCCGACCAAGAGGTGGTGACATGGCGAACGAGAAAGTCGACGTGGTCGTCGTCGGAGCGGGCGCTTCCGGCTCGGTGTTTGCCGCAGTGCTGGCGCAGGCGGGAAAGAAGGTCGTGGTGCTCGAGCAGGGGCCGGACTGGCAACTGTCCGATCTCATCAGCTCGGATTTCTGGGGACGGCGGATCAAGCCGGCAAGCGGCCCATTCCTGCTCGAGGGCAAGAACCCGTTCGGGTACGTCTATCAGGCGGGTTGGGGCGTCGGCGGGGCCGCCTTGCACTATTTCGCGAATTTTCCGCGGCTCCTGCCGAACGACTTCAAGATCAAGAGCGAGCATGGCCGCGCGCTCGATTGGCCGATCTCGTATCCGGATGTCGCCCCCTATTACGACAAGGTTGCGCAGGACGTCGGCGTCGCCGGCGATGCCAAGGCTGAGGAAATCTGGCGGCCGGCGGGCCAGCCCTATCCGATGCCGCCGATGAAAACCTTCCGGCACGGCGAGGTATGGCGCAAAGGCTGCGAGGCGGCCGGCATCCGCATGGTGCCGGCGACGGTCGGAATGAACTCGACCGACTACAAGGGCCGGCCGGCATGCATCTATGACGGCTGGTGCCATGTCGGCTGCCCGACCGGCGCACTCTCCAACCCGCTGGTGACCTATCTCGGCGATGCGAGGAAGGCCGGTGCCGAAGTACGCGCCCTTTCGACCGTCACCCGCGTCCTGACCAACCCGCAAGGCAACAAGGCGACCGCCGTCGAATACTACGATGCCAAGAAGGAGCGCCAGGTGCAGGAGGCGAACGTCGTGGTGCTCGCCGCCTGGTCGGCGCAGAACCCGCGCATCATGCTCAACTCGGCGACCGACAAGCACGCCAAAGGGCTCGCCAACGCGAGCGGGCTTCTCGGCAAGTACCTGATGGCCCATTTCGCCTCGGGCACTTGGGCGATCTTCGACGAGGACATCCAGAACTACCGCGGCACGACCGGCGCGCAATTCATGTCCTACGACCGTTACGACAAGACCAGCCAGAAAGGCGCCTTCGGCAGCACGTTCATCGTCGCGGGTTCCGCGCTCAAGACCAGCGATCTCGGCGGGTTCGCCAACGCGCGGCTCGACCTGTTCGGTCCCGAGCTCGCGGCATTCATGAAGCGCGCGGCGCGCGGGCTCACCCGCATCAACGCCTTCGGGGAGGCGCTGCCGAGCATCGAGAACCGGGTCGAGCTGGTGAGCGACAAGGACGAATTCGGCATGCCGCTCGCCAAGATCGTTCACAGCTTCGATCAGGATGCGGTGGCGTTGTGGAACGCCAATTTTGAGGAAGGCCTCAAGATCGCCAAGGCGACGGATGCCAAGGAGGTCTGGTCGGGACGCGGCAACATGCCGACCATCCATCTCATGGGCGGCACCATCATGGGCACCGAGGCCGGCAACTCGGTAACCAACAGCTACGGTCAGACGCACGAGCTGCCGAACCTCTACGTGGCGGGGCCCGGCATCTTTGCGACCGGCGGCGCCTCGAACCCGACCTACACCATCCTGGCGCTCTCGCTGCGGGGCGCCGAGCAGCTGGCGAAGAACTGGAGCACGGTCGCGGGCTGACCGTCATGGTCGGGGCGCCTTGCCGCAAACATGAAATGCGATTTGATGTAGAGGCGGGTTTGAAACCCGCCCTACGCAACATGCGTTCGGTCGGATGGTAGCGCGGGTATGCAACCCGCCTTTTACCCGAGACGTGGGAAAAGCCGCAGCGCGTTCTCGCGCTCGATGGCGCGCAGATCGACCGTATCGAAGCCCCAATCCGCAATGCCCCGGTTGACCTCGGCGCCGTCGCGGAACGGATAGTCGGTGCCGTACATCACCTGCGACACCGACACCATTCTGAGCAACGCCGCGATCTGCCCGGAGGTGTTGCCCTGCGCAAGCTCGTAATGGAACTTCTTGAATTCGGGCAGCGGACCGTTGGGCAGATGGGCGAGCTTGCGCTCCTCGGCGAGGCGGATGAAGCGACCGGTCAGAAACGGCAGGGTGCCGCCGCTGTGAGAGAATATCCAGCGAATGTCAGGATATTTTGCCGCTGTGCCGCTGAAGACGAGATGCGCGATGGTGCGCGTGGAGTCGGTGGCATATTCGATGGATCCGGGCGGAATGCCCGGCACCAGACCGCGACAGCAGTCGGGGTTGGTGGGATGGACGTAGACCACGGCCTTGCGGGCATTGAGCGCCTCGTAGACCGGCGCAAATGACGGATCGCCCAGATACTTGTCCTGGTAGCTGGTGAGGAGCCCTATGCCATCGGCTTTGAGCGCGTCGAAAACGTATGCGATCTCGCTCAGGCTTCCTTGCACATCGGGGGGTGCAATACATGCGAACAGGCCGAAACGCCCGGGATGGTCCTTCGCCATCCCGGCAGCATATTCGTTGAGTCGGCGGTTGAGCTTTCGCGACTCCTCGACGTTGCCGCCAAACCAGGTGCCGGGCTGGACGATCGAGAGGATCGAGGTCGCAATCCCGCTCCTGTCCATTTCCTCCAGCGAGAGCGCAGGCGACCATTGCGGGGGAGGGGGGCCCGTGCGGCGTCCGGGCGCCATCATCGCATCCACGTGAAAGGGGGGCATGAAGTGGTGATGCACGTCGATCCGAGCTTTTGCGCCGGGTGCTTGCGCTTGCGCGTGCCCAACGCGAGCGACCTGCGCCATTCCCATCGCGCCGAGCCCCAGCGCCGCGACGCCGCTCGCCAGGAAAGCTCTGCGCTCGGGGCTCGTCGGGAGCGGTGCGGGATCGCAGCAGCGGCAATTGCGGAAAAACTTGGCTTGACTCGAGTTGGTGCTCATCGCGTTCCTCGCCGGTTGCGGCGGATGCCTGCCATCCGAGGCGCCGCCAACCTTGGCGGGCGCGGTTGGAGCATAGCTCCCCTCGCGGACGAGTGCAGCGAGCGCGCCAAGGCTGCGCGCGTCTGCACGGGCCGACAAAGATAGCCGCGACTGGAGGCGAACGCAGTCGGCTGACGATTGGCTCGACGCCATGCCGCTCCCCGACACGTGCGGACATGGTGAGCAATTCCTCCCCTCCAAGCTGAAGCGTCGACAGGATGCGAGCCGCGCGGAGCAAAGCGCAACGCGTGGAAAACAAGTGACTGCGTGAAGCGGAAGTCTGTAACCAGCCTCGTGCAGAATCTTCTTGACTCCGGGGACGTGAGCCTTATGTGGGGACGAGCCGCTGTGATCTATCCGTCCCGTGGGTAGATCGAGCGGCATTCGCTTGCCGTGGCGCCGCTTGGTCGGCACTCGGGTTGGATCACTCGGTTGGGGAGGACGGCGATGCGCCAGAACGCCCTCTTGCGATCGGAGAAGGGCCTGCGCAATCCAGGCACCGCCCGAAGAAAGCCCATCACGATGGTCGCGCCGGTGGACGAGCGCGATGACCATTTCGCCGTGCGCAACGGCGTGCGCTGCGCCGGCGTGCATCTCATCATCGACCTGCACGGTGCCAAGGGGCTCAATGACATCGATCTGGTCGAGGCGACGCTTCGGCGCTGCGTGGATGCGGCGCGTGCCACCCTCCTGCACATCCATGTGCATCATTTCCAGCCGAACGGGATTTCAGGCGTCGCGGTCCTGGCCGAGAGCCATATCTCGATCCACACTTGGCCGGACGCCGGCTATGCGGCGCTTGACGTCTTCATGTGCGGCAAGGCCAGTCCCGACGCTTGCATACCCGTCCTGCGCGAGGCCTTCCAGGCCGGTCGCGTCGAGGTCAACGAGATCCTGCGCGGTCGGGTCGCTTAGCCGCAACCCGGGGCGCGGATGATGCGGGTGGGCAACAAAGGACGCAGGCGGAGCTCATCCGTCCTTTGTCGTCCGTCGTCTGACCATCGTGGCCGCGCAACGCTGGATTCCGGAGACCCTGTTCGATGAGCTCGATTTCCGCATGACCTATGCGGTCGAGCGGGTGCTCTACGAGACCCAAACCGAGCACCAGCATCTCGTTTTGTTCGAGCACAAGTTCTTCGGCAAGGTTCTGATGCTCGATGGTGCCACTCAGGTCACCAGCAAGGACGAGTTCATCTATCACGAGATGATGACCCACGTGCCGATCTTTGCCCATGGTCGGGCGAGGGAGGTGCTGATCGTGGGTGGCGGCGATTGCGGCATCGCAGAGGAGGTGCTCAAGCACAAATCCGTCAAGCGCCTTACCCAGGTGGAAATCGATGCCGCGGTCGTCGAGTTCTCGAAGGAGCACTTCCCGGAGTTCACGCGTCCGGTGGTTGCCAATCCGCGCTTCGAACTCGTCATCGACGACGGGATGAACTACGTGGCCAAGACCGAGCGGCGCTTCGATGTCATCATCGTCGATTCGACCGACCCGCAGGGGCCCGGCAAGGTGCTTTTCAGCGAGAAATTCTATCGCGCCTGCCGGCGCTGCTTGAACAGCGGCGGTGTCATGGTCACCCAGAACGGCGTGCCGATCCTGCAATCGAACGAGCTCGTTGCGGGCATCAAGAAGCTTCGCAGGCTGTTTGCCGACGGCACCTGCTATGTTGCCGCTATCCCGACCTATGTCGGCGGGCATATGGCCATGGGTTGGGCTTCGGACAATGCGAAGCTGCGCTTGGCGCCGATCGCAGACAATCGCCGGTCGCTACCGGCGCGCCGGGAGCTTTCCCACCAAATATTGGACGCCCGAGGTACACGTGGCGGCTTTCGCGCTGCCCCGCTTCATCGCCGAGCGGGTGGCGAAAGCCAAAGCGCGCTCAGCTGCCGGCGGCCGAGCTGCCGTTCCTCCTCGTTCGCGACGTCGAAATTGAGCTCGATGAGCACGTTGTTCGGGTCAGTAACGAAGATTTGCCAGCGGGCGCTGTTCGGCACCTGGTTGACGTGGAACGGCACGCCTTTTTGATCGAGATGCCGCTTGACGGCGTCGAAGCCGCGGCTGCCGAAGGCCACGTGATCGATGACGCCGGAATCCGGCGGCTGACGTTTGTCGGTCGGCGAGATATCGTTGAGATGCAACACCGGATGCCCGTCGCTGTAGAGCCATGCGCCGGGGAAGTCGAATGGCGGCCGCGGCCCATTCGTAAAGCCCAGCACCTCCTCGTAGAAACGCACCGTGTCGCCGAGCTTGCGGGTCGAAACGTTATAATGGTCGAGCACGCCGACGCGCATGTTCATGGGGATTCTCCTTGGCGCCTTGTGCCCAGTGCCCAGTGCGACGCTCGGAGAGTGGCCGCAAAAATTGGGCGGCGCAAGAGCCGCCCAGTCGACCACGCGGGGAGGAACGCAAGGATGCGGTGGTGAGCCTGCCGACCGGCAAGAGCCGCCTCCGCTCGGTAATTTCTCATGAGCACCATGCCGCCGATTCGTCAACATGTTTTGAGCAGGCCGTTCTCATGCGGACGTCTTCCGCGTGGGGGCGCGCCGGCTTACCGCTCCCACGTGACGAGCGTTGCTCCGGCGGCCGGGTCGAGCACGATCGTCCTGCCCGGGTGAAGCCCGTGACTTGCGAGCACGTCCTCTGGCGTGCGCTTTGAGCCGAGCCCACGGAAGACGGGGCGCCCGCCCGGCAGGTGCGCCGGCGCGACGCGCGTGAGGTGAAAGGCGTCATAGCCCGCCTCCCAGAACAGCTCATAGACATCGGCGCCGCCGATTACGGCGAGCATCCCTTCGCGCGCTCCGAGCACCTTCCAGGCTTGTTGGAGCGAGGCGCCGGCGGGATTCCACAGCAGCGCCTTCGGGTAGGAGAGGTGCGGCCCCAGCGCGGGGATTGCGCGCGTGACGATCAATCGGGAGCGGCGCGGGGCGCGCGATCCGCCTTCGTAGGAATGACGCCCATGCACGACGCAAGCCGCTCGGTCGAGCCCGGCGTGGAAGAATTTCTGGTCGGCTTCGATGGTGAGCGCGGGCGGCATGCGACCTGCCGCGTCGGCGATCATCCCGTCGTCGGAGATGATGGCGTAACCCTCGATCCGATCAGGAGCCGGCATCCCGATGTCCGTGCGCGCAAGGTCGCCTGATCGGCGCGGCCGGGCACGGCGGCCATGCGCCCATGCGGGCCGCGACCTCGGTCGGCACGCGATAGTCGCGCAGGGTTTGGCGCAGATCGCGCAATCCGCAGGCCTCGCGCTGCACGATGAAATGCCAGAGCGCGACGCTTGCCGCCTCCACCAGTGCCGCTCTTCGTTCGCCCTGTCCCGCCGCGGATGCCGCGCCCGATAGATCGAGGTCGAGCTCGAAAAGTGCGGCGAGCGCCGCTTCGAGCGCGCGGCCCAGCCGGCCGAGGGCGGAGGCCCTTTCCTGGGCCAATTCATGCTCGAGCACATCGCTGGGCGCGGGATTGATGGGTCGGTCGGACATGACCTAGTTTACCGGCAAGAGTGATGATGCAACAGCGATCATGGGAGCCTGCACAAGTCCACGATTGCTTGAAGCTTGCATGCGTATCGGTTCATATAGTCGCTAAACTTGGGTCCCCATCAGAGGTTCCTGTGACAACGGGAGGAGCGAGCATGGCCATGGCAAGATCCTTCACCGCGTCGTGCGCGCTGGCCATGATGGTCGTCGCGAGCAATGCCGCGTGGCCGCAAGAGAGCTTGAAGGTCGCCATCCCGCAGCGCGGCGCCTGGGACGCCGGAGTGGCCGAGCTCGGGCAACGCGGCGGCATCTTCAAGAAGCACGGGCTCAGCCTCGACATCCTTTACGTCCAGGCTGGACCGGAATCGATCCAGGCGGTGATCGGCGGCAGCATGGATATTGCGACCGCCGCCGGCGTGTCGGCGGCGGTCGGCACCTTCGCCAAGGGCGCGCCCATTCGCATCATCGGGAGTGAGATGATCGGCGCACCCGACCTCTACTGGTATGTGCCGGCCAACTCGCCGATCCGGCGCATCGAGGACTTCAACGGCAAGACCGTCGCCTATTCCCTGACCGGCTCGTCGAGCCACGCCGGGCTGCTCGCGCTGATTGCGCAATACAAGCTCACGGCCAAGCCGACATCGACCGGCAACATCGCCGCGACCATTACCCAGACCATGAGCGGTCAGGTCGACGTCGGCTTCGGGGCGGCGCCGTTCGGCCTCGACCTCCTGGAGGACGGCAAGATCCGAATCATTGCGACCGGCAACGACGTAGCCTCCCTGCGCACCCGCAGCGTGCGGGTAAACCTCACCAGCGTGAACAATCTGCAGAACCGCCGCGAGGCTCTTGTGCGTTTCAACCGTGCCTATGTGGAGACCGTCGAATGGATGTATGCGGATCCGGCGGCGCTCAAGCATTATGCCGAGTACTCCAATCTGCCGGAGAAGATCGTGCACCGGGTGCGCGGTCTTATTCCGAAGGACAGCCTGGCGACCGGTCGCGTCGAGGGGATCGAGCAGATCATGGCCGATGCGGTGGCTGGAAAATTCATTCCTGCCGCGCTCACTGCCGAACAGGTGAAGGAGCTGGTGCAGATTCCAAATTAATCCGACGCGCGTCACTCCTCGCCGTGCCGGCCGGGCCCGAGGGCCTTCATTGCGGGCGCGCCAGCTCTTTCACGATCGCATTGATTACGCGCGCGTCCGTCGGCTCGACGTCGGTCGCAAAGACCGCGGCGATACGGCCGTCGCGTCCGATCAGGTATTTGTGGAAATTCCAGCGCGGCGTCGCGAGCGGACGCTCGCCGGCCGCCCATTTATAGAACGGATGAGGATTTTGCCCCTTCACCTGCAATTTCGCGGTGAGGGGAAAGCCGATGCCGTATTCGCCATGGGCGGTCCTTGTGATTTCGTCCGTGTCGCCGGGCTCCTGACCCCCGAAATCGTTGGAGGGCACGCCGACGATCATCAGTCCGCGGTCGCGGTAGCGCGTCCACAGGTGCTGGAGGCCGGCATATTGCGGGGTGTAGCCGCAGAGCGAGGCGGTGTTGACGATCAGGATCGGCGAGCCGGCATGATCGGCAAGCTTGATGTCGCCGCCCGCGAGCCCGGCAAAGCTGAATGCATAAGCCGTGAGGCGGCTCATGGCAGGAGCTTGAAGGCGAAGTTCTGGCCTGCCACGGGCCTGGTCGTCAGTTGCACGATCCTCAGGCGACTGACCCAGGGCAGGGGTGGCAAAGCCGCCGGCGAGGAGCGCGATCGTCTGTCTGCGGTCGAAAAGCATCGTTCGCCCCGACGATGATCCATCTCGGCGGTGATAGCATGCGAGCGGGCAGTGGTTCCAGGCTGCGGCAACCGCAGCCGCATCCCCGCTATTGCCCGTGGCTCACCAAAACCCGGTTGCAGGCGGAGCTGATCCTTGCCCGATTGGCCTGGAGACAGGCGAGGACCCGCATCGTATCAGGCAGCGCCGACTCGCAGAATTTATGCACGTCGGGGCCGCAGGCCGCCCGCTCCTGAGGCGTGCCTTGCGCCATGGGCAGCGGAAACGGAAACGCAGGCTGGGCGAGTGCCGGCGTTGAGCACGCCGCGAGGATGACAACGAGGAGGCTGGTCTTGTGGAGCATCGAAACCTTCCGGACGGTCAATGCATGAAAAGGGCGGCGTTGCGAGCTTGCGCTGCGCCACGCCGTCACGAAGCTTCAGAATCACAGGCTTGAGACCCGCCGACGCCACAAATCACACGATCCGGCGAGCCGATGCCCCCAAAGAGCGCTCGCAAAGGGCGCCGCCATAAGCGGCGCCGAACGCGTGCGTTCGTGCCGATAGCCCACCATCTGGCCGAAATCGAGGCGCGCCAGCGCTTTGTGCTCCGGCGCCCTGTTTGCTTTCCACGCCGGTGCGCAATCCTCCAACCCCGCCGGGCATGGCGGTTGACGTGCCATTGAGCCGAACGGCCCGTGAGCAGGGCCCACCGAGGTCGTCTGGGCGCGTCAGCACCATACCGTCTTCTGCGTTATTGATCTCGCGAGGAAATGTGGGGATCGCGGGGGGCAGCGTGCAGCAGCCGGCTTCACCATTGGCAAATCCTCGGGCTGCCGCGCGTCATCGCGTTTGCATTCACGCTCAGCCAAAGGAACTCGTTCCTGGTTCCGGCGTTCTTGGCTCAGTTCCTTAGCAGCTCAATGGAGGAAAGACACATTCATCTCGAGTGAGCTTCGAGCGATCGAAGGTCCGGAACTGAAGAAACGTCTCTGCAAGGTGAGAAGGGCGACATTGCGGAAGTCGGAAAAATTTCCGAGCGGCTTCGCTAAGGAAGGACGAACACATCGGCTTTCATACGAAAAGGAGCTCCGTCAATGTGTGACTATAGTCTGCACCATGTCGCAACCAGGCCCGCCAGGATCGAGGACAAGCTGGTGGTGACCAAATTCAACAATTCCATCACGCGCGGATTTGCCGGCACGGGCGAGCCGAATGTTGCGGTTTGCCTGCTTCCCGGCACCGAGCTCGCGTTTGACACGAACGTCGAATGCGAGCCGTCGTTCGGCATTGGGATTCTGCCGAACAAGAAGATCGGGCAGCGGCTCGCACGCTTTCGGCAGATCAATATGGACAATGCGGTGACGCATCACGATGCCTTGGAATTCCCGGACGGCCAAGTCGTGCTGCTCACACGCCTCTGCGAGGGCCAGCGTGCGACGGTCCTGCAATTGCCGGCAGTGTCCCGGCCGGCAGGCCAGCAAGGAATACCGGAGACGGAGCGCGAGATCCGCGGCTCGTTGCTTTCGACGCGATAACGACGGACGCTGGCTGCGTCAGCATCAATGTAGGGGTGGCTTTTGTATCAAGCGAGGAGCCGCCGGCAGTGCCGGCGGCTCCTTGGTCTGATGTTCTTGACGTTCCTACAGGTCGGGGAATGAAACCAGCGTCTCGAATTTATAGCCGCACGATTCGCATTCCCACAGATGGCGCACGCGAAGCCGGTCCACATACTCGGACCATTCCGGCAGGAAGATCATCGCCCCACACTGGGCGCAGTGGTTTTGCAGTCTCCCTTGGATGGATTTCCGGGGGGTCGCGGTTCGGAGCTCCATGAGGCGTCCTCCGCCATGCATCTCCCCTTCCCCGCGGATATGGTAGCGCAATCGCCGCGGTAATGAAGCAGGAGCCCTGACCTAACCCCCTCCAACCGAATTTTCACACTGATTTCAGGACGTTCAACGGATATTTCAAACCGAAAAATCAACCTTGCACACGCTGTGAAAGGAACGATTGGGGGCTTCGTTCACCCCGAAGGCCCAGGGCATGATGATCCGAGGCGGATGCTTCCGCCAGTTTCCGTCACCGTCTGTGGTAGCTGGCTGCTGGCATCGAACGAATTATCGCTGGAGGCCAAGATGCGGGCCATAGTCCCGCGCAATTAACCGAACTCTGCCTTCTCCCCGGCCGGGTGGAGAAGATTTGTAGTTTGCGCGGGCGGGCACCTTTCCTTGTTCTTCGCCTTCGCTATACTGGCAGTGGGACCGGGGGTACAGAGGAGGCGGCTGTGCCCTTAGCGCGCGATCTGCATCCCGAATTCGGGTATGTCGGTTCCGCCCCCAGATTGTTCCGCAAGCTCGCCCTCGTCCTTGCCTTCCTGGTGATTGGATTGATCGCGGGCGTGAGCGGTGTCGCTGTTTTCGTGGCAAGCCCCGACCCCGACCCCATGAGTGCCATGGCGCTTGCTCCGGCGGACGCATTGATCGGCGCGACAAAGGCAACGCTGGCCGCAACTGCCGAGATGGGGGGCCCGCAAGTCGCCTCCGGGCAAAAGGGCAACAAAGGGGAAGCATTCAACAAGACGGGCGCAATCAAAGCGCCATGTCCCGAAAACGTCTCGGAGCAGCCCGGCGATTGCACGGTCGTTCGAGCAAGCAAGCCGCGCCCCGTGCAGGCCGTCAACGAGCGGCCGGCCATCGCCGCGGTTGCTATCAGTCGTCGTGAGGGCCCGGCCATTCTCCCCTCGCAAGAGCCGGCAATCTCCGTCGCCGCTACACCGCAGCTACCGGACTCCTCCGCAAGTGCTGCGAACTCCGCCGAGCCCGTGGACGCTGCTCCCGCGGCGGCAGTGAATGAATCTCCCGCCCCGGCGCCCGCCGCCAAGAAGCCGCGAGCACGCACCCGTCATGTACAGCAGCGACACGAGCGCCCGCGCAGCTACAGCCACGATTTTCAAAGCGGATACGCTCGCCTCTGGTAGTCGCAACGATTGTTCGGAAGGAGCGACGCGGACTTCGCCGCTCATCGCATCCCTTTCCAGGTTCGGCATTCCCGCTATAGTGCCGGGCCGCGAAATAAAGGACAGGAGAGCCAGATGCCTGAAATCTATGTCCACGCCGTCAAGGGTCGCACTCTCGACCAGAAGCGCGCCCTGGTGAAGGACATCACCGAGGCCGTGGTCAAGAATTTCTCCGTTCCCGTCGAGGCGGTCACCGTGGAGATCGTGGAATCGGAGCCGACGGCGAAGGCCCGGGGCGGGGTGCTGTTCAGCGAGATGCGGCGCTAGACTGATGCCATGGAGGGTCTTGAGGGCAAGACCGTCCTGGTGACCGGCGCAGCCTCCGGCATCGGGCTGGCGACGGTCGAGCTGTTCGCCAAGCGCAATGCCAAGGTCGCGCTCAATCATCTTCCCGATGACGTCCGCGGAAAGTGCCGCCGTCGAGCGGTTGCGGGCCCAGGGTCACGCGGTGATTGCTGCGCCGGGCGACGTATCGAAGGCTGGCACGGCGGAGAAGATGGTCGGCAATGCCATCGAAGCGCTCGGCCGTCTCGATTTTCTGGTCAACAATGCAGGAACCTCGGCGACCGCGGAGCCGATCGCGCCGGCCGATCTCGACCGGCTCGACGACGAGTTCTGGGCCAAGATCCTTGCGACCAACCTGCTCGGCCCGTTCCGCTGCACACGCGCCGCTGCGCAGGCGCTCAAGGCGGCGCATGGCGCGGTCTGCAACACCGCCTCGGTAGCTGGACGCAACATGCCGGGGTCCAGCATGGCCTATGGTGCCAGCAAAGCCGCGCTCATCAATCTCACGAAGAATCTTGCGCGTGCGTTGGCTCCGCAAGCGCGCGTCAACGCGGTCGCTCCCGGTTTCGTCGACACCGAGTGGACGCAGTCATGGCCGGCTGGGCGCAAGCAGGCCTCGATCGATCGCACGCTGCTCAAACGCGCCTGCACGCCGGCCGACATCGCCGCGGCAATCGTATTTCTGTGCGCCGACGCCGGCATGGTCACCGCCCAGACCCTGGTGGTGGACGGGGGATATTCTCTTTAGGGAGCGCGGCTTGCCCCGCCTTCTTCGGGGAAAATACACCGCCTGTTCCTGCCGATCCGCATCGCCGCGACTATTTCAACACCATGCGCGGCAGCCAAAGCGAAAGCTCCGGCAGGTAGGTCACCAGTGCGAGCACGATCAGCATCGGAATGTAGAAGACCAGGATGCTGCGCGACACTGCTTCCATGCTCACCCCGCCGATGGCGCATCCGACCACCATGGTCGGTCCGACCGGCGGCGTGAGCAGGCCGATGCCGAGATTGAGGATCAGAATGATGCCGAAATGCACGGGATCGATGGCGAACTGCTTGATCACCGGCAGGAAGATCGGCGTACAGATCAGCAGCATGGGGGCGAGATCCATGAAGGTCCCGAGCAACAACAACAGAATATTGATCCAGAGCAGGAACATGTACTTGTCTCGGGAGATGTCGATAAAGAACTGGGTCGCCATGGCCGGAACCCGCATGATCGCCATCATGTAGCCGAAGGCGATGGAGAAACCGATCATGATCATGACCATGCCGACCGTGCGTACGACGCGTGCGATCAGTTGCGGCAGGTCACGCCACTTGCAGTCGCGATAGACGAACATCGTGACGAAGAAGGCGTAGACGCACGCGACCGCCGCGGATTCGGTCGGAGTGAAGATGCCGGTGAGGATCCCGCCCAGGATGATCACGATGGTGATCATCCCCCAGATCGCATCGACCGCGATCTTGAGCGCCTGGCGCAGCGGGACGACTTCGCCCTTCGGGAAGCCCTCGCCGATGCGCGATGATGAGCACGAGGACGATCAGCGACACTCCCAGCAGCAGGGCAGGAATGATGCCGGCCATGAACAGGTGGGCAACGGAGATCGTTCCGCCCGCGGCGATCGAATAGATGATCATGTTGTGGGAGGGCGGCACCAGCAGCGGCTGCAATGAGCCCGAGATGGTGACGTTGACCGCGAACAGCCGTGGATATCCGTTCTTGATCATCTGCGGGATCATGACCGAGCCGACCGCGGCGGTATCGGCAACGGAAGAGCCCGAGATGCAACCGAACATCGTCGACGCGACGATGTTGACGAGCGCCATTCCGCCGCGGATGAAGCCGACGAAGACCTTGGCGAGGTTGACCAGCCGCTCGGCCATCCCCCCACCGCCATGATCGCGCCGGCGAGAATGAAGAATGGGATGGCGAGCAGCGAGAACCCGCTCATGCCGCCGGAGACTTTGAGCATCACGGCTTCGAGCGGTACGCCGATCCACAAGGCGGCGAGAATGGCAGCCAGCCCCAGCGCATAGGCAACCGGCATGCCCATCAGGCAGACGATCATGAAGCTGCCGATGAGGATCAGGATGTCCATGCGACAATCCGGTTTCGCTGCCTACTCGGTCGACAGCTGGCTGACGGATTCGGGATTGGGCTGGAGGAAGAAATCCTGCGTCAGGAATCGTTCGATCACGAACAGGGCGGTCAGCGCGCCGCCGATCGGTATCGGCAGATAGGCCATGCCGGCGGTGACGATCGGGAGCTCCGCAATGCTTTGGTACCAGGTCGCCTGCACCAGCTTGAGGCCCCAAACCAGCATGAAGAGATTGGTTGCGAGCATGCAGACCTCGATGAACCAGCCCAGCACCGGCTTAGCAGGTGGGTCGAGAACAGCCGGCAGGACACCGACGCCGATATGCAGATGCTCGCGATAGCACACGACGGCGGAAAGAAACGACAGCACGATCATCAGCAGGACGGCGATCGGCTCAGGCCATGACGCCGCACTGTTGAGGACGTAGCGGGTGAATACCCCGTAGGGAACGATGAGGGTGATGACGACGAGGCATGCACCGGCAACGAACAGGCACGCGCGTGAATGGGTCCATGCCGGCAATAGTATCGCTGCATTCTCGCGCCTCCGCTGCAGGACGAGAGAGCCGGGGCGATCGATGGGCCGGCTCGCGCGTGCGATCACGCGATCATTTCACCGCCTCGATGCGCTTGATCAGCTCGGCATGCTGCTTGCCGTATTTCTCCCACACCGGCTTCACCGCCTCACGAACGGTTCCTTGTCATCGATCGGGACGATCTCGACCCCTACGGCCTCGATCTGCTTGACCGACTTCTCTTCCATCTCGTGCCAGAGCTTGCGCTGCTCCTGCTGGGCTTCCTTGGCGAATTTCGTGATCATCGCCTGGTCCTCCTTCGCAAGCGTGTCCCAGGTCTTCTTCGAGAACACGAGGATTTCCGGGATCATCAGTGCCCGGTGAGCGAATAGTACTTGGCGTAGCGATAATGCTGCCCGGTTCGTAGGTCGGGGCATTGTTCTCGGCGCCGTCGACCACGCCGGTCTGCAACGCATTGACCAGTTGGTCGAAGCCCATGGCGACGCCGTTGCCGCCGAGCGCATTCATGGTATCGACGAACACCGGATTGCCCATCATCCGGATCTTGAGGCCCTTGAGGTCATCGATCGATCGTATCGGTTTCTTGCTGTTGTAGACGCTGCGGGTGCCCGCATTCATCCAGCAAAGACCGATCAACCCCGCTGTCGGATGGTCGGAGAGTTTCTTGAGCAGCTCGTCGCCAATCGGACCATCGATCACCTTCTCCATATGTGCGTCGTCGCGGAACATGAACGGGAGATTGAAGACGTTGAGCTCGGGAACCAGCGTGCCCATCGGGCCGACGCTGATGCGCGCCATGGCAAGCGCTCCGACCTGGGCCTGCTCGATCATCTCCTTCTCGCCGCCGAGCTGCATGGACGGATACATCTGGATGCTGAGCCGGCCGGCGGTCGCCGCCTCCAGCTTCTTGCCCATCGCCTCACCGCCTCGACCGTGGGTAGCCGAGCGGATGCACATCCGTGGCCTTGAGCACGAGCTTGGATTGCGCGAAGGCGGGGGCCTGAAGGTGTGTTGCGAGTGCGCCGAGCGACAAGAGGGCGCCGAGTTGGAGCACGATGCGGCGGTTCATGGGATCACCCTCCAAGGTTGGTTGTCGTTTGCGGCCCTGCCGGTGGCGGAATGCGCGGAGCGTTGATCGAGTGGCCCGATCCATGGTAGCACTTATCATAGCGCACCGGCATCGAGATCGAAGCCGCGGGGCTGGCCGCCGATCGTGCCTTGCGCTCCCAGATCCGCCGGATCGTGCGCTGCCTCGACGCCGTCAATCTTGCCATCAGGCGCGGTGACGATGCCATCAGCGAGGACTTCGCCCTCCATTGCAGCATTGCCGATGCCACCGGAAATCCGCAATTCAGACGGTTCTTGGAGCACCTCGGCCGCTTCATCATCCCGCGGCAGACGATCCGCGGCGGACCCGGCATCCCCAGGCGCGCCTACAGCGAGACCTTCCAACAGGAGCATCGCGACATCGTGCACGCCATCCGCGCCGGAGCCGTTGCGCACGCGCGCTCTGCCATGCGCCGGCACCTGCACAATAGCCGCAAGCGTTATCAGAAGCTGGCGGCGAGGCTCGGTGATTCACCATAGATCAGGGGAGCGAGCACGTCATGCAAACCGTTCTGATCACTGGCGCAACGGGCGGGATCGGCACGCGGCTTCGCCGATTGCTCACCGGCATTTATCCCAACCTCCGGCTCAGCGATCTCGCGCCGCCCGCCGATCTCGCATCGCAGGAGCACTTTGTTCCGGCCGATCTCGCCGACATGGCAGCCGTCGAGCGGGCGGTCGCCGGCGTCGACGGCATCATCCATCTTGGCGGCTTCTCGGTCGAAGCACCCTGGGACACGATCCTCCAGGCCAACATCATCGGCTGCTACAATCTGTTCGAGGCCGCGCGTCGTCGCGGCGTCGAGCGCATCGTGTTTGCCTCGTCGAACCACGTGGTCGGATTCTATCCGCGTCGCCGCCGCATCGGCGCCGCCGCTCCGGTGCGGCCGGATTCCCGATACGGCGTCAGCAAGGCGTTCGGCGAGGCGCTCGGCGCGCTCTACGCGTTCAAGCATGGGCTGCGGGTGACCTGCATTCGTATCGGAAATGTCACCGATGCGCCGGCCGACCGGCGGCGGCTGTCGATCTGGCTCGCGCCCGAGGATCTTGTGCAGTTGATCCGCATCGGCCTCGAGCACGCGGATATACGTTATGAAATCTTCTACGGTCTCTCGGACAATGCGCGCGGCTGGTGGGACAACAGTGCCGCCTTCCGCTTCGGCTATCGGCCGCGGGGCCGCGCCGAGGACTACCATGACGCCGCGCTCGGCGCGGAAGCGAAGCTGCCGGGCGACGCCATCGGCGAGTGGTATCAGGGCGGGTCTTTTTGCAGCGACGAATTCACCAACGGCATCGAAAGCGCCCCGCTGTGAGCGGGGGCGATCGAGAGGAGTCTACAGGCTGCGGCCGTCGAAAGGCACGCGCGTGAGGGCCGCCAGATCGACGTCGTCCAGACAGCGCACATTGATCGCGACCATTTCTCCGCCCTGCGGTGCGTTGCCGCGCGAGAATGCCCCCACGCCGCATTGCGGGCAGAAC
>CAWFZR010000006.1:0-151283 GCA_963820365.1 uncultured Alphaproteobacteria bacterium | reverse complement strand
TTGATGCGTCGCTATGAAGTGGTTGCGGAAATCTGCGATGCCATGATCGCGATCGGGTGGAAGCCGTATCAAAACGACCACGAGGATGCGAACGGCCAATTCGAGATGAACTGGGAGTACGATACCGCGCTGCGCACGGCCGACCGGCACGCCTTCTTCAAATTCATGGTGAAGCCGATCACGGAGAAGCACGGACTGCGCGCGACCTTCATGCCAAAGCCTTTCATCAATCTCACCGGGAGCGGTTGCCACGTGCACGCTTCGCTATGGTCGACCAGGACCAACAAGAACGTCTTCGATGATCCGAAGGGTGAGCTCGGTCTCTCGCAGACCGCCTATCATTTCGTTGGGGGTGTCATGCACTCGGCCGAAGCTTTGTGCGCGATCACAAATCCGACAGTGAACTCCTACAAGCGCATCAACGCGCCAGTCACCTTGTCCGGAGCGACCTGGGCGCCGAACATGGCCACTTATTCCGGCAACAACCGGACTCACATGATCCGCATCCCGGAGGCCGGCCGCTTCGAGCTGCGCCTTGCCGACGGCGCGGCAAATCCATATCTCCTGCCGGCCGCCCTGTTGGTCGCCGGTCTTGACGGCATCAAGAACAAGCGCGACCCGGGCAAACGCTCCGACATCAACATGTACACCGAAGGCCACAAGGCGCGAGACGCCAAGCGCCTGCCGTTGAACCTGCTCGATGCGCTGCGCATGCTGGAGAAATCGTCGGTGCTCGAAGCCGGGCTCGGCAAGCAGTTCCTGGCATCGTATCTAAAGCTGAAGCATGACGACTGGAACGGCTATTCCCGCGCTCTCACCGAGTGGGAGCGTCACACGACCCTCGATTGTTGAGGTCGCAGGGGACTGATCACCACGATGCGCAGCTCCATGCATTTCGCGCAAACGATTCTGCACGTTGGGCTGCAGAAGCTCCGCACGAGCGCGGCTTCGTCGAGCCGCAAGGAGCGATCAGCATTTCGCGTGGCAATCGCGCAGCGAAACCAGCGGATGATATTTCGACATCTGGAATTTGACCAGGAGCTCTCGCGCCAGCATGTCGCAATCCTGCTGGTTATCCGGCAAGTTGACGTGCGTCGGCACTGTGACCCAACCGTTGATGTTTCGGTCGAACACCGCGGGTTGACCCTCCTCGTAGCCCATATGCACGTCCTCGAGCCAGTTGAGGTCGTCCCAACCCATGATCTCAAGGTACGTCTTCAAGAAGGGCGTGAGCCGCGTATAGTCAGGCAATAGGTTCACATCGTAGCGGTAGCCAATGTGCTGCCCTATCTCCTTCTCGCGCTGGCGGTCGAGGCCATCGTCACCAAGGTGCCCGCCGAACTCCTCGCTCTTGTCGTCGCTCATCGCCGGGCTCCTCTAATAGCGGGACATGTCCGCCCGCCCCACGGTGTGCTGAGAGCCGGCGAGCGGCACCATCGCCAGCGCGGACGCCTCCACGGTCAGCGCCGCCAGGTCCTCCGGCTCCAGGCTGTGAATGTTGGTCTTTCCGCACGCGCGCGCCATCATCTGAGCTTCCATCGTGAGCGTGTGCAGGAAATTGTAGACGCGCTCGGCGGCTTCGTCCGGATTGAGGCGCTTGCGCAACTCCGGATCCTGGGTTGCGACGCCAACCGGACAGCGTCCGGTATGACAATGGTAGCAATAGCCGGCCGGCACCCCGACTTCGCTTTCGAAATCGGCCTCGGGTATGTCCTTGTTGCAGTTGAGTGCAATCAACGCGGCGGTCCCGATTGCAACGGCATCCGCCCCGAGCGCCAGCGCCTTGGCGACATCGCCGCCGTTGCGGATGCCGCCGGCGTAGACGAGGGAGATTTCGCCCGATTTGTCGACGTCGTCCAACGCCTTCCTCGCCTGGCGGATGGCAGCAATACCGGGAATGCCTGTCTCTTCGGTGGCAACATGGGGACCAGCGCCGGTCGAGCCTTCCATGCCGTCGATGTAGATGGAATCCGGGCCGCACTTCGCCGCCATGCGGACGTCGTCGTAGACACGCGCCGCCCCCAGCTTGAGCTGGATCGGAATCTCCCCGTCGGTGGCCTCGCGCAGCTCGTTGATCTTGAGTGCGAGATCGTCGGGACCGAGCCAGTCCGGGTGGCGGGCCGGCGAGCGCTGGTCAATGCCGGCGGGCAGCGAACGCATCTCGGCCACCTGATCGGTCACCTTCTGGCCCATCAAATGGCCGCCCAAGCCAACCTTGCAGCCTTGACCGATGAAAATCTCGCAGGCGTCGGCAATCTGCAAATGATGTGGATTAAAGCCGTAGCGTGACTGGATGCACTGGTAGAGCCACTTCGTCGAGTAGCGGCGTTCGTCGGGAATCATGCCGCCTTCGCCGGAGCAGGTCGCGGTACCGGCCATGGTTGCGCCGCGCGCGAGCGCAATCTTGGCCTCGTAGGAGAGCGCGCCGAAGCTCATGCCGGTGATGTAGATCGGGATGTCGAGCACGATCGGGCGCTTGGCGCGAGGACCGATTATGGTCCTGGTCTCGCACTTCTCACGGTAGCCCTCGATGACGAAGCGCGTCAGCGTGCCCGGCAGGAAGGTGAGATCGTCCCAGCTCGGAATCTTCTTGAATATCGCCATCCCGCGCATGCGGTAGCGGCCAAGCTCCGCCTTGATATGGATGTCGTCGATCACCTCCGGCGTGAACAGGAAATTCTGACCGAGGACGTGCCGGTTGCGCCTCGGCTCGGTCCGCGACGGCGCCTCGCGCGAGCGTGAACCGGGAGCTGATTTGTACTGTGACATGAGCACCGATTTCCCTGCCAATTCAAAGCACGATCTTTTTCTCAGCCGGCTCGAGATTGTCGTAGTTCCAGAGCTGCTTTCCGGCAACGATCTTTCGCATGTTCTGCACGCCGCGCGGAGCCTCGAGTCCGTACATCTTCGAGCTTGCGCGAAAGCCACGCAACGTCGAGCTCCGTCATCTCGGCGTCGATCGCGTCGATGCCGAGCGACTCCACCTTGCCGCCGACATAAATGATGCCGTCGTACATCGAATCGCCGAGATTCTTGCCGGCATCGCCGAGGACGATCATGCGCCCGCGCTGCATCATGAAGCCGGAAAAGGCACCGGTGCGCCCGCCAACGATGATGGTGCCACCCTTCTGGTCGATGCCGGTGCGGCCGCCGACGTCGCCCATGCAGACCACATCGCCGCCGCGCAGCGCCGCAGCGAAGCAGGAGCCTGCCATTCTTATCGACGACGACCGTGCCGGCGAGCATGTTCTCGGCGCACTCCAGCCCACTCGACCCTTGATGTGCACGTTGGGGCCGTCGATCAGGCCGCAGCCGAAATAGCCGAGGCCGCCTTCGAAATGTCAGGCGAAGCCGGTTGAGGATGCCGACGCCGAGCGAATGTTTGGCCAGCGGATTCCGGACCACGATCGTACCGTGACCCGCTGCATCAGCTCGCGGATCTCCAGATTGATCTGCGTCGAGCTCAGCTTGGCGGCATCGAACTCGGCGCGCTTGTTGAAGTCGACGTCGTAGCGAAACGGATAGACGTAGTTCTCCTCCTCGCCGGCCGAGAAGAAGCTCTGCATCGTGCGGCCGGACAGCGGCTCGCTGTGCAGCCCGACAGGTGCGATGCTGGTCGCGGTCGTCTTCAGTTCTGCCATACGCGGACCTCCCCTTCGTATGGATCGGAGGTTTCGATCTCGAGCGGGAAAATGCTGCGGATGGCGATCTCCTCGGATGCCAGCGCTATGAAATCGTCGCTCTCGTAAAGCACCATCGGCTTCGCCGCCATCGTGTCCTTGGCCATGCCGAGCTTGTCGGCGGTGGTCACCAGATAGGTGAACACGCCGTCGAGCTCGCTCACCGAGTCGCGCATGGCGTCCTCGAGGCTGCGCCCCCTGCTGCAGCTTGTCGGCGATGTAGACCGCGATCAGCTCGGAATCGCAGTTGGAGACGAAGCGATGCCCGCGTCGCTCCAGCGTCGCGGCGATTGTCCAGTAGTTGGTCAGCTGGCCGTTGTGGACGACAGAGACGTCGTTGAACGGATAGGCCCAGTACGGATGCGCCGAGCGGATGTCGACGTCCGATTCGGTCGCCATGCGCGTGTGCCCGATGGCGTGAGTGCCGATGAAGCCCGCCAGGCCGTACTGCCGGGCGACCGTGGTCGGCATCGCCCAAATCCTTGATCAGCTCGAGCGCGCGGCCCGAGGACAGGATCTCGGCGCCTTCCACGTCCTCGACATAGTCGGCGAGCCGGCGCAGGTCGCCGCCGAACTCGATGCTGTAGCGGAAGGCGTACTCGGTAGCCTGCTCAGCCGGCGACGATCTCAGCGCCAAGCTCCTTGAGGCGCCGGTCCACCTCGGCTCGGCGCTCCTTGATGCTTCCGTGGATGTTGAAGCCCGGTCTGAGGTCTTCCTGTTCCGCGACCTTGAACCGCATCACCAGCCGATCGGCCGTCGGCCTGCCGTAGAGCGCAAAGCCGGTCGAATCCGGGCCGCGATGCTTCAAGCGACTGCAGCATCGCGGTCATCTCCTGCGCCGAGATTGCCGCTGCTTCCGCGGTGGATGAGCCCAGCAATTCCACACATCTGCGTCGTCACTCCCTGCGTCCATCAGGCAAGTAATCGAGGTACATCTGCTTGTCCCACTCGGTGACGGTGGCGAGAAACCGCTCCCATTCGTCATGCTTGTAGTGCATTGAAGACCCGCATCATCTCGCCCGGCAGCGCCGCCTTGATCACCTCGTCCTTGCTCAAGGCGTCGAGCGCCTCGCCCAAGCTACATGGGCAGCTTTGTCACCTTCTTGCCGACATCGATCGCCTTGTAGATGTTGCGCTGCTCCGGCTCGCCCGGATCGAGCTTGCGGCGGATGCCATCGTCGAACGCCTTCAGCAGCGCGGCCGCCATCAGGTAAGGATTCACCATCGAGTCGACGGCGCGATATTCGAACCGCCCGGGCGCCGAGATGCGCAGCCCGCAGGTGCGGTTCTGATAGCCCCAGTCGGCATAGACCGGCGCCCAGAAGCCGGTATCCCACAGCCGCCGGTAGGAGTTGACGGTCGAGCAGCCGATCGCGGTCAGCGCGTCGCAGGTGCTCCATCACCCCGCCGATGCAATGCAGCCCGATCGGGCCGGGCCTTGCGGCTCGTCCGGGTTGTCCGGCATGAACATGTTCTCGCCGCCCTCGCGGTAGGTGAACACGCCCTCCATGCCCGGCAGCGTCTTGAGGCCGAGCGGCTTGACCGCGTCCTTGCCGCCGCGCCAGAGCGAGATGTTGTGGTGGCAGCCGGAGGCCGAGACGCCCATGAACGGCTTGGTCATGAAGCAGGCCATCGAGATCGTTCTCGCGCGCCACCTGCGCGCAGATCTGTCGATAGGTGGTGAGCCGGTCGCAGGTGCGCAGCGCGTCATCGAAGGTGAAGTTGAGCTCGATCTGGCCCGGCGAGTCCTCGTGATCGCCCTGGATCATGTCGAGCCCCATCGCGCGCGCATAGTCGATCACCTTGAGCAGCACGGGCCGCAGCGCTTCGAACTGGTCGATGTGGTAGCAATAGGGCTTGGTGTAGCCGCCGGCGACGGCTGCCGTCGGCGCTCTTCTTCAGCCACATCATCTCCGGCTCGCAGCCGTGGCGCAGATGCAGGCCCTCGTGGTCCTTCTGGAACTCGCGTGCGCTGCGCCGCAAATTGCCGCGGCAGTCGGAGGTCAGGAACGCGCCTGGATCCTCCTTTTCCTCGCGATTGCGGAACAGGGTGCAGAAGACGCGCGCCACCCGCTTGTCCCACGGCAGCTGGCACGAAGGTCTCGGGGTCCGGGATGCCGACGAGCTCCGATGGCCTCCGGGCCGTAGCCGATGTACTGGTCGTGGCGGTCGAGGAACAGATTGGCGGTCGCGCCGTAGACCAGCTGGAACCCGCGTCTCGGCCATCGCTTCCCAATGGTCGGCCGGCACGCCCTTGCCGACGATGCGACCGGTCACCGAGACGAACTGGTAATAGATGTAGGTGATGCCGAGTTCCTTGATCTTGGCGCGCACCTGCTTGACCAGGTCGGCGCGCCCCGGCTGTTCGACGTAGCTTTCTAGGTCGGTCATTGACCCTTCCCGCTGTTTCGCGCGCCCGTCGCTTCATTCGTCGATACGGTCGGCGTGACTCGCCAAATAGTCTTCCGTCAGCTCCAGGGGAACGGGCTGTTCGAGACCGGATGCAGCTTGCCTTCGGCGAAACGCGAGAACCGGAACGGCTCCAGCAGGCGGCTCTTGCCGCCCAGGATCTCGTCGGCGACCAGCTTGCCGACGCCGATCATCTTATAGCCGTGATTGGAGTCGGCGATGACGTGGCAGTTCTGCCGGAACACGTCGATGACCGGGAAGCTGTCGGGCGTGAAGCAGCCGATGCCGCCCGACGGCTCGTTGCTCCAATGCTTGACCTGTCGTGTAGCGCTTCTGGCAGAAGGCGAGCGCCGAGCACCACATGTGCGCGAAATTGTCGTCGACGATGAACTCCGGTGAGCTCGGCCCGTAGGGGTCGACCGCCACCTGCTCGGGCTCGCGCTCGATCCGTAGGGCATGGCGCCGCCCTGGATGCCGTTGAAATTGAAGTCCGGCTTGTAATAGATGCCCCACATCTTGTCGGTGATCAGTGAGCCGTCGACGTCGGAATAAAGCGGCGCGTCGGTGTCGACATGCATGACCGGCCCCATCTTGCCGTTGTTGGTGAGGCCGAGCTTGGGATCGACGCCGAGCGTGCCTTCCTGCAGGCACCAATACGTCCACATCGGAACGTCGCTGTGGATCTTGCCGTCGCGGCCCTTGACCTCGATCTTTGTCGGCAACTCCAGCATTGTCCCAGATCTGCTTGATCCACGGGCCGGCGCCGATCACGACGACATCGCACTCGATGCCCCGCGTCGGTCTCGACCGCCGTGATGGCGCCGAGTTCGAGCCGGTCTGGAAGCCGGTCACCTTGACTCCGGTTAGGATCTGCACGCCCTGGGCTTGCGCCTTGTTGGCGAGGCCGTGCATGGAGGCGGTGTTGTTGGCGTAGCCGCCCTTCTTCTCGTGCAGGACGGAGGTGATGCCCTTCGCCTGCCAGTCGTCGAAGATGCCCCGCATGTATCTCATGCAGTCGGCCTCGCCCTCGATGAACTCGGACTTGTAGCCGATTTCCTTCTGCTGCCTGGCGATGTGGGCGACGTCGGCGTGCATGCATTCGGGGCTGATCTGCATGTAGCCGACCGGATGATAGCTGAAGGCCTCCGCATCGCTCTCCCAGACCGCGACGCACTCGGCCATCAGCTCGCGCATCGCCGGCTGGAAGTAGTTGTTGCGAATGACCCCGCAGGCGATCCCGGAAGCGCCGGCGGCAACAGCAGTCTTGTCGAGGACGAGGACGTCGGCGCCGCTGCCCCTGCCGCGCGCCTGCAGCTCGAGCGCCAGGTGATAGGCGGTGGAGAGACCGTGCACGCCGGCGCCCAGGACCAGGTACTTCACGTGCGGCGGAACGGTCATTGTTGGTCATCCTTGTGGCCAGAATGTCCGACGCAATCGCCGCCCGCAGCGATCGGCCGCTCAAAATCGCCAAAAGCCAAAAATCGCCAAAAGCAATGGCACGAAACCGGTTTCATTATCAACCCAATCCGCCCAAGAGGACCCAAAGCGGTCTGAAATTGGTCTCGCTTGCGCCGAGCGCGTCGCGCGCCTTCACGGTGCGCCCGCCAATCCGCCGAGATAGGCTTGACGAATGGCGTCACTGGCGAGCAATGCGGAGGACCGTTCCGCTCGTACCACGCGACCTGTTTCCATGACGTATGCGCGCTCGCACAGCGCCAGCGCGGTAGAGACGTTCTGCTCGGCGAGCAGCACCGAGCATCCTGTCGCAGTGATGCTGCGAAGGCAGAGCGTCACCTCGGCGGCCAGTTTTGGCGATAAGCCCAGCGAGGGCTCATCGAGCAGCAACATGCGAGGTCCGCCCATCAGGGCGCGTCCGACGGAAAGCATTGTCTGTTGTCCGCCGGAGAGCTGCCAACCGAGGGCGCGCTCCTTGGCGACGAGTTGGGGAAACAGCCGGTAGACGAAGGCGAGACGCTGGCGGAGCATCGCCGCACCATCCCAGCACGCGATAACGAGGTTCTCATGCACGGTCAGCCCGGGAAACACGCGCCTTCCTTCCGGTGCGTAACCCAGCCCCGCACGTACGCGTCGCTCAGGCGGCATCCGCTCGATCGGAGTGCCATCCAAGTCTATCCGGCCAGCGCGCAATACGAGCAGGCCGACGATGCTGCGCATCGTAGTGGTCTTGCCCGCGCCATTGGCTCCGATCAGCGCGACGGCTTCACCCGCGCCAATCTCGATCGAGACATCGCTGATGGTCTCGATGCCGCCATAGCCGGCCGCAATTCGGTCCACGGCCAACCGGGCGGTCATTGCGCGACCTCCGACAGCATCGATGTTCCGAGATAGGCCTCGACCACGCGACGATCCACGCGGATTTCGGCGGGCGTTCCCTGCGCCAGGAGCCTGCCGTTCTCCAGACACATGATGCGGCCAGCAAGTGGCATCAAGAACGCCATGTTGTGCTCAATCACGATGATCGTGAGGCCGCGCTGAGCAAAGCCGCGCAGGCGCTCGCGCAAATCTACTTGCTCGGTGGTCGTGAGCCCCGCGGCAGGCTCGTCGAGCACCAGCAGCCTCGGGGCAATGCCGAGCGCACGTGCAATCTCAACGCGGCGCTTGAGCCCGTAAGGAAGATCGCCGGCGGGTCGCCATGCGACCTCGGTGGCGCCGAGTTGCTCAAGCAGCGAGCGAGCCTGTGCCCGCGCCGTGTGCAATGGCTTGTTCGCAGGGCCTGTCGCCAGCGCCTGCAGGAGTCCGAAGCCATGCCTCCAGCCGCAAGCGATAGCAACGTTGTCGATGGCCGGGAGCTCGGAAACCAGCTCTGCCGTCTGAAAGGTGCGAGCGATCCCCCGTTGCGCGCGCTGCTGTGCCCGCAGCGAAGTCACGTCGGTGCCATCAAGGCGCACCGAGCCGGCATCGGCCGCATAGAAGCCCGTGATCACATTGATGAGCGTGGTCTTCCCCGAGCCGTTGGGGCCGATGACACCGAGAATCTCGCCGGATGCGACCGTCAAACTCGACTTCATCAAGTGCGCGAACGCCGCCAAAGCTCTTGCTGATGCCGTGCGCCTCGAGCAGCGGGCCGTCTTGGTGCGTGGGGTGCGCCGCAATCGCATGAAAGACAGCTGCGGTCGACGGACTCGGCGGCGGATGCAGCCTGCGCAACCACGCTTCGATCGAGCCCGCGACGCCTTCAGGCGCGAGCACCAGGGCCAGGATCGTGGCGGCACCGAAGGCGATCAGATAGTACTGGTCGAGAAAGCGGAACCACTCCGGCAGATGCACGATCAACAGAGCGCCGAGAATGGCGCCGGCGATCCGGGTGCGTCCACCGACGACAACGATCGTGACCATCGCTACCATCACGGCGAAGCCGAGATACTCAGGCGAGACGACCCGGGTTGCGTGCGCCAGGAAAGCACCTGCCAGCCCTGCCGTGCCGGCCGAGATCAGAAATGCGGCGAAGCGCAGCCGCGCTGGATCAATCCCGACGGACTGGGCGGCCGGCGTGCAATCGCGCACGGCACGCATGGCGCGGCCATACAATCCGCGCTGAACGAACCAGGCTGCGAGGGCAGTGATGCCGACGAAGCTCCATACGAACAGCAGCAGGGATTTCCCACGA
Source organism: uncultured Alphaproteobacteria bacterium (assembly GCA_963820365.1). Taxonomy (GTDB): domain Bacteria; phylum Pseudomonadota; class Alphaproteobacteria; order Rhizobiales; family Xanthobacteraceae; genus VAZQ01. Next base: position 141,565 of record CAWFZR010000006.1, on the reverse strand, counting down.
GCAACCTGCCAACCGAGCAGCACCACGGTGGGCACACCCGGCAGGCCGTTTGCTCCGCCCGTCAACGACTCCCAGGACACGGCCCACAGGATCATCACCTGACCAATGCCAAGGGTAGCGAGTGCGAAATATTCGCCCTCAAGGCGCAACACCGGAACCGCGATCAGCGCCGCCAATGCCACCGGCACCAGAACCGAGGCCGGCAAGGTCAACTCCGCAGGCCATCCGAGCTCGATCGACAACAGTCCGGTCGCATAAGCGCCGACCCCAAGAAAAGTGGCTTGCGCGAGAGAGAGCGCACCGACATGGCCAAACACGAATTGAAAGCCGATTGCTGACAAGGCATACGCGCCTGCGACCGTGAGCAGGCGGATGGCGTAGGAGTCCTGTACACTGAGCAATGCCACGACCAGGAGAGCGAGTCCTGCGCTTGTGATGGTCGCTGGAGCCGAAGGCAGTGTCCAGCTCATGCTTGCTTACACGCGCTTGCGGACCGTCTCGCCGAACAATCCGCTTGGGCGGAATACCAGCACGGCCAGCACGCAGACATACAGGAGGGTGGTGGCGATCAGATAGGAAGAGTAGGCAGCAACAACAACCTGAAACAGTGCGATGAACAATGCGCCAACAACTGCGCCGCCGAGGCTACCCCAGCCGCCGAGCACGGCGGCGATGTAAGCAGCGATCATCAGATTGGCGCCGTCGCGCGGACTGACAAAAAACTGGTTTGACAAGAGAAGTCCGGCCGCGCCTGCTGATGCCGCAGAAAGCGCGAAGGTGGCAAATATCATGCGGTTGACGGGAACACCGATGGCGCGCGCCATCTGACGATCCTGCGCCGTTGCACGCAGCCGTCTGCCGAACTGCGTGTAGCGAAGCAGTGCATGTTGTGCAAAGATCAGCAGTGCGGCTACTGCGATGGTGGCCACAGCCTGCCGGCTGAGCATCAAGCCGCCGACCTCGATCATTCCTGCCCCAAACAGCGGCGGCCCCACTCTTTCCTCCGGCCCGAACAGGGCCGTAGCGCCATTCTGCAGCATGGTGCCGAGCGCGATCGTCGCGATCAACACCGAGATGGTGGGCTGTGACCGCAGCGGCTGATAAATCAGGCCGGCGACCAGAAAGCCGGTCCCACCCATCACAATCATGACCGAGGGAAGCAACAGTATCGCCGGCCAATCAAGCATTCCGGCCAGCAGGACCGTCGCAATTCCGCCGGCCATGACAAGATCGCCATGCGCGAAATTGACTGCACCGGTCGCGTTCAGCACCAGCACAAAGCCGAGCGCGACCAGCGCGTAAGCGGACCCGAGCGCGGCGCCGTTGACCAAGAGCTGCAAAAACTCGGGCACGACGCGGTTCTCATCGGTTGAATTCAATCTGCCGTGTAGCTCTTGACGATCTTCGGCACGTGACCGCTGCCATCGTAACAGACAATGACGGAAGCCCGGTTCATATTGCCCTTGCCGTCCGTCTTGTAGGTGGTGGCGGCGCCCTTGTATCCATTCGAGGCAAGCCAGGAGCGCACCTGCTCGGAATCGCGCGCACCCGATCTTACCGCTTCAAGGACCATCATCACGCCGTCGTATTGCGCCACGGTCAATCCGTCAGGATCGCTGCCATAAGCGGCGCGGTAAGCCTCGAGGAATGCTTTCATCTCCGGAGTGCTCGCAGCGACAGGTGCGGATCCGGTCTCGGCGCAGATGCCGGCCAGCTCCTTGGGCTCGAACAGCCTGGCGGTGTGAGGCTGCGCCATCGACGAGCTTGCGACGATCGGGATATCGAAGCCGCCGGCGCGCGCCTGCTTGACGACAAGCGAAAGCAGGCCGGCATTCATATGCAGCACGACGACGTCGGGATTGGACGCCTTGATGCGCGCGAGCACCGGCGACATATCCTTGACCTCGTAACCGACCCCCTCGTCCAGCACGACGGTAGCATTCATTTGCTTGAAATATTCGATCAGAAAGCCACGCCCGCTCTGGCCGTAGGCGGTATTCTCGAACAATACCGCAGGGCGTTTCTTCCCGAGATCCTCGACGACGTAGCGCGCCTGAGTCTTCTTGACGACCACATCGGACAGGAAGAAGCGGAAGATATACGGATTGCCCATCTCGGTAATGCGCGCCGTGCCTGAGATCGTGATCAGCGGCAGCTTTCGCTCCTGAGCAATCGGTGCCATCGAGAGCATCTCGGTGCCAAACACCGACGCGACCGCAGCGATCGGCTGACCGGCAGCGACGGCGCGCTCAAGCGCGGTCACTGCGCTCGCTGCCGAGGAACCGGTATCAACGACATCGCTGCGGATCGTGACGCCGGCGGGCGGCTGCTTGAGCGCGAGCAGAGACGCATTTCGCTGGTTCGCGCCTTCAACCGCGAGAATGCCGGTTATCGGCACGACAACTGGGAAGTAGAGCTGCTGTGCATGCAGGTTCGACGCCGCAAGGCACGCGCTGAACGCTCCAGCAATGACGGAAAGCCGTCCATGAACATGCGGGTGAGCCATTGGGTTCTCTCCTGCTCGCAGCTTGGAGCACTATGTGACGTCGAAGCAGGCATGCCAAGACAGGCATGTCCAAGACAGGCATGCCAAGACAGGCATGCCGGGAAAGGATGCCAAGGCTCGCCCGGCCCGCGGCTGGTGCTTCCAGCAATTCGTCGCTTTCGGCAGCGGCTGCTCGTCGCCCAAGGCGCCCAGGCTCCGAGCATTGGCTCCATGATGCTAAGCAGGGTTTTGTCGATTGGCCAACGGATGCGTCGGGGATGCGGCGTCAGCTTTCACCAGCAACGGACAAACCGCCGCCCGCGCCCTATTCTCAAGTGCCGGGACCGGAAGTCTTGCACCTTGGGACGACACAGCACTCAGCCCTTCACCTGTCCAAAGCTCAGGAGATACCCGTTGAGGTCCTTGATTGCGAACTCAAGCATTCCATACGGCATCTCTTCGGGACCCCATTCGGCGCAGCATTATCCTTAATCGAGTTCCACAATCCGATGACATCATCTACATAGATGTATTGGGTGGCGGTCGCTTGCGGCGCTCCCACGTGGTGATTTCGCATGAACATTATCGCGACACCGTCACGCTCAAGCCTACACCACCCGTGCTCCATTTCGCCCACACAGCGAAATCCAGGACTGAACCGTACCAGTCCTTTGTCGCCTTAATGTCGTAGCATTGAAGCATCGGCACCAGGGATTTGAACAACATGAAATCCTCGTACTCGTTTAGCGCCCAGAGCCGCAATCATAGTGCAGGGAGAAACGGCGCGTCACGTCGGCGTCAGCTTCCGCCGCTGAAAGCGGCGCTACAGCAGACATGGTGGCACCCACACTTGGTGCCGCTTCGCGAGCTCGTGCACCGCAGCAAACAGCACGCTATTCGATAACCTCATTGGCGGTCATTTGTATGATGAGTGGCACCGTGAGGCCGAGCGCCTTGGCGGTCTTGAGATTGATGGTCAACTCAAATTTCGTTGGCTGCACGACTGGCAGGTCAGCCGGCTTGGCCCCCTTTAGGATTTTGCCTGCGTATAGGCCGGCTTGACGATATACATCCGCAAGGTCGGTTCCGTAGCTGATAAGGCCGCCAGCTTCAACGAAGTCGCGCAATTCGTAGATCGTGGGGACTGCGTGGCGCACAGCCAGCGCGGCCAGCTGGTTACGTCGGCTGACGAAAAACGGATCGGAGCCGACAAGGAGTGCACCAATCTGCTGTTGGACAACGGTTGCGAAAGTCGTCTCGATTTCGCGCTCGGTGCTGGCATTCAGTACGACAAGTTGTTGCGAGACTGCATCGGCCGCCGTCCGACCCTCTCTCGTATTGATCGTTGCATTCGGATTGTTTGGGTTGACAAGCATAGCGATGATCGTGGCCTTGGGAGCCAGCTCCCGCAGCAGCTCTAGTCGCTTTGCTGCAAGCTCGACACCTAAGAAGCTCACGCCCGTGGCGTTGCCCCCCGGCCTGTTGAGGCTCCCAACAAGGCCAAGCTGAACCGGGTCAAGGCCGGTCGTGAAAACAATGGGGATTGTTGCCGTTGCCGCCTTTGCCGCGAGTGCCGCGGGCACGCCGCCACCTGTGACGATCACGGCCACCTGATTGCGAACCAGATCGGCAGTCAACGCCGGATTTCGTGCCTTGGCGCTTTTCGGCCGCCGGCCGCCGGTGCGCGTGGTGAGATCATCGTTGCCGGCGTCCGAAAACCTGCACATAAGCGGACCCATGCACTGCCGCAAACGGCAGCTCTATGCGATTACTTTATCGGGCCCTAGGTCGCTTCCGTGGGGGCTTCCACAATCCTCGGCAGCCGGATCGTGAAGGTTGATCCGTGGCCGGGCTGACTCTCGACCGTGATGTCCCCACCCATCATCTGACAGAAGCGACGGCTGATCGCGAGGCCAAGCCCCGTGCCGCCGTATTTGCTCGCCGTGGTGGATGACGCTTGGGAAAATTCTTGAAAAAGCTTGCCCATCTGCTCCTGCGTCATGCCGATGCCGGTGTCGGTCACCGCGAGCGTAATCCAGTCGCGGCCATTCTCCTGTCCTTGGTGAGCAGTGATGGTGATAGTACCATTCTCTGTAAACTTGTTGGCGTTACTAGCCAGGTTGAGCAGGGATTGCCGGAAGCGGGTCTGGTCGGCATGGATCGTGCCGAGGTCCGCTGTGCAATCGATGACCAGGCGGTTGCCATTCTTGGTTGTCAGGGGCTCGATGGTCTTGGCCACGTCCTTGATCACAGGAACCAGCGGGAACGTTTCGAGATGAAGCTCCATCCGCCCCGCCTCGATCTTCGACAGGTCGAGGATGTCATTGATCAAACCGAGCAGGTGGCGACCCGCGCCAAGAACGCGGTCGAGCGGCTCGGTGTCCTGCTTTGCCGCCCCCGCATCCTCCCGCAGCATCTCGGTGACTCCGATTATCGCGTTGAGTGGCGTGCGCAGCTCGTGGCTCATATTGGCGAGGAACTGTGATTTGTGCTGGCTCGCCTCGGCAAGCTGTCGGCTCTTATCCTGAATTTCATCGAACAGGCGGACATTCTCGATCGCGATCACCGCCTGGTCGGCGAATGTGGCAACCAGATTGATCTGCTGTTCGGTGAACGGTTCGACCGCCGGCCGTGTCAGGAATATGCCGCCGATCGGCTTTGTCTCGCGCATGAGCGGCACGCCCAGCGCGGTGCGAAAGCCTCCCAGCTTCGGCGTATCGCGCAATGTGAATTCCGGATCGGCAAGAACGTCGTGAATGTGAACAATTCTGCCTTCCAGCGCAGCTCTTCCGCTGATCATGCCGCGATGTAGTTTCATTCCAAGGGCGTGCATGTGCTCCATGAAGTCGGGATCGAAACCGTAGGCTGCGAAATACTCGATGCTGTCGTCGTCCTTCAGGCGCCATATATTGGCCTTTTCTGCGCGGCACAGACGCGCGGCCGACTCCACCAAGGTTTCGAATACCTTCCGCAGATCGAAGGTCGAGCGGCTGATGACCTTGAGCACGTCGGCGGTGGCGGTCTGCTGTTGCAGTGATTCGCGAAGCTCGTTAAGCAGCCGCGTATTCTCGATGGCGATCACCGCCTGGGCGGCGAAATTCTGCACTAGTTCGATCTGCTTGTCGGTGAAGGGGCGGACCTCCTGGCGGTAAATGACGATGGCACCGACTAATTTGTCGTCCTTGAGCATCGGAACTGCGATTTGCGATCGCGCGCCGCCGAGTTTAACCGATGGACCCTGCACCTTATCGACCTGTCGATCAGTCGAGAGGGTCACCCGTTTGGTGTGCAAGACGACATCTAGCTGCGTGCCGGTGTCCGGCAGAAACCGCCCACGCTTCTCTTGGAATTCGGCAAACCCCGGCGGCAAGCCCACCTCAGCGGCGATCTCGAAGGTTTGGCCATCGAAACGGAACAGGGTTCCGAACTTGGCATCGCAAATGCGTACCGCGTTCTCCAGCATGGCCGTGAACACCGGTTCGAGTTCGCCGGGCGAGCTTGAGATCACCTTCAAGACATCCGAAGTCGCTGTCTGCTGCTCCAGCGACTCGGAGAGATCGTCGGTGCGCTGGCGCAGCTCGTTGAGCAGCCGCGCATTCTCGATCGCAATAACCGCTTGGTTCGCGAATGCTTCCACCAGCGCGATTTGTTTGTCGGTGAACGGTTTGACCTCGCGTTTTTGGGTGATGATGACACCCACCAGCTCGTCGCCTTTCAGCATCGGGACTCCGAGCAGCGTCCGGAGCGGCTCAACCTGTCCCACCCCCCATGTATACTCGGGGTCGGCCTGAACATCAGGAATGTGCACCGTTCGTCGCTCCAAGGCCGCTCGCGCCGCAGCGCTATGCCGTCCCGGAGCCACTGGGTTCCGTTCAATGAACTTTCTAAGCTCAGGAGATGTGTTGTAGGACGCCGCCGCCCGAAGCACCTTGCCGTCGAACAGGAAGATGAACGACCTCTCTGCCTCGCATAGCCTGACAGCGTTCTCTAACACGGTCTCGAACACGGGCTGTAGCTCGAACCTCGAACTGCTGATGACCTTGAGTACGTCCGCGGTGGCGGTCTGCTGCTGAAGCGACTCGCGCAGCTCGCTGAGAAGGCGCGCATTCTCGATGGCGATGACAGCCTGATTAGCAAAATTTTGGACCAATTCGATCTGCTTATCGGTGAACGGTGAGACCTCCTGGCGGTAAATCGCGAAGACACCGATAAGCTCATTGTCCTTGAGCATCGGGACAGTGAGAACGGTCCGGAACCGCCCAAGATTGACCGCCGCGACGAAGATGGGTTCGCCTTCGACGTAAGCCGGCTCAGTGGTGACATCCGCGATATGAACCGTCCGCCTGGTCTCGATGACACGGCCCAGCGCCGTTCGCGGACCCGGTCGTTGGAGTCCACGTTGCCAGAACTCGGCAAATGCCGGCGGTACTCCGAGCATCGCCGCCGAGCGCCACGCACCGCCCTCGAATTGTAACAGCGCCCCGAAACTGGCCTCGCAAATTCGCACAGCGTTTCCCAGCATGGCCTGGAACACGGGCTCTAGCTCGCCGGGCGAAGAGCTGATGACGCGCAACACCTCCGCTGTCGCTTTCTCTCGCTCCAGCGCCTCGTCGCGCTCACGGGTAAGTTGAGCAGCGTGGGATTGTGTTTTGCGGTCTGCCACGGACGGATTGCCTAGATCGCGACTCTTTTGCGTTATGGTCTTGCGGCGGCGCGATTTAGCTTGCTCGGGGCCTGCTCTGGAGCGCCGTTTTATTGCCTTGCCCTGGCTCAACAGAGCACATGGTAGCGGTCTGAGCTATATTGTGCACCACAGCAAATTTGGTGGCCCAATGACGTTGTGGGTCAATAAGCGACATATGCACCGCAGCAAATTGCGCTTCTATTCGATCACCTCGTCAGCGCGCGCCAGCAGCGTAGCCGGAATCTCAATGCCGAGCGTCTTGGCCGTTTGCAGGTTGATGACGAACTCGAATCTTGTCGGCAGCTGGACCGGCATTTCGGCGGGTTTCTCGCCCTTGAGGATGCGGCCGATATAGACGCCCGTCTGACGAAACTGGTTCGGAAGGTCCGATCCGTAGCTCATCAGCCCGCCAGCTTCGGCAAGCTCCCGCCGATGGTATAACGCCGGGAGCGCATGGCGCACCGCCAGCGTGATGAGTTGCACGCGACGGGTCACGAACAGCGAGTCCGGGCTGATCAGAAATGCATCGGCCCGCTTTTTAACAAGCGTCGCAAAGGCAATGTCGATGTCGCTATTTGTGCTGGCGGTGACGACTTCGATTTGCCGCCCGATGGCCGAAGCCGCCGTCTGCAATTCTGTGACAAAGGACTCGGTAATAAGGGGATTGTCGGGATTGACGAGCACGGCGAAGCGCGCGGCCCCCGGCAGCAGCTCGTGTAAGAGCCCTAGTCGCTTTGCCCCGATCTCTACGCCAAAATCATTGATCCCGGTGGCGTTGCCACCCGGCCGATTGAGGCTGGCAACCAGGCCAATTTTCACCGGGTCTGCGCCAGTGATGAAGACAATGGGTATCGTCGCTGTCGCCGCCTTGGCTGCGAGCGTCGCGGCGGTGCTGCCCGGTGTCACGATGACAGCCACACCCCGGCGAACCAGTTCCGCCGCCAGTGCAGGCAGGCGATCATTTTGGCCCTCTGCCCAGCGATATTCGATCGCGACATTTTGACCTTCGACGTAGCCGGCTTCACTCAGCCCTTTGCGGAACGCGGCTAAGGGAGTCGCAAAGGCTGCAGCCGATCCGCTGTGGAGTAACCCGATTACCGGCATCGCCGGCTGCTGCGCGCGCGCCGCGAGCGGCCAAGCGGCTGCCGCACCGCCGACCAGCGTGACGAACTGGCGGCGCCCAATCATTCGATGACCTCATCGGCGGCAACGAGCAATCTGTCCGGCACGGCGAGGCCAAGCATCCTGGCCGTCTGGGCGTTGATGACCAGCTCGAACTTGCTCGCTTGCACCACCGGCAGATCGGCTGGCCTGGCGCCCTTGAGGAGGCGTCCGGCATAGACGCCAATCTGACGATATGCATCCGTAATGTTGGTTCCATAGCTCATCAGCCCACCGACTTCGGCAATGTCACGTGAGCCAGATGCCAGGGGAATTGCATGGCGCGCCGCCATGTTGGCAAGTTGATGCCGCCGGATGTTGAAGAATGCATCTTGGCCAACGAACAGGGCGTCGGCCACTCGCGCACGAACGTTGCGAAGGCCGCATCGATCTCGCGACTGGTGCTGGCGTTGAGGACCTGGATTTGCAGGCCCATGGCGTGGGCAGCCGGTGCCACGTCTCGCAACGTGGTCTCGGTAATGGGACTGGTCGGATTGACGAGCACAGCGAGACGAACTGCTGCGGGCACCAGCGCCCGTAGGAGTTCCAGCCGCTTTGCAGTCAACTCGCCACTGAAAAAATTGACACCTGTCAGGTTGCCACCCGGCCGGGCAAGGCTGGCGACAAGACCGAGCGTGACCGGGTCGCCGGGGGTGAGGAAGACGATGGGGATCGTCGTGGTTGCTGCCTTGGCCGCGAACGCCGAAGGCACAGCTCCAAGCGCGGCGATCACGGCGACCTGCCGGCGAACCAGTTCGGCCGCCATTGTCGGCAGCCGATCATATTCATTCTCGGCCCAGCGGTAGTCGATCGCAACGTTCTCGCCCTCGACATAACCGGTCTCCTTCAGTCCCAGGCGAAATCCGCGCAGCAGACGCTCCGTGAACCCGTCAAGCGATTGGGCATTGAGATACCCGATCACCGGCACAGGCGCCTGCGCGCGTGCCGCGAGCGGCCACGCCGCCCCGCCGCCGAGCAACGTCATGAACTCGCGGCGCTTCACTCGATCACCTCGTCGGCACGCGCGAGCAGCGTGGGCGGCACTTCGAGGTCGAGCGCCTTGGCAGTTGTGAGATTTATAACCAGTTCGAACTTGGTTGGCTGCTCTACAGGGATATCAGCGGGCTTCGCCCCACGCAGAATTTTGTCGACGTAGTCGGCGCCGCGTTGGAACACGTGCGATTGGTTTGGCGCGTAGGACATCAGACCACCCGCTTCGACAAATGCCCGGAACGGGACCATCGTCGGCAGTCGCGCGCCCACAGCCAGGATATTGATCCTGACCCGGTGGGCGTTCATGATCGGATCAAGAACGACATAAAGGGCGTCCGCCCGAGTCTTGGTCTTGATAGCATCGAAGGCAGGCGCGATATCCTCCTCGCGTCGGATTTCCAATGAAACCATGTCGATACCGAGGGTACGCCCGGCCGCGTGAACCTCGCTCGTCTCAATCATGGAATTCGGGTTCCCCACGTGCGCCATAATCGCGACCCGTCGGAGACCAGGAACAAGCTCTCGCAGCAGTTCGAGCCGCTTGCCCGCGATATCTGTTGATTGAAGCGACACACCGGTGATGTTCCCGCCCGGCCGCGCCAGGCTTACGACAAGACCGGTACCAACCGGATCCGCTGCGCCCGCGAAAACAACCGGGATCACAGATGTGACCTGTTTGACCGCAATGACGGCCGGGGTGGAATATGTGACAATGATGTTGACTTTCAACCGAGCAAATTCGCTCGCGATCTCAGTGAAGCGCTCATTGCGTCCCTCTGCCCAGCGATATTCGATCGATAGCGTGCGACCCTCGAACCAGCCGAGTTCGTGTAATCGCTCCAAAAATGCGACAAGCCGCTGCCCCTCGCCAGATTGGGAGGCCCAGCTTGCGCCTAGGAAGCCAACGGTCGGTAGTCTGCCGGGCTGCTGCGCGCGCGCTGCGCGCGGCAACAAAGCCGCCGATCCAGCAATTCCTGTAATGAAATCGCGTCGTCGCATTGCCTACCTCAGGCTTAGGACCACTCCCAATTCGGATTTCAACTTAGGCCATTAAGATCGGATTTTCGACTAGCAAAAGGGGCTTCAATGGTGAATGTGCGATGCCGAAATCCTGAGCCGCGCATGACCGCTTTGTCATGAACAGCCCAAAAACTGCGTCCGCCTTTGAGTCCGCTGCTCCCTAATAACCCGCCCCGCCTCGCCCGCTAGCCCATGTCAGCTCTCGCCAGCTGCGGACATTGGTCCGCGCGAGCCGTTGGTCAAGCCGTCCAATCTCGCTTAGCGCACCGAGAACTTCGACGGCAGGTCGAGGCCCTCGAGTGCCACCACGCGCGACGGCGAGCCGTCAGAGCCGACGAGCTTTAGCGGAAATGCGATGATGGCGAGCCGTGATTGCTTTATCTTCGGCAGGTTGTGCACATATTCGATGTTGTAGATCTCGGCGCCCAGGATCCGGTGGTGAACCAGGCAATCCTTGCCTTGGAATCCGTGCCGACGCACTGCATATTCCTCTGCAAAGTCGTAGACGATCGCGCGTACACCCCGTTCGACCAGCCAATCCGCGCCATCGAGCGCGAGGTAAGGTCCTTCCTTCCAGAACGAGGGAGTGCCCCAGCACTTGTCGCTCCATCCGGTGCGAAGGATGATGATGTCGCCTGTCCTGACATGCCGGCCGCGATCTTCGAGCGTGTTGCCTGTAATAGCTTGCTCGCGGCCATGGTCGTCGAGCTCGACCAGCGCGGCCGGGCCGATCAGACGGTCGAGCGGCGCCTCGTGGATCGCCTTGGCGCCCTGGATGAAGTGGTTGGGCGCGTCAATGTGGGTCGCCATGTGGGCGAACATGGTGAAGGTCGTGCCTTGCCAGCCGCAATTCTCGAAACTATAGGGCGTCGCAAACCTGTTCTCGAGGCCAAGGCGGCCCTCGCCGTCCTTGATGGGAATGGACAGGTCGATGAGGTCGGGCACGTATTCCTCCTCGCAGATGTCAAAGCGGTATCAGAATCTGGTTCGAAGCTGACTGCCGGCTACCCGTCAAGCGCGGGTTTGCCGGTCGTCAACGGTTCCCGTGCGCGCGCGATCACTCGCGCAACGACCGGGCCCAGCTCGCCCACAATGCCGCGCCGGAATGCCATCACGAATACGACGAAGGTCAAACCCTGGATGATGGTGACCCAGGCGCCGAATTGAGCGAGATAGTTCTGCATCATGACCACCAGGAATGCCCCGACGACCGGGCCAAAGAATGTTCCGAGACCTCCCAGCAAGGTCATCAGGATGACTTCGCCGTTCACGTGCCAGTACACGTCGGCGAGCGTCGCGATGCCGAGGACCAGCGTCTTCATTCCGCCGGCAAGACCGGACAACGCGCCCGACATGACGAACACCGCCACCTTGTAATAGCTTGTGCGGAAGCCGAGCGAGATCGTGCGTTGCTCGTTGTCGCGCATCGCGCGCAGTACCTGGCCGAACGGCGAATGGATGATGCGGTAGATCAGCAGCAGCGAGAGAGTGAACACGCCAAGCACGAAATAGTACATGTTCAACAGCGGCATGAGATCGATCATGCCGAGCAGGCGGCCGCGCGGAACGGCTTGAATGCCGTCCTCGCCGCCGGTGAATGGCGCCTGCACGGCGACAAAGTACACCATCTGCGCAAGTGCAAACGTGATCATGGCGAGATAGATGCCGCGCTGACGGGCGGCGAGGATGCCGTAGATCAGACCGAGAAATCCCCCGGCCGCGGTACCGGCGAGCAATGCGAGCTCGGTAGGAAGCCCCCAGACCTTGGCGGCGTGCGCACAGACGTAGGCAGGCCCGCCCAGGAACGCCGCGTGTCCGAAGGACAGGATCCCGGCATAGCCCAAGAGCAGGTTGAAGGCGCAGGCAAACAGCGCCATGCACAGCGCCAGCATCAGGAAAACAGGGTAGACGAAGAACGGCAACACAAGCGCGAGGACCGTTATGAGCCCAAGGCCGATCGCCTTCGCCATGCTCGCGGTCATCTCGCCATCCTCAGTAGTTCCGTTTGCCGAAAAGACCTTGCGGCCGCAGCAACAGGACGACGACCATGATGACGTACACGATTGTGCTCGAAGCCTGCGGATAGAAGACCTTGGTCAATCCCTCGGTCAGGCCGACCATGAAGGCGGTGATGATCGACCCCATGATCGAGCCCAATCCCCCGATCACCACTACCGCGAAGATGATGGGAATGATGTTGGAGCCCATGATCGAGCTGACCTGATAGATCGGCGCCGCCAGAACCCCGGCGAACGCCGCCAGCATCGCGCCGAACACGTAGGTCAACGTGATCATGCGCGGGACATTGACGCCAAAGGCGCGCACCAGCGTGGGGTTTTCCGTGGCGGCCCGCAGGTATGCCCCCAATTGCGTGCGCTCAACCAGCCACCACGTGCCGAGACACACGGCCATTGAAGCGCACACTACCCATACGCGGTACTTCGGCAGGAACATGAAGCCGAGATTGTAGGAGCCCTCGAGCGCTTCGGGGATCTGATAGGGCTGGCCAGAGACGCCATAGAGATGGCGGAAGAAACCTTCGACCAGGAGCGAGAGGCCGAAAGTGAGCAGAAGGCCATACAAGTGATCGAGGTGATAGAGATGCCTTAGCAGCAAACGCTCGAACAGCACGCCGGTGATGCCGACAGCGATGGGAGCCAGGATCAGCGATGGCCAGTAGCTCACGCCGGCGTACTGCATCAACAGCCATGCGATGAAAGCCCCCATCATGTACTGCACGCCATGCGTGAAGTTGATGATGTTGAGAACGCCAAAGATCAGCGCCAGGCCCAGGCTCATGATGGCGTAAAACGCGCCATTGATGAACCCGATCATCAACTGCCCGAACAGCGCTTGGGATGGAATCCCAAACACCTCGAACACGAACTCGTTCCCTCTGCTTGCTCCCGACTGCCAATTCAGCTCTTTTCGATGAGCGGACAGCCGCCTTTGTCGACCGCACGGTAGGCTTCATCACCCGGAATCGTGCGCAGGATCTTGTAATAGTCCCACGGGTACTTGGATTCCTCAGGCGACTTCACCTGCACGAGATACATGTCGTGCACCATGCGGCCGTCCGCGCGCACCTTGCCGTTCGGGGCGAAGAAGTCCTTGACCGGCGTCTCGCGCATCTTGGCCGCGACCTTCACGGGATCTTTGGTGCCGACGGCATCTACTGCCTTCAAGTAATGGGAGATGCTCGAATAGACGCCGGCGTGTGTCATTGTAGGCATCGCCTTGTGCCGCTCGAACAGGCGCCGGGACCACTTTCGCGTGTCCTCGTCGCGGTCCCAGTAGAACCCGGTCGTGAGCACGATGCCCTGCGCCGTCTTCAGGCCGAGGCTGTGAACGTCGGAGATGAAGACCAGCAGCCCGGCGAGCTTCTGGCCGCCCTTGACGATGCCGAACTCGGCGGCTTGCTTGATCGTGTTGATGGTGTCGCCGCCGGCATTCGCCATGCCGATGATCTTGGCCTTCGAGGCCTGTGCCTGCAGCAGGTACGACGAGAAGTCTTGATTCGGGAACGGATGGCGCGCCGCACCCAGGACCTTGCCGCCCGCCGCCTTCACGAATTCCGACACGTCGCGCTCAAGCGCGTGGCCGAACGCATAATCGGCGGTCAGGAAGAACCAGGTGTCGCCTCCCGCCTTCACCACTTCGCGGCCGGTGCCGGCGGCAAGCGCATAGGTGTCGTAGGTCCAGTGGATGCCGTAGGGCGAGCACTTGCTGCCGGTAAAGTCGGAGGTCGCACCGGTCGACACGATGACCAGCGCCTTCTTCTTCTGGCGCAGGATTTCCTGCACCGCTAGCATCGCCGAGGAGTTTGGCAGATCGCTCACCAGGTCGACGTTGTCGACGTCGAGCCACTTGTTGACGATGTTGGTGGCGACGTCCGGCTTGTTCTGGTGATCGGCATAGACAAGCTCGATCGGCTTGCCCAGCACCTTGCCGCCGAAGTCCTCGATGGCCATGCGCGCCGCGATGACACCGCCCATGCCCGACAGGTCGGCGTAGATGCTGGACTGATCGTTGATGACGCCGATCTTGACCGGCCCGTCAGGCTCGGCTGACACCGGTTGGGCCGAAAACAAAGCCAGTAAAGCACCAGCGCAAGACAGCAGTCTCGATTTGGTCATGATGGGTACTCCCTGTTAGGCCGTATCAATTCACCGAGCCAGGCGCATGCAGTCCTCGGAACTCAAGAAGTCGCCGGGTCGACCGGTTTCAGCTCATGACCGGTCCCCAGATAGGCTTCTGCCACTTTTTCGTTACGCGACACTTCATCGTAGATACCCTCGGCCAGGATTTCGCCGCGCTGGAGGACAGTAATGATGTCGCACAGATTGGCCACGACGCTCAGATTGTGCTCGACCATCAGCACCGAGCGGCCGCGCGCGACCGTCTGGATCAGCTTGGTGATGCGCGCGATATCCTCGTGGCTCAAACCCGACGCCGGCTCGTCGAGCAGCAGAATCTTCGGATCGAGCGCCAGCGTGGTCGCAAGCTCAAGTGCGCGTTTGCGGCCGTAGGGCAGCTCGCTGGCTGTTCGGCCGGCGAAGGAGTCCAGGCCGAGTGCCGCCAGGTGCTGCATCGCCCGGTCGTCGAGCACCTGGAGGGAGGCTTCCGAGCGCCAGAAGCGGAACGAAACGCTGAGCTGGCTCTGCAGCGCGATCCGCACATTTTCGAGTGCCGTCAGATGCGGGAAGATAGCCGAGATCTGGAACGAACGCGCCAATCCTCGGCGCGCAAGCAGGGCCGGATGAGTCCTGGTGATGTCATGCCCGTTGTACAAGATCCGTCCTCGGCTCGGCACCAGTAGCCTGCTGATCAGATTGAAGACCGTCGTCTTGCCGGCACCGTTAGGCCCGATCAAAGCATGGATCGTGCCGCGCCGCACCTTGAGGTTCACGTTGTTGACGGCCACGAAGCCCTCGAACTCCTTGGTAAGGTTTTGGGTTTCGAGAATTAGATCATCCGTCATCGCCGCCCCGCGCGGTATCAAGCAACGCTGTTCGACCGAAACATCCTCGCCAGGTTGACGTCGACGACGCGCATGGTCCATCCGCTGAAGCGGGCGCATGGACTGGCAGCACCGCAGATTACGCGATCATGTTAAGCTCAGCATCGCCCAATCCGTTCTCGTAGAAAATTTGGTGATGCTTCGGCCGTCTTGTTAAGTCGGCCCGCCAATTTTGCTTGCATGGACCGACAGCTTGACCTAGACAGCGGCAATCATGGCACCAAAGGGTACCACCAGCAATCCGATTTTTTCCGGAGGACCGAATGCGGTCTGAAATTGGCGCAAGCCGCCTGGCGCCAGGCAATTCCGGCATCGCAAGCTTCCCGGTTCCGCCGGCGCCCAGCCGCGGCTCGGCTGGGATCGCGGCACAGCTTCGGCGCGCCATCACGGATGGCGTCTACAATTACGGCGACAGGCTGCCGCCGGAGCGCGAGATCGCGCGCAGCTTCGGCATCTCGCGCACCACGGTCCGCACTGCGCTGGACATGCTGGAGGAACGCAACTTCATCCGCAGAAAAATGGGCAGTGGTACATTCGTGGTTCACGATCGCGCGCACGGCGAACGCGAGATCGCGGACGTCACCAGCCCGCTCGAGCTGATGGACGTACGGCAAGCGGTCGAACCGCACATGGTGCGCCTCGCCGTCCTGCACGGCACCGCGCGCGACATTGAAGCACTGGCGGAAAGCCTCCACCGGCTGGATCAGGCGCGTGCCGACCGTGAGCAGTTCACGCGTTTTGACCAGGACTTCCACATGGCGCTCGCGAACGCCACGCACAATCCGCTGGCGGTGTGGATGTATCGGCAGATCAACGAGGTGCGCAGGCATACCCAATGGAGCAGAGTCAAGGATAAGGTGTTAACCTCGGCGCGCATCGCCGAGTACAATCGCCAGCATCGGGCGTTGTTCGAAGCCGTCGCGGCGCGCGACGCCGACGCCGCGATCGAGGTGATCAACCGCCACCTTGCGCAAGCTCGACGAGACCTGGTAGGCGCGCAATCGACCTGATTGAAGGCGCCGGTTGCCGCCGCGAGGGGCGGGGGCTTGGGCACCCTCCATATATGGCGATCACGAGGACTGCGCGCTCGCGCCGGGCGGGCCCCTCAGTCGATCCCATGAAACTCGCCCGGCGGGCAGAACCAGGGGGCCTTTTGCCCGAATTGCCAGCGGTTGGAAAGACGGCGCGGCCTGGTGCGAATGCAGACGCAACGCTACGCCGCGACATCGATTGGCGCGATGCATTCTGGGTTGCCAGCGGCGTTCCAGCCCTTGTGCTGTTCTCGATCGGCGGCATCGCCGCCACCGCCGCCACCGTCGGCACCCCTTCCTATGTTGTATGGAGCGTCTCGGTCATCTTCGGCTTCATCCAGGCGTTTACCTATGCGGAGATTGCCGGCCTGTTTCCCGACAAGTCGGGCGGTGCCTCGGTTTATGGTGCCATCGCGTGGGTCCGCTATGGCAAGCTGTTGGCGCCGCTCTCGGTCTGGTGCAACTGGCTCGCCTGGCCGCCGGTGCTCGCTATCGGATGCGGCATCGCCGCCGGCTATGTCCTGATCTCTCTGTTCGCCGCTGACGCCGCCTTGCGCACCTGGGACATCACACTCGCCGATCTCGGCGCCCTGAAGAAAGACTTGAAGCTTCGCATCAACGCGACGTTCATCGTCGGCGCGCTTCTGCTGCTGATCACCTTTGCAGTGCAGCATCGCGGTATCCTTTCAGTTGATGGTCGGCCGTTTGCAGTCGACGGCCTCGCCGATCAACGATTCCGAAATGGATGGGCTGAGCCCCGCGTCTCAGACGCAATACAATGGCTCGTGATAATGAGCGCTGATCGCCGCTCGCAGCTCAGGCATTGCTCGGCGAATGTCGTCCGTAGTCGATCGCGCGGCGCGCAGTTGCCGCAACAACTCTACCTCAAGCGCCGGAAGGTCGACGCCGGTGACGGCACTGTTGCGGACAACTTCGCGACCAGAGATGAACAAGCTTCGCACATGCTCCTGGCGGGCGCGAGCAAGCAACAGGTCGAGCGGAGGAACGTCTTCCACCAGTTCGGAAGCGAGCCCGTCCCAATCCAGGATCAAGAGATCTGCCGGCGCTCCCGATGCGATGCGGCCGCCATCGGTCTTGCCGGTGACCGCGAACCGGCCGTGCTCAAACGCGAAGCACAGGACATCAGGACGTGACATGCGAATATCGAAGCCCGATGCCTTGTGCAGAATGTAGCCGAGCCGCATCTCGCGCAACGCATCCTCGTCCTCATCGAGGGCAAGCCCGTCAAGGCCCATCGCGACGCGACAGCCGCGTCGAAGCATCTCGGCGACCGGAGGAACGCCGGAGCTTACGATGAGATTGGAGCTGGTATTGACGACAACTGTGGCGCCTCGCTCGGCGATGAGCTCGATCTCCTCAGGTCGCACCCAAATGCAGTGCGCAAACGAGACACGCTCGTTTAGCAGTCCGATTTCATCGAGATATTTCAAAATGCCATTCGGAAAGGTCCGATCCGCCCAGGCGCGCTGATATCGAGTTTCCAGCAGGTGCATGTGGACCCGGCGCCCAGTCTGCGCGGATGCCTCGCCTATCCGGCGCAGCATGCCGTCGGTGCACCATTGCACCCCTGCCGGTCCGTATTGGACAGTAACAAGGTCCCCCTCGATGTCTCGCGCGATTGCCTCGACCAGGGCGACCTGCTCGGCGGGCGGAAGCGGCGGTCGCAGGAATTGACGCGTCACGCAGGCGCAAGCCGAGGGAGACAATTGCGCCAGCAGGCCCTCGTGCGCTCCATAGACGATTGGGTTGAGATCGCGGCAGTGCACGGCAAGCGCAACGCGGATGCCCACGTCGCGTGCGGCCTTAGCCACGGCTCGCGCCTCGGTCGGAAAATCCGTCAAGCCCTGCACGCGCGTGTAATGGGCCATCACCGCGCCGACCCCTCCGACCGCGGTTCGGCCGAAAGCAACGGCAGATGCCAGCCAGGGATCGACGGCCGGGATCAGCGACAGATACGGCAGCCAAGCTTCCAGGGGCACGTCAAAGCTGCCGATCTGGCTCAGCCGCACCACCCGGGCGTGATCATGAGCATTGGCCAGCGCCGGGAGGGCGAGTCCGCCTACGGCACGATGCGGACGTTGCTCGACCGCCGTGATCCGGCCGTCAACGATCGTGATGATACGATCCGGAACGGTTCCATCCGCGGCGCTTGGCAGTAGCCACTGTACTTCCAGATCCTGCGCATTCATGACTGGGATCTGCTCCGTCACTTCGTCGCGTTACATCTTCAACCGCAGCAGGCGAGTATCCTTCGCTGGAAGGAACGATCGGTCAAAAATATCGGACAGGCCCGGGGTCTTGGGCAATTGATAAGACTCGACGATCACATTGATTGCCTTTGTCATGCGGTTATCCACGATGTCCCCAACTCCGATTTGTGCGGTCTCGGGCGAGACGAAATGGTTCTTGAAGGCATACATCAACCGTTGCTTTTCCGCTTCGGCGCCGAGCAGGGGTTCCTGCTTCATCATCAGCGCAATCGCCGCATCGGGATCGCCGGCCGTTTCGACAAAAGCGCGGCTCAGCGCACGGACCAAGCCGGCGACAGCTATTGGATTCTCCTTCAAGAGTCTTTGCGACACCATAACTCCGTTCGAGTACAGATCGAGCCCGTAATCCGAGTAGAACAACCAGCGAATGTCCTTGTCCGGATCGACCTTCTGCGCGATCAGGTTGATGTAGCTCGTCACCGTAAACACCGCCGAAAAGTCCACTTGGCCAAGCACCAGCATCTGCTCTTGCAGATTTGGGGCCATGTTCACGACCTTCACAGTGGCGGGATCAATGCCGTTTATTTTAGCCAGCGAGGGGAACAACTGCCCGGCGGCTGCTCCCGGCGGCGAGCCCATTGTCCGACCTACAACGTCCTTGAGCGTCTTGATCGGACCGTTCACCTTTGTGATCAAGGCAAACGGGGGCCGATTATACATCATGAAAACCATGACCGGCTGAACGCCTGGCTTGTTGCCCGCGAACTGGATGATTGCGTTGACGTCTCCGAGACCCGCGTCATAGGCGCCGGAGGCGATGTTGGTGACCGTGGCCGCGGAACCTTGTCCCTGATCAATGCTGACGGCGAGGTTTTCGGCGGCGAAGTAGCCTTTTTCCGCAGCCCAAAACACAAAGGCATGGACGCCTTGGTACTTCCAGTCGAGGAGGAAACGAATCGGTGTCTTTTGCTGGGCGACGGCGGGTACAGTGCTCATCACCATGAGCGCTGCGAAAGTGCGGGTCAGTATGAGACGCATTGCCAATCTCCCTCGATTTGGACGCGCCGCGAGGCGCAAACTGTCTTCGGTTTGCTCAATAGTTGGTGCGGGCGCGGCATCTAGCTTGATTGTTGGCGACATACATGTCGCGTGCAAGAGCAATGGGCATCGGGTTGAGCGCGCGCCCACGCCCTTCGCATTCGGACTTGAACTGGGCAATGCGCTCGCCGATCACGTCGAACGCTGCGAATTGGTCGAGGAGCAGATTGTAGCCGCGCACGGCCCATGCGGCGGAGGGGCTGCCGGCAGCCATCCAGAACGGGCGGGTGCGGTTTCTGCCTGGGCGGCGGCTCTACTAATACCAACCTTCACGGACCTTGACTGATGGCAGTCCAGCCTCGTGTACCGATGGAGGCGATGCGACCGTGCTCGGCAGTGAGCTTGTTCCAAGCTGAGCCGGACGCCTCGACAACAGCGTCGTAGTCGCGGAACACGCGATTTGAGAGATAGCTTTGGCGCAGATACTGCCAAATGTTCTCGGTCGGGTTCAGCTCCGGGCTGGCGGGCGGCAGATGCAGAAGGCTGATGTTGGCCGGCACGTGCAGCTTGCGCGTTGTGTGCCAGCCGGCTTTGTCGAGTGTGAGTACCGCGTGCGCGCCCACCGTGACGCGGCGACTGATTTCGTTCAAATGATGCTGCATGGCTCCGGCATTGGCAAAAGGAAGCACAAGCGCGGCACCCATGTCGCGCGCCGGACAGATCGCGCCGAACAGATAGGCGTTGGCATAACGCTGATCCTTCGGCTGGCGCGGACGCGTCCCCTTCTTGGCCCACTGGTAGACCAAGCCGTTCTTCTGCCCGATCCGCATTTCATCCTGGAACCGGATCTCGATCGGGGATCCAGCCAGGCGTGGCTTGCCCGCTAGCGCCTCAGCGACGCGCGTAGGAAAGTTTTTTTAAAAGCCTCAATGGTTTGCGGGTCCTGCTTGGGATGCTGGGGGCGCGGGCTCACGTGCGCAAAGCCGAGCTCCTTGAGGGATGCGGCCAATCGACGCACTTCATCCAGATCAACATCGAAGCGCTCCATGATGATGCGCCTGAGATCAACGCATCGCCAACGCACGACGCCATCGGTGGCGGGATCAGGTTTGGATTCCACGATCCGCTTCAACTCTTGCTTTTGTTCGAGCGAGAGCTTCGGTGTAGGGCCGGGAGCTTTGCCGTTGATGAGCCCCTCGGGACCCTTCTCGTTGAAGCGGTGCACCCAGTCTCGCAGCGTCTGGCGGTCCATTGCTCCAATCTCTGCGGCAGCTTCACGGCTCATCCCGTCGAGCACCGCTGCAAGCGACAATAACCGCCGCGCCTGCCCAGCATTCTCTGACCGCTTCGCCAAAAGCCTCAACTCGTCCGCACTCAAGTCCTGGCGCAATGGTACCGCTGCACCCATGGCCCCCTCGCGAATCATCTCTCCGCTCGCCACGCATCGAATCACAGTTCAAAGGGCGGGGGTATCTTTGCGGCGAAAAAGTCATCCTCCATGAACTTTGGTATAAGATGTGGTTGAACGTCCGTAAGGTCTAAGCAGAGTTGGACGGCTTGACCAACGGTTGCCCGCGCGGACCATTGTCCGCAGCTGGCGCAAGCTGACATGGCAGCGGAACTGACGCTCTCAGAAGCGTAGCAATATTCTTTACGCGTTATTTATTCGATCACCTGGTCGGCGCGAGCCTGTATCGTCATCGGAAAGGTGATGCCGAGCGCCTTTGCCGTCTTTAGATTGATTGCTAGCTCGAACTTCGTCGGTTGCTCGATCGGCAGGTCGCTTGGCTTGGCGCCTTTCAAAATCTTGTCCACGTAGGTCGCTGCCAGCCGGTACATATCGGAGTAGCTCGTTCCATACGACATGAGGCCACCGGCCTCGACATGTTCCCTCCTCGATAACATTGTCGGAAGCCTGTTCCTGATCGCGATTTCGGCAACGCGTTGTCGCTGCTCGGTGAAAACTAGACCCGGCACCACGAAGAGAGCTTGTCCACGCTGCCCCACTACCGCCTGCACAGCCGCCTCCAATTCCTCGACGCTTCGCGCAGCTGATGGCTGAACCTCAATATTCAACGCACGCGCCGCACTCTCGATCTCTTTCAGTTCAAGTGGGGCCGATGCGAAGATTGGATCCCACAAGACCCCCACACGCTTGATCCCTGGAATAAGATCGACCAGCATCTCCAAACGTTTGGCGGCCAAATCTTGGGTGATTACGCTTACTCCGGTGAGGTTTCCAGTCGGTCGCGCGAGGCTTGTCACCAACCCCAATGCAAGCGGATCGGCGATGCGCGAAAAGACTATCGGGATCGTATCGGTTACGTTCTTGGCAGCCCGTGTTGCCGGCGTACCGACGGCGATGATGACGCTGACCCTGATGCGGATCAATTCAGCCACGAAGCCCGCAAGGACGTCGTTCTTGCCATCCGCGTAACGGCTCTCGAAGACGATATTCCGACCCTCCACATAACCAAGGTCGTGAAGTGACTTTGCGATTAACTCAACAGCGGTCGACCCCAAGGAACGGGATTCGTCCGATAAGAATCCAATTCTTTGAACTACTGCGGCCTGCTGCGCGCGCGCGGCGAGCGGCCACACCACTGTCGCGCCGCCGACAAGCCTGACGAATTCGCGCCGTTTCATCTTCAGCCCCTGGGGTTCAAGACCTAGCTTGGCAAAACACTGCACAGCTACATTACTGCGACCCTAGAGGTTTTGAACTGGGTCAAATCACCGCTGAATTGGAGGGTGGATTCGGTTCAATTCCCGCCATCCCAATCACCGACCAGCTGATTTGTTGCGGTCGCGGATAACGAGGAACTCTTGGCTCGCGGCCCGTCGGAGCTTGAACGCTTTTTTCTGAGATGCTGGCACCCGGTACATGGGTCCCGATCAACTGCTTGAGAGCGACGCTCAGGACGTGTAGCTACCTTTCACAGTCGATCCGAGACTGTTCACAGTTGCTACAATCACGACGGCGATGCCGGATGCAATCATTGCGTTCAGATGAGAGGAACCAGACAAGAGGCATCAGATGAATTCCGACCTGAACCCGCGGTTGGACCTCGAAGTCAATTTCGGTGGAAACCAAAGGTGGTATACCCGCCGCTATCGGCCAACATCCGAAGCGCAGGTTATCGCGCTTCTCGAGCGACACTCGGAAGGTACGATTCGGATTGTCGGATCGCGGCATTCCTGGAGTGGAATTGCCGCTGATGCGGATGTAACGCTTGATATGAGGATGCTCGACAACATCGAGCCCATTACCATCAATGGCGAGCATTTCGTGCGCGCCGGTGCCGGATGTCTTTTGAAGGACCTGCTCGCCCAATTGCACAGTCGCACCGATCGGACGTTGCCGACGCTTGGTGCCGTTCTCCGGCAGACAGTATCAGGCGCGATTTCGACCGGAACGCACGGTTCTGGCCGCCAGAGCTTGTCGCACTTCGTGACGCGGATTCGCGCGGCCGTATTCAGCACCGAAACAGGCCGTCCGCAGATTCGCGAGTTTTCCGGTGGGCCTGAGTTGCTGGCGGCACGTTGCGGGCTCGGCTGCATGGGGGTGATCTTGTCGGTGGATCTGCCTACCATCCCCAAGTTCAAGATCGCCGAGACCGCCCGGGTGCACGCGACCATTGAGGATATCCTCCGCATTTATGTGGATCGGCCACTGACCCAGTTCGTCTGGTTTCCCTACGGCTGGACCTGGGTTGCGTTCGAACGCGCGCCAGTGCCCCACCCCCAGCAATCGAGCGTCAGCACGTTCAAAACCTGGTTCTTTCGCGCCTACAATCTGCTCTGGTTGGATATCGTATTTCATTTGTGCGTGCATGGAGTTCGCCTGGCCGGAAACCGGGCAACCAAGGCTTACTTCAAGTTCGCGCCGCGACTCCTGTTGAAGGACATCGAGCGCATCGATGAGGCTCATCGCGTGCTGACGTTGAGACATCATTACTTTCGGCATGAGGAAATGGAGATGTTCGTCAAGCAGTCCGACATTGCAAACGCGGCAGAGTTCCTGCGCGTCACAACGGAAGTGTTCGCCGGGTCCGAGACAAAGCTTTCGTCAGAGTTCAAGGAGCAATTGAAGCAGATTGGCTGCGTCGACGAGTTGCGGGGCCTGCGCGGCAGCTATACCCATCATTATCCATTGTTCTTCCGCCGCGTGCTGCCGGAAGAGGCATTGATTTCGATGGCAGCTTCAGCCGAAGAGCCTCTTTTTTCAATTTCGATATTCACCTACTGCCCGGCTCGCAAGCGCGAAGCTTACTATGCGTTTTGCGGGTTTCTTGCGAAAGCACTGTTGAAACTGTTCAAGGCACGGCTGCACTGGGGCAAGCGCTTTCCGCTGGATTACGCCGATATCGCCCCTCTCTATCCGCGCCTCGAGGAGTTTCGTCACCTTTGCCGCGTAGCCGATCCTCGCGGGGTGCTTCGCAACAAATATACTGCTCGTGTCCTGGCACTGTCACCGGCCTCGCACAGCGAAACGTAATGGCGCTGTCAAGACGTAGCGGTACACGCTCGCGCGCCTACGCTGCGCACCGTAGGCAACGAACGCAGCCGCGCGTCGGCTCAGATCGGGGACATTCGGCCCATAGGAAATCAGGCCCGCCGTGCTTGACAAATTCAGTCTCGCCCGGCCGCAAAGCTCCTGCGTGAACGTCATTCGCGGCACCGAGCTCACACGTCGATTTCGGTCAGGTCCTCGCCGAGGACGATGCGGCCGGAGAAGTCGCGGGCAACCTCCTCTGCGAGCCGGTCCAGCATCCGGTCGTCTTTTCGCGGACGGTGATGCGTGAGCGCGAGCGTCTTTGCATTTGCGCGCGAAGCGATCTTTCCGACGGTGTCGCCGCCAGCCAGGGTGTGCTGCATGACCCGGCGGAAGTGCTCGTTCTCGATTTCCGCGCTCGCCATGTAGCAGCAGTGGACGAGGACATCGGCGTCCCGCGCCAGCCGGTCGATACCCTCGCAGGGGATGGTATCACCACTGATGGCGACGACCTTGCCCTCGGCTTCGAGCCGGTACCCGTAGCAGGTCCAGCGCTTCAAGAACGCCGGTGGGAAGCCCAGTCCGTCGCCATGAACGACGGTGTCGGCGCTCACTTTCCAATGCGGGGTTTCGAGCACGAGGCCGGGCGCGACATCCTCGGCCATGACGGGCTTCCACCCGCCGAAGGAGGGCTCTCCGAGCGAGCGCCATTGCCAGTCCTTGTCGTAAATCTGGGTCAGAAGAGCATCGACGATTCGCCGCGTTTCCGGCGGTCCGTAGATGCGCAGGGGCTCCTGGCGGCCGTGCATCCAGGTTGCCAGCGCCACATCGTACAGGTCGCCGATGTGGTCGAAATGATGGTGGGTGATCAAGACCGGGTTGACGGCAGCCAGCGGCACGCCTGCGCGCACCATCTGGTTGACCACGCCGCGCCCGGCATCGAACAAGATGTTCTCCGCTCGCAGGCGAACCAGGGTGGTCGAGGCGTTGCGTCTGGGATCGGGCCGCGGGCCGCCGGTTCCGAGGAGAACGATCTTCATGATGCGCGTCCGGCAAAAGCGCTATTCGCTCAAGGTAAAGCCGGTCGACCGGATGACCGCGCCCCAGCGTTCGTAATCGGCCTTGATGAGGTCGGAAAATTCCTCCGGGGTGCTTGTCGCCACTTCGACATCGAGGTCCTGCAGCAGGCGGCGGACCGCCGGGTCCTTGAGCGCCTCGACCAGCACGGCATTGAGGGCGTGGACCGTAGCCGGCGTGCTCTTGCCCGGTGCCAGGAACCCGTACCACATCTCGGCGTCCTCGATATCTCCGAGCTTCATCTTGAGCTCGCCGAACGTCGGCACGTCCGGCATTGCCGGCGCGCGGGCGGCGCCGGTGACCGCAAGCAGCTTGGCCTTCTTTTCCCTGTAGAAGGGCAGCATTGCCACCGTCGTGTTGATGGTCGATTGAACCTCACCTGCAAGCAGCGCGAGGGCCGCCGGGCCTGAGCCGCGATACGGCACGTGCAGGAGATCGGTACCCGTCGCACGGTTGAACATCGCGCCCAGGAAATGCGCGGGCGTGCCCGCTCCGGGAGTTGCGTAGCTGATCTTGCCGGGATTGGCTTTCACATGAGCGACGAACTCCCGCACCGTATCCGCTGGTGTATCGGCGTTGACCGCCAGCGTAAACTTGAAATTGCCGAGGCGCGTAATCGCCGTGAGGTCATTGAGCGGGTCGAAGCTCTGGTTCTTGAACATGAAAGGCGTGAACGCGGTCGTCACGATCGGCGCGAACAGAATAGTGCCGCCGTCCGGCTCGGCGCGGACAACCGCCTCGGCGGCGATGCGGCCCCCGCCGCCAGGACGGTTATCGACGACCACGGTTCTGCCGGTCGAGCTGCGAACCCGTTCGGCGACCACGCGGGCGATCGAGTCAACGCCGCTGCCGGCCGCAAAGCCGACGACGATCTTCAGCTCGCCGGTGGCCGCGACGGCCCGCGACGGCGGTATCGTCAACGAAACGCCGATCAGCATCATGACGACCGGCAGTGCGGCCGACCGAGCCGCAAATCGAGCCAAGACTTGCGCATTTTTCATTTGCCGTCACTCATCCTGTCTGCTCCCGGCGCCGTCACGCCCGCAGCTCCTGACTGTCCGGTTCTACTCGACCATTTTACCGCAGGCCATTTTACCGCAGGCTTGGAAAAACGATAAGTATACATCATAATTTTCCGGAGGCCTTGCCGACCACAACACTTTTGGGGGTCCGATGCACGTCGCCAAGAAGCCCCGGATCGCGATCATAGGTGCGGGATTGGGAGGGGCGGCTTGTGCAGCGCTCTTTCAGCGCGCCGGCTATCACGTTGATGTCTTCGAACAGGCACCGCAATTCAACCGATTGGGGGCCGGCATCCACCTTGGGCCGAACTGCGTCAGAATCCTCAATCACATCGGAATAGGCCCGCAGATACTGGAAATCGCCGTTCGCCCGGCGGCCTGGAACAGCCTGATGTGGGACAGCGGCGAATGCCTCTTCAGCCTGCCGCTCAGAGAGGTGGCGGAGCAACGTTATGGAGCCGCCTATGTCACCATGCATCGAGGTGACATGCATTCGCTTCTGATCGATGCGGTGTTGCCTAGCGCAATTCAGTTCGGAAAGCGGTTGGTCGATCTCGATCAGGATGCGTCCTGCGTGCGTATGAGTTTCGCCGACGGCAGCAGTGCGTCCGCCGACATCGTCGTCGGCGCGGACGGGGTTTTTTCGAAGGTCCGTGAATGGCTATTGGGGCCGGAAGAGCCGATCTATACCGGCTACATTGGCCACCGCGCCTGGATCCCGGCGCGAAATCTCGGCCACTTGTGCTTTGAGGACCACGCCAAATGGTGGGCGCCCGATCGGCACCTGATCGTCTATTTCCTCACAAATCGGCGCGACGAGCTCTATCTTGTGACCGGCGCTCTGGAGAAATGGGAAAGCCCGATATCCTGGACGAACAGCAGCCAGCAGGAGCTGCGGGAGGCCTTCTCAGGTTTCCATGGCGAGTGTCAGCGTCTTATCGACGGCGTCGAAGGCGAAGTGACCAAGTGGGCATTCTTCGAGCGGCCCCCGATGCGCTCATGGCATCAAGGCAGGATCGTCATGATTGGCGATGCTTGCCATCCCATGAAGCCGCATATGGCGCAAGGAGCGGCAATTGCGATCGAAGATGCCGCAATGCTGCTGCGATGCATCGAGGAGGCGGGTCCTGGCGAGCTCAGCACTGCATTCCGGCTGTATGAAGCCAATCGCATGCCGCGCGCAAATAGAGTGCAGGAGCTGTCGCGGCACAACACCTGGCTGCGCGATCCGTGCGATCCAACATGGCTCTATGGCTATGACGTGTTTTCCGAACCGCTTGTGAAAGCTGGCGTGCAGACGGGGGCGCTTTCTGCAAATTGATCGTCCGCAATGATCTTTGCGCCTGCACCGGCGGGACGCTTCGGTCTGTTCGACTTCGTGAGCGAGGGGGGTTGTTATGACAGCGCGGATTTCCGACCTGGCGGCGGCAGACCTCGGCAGGATGTACGAGGACGGGTCTCTGTCCCCCGTCGAAGTGGCACGGGCAAGCCTCGAAAACGCCGAAAGACACAGACGGTTGAACATCTTCGTGCGTCCTCCGGATCGAGAGCGCATCCTCGCGCAAGCGCGCCAATCCGAGGCGAGGTGGCGCACCAAATCGGCGCGGGGCAAGCTCGACGGCGTGCCGATCACCGTCAAGGATGCGATCTTGACGAAAGGGCTGCCGACGTTGGCGGGATCGAAGCTTGTCGATCCGAACCAGGCCTGGGCGGAGGACGCGCCCGCGGTTGCAAGATTGCGGGAAGAAGGGGCGATCATCCTGGGCAAGACGACGACACCGGAATTCGGCTGGAAGGGCGTGACGGATTCGCCGTTGACGGGCATATCCCGGAATCCGTGGGATCCGGAACGCACGCCGGGGGGCTCGAGCGGCGGCTCGGCCGCTGCCGTGGCGGCGGGGATTGGTCACGCCGCCGTCGGAAC
This sequence comes from uncultured Alphaproteobacteria bacterium, assembly GCA_963820365.1. Classification (GTDB taxonomy): domain Bacteria; phylum Pseudomonadota; class Alphaproteobacteria; order Rhizobiales; family Xanthobacteraceae; genus VAZQ01. The sequence continues at coordinate 113,384 of CAWFZR010000006.1, read as the reverse complement.
GGATGCCGCCGGCTCCGTCCGCATTCCCGGCTCCTTTTGCGGCATCGTTGCGCTCAAGGCATCGCGCGGACGCATTCCCACCTATCCGCCAAGTCCGCTCGGCACGATGGCTCATGTTGGTCCGATCTGTCGCACAATCCTGGACGCGAGCTTGCTGCTTGCAGTCATGTCGCGTCCCGACCCCCGCGACTGGAACGCCCTGCCGCCGGACGGTGCATTTGAAGCGTGGGAAGATCTTGAGCTCGCGGGGAAGAAGCTCCGCGTGGCTTACAGCCTTACGCTTGGCTACGCGAACGTGCAGCCGGAGGTGGCAAAGCTGTTCGAGCGGGCAGTGGCGGAACTCGGCATGACCGGTGCCGATATGGAGAATGTTGAAAAGCCGTTCGACAATCCGACCCCGTTCTGCCGCGTCCTGTTCGAAGCTGGCGTCGCGCATGCGCTCCGTCGCTTCAATCAGGACCAGCGCAAGCAGCTTGATCCTGGCCTGCTGGCAATGGCTGAGCGCGGCGAATTGATCGACCGGCGCAGCCATATGGAGGCAGTCGAGGCGGGCATGATCCTCGGCCGCCAGATGCGCCTGTTTCATCAGGCATACGACCTTCTGCTCACTCCGACGGTGGCTGTCGAACCGTTCGAGGCCGGCCGCTTGAGCCCGTCCGGGTATGATCAGCATGATTGGCTCTCGTGGGCGCCCTTTGCCTATCCGTTCAACGTGACCGGGCAGCCGGCGCTCACAGTTCCGTGCGGTCTGGCGCCATCGGGGCTGCCGGTGGGTCTGCAAATTGTCGGAAACGCCTTCGCCGATCGTCTCGTCTTGTCGGCCGCCCGCGCATACGAAAAAGTGCGCTCTGCCATAAGTCCGCTGCCTTGCTGCAACGGGTGATGGAAGCACTAGTGTAGTGCGGCGAATTTGAAGTTCCTACACGAGTTCGCAGCACAACTGATAGGAACTTCAAATTCGCCGCACTAGCCAGGCTCTATCCCCTGTCGGCGGCAATATCTTCCAGACCGGGTTCACCGTTAGGCGTCAATTTGCTCAACAGATAGAGCAGCGCAATCCGTTCGGCGGAATTGAGCGGCTCCAGGGTCGCCTCCGTAATCGCCACCGCATGGGGAATGATGCTGGATAGAAGCGCGCGGCCTTTGTCATTCAAATCGACAATGATGCGCCTGCGATCGACCTCATCATTCGCGAGTGACACGAGCTTTCTCTCCTGAAGACGCCCGACGATTCCTCGGGTCGTCGCCGGGTCCATGACGACCGCACGCCCGATATCCGTCAAGGAGCAAGCCCCTGCATCGCGGATCGAGCAAAGGACCGCAAATTGTGCAGTAGTCAACTGGGAGTCAGGACACATCCGCTGAAACAGCAGCGAATGCGACTGATAGGCCTTCCGCAGCAGGAACCCGACCTGCTCCTGGAAATTGTAGCTCCTCGTGCGGCCATGCGGCTTCTTTGCCATCGATAGCGGCCTGGCAGGCTCCGAGATCGTATTCTTCTTCCTTTGCATCTCGCTCGTTCCCGCCTCGACGATCGGCATCTCTGGTCTGGCGCCCGTCTTTTTGCATCTGGTCGCATCTTGATGTATACATCATATTCTCCTCGAATGATATGATCGCCTGATTGCCAGCACGTTCACCCGACGAAGGAACGTCATATGCAGAAGCTAGCGCTCACTCTCCAAAGAGTATCTGGAATTCTCGCGTTGCTCGCCGGTGCCATGTTTCCCAGCTCGCAAGCTCTCACTCAGGACTCGATCAAGGTCGGTTATGCGGTTCAAGCCCACCAGGCCAACATGATGGTGTTGCCGAGGTTTGCCGAGAAGCATGGACTGAAAGTCGAGCTGGTTGCGATGCGACGCTTTCCGGATCTTCAACTGGCTCTGACGACGCGCCAAATCGACGCGGCGGTTCTTGGCTACGTCAACATCGCGCTGCTGGAGGAAAATAATTTCAAGAATTACAAGGTGGTCTCTGGAGTCTATGTCGCACCGGGAAGCCTTGTTCTCGCTCCCGACGTGGCAAGCAAGGTGAAGACGTGGAAGGACCTGGAAGGAATGTCTCTCGGCACGGCGCCGAACGGGGCGGTCGATATCGTGTTCCGCGCCATTCTCAAGCAGCAGAATGTCGATCAGTCCAAGGTCAAGATGGTGAGCTTCGGCGCGCTCGGCCCGCCGCTTTTGACGGCCCTCAAGGACCGCGACATCGACGGGTTCATCGCGTGGGAGCCTAACAATGCCGACGCGGTTGCCGGAAAGCTGGGCGTATACAGCCACCTCGATCTTGCGGATAATCCCACAAAGGGAATCCAAGGCATTCTTGTGGTCGACGAAGCCTTTTCATCGAAGAATGAAGCGATCACGGGCAACCTAGTCCGCGCTCTAGTGGATGCGACCAATCACCTCAATAATCATCCGGACGAGTTTGCAGAAGTCGCATTCAAGGGAACAGGTTCGCCGCTGGACGTCCTCAAGATTGCAATCCCGCATGGTCGGCTCGACACCAACCTCTATCAAAGTGAAAGCGAGGCATTGCTGGACATGATTTTCAATGCAGGCTTGACCAAGCGAGCGACCAAAAACGCAATCCACGAGCACTTTGATTACCGCTGGTTGATGGGCGCTACAGGCAAGGCGCGCAATCAGCTTGGAGGACATTGAGACCAGTGCCGTGAAGCTGGTTGGGAGCCCGTCAAAGCGAACGCCTCTCGAATTCTTTGGTCGGCTGTTTGCATTTCCAATCCTTCTCCTCGGGCCGTTGGCGGGTCTTTGCGTAGGACAACAAAAATGATGCAAAGGAAACAAAATCGCTTCCACTTCAAGAATTGCATTGTTTGGACCGGGGAAGTCGGTTCGGCGGCCGCACGTGAGGTCGTAGTTGAAAATCGGCGCATCGTCGCCTGTGAAGGCCGGATTGACCCGGACACGGTCAAAGGCGCGGTTCACATCGATTGTGACGGCGCTACCCTGATGCCCGGCCTGGTTGATGGCCATTCGCATCTGTCCTTTCTCGAAACCGCCAATATGGTTGACTGGGGGTTTGTGCCGCCGGAGGAACACACGCTCGCTACGATGCTGAACGCACACCGCGTGCTCCTTGCCGGTTTCACCAGTTGCGTAGGCGCCAGTTCCGCCAAGCCGCGCCTGGATATCGCCGTGCGCAATGAAATAAATGCCGGCCGAATTCCGGGGCCCCGGCTTCTTGCCGCAACGCCCGAGATAACTGTCACCGGCGGACTCGGCGACGAGAGACTGATGCACATCTATCGGGAATCGGTGGGCGCGGTCCTCGACGGGGCCGATGAGATTCGCAAATACGTGCGCACCATGTGCCGCGAAGGATGCGATATCATCAAGCTCAATGTGTCCGGCAACAATTCGCTGCCGAATGCGCCGGCGACGACGACCTTGATGACGCAGCTGGAGATCGATGCGGCGGTATCGTCGGCGCACGCCTTCGGCAAGCGCGTCATGTCGCACGCCAGATCATCGGAATCCGTTCAGCTCAGCCTGCAAAGTGGAATTGATTTCATCAACCATTGCGAATATGCCGACGAACGCACGATCGACATGCTTGAAGAGCACAAGGATCGCGTATTTCTGGCGCCGGCATTCGGAATGCTGCACAACATGCTGTTCGAAGGCGAGCCCTGGGGCATTACCCGGCAGCAGGCGCAGGCAGGCGGCCTCGTCGACCAGGTCGAGAAATGCGCGCTGGTCTATCAGAAACTGCGCAAACGTGGTCTTCGCGTCCTGATCGGAGGAGACTATGGATTTGCCTGGACTCCCCATGGGACGAATGCGCGCGACCTCCAGCACTTCGTGAAATGGTTCGGTTACTCGCCCGAGGAGGCGCTTGTTTGCGGAACCCGCAATGGCGCAAGAGCGATGCAAATGGAGGAGGAGATCGGCAGGATTTGCGAGGGTTATCTGGCCGATTTCATCGTCGTGCGCGGGAGGCCGTACGAAGATGTCGGTTGCATCACCGCCGAGAATATCTTGACGATAGTCAAGGATGGCGAGCCGTACGGGCGCAATCAGTGGCCGATATCGAATGCCGGGCCCGGCGCCTCGATCGCTTTGACCTAGCTTTGACGCCGGTCGGCCGCTCTCATACGGATATCATCATGCGCCGAAATCGACTCACCTCAGCCGCAGACGACCTTTTGCGGTTCGCACACGGTCGTGCGTTCGCAACGATCTTGGCGGACCCTAAGCACTTACCACTATCATTCGCAGGCACATCCCATTGCGGCCGAGTGATTTCGGCGAGAGATGATGGGTTTCGCTGCGCTCAACCCATCCTTGCGCTGCTCACGAATATTTGGGCTCCATTCCATGACGAGCACTTACGCGGGCTGCAATCCGCCAATTATTAACGAGAGGTAAAGGGATGCCTATAATGGCACCTCAGTGGCGCCGTAATCCGATGCTGTATTTTTTTCGGCTGCGGAGGTGAGGGGGGCAAAGATGACCCGAATGATCGCTGCTGCCGCCATCGTTCATGACGTAACGGGTATTAGTTCACGAGTGTGTTAATTCCAATTCTACCGGGGGATCAAAACAGCATTGATCGAACGGTCATGAAAAGCGTCGTCATCATTCTGTTTGTCTGCTGCTGCCTTGGCAGCTCGTCAGCATGGGCAATCGATTGCCTCAGCGCTCCTGGCGACCCCAAGAGTGGCTGGTACTCTTGGCGAGAAATTGAGGGCCGCAAATGCTGGTTTAAGAAAACCGGCACCATGCCACCTAAATCGCAGCTTTACTGGCCTGCAAAGGTAAGACAAGAAGCGCGGTCGATGGAGCCGGCAGCGCCACTTAAAGAGAGAACAGAACCCGTGGCGGTGCCGCCACTACAGGCCGACACGACAGATGAACCAGAACCCAAGCCACAGACGCTGCCCCGGTTCAAGACGGCTCGTGTCAAGCCCGCTACGGGGACTTCACTCCGCCTGGGAAACGGCCAAGTTGACTTGTTGAATGGCGCCAGTCTGTCGACCATGCACGCTCTTGGCGGTGCTCGGCAGAAACCTGCCAATCCTGCTCCTGCCGACCCATTCAGTGCGCGCTTTACGGGCAAGGCTAATTGACAGACGCTTCCCATTCCGCCGATTTGCGCCGAAGATAACCGCGTCATGACCGGTGTTGGCACATTGCGCCTCCAGCTTGTGCGGCAGCTTGCCCGTGGCTCGCGTAGGATGGGTTGAGCGCAGCGAAACCCATCGCCCTCTACGGCTTGGTATGCCGCGTCCATGACGAGATACCGGCGTAACTTCGTTTCGAGCCGCAGCTTTTTCTTCACCGTCAACCTGGCGGAACGCCAGCTGCGGTTGCTCGACTTCCATTTCAATCCGGTGAAACATTGATATGTCACGCGGGTCAGGGATTGGCCATATTCGTCGTTCCATCGCATAGTGAAGCTCGGCGGCTATCCTCTCGACAGGGCGGGGGATGCGACGGATGATAGTTTCGGATTTCGGCGAGAGATGATGGGTTTCGCTGCGCTCAATCCATCCTACGTGCTGGCAGGGGACCGAATGCAATTCGATCTATTGAGACGGCGCGAGTTCATCAGGCTTCTCGGTGGCGGCGCAGCGGGCGCGTGGCCGCTCGCGGCGCATGCGCAGCAGCCGAAGATACCGGTGGTTGGGTTCCTCAACCCTGGATCACCAGAGCCGTTCGCTTTTATGGCGGCGGCGTTTCGCGAAGGCCTGAAGGAAGCAAGCTATGTCGAAGGCCGGAACGTCAGCATCGAATACCGTTGGGCGAACGGCCACCATGACCAGCTGCAAACGTTGGCGACCGACTTGGTTCGGCGGCAAGTGGCGGTGATCGCAGCGACCGGCGGCAATGTCTCGGCACAGGCCGCGAAGGCAGCAACCGCAACCACTCCCATCATCTTTAACGTCGGTGAGGATCCCATCAAGTTGGGTCTCGTCGCCAGCTTCAATCGACCGGGCGGTAATATTACGGGCGTGAATACGCAATCTTCTACGCTGGAGCCGAAGCGCCTGGGGCTACTGCGCGAATTGGTTCCTCAAGCTGCCATTTTCGCCGTTCTTTTGAATCCTACCAATCCCGATGCTGACCTCCAACGACGAGACGCACAGGCGGCCGCTACTGCCATCGGACGGCAGTTGCGTATCCTTAATGCAAGCAGCGAAGGTGACTTCGAAACGGCGTTTGCGACCCTTGTTCAACAGCGGGCAGAGGCTCTCCTTGTTGGAAATGATGCATTCTTCAATAGTCGGCGTGAGCGGATCGTGGCGCTGGCGGCGCACCACGCGGTTCCCACAATCTATTCGTTTCGCTCATTTGCGGAAAGCGGCGGTCTGATGAGCTATAGCACCAATCTGGTCGACGTGTATCGGCAGGTTGGCATCTATGTTGGTCGTGTTCTCAAAGGCGAGAAGCCAGCCGACCTGCCAGTCGTGCAGCCGACCAAGTTTGAGCTCGTGATCAACCTCAAGACCGCGAAGGTGCTCGGCGTCAAAATCTCCGACAATCTACTATCGCTCGCCGACGAGGTTATAGAATAGGTGATCTTCGCATCGAGGGCGTGGTTGGTGATGAGTCCTCCTTGCGTACGGTTTGGTAGATGAGCCTATCGAGCGACAGGAGCCAAAAGGAAAGGGGAATCAGGGCTGCCGGGCGAGCCTGGCACACACAGACCGCGGAGAAGGGCCGGTCTCGCTATAACAATAGTCCAGAGTGTTCTGGTCGACGAGACGGAAAATGTAAGTCCCTTCCTCGTCCGATCCCATCATTAACTGACCGCCCGGCGCGAAAGCGCCCCACAGTGGCTCATCCTCATCGCCGGTCGGGTTTGAGCGTTTCAAACGTCCTGCGAACGTGTTGCCCTGCTGCTCCGTAATGACAAGCGTGGCGAGGCCGCCGCGCCGCCCTTCGACCTTGGCAATCCGATCCCGCTGTCCGGTCCATGTCCCGACGAGCGATGGTACATCAGCGCTAAGTGCAGGCTCTGAGAGGAGAGTGACGACGAGCAATGAATAGATCAGGGCTTTCATCCGGGAGCCTCCATGCTGCTAAATCCGAACTGGCACATTACTTTAGATCAAATTCCGATGAGATTGAATCATTTATGCTCACTCGCAGTCTGTCGCGTTCTGGTCGGAACGGCCGTGTACGCAACCATTGTCGTCCTGGCTGCTCCATTTCCCGACGCTGCAGGACTGATGTTGATCTTTCCAGCATTGAACGGTCTCGGACTGTTCTTTGCCAGGCAGACGAGCATTGGCGCCATCGCAAAGAGCATGCTTTGGATGCCGGTCATAAACGGCTCGCTCTGCGCCGCCTACATCATGCTTTTTCTTCTGTTGGCAGGCTTCATTGCTCCGACCGTGCTGGCATGGGGCCTTTTTGCGATGGTGATGTCGGCATGGATGCTGATTTCCTCCCGCAGGAACGTAAGGGACGGGATTGCGCAGGAGCATCAGTTCAGATGCGCAGTCATTTTCATGTTGGGGGGCGTGCTGCTGGCAGGGATTTCGTATCTTCTCCTGCATCGAGCCGACTTTGCGCCCAGCATGAATGCATCCGGGCAAAGCGTGATATCGTGGGAGCTCATCGAGCACTCCATTTGGGAGAATAGATTCAAGATAGGCATGTTTGCGGCGTGTCTCCTCGTCTTCCTCTTGTCGATGCGGTATTTGCCGGTTTCCGACGAGGATCAGGGGGTGCTCGCGGGTCTGCCGCTGGTTCCGTTCGGCGGACTCGTGAGCGTTGCCGGCGATGACGCAATGGAAATTGGGAGGCGGATCCAAATCCTGGATGGCATGCTTGTTGATGTATGGCTCGCTCCTGCGATTGCGGTGTGGTTCATCTACGGGTTATCGCGATGCCTGCAGGCGCGGCAAACGCTCCCCGTACAGGTCTTGGACGACGGAATACGATTTTTGATCCTGATCATGGGGTGGGCTTGTTGCGGACTCGCGATTGCAGCCATTACCTGCGCACTGAATGCGGCGCGGTAGAGCATGATCCCGAAAAAGCCTGCCCCGGACTTGATCCGGGGTGGATACCGGTTTTCGGAAAATGATCATGCTCAAGCAAAGAGGCAGAGCGGGATGGTGACTCGAACAAAAGTCATCCCGCTCCAGGCCAAATCACCTTTTGTGTGATGGCCGTCACAGCTTGAGAGCAGCGGTCCTGCTACGCCTGCACCACGGCGCGCGTTTCGCGCTCAATGCTGCCCCAAGGAGGCGAACATGGGAATAATCTCAGCGATTCGACGGTTTTTTCAGTCCGCAAAGACATGTCTTTGTAACTGTCAAGGCTGCAGGTGCGGGTTCCCTGGTGCATGCACTTGCCAGTGCGGCAATTGCTGCTGTCGAGTACAGCCAGATCAAGCTTGAGCTGGCGCTGGCCGCGAGCACAGCGCCTTGACCACGGATGTACTGGCAAGGCGCTGTGATCTCGAGCTCCCACGCGACAAATCTTCCCAATCCTGACGTTCGACTCCTGCCATCCGAAATCTGCATCCACCAGCAGTTGAGCATGGGTGCGCGCCGGCGGCTTCATCCGCAGTGCCGTTTCATGAACCTCTCCATCAACGTCTGCAGGTAGACCGGCATCTCCTGCATGGGGCAATGCCCGCACTCCATCATGATCAGCTCCGCGCCGGGGTGCCATTTGAGAAATGTGCGGCGCAGGTCGTCCTCCAGGAATTTCGGCTGATCCCACCTGCAGCCGAGAATCAAGAAGGGAACGTTGCTCTTTCCGCATTCACTTGAGAAGTCATGCAGCGTCCACATGTCGAGATAGCCGCGGGCGGCTTCGCGCGTCCGCGTGTCGCGCGCCAGGCGAAGCTTGACCTCCTGCCATTGCGGTGAAAGCTTGTGGCCGGTGATGCGCGAAGCAAGCTCCCGGCATTTGTCATCATCCGTGATGACATCGATGAAGAACTGCCGGTCGGCATCCGACATCTTGATTGCGGCCGCCGAAACGGGTCCCACCGCGACCACGCTCTTGATCCTGTCGGGGACGTCGACCGCAAGTCGCTCCACGACCATTCCGGTCATTGAAAAGCCCGCCAGGTGAAATTTCTTCCAGCCGAGATGGTCGGCGAGCGCCGCGGTATCGGCCGCCGCCTCGCGCTCGTTGTATTCTCCCTTCAGGTCCATCGAGCGGCCATAGCCGCGCAGATCGGTCAGGCAATAAGTGAAGGTCTTGGTGTCGAGATACGGCATCGTCGGCAGCCAGCTGGAGCTGTCGGCCAGCCAGTCGTTGTAGAGAAAGACGCCTTCTGCGCCGCTGCCGTGAAGCTTGTGTCCGAGAACCATCGATGCCCTCCGTTGATTACAGCTTGTAGTGGCGGGTTTAAAACCCGCCCCCTGCCGCAACCTACCGGATCCCCTGCGGCAAGACCGCCCCTACATGGACCTTATTCTCTTCTCGTCGTCATGGCCTCCCGCCGATCACCCGGTCGCGCAGCGCGCTTCGATCGACCTTGCCGGTGCGGCCGGTGGGCAGCTCCCGGCCGAAATGATAGACGTCGGGCCACTTGAATCTTTCCATGCGGCCGGCGATCCACGCGCGCAGGTCCTGCTCGTCAATCCTTGCATCCGCGCGCGGAACGATGAGCGCGTGGATGCGCTCACCCATCACGGGGTCGGGAACGCCGGTGGTCAGTGCCGCGGCCACCCCCGGATGCTGCACGAGAACATGATCGAGCTCGAGCGGCGAGACCTTGGCGCCGCCGCGGACGATGAAATCCTTGATGCGTCCGGTGAGCTCGACACAGCCGTCGTCGCGCACGCGTGCGAGATCGCCGGTGCGGAAATAATCGCCGGCGAAGGCGGCGCGCGTGAGCTCCGGCTCGTCGAGGTAGCCGTTCATGACGAACGACGTGCGAATTTGCAGCTCGCCGACCATGTCGACGGACAAATTGCGGCCTTGACCGTCGGCGATGCGGAATTGCACGCCGGGGGAGGGATGGCCGATCGTCCCGGCGAGCTGCTCGTGCTCGTGCTCGCGAAGGAAGAAATCCGAGCTGCACGTCTCGGTCAGTCCGTAGATGTCGACGATGCGCGCCTGCGGCAGCAGCTTTCGCAGCCGCACACCGAGCTCGCGGCCGAACGGCTCGCCGCCGGTCAGGATGCGCTCAAGGCCGGCGCCCTCGATCAGCGGCATGGACACCCCTTCATCGAGCGCCAGGAATTTGCGCAACATGGTGGGCACGAAGGCGGCGTCCGAGATGCGCTGCTCCTTCAGCGCGGCAAGCATCGCCATCGGCTCGAACCGCGGATGCATCAAAACCGTCCCGCCCCGCAGCAAGGTCAGCAACGAGACCCACATCCCGAAAACGAAGGTGATCTGCAGGACAAGCAAGGCCCGCGTGTGCGCCGTAAAGCCGAGCACGCTGTCGATCGCCTGCAGCTTTCCCGCGAAGGCGCGGTGGCTGAGAACCACGCCCTTGGGCCGGCCGGTCGACCCCGATGTGAACACGATGATCGCCGCTCCTTCGAGCAACGGACGGTGCGGCGGCGCCTTCCCGCCCGTCTTGCTGACGAGCTCCCCGGCGTTCCCGGCGGCGTTTGTCAGATAGAACCTTGCGCCTGTCGCTGCACGCATGGTTTCGATCGCTTGTGCCGGCGCCTGGCGCGCCACCGGCACCGCAACGCCGCCCGCCAGCCACACGCCCATGAGCGCCGCCGGATCGCGCGCTTCGTTGGCGACCGGCACCAGCACCGGCTCGTCCGGCACGAGGCCGGCAGCGCGCAAGGTGCGTTCGACGGCGGCCGCCGCGTCGGCAAGCCGGCGATAGGTCAAGATGCCGCCGATGCCGTCGAGCGCGGGCGCCTGCGCAGATGCCTCGCACATTTCCATCAGCAGGCGGCCAAGATTATCCATGGCTCATTACCCTGTTTCACCCGCCGGATGCGACAGCGCCCGCGCTGAAGCGGGCATCGCGCCAGGCGATGGCCGCCTTGAGCCCGTCCTTGCGCGCGATCTCCATGAACCGGCGCTTGTCGTCGCTGCCTTCGCCCTCGATCGCGAGATCGATGTCGAGGGCGGCATCCAGCGCCTCGACCATACCCATGATCTCGAAGCCTTTATTGATCGCCTGCTTGGTCCGCTGCACGAGGCGCGGATCGATCACCGCAATGTGCCGGGCGAGCGCGAGCGCGGACGCTTCGAGCGCATCGGGGGGAACCACGCGGTTGATGAGACCAATGCGTGCGGCGTCCGGCGCGCAGATCCGGTCCATGCCGGTGAAGATGATTTCCTTGGCGTGCTTGGGGCCGACCAGCCACGGCAGGATCATGACGACGATGCCGGCGCCAAACTTGAGTTCAGGTTCGCCGAACACCGCGTCCTCGGAGGCGATGGTGATGTCGCAGGACAATGCAAGCTCGCAGCCGCCGGCCAGGCAATAGCCTTGCACGGCCGCGATGGTCGGCTTCTTGAGATGCCAGAACCGCATGACGGTGGAAAAATCCCGGTCGAGGATCTCGCGCCAGGCATCGACGCCGCTCGGCCGCGATTCCATCTGCTCCTTGAGATCGAATCCGGAAGAGAAGTTCCCGCCGGCGCCGGTGACCACGACCGCGCGGACTTCCTCGTCGCGTTCCACGTCGTCGAGGGCGTGCTGCAGCTCGCCAAGCATCTGCCTGTCAATGGCATTGAGCCGTTGCGGGCGCGCCAAGGTCAGGAGCGCAACGGCTCCGGAGCGCTGCAGGCGAATAGTCTGGTAGGCGTCGCTCATGCCCGCACGCGGAACCGTTCGAGTACCTCCGGCAGCGGTTCAAGGCCAAGTCCGGGGCCGGCGGGCACCTTGATCCTGCCGTTTTTCGGGACGGTCGCATCACCGTAGAGCTCGATCTCGAAATCACAGAACAGCCGTTCGAACAGCGGCGTCGAACGATGGGCCGCGGTCAGATGGATGGTGGCGACCTGCCCCGGGCCGAACAGCGCGCAGTGCGGTACAAGCTCCACGCCGTGGGCCTCGCACAGTGCCGCAATCTGCAGCATTTCCGTCACTCCGCCGGTCTTGGCGACATCGGGCTGCGCAATGTCGACCGCGCCCGCGCTGATCATCGCCGCGAAATCATGCAGGCTGCCGGCATTTTCGCCGGCGGCGATGCGATGCAGGCCCTGCCGCCGCATGATCGCAAGGCCGCCGTAGTTTTCCGGCGGCCAGACCGGCTCCTCGAACCAGTAGAGATCGAGGTCGCGCAGCTCCCGGCCGACGGCGAGGGCTTGCGCAACCGTCCAGGGACAGTTGGTGTCGATCATCACCCTTGCCTTGCCGTCGGCGGCCTTGGCGGCGGCGCGGATCTCGGCGAGCCCGATCTCGTGCAGCTTGATGTAGCGGTAGCCGCGCTCGATCGCCCGGTACGTGGCGTTGGTCACGTCGTCGACATTTCCGTAGCGCATCAGGCTGGCATACACTTCCAGCTCATCGGCGAAGGCGCCGCCAAGGAGGCGGCACAGCGGCTGGCCGCTGGATTTGCCCAGCAGATCCCAGAGCGCGATATCGATGGCCGCAATGCCGTACTTGATCCCGCCGATGCGGCCGAAATTGTGCAGCTGAAACTCGAGATCGTGCTTGATCCGGGAAATCTGGCTTGCGTCTCGACCGGCGATCAGCGGCAGCAACCGCGTGTCGATGGTCTGCTTGAGGGCGACGTCGCGGCCGCGCGAGAACGCTTCGCCCCAGCCGACCAGGCCGTTGTCCGTTTCCAGGCGGACGAGGAGCACGTCGAAAGCGCTGGCGGGCTTGCCGCCAAAGCTCCAGGGCGGCGTGCCGCCTGCCTCGAATGGCATGGAAAGGAGAATGGTCTCGGCTTTTGCAATCTTCATGCGAGCTCCTTGGCTCGTTCCGCCGGACGCTCCGGCCTCATGCGCGCGCGCCGCTCCCCAGATAGGCCTCGATGACCTGCGGGTTCGAGCAGACCTCGCGATAGCTTCCTTCGGCGATCTTGGTCCCGTGATCGATGGCGATCACGCGATGGGCCAATCCCTCGACCAGCCCCATGTCGTGCTCGATCAGGAGGATGCTGCATCCGCGCTCGTGCATGCCGCGGATGTCCTCCATGATCTCATGCGTTTCCGAAGGATTCATGCCGGCCGCTGGCTCATCGAGCATCAACAGCTTCGGCGCCGATGCGAGCGCGCGGGCGATCTCGAGCCTGCGCCGGTTGGCGTACGACAAGGACGCCGCCGGCTCGTTGTACATGCTGATGAGCCGGTGTCCGAACATGGACAGGAGCTCGAGCGCCTTGCCCTCCGCTTCGATCTCCTCGCGCCGGGTCCGGCGGGTATTGAGGATGGCGTCGACAAGTCCGCCGCGCAGGCGCGCGTTCATTCCGACCAGCACATTCTCGACCACCGTCAGATTGGGGAACAGCCGCAGCGTCTGGAAGGTGCGCGCCACGCCGGCGGCGTTGATGGCATGGGTCGCGAGCCGCGTGAGATCGATGGGCGGATTGTCGAAATGGATGGCGCCGGCATCGCTGTCGTAGAGATGCACGATCAGATTGAAAACCGTCGTCTTGCCGGAGCCGTTGGGGCCGATGATGGCGACGATCTCGTTCTCGCGAACGGAGAAGTCGAGCGCGTTGACGGCGCGGATGCCGCCGAAATTCTTGCTGAGCCGTTCTACCCGCAGAAGAGGTGCTTGCATGACTCCCCGCCGTCTACCGCGGTGCAATTCCAGGGGCGTCCGCCAACTTGTCGCGCGCCTGCGCCAGCAGCGCCACAATCTTGTCCGCGTGCAAGGTGCGGCGCATGCGCAGGCGGGGAAACAGTCCTTCCGGCCGGTAGATCATCAGCAGCACCAGCGCGCCGCCGAAAAACAGCAGCCGCAGGTGCTCGAATTCCCGGAACCGTTCGGGCAGGACAACCAGAACGATCGCGCCGATCGCCACGCCCATGATATTTCCCGCGCCGCCCATGACGACCATCACCATGATCGTGATGGATTCGATGAAGCCGAAATTTTCCGGGCTGATGAAGGCGATCATGTGGGCGTAGGTCGCTCCGCCGACGCCGCCGAAGAACGCGCCAGTCGAAAACGCCAGGATCTTCAGGCCGCGAGCGTCGACGCCCGAGCATCGCGCGGCGACCTCGTCTTCGCGGATCGCGTCCCATGCGCGGCCGAGCCTGGACTCCCGCAGCCTGTAGCTCACGAAGGCAGCGAGCAGCGCCAATGTCACCGCCAGATAGTAGAAATTGGCCTGGAACGGCAGCGTCATCCACCCGAGCTCGAGCGGCTGCGTGAACTGGTGCGACCCGATCGCCGGCGGCGGAATGTTGATGACGCCGTCGGTGCCGTTGGTGAGAAAGTAGACGTTGCGCGCCAGCAGATTCATCATCAGCCCGTATCCCAGCGTGACGAGGCCGAGATAGTGGTCATGCACGCGCAGCGCCGGCCACGCGACCAGGAATCCGAAGAACGCCGCGCTCACCCCCCCGAGCACGAGGCCAAGCCAGAAGCTCGTCCCGAAATGGATTGCAAATTGGGCGCTGGTATAGGCGCCAGCCCCGTAGTAGACGGCGAAGCCGATGTCGAGCAGCCCGGCATAGCCAAGCGTAATGTTCAGCCCGAGCGCCATGACGACGTAGATCGCGGCGAGCGCGCCGATGTGGATCAGATAAGGATCGTGGCGCAGCACGAGCGGGTAGGCGGCGAGCAGCACGACAAGGAACGCAAGCGCGGTGCTGCGGTTGTCCCTGAACGCTCGCGTCACCAGGAGCTTGAGCCTGGGCGTGCGCCGGTAGAAGAGCCCGGCCACGATCACGGCCGCAACCAGGCCGATGAAGACCGCCACCCGCTCGATGGCCATGCCGATAATAAAAAGCGCGCCGACTCCGAGCAGGACGGCGCCGATGATTGCGCCATCGCGCAGCCGATCTTTCCGGCCCGGCCCCTTGGCCGCGAACGGCGTGCCGATGAAATCGGTCTCCGGCATGGCGCCTGGTTCCTCGCTGTGGCCGACCAACCGTCTCAATCCCTCCCCGAAGGTTCTCTGGGTGCTGTTTCCCGGAGATGGAGGTTGGTTGCCGGCCGTTCATGACTCGCCGTGATGCAGTCGGGCTCTGGACGCCTTGATACATACGCAGATAGAATGTCCAGCCATGAATTGGTTGCTCCGGAAATCCGTCGCGATCGTAGCGATCTACTCGATCACACTGCAGATCCTGCTTTCGGGCTTCGTATTCGCGAAACACGTCGGCGTTGAACCAATTGCTGTTATCTGCGCCGCCGAGCACTCGGGCGCCCAAAATTCTCCACTCCCGCAACCCGCTAACGACTGCGATGCTTGTCCCATTGCATGCGCCGGCGCTGCACTTGGCCTGACTCCTCCAAGAGTAATTGCCTCCTACGTATTTTTTGCTGACCGACCGCAGCGACTGACGTTGTGGATCGGCGTGCTCGCACTGCGACAGAACCATCAGCCGCAAGCATCGCGCGCACCTCCCATTCCAGCCTGACTCGCGCGCCTGACGCGCTTTTTGTCATTTCGGCCCGCACTTGGTGCGCGTCGCTGCTCTTTCCACGGATTGTTTCATTTGGAGTCAAACAATGCAACCCAGTGCTATCTTCATGTCCGCTGCCTGTTTCGCTGGCCCCGGCCTCGCTCTAGCTGCGTCATCCCTTTGTGCGTTCGGACAGACGACGCAGATCGCAGCCATTTCCGGGCGTGATCAACTTGCCCTTCATGACCTCGCGACCGGCGAAGAGCTTGCCCGCTTCCACGCTTCCGGCGGATCGAGTGACGTGTTGGCCCTGGGCAGCGGCATATTGCTGTCCAATCACACGGCCGCGAATTCGGTGCTGCAGATCGACCTCAAACGTCGCGTGGAAATCGGTCGGGTTCCGTCTTCGTCGCTTGGCGGCACCCGTCCAGTTCACATGTATCTGAGTCCGGCGATGCAGGGAAAACAGTTCGCCATAGTCCTGAACGATGGCCAGGCGAGCAGCACGAAGAGGGGTGAGCGTCCGAGCAATTCGACATTACTGCTGATCGACGCGGTCGAATCGAGCACAAGCTTTCTGAAGCCGGTCGGCGAGACGCGGCTCGGGATTGGGCACCATAAAGTCGGATTCTCGATGGGGCGGTCGCGTCTGGCCGTGTCGAGCATCGCTGATTGCTCAGATGTCGTATCCATCTATGACTACTCAAACCCCTCGGACATCAAGCTCATCAAAGCGTTTTCGGCGGCAGACCTTGGCTATGACGGCTCGAGCTTCCTGAGGACTTGTGACGAGACCGGAAAGACCGGCGTGATGTTGTCGCCGCACGGCACCGGCACATCGGCAGCGAGTGGCCGTGTGTACCATTTCCTGACCGGAACCGGCCAGATCGCCATCTTCGACATCGACGCGGATGTTCCGACCGTCAAATTATTGCAAACCGCGGGGACAGGCGGTGCGTCGGTCAAGGATCTGCCAGGTGGTCGTTTCATGGTGGTGCCGCAACGTGGCCCGCGCGAGCTGCATCAAAAAGCAGATGGAGCCATTTGTCAGATCGGCCAACTGGTCGTGATCGACGCCATGGCGGAGAAGGTTGCGGCGCAACTGCCAGTTTTCTACGGCCAGCCAACGTGCCGGACGCCCATTGCAGGCAAGCCGGAGGAGCGGGCGGCACTGCAATATGCGATGCCATCGCCGGACGGCAAGACCGTTTTTGTCGAAATCGGCACTCTCTATGGGCCGCCAAACGTAACGGCTGAATCGCGGTTCGTTGCAGTGGTCGATCTGTCCGATCCTTATCGCCCGATCCAGCTGCCTTCCATTGCCGTCGGGGCGGGAGACGACACGAGGGACCACGCGCTTACGGGCGACGGCAAGCTGCTCCTGGTGCCCAACCGGGTGGACAACTCGGCTTCCGTGATAGACATAGGCTCGCGTCAAGTCGTTCGCAATTTCCCTACGGTCATGAAGCCACATCGCGTCGCCACCTTTGGCGATGGAATTGGTCCGTCAAAGCCGGTGGGCCCAGCCACCGTCGCGGCAAAATAACACTGCAAGCATTGCACACCGCGCTCAGCGTCAGGAGTTTCCGATGATGAACACGATCACATTCAAGGTTGGTGTCATCTTTCTGCTCTCGGTGGGACCAAGCGCCGCTTGCGATCCGGAGGAGATGATCAATGAGCTTCGCACTCAATGCATGGACGTGATCGGCTCGGCAGCAGCCTTGCTTGAACCAGTGAAGTCTCACCTGACGGCGGCCGAGCGCAATTCGCTCGAAGCCAAAATCAAGGAAGCAGGCGCTCTGTGTAACGGCGACAGGTATGCAGACGGCTTTGCGGTAGCTGCAAGGCTCGCACGCTTCATCGGTCATGTGGAGGCGCACAAGGGCATCGCGCCGGTATTGTAGTCGAAGTCGGCACGTCAATCTCACGATCGGTGCTACCCGACCTTCTGCGGTGCGCGGCGGAAAATGCCCGACGGCCGGAACACCAGCACCAGGATGAGAATGAGAAAGACGAACACGTCCTTGTATTGCGAGCCCTGCGGGACGAGTGCGACGATCAGCACCTCCAGGAGCGCAAGCACATAGCCGCCCACCGCCGCGCCGTAGACATTGCCCAGGCCTCCCAGCACGGCCGCGGTGAATCCCTTGATCGCCATCACCCAGCCCATGTCGAAACGGATGGAAAGGTAGTACAGGCCGTTCATGACTCCGGCGATGCCGCCGAGTGCGGACCCGACAAAGAACGAGTTGCGGATGACGCCGTCGATATCGACGCCCATCATGCGCGCGGCATCGCGATCCTCCGCGGTCGCCCGCATGGATTTTCCGAACCACGTCCGCTCGACCAGGAAATAGAGCGCCGCCACCAGCACGAGCGAAACCGCGATGAGCGCGATCTGCGTGTAGTTGATGACGACCCCTCCGAAATGCACGGCGTCCGCCATGTAGGGCGAGGGAAATGCCAGCGGGTTCGCTCCCTCCGGGACGAACTCCTTGACGCTTTCGCGCATGAGAAAGGACACGCCAAGCGAGGTGATGAGCATCACCAGCATGGGCGAACGCCGAACGGGCCGGTAGGCCAATCGCTCCGTCAGCATGCCGACCGCACCGCAGACGATGGTCGCGACGACAAACATCGCCGCCACCAGGGGCCAGCCCGCGGGTACGCCGATGCTGCTCAGGAAACCCGCGGCAAACAGCGCGGCGAAGGCGCCAAGCATGAACACTTCGCCGTGCGCGAAGTTGATGAGGCCGAGGACGCCGAAGAACAGGGTGAAGCCGACGGCGACGAGCGTGTACATGCCACCGATCGTCGCGGCATTGACCAGCTGTTGCGCCCAATTCTCCATCATCAGAATGTTGGTTGTCCGAGCGGGCTGCGTTGCCCATTGATGGTGACCGCACTCTTTATACCTTCCCCTTCGGGCAGGGCTATCGCATATGGCCGTTCAGCAAGCGCCGTAATACCTCCCCTGAAAGGGGAGGTCGGCGAGCAAAGCGAGCCGGGTGGGGGTTAGAGTTAGAGAAGGCCGGGGGGTAGCTGCAACGATCTCGCGCATCGAGGGGAACCCCACCCGGCCGCGTTCCGCGGCCACCCTCCCTTCGGGGAGAGGAACATGGATCATACTACAAATAATGATTTGATCTCAACTGCTTAAGAAACGAGGGTCACTTACCAACGCATTGGGGTAACATAATCGGTGCCTTGAGCACCAAGATTGTAATAATGGTTCGAATCCCGACCGCTCGGCCAGGACCCCTCAGACAAAGGCTTCTCCGGCCGATCGGTGCGCGAAGATGTCGAATAGTGGCGGGATTTGCTGACAAGGCTGAAGGCGCATGAGTGCGCGGTCGTATTTAATGCCGTCGGGAATGAGGTGCGCGAACGCGAGCATCCATTTGAGCGTGATGTCGGAAAGACGGCCCAAGGGGAGATGAACCAAAAAACCATTGTTACTTTCCGAGCGAACTGTTGGGGCGCCTCTGCAAGGACAAGTGTCCTGCTGGATATTGGTTCCCAGATCCAGCTTTTGGGGAGTGGATCGCGGCCCGACGCAGTGGAAGCTCGGGGTCCTTTGAAGCCAGTCGGAGGTCGGGAATTGAGGTTGCCTATGCGACATCCTCATTCATTCGGTCTTTGGTCTCGTTCTGACGGTTACCGATTTCCGTAAAGCTCGCGCTCTCTTCGGATTTGATCCGCCGTGTAGGGCGTTGCCGAGGGACTGAATGACTTCCATCCGGCTTGGCGGTAGGCAGCGCCTCTTTCTGAAATATTTACTGCCGACCGATCCATGACGGCCTGCAAGCGGGCGGCGTCGGCGTCCGAGACGCGAGCGCTCACCACCGCCCCACCTCGGCGCAGCCCCTCGGCATAGATATCGGCGTCTTCCTTGCTCACCCCGGCCTGCGCAAGTGCGCCGATAACACTTCCGGTAGCTCCTCCCGCAGCAGCGCCGGCGAGCGTAGATACCAGCCAGCCGGCTGCAACGACGGGACCGACTCCAGGAATAGCCATCAAACCAAGACCCGCGAGGAGTCCCGCAGCGCCTCCCACTGCCGCACCCACCCCAGCCCCCGTTCTGGCCGCTTCCGCGCGGTCGTCCTTGCCGTCGAGATCACGATCGGGGAAAGTATCGGCCATACGATCCGCCGAGTACCAATTTTCAGCGTTACTGGCGATGACGCTGATGTCATTGTGCCCAACGCCCGCAACTTCAAGGTTGCGCACGGCCTCTCGGGCGTCAGCATAATTATTGTAAAGTCGTGAAATCGTGACGGTCATGAACTACTCCGTAGACTTTGAACTCATGTTGATTGGTAGCAACGGACGCCTACCGGGCGGTGATGTTGCCTTGGAAATCGATGCTGACGTTGACGCTCTTGCCATCTTTCATGGCCTTTCCGCGCCACACTCCCTGATCGTCTTTCCGCAGTTCGCTCACGTTTGCATAGCCGTTCGCCTCAATGCGAGACTTGGCCTGTCCCTCCGTGAAACTGTTTGCACCTAAGACTGGGGCACTGGGGTTGGGTGGACTGTTGGGAGTGGTGACCGCTGGAGTATTGGCATCACGGTTTGCCGGCTGCGCGAGAGCGCCGGAAGAAACCAGGAGAGCGGCGGTGGCCGCAATCACAAAAAACGCATGCATATTTTTAGGCTCCTCATGAACGTTGTGTGCAATACGAACACTCGACCTATTTTTAGGTTCCGGTGTGCGGAAGAAATATCAGAAGGGCGTAAGCAAATTTTCGTTCAATCGTCGTTCCCCTTGTCCGGAAGTACACTTTCGCCGTCTTGCGTTTCCCGAATTGCCGATTCGATTTCTTGTGCGCGGGCGAAGTACTCTTGCGCCTGCTGCCGGAGCGCCTTCGCCTCGTGGCGGTTGCTGATCAATCGCGCTATTTCCATGCAGTCTTGAGCCCTGCGGCGAAACTGCGCGGCGCTCGCCTTTGTAGGTCTCAGCATCCTAACGGAATGCAATGGAGCATTCTGAGTTCCTAAAAAAGGATGCGCAGGCAGGAGGCCGGCGGCGTCAACTAGCTAATGGGGGAGAGTCGGCGGCTGTTTTTGCGCACTCGCTGTTTGACCGGAGCAAGCGCGCTCGTCATTACTGCGGCAGGGCTTTTGCCCTTGACGAGCGCTGACACGGCGGCCAGGTGGGCTGCGGAAAGCGCCGTGAATTTTTCAGACACCATGCGATAAGTCTCTGCGGTAGCTCCCGGTGTACCGGAAGCGAGTCGCATCATGCGGAGCGCGATAACATACTGCGCTTCGGTAGCGAAAAGGCCGGCGTCGATCCAGTTGCGCCAGAGGTTGAACATCGGCATGCGTAGGTCTCGCTTACGGAGTGATATCTCAATGGGGAGAAAAAAGAACCCGGCGAGGGAGAGCGCCGGGTTCTTTGTTTCGGCCGAAGGATAGCGTCGGTTGCGCATTTAGCCTCGGTCGCCGATCAGAACGTCGTTGTCTTTCGGTAGAAAACATTCTGGCAATCAATCGGTTCCAAGAAACTTCTCTTTTACTTGTCATCCTGCCATGCGGACTGCGCCGGGTCGTTTGTCTCGGATGCGTGCAAGAGACGAAACGCTAGGTCAAGCGAGTTCGTCGGGAAAAGTGGGTGCGCGAGCAAAAAGCCATCCCAGAACCGGCGTCGTAGCTAGTTACAACCTCTTGCCTCCCTAATTCGGCGTTGCCTCCCCATGAGAAATATCCCCCGGCGAACCGGGGGATAATAACTTCACAAGCCGGCGTGCTTTAGCGCTGATTCTGTTGTCCGCCTTGGCCACCTTGCTGACCAGGCTTCTGTTGCCCGCCGCCGCCCTGCTGGCCACCCTGGCCGCCTTGCTGTGACCACCTTGGTGTTGGCCGCCTTGACCGCCCTGACCTGGATTCTGATTAGCCATGACTCGTTTCTCCTGTGGGAACATTCCCACATCTCCTGTGGGAACATTCCCACAAAGGCCAACGATTCATCCCACGGGTTACGTTCCTTTTCCCGAGAAGAGATTGGAGATCCTTTCGTGGGCGGAAACTGAATTGCACTAATATTTTTGATGGTTGGTAATGTGGATGACATCCAAACTTACTTACAGAGAGTAGCTTTCCATCTCTGGCAATCGTACTCCCAGGCGCCAACGGCTGGGAGAACGGTTATGTTTGCGCCGGTGATCCCGGAGCACCGTCATGAATTTGCGCGCTTCTATTGATTTATGATTTCATATTGGGCCGCGCGCGACATTGCGGCTAATGGCGGGAAGAACCCATACGAGGTCACCGATCTGAAATAATGGAACTTTTTGAAACTCCGGCACTTACCTCTTGTCGTTATCAACATGACACGGAGGAAGAAGCCGGTGGAAACGCCAATTCGCACAGATAATCCCGCGTGGGCCGAAGCCGCGTGGGGCGAAGCAATGTCGGCCGTTTCCTGGGCGAGTATCGCGGGAGGAGCCGTTGCCGCCGCCGCTTTGACGCTCGCGCTCCTTGCTCTGGGGGCGGGATTAGGTCTTTCGTCAGTCTCCCCTTGGACCGATTCCGGCGTCTCCGCTGCGACGTTCAAGAACGCCGCCGGCGTCTACTTGGTCGTGGTAGCTGTGATGTCATCCGCGATCGGCGGATACTTAGCCGCCCGCCTCCGGACGAAATGGACCGGTGTGCATACCAATGAAGTGTTCTTTCGAGATACGGCGCACGGTTTGATCGCGTGGGCGTTCGCGACCGTGTTGAGCGCAAGCGTTTTGGGAGCAGCGGCAGCCCATGTTTTGGGCGGGGCGGCGTCCGGGCTTGGAGCGGCGGCGGCACAGGCCGCGCAAGGCGTGAACCCCTCGCAAGTCTACGTCGACCGCTTGTTTCGAACGGACGCGGCTACTACGACCCCAGGCTCCCCTCCGGGTGCTAACGATGCGGCGCGCTCAGAGGTAACCAGGCTCTGGGCCTCCAGCTTTAGAGAAAACACAGATCTTACCTCCGCGGACAGAACCTACGTCGCTCGGCTTATCGCTTCGCAGACCGGCATGAACCAGGCGGATGCCGAAAAGCGCGTGAACGAAGTCATTGTTGAGGCCAAGGCGGCCGCTGATCGCACCCGCAAAGACGCTGCAAAGCTCGCCTTCTGGATGACCGCCTCTCTCCTCTTCGGCGCATTCGCCGCAAGCCTTGCGGCGGTAGAAGGGGGACAGCACCGCGATGGAACGTGGAACGAGGGCCGTCTCGTTCCACGCGCTTGGTAACAAATCAGAAGGAGGAATACGCCATGCCAATTCTGTTGTGGCTCGTGGGCATCCCAATTCCCATCATTATCCTGCTCGTCCTTCTCGCTCGCTGAACAGATAATCGTGCGCACCCGATTAACGCCAAAAGCTCGTTTACTGGCAGAAGGTTGCACAGCACGACGGCCCGCTGAAACTCGTTCGTCACACGTACGGGCGTGACCTTCTACCACTAGGGCAAACTACCGGAGGTGCCGCGGCAGGGGTCGTCGTGACGTACCTACATCAATTGAGCTTCGCTTTGGCCATGCCGCGATCGTTGCGCCGGACTTTCCAGATTGTCTTAGACGGCAAGCGAAAGGCGGTTGGTGTTAAATAAATACGCAATATCGAGGACAGTAAATATGTCCTCGGCCAGAGAGGTCTGCTGGACGAGATGTTGTGTGAGTCTAGTCGAAAGCATTCGAAATTTCAGGTCAATGGCCACCCTGTCGCGGAGCATTGCGGGCTTGCAGGGTTCTTGCCCTGGATCAGCGCCGCTCCGGTGAGGGCACAAATGCAAACTTAGGGCCCGCTGCACGCGTACAAGAGCACGAGTGTTAGAAGTATCGACACGACGACAGACCCGGCTATGCCAAGGCCATTTGAAAAAAAGAGGAACATGACGCGGCCCAACGCGGCGCAACTGGGATAGTTCCCGTGTTGTCGAACGGGGACTGTTGAAGGTATGAACGCTTTATCAAATCGGCCAGAGAATTGACTTTTATTCGGCTCTTTCTCTTGATCCCTTTCGATTGCTCCAAGCTAGTTTTGCCGACAAAGGGCAAAGGATGAGTTGGCTCCATCGAGATCGGACGGCGGCAAAAAGAACCGCCCCACACAGGGGCGGAGATCTCGTCGCTTTCAAAAGCGGTATGTCACGTGTACGGCCGTTACCTTGTTAGCCGCCATACGCTGGATAGCTTCATAACGCCTGCAAAGGACATTGGTTCAATCGGGCGGGAGCTGCCTCGGATAGCCAGAGTGCCCAGCCGGCTCGTGTTGCGCTGGAAAGCAGTTATCACGCGCACAGGTTCAGGTGAGCAATGCTGGGAAGATCGGTGGACGGGACCTGGATCGCCAAGTTGAGGCGACTGCTGGCGCCCCGCTCGATCGAACCAAAAAGACGGCCCCTTCTCATTAAGATGTTTTGAGTTGGAACCTTTCATCGCGTCACAGGTTTTCTCACTGAACTTCCCTCAAGAGCGTGCTTCATCAATACACATCGCGGAGCGACTGGAGCTTATCGGCGCCCCCGACCAATAATCATAGTAATGCGCTTTGAAGCGCTCCGCTGTTCGGTTCCTGATGCTCGGTCAGGCCGGTCCCACGCGATGTCCACCAGCGTCGGTGAAATCGAACGGCACCTGCGGTCGGTCGAGCAGCGCACGGAACGCATCGGCGGGCGCGCCTCCGCAAGTTGCCGCCATTGACCATGGCTCCTGGTGGAAACGAATTTCTCAACCCCGGGGTTGACGGGACGCACAACACAACGAGGTACTCCGATGAATGAAGATCGCGTAGTCGGTACTGCAAGAAATCTCGGTGGCAAAGCGCAAGAAGGTTTTGGCCGCGCCACCGGCGACACCAAAAGCCAGGTTGAAGGCGTTATAAATCAGGCAGCGGGAGCCGCCCAGGATCTCTACGGCCAGGCGAAAGAGACGGCCTCAGATGCCGCCCAAGTAGTCCGACAGGGCGCCATGGATGCTGAGGATTACATCCGCCATACTATCGAAAAACGCCCCTACACCATGGCATTCGTAGCGCTTTGTATCGGCTGGCTTATTGGTCGCATGGGACGACGCGATTGGTAGGTGCACTCTCCGTTTTCACGAAGGAGATTAGGACATGTCCATTGGAACGATCCTGCTCATTGTCTTGATCATCATCCTGCTAGGTGGCTTCAGCGGGGTTGGGGGCGGTCCGTTTTATGGGACCGGCTACTATGGCGGTGGCGGCCTGGGGCTTGTGGTAGTCATCCTTTTGATCCTGGTCTTGCTGGGCAAGCTTTGATGGAGGGCTGACGACTTTGCCGTGCTGCCCCGATGGCGCGGGCGTGCAAGAAATTGCGTTCGTCCGCACTGGTGCCAGCACAGAAGAACTCGCTTTGAAGCGTGCTTTAGGAAGATGCGCGGCTCTTGCGTTGGTGCTCCCCGCCTACACTACTGTAGTCGCAGCTCGGCAAACCGTTGGATCGCGGTCGGGCGCGAAAAGACCGGGGATATCCTATTAGGTGAGCTTCTCCCGAAGGATGGCTGTCTCGGAGGATTTCTGATTAAGAGGGTGCCGGAGCGGACGTATTCATGACCAATTATCCCAAATACACAACAACGGTGATCGGCGCGCACAGTGTGCCGGACTGGTACGAAGCGCTCGACCGGCTGCTCGCTGTCGGCCAGCTGTCGATGGCTTCGATGACTGACGCCCAGTACCGGGTCGGGCAGGCTGCGATGCTCGACCAGGAGCGGGCCGGGATCGATGTAATCACTGGAGGCGAGATGCACCGGCGGACGCACAATCGCCATTCACCGCCGAACGCAATGCTCAATTATTTCTGGCAAAAGATTCCAGCGTTCCAGGGCAGCACAAGGCCAAAGCCTATCACGCCGCACGATCCGAACGTCTTTCATCCCGCCGCGACCTGCCGTGGCCGGATCACTGATAGTATCGATCTTGGATTGGTGGATGAGTTCAAGACCGTATCTGCGCTGACCAGAAGCCGGTCAAGATCACCATGACGGGACCGCATATGCTGGCGAAGGTCGCCTATGACGAATATTACAACGATATGCCGAAGATGATGAGCGATCTCGGCAAACTTCTACGATACAACTTCCGCAAGCTGGTAGCGGCCGGTTGTCAGCATATTCAAATCGACGAGCCGCTGTTCACGATGGCGGACGACGAAGAAGTACGAGGCTGCGGTCGATGCTATCAACCTCGCGATCGAGGGCCTGGCGGACGAAATACACGTATCGGTGCATATCTGTCAGGGCAATTACGCTGTGGGGAAGGAATACGACGCTCAGATCGGGCACCGCTATTTCGATGTCGGCCGCTATAAGGCCGATCTGGTCTGCAAGATTTGAGTGCTCGTCCTATCTGATCGAGTACGACATGACGCATCACTACCAGGGTTGCCTGGGCAACAGACAGCTCGGTGTCGGCGCCGTCGACGTTCAAGACCCCAAGGTCGAGACCGGCGAGACAGTGGCCGCGCGCATTAGGACAGTACGGATGGCTCGCGCCGGAACAAACGATTATTACCAGTTCCTGCGGCTTTAACCATTTGCCGCGGCAAGTCGCGTTCGGCAAACTTAAGGCCATGGCTGAAGCGAAGCGCATGCTTGGCGGATAACGACAGGCGGCGCTAAGGGCCGGGGGAAGAGGCCGAATAGGGCAGCAAGCGTGTCTGGTAAAGAAATCACCGAGCTTCAGGATGCGCTATCGCGCGTCCGAGAAACCGAAGAGCTTCTCGGGCTCGCCCAGGAGGCGGGGCGCGCCGGCATATTCGAGTGGCAGGTGCAGACAGGTGTAGTGCGGCTCTCGCCCAAGCTCATGTCCATTTACCAACTGACCGAATTTGATGGGCAGTACGATACTTGGCTCAAATGCATCTTTCGCGAAGATGTGCCGCGTATCGCTGACATGATTGAAACCGCGTTTGCCACGCAACAGCGGGAGTTGCACGCGGAGTTCCGGATCCTCACCCCTGCTGACGGTGAACTGAAATGGATCGAAGCACGCACCATTATCTTCTACGACGAGGAGGGCCGGGCGATGCGTGCGGTGGGAGTCAATGTTGACATAACCGGACGCAAGCGCACGATCGTCCAGCTTAGGGCCTTCACCGAAACACTGGAGGAAGCCGTCAAGGAGCGCACACGCGAACTTGAAATCCAAAATGAAGCCCGCATCAAGGCTGAGGAGCTGCTCCGGCAGGCGCAAAAAATGGAGGCGGTCGGTCAACTTACCGGCGGCGTTGCCCATGACTTCAACAACCTGCTGACGATCGTGATGGGCGGACTTGATGCGATTGGTCGTCAAATCCCGGAGCTTGGCGAGTCGCCGGCAGCGGAGCGGATCGCGCGCGCCAGGGACATGGCGTTGCAGGGTGTGCAACGCGCAGTAACCCTCACCGCCGCCTGCTCGCATTCTCACGCCAGCAGCCCCTCGCTCCCAAGGCTATCGACGCCAACAAGCTGGTGAGCGGGATATGTGAGTTTCTGCGGCGCACCCTTGGGGAATCGGTGTCGCTGGAGACGGTGCTGGCTGGCGGGCTTTGGCGCACGAATGTCGATCCCCACCAGCTCGAGAACGCGGTTCTCAATCTCGCCGTCAATGCCCGCGATGCCCTGCCTCACGGCGGCAAGGTGACAATCGAAACCGCGAATTGCTACCTCGACGATACTTATGTCAGCTCAATTCCTGAACCGGTGGAAGTCGGCCAATACGTTTTGATTGCGGTCACCGACACCGGAGTTGGGATGGACCAATTGACGCTGGAACGCGCGTTCGATCCGTTCTTCACGACAAAGGAGGTGGGCAAAGGAACCGGATTGGGCCTCAGTCAAGTGTATGGATTTGTGCGCCAGTCGGCAGGCCACGTGAAGGTGTACAGCGAACTTGGCGAAGGGACGGCTGTGAAAATTTATCTTCCACGCTACATCGGAGCAGGGGAACATACGGACCATATTGAACACGCACGGGATGGAGCGGGGGCGATTGGAACAGAGACAATTCTTGTCGTTGAAGACGACAATGCACTTCGAGCCTACACGATCGATACATTAAGCGAGCTTGGGTACCGCGTGTTGGAAGCGCCGACCGGGGCCACCGCCCTGAAAATACTTGATAGCAACAAGATCGATCTTCTCTTCACTGACGTCGTGATGCCAGGAGGTGTCAATGGTCGTCAGCTCGCCGACGAGGCGGTGCGCCGCCATCCCGGATTGAAAGTGCTGTTCACCACCGGTTATACGCGCAATGCCATCGTGCACCATGGACGGCTGGACCCGGGCTTGCAGATGCTTGGAAAGCCATTTTCAATTGACGAGCTGACTCGAAAGGTGCGCGCGCTTCTTGATCTGTAACGCTTCCATCTCAGCGGATAACACCACGCTCGTGACACGCCGAGATGATGGGTACGGCGAGCGCACCATCGCCGTATAGGCTTGTCCCGCCCCACCAGCGCCAGGCGGAGGATCGCTGCCGGTGATCGAACGAGCCTATGCCACAATGGTGTCTCCTCGTGTGTCATCTACATTACCGAACACTCAACAGTCATGATGGACCGAGCAGCGCGGTCTCTGTGGAACGTCATTCGGCGCGTGGGAACTGGACCAATTTTCGAATGTTATCAAAGACCGCCGCGCAGGCTTCGCTTCAATGCGTGAGAAAACCGATCACAAAATATGCTCTCCCGAGCAATCCAGGGTGGAAGCCGCGCGCATGCTCGCAAACAGTGAGACCGCACCCATAGATGCGCCCGGCTTCGCGCGAAGGATGGCCGAAATCATCATCCGAGCTCTCCGGCCCCATTCGCGTAAATCTCGGGAACGTCGGCGCTAGTTACAGCCAAGGCCGACCACCCAGCCGCCCATCTATGCGTACCGTTTCCAGGCCATCGGCTGCGGTTTTGTATCCTACGGCGTTGATGTCGCCGACTTGTTCCAGGGTGCAGCGTCGTACATCAGACTGCGGCGTGTCGATGCGGCCGCCCCGCTACTGTACCTTCACGAGCTGGGTCGCGGCCGGGTCGGTGCGGTAGAGGATCTGCCACTTGCCGCCCTTGATCTCGTAGATGGCGATGTGAATGACGCCCGGCATCCCGTT
Source organism: uncultured Alphaproteobacteria bacterium (assembly GCA_963820365.1). Classification (GTDB taxonomy): domain Bacteria; phylum Pseudomonadota; class Alphaproteobacteria; order Rhizobiales; family Xanthobacteraceae; genus VAZQ01. Next base: position 84,856 of record CAWFZR010000006.1, on the reverse strand, counting down.
CTTGTCGAACCGGAAGTTGCCGATCAGCGTGCGGAACTCCTGGGTATTGAGCTGCTTGAGCACGTTCTCGCGCGTCACACGGCCGCTCTTGCCGGCTTCCTGGATGGCCTGTGCGAAGACCTCGCCTGCGGCGTAGGCCATCGGTCCGAAAGCCTCGTAAGGATCGTTGAACTTCGCCTCCTTGTAGGCTTTCTCGAAGGCAAGGCCGCGCCCCTCCGGATAGGTCTCCATCGGCAGGCCCCAGAAGCTTGCGAGCGTGCCTTCGGCGGCATCTCCGGTGATCTTGATGTAGGTTTCCGAAAACGTTCCTCCCGAAGTCATCAACGGCGCCTTCAGGCCGAGCCGCACCATCTGCTGGCGCATGAGGCTCGCTTCGATGATGCGGCCGCCGAAATAGATGAGGTCGGGATTGAGCGGCTTGATGCGCGTGAGGATCGCCGTGAAGTCCTTTTCGCCTTGCGCGATGCTCTCGCGTCCGATCAGGATGCTCTTGCCGACCTTCTGCTCGACGACCTTGGAGAACTCGTCGACCTGCGTGCGGCCGAACGCCGAGCCGTCATCGATGAGGTAGATCTGCTTGAATTTGGCGACCTCGGTCGCATAGATGGCCGCGAACTTCATGTTGATGAGGTCGTACGGCGAATTGCGAAAGACGACCGCATCGGAATGGAAAGGTCGCGAGCTGCGGTGATCGTTGGAGCCGCCGAGGATGACGGGAAGATTGTAGCGCTGATAGATGCTGTGGGTGGCGATGCCGAACTCGCTTGCCCAGCAGCAGAATGCGCCCATGACGGTCGGGTCGGCGCCGGCCTTGGTGGCGAGGCTGACCGACTGGGTCGCCGTTCCGGCATGGTCGCCGGGGATAAGGCGGAGCTTGTTGGCGCCGAGCGCTCCCGATGCGTTGGCCTGATCGATCGCGAGCCGGAAGGAATTCTGCATACCGACGCCGTAATTGGCCCAGGAACCGGTCAGGGGAAGATTGGTCGCCAATCCGTATTCATCGGCCGGCGCCGCGGGAGACAGGCACAGCGTAAGGAATACCGCTACGACCGCGGTGCGTGCGTTGCTGGTTTTCATGACAACCTCCGTTTGGTGTCTCTGTCGACTCATTTCCGATTGCGGGAATTAAGCTAAGCCGTCAGTGGGCGCCCCCGAGATAGGCTTTGCGAATGCCTTCGCTGCGCAGCAGCTCGTGGCCCGATCCTTCGAGCACGATCTCGCCGTTCTGGAGGACGTAGGCGCGGTTCGCGACGGACAGCGCCATGGTCGCATTCTGCTCGACGATCAGCATGCTGGTGCCGAGCGATTTGATCTCGCGGATGATCTCGTAGATCTTGTCGACCAGCGTCGGCGCCAGCCCCATCGATGGCTCGTCCATGAGAATGAGCTTCGGCCGCGCCATCAGGGCGCGGCCCACCGCCACCATCTGCTGCTCGCCGCCCGACAAGGTACCGGCATTCTGCCGCAGCCGTTCGCCGATGCGAGGGAACAGGTCGAGGATGGATGCGAGAATCCTTCTTGATCTCCGACCACCGGGTGCGGCGACGGATGTAGGCACCCATCAGAAGATTGTCGTACACCGACATCGACGGAAAAAGCCGGCGCGCCTCCGGCACCGGCGCCATGCCGAGAGCGATCCGCTCGCCCGGATCGGTGCCGGTGATGTCCTGGTCGTTGAATTTGACCGTTCCCGCAGACGGCGTAACGAGACCGAGGATCGTCTTCATGGTCGTGGATTTGCCGGCGGCATTGCCGCCGAGCAAGGCGACGACCTCGCCGTGGTCGACGCTCAGGTCGATGCCTTTGAGAATCCGGATCGGACCGTAGTAGGTGACGATCCGGTTCAATGAAAGCAACACGGCCACTGCACCACCCGTCTGGTCATTCGGTCAGAACGTGAATCGAACGATTGAAAAGTCGTCTTCAAGCGTGTCATTCCCGCGTGCCTGCACAAGGTGTTCGAACAGAAGATCGAGATCGGATTGCCCGTCCATGCCCGGACGGTTCATGAAATGGAGAAACTCCTCGAATCTCATCATGGTGCCGTCCGGCCGCAGGACCTCGAAAGCTCCATCGCTGAACAAATACAAGCGGGTGTTATCCGGCACAATGATCGATTCGCATGCGTAGCCGGTGCCCGGCGCCAGACCGATCGGACCGCCTTTCGCCTTCAGCAGCTGCACGCCTTGCGTACCGGCATCCACGAGGACGGCAGGAGGATGGCCAGCGCAGCCGTAGTCCAGTCGTCGGGTCGCCGGATGATAGACACCGTACCAGAGCGTGAAATACAGGTCGTTATCGTTTCGCATTTGATATCTTTCATTCAATGCCCCGAGCACCTGGCCGGGATCCTGGAATTCGACGTCGCGAAGCGATGCCGCTTGCAATACGTGCAATACCGCTATCGACATCAGCGACGGGCCGACGCCGTGGCCGCAGACGTCCAAAAGATATAGCGCGAAGTGGTCGGGATCGACCCAATTGTAGCCAAAAGCGTCGCCGCCCAATGCCGTGGAGGGTACGAAGCGCCAGTCGATCGTGAAGGGCTGCGACATTGGGGGTGGCAAGACTGAGCGGACATAGGCAGCGGCGTCGGCAAGCTCGCGCTGCAATCGCTCGTGCACGCGAATAAGCGCCTCGCGCGAGGTCTCCAATTCGCGCTGGGTCGCTCGCAGCGCTGCATTGGTCGCCTCCAGGCGACGATTGAGCATCGCCTCCTTCTCCTGGAGCAGCGTCATTTCATAGGCTTTCTGCTGCACGCGCTGCGCCTGGTCGCGCTCGGCGGTCACATCAAGAAGCACCACCCATATGCATTCGTTATCCAGATAGAAATGCAAATCGGCGGCCCGCCCGCCGCCAAGCTCGATGGACGGCATGAGATAGGGCGTCTCGGCCAACGGGAGAAGACCTTCCAGGAAAAAGGCCTGATCGGTTGCCGGCTTCCCCAGCTCAACCGCGCCAAGACCGTAATTTCCAAGATTGCCGCCGGCGCCGACCAGCGTGAGCTCGGCATTGACCTGCAGATATGCCAACGCGCGTTGAGTGTGGGTGACCGACTGGAGCGCGTCGGCGACGCTGCGCGGCAAGCCCGTCATTGCCGAGTTGTGACGCGAACGGCCAGCTCTCTGAAAGCGTCCTCCACGCCTTCTCCCGTCCGTGCGCTGCTCGACCGCACCGACCATCCTGACTGACGGAGGCGGTCCAGCTCGGCGCTGTCGATTGCCCACTGGTCCTGCAAATCGCTCTTGTTCAGGAGCAGCACGAACGGCAAGCGGCCAAGATCCGCTTCGACGCGCCCGCGCAGCGAGAGCGCAACCTCCAGCGTGGATGGACGCGTCCCGTCGGCCACCAGCACATATCCCGCGCAGCCCCGCAGGTAGGTCATCCTGACCGTGGAAACATCATCCTCGCCCGCCACGTCCCATAGAATCAGGTTGACGGAACGATCTCCCAAATCCACGGTCTTCTTGTCGATCTTCACGCCGACCGTGGTCAGATAGGTTTCGGAGAACACGCTCTCAACATACCGCTTGACCAGGCTGGTCTTGCCGACGGAGAAGCCGCCGAGCATGCAGATTTTCTTTTGCAGCAGCGCCGGTGTCGCACCCATCGCTATTCGTCAATTCTCACGGTGAATGAAACCCGGCGGTTGAGTGAGCGGGCGACCTCCGTATTCGCCTCCTGCCGGGGCTCGAGCGTTCCGGCACTGCGCACGGCAAGCAGGTCTGGATCGACACCGCGCTTCTTCAGCAACGTGCGGACCGCTTCAGCCCGCGCCAGGCTGAGGGCCAGATTGTGCAGTCCATGGCCAGTCGTATCGGAGTGTCCGGTCAGGGTCACCCGGGTGGTGACGCGCAGCGTTGACGACAATGCCGCGAGCTCCTTCAGCTCCTCGGCCAACCGGTCCAGGATCGCCTCTTGCCCGGCCGCGGGCAGCGGATTGGCATGCTCGAAGCGGATCTCCTTCGATTGGATCGTCTCGCGCAGCTTGCCCAGCGCCCCATAGCTGAAATCCTGCACTTGCGACAGATCGATGCGGAGTGCGCCGACGGACAGCATCCGGCTGGATGCGCGGGCACGCTGGATCCACGTCAACGGCGCCGATCCGGCCGCCACGATGCGATCGCCCTCGACCGCCAAGATGACCGTCGAAGGCGGAGCGAGCGCCTCCCGCACGCGCTTGAGCACGAACTCCGGATCCAGGCTTTGGTAGGGCTGCCAGTGCGCGACGACGCGGTCCGGGTCGACCGACGACTCGCTGCAACACCAGCTCGGGGTCGACCGCCAGCGGATCGCGCAGCCCGCCGATCAGCCATTTGCCATCGCGCTTTCCGATCTGCGTGATCACGATCCCGGGTTCTGCCCGCAGCCGCGCCACGTAATTCTCCCACAGCCGCTCATCGTGCTCATCGAGATCGCGCACCCGCGACAAATCGACGTCGAAGGCACCGGCGGGCAGCATCCGGCTGGAAGCGCGGGCACGCTGGATCCACGTCGAAGGCGCCGATCCCGTCGCCACGATGCGATCGCCCTCGACCGCCAAGGTGACCGTCGAAGGCGGCGCAAGCGCATCCTGCGCGCGCTTGAGCACGAACTCCGGGCTCAAGCTCTGGTAGGGCTGCCAGTGAGCGACCACGCGCGCCGGGTCGACCGACAACTCGCGCAACACGAGCTCGGGGTCGGCCGCGAGCGGATCGCGCAGCCCGCCGAGCAGCCATTTGCCATCGCGCTTTCCGATCTGCGTGATCACGATCCCGGGTTCTGCCCGCAGCCGCGCCACATAATTCTCCCACAGCCGCTCATCGTGCTCATCGAGATCGCGCACTTGCGACAAATCGACGTGGAAGGCACCGGCGGGCAGCATCCGGCTGGAAGCGCGGGCACGTTGGATCCACGTCGACGGGTGCCGCTCCGGCCGCCACGATGCGATCGCCCTCGACCGCCAAGGTCGACCGTCGAAGGCGGAGCGAGCGCGTCCTGCACGCGCTTGAGCACGAACTGCGGATCCAAGCTTTGGTAGGGCTGCCAGTGAGCGACGACGCGCGCCGGGTCGATCGACGACTCGCGCAGCACCAGCTCGGGGTCGACCGCCAGTGGATCGCGCAGCCCGCCGACCAGCCATTTGCCGTCGCGCTCGCCGATCTGCGTGATCACGATCCCGGGCTCTGCCCGCAGCCGCGCCACATAATTCTCCCATAGCCGCCCGTCGTGCCAACGCTGGTAACCCAACGTTCCCGCGAGGCGAGCAGCGCAAGCCCGACTACGGCAATCAGCATCCAGGCGAAACTTGCCTGCTTGGATCGCGGCGCCTCCTGTCTGAGTTGAACGCACTCGGTCAGCGACGCCTGGACATCGGCGAAGGTCGAGCTGTCGCCGTCGAAGGTCTCCAGCGCTTCGCGGCGTTCGGCATGAATCCGCGACAGCACGCTGCGGAACGTTTCGTGCAGGGACTCCGGGGGATTGCCCCGGATCACCGCGACGAGCGTCGCGAACGCACCCTGTTCCGACCACAGTCTGAATTCGCCCAAGCGCAACGAATCGAGCCCTTGCTGCTCGGCGCCGGTAAACGAGTCGCGAACGAAATCTTGAATTGCGGCCAGCATCGACGAGACGAGCTGTGGATCCTGGCTGGCTGCATCCTGGGAGGCTGCATGCGCTATCAATAGGCCGGTATGGCGGTGGATCAGAAATACGTGCTCGACCCGGTAGACGAGCGTGTGCTTGAGCACGACCTCGGCAAAGGATGTTCCGGTACGCCAGGCTTCCCAGCGCCACTTCAGTCCGCGCCACGACAGACTGTGCTTGAGCGACTCGTTGAGCGATTGGAACGTCGCATCGATCGACTTGGCGATCGCCGGCATGACCAGCGGATGGAGGATGTCGACGAGGGTACCGGGGTCCCTGCGGACCGAGCTCCCCAGGGCGGGTGCCAGGACCTGCCCAAGGCGCTCATCGCGCGCCGCCGCCTGGGCGATTGCCGCGGGGAGAACGCGACTGATGGCGATCGCCAACTGTTCGGGATCGTCCAGCATCTGACTGAAATGCCGCGACAGCTCGATCTCACGCCCAAGCAGCAGGGTACGCAGCTGCTCGAGGCGGGGATCGAAGGGGATGATCCCCGTCGGCTCTGCGCCGGCGTTGGCATCGACATTCCTGGCCAGCTCGAGCAACGCCCCGGCCAGCACCTTGCGATCAATGCCGGTATCGCTCGCGGAGGGAGAAAGCAGCCACTCGAGCGGGGCGGCGGACGTGGTCACCTTACGTTGCGATTTTGCTGCCAGATAAACCGCGAAGCGGATCGGCGCCCCCGCTCTTGGCCATGCCCTTGGAACCCATGTCCTGGTTGAGGCACTTGGCGACCTCGACGAACAGGCTTGCGAGCAATGATCGGTCGGTCTTCACGTTGCTCAATTCGGCAAACATCTTCTCGATCGTTTGCCCGAGGTCCGCGTTCTTCTGCTTGAGGTCTTCGCGCAGCGATTGCGACTCGCGGGTGAGTCGATCGGACCATGTCACGATCGAGCTGGCTGAGCTGATCCGACAGTGACCTAATGCGCTTTTCCATCGCCTGGTTCTGGTCCCGCAGCATGCGCTCGATCTCTTTGTCGGCATCGGCGCGCTGATCTTTTTCCTCGCGCAGTTGGCCGGCGAGCGAGTCCACCTGTTTCTTTGCATTCGATTCGAACGCGCCGAGATTGCGCGCCGTTTCCAACTCGATGTCCTTGAACCGCTGCAGGAACCGCTCCTCCAGCTTGGAAAAGCGGCGGTCGTAATCCTGCATTTGGTTGCCGAACAGCAGATCGCGGATTTTGTCCACGCTCACCGCTTCGGCCCCGGACGCGCCGCCGTTGCCGCCAAATGGCACCACCGCCTCTGACGCGCGCGGCGTCGAAGGCGTCGTTTCCGATGCGCGCGGCGCTGAACTCGGCTTGTCTGTTTTCACTACACACCTCCTCGCTATAGCTTGAACAACCTCTCCTTAACCAATGATGTCGCAATTATGACATTGGGACGTGCCAATATGCAAAGCTAATCTTCGCCTCGTCCCGTCCAGTGGTAAAGACGAGCGTCGAGTCGAGCGCGCTTTGAGCAAGCACACTCCAGGCAAGAACGATCGGCTCGCTGCGTGCGTGACCGCGCTGCTCGTCACCATCGCGCCTGCCCGATGCGCCCTCGCGCTGGCGGCAGAACGGCTTGCCGAGATGTCCGCCGTCGGCGCACCATCGGAGTGGTGCCTCGCTTGCCTGCTGCTGCGCTGGCCGGAAGTCCTGAAACCGGTGGTTCGGGCGAAAATCGCAGTTGATGAGCCGCTCAGTGACGTGATCAAATGGCTGCCCCGACGTGCGAAGTCCAAGCGCAGCTCCCTTCGATCGCATAGGGACGGCGGTATCGAGCAGCAGAATGAACGCAGAGGCTTTATCCATGACCGAGACCCGGCAGGGCGAGGTGTGCATTCTGTCGCTCACCGGAAGGATAGACAGCAGCAATGCAGAAACACTTTTGGCGCGGCTGAATGCCATCGTTGCATCAGATGCTCGGACGGTCCTGGTTGACTTTGCCACCGTCAGATATCTGACCAGTGCGGCGTTTCGCGCACTGCTCTTGGCGAACCGTAAAATTACCGGAAGCGATCGCCGGATGATCCTGTGCGGGGTGATCGGACACGTACGCGAACTGTTCGAGATGGGAGGTTTGCTCCCGATATTCACGATATATTCGTCGCGCGAAGAAGCGTTCAGCAGCTTGACCTGATTCCACCATGCGGGCAGGCAAGGAAGGACTTCTTTATGCCGCGGACGACACTCCCCCTCTGCCGGTTCTCGTACTCTCCGCGTTTCAACATATCGGGCTGGCGACGACCTCTCTCGCGTATCAAGTCGTGTTGGCGCGCGAGGCGGGGCTGAGCCTTGCCGAAACGTTGGAGTTCATATCGACAGGCCTGTTGGCGTTGGGTGTTGGAACCGTTCTCATTTCCGCCAAGAGCAGGTTCATCGGCTCAGGTTATCTCTGCCCGGCAGGATTTACTCCCGTGTATTTCGGGCCCGCCGTGTTCGCGCTGCAACGGGGCGGATTGGCGCTGCTGTTTGGGATGATGATGGTTGCCGGCCTGGTGCAGTCCGCACTGGCTCCATTGATGAAACGGCTGAGAGCGCTTCTTCCGACGGAGATTGCCGGACTGGTCATTGCGGCAATCGGCCTTGCCGTCGCGTCGCTGGGCCTGCGCTACGGGCTGGGGATCTCAAAGGAGGGGATACAGCCGTCCTATGTCATAGTCTCCGCCACGACACTCTTGATCATGATCGGCTTGAATATCTGGACCGGGGGCTATCTGAAGGCGTTCTGCGTGCTGATTGCAACGGGCGTCGGCCTTGCGGTCAGCATGGTTGTCGGATTGCCCAATCCGTCTGCAGCGGTATCAACCGGTGACCTGCAGCTGGTACGCTTTCCCTTCAGTTCCCATCCGGGATGGCAATTCGATATCGCGCTGCTTGCTCCTTTCGTGGTAGCTGCGGTAGCCGGGATGTTTCATCTCCTCGGTACGGTCAGCATCGCGCAACGGATAAACGACGCCAATTGGGTGCGTCCGAATTTCCGCTCCCTGTCCGGAGGACTGTCCGGGAGCGGCGCAGCGACATTTTTTGCAGGTCTGATCGGAAGCGTCGGAGTGGACGTCTATTCACCTTGCGTCGGGCTCTCCGCCGCCACCGGGATAACAAGCCGCAAGATTGCATACGCGATGGGAATCATCCTCGCGGCCGGTTCGTTCTTTCCGCTTGTAGCGCTCAAGTTTGTCGCGGTCCCCGACCCCATAGTAGGAGCAACATTGTTCTTCACGGCTGTTTTCATCTTCATCAATGGATTGCAGATGATCACGGCCCGGATGCTGGACACCAGAAAGACGATAGTGATCGGCTTTTCGTTTGCCATGTCGGTCCTGGCCGACTCCTACAGGGAGGTGTTTGCAACCTTGCCCGTCCTTCTGCAGCCGATATTCGGAAGCTCGTTGATGCTCGGCACGACGTGCGCCGTGCTGTTGAATGCAGTCATGAGAATTGGGGTGGGACAGCGGGCGACCGTGCGAATTGATTTGACACCGGATTATCGCGATACGGTGGAGGAATTCATGAAGGTGCAAGGCGGACACTGGGGCGCGCGCCGGGAAATCGTCGACCGGTCCGTTTTCGCGATTGTCCAGGCGCTGGAGCTGATAGGCAACTCTCCGGACGGGGTGCAGCTCGAGGCGAGGTTTGACGAATACAATCTGGACGTGCGAATTCGGTACGTCGGGGAGCGGATCATCATTCCCGAGCGGCAGCCGGATCTGCGTGAGGTCGGGGATAGTGAAGAGGGCGAACGACTGTTTGCGGGATATCTGCTGGCCAAATCCACCGACCGCATCTCGTGCCGTGCTGAGGGCAAGGATGCGGAGCTGCATCTGCACTTTGATCATTGAGCCTGTCGCTGCCGTGCGCGCTCGAGACTTGCGGGCTTGCAATCTTATACTCCTTGCGCCCTAGCCGCTTTGCGATTTTCACCACATTCTGGCGCCCCACGCGCATGTAGCCGAGCTCGTCCATCAAAGACTTTACGAAATGGATGCCCAAACCGCCGATCCTTCCGTCGAGGGCGGCGGGTGCGGCTTCTCGGGGATCGAAGGGCAGGGCGTCATCGCGGATTTCGGCTATCAATGCGTCTCCGGCGAGCGACAGCTCGACCGTGATATCGTGCGCTTCCCGGTCGTCATAACCGTATGAGATCGTGTTATTGAGAAGCTCGTCGAGACACAGATTCATGTTGTCGATGACCCCTTGCGGAATCGCATGATCGGCTCCGAAACGCTCGACGAAATCGACTACGTTCTCCATTTCCGCAATCGTGTTGGCGATCACGATAGCGGCTTTCCTGCTTGAGCCCGCGGGCGTCATGGCCATCAGGTGACAGCGCGAATGCGGCTGACGACTTTCAAGGGGATCGGTAGCCCCGCGATCACCCTTTGACTGTTGATTGTTGACAATCGGATAGAGCAGAGCGGGTATTGCTGCCTCCGTCAAGCTTGCCATCGGGCGCGATGCCGGCGAGAGATTCCGCCCTCGCAGGCCTGCCAAATTGTGCTATTTCATTTCATCATCTCATCCGGCGGCATCGGACCCCAGAGGTTTGCGGCTTCAGGCGTCTTCGGCCAGGTTTTCGGTCGCTGCGGATTATCGCGGTGCCACGGCCGCGGATCGAAATAGCCGAGTGCCTCATCCTTCATCTGGTCGAGCTCGGCGAAGAGCTCGGTGATCAATCCATTCGGGCTGCGATGATAAGCGAAAAGATTGTGGCCGATGCCGTGACGGCCGGGTCCCCACAACATCCGGATGCCGTTCCTGCTCAGGAAATCGCAAGCGGTCTGCATATGTGCCCAATCACGCAGCTCAAACGCGGTGTGGAAATGCTTGTTGGTTCCGGTCTCGACGAGGTTGATGGTGTGATGATCGACTCCGCACCGCAGGAACGAGAAATATTCTCCCATCCAGTCGGAAACCCGAAACCCGAGAACGTCGCAATAGAAGCGCGTGATCGCCTTCACGTCGGTCACGTGGAAGGCCACGTGGCCGAGCTTGTGCGGCACGATGCCGTCATTGCGGAACGGCTGCTTCTGCGGCTCGGGACGCTTGAAGACCTCCATGACCGTGCCCTTCGGATCCTCGAACGTCACCATGTCCTTGATCGTGGGCTCAGGGTCCTGCTTTCGCGACGGGCGCAACCCATGTGCGGCGGTTTGCTGCTCGAACGCGTCAAGATCGTCATCAGGTCCCAGCTGGAATCCGATCTGCGTGCATCGGGCATGCGGACCGCTCCGCAGGATCACGGAATGATGCTCGACCGTATTCGCCAGGTAGGCTGCTTCCTTGTCTTTCGCGATCAGCGAAAGCCCAAGGATGTCCGTGTAGTACTCAATCTGCCGTTCAAGATCCGGGGTCTCGTAGCTGGCGTGGGAGATTTTCTTCACTCCGATCATGCAGGTCGCTCCTTTCGAATACGGCTGGTAGCCAAGCATTTGCGAAACCAGGTGCTAAGCGTGCTCCGATGAGATTGACGCAGTCTCTGTTCACCTCTCCCCGCAGGGGCCCCGCAGGGGAGAGGTGACGCTGGCTGCGAGTGAGCGTGAATGATTCAATGTCATCGGAATTTGCTCTAATTTGACGGCCGGGATTGCGCCGGCGCCGCGCAGCCCCGCAGGAAAACCTTGACCGCAAGCTGCACCGTCTCGTCGATCCGGTCGCGTCTTGCGGCGCGCGGCATCGCGGTCAGCCAGCTCAGCTGGTGCTCACCGATCAGCATGTCGAGAAACAGGACGGCAAGCCGGTACGGATCTTCCGCGATGAGACGTCCGTCTTTCTGCTGCTTCGCCACCCAGCCCGCAACGATACTGTAGGCGGAAGCGGGCCCGGTCTCGTAGAAGAGCCGTCCGGTCTCGGGGAATGTCCGGCCGATCGAAACCATGAGTTCGGTGGAATTCGAGAATCGGCGGCGACAGCACCATGGCAAGGAATGAGTGTGCGATCTCGGTCAGCTGCGCTTCCAGGCTGCCGGTCGCGTCCGCATGGATCGCCAGGACGACATCCCGGCATTCCTGCCTGACCATGGCTTCGAACAGCCCTTCCTTGCCGCCGAACCAGGCATAGATCGTCGCCTTCGAGCCGCCGACCACGCCGATGATCTCGTCGATCGAGACGTTGTCGTATCCCTTCTTGAGGAACAGCGGGGCGGCCATGCGAACGATGCGCTCGCGCCGCTGCTCGGCGGTTTCGGCGCGGCCGGGGCCGCGCGCCGCGCCGCGCGGCCGCCTCGGCGTCAATTGCTTAGAGCTTTGAATTGACATGAGATTTCCCAACCGGCGGGTCAAACGGGCGAGCCCGCAAAACTTTTCGATTGCATCCTATCAGGATCTTACTGTAACGTACAGTACGCTGTAACGTACAGTACGGTACAGTGTCAAAGAAAAAGAACCGCGGATGGGAGATAACGCATGCAAGCCGCCGTCCCCGTGAACGACCAGCTCGCCTCGCAGACGAAGCTCGCCTTGCGCAGGCTCGCAAGCTCCGTCGCCGTGGTGACATGCCGGGACGGACGGTCGCGCCACGCGATGACGGCGACCGCCGTCAACGCCATGAGCATGCAGCCGCCCTCGATGATCGTCTGCGTGAATCGATCGGCCGCATTTCATGCGGCCATGAGCCGCGCCAGCGATTTTGCGGTCAACATCCTGCATCGCGGCCAGGTGCACATTTCAAAGGAATGCGGCGGCAAGGCCCATGGCGAGGACCGGTTCGGCTTCGGCGCCTGGAGCGAGGAGAACGGCGTCCCGGTTCTGACCGATGCGCAGGCCCGAATTGTCTGCCGCAAGGAAGATCGGTTCGATTACGGCTCGCACACGATTTTTCTCGGGTGCGTAACCCATGTCGGCATTCATGGAGCGGTCGACCCGCTGATCTATCTCGACGGACATTATACCGGCCTGCCGGCCGATGCGTTTTCCGCACCGCCGGTCGAGTCACAGATCGAGATGCTCTGTGCCATGATCGGCTGATTTACGGGTCGCAACCGCAACGCCAATCAGAAAGGGCGAGGAACGCACATGATCTATGTTTCGAAGGAGATCGCGGCCAATGCGGACCTCGGATCGGGGCATCCCAAGGTGAGCAGAAGCGATATCTGGAGGGGCTTGGTGATGAAGGCAGAGAATGCGCTGCCTTTCGTCCCCGGCATGGCGAAGTGCAATGTCGTCGAGCGCACGCCGAATGGATTGGTCCGCGACATCATATTCCGGGGCGAGGACGCACGCGAGAGAATCACTTTCCATCCGCAGACGAAGGTCGTCTTCGTCCGCGAAGTCCGGAAACGTTGACGGCTTCATCGTCAACGAGGTGCTCGGGGATGACGACAATCTGCGATTGCGATTCAGCTTTGCCCTGCAGCTCGTGGATTCGCCTTCCGACAGCCCCGAGGAGCGCGAGTTCCGCGCGATCATGGAGCGCGACTATCTCAAGGCGGTCGATGCCACGCTCGCAGCCATCCGCAAGATGGTGGCCGATCCGCAATACGCAAGATAGGCCCGAAAACAGAGGCCCTGGACGCGCGGTCGCGGCCAGGCATCCACGGTGCAAGGCCCGTAACGACCATCCGTTACGGTTATCAGGGAGGATAGACGTCATGCAGATGGAAGCCACGCGCCTTTCCGCTGACGGCAAGGCAGCGACGCGGCCGGAATTCGCCACCATCCTTGGCCGGGTGCGCGAGCTTCGTTCGGAGATCGCGTCACGCGCCCTTGCGGCCGAAAAAGCCAAACGGGTGCCCGCCGAAACAATGGAGACGCTGCGCGACACGGGTGTTTTCCGCACAATGCAGCCCAAGCGCTTCGGCGGCTACGAGTATGGCCCCGCAGAGCTTGCGCAGATCGGCTTCGAGCTTGGGCGGGCCTGCGGGAGCACCGGCTGGTGTGGGACGCTGGCGGTTTGTTTCGGCTGGAAGACAGCCTTCTTTCCGCTCGAGGCACAGCAGGAGGTCTGGGACAATCCGGACAACCTGCTCGCCGTCTCCTACACACCGTCGCCAAAGACGGAAGAGGTCGATGGCGGATACAGGATTTCCGGCAGCTGGCCTTATGCCAGCGGCGTCGACAGCGCCGCCTGGCTCATTCTCGCCGTGCTCATTCCCGGCAAAGGAACGCCGCCGACGCTGGCCTGGTGCCTGGTCCCGGTCGGCGATGTGATGGTCGATCATGACAGCTGGAACGTGAGCGGGCTCGAGGGGACCGGATCGAAGACCGTCGCAATTCCCGATCCTGTCTTCGTTCCGAAGCACCGCGTGCTGCCGGTCGGCGCAGTCTTTTCCGGCAAGGTCCCGGGACTCGAGGTGCCGGGGAATCACCAGGCTCGCATCGGCTTTCCAACCTTCGGGCCTACCGCGCTGGTCTCGCCGATCGTCGGCATGGCGCAGGGCGCGCTCGACGTCTTCACCGAGACCGCCCGCAACGCCAAACGCATGGCCCGACCCGGCGTTTTCGAGAAGGTCGCCGAGTCGCCGCTCATCCAGAGCCTGATCGGCCAAGCGGCTGCGCGCATCGATGCTGCGCAAACCCTCATGGTCACCAGTCTGCAGGAGGGACAGGACATCGTGCGCGCCGGCGGCACGCTCGAAATCGAGCAGCGCGTGCGCATCCGCCGCAATCACGGGTTTGCCGCGCGGACTTCGGCCGAGGTTGTCAACGACATCTTCTTCAAGTCCGGCGCAGCATCCATCGATGAGAACAACCGCGTGCAGCGTTTCTGGCGCGATGCCAACGCCGCAGCCCTGCACACCAGCATCGACTGGGACACCCTGTCGGCACTGTATGGGACGCAGCAACTGGGGCTGCAGCCGCAGGGCCTGTTCTGAAGTCGTCCGGGAGCATTGGGTTGGTTGTACTCGAGCAGCTGCGCTATGTGCGCCTCGTTGCCGATGACCTCGGCCGCGCAGCCGATTTCGCTCAGCGCATTCTCGGGCTCGAGCCGATCGACCGGACGCAGGAGCTTGCGACCTTTCGATCGGATTTTCGCGATTACACCCTTGCGTTCGCGACGGGGGAGCATGCCGCGCAGTCCGTGGGTCTGGAAGTGCGCTATTCAAATGATCTCGACGCGGCTCTTGCAGGGTTGCGTCGGCTTGGACTCTCCGCCGCCCGCGGGTCGGCGGAAGATTGCGCGTTGCGCAAGATCAATGACATGGTCTGGTTCGTGGACTTCAGCGGCAATCGTGTCGAGCTGGTCGTGCGGCCGCTGAATTCGGGTTGGCGTTACTTTCCCAGCCGGGATGCGGGTGTTCGAGGCCTGGCCGACGTGATCCTGCGCTCCGTTGACATCGAGAAAGACCTGTCGATCTGGTCCGGCATTCTCAACGCTCAAATCAGCGACTGGGCTGGCGACGCGGTGTATCTGCGTTTTGACGATGCCCATCATAGGATGGTCTTGTTCCCGGCCACCCGGCCGGGCATTCTCTGCGTTGAATACGCGGTCGAGGACGTGAACCTGTTGATGCGGAATTATTACGTCCTACAGGACTTGCAGGTCGCCGTTCTGCACGGGCCCGGACGCCGGCCCGCTTCCGAGCAGCTGTTTCTGACGTTTGCGGGGCCCTGCGACGTTCTTTTCGGCTTCGTAGCAGAAGGAGCAGTGGTCGACGCGGACAACCGCCGGCCCCGGCAGTTTCCCGCCGGCCCGGCGGGACTGTGCAGTTGGGGAAGCGAATGCAAGATTGGCGAGTATAACGACGCTGCGGGCGGTCGAAGCCATTGGTAACCGGGGTGGGGAGGTCGCAGCCATCGTCGAGGTCCTGACATGATCAAGCTGCAAGATGTCTCCTACGTCCGTCTTGGCACCGGGGATCTCGAGGCCGCGGCCAGGTTCGCTACCGATTATCTGGGCCTCGAGATCGCGCACCGTTCGAAGGACTCGGTGTATCTCAAGTCCGATCAGCGCGAGCACACATTATGTTATTTCGCCGGTTCTCCGGCCGACCAGACCGCCGCGTTCGAAGTGTCCGGGCGCGCGGATCTGGAGACGGCGGCTTGCGAGCTTGATCGGCTCGGTCATCATGTCCGCCTGGGTTCGGTTGAGGAGGCCGAATTGCGTCGGGTGCGCAAGTTCATCGCCTTCAACGACCCGACAGGCAACAAGATCGAGCTGGTATGGCGGCCAGCCACCAGCAGCCGGCGCTATCACGGCGAGCGCGACGCCGGGATCACCGGTTTCAGCCACATCGGGCTGTGCACCACCGACGCAGTGCGTGACGAGACCTTCTGGACCAAGGTGTGCAACGCGCGGGTCAGCGACCGGATCGGAGATGCGGCGCTGCTGCGTATCGACGAGGTCCATCACACGATCGCGCTGTTTCCGACGGACCGGGCGGGTATCCAGCACATCAACCATCAGGTCGCCACCGGCGACGACGTGATGCGCTCGTTCAATTTCCTTTCCGAACGTCAGGTGCCCATGGTGTTCGGGCCGGGACGCCACCCGACTTCCTCGGCGCAGTTTCTCTATTTCGAGGGGCCGGACGGAATGGTCTTCGAATATTCCTCGGGCGTGCGCGAGATCGCCGACGAGCTGCTTTATCGTGAGCGCCAGCTTCCGTTTGCGCCGAGGGATTCTGCGAATGGGGCGCAAAGCCGCAGATCAAGGAGTTTCGCAATTGAGCGACGCCCGCCGCGGGTTCGACATCGCGCATTCGGTTATTTCATCATCTGCCCGATCTTGTCGGCCAGTGCCTGCGGCAGCTGCAGCGTCTCGCGGACGATTTCATCGATCTCTTCCCCGCTGGCACCATCAACCATGAGGTTTCGCTTCTCGCAGGCCGCGAGAAAATCGGGATCCCTGAGCATCGCCTGGAACGCCGAGCGCAGGGCCGCGAGCCTTTCCCGCGGCACGCCCGGCGTCGTGAGAATTGATCGGCCGACCTCGCCGGTGCTGGCCGCCGCGCGCAGCACCTCACGGCCCTCCTCGGACTGCGCGAGCTCTGGCAGCGTTGGCACGTCTGGCAGGAGGGGATGCCGCCTCAGCGAAGCCTGATAAAGGATCGTCGCTTCACCACGATGCACCCAGCCGGAATGGCTCACCAGCATGCCGGGAAGACCGTAGGCGCCGACAATATCCACCTCACCCCGTTCCATCGCCAGCAGGATGTCGATTGTACCGCTGTAGCCGCGCACCAGCTTGAACTTCGCTCCGGCATAGGTCTTGAGCGCGGTCGGGAACAGAACCGTCGTGGAGCCGCCGCCGGAGGCGCCGACACTGTATTGTTTGGTGCGGACGTCCTCGAACGCCTTGATGCCGGTATTCGCCAGCGCAGCACCGGTGTCGACGTTGGTCACCACGCGGCCGATATATGGCATTTTCGCCACGTCGAGCCTGGCGTTCATGTTTGTCATGCTGTCAAGCGCCAGCGTCTGGGCGAGACTGCCGAGCACCGTGCCGTCCTTGGACGCGGCATCGTACATGTATCTTGCTGCTACGAAGCTGCCCGCCCCCGGCATGTTCTGCGTGATGATCGTCGGATTGCCGGGCAGATGCCGCGGCAGGAACTCGGCCACCAGCCGGCCATAGATGTCGTAGCCGCCGCCCGGCCCGTAGCCGATCAGCACGCGCAACGTCTTGCCGCGATAGAAATCCGCGACCGGTTGAGCTTGGGTCGGCGCAGCCGACAGCAGGATCGCGGCAGAAAGCCCGACGGCAACGCCAGGTGTGCGGGACGCTAGTGTCCCGGTTCCGACGTTTGTATCACTTTGCAGCACGCTCTCGTACAAACGTCGGAACCAAAGGGACACTAGCAAACTATATGATTCTAGTGTGGCTTTGGATTTGACGTTCCTACGAATTGCTTGCGGCAACGCTGGTAGGAACGTCAAATCCGCCGACACTAGCCCGCGGACGCGCGAAGCTTCTGGCATTCGGCCTTGAACACGTTATTGAGGCACCACTCGGCAAGCTCGATCCCCGTAGGGAACCAGAGATTTCCAGCCTTCTTCATGTGCTCAATGATGCCGCGCAGTGCCAGCGTGCGTCCGGGCCGGCCGATGATGTACGGATGCATCGTGAACGGGATGTACTTCGGGCGCTCCGCGCTGCTCTCGGAATACAGCTCGTCGAAATAGGCTTTCCACGTCTCAAGGCCATGATACGGATTGCCGTATTCCCCATGGCGGTGGCCGAAGAGCGTGCCGTCACCGAATGGCTGCCGCGGCAGCTCGACCAGCAGCTTGCCGTCCTTCTCCCAGAGGAACGGCAGCTCCTCGTGAAAGCAGTTGGTGTTGAACACGAAGCCGTTGTCGATCAGGAGCTCAATCGTGCTCGTGCTCTGGGTGCACGAGCGCCAACCATGGCAGCGCCGTCCCGTGCGCTTCTGGATCATGGCGATGGTCTTCTTCATCACCTGATCCTCCTGATCGCGAGGCAGGTAGCGGGCGATCTCGTGATTGTAGCCGTGCCCTTCCACCACATGGCCGTGGTCGAGGATGGCCTGCACCGCCTCCGGGAAACGCTCGGCAATTGCGCCGCAGGTCAGGAAGGTGGCCTTGATGTTCTCTTCCTTCAAAATCCGCAGCAGCCGATAGATCGCGTGATGCGGGCCGTATTCGCCCTGGCTCCACATTTCGTAATTGAGGAAGCCGTTCTTGTCCGGCTTCACGTCCTCGCCGCCTTGGAAGTCGAAGGTCAAGAAGACGGCAGCTTGCTCCCCATGCGGCCAACGGATCAGATGGTCGTAATGATATTCCTTGAGCATGGCGCATTCCTCACCTGACCGGGCGGATGCCGGATCCGCTTCCGCTATCGAACCGTCACTCTAATTACTCGGAATCACAATTGGCTGATACAGAAATGTGTGTCCCGGGCGCAGCGCAGCACGAAGTGGTGCGGTGCGGACCGGCGACCGCAAAAAATTCGACCTTGCCGCGGTCCCCGGATCAGCAGTGCACCGCGCTGCCTGCGTCAACAAGTTGCCCACTATGCCGCGGTGCACAACGCTGCTCCCCCCAACCGATGTGCTAGGGTGTGGTCCTCGACCTGAGGGCTAATCTATGAGGCGGCGCCAGTTCATCACGCTTCTTGGTGGCGCGGCAGCGTGGCCGCGGGTGGCACGTGGACAGTTTAAGCTCGCAATTATTGGAGTGTTGGGCAGCGGCTCTGCACAGTCGAGCGCATTTCTCATCGACGCTCTTAAGAAAGGCATGAACGAGAACGGCCTTGCCGAAGGACGCGATTACGTGCTCGATGTGCGTTGGGCGGAAGGCGACTACACGCGCTTCGCAGCGCTTGCCTTCGAGCTCCTGGAACGCAAGTCGAGCGTAATCATCGTGACCACCATCGCAGCGGCGCGCGCCGCACAGCAGGTGGCACCGGCCACCCCAATCGTCATGACCGGGCTCATCGACCCCGTCGGGGTCGGACTGATCGCAAGCTTGGCGCGGCCGGGAAACAACACCACCGGCATTTCCAACATGATTCAGGACATGAGCGCCAAGGGGCTGGAACTGATCCGCGAAGTCGCTCCGACTGCAAAGACCATCGCCGCGTTGTTCAATCCGAACAACCCTGGAAGCCGTCTGATCCTAGAGGATGTCCGAAGCCAGGCTGCAAAGCTCGGAATGACGATACAGCCGATTGAATTCAAGGGATCGGCCGTGCTCGATGCAACACTAGAAGCCGCGGCAGGCCGTGACGCGTTGCTGGTGGTGGCCGATTCTGCGCTCCTCGACCTTGGCCAACGCATCGCCGGGCTGGCACTACGACATCGGCTGCCGACATTTTCCTCAATTCCTGAGTTCACCGACGCCGGCGCGTTGGTTGGGTACGGCCCCTCCCGACGGGACAGCTATCGACGTGCCGCGACTTACGTGAAGAAGGTGCTTGAGGGAGCCAAGCCAGCCGACCTTCCGGTCGAACAGCCGACGCTGATCGAGTTGTCAATCAATATGCAGACCGCGAGGGCGCTAGGCATTGTTATTCCGGATGTCTTGCTCGCACGTGCGGAGCGCGTGATCGAATAGCTTAGGGCCCGTCCGCGAATAAGTGCACCATCTCTCGATCTACGTGTCCCGGGCGTGGCGCAGCACGGAACTCTTGCGACGTGGTGCACCGCAGACCCATGACCGTTCCAAGGGCGGAGTTTCACAACGATCCCGGGTTGTATGTCGGGAAACACACTCGATTCAATTATTCCTGGACGGTTCCTAAGCAGAGTTGGACGGCTTGACCAACGGTTGCTCGCGCGGAACCAATGTCCGCAGCTGGCCGAAGCTGATATGGCTAGTGTGCGAGGCGGGGCGGGTTATGACCCACAAGCGACATTGGCTGTGCACTGCGGTAATGGTTTTGATGCCGGTTTCAGCCCCTATCAAAGTGCTCGCCTGAGCGGATAGGATGCCGGCTCCTGAGCTTGGGGTCGGACATGCGACGGCGCGAGTTCATCACACTCATGGTCGGCACGGCGGCGGCGTGGCCAGTCAGGGCGCGCGCGCAGCAGCCGGCGATGCCGGTGATCGGGTTCCTCAACCCCACATCGCTTGACGCATTCGCAGAACGATTGCGTGCATTTCGCGAGGGCCTGAAGGAAACGGGCTATGTCGAGGGCGAGAACGTGGCGATCGAATACCGCTGGGCGGAGGGTCAACACGATCGGCTGCCGGCGCTGGCGGGCGAGTTGGTTCGCCGGCAGGTCGCCGTGATCGCCACGAGCGGAGGTTCCGCCGTGACGTTCGCAGCCAAGGCCGCAACCACGACGATCCCCATCGTGTTCGGCGTCGCCGAAGACCCGGTCAGGCTTGGTCTTGTCGCCAGCCTCGCCCGGCCAGGCGGCAACCTGACAGGCATCAATTTTTTATCGGCTGAGGTGGCGGCAAAGCGGCTGGAACTCCTGCGCGAGCTGATGCCCGGGACCGCTCGCGTTGCCGTGCTCGCCAATCCGGCCAATGCTACGACTACGGAGACCACGTTGAGGGACTTGGAACCGGCAGCTCGCGCCGTGGGGCTGCAAATCCAGGTCCTCAACGCCAGCACCGGCCACGAGATCAATGCGGCTTTCGCGACGTTTGTGCGCGAGCGGCCCGACGCGCTTTTCGTCGGCCTCGATCCCTTTTTCGCCAGCCGGCGGGTGCAACTTGCCACCCTGGCGACGCGCCATGTGGTTCCCATGACATCTGGTAACCGTGAAATTACTGAAGCCGGTGGGCTGATGAGCTACGGAACCAACCTGAGGGATACGTATCGTCAGATGGGCGTCTATAGCGGCCGCATCCTCAAGGGCGCGAAGCCTGCGGACTTGCCGGTCGTGCAGTCGAGCAAGTTCGAGCTGGTGATCAACGCCGAAACCGCCCGGATGCTCGGTATCACCGTGCCCGCGACGCTGCTCGCCATCGCCGACGAGGTGATCGAGTGATGCAGTTTTGCTGCGGTGCACGAGTCCGCAAGTGGCCACTTAACAGAATGGGGCTCGGGCGGCGGTTTGTCCGCTGCTGGTGAAAGCTGACGCCGCATCCCCGACGCATCCGTTGGCCAATCGATAAAACCCTGCTCAGTTCACTGCAATCCGCGGCAGATATTCCATCGTATACAGATCCTCGACGCGGATTGCAGGGTCGACATTCTGGTAGGTCTTGGTCAATTCCAGCGTGCTGATCATCCGCGCGCGGTCAATCCAACCCAAGCCGTGGCTGCGTGTGCGCTCCGTTATCATATGGCCGACGGTGATCTTCCATTGCGCGAGCATCAGGTCGCGGCTGCTCTCCGGGACACTCTTGGCGAAGGCCTCGGCTGCCTCATCGGGATGCTGGATCGACCAGGCGTAACCCTGCATCGTCGTTGCGACGAGACGCCGGACCAGATCGGGCTTCTTGGCCAACATCTCGTCGCTTGCGACGAGGCCGATCGAGTAATAGTCGACGCCGTAATCGCTGAACCGGAACCGGTTGAGCTTCGACCCGATCTTTTGCGCAGCGTTCTGGTTGGCCGGCTCCTCGACCGTTGAACCGACGATCAAATTGACGGTCTTGGCCGCCAAGCTGGCATACTTCGCGGACGGAGAAATACTGAGGATCGAGATTTTCTTGAGATCGATGCCGGTCTTGGACGCAAAAACAGGCAGGATATTCACCGTCTTTTCGCTCGGGGCAGCCCCAAGCGTACGGCCTTCGAGGTCCCTCGGTTGCATGATGCCGTTGCCTTCAAGGAAGAAGATGCAGTCGAAGGCGGTATCGAATATCGAAGCGGTCTGCTTGACCTTGAGACCGTTGGTCCGGCCAAGAACCACGGAGGCAGCGTCCGCGATCCCGATATCGGCAGTCCCGATGGCAACGCGCTTGAGCGTATCACCCGAGCCATATGATTGCCGCTTGGAATCCAGTTCAACGCGAATGTGACTTTGTCCTGCGCCGCGGCATTGTCGAGCGCAATGGCTGCTGCGATGGCGCCCAGGATTGGCCCCCATATCGTTTTCATGAATCCTTCCTCCGGCATCGGGGTGCCTCGCGCGTGCTCAGGCCGCAAGCCTCCGCGCCTGCGGGGTTTACAACACTGCGATGGTTTGCACTTCCAGCAAAAATGCGGCCTCCGCCAGCCTGTTGATGACCAGCAATGTGTTTGGCGGGAAAGCTCCGTAAATGACAGAGCATACGCGCAATTCGGAGCGCCGGGGTCGGCGAGCCGGAGATGCTTGCAAAGGCGATGGCTGTTTCTTCAAAAAGCGGGCACAATGCCATTGTCAACTAATTGACTGACGCTGCCGCGCTCCTTCACCGAAAGTAGCTGGCCGTTGCCATCCAAGCCACAAGGAGGTTGCGTGCTGATCAAATCGCCCGCCGGCGAGTTTCCCATCACCATCGAACGTTTCGAGGTCGAGGGCAGTGAATTGGTGATCGTCGGCAAGATGGGGGTCTGGGATGCCCGGACGCATGTCGGCCCGCGCGATTTCTTGAGCGTCATGGGCAAGCTCGTTCTCTCCCCCGCGGTCCTGCTCTTTGCGCTGAAGGCTCCGTTTGCCGCACGCCGGGGGAGCGCGACGGAGTGAATCCCAGCGCCGGAAGAATTCGCCGAAGGAACGAGGAGACAGAGCCATGAGTTCAGATGATGCCCGCACGCCCTATGGTCAATTGCCGCAGGTCCAGGCCGCCTGGAACTTTCCGCTGTTCGAGGCCATCGTCGGCCGCCGGTCACGCCGGTTCGGCCTGGGCATGGAGCTCAGCCATGGGCCGTTCTCCTACAAGTCCGACAAGGATCCGGTGCCGCTCGACGAAACCGAGACCGCGATGCTGATCGCCGCAGCGACCGGCGTCACCGGTGCAATCCTCTGTGAGGGCGAATTCCAGGGCGGGATGGTGAAGTCGGTGGGGCGGCCGCATCCCTCGGCGGTCGGCTCGCACCGCACCGAGTTGTTCTTCACCAATGATGACGGAGTTTTTCTGTTTCGCGGCACGCAGCAACAGATGACCAAGATGAAGGAATACGAGACCGTCGAGGATCGCAACAAGATCCTCGATTTCTATCGCAAATATACGGTCAAGCTCTCGGATAAGCGTCTCGATCTGCCGCGCAAGACGCCGGGACTATTCCACCATAATCTATGGGTGACGAACAAGCCGGGTGCAACCTTGTTCATGCCGGTGACCGACATCAGCAAGGATCTCATCCGCCTGATGATCAACATGTGCGACCCGAAAGGAGGCAGGTACATCTCCGGCGGCGGCTATTACATCCTGGACGAGCGCAAGGGCATGCAGCCGGCCGGCTGCGAGAAATGGGCGCAGAAGGGATTGCTCGACAGAAACAAGCCGCTGCCGCTCGGGGCGCTTGAAAAAATCATCGTGAGCTGGCTGTGCGCGGAAGGGGCGATGATGGGAACCCTGATGCAGCTCGCCATGGCGGCGATGGGCGTCGGCGGCTGGATGCATGGCGGGTTCACCCCGCTGGTGGTCATGGGCGGCACGCCGGTCTGCAAGGGCCTCGGCTTCCGTTTTGTGCAGGGAAAGAGCGAGCCGCTGCCGAACCCGGTTGGTCTCGACGGCTATTTCGAAGGCTTTTGCCCGCCTTATTACAAGAACATGTCCGATGCGGTGGAGGCCGCGGTGAAGGACATGGGCGAGAGCCTCGACGAATGGGAGCGGCGCGGAATGGTGCTGCCGCACTCCATCACCAATGCGGAATTCGAGAAAGGAGTGCCCGGAGTGAGCGACGACGGCGTTGCCTGCGTCAAGGACATTTGCACCTACATTCATGAAACCTACGGCAAATTTCCCGCCTTCAACGATACCATGCATCTCCTGTATTTCATCCAGGCGCACCACCTCGATCTCGATTTCTACGACAAGTATTTCAAGAAGGGGGCCTATCTGCAGACCCACCACGATCATTTCGGCCTCTGGCACAAGGGCACCAACGTGAAGGTCCGCAGCGGTGCAAAGTGAGATTCGCGATCGCAGACAAGCTTATGCGGTCCGCGCAGGCTTGACTGCCGCGGACACCAACGAGAAACGAGAGGAACATCGCCGATGGCGAAGATGCTCAAGCGTTCACCGCATTTTGGTCAACACGTCGCGCACGGGGCGAAGGAGTTTTTCGATTTCGCGGGCTGGGAGATGCCCACGCATTTCTCCTCGCTCGCGCAGGAGGCGAACGCCTGCCGCAATGCGGCGATCCTGTTCGACGGCCACGCGATGGGAGAGTTGCACATCCGCGGCAAGGACGCGCTCAAGGCCGCGCAGAAGCTATGCGTGAACGACATCGCGCCGGCGCAGCCCGGGATGATGGTCTATACCAGCCTGTGCACGCAGGACGGCGGCATCTTTGATGATCTTGTGGTTTTTTGCCTGGCACCGGATCACTATCTCCTCACCATGGCGGCGTTCAATACGCACAAGACGCCCGCGTGGGCCGAGCAGCATACCGCCGGAATGAACGTGTGCGTGTTCGACATGTCCGCGGGCACGACCTGCATCGAGATCCAAGGACCGAAATCGCGCCGCATTCTGCAGAAGGTCGCCGATTTCGACGCCTCGAATGAAGCGCTGCCCTATTACCGGTTCGTGCACGGCAAGGTGGCGGGGATCGACTGCCTGGTCGCTCGGCTGGGCGTCACCGGCGAGCTCGGCTACGAGATCTTCTACGATGCGGGCCATGCCTGGACGATGTACGATGCGCTGGTGCAAGCCGGGGAAGGCGAGGGGCTCGAATTGTGCGGCAATCGCACCATCGGCACGTTCCGCCTGGAGAAGGTCTATCACATCTATACCCGCGACGTGGACGAGACGACTAATCCGTATGAGGCCGGCCTCGGACGCACGGTCAAGCTCGACAAGGGCGATTTCATCGGGCGAGCGGCGCTCGCGAAAATTCACGAAAAAGGACCGTCGCGAAAGCTCGTTGGATTGGAGATCGGCGACAAGCCGGTTACGGTGACGGGAAAGAGCCCGATCAAGGCAGGCAGCGAGACGGTTGGACACGTCACCGTGGTGGGTTTCAGCCCGACTCTGAAAAAAGCGATTGGTCTCGGCTATGTCGCCGTGCAGCGCGCCCAGGACGGGGCCGAGCTCACGCTTACTAGCGACGCCGGTCCGATTGGGGCTAAGATCGTTCCGATCCCGTTTTTCGATCCCAAGGGCTCGAGGATTCGCATCTGATGGACCGTGGCTCCGGTGGCGCGAGCGACGTTGCAACGTCGCAGACTTTCGAGCCGTGCGGAGCTGCGTCGCCAACGCCCGCCGGCAACTCGGCAAGGCAACCCAATATTTTCTCCCGTCTGACGGCGAGCCAGCGCAGTCGCGTGATCGCGCGCGCGGTGCACTTGCACTTGTCGGAAGGCGAGACGCTCTTTGCGCAGGGGGAAAAGCATGTCGGCGTCTACCTGATCGAGGACGGCATCGTTCGGACTTTCTACACGTCGCCGGCCGGCCGCGAGATCACGCTCGCCTATTGGCAACCCGGCAACATCGTCGGCACGCCGCAGATTTTCGGTGCGCATGTGCATCAATGGTCGGGAATTGCAGCAGCGGAAACCAATGTGCTGGCCTTGCGCGGCCAGGACATGTTCGAGCTGATGCAGCGGATACCGATGTTCGCGATCGCCGTGGTGGAGACGCTGGAATTCAAGGGCAAGTGCCTTTCGGCCCTGGTGCAAATGCTGGGCACGCGCTCGGTGGCCGAGCGGCTTGCCATGCTGCTGTGCAATCTTGCCGAGGTCTACGGGGTCAAGGAAAAGGACGGCATCGCGATCGGAGAACCCTTCACGCACGAGGTTTTCGCGCAAATGGTGGGCGCCTCGCGACAATGGGTCACAATGACGCTTGACCGCATGCGAAACGAAAATTTGATTCGCATCGGCAAATGCCGCACCGTGATCCTGCAGCCGAACAAGCTGCTTTCGCGCCGCCGCCGTCGCGCCGGCTGAAAGCGCGCGGGGGACGCAGCCGAACCTGTGCAACGGGCGCAAGGGGACGAGGTGTCCCGAGCCGGCCGAGAGCCGCGTTTGTCAACTTGTTGACAGACAGCGAGGCGAAGGGCCGTCCAAGGTTTGCATCCGCTGCGGCCATGCCCACATCCGCAGCGCCGGGAGCATAGCGGAACGAGCGGAACCAGCGTCATCGGGAGACAATGATGAGGAAGACGGCCTATGCGTCATCGAAACGCGCCACCGGCAATCTGAGCCGGCGGCATTTTCTCGTCCACACCGCCGCCGGTCTTGCCGGCGCTAGCATGAGCTCGATGGGATTTCCGTGGGGGGACCTTGCCTATGGCCAGCAGCTCAAGGGCAAGCCGGTCAAGATGAACGTCGCCGTGCGTCCGGATTGGACGCAAGGCTGGTTCGGCGTCATCAATGAAGAAAAGCAGATTTGGAAGAAGTACCTGCCGGAAGGCAGCGAGGTCACCTTCACCCACCCGATTCAGGGCGGGATCGTCACCAACGAGCTGATCGCCAACAAGACGCAGATCGGTCACAACGGGGACGCACCTGGATTGATCGCTACGTTCCAGCGTGAACGGGTCGACATCCGCGCCATCGGCCTGATCGGCAGCTCGCCGAGCGGCTACCACTGCTATCAAATCCTCGCGCGTACCGACGCTCCCGAATTCAAGGATTCGAAGGAGGCGATGCGCTGGTTCGACGGCAAGGTGGTCGCGACCCCGAAGGGAAGCTGCTCCGACCGTTTCTTCCAGGACGTCTTCAAGCGCGAAGGGATCAAGCCGAAAGAGTATCTCAATCAGCCGATCGGGGTCATCACCACCAACCTGCGCACGAAGAAGATCGACGGGGCCGCAACCTGGGATCCGCAAGGCGCGGCCGTGAGCACGATTGCGGGAGAAGGCATCGCCCGCATCGTCGCGACCGGGCAAGCTTGGGGGGAACGCGATTCGGGCACCATCGTCGCGCGCAAGGACTTCATGGATCAGAATCCGGAGGTGGTGAAGGCCTGGTTGAAGGCCGAGATCGAGACGCAGATGTGGTACTACGATCCGCGCAACCACGCGGAGACGCTCAAGACGGCCGCCAAATATGTGACCGGTTTCACCGAGAAGGCCTTATGGTTCTCGCTCGCGGGGCTTCTGCCGGAGCCTTATTACGGCGGCCCGATCCGGGATGAAAAGCTGTTCGTCTGGAATGACGACGTCAGGGCGCTGCAGAAAAGAGTGGTCGAGTATCTCGCGCAGGAGAAAGTCATTCCCGCGAGCCAGCTGCTTCCGGGCGCGGTCGACGACAGCCTCGCGCGTGAAGCAATGAAGGAGATGAATGCCTCGTCTCCGCTGGTGCGTCTGAAAGCGATTCCGATCGAGAAGGGGTTTCCCCTCCACAATGACCCCAAGCGCGTCGAGGAGTACGTCGCGTTGTTCAAGATTTAGAGCCGCCGGCGCCAAACGGAGCATCGATAGATCAAGACTACCCGGTTCGTCGTTCCGGGGCGCCGCGCAGCGGCGAACCCGGAAACCATAA
Source organism: uncultured Alphaproteobacteria bacterium (assembly GCA_963820365.1). GTDB lineage: Bacteria > Pseudomonadota > Alphaproteobacteria > Rhizobiales > Xanthobacteraceae > VAZQ01. Next base: position 57,364 of record CAWFZR010000006.1, on the reverse strand, counting down.
CCACAATCCGGGATTATGGATCCCGGGTTCTCGGCCTCCGGCCTCGCCCCGGGATGACCGCATATGATTCGAATTTTGGAAACGCCGGCCTAGAATGGCACCGCTTGTCGTTTCCGTTGCCAAGCCGGAGGTTGCTTTCGAGACAACCGCGCCATGGACAATCCGGGCGCGGCGGCTCCTGCGCAGCAACCGCCCTTACTATGCGGCGCTCGGCATCGGGATATTCTTCCTGAGCTGGTATCTGCTCGTGGACGTCTTCAAGGTATGGCGCTTTCGCGAGCTCCCCGGCCTCGTGGCGAGCATCCGGGAATGGGTCAGCCTCGATCCGGTCTACGGGGTGTCGCTGTTCACCGCAGAATACTATTCGCACATCTGGGCTTCCGTTTACCGCGTGATGAGCGCCTTCGTGCTCGCGACCGTCGTCGGAATTGCCGTCGGGGTGCTCATGGGCTGGAGCCGCATTTTCCGCGGTTTGACCTTTCCCATTCTCGAGATGGTTCGGCCGATTCCGGTGCTTGCCTGGATTCCGCTTGCGATTCTCCTGTTGCCCGGTCGCGAGGCGCCGATCATCGGGCTGACCTTCCTGGCGGCTTTTTTCGTGACAATTCTGAACACGTTGCTCGGCGTACGATCGATCGACGAGGTCTATTTCCGTGCGGCGCGCTCGCTCGGCTTCAGCGAAAGCGCCATCCTCATCGACATCATCATCCCCGGCGCGATGCCCTATATTTTCGTCGGCTTGCAGATCGCCATGGGAGCCTGCTGGTTCTCGCTGGTCGCCTCCGAGATCGTATCCGGCCAGGCCGGTCTCGGCTACAAGGTCTGGGAAACGTATTATTACGTTCAGTTCGAGACCATGGTCATCGTCATGGCGACCTTGGGCCTGCTCGGTTACCTGTCCAGTGCGCTCGTTCGAATCGCCGGAAACCGACTCATGCGTTGGCGCGTCCGGTTGCTCGCCGGGGTTTGATCATGAATGGAATCGGGCGAGGCGGCGCCCTGTCGATCCGGGGCGCAGGAAAGATATACGATCCCGAAGGCCTTCACGTCGTTGCCCTTGAAGATGTATCGTTCGCGACGCGGCCGGGAGAGCTCTGCGTCGTCGTCGGACCATCGGGATGCGGGAAGACGACCCTGCTCAACTCGATTGCGGGCTTCGACCGGCTGACCTCGGGCGAGATCCTTCTCGACGGCGCGATCCTCGCGCGTCCGGGAAAGCCGCCGCTGCCCGGCTCCGATCGCATGGTGGTGTTCCAGCAAGGGGCATTGTTTCCATGGAAAACGGTGCTGTGGAACGTCACCTGTGGACCGATCAAGCAAGGAAAGCTGAAGAAGAAGGCTGCCGAGGAGCACGCGCGAGGGCTGCTCGCCCGCGTCGGGCTCAAGGGAATCGAGGATCAGTATCCGGGGAGCCTGTCCGGCGGCATGAAGCGGCGGGTCGAGATTGTACGCGCGCTCATGAATGATCCGAAGGTCCTCTTGCTCGATGAGCCGTTCCGGGCGCTCGATGCTCTGACAAAGAGCGTCGTCCAGGAATTCCTGCTTGAGCTGTTCGATCAAATGCCGAAAACCATCTTCTTCATCACGCACGACATCGAAGAGGCGATCTTCTTGGCCGACACCGTCATCGTCATGACCACGCGCCCCGGGCGCGTGTTGAAATCCGTCGCCGTCGATATCGACCGACCGCGCGATTATCGCGTGCTCACATCCGAGCGATTCATTCAACTCGAGCGCGAAGTGCGGGAAGCGATTCACGATGAAGCGCGCAAGGCGTTCGAAGCCGGCGAACGCGAGCTTGCCTAGAGTGCACCCATGACATCGATGCCAACCGTCGGTTCTCGTCCTGCAAGGCGCGGCATCTCGCGATGGATCTCACATCCTCTGCGTCTCGAGCTGTTGCTGGGGTGCTTTTCGATTTGCAGCGTGGGTCTGCTGTGGGAATTCGCGCGACCGCTGGGAATTCCGATGCTCAGCAATCTTCCGCCGCTCTCCGAAATTGTTCAAGCTTCGAAGCAGTTGCTCCTGTCGAGCCAATATTGGGACGGCTGGGGGCTGAGCGTGCGGCGCATCGCATTCGGCTTTCTGCTGGCGCAGGTGATCGGGGTGCCGATCGGGCTGCTGATGGCGATGCATCGCGCCTCCTTCGAGACGATGTTTCCCATCGTCGAGATCTTGCGCCCGATTCCGCCGGTCGCCTGGATTCCGGTCTCGATCGTGTTCTGGCCGACGCGCGAGCTGAGCGTCATCTTCATCGTGTTTCTCGGCGCGTTTTGGATCGTGCTGCTCAACACGATCGGCGGCGCGACCAACATCGACCGGAACTATCGCCGGGCGGCGCTGTCGCTCGGCTCGGCGCCAAGCGACATGTTTTGGCGGATCATTCTTCCTGCGACACTTCCCTCCATCGTCACCGGAATGGCGGTGGGGATCGGGATAGCGTGGGAGATGGTCGTCGCGGCCGAAATGGTCGCAGGCCGGACCGGCCTCGGCTATCTGCTTTGGCAGTCCTTCGAGGTCAACGCCATCGCCCAATGCATCATCTGCATGATTTCCATCGGTTTCGCCGGGTTCATCTCCGCCCAGATCGTCCGATGGTTCGGAAGCTGACGTTGCCCCCTGGCAACGGCAGCGCTGAGGAACCAGCGCCATGGTCCCGCCGACCGACCGGAGCAGCGAGCGTGGCGTCATTCTCAGCGATGTCACCAAGACGTTCGGGGACGAGTTCGATTCCAAGCTCGTCGTCGCGGGCTGCTCGTTTCGGATCGAGGGACGGACACTTCACGGTACTGATCGGGCCTTCGGGGTGCGGGAAGACCACGTTGATCGATCTCATCGCCGGCTATGAGCGACCGACTTCGGGGCGCATCATCTGCGACGGCAAGCAGGTGGTCGGGCCGATGCGGGATCGGCTGGTGCTGTTCCAGGAGACGTCGCTGTTTCCCTGGATGACCGTGATCGAGAACGTGATGTACGGCCCGACCGTGCAGGGCCGGAAGGAAAGCGTGGAACGAAACGCGTTCGATCTTCTCGCCAAGGTCGGGCTGCAGGACTTCCGCGAAAAATACCCGAACCAGCTTTCTGGCGGAATGCAGAGGCGCGCCGAGCTTGCGCGCACCCTCATCAATCAGCCGCGAATCCTCCTGATGGATGAGCCATTGCGCGGTCTTGACGCCATGACGCGACAGCTGATGCAGGAGCACCTTTTGCAATTGTTCGAAGGCAGCCTGCAAACGATCTTGTTCGTGACCACCGAAATCGACGAGGCGATCCTGCTGGCCGACCATCTGGTTCTGCTGTCGAGCGCGCCGGCGACCGTGCGGGAATTGATCGAAGTCGACCTGCCGCGGCCGCGTGATGCGGGCATCTTCGCGACCCGCCGCTACGTGGAATTGAAATCCCACATTCTTGGTATCCTCTACGAAGAGGCCCTGCATTCCTTCGCCAGCGGAAGCCGGGCGGCGGCAGACATGGTCGAGGCCTTCGAGGTGCGGCGCAAGGCGGGCACAACCTGATGCGCAAGGCAATCCGGATATCGGCCCTGGTCGCCGCCGTGGCAGCAGCTTCGCCCGCGCGCGCGCAAATCGCGGACGCTCCGCCGGCGGAGGGGGCCTATCCGATCATCGCCGAGCTCTATGCGGATCCCGCCCGCTTTGATGGGCGCTCCGTCACGATCTACGGGCTCGTCATCGAAACCTTCCCGAATTCCGTCTTCATGCTGCAAGACGTCTCGCAGCGTCCCCTCAAGATCGTGGCAAGCGAAAAGCTAAAAGCGGCCGTCGGCGATCAGCTCATTGTGGTCGGATCATTTCACTCGGCGCCGGGTGGTCCGCATCTTTCCGCCCGATCCCTCATCCCGACACAGGTCCTTGCCGGCGGAGGCTGCTGTTGAGCGTCGCCGAATGGGACACGGTGTTGTGGTGGGTGATGCTGGCGGCTGGCGTGAGCGCGGCGGCGTTAAGCATCGTCACGACGATGCTTGACCGGCGAAAGGGGGATGAGCGCACGCGCCGCCGACGCTTGCACATGCATATCGCCAGCTATTGCCTGCTCTCCGTCAGCATTCTGGCCTTCGTCCTGCGCGGCCTGTTGGCGCCGCAATGACTGCGCCGAACGGACCCGACGATCATGCTCACGGCGCAAAGGCGCACGCGCGCAGAACCGCAGTTCTCGCGGAGTTGATCCGCCAGCAGATTCCAATCATTGCGACGCTCCTCGCCGCCGGCTTCCTGGCCGCGTACCTTCAGCACGGGTATCTGCCAGGCGGCGATCGACCTTTTCCCCTCGCCGGTACGCCGGTGCCGATATGGCACCTGGTCTGGATGGGACTGTGGACCGGCTACACCATGGCGCTGGTCGGCCAGGCCGCCGGCATCTTCGCGCTGCCCTACAGCACATCGGTGCTGCATTTCGACAACCCGCACGTGACCCCTACGATGCTGGTGCTCACGCTCTTCAATCCGGTCGGCGCGCTCCTGGGCTTCCGCCGCAGCGGGCAATGGAACCTGGATCTCGCCGCGGCCGTGTGCGCCGGGGGACTGGCCGGGGGTGTCATCGGGCCGTTCCTGCGCGCCACGGTTCTCGCCAGCCAGGACACCTTCCGCGCCACGCTGGGGGCGGCGCTGGCATTGTTCGGCCTGCAGCTGTGCTGGCGCGCCGTGCATGATTACCGCCGCTTCGGCCGCAGGCTGGGGCTGCGGTTCCTCGCAGATACCAGAAGCGGTGAAGGCAAGGAGGGAGCGGACAAGCTCGAGATCCAAACGACATTGCGAAGCCTCGCGCGCATCGGCATCCGTTTCGGCGAGGAGGAGAGGCAGATGTCCAATCTCCATTTGTTCGCGACCGGATTGGGGGTCGGCATTTTTTCTTCGGCGCTCGGCGTGGGCGGCGGCTTCCTGCTGGTGCCGATCTTCGCCATCGTCTGGCGCCTGCCGATCTACATCATGGTTGCGGCAACGATCCCCTATACGGTGCTGCTCTCGCTCGCCGGAATCGTGACTTTCATCTTCGTGCTGCCGCTTGCGGGCACGCCGGCCATCGATCCGGAATGGTCCTGGGGATTCTTCGGCGCCGCCGGCGGGGTTTTAGGCTCGTGGTGGGCGTCGAAGACGCAGCTGCGGGTGCCGGAGCACATTCTGGCGCTTGCGCTGGGCGCCGTGACCGGGCTCGTCGGACTGCTCTATCTGTTGAACGCGATGATATGATCTCCACAATTTTCCGCGTTTGGTTGACAGCGGATGACGCGGCGCAAGAGAATTGATAGGACCACTTCGCAGTGGCCGGACTGCTGGGCCACTTCAGCGACATCCAATAACTCCGGAGAGCTTGCGGTGACGACGAAGCCTCGCATTGCCCATTTCGCAGGTCCCAACGCCACGATCCAGAACAGTCCCCCGCTGGTCACCGCCAACAAGGCGCGTGCCAAATACGGCCTTCCGCTGATGGCGCATCCGGATGGAAGCGCGGCGCGTTTCGATGTTCTTCGGTCGCAACGGCTCGCCGCACCGGTCACCGTCTATATTGAGCAGTTCAGCGCGCATCCTCTCGAGCGCGACGCGGCCGAGCTTTACGGTCCGCCGGACGGCTATCTCGACGCGACGGGGAAATTCCACAAGGAGCGCAGCAGTCCGCAGGACAAACCGGTCTACGAGGTGATGCTGCGGCCGGAAGACGGCCTTACCCCTTGCCTTATATGGCGCGGCAGGCCGACGGCTCGCCTTGGGAAGAGGAATGTGCAGCGCCCGGCGCGCCGGTCGCGCGTGCGCGTCAAGGGTTCTATCCGGACGGGTCGCGCAGCTTTGAGGAGATTGATCGGTTCGGCATCGGCGAGAAGGGATTGGGAAATCTGATTTCTTCACGTGTCGATGTCGATTTCTTCCGGATCATGCCGCCGGCGGGCTACACGAAGGGTTTACCTGCAAGCGAACGCACCGATATCGGCGAGGGGGATATTGCGGGCGAGCAGCGCGGCGTCGACTTCTTTCCCTACAAGCCCTATCACATCGCCGCATCGCCGCCGCGTCCGGCTCTTGCTCAGATCGTCAATCGGATCCGACAGCGCATTTGCAACCGGCCGCTATGCGGGCGCGATCTGGACGCAAGGGAGCCCGCGTCTCGAGGAGACAATCTACTGGCTCAACCTGTTGCTCGATACGACCTTGCCGATTTGCGGTAACGCCGCGCAGCGCCCGCACGGACAGCTCAGTCATGACGGACCCAAGAACATTGTCGACTTCAGTGGACTACATCACATCCCGCATTTGGGCTGACGAGCAGGGGCGAAACCGTGCAGGGTGGTGCTCATCCAGGAGCAGCAGGTCTTTGCCGCGCGCGACGTGCAAAAGGCTGACGCCCGTCCGGGCGGTTACGTCGCAACCGGCGGTCACGGCGGCATCATCGGCGGTGTCGGACATGACGGATCGCCCGTGCTGACTTATCTGCCTGCGACCAGGCACACCTACCTGTCCGACGTGAACGTGACGCGCTTGCCGCGACAGGTCGCCGGCGCGCGGCGAACGGGGGGAAGATTGTAACAGTCAACGTTGCAATCAAGAATCAAGACGATGAGCTGCTGGAAGCAGCGATTCCAAAGGTGACGATCGTCAAGGATGGCAGCTACACTACAGATGACTTCAATTCCGACCCGAGTCGCGAAATCGATATCATCGCGCAGATGAACGACAATCTCGAGCACGCACCGCTCGCGGGTTTCATCGTCGAAGGGTTGTCGCCCTACGGTGACATGACATCCACCGCTCGCCAGCATCTCATGCGCAAGGCGGTCCATTGCGGCATGCCAGTCGCTCGTGTAGGGCGCGGCAACAACGAAGGATTCACGCCGGTCCGCGACCGGTTTATCGGCGGACGCAACCTCACGGCAACCAAGGCGCGTCTCTTGTTGATGGCTTGCCTCATGAAGCTCGGAAGCTTGCCGCCGGCGCTCGACCCCGACAATCCGACGGAAACCGAGCTGAAGGCGATCCGTGACAAGCTCGCCGCATATCAAACGATCTTCGACACACATTGAAACCGCTACGACCGAATGGAAGACATGGCCGGCACGATCGGTACATGATCTGCGGCTTGCTCCGGCGCAAGATTTCAAAGGGATAATTCTGTCATGAAACCCGCTGTTGCGTCCTGTCTTTTCGACAAGCACCGGGTCATCCGGCCGTGAGCGGCGCGACCGTTCTTGTTCCCAGCAAGCTCCTGCTGCGGCCGAGCGCCACTGCGCTGCACTCGGGAATGGGTATCGCAGTGCGAGACGGACGCGTGGCGGAGATTGCCGGGACCGATGCTCTGCGGGCCCGCTGGCCGTCTGCGGACCGCATCGAGCTATCGGGCTGCTTGATCATGCCCGGGCTTGTCAATGCGCACCAGCACGGACGCGGCTTGAGCCAAATTCAGCTCGGCTACCGTGACGACTTTCTCGAGACCTGGATCGCAAGCCGGCGCGGGCGCGGCGTACTTGACGCATACGCCATCACGCGGCTTGCCGCGGCGCGCATGCTTGCGCAAGGCGTGACGTGCACGGTGCACGCGAATTACAGCTATGGATCGGGGGATTATGAATCCGAGATCAGGGGGCAGCTCAAGGCGTACGACGAGGTCGGCATCCGCGTCGCCATGTGCGTCGGCGCGATGGATCAGGGCCTGGTCGTCTATCCGCCGCATGAAGCGTGTTTCATGGCGGGATTGTCCCCCGAGCTCAAGCACTGGCTCCTGCGCCCGGGGGCACAACTCTATGCCGGGGATGCTGGCGGCACGATTTCGCTGATGGGGAGTCTGCTGGCGGACTTCGGCAAGCATCCGCGCATCCGGATGTGTTACGGCCCCGCGGGTCCGCAATGGGTCTCCGACCAATTGTGGTCGGCGCTCGCGCAGGACGCGGCGAGCAACGGATTGGGCGTTCATCTGCACGCGCTGGAATCGCCGGCGCAGCGGGCTGCAGCTGCGGAATTGTATCCGGAAGGCCTGTTCGCTCACCTCGAAAAGCTGGGGGCGATGACCGCTCGCACCGTCATCGCCCACGGTGTTTGGGCGGATGACGCCGACATGGAAATCATCGCACGAACCGATGCAACTGTCGTGCGCACCCCCGGATGCAATATCCGCATGCGCAATGGCATTGCGCCCGTTGCACGCTATCTCGAGCATGGCGTTCGCCTGGCGATCGGCACGGACAACGCGGCGATGGGTGACGACGAAGATTTGCTGGCGGAGTTGCGGCTCGCCGGGCATCTCGGACGCGAGCCCGATTGGAATGCGCCGCCTCCGCCGTCGGTGGATCAATTGCTTGCCATGGCGACGGTCAACGGCGCGCGCGCGGCGCAATTCGCGCCGGAGGTCGGCACCCTGGAACCTGGCCAACGCGCGGATCTCGTCGCGATCTCGTTGCAGCGCACCAGCCTGCCGTATCTCGACCCGGACATGCCGCTGCTCGAAGCGCTCCTCGCACGCGCGCAGGGGAACGATGTCCGCTTGACGATGGTCGATGGCCGCATCCTCTATCGTGACGGCCGCTTGCCGGGGCTCGATCTCGATGAGATCGAGCAGGCCGCCGTTGCCTCGGCGCGCTCGGCGCGCCGGCCCAAGGAATCGGCAAATCGCGAGCGGGCATTGCGGCTGGATGACCATTTGCGCAGGCACTATCGGAGCTTTGCCGCGTCTCGCGTGCGCGGCGACCCGGCTTGAGCTGTGATAAGGGGCAATCGTTCATGGCCATCGCATCCAATCCTCGCGCGCCGTTCAAATTGTCGACCGAGCACGCAAAGTTAGCGCCACTTTCCGGCAAGACATTGATCGTCCATGTCATCGTGAATATTGAATACTGGCCGTACGATCAGCCGACGCCACGGACGATCGTCGTTCCGCCGCATGGGCGGTATCAGGTCCCGGATCTGCCCAACTTCTGCTGGTCGGAATACGGCAACCGCTGCGGCATGCCGCGACTGCTGAAGCTGTTCGGCGACCGCGACATTGCGGTCAGCGCCAGCATCAATGGCAGCGTTATCGACGTCTATCCCAACCTTGCAGCCGCCGTCCGCGATGCTGGCTGGGAATTCATGGGGCATGGCATCCACCAGCGCGGATTGGGAGCCGAGAGCGACGAGGGCGATTTGATTTGGCGTGCCGTCGACAAGCTCGAAGCCTATACCGGCAAGCCGACGCGCGGCTGGATGAGTCCCGGCTGGTCGGAAACCTTCGACACGCTCGACCATTTGCGTTCGGTCGGCATCGAGTATGTTTCGCAGTGGGTGATTGACGATATTCCCACGCGACTCACGACCAAGCATGGCGACATGATTTCCATTCCTTACGGATTGGATCTGAACGATAGCGTCATCTACGCCATCGAGAAGCATTCCTCACCAGAGATGAAGCTGCGTCTTGAGCAGGCAATCAAGACATTCGAACGGGAGACGCGCGAAACCGGCCAGCCGCGCATTCTCACGATCCCGTTGCACCCGCACCTGTCGGGCGTGGCGCACCGCATCAATTTTCTTGCCGACGTCATCGACCAATTGCGGGATCGCAAGGACACGGTGTTCGTGAACGGCAGCCAGATGATCGATTGGTATCTATCCCAGAACATCTAATGCGTGTTCCGATGCGATTGACGCAGTCTTTATTTTCCTCTCCCCGCAGGGAAAAAGGTCGGAATGGGCGCGCCTGCGTGCCCATTCCGGATGAGGGGGCTGCGGATCGCCGGGCTCGGCTCACCCCCACATTCGACGCAACCTGGCGCGCACGTCCACCGCATCGTGCGTGAACCTCGCTGTCGCGCCACCCGCTGACTTGGGCGCCGGCCATGCGCACGTCGTGAAGCTCGCCAGCATGGCGTCGGGGATGAAACGCGTGCGCTGCGCGTAGACGTGGCGGTCGCCCATGCCGCGCTGATTGTGCGTGAAGAATCGTTGCGGGACCAGCAGATGGAGATGGTCCCTGGCTCTCGTCATGGCGACATAGAGCAGGCGGCGCTCCTCCTCGATTTCCGCAGTCGAGCCGGAGGCAAGATCGGACGGCAGGCATCCGTCGACCGCGTTGAGAAGGAAAACGCAAGTCCATTCCTGACCTTTGGCGGAGTGGATGGTTGAAAGGATCAGATAGTCCTCGTCGAGCAGCGGCACCCCGGCCTGATCGCTGGTCGCGTCCGGCGGATCAAGCGTGAGCTCGGTCAGAAAGCGTTCCCGGCTGGGATAGGTCGAGGCGATCTGAGCAAGCTGCGCCAGATCGGCCTCGCGTGCGGCTGCGTCCTCGTGCCTGCGTTCGAGGTGCGGCGCATACCAGCGCCGCACAAGGTCAAGCTCCGCCGGCCAGCCCGCCGCATTTCTCCGCAACATGCCGATTGCTGCTGCAAAGGCCGGCCAGTGCTCGACGCTTGCCGCCGGGGGCTTGAATTCGTTCAGCGCCGCAACTGGATCGCCGCTCGCCTCCATGCGGTCGAGGAGTCGAGCCGCCGCGCTCGGGCCGATGCCGGGGAGGAGCTGCGCAACGCGAAAACCGGCCACCCGGTCGCGGATGTTTTGCGCCCAACGCAGCACGGACAACGCATCCTTGATGTGCGCGGCTTCAAGGAATTTAAGACCGCCGAACTTGACGAAGGGAATGTTGCGGCGCGTGAGCTCGACTTCGAGACTCGCGCTGTGATGCGATGCGCGGAACAGAACGGCCTGCGATTTGAGCGCGATGGCGGCTTCCCGGTGCTGCAGAACGGTTTCGACGATGTAGCCCGCCTGGGCCGCGTCGTCTGCAACATTGACGAGGCGAGGGCGCTCCACCGAGACGCGGTCCGACCAGAGATTTTTGGTGAAGCGCTCGACGGCAAGATCCATGATGGCATTGGCGGCAGCCAGGATCGGCTGCGTCGAGCGGTAGTTGCGGGCGAGCGTGATGATTTCCGCCTGCGGGCTGAAATGCGCGGGGAAGTCGAGGATGTTTCGGACGGTCGCCGCCCGGAAGGAATAGATCGACTGGGCATCGTCGCCGACGACGGTGAGGCCGCCTCCGTTCGGCTTGAGCGCCCGCAGGATCGAAGCCTGCAGACGGTTGGTGTCCTGGTATTCATCGACCAGCACCTGATCGAAGCGCGCGGCGACGTCCTCTGCGACCGCGCTCTCGAGCATCATCTGCGCCCAGTACAGGAGGAGGTCATCGTAATCCAGAACGCTCTGCTTCTGCTTCGCCTCCACATAGGCGCCGAACAGCGTTCGCAGCTCGCCTTCCCACTCCGCGCACCATGGAAAGAAGGTGCCGAGCACCTCGCCGAGCGGCGCTTCGGCATTGACGGCGCGCGAGTAGATTGCAAGGCAGGTTGCCTTCATGGGGAAGCGCTTGTGGGTCCTTGAGAAGCCGAGATCGTGGCGGACGAGGTTCATGAGATCGGCAAAATCTTCACGGTCGAGGATCGTAAACGCCGTATTGAGTCCGATATCGAGCGCGTACTCGCGCAGAAGGCGGGCGCCGATGGCGTGAAACGTCCCCGACCAGCTCAGCGCATCCATCATCAGCCCCGCCTTTGCGCCGAGCACCTGGGCGATGATGCGCTCGACCCGGCGTTGCATTTCGGCGGCGGCGCGCCGCGAGAATGTGAGCAGCATCATGCGGCGCGGGTCCGCGCCGCAGACGATCAGATGCGCGACGCGGTTGGCGAGGGTGGATGTCTTGCCCGATCCTGCGCCCGCGATGATGAGAAGGGGCAAGGCCCCTTCGGGCGAAGCACTGCCATGCTCGACGGCGCGGCGCTGCTCGGCATTGAGCTTGGCGAGATAGGCGGCGGTCATGTTGAGCCGCGCCGCCCGTGCGCATGAGCGCGCGGGCGCTCGTTCAAGCCGTCGTTGTCGCAGTTCGTCCGCCGCATTGCCCCGACTTGCCAGCCCTGGTACAAAGCATGAACGAGGGGATTTGTCGAGTGTCCCGGGCGCAGCGCAGCACGAAGGGGTGCGCTGCGCCCAGCGACCGCAAAGAAACTCCTTGCCGCGGTCCCGGACCCGCAGTGCACCGCGCCGCCGGTCTTGCAATGGCACGCCTATCCGATAGCAGGCGCGCTGCACTGCATCCGGGACACGAGTGAGATATTTGCGAAACCTAAACAGGGTTTATCGATTGGCCAACGGATGCATCGGGAGCAAGTAGCACCGCTATTCGATCACCTCGTCAGCGGCCACTTGCAGGCTCAGCGGCAATTTGAGGCCAAGCGATGCGGTGACGAAAAACGCCATGCCGCTGGATGATCCGCTATTCAGGAACCCGATCACCGGCATCGCCCGCTGCTGCGCGCGTGCGGCAACTGGCCATGCAGCAGCGCCGCCGAGCAGCGTGATGAACTCGCGCCGCCTCATTCGATCACCTCGTCGGCGCGCGCCAGCAGCATCGGAGGAATGTCGAGGCCGATCGCCTTGGCAGTCGCGAGGTTGATGACCAGATCGAATTTGGTCGCCAACTCGACCGGCAGGTCGGCCGGTTTAGCCCCCTTGAGAATCCGGCCGGCGTAGATGCCGGCGCGACGATACGCATCGGTCAGACTGGGTCCGTAGCTCATCAGGCCCCCGACCTCGGCGTACTCGCGCGACGCATAGCTCGCGGGCAGGGCGTGGCGGATCGCCCGGGCGACGAGCTGTCGACGTTGGTTGAGGAAGACCGGACCACCGCCGAAAAGCAGCGCGCCGGCGCCCGCTTGCACGATCGTCGTGAAGGCGGCATTGAATTCGCGTTCACTTGCGGCTTTGACGATCAGGATTTGTCGACCGAGGGCGCGTCCTGCCGCCTCTACCTCTCCCAAATCAACCTCGATTTCCGGTTGGTTCGGCTCCAACAGCACGGCGATGACGGCAGCCTTGGGAATGAGCTCGTGCAGCAGCCCCAGCCGTTTGGCTGTCAAATCGGTAATGGTAAAGACCACGCCTGTGATGTTGCCTTCCGGCCGGCTAAGGCTGGCGACCAGGCCGGTTCTGATCGGATCGAAGCCCGTGGTGAAGACGATCGGAATTGTCGCGGTCGCCGCCATGGAAGCTGGCGCCGCGATGCCGTTCACGACGATCACGGCCACCTGTCGGCGCACGAGGTCGGTCGCGAGTCCCGACAGCCGGTCGCGCTGATCGTCGGCCCAGCGCCACTCGATGGCGACGTTTTGGCCCTCGACGAATCCGGTCTCGCCGAGGCCCTGCCGGAATGCGGCGACAAGGTGCGCGGAGCCGGCAGCCGACGCGCTCCGGAGAAACCCGACTACCGGCATCGCCGGCTGCTGCGCCCGCGCCGCAAGCGGCCACGCCGCCGCCGCGGCGCCAAGCAGCGTGATACACTCACGCCGTCTCATGAGGCTCCCTCAAGTGAGTGGCTAAAACCCTAGCACATCGCCGGGGTAAAAACTGCGTTGTGCATCACAGAAAAAATCGATCGCCGAATGTCTCAGCTGGGTCAGAACCCTCCCCGCCTCGCCCGCTAGCCATGTCAGCTTGCGCCAGCTGCGGACATTGGTCCGCGCGAGCAACCGTTGGTCAAGTCGTCCAACTCTGCTTAGATCCCGCGAAAAAGCGTGCCGGCCAGCAACACGATGTAGGCCACCAGAAGGATCAGGAAGCTGTTGATGCCCTTAAACAGCACCAGATGCCCGTATGTTGCGAAGACGGCAATCAGCGCCAGCACCACCGAGACCACGAACGTAAAAATACTGGGCGGGGTCAGATAAAAACGCCTGATGGGTCTTGTGTAGGGCATGACCGGGCTCCCTCGTCATTCGATCGAACAAACGATTGCGTGTGATTATTGTTCCGCCGGGCGCGTGCGTTCCGGTGGATGAATGCAATGCAGCATGCAGGTCGCAAAGGGCGCAGTGCGTAGTGCGTAGGATGGGTTGAGCTCTTGCGAAACCCATCGCTTTGCCAATGAACACATGATGGGTTTCGCTACGCTCAACCCATCCTGCGGGCTGCGAACACGGCCGCGGCAGTCCAGAGCATGATCCCGAGAAAGCCTGCCCCGGACTTGATCCGGGGTGGGATACCGGTTTTCGGAAAAGATCATGCTCCAACAAAGACGTAGAGCGGGATGGGTGGTTCGAAGAAAAATCAATACCCTACAGTGGTGTCCACCGCTCCGAGGTCGGATGCGTGTCGCATCCGCACATATTGGCGGTGCATGAGGTCATTGATGAAGTGTGTCACCGTATGAGCAGGCCAAGGACGACCGGAACCGCGCCACACTATCCTTTGCCTGCATGCGGAAGCAGGAGGAGGTGCCAATGGCCACGCTGGATTCGCCCAGCCTCTACGAGCGGCTCGGCGGTGTCTACAGCATCGCGACCGTCGTAGACGACCTCATCGACCGCGTGATGGCCGATCCGCGGCTAAACGCCAATCCCTTGGTCGACGACGCGCACCACAAGGTACCGCCGGCAGGCTTCAAATACCTGGTTACCGAGATGCTTTGCGGGGCCGCCGGAGGTCCGCAGAAATACACCGGCAAGGACATGGAGAGCTCGCACCGGCACCTGCGCATCACGCCGGGTGAGTGGGACGCGTTCATGGACGACGTAGCGCAGACGCTCGACAAGTTCGCAGTCCCGGCGGCCGAGCGGGCCGAGGTCGTTGCCATCGTCGAGAGCACGCGGCGCTCGATCGTCGCCGGCCAATAAGAGGCGGCTCGCCGCTCGACAGTGTGGTAGGGTGTGGTCCTCAGCCTGAGGACCAAGCCTATGAAGCGGCGCGAGTTCATCACGCTTCTCGGCGGCGTGGCAGCGACGTGGCCGCTCGCTGCGCGCGCGCAGCAGCCGGCGATGCCGGTAGTCGGATTTCTCAACAGCGAGTCACCTGACCTGTTTGCGTACCTTGTGCGCGCCTTCCATGAAGGGCTGAACCAATCCGGCTATGTCGAGGGCGGCAACGTAACGATTGAATACCGCTGGGCGGACGGACAATATGATCGGCTTCCGGCGTTGGCGGCCGACCTGATCCAGCACCGAGTAAACGTGATTGCCGCAAACAGCCCGCGCCGGTAATGGCGGCGAAGGCGGCGACTACGACCATTCCGATCGTCTTTGCCACCGGCTACGACCCCGTCGCGGCGGGACTTGTCGCCAGCCTCGCCCGGCCGGGTGGTAATCTCACAGGTGTAACCTCGTTGACTGCGGAAGTGGGACCGAAGCGGGTGGAGCTACTGCATGAACTAATGCCCGCGGCGACTAGCATTGCACTGCTCGTCAATCCGGCTGCCGGTCTCTTTCGCGAATCCATAGCAACAGACCTGCAGGCGGCGGCGCGAAAGCTGGGGCTGCAGTTTCATATGCTGCATGCGAGCGCTGAACGCGACTTTGATAGGGTCTTCGCGACCTTGGTCCGACTACCGGCAGGCGGGCTCGTAATCGGCAGCGATCCATTCTTCAATAGCCAGAGCAAACGGCTAGCCGCACTGGCCATCCGCCATGCTGTGCCCGCTGTCTATCAATATCGCGAGTTCGCCGCGGCCGGCGGCTTGATGAGTTACGGAGGTAGTCTTACGGACATGTATCGTCAGGTCGGTATCCACGCCGGCCGGATTCTCAAAGGCGAGAAACCAGCCGACCTGCCGGTTCAGCAGACCACAAAAGTCGAGCTGATCATCAACCTCAAGACCGCCAAGGCGCTCGGCCTGGAGGTGCCAACATCGATCCTGGTACGCGCTGACGAGGCGATTGAATAGCTTGCCTATGGCCGGTTGGCACTTAACAGAATAGGGCTCGGGCGCTCGGGCGGCGGTTTGTCCGCTGCTGGTGAAAGCTGACGCCGCATCCCCGACGCATCCGTTGGCCAGTCGATAAAATCCTGCTTAGGTCAGGCGAAACGCACCGCGTAGACCGGCGGCAGCGTGTGGGTGACGCATGCCCAGCTGTCGCCCTGGTCCTCGCTCACCCAGAGGCCGCCCGTGGTGGAGCCGAAGGCGAGCCGCTCGCCGGCCTCGTCGAGCGCGAGCGCATGGCGGTAGACGACGTCGTAGGCGTGCGATTTGCGGCAGGCCCTTGCGTCAGGACGTCGAAGCTCTTGCCGCCGTCGCGCGTGCGCGTGACCACCAGCTTGCCCTCGCGCGGGATGCGCTTCTCGTCCTTGATCTCAGGCACGAACCAGGCGGTGTCGGGCTCGCGTGGATGCACGACGACCGGAAAGCCGAAGGTCGACGGCTCGACGCCGGTGATCTCGGTAAACGTCTGCCCCTCGTCGGAGGAGACGAAAATTCCGTTGTGGTGCTGCACCCACATGCGATGCGGCGCTGCCGGACACTGCGCAAGGCAATGGACATCCTGGGCGATGGGGTCATGGGTCTGCTCGGGCGGCATCGTACTCGGCGCGCATGCCCTCGCCGCGTTGCGCCCAGCTCGCGCCGGCGTCCTCGGTGAACCAGATGCCGCCGGTCGAGACCGCGACCCACACGCGCTTCGAATTGCGCGGGTCCACGCAGATCGAATGGATGCCCGGCAGATCGGCGCCGCCGCCCATCCACTGCTTGCGCTTGGGGTGGTCCCAGAGCGTGCGGATCATCTCCCAGCTCTGCCCGTGATCGCTCGAGCGGAACAGGCCGCCCGGCAGCGTCCCGCACCAGATGACGCCGGGCTCGTCGGGGCCGCCGGCCGCGAGCGCCCAGATGCGCGCCGTGCTCCAGTTGAGCGGCCGGCCCCACATGTCGTTCTCCTCGTAGCCTTCCGGCTTGGGCGGATAGACGGGAGCGGCGATCTCCTCCCAGCCATCCGCCGTCGAGCGGTGGAGCTTGACGCCGAAATGACCATGATCGAGCGCCGCATAACGCCGCCCGTCGCGCCGGTCGGCCAGCGTGAGGGTGACATTGTCGCCCAGGAAATCGACGCCGGTGATGTCCCACTGCCGCGCCTTGCGCGCGACCGTGAACAGGCCTTTGCGGGTCGAAACGAGAAGCTTGTCGCTCATCGTCAGCCTCCTGACAGTGCCTGGAAAACGTGGATCGTGCTGGTCTCGCGCACGGCGTCGGCAAGCCGCGCGCGATCGCGGATCATTTGCCCGTCGACGAAGATCGTCATGTGCTTGCGCAGCGCCGACTGGTCGTCGAGCACATAGCCGCGCGCCTGCGGGTTGCCCGCGAAGACATTCTCCAGCACCTCGCGCACGGTGTGGCCGGCGGCCTCCGCCTCCGGGCAACCGACGTGACGCTGGATGTTGGGGGTGAACACGATCCTGGGCACCGATGGCGCTCCCTCGCCAAGCTGATCCAACCCGTTGCAGTGGAAGACTGGCCCGTGCCGGGCGTGCCTTCACGCCAAGGACGGACGGAACATGGTCTTGCCGAAAGCGCGAACAAGATTTTTTTCGTGGCGATGATGTGGCGGTCGGTTGGGGGCGCAGCCCGGGCTGGCCCGTGTTGCGCGGGGAGGGGAGCACGCCGAGGGCGCCGGCGTGTTACGAATTCGAGCCCTGCGCGACCCCGGCTGCTCGCGCTCGCCGACGACGCGATCGAATTAGAAATGCATGTCCCGGGCGCAGCGCAGCACGGAGTGGTGCGCACAAAATTCGACCTTGCCGCGGTCCCGGCTCAGCAGCATAAGGGGGGGTGCCGCTAGCATGTGCGAACTTCGGAATCGGGGCACTACTGTAGTTTAGGACCGAACAAGGGGCTGTGCCGAAAAATGCCTGCCGACAAAACACGAAGAACCACCTCCTCACGCGATGCGGCCGAAGCGGCGTTCAAGGCGGCAACCACGAAGCCGGTTGAGCTCCCTCCGAAGCGTCCGACTGTCCCGAATGCCAAGGAGCTTGTCTCTTTGCGAATTGACCGGGACATTCTTGATCACTTTCAAGAAGCCGGACCGGGCTGGCAAGACAGGATCAATGAGGCGCTGCGAAAGGTCGTTGGGAATTAGATTACCCGACCGCCAGATCGCGCTCAGGCAAGGTCGTTGCGCCCTGCAGGCGCGCAATCAGGTCGTCCGTCGACGCCACGTCCCCGAAGTTCACGCAGAAGTTGATCAAGGTTGCGTTGTGCTCGGCGTCGGTGTGATCGGCATTCGCGTCGCTCACCATGGTGGTGCGAAAGTCCAGCAGCATGGCGTCGCGCGCCGTGCTTTCACAGCAGGTATTCGTCGACGTGCCGCCGATCCAGACCGCGGTGATGCCGCGCCGGCGCAGCTGCGCTTCCAGGTTTGACGATCCTTGAATGAACGCGCTGTAACGCGTCTTGCACACGATGAGGTCGTCGTTCTGGACGTCGAGCTCGGGCCACAGCTCGGCGCCGAATGCTCCATCCGTCATCGCCTCGGTCCGGCGCGCTCTGCGTTGCGGCGTGTTGAGCACATCATGAAAGTGCGACCAGTTTCTGAACGAGTCCTCGTTTGCAATCGTTCGGATCCACACCACCAGACCGCCGGCGCGGCGCAGTGCCGCCGCGAGCCGGTTGACGTTGGGCACGATCTCGCGCGCCGCCGGAATCTCGACCTGCTGGCCGGGTGCCATGAAATAGTTCTGCAAATCGACGACGACGAAGGCCGTTTGCTGCGGCGGAACATCGTCGTGCACGTTCCAACGCCCCTGTCGCTTGAGGACGCGGGCGACAATGTGCTCTGGAATTTGAACTCTGTGCATGGACTCCTCCCTGCGTCGTGCGCGCGGTCATTGCGGCTGGAAGTTGACGGATTTCAAGAGCTGCGCGTTGCGCGCTACCTCGGCTGCCATGAAGCGTGCGAATTGCTCGGGGGTCTCGTAAACCGGGTCGACGCCGATGTCCGCCAGACGCCGGGCGTCGGCCAATTCCCGCGTCACCTCGGCGCAGATGGCGTTCATCCGCTGCACGATCTCCTCCGGCATCCCGGCCGGACCCCACATGCCATACCAGGAGATGACCTCGAGACCGGGAATTCCGCTCTCCGCCGCGGTCGGGATTTCCGGCGCAAGCGCGCTTCGCCTGGATGTGGTGGTGGCGAGCCCCTTCACCTGGCCGCTGCGTGCCACCGGCAGCAATACCAGGATGGCGTCGATAAGAAGCTGGATATGGCCGCCCGCGACGTCGGTCAGCGCCGCCGCCGTCCCGCGATAGGGCGTGATGGTCAGATTGGCGTTTGACAAACGATTGAACTCGATGGTCGCGATATGGCCGGGCGAGCCGAGAGAGGGGGTGCCGGCCGTCCATCGCTCCGGGTTCTGCCGAGCGGCGGCGGCAACCTCGGCCAGGGTCTGCTGCGGCAATTGCGCAGACATCACCGCGAGCAGCGGCGCCTCGCCCACCCGGGCAATCGGCGCGAAGTCAGTGAGCGGGTCGTACGGCGGCTTGCTCATCACCTGCTTGGCCATCGAATGGGTGCTGGAGGAGAACAAGACCGTGTAGCCGTCGGGCGGCGATGCCAGGACGCCGGCTCCGCCGACTGTTCCGCTGGCGCCCGCCCGGTTCTCGACAATGACGGTCACTCCGAGCCTGGGCTGCATCTTGTCCGCAAACAGGCGTGCGAGCGTATCGACGCCGCCGCCCGGCACGAAAGGAACGACGATGCGGATCGGGCGATTGGGATAATTGCCGGTCTGCGCAAAGCCTGGTTCGACCGCGCAACACACGGCCATGGCGAATGCGGCAGCAATGCAGGCACGCACCAGCATCGGAACACTCCGGGGGTTGACGCAGAGCAATAATACTCGCAATCGCGTTTCGCGGATACGGGAGCGGCGATTGGTCAAATTCACCGCACTGGCCGGTCCTGTGGTATCACTGGCTTGGACGCTGTACTGCGACAAGGATGCTACCGATGGCGCCCGCGATGGTGATGAAGCAGGGTGCGCGGGCGAGAATGCTCGTGACCGGTATCGCGATCGGCCTCGCCTTGCTCGCGAGCGGCTGCGGCCTCACCGAAGCGCCGATCCTCGATCCCAAGGGGCCCCATTGCGCTCGCCGAGAGAGACATCCTGTTCCGCGCCCTTGCGATCATGATGACCGTGGTCATTCCGGTCTTCGCGATGACCTTCTGGTTTGCCTGGCGCTACCGCGCATCCAACGAGCGCTCCCGCTACGAATTGGACTGGACGTCCGCAGAAGGCCGACGCGGTCATATGGCTCGTTCCGGCGCTGATCGTCACCTCCCTTGGCGTCCACGTCTGGCTCTATACGCACGAGCTCGATCCCTACAAGCCGCTCTATGTCATCGGCAAAGCCGCTGGACGGTCCAGGTCGTCGCCCAGGACTGGAAATGGCTTTTCATTTACCCCGCGCAGGGGATCGCCACCGTCAACGAGCTGGCGTTTCCGAGCGAGGCGCCCATCAGGCTGAAGATCACCTCCGACACCGTGATGAATTCGTTCTTCATCCCGGCGCTCGGGGGACAGATCTACGCAATGGCCGGCATGCAGACGCAGCTCAACCTGCGCGCCAATGAACCCGGCCGCTTTGTCGGCAGAAATACGCAATACAGCGGCCGCGGCTTCGCCGATCAGCATTTCGCGGCGGTCGCGATGACGCCGGCGGACTTCGATGCCTGGGTGACGCAGGTCGGGCAATCGCCGCAGACGCTCGACGCCGGCCACCTATGCAGAGCTTGCCAAGCCGAGCGCCGCCCATCCAGTCGTTCACTATTCGGCGGTCGAGCCCGGGCTGTTCGACCGGTATCCTCCGCAAATACCGACAACTCAGTGCAAGAGCCACGGAGCGATGGCGGCGCAGTGAGCGGCCGTGAGGGAGAAGCCGGCGGATGCTGGGAAGGCTGACCATCGACGCACTGCCCTTGTACAGCGCGATCGCGCTCGGTGGCGCACTGATCACTGTCGGCGGCGCCCTTGCCGTCGCCGCCGTGATCACCTGGTTGCAGAGCCTGGCGGTATCTTTGGACCGAATGGCTCACGAGCGTCGATCACAAGCGGATCGGCATCATGTACGTGACGCTCGCGCTGATCATGCTTCTGCGCGGCTTCATCGACGCGCTGATGATGCGCGCGCAGCAGGCGATCGCGGTGAAATCCGACGGCTACCTGCCGCCCGAGCATTTCGACCAGATCTTCAGCTCGCACGGCACCATCATGATCTTCTTCATGGCGATGCCGTTCCTGACCGGACTGATCAACATCGTCGCGCCGCAGCAGATCGGCGCGCGCGACGTCGCCTTCCCCTACCTGAACTCGGTGAGCCTCTGGCTCACCGGCATCCGGCGCGGCGCTGGTCATGGCATCGCTCGTCATCGGCAAGTTCTCGACTGCCGGGTGGACCGGCTACCCGCCCTATTCGGGGATTGAAGCACAATCCCTATGTCGGCGTCGACTACTGGATCTGGGCGGTGCTGATCAGCGGAATAGGATCAACGCTCACCGGCATCAATTTCATCGTCACCATCCTGAAGAGGCGCGCACCCGGCATGACGCTGATGCGGATGCCGCTGTTCATCTGGACGGCGCTTTGCACCAGCATGCTGATGGCCTTCGCCTTTCCCGCGATCACCGTGGTGGCGGCGCTGCTCCAGCTCGACCGCGCGTTCGGCATGCATTTCTTCACCAACGATGCCGGCGGCAACATGATGAATTACGTCAATCTGATTTGGATATGGGGGCATCCGGAGGTCTACATTTTGATCCTCCCCGCCTTCGGCATCTATTCCAGCGTCGTGACGACGTTTTCCGGCAGGCGGCTGTTCGGCTACACGTCGCTCGTCTACGCAACCTGCGCGATCGCCATCCTGTCCTTCACGGTCTGGCTGCACCATTTCTTCACGATGGGATCGAGCGCCAATGTCAACGCCTTCTTCGGCATCGCCACGATGATCATCGCGGTGCCGACCGGCGTGAAACTATTTGACTGGCTGTTCACGATGTATCGCGGCCGCATCCGTTTTCATACCTCGATGATGTATACGCTCGCCTTCATCGTGACTTTTGTGATCGGCGGCGTCACCGGCGTTCATCCTCGCCCTGCCGCCGGCCGACTACCTCATGCACAACTCGACCTTCCTGGTCGCGCATTTCCACAACATGCTGATTCCCGGCGCGCTGTTCGGCTATTTCGCCGGGCTCAATCTGTGGTTTCCGAAAGCGTTCGGCTTTCATCTCGACGAGCGCTGGGGCAGAGCATCATTCTGGTGCTGGGTGATCGGCTTCTATCTGGCATTCATGCCGCTCTATCTGCTCGGCTTCATGGGCATGCCGCGCCGCATGGAGCACTACGACACGCCGCGAATGGCAGCCCTACCTGATCGTCGCCGCGGCAGGCGCCGTGTTCATTCTCTTCGGCCTCATTTTCATGGTCGTGCAGATCATCGTCAGCGTCAGGCGGCGCGCCGAGTACCGCGACTGGACCGGCGATCCCTGGGATGGCTTCACGCTTGGAATGGCTCACCGCCTCGCCACCAGCCCTCTACAACTTCGCCGTCATTCCCGAAGTGCGAAGCCGGGACGCATTTCTCGACATGAAGGCAGCGCGGCATCGCCTACCAGCGGCCGGCCCGCTACGAGGACATCGCTATTCCGAAGAATAACGCATTCGGCGTGGTGACCGGCGGCCTCGCCTTTGTCTTCGGTTTCGCCATGGTGTGGCACATGTGGTGGCTCGCCATCCTGGGCGTCTTGCTGATCGTGCTCACGCTGATCTTGCGCAGCAGCGACGACGATACCGAATATCTTCTGCCGGCCAGCGAGGTCGAGAAGATCGAAACCCGTCGCTGTCAGGAAATGGCGAAGGCGCCGCGTCGTGACGCTGGCGCAGGATGCCTCCGCAATTGCCGCCGCCGCGCTGCCGGGGCGGGCATCGTGACCGACGCGATGCCGGCATCGGCGAAGGGACCGCGCCGCAATCCCTTGTTGAGCGCTCCGAGGAGAAGGCGCTCGGCTTCTGGATTTATCTGATGACCGACGCGATCATCTTCGCGCTTCTGTTCGCGACCTTTGTCGTGATGTCCCGCGCAACCGCCGACGGGCCGAGCGGCCGCGAGCTGTTCAGCCTGCCGCGCACCTTTGGCGAGACCCTGCTGCTGCTGCTCAGCAGCGCGACATTCGGCTTCGCCACGCTGGCGGCGCGGGCGCGCAATGGCAAGGCCGCGGTCCTGCTGCTCCTGCTGACGCTCATCCTCGGTGCCGGCTTCGTCGCCATGGAGATCGGGGAATTCCGCGACATGATCGCAGTCGGCGCCGGCCCCGGCCGCAGCGGCTTCCTGTCGGCCTTCTTTACCCTGGTCGGCACGCACGGGCTGCATGTCAGCGTCGGGCCTTGTCTGCATTCTCGTCATCGTCGGACAGATCATGGTCAAGGGGCTGACCGAACCGGTCGGTTCGCGACTGTTTCGCCTCGGACTGTTCTGGCACTTTCTCGACATCGTCTGGGTCGGCATCTTTTCCGTCGTCTACCTTCCGGGGGTTCTTTGAGATGCACGATGGCTCTGTCAGCCATATGCCGAATGCGCGATCCTATCTCACAGGCCTGGCGCTCGCGCTGGTGTTGACCGCCATTCCTTTTGCTCTGGTCTACTTCAAGCTCCTCGCCGGAACGGCGATGCTGGTTGTGATCGCAACGGCGGCGATCATCCAGATCGTCGTGCACCTGAAATATTTTCTCCACCTCGATCTGACCGACACGCCGCGCGCAAGCCTTCTGGCGCTCTGCTTTGCGGCGATTCTCATCTTCCTCATGGTCGGCGGCAGCCTGTGGATCATGTTCGACCTGCATCATCGCATGGGGACGCCGCCGGAGCATCTGCCGCCAAGCCAGCACTGACGCCGGTCGTGCATTCACGACGCGAGTGGATTGCGCCAGGCCAGTCCCGGAAATCGGGCAAAGTCGCCGTCGGTCGAGCACAGGGTCAACCCGTGCTCAATCGCCAGCGCTGCGAGATGCGCATCCGGCACGAGATTGCCGTGCACGCCGGGCAGGGCGAGCAGGTCGCCCAGCACGGCGGCGTGTCGCTCGGTCGGCTCGGGCGTCCACACCGTATCAGCAGAAAGCCAGCTCGATACCTGCTGCCATGCAATCGCCATTGTCAGGGGGCTGCGAAACGCTCTCTGGTTCGTTGCGATCCGCAGGAACGCGAGTAGACTCGCCCACGGCAATCCGACCGGAGCCGTCCCACTGAGCTGCCCGTCGAGCCAGTCGCGACTGGCGGCGTGCTGATCGGATGCGGCGTTGCTTGCGTAGACGAGAATGTTGACGTCGACGAGGATCACTTGAAGCCTTCGCCTTCCAGGTGAGCGAGCGCTTCAGCGGCGTTGTCGATGTTGATGAGCGGCTTGCCCATTTGGAACGCCCGTGTCCGGAACGCCTTGCGCTTTCTCGGCGGCGCACTCATGTCGCGCAGCCCCCGCCGCAGGGCCTCGTTGACGATATCCTTCAGGTTCGCGTCGCGCGCACGGCGCAGGCGCTCAAGCAGAACCGCCACGTCGTCGTCCAGGGTCAGTGTCGTTCTCATGCATCAACGCATATCAATATTGATGTCTTGATGTCAAGACGAGCCGACGAATGATCCTCGATTGGCGCCGCCGCGGGGAGCCATGACCATAGTGCTGCGGGGCATTGGATGCACGCCAACCGCTTGGAGCCGGTCCATTGCGGTGATAGCTTGCGAGCGAGCAAATTCTCCAATCGGAACTGCCGTCATGCCTGCGCATTTGCGCTCTCAGACACGCGCCACGCATCGATCTGCATTTGCCGTGCTGGCGGTACTGTGCGCTTTGCAGCTTCCTGCCGCGCCCGTTTGGGCCGATGATTGGGATACCTGCCAGGACCAATCCGGCGACAAGGGCATAGCGGCCTGCACCCGCGCCATTGCCTCCGGACGCTGGCGCGGCGCCAAGCTCGCCCAAGTCTACCACAACCGCGGCTATGCCTATGACGACAAGGGCGAGTATGACCGCGCCATCGCCGATTATGACCAGGCGATCAAGATCGATCCGAGATACGCCAAGGCGTACAACAATCGGTGCGTCGCCTACAACAAGAAGGATGACTACGACGCCGCCATCGCCGACTGCGATCAGGCCATCAGGCTCGATCCCAACTATGCCTTGGCCTACAACAACCGGGGGGACGCCTACTACAACAAGGGCGAGCATGACCGCGCCATCGCAAACTATGATCAGGTGATCAGGCTCGATCCGAAAAAAGCGGCCGCCTACAACGATCGCGGCGAGGCTTATAACGCGAAGGAAGAGTATGACCGCGCCATCGCCGATTTTGACCAGGCGGTCAAGCTCGATCCGAAACGCGCCGTCGCGTACAACAATCGCTGCGCCGCCTACAACGGCAAGGGGAGCTACGACGCCGCCATCGCCGACTGCGATCAGGCGATCAGGCTCGATCCGAAATACTCCCGAGCCTACAAGAACCGTGGCGACGCCTACTACAACAAGGGCGAGCATGACCGCGCCATCGCCGACTACGATCAGCTGATCAGGCTCGAGCCGAAAAAAGCCTCCGCCTACAATGACCGCGGCGAGGCATACAATGCCAAGGAAGACTACGACCGCGCCATCGCCGATTTTGACCAGGCAATCAAGCTCGATCCGAAACGCGCGGTCGCGTATAACAACCGCTGCTGGGCTTACAACAAGAAAGAAGACTACGACAGCGCAATCGCGGACTGCGATCAGGCGATCAAGCTCGATCCGAAAAGGGTCTCGGCCTACAATGACCGTGGCGACGCCTATTACGGCAAGAGTGAGCATGACCGCGCCGTCGCCGACTATGACCGGGCGGTCAAGCTCGATCCGAAACTCATCTCCGCCTACAAGAACCGCTGCTGGGCCTACAACGCCAAGGAGGACTACGACAGCGCGCTCGCCGACTGCTCACAGGCGATCAAGCTCGATCCCGCCTACATCGACGGTTACACCGGCCGCTGCTCCGCCCACAACAATAAGGGCGACCACGACGCCGCCATCGCCGACTGCGGTCAGGCGATCAAGCTCGATCCGAAAAATGTCTGGGCTTACAATGAGCGTGGCAATGCCTACTCCGCCAAGAGCGAATACGATCGCGCGATTGCCGACTACGACCGGGCGATCAGGCTCGATCCGAAACACCGTCATGCATACAGAAATCGCTGCATGGCCTACAACTACAAGGAGGATGCCGACAAGGCCATTGCCGACTGCAACCAGGCGATCAAGCTTGATCCGAAGTTCACCTGGGCTTACAGCGACCGCTGCTGGGCCTACAACATCAAGGGGGACTACGACAGCGCCATCGCCGACTGCGGCCAGGCGATCAAGCTGGATTCGACATACGTCTACGCGCGCGGCAATCGATGCATAGCTTACAACCACAAGGGTGACTACGACAGCGCCATTGCTGACTGCAGCCAGGCGATCAGGCTCGATCCGAAATACGCCGCGGCCTACGTCAATCGCGGCAAGGCCTATTTCGGCAGGCGCGAGTACGACCGCGCCATCGCCGACTATGATCAGGCGATCAATCTCGACCCGAGCGATACGGAAGCCCAGGACAACCGGCGCGTCGCCCAGGAGATGGCGGCATCCGCGGGCAGACCAGCTTCGCCGGCCGCTGCTCCTTCCGACCGCCGCGTCGCGCTGGTCATCGGCAATTCCGGCTATTCTGTACTGACAGCGATACCGAATCCCCGTAATGACGCGCGCGAAATCGGCGACGTCCTCAAGACGCTCGGTTTCGAGGTCATGCTCGGCATCGATCTCAGGCGCGCGGACATGGAGGATTTGCTGATCCGCTTCTCCCGCAGCATGAGCAAGGCGGACACCGCGCTCGTCTACTACGCCGGCCATGGCCTGCAGCACAACGGCACCAACTATCTGGTGCCGATCGACGCGCGAATCGAGGACGAGGCGGACCTTCGCAGGCTGGTCAATCTGAACGCCGTGATCGACGACCTGCAAAATGCCGGTCGTGTGCGCATCCTCATTCTCGACGCCTGCCGCGACAACGAGATTGTCCAGCAGCTGGCGCGCCGGCTGCCGGCGACGCGCTCTGCCGGCCTCACCCGCGGCCTTGCCCGGATCGACGCTGCCGACGGCACCCTGATCGCGTTTGCGACCCAGCCCAACCGGGTGGCTGCCGACGGCGAGGGGCGAAACTCGCCGTTCGCCCGCGCCCTGTTGCGCCACCTCCCGACGCCGGGCCTGGAGCTGCGCACGCTGATGACGCGGGTGCGCAGCGAGGTGGTGAGCTCGACCGCCGGCGCGCAGCGCCCGGAAGTCTGGGACAGCCTGGTCGGGGAGTTCGTCTTCAAGAAGATGCCGTGACGCGCCGCGGGCCCGCCGCGGCGCACTGCCGAACGAAGCGCGCGAACCGGCCGGAACGCAAGTTTGCCGGGCGTCGGCTAAGCAGGGTTTTATGCAGCGGACAAACCGCCGCCGCCCGAGCCCTATTCTGCTAATCAAGTGCCAGGAGCCGACATATGCGGTGCAGCAAGTTTGCAGCCTACTCGATCACCTCGACGTCGAGTCCGAGCGCCTTGGCGGTCTTGAGATTGATCACCAGCTCGAACTTGGTCGGCGCCTGCACCGGAAGATTCATTTCTCGTCCGCTGCACATTAGTAAGCGGAATTGATTCTCGCTCTCAAAGGCTTCCGGGTCGTGCCACATAACCGGAAATTCCGTACGTCTGCCGGCGCACCGCGAAGTAGGCCCCAGACCCCCTGACCGCGATACGCCATTTCGAGTAGGATACGGCGCGGTCCTCGAACCGATGGCGGCAAATGAGACGGCGCGAGTTCATCACGCTTCTCGCTGGCGCGGGCCTTACGTGGCCGCTGCCGCTACCTGCGCAACAGCCGGAACCGGTGATTGGGTTTCTCAGCGCCAGATCGGCTGACGACTCTGTGCAGGTTCTGGTCGCGTTCCGCACAAGGTCAGGAGGGCGTCATGTGCACGATGGTTTGCTTTGCTCCGCGTGCTCTTGGGCTCGTTCTCACCGCCGCATTGGCACTTGCCGCGTCCATTCCGCATGTGCTCGCCCAAAGCTGGCCGCAACGCACGGTCAAGTTGATCATCCCGCTCCCGCCGGGGACCGGCACCGACATTGCCGGCCGGCTGCTCGCGGAGAGGCTGGCGGAACGCTGGGGTCAGCCGGTGGTCGTAGAGAACAAGCAAGGCGGCGACGGCATCCCGGCGGTGATGGCATTTCTTTCGGCACGCGACACTCATATCCTTCTGCTTTCGTTTGCGGGGATCATCACAATCAATCCGCTCATTCACGAGCGACTGCCCTATGATCCAGCCGCCGATCTCATACCCCTCGTCCAAGTATCGGACAATTTCATCGGGGTCGCGGCAGCGGCAATCTTGAAAGTGAGCTCGGTCGCAGATCTGATCCGTGTCGCCCGTGGACAGCCGGGCAAGCTCAACTGGGCCGCCACGCCGGGCCTGCCATATTACGTCGTGCGCGCGCTGGAGCAGGGCGCCGGAGTGGAGATGGTGCCGGTGGGCTACCGCGATTTTGCCCCGGCACTGCAAGACCTGGCGACGGGGCGTCTGCATGTCGCAGCAACCGGGGTACCGCCGCTCCTTGCTCACCATCAATCGGGCACCGCCAAGCTCCTGTTCGTCACCAATCGGGAGCGTTCGCCTCAAGCCCCCGAGGTGCCGACAGCGCACGAGGCAGGATATCCCGATCTGACCTTCGAGGGCAGCATCGGCCTCTTCGGATGGCGCGACATGCCGGCATATGTCAGCGAACGCATCGTCCGCGACGTGCAAGCCATTGCCGCCGACGCGGCATTCCGTTCCCGCCTAATAGCAGGCGGAACGGTGTCGCGCTCCGGCAAATCCGAGGAATTCGCTGCAGCCATCAAGGAGCAGCGCGAGAGGATCGCCGCCATTCATCGCGCGTTTGCAAAGCTGGCGCAGTAGGGGCGGGTTTGAAGCCGGCCGACCCCATACTTGCCGGCGCACCGGTTGTTTGACAGGAGACGGATCGTATGGAAGCCACGGCCCGTTCGGAACTCACGAAGCTCTCGCTCGATCTCAAGGCGCTGAACGCAACGCCGCTCTGGGAGCGCACGACACGCATGGGGCCGGGCTCGCCGGCCGTTCCGACCATCTGGCGATACTGCGACATGCGCCCGCAATTGCTGCGCGCGGTCGAGTTCATTACCGCCAAGGAAGCAGAACGCCGCGTCTTCATGCTGGAGAACCCGGGCCTGCCTGGTACCGGCTACATCACCAACTCGCTCTATTGCGGGCTTCAGGTGATCAAGCCCGGAGAGATCGCGCCCGCGCACCGGCACTCGCCCAATGCGTTGCGTTTCATCATCGAGGGCGAAGGCGCCTATTCCACGGTCGAGGGCGAGCGTGTGCCGATGCATCCCGGCGACTTTGTTCTCACGCCCGGCTGGACCTGGCACGATCACGGTCATCTCGGTTCTCAGCCGGTGATCTGGCTCGACGCGCTCGACAATCCTTTCGGTCAGTTCTTCGGGGCGATCTTTCGCGAGAACTATCCCGGCGAGACCCATCCGGTGTCGCAGGTCGAGGGCGCCGCGGCCGCGCGATACGGCTCTAACCTGATGCCGCTCGAATACCGGCCGCAGCGGCGCGCATCTCCGCTACTGGTCTACCCCTATGACCGCACGCGCGAGGCGCTCGATAGAGTCGCGCGCAACGAGCCGCTGCACCCGGCACACGGGGCGAAGATGCGCTACGCCAACCCGAGCGACGGCGGGTATGTGTACCCCACAATGGCCGTATTCATTCAATGGATGCCGAAGGGATTTTCCGGGCAGACTTATCGAAGCACCGACGGCGCTGTGTTCAATGTGGTCGAGGGCTGCGGAAGCGCGCGCATCGGCGAAGACGATTTTACGTTTGAGCCGCACGATGTCTTCGTGGTGCCGCCATGGACACCCTATTGCATCGAGACTGAGAACGAATGCGTCCTTTTCAGCTATTCCGACCGCGCTGCGCAGGAAGCGCTCGGCTTCTGGCGCGAGGAAGACCCCGCGAATAGGCCGGCACAGTAGTTTCAACAAAAAGGATTCAGGGATGCAGGCAGAGTGCCCTTCCGTCCGGACGATCGCTCCAATTGTGCACATGATACAGATTGCTTACGATAATGGAGTGATCATCACCGAGGGAGATGCAGTGAGATGAATGTCATTTGTCGTCTTGCGGGGTTGATTGCTGCCGCGGCCGTCGCTTTATCGCCATCTGCCAGCGCGCAGAGTCCAATCCTGCAGATGCTCTCGAAGAAAAGGCAGGTTGAGCTGGTCGCCACTGGTGGCCAGTTCCTCGAGGGACCGCTGTTCGACCGTGAGGGAACATTGTGGCTGGTTGAAGTGCTCGGCGGATGGCTGTCACGCGTTGAAGGCGACAAGGTAGTGCGTATCGTCCAGGCCACGCCCGACTCCCAGCCGCAAGGCACCGCCCTGCATAAGGACGGACGCATCTTTATTACCGATCGACGCCTGGGCGTATGGACCTACGAGCCGATGAGCAAAAAGGTCGACTTGCTCATCCGCTACTACCATGGTCAGCCGTTCAAGGGGCCGAACGACCTCACGTTCGACGATGATGGCAACCTCTATTTCACCGATGCTTGGCAGACCGGTGCCGACGATCCGAGTGGCGCGCTTTTCATGGCCGATGCCGCGAGCGGCTACCGCAAGCTGACAAAGCTGATCGGCAATCTCGCGATGCCCAATGGCGTTGGGGTCGCTCCCGACGGAAATTCGATTTATATCTCGGAGCTACGCAAAAATCGGAACTGGCGTTGCCCCTTCGACAAGAATAACGGCGGTCTGCTGAGTTGCTTTGTCTCGACCCATTTCTTGAGCGGCAACGGCCCCGATGGTCTGAAGATCGACGAGAAGGGATTCGTCTACCAGGCGAGCTTCAATTCGCAGGGCATCTACGTGATCGACCCGAACCACGAAATTGTTGAGTTCATTCGCATACCGGAGGGTCGCTTCACCACAAACCTTGCTTTCAGACCGGGAACGAAATGGCTCTACATCACTGAGGCGCAACGCAATAATGTTTGGCGCGTCGAAGTCGACAATGTGGGTCTGACGCCATGGGGATTAAGGTGAATCGAAAGCTCCAAAAGGACGCTGGCGGCTAGCATCTCCCGGTTAGGTCATCACCGCCGTTTCAGACCGTTGCAGTAAGTCTGCTTATCTCCCACAACCGGCGCTATAGCTAAGCAGCCATTTAGCTCCAAATCGTTTGGGAGGCGCGTGCTTCCGACCCCCGCCGCGTTCTGGCACAGTGCTGTATGGAAGAGACATGCCTTTGCAAGGGGGGCTTACCATGCGCCTTGCTGCAGTACCCGGTGGTCCCGTCCTAGTGCGCTGCCTCGCAACCTTGTTGGGCGCGATCTTGTTCGTGTTGATCGCCATGGCTCCGGCTGTGGCGCAGCAGGGCGATCTCAGCGCGCTCTCGAAGAAATTCGGCGAGCTCACTGCCGCGGGCGATTATCCGGCAGCGCTCGCGGTGGCGCAGAGATTTGAAGCCGGGGTCAAGGCGCAATTTGGCGTGAACCACC
This sequence comes from uncultured Alphaproteobacteria bacterium, assembly GCA_963820365.1. GTDB lineage: Bacteria > Pseudomonadota > Alphaproteobacteria > Rhizobiales > Xanthobacteraceae > VAZQ01. Next base: position 25,965 of record CAWFZR010000006.1, on the reverse strand, counting down.
CCAATTACGCCGTCGCCCTCCACAACCTGGCCCTCGTGTACCAGGAGCAAGGCAAGTACGCCGACGCCGAGGGACTCTACAAGCGGGCGCTGGCAATCCGCGAGAAGACGCTCGGGGTCAGCCATCCCCACGTGGCGCAGACTCTCAACAACCTGGGCAACATGTACAAGGAATTAGGCAATTACGCCGATGCCGAGAGTCTCCTCAAGCGTGCGCTGGCGATCTGGGAGAAGGCGCTCGGCGCAGGCCATCCCGATGTGGCTCGGGCCCTCAACAACCTGGCCAACGTGTACAAGGAGCAAGGCAAGTACGCCGACGCCGAGGGGCGCTACAAGCGCGCGCTGGCGATCCGCGAGAAGGCGCTCGGCGCGGGCCATCCCGATGTGGCTCAAAGCCTCCACAACCTGGCCAACGTGTACCAGGAGCAAGGCAGGTACGCTGACGCCGACGGGTTCTACAAGCGCGCGCTGACGATCTACGAGAAGACGCTCGGCAACGATCACCGCCATGTGGCTCAGACCCTCAACAACCTGGCCAATGTGTACAAGGAGCAAGGCAAGTACGCCGACGCCGAGGGTCTCCACCAGCGCGCGCTGGCGATCAAGGAGAACGCGCTCGGCGCAGGCCACCCAGGCGTGGCTGTGACCCTCCACAACCTGGCCAACGTGTACCAGGAGCAAGGCAAGTACGCCGACGCCGAGGGGCTCTACAAGCGCGCGCTGACGATCAAGGAGAAGACGCTTGGCACAGACCACCCCGAGGTGGCCGCATCCCTCATCGGTCTCGCCGGCGTGCACTACGAGGAAGGCAAGTACGCCGACGCGGAGGGTCTCTTCAAGCGCGCGCTGGCGATCGAGGAGAAGGCGCTCGGCGCAAACCACCCCGATGTGGCTAGGACCCTCGACCACATGGCCATGCGCTTTTCCGAGAGCAGCAACAACAAAAATGCACTCGCCTATGCGCGCAAAGCAACAGCCTCCGTCATCGCTCACGCAGCCACCGAGACGACTGGCGCGCAGCACAAGAAGGGCGCGGGCGGTCTCGTCGAGCAGCGCACGGACTACTTCCTCCATCACATCGCTTATCTCGACGCTGCCGTTCAGGAAGGGATTGAGCCATTGCCCGCGGCGACGCGGGAGGCGTTCGAGATGGCGCAATGGGCGAACCATTCGTCCGCCGCCGCGGCGGTCCAGCAAATGGGCCTGCGCTTTGCCGGCGGCACCGATGCCCTTGCCGCGCTGGTGCGCGAGCGCCAGGACCTCGCCGTCTTCTGGCGCAACCGCGACACCGCCCTCGTCGCAGCGCTTTCACAACCACAAGGCCAGCAGAATGCCGCGGCGATCGACGCATTGCGCGCACAGCTTGCCGAGAACGAGAAAAAGCTCGCCGCCAACACGGCGCGGCTGCAACGGGAGTTTCCCGAATATGCTGCGCTGGCGAGCCCGACGCCGCTCAAGCCCGAGGAGCTGCAGCGGCTGCTCGGCGGTGACGAGGCGCTGGTGTTCCTGCTCAGCGGGGAGGAGCATTGGGAGACCGAAGTCTTTGCGCTGACGCGCGATGGGTTCGAATGGAAGACGATTCCGCTCGGGACGAAGGCGCTGGAGGAGAAAGTAGCGGCATTCCGGCGCGGGCTCGACGTGGACGCGCTGCGGCGCGGATTGGAGCGGGCGGAGTGCGCGCAGGCCGAAGCCGAGAAACGCGGGCTGTCGCGGATCGAGTGCGGCCGGATTGTTGCGAAGGAGTGCGACGAGGCGAACAGCCGCGGCCTGGAGCGCGCGGAGTGCGCCGCGGCCGCTAGCGCACGCGAGCTGTTCAATCTCGGTCTCGCGCACGAGCTTTACGAGACGCTGATCGGCCCGGTCGAGGCGCTGATCCGGGACAAGCTGCACCTCATCGTGGTGCCCACGGGCGCGCTCACGGCGCTGCCGTTCCATCTGCTGGTGACGCAGACACCCGCTGTCGCGGTGCCGCAGGTCAAGACACCGCGCGATCTTGCGGCCTATCGCGATGTGCCCTGGCTGCTGCGCCGCCACGCCGTGAGCGTGCTTCCCTCGGTGGCGAGCCTCAAGGCGTTGCGCGCGTTCGCGCGCAAGGATCAGGCAAGGGAGCCGCTGATCGGGTTCGGCGATCCCGTGTTTGGAGCTGAAACCGAGCCTGAAACCATTGTAGGGGCGAGGCATGCCTCGCCCCTGCCGCAGCGCACCGCGCAGGCGGCGGTCACGCGCTCCTACACCGAGTTCTGGAAAGGCGTGGACATCGACCGCGTCATGCTTGGCAAAGCGCTGCCGCGCCTGCCGGAGACGGCGTCCGAATTGCGCGCGGTGGCGCAAAATCTCGGCGCCCCCGCAAGGAGCATCCATCTGCGGCAGGCCGCAAGCGAGACGACGGTGAAGCGATCGGCGCTGTCTGATTACCGTGTCGTGTATTTCGCCGCCCACGGCCTGGTCGCCGGCGAGGTGAAGGGATTGGCCGAGCCGTCGCTCGCGCTCACCTTGCCGAAGCAGCCGAGCGAGATCGACGACGGTCTCCTCACCGCCAGCGAGGTGGCGCAGCTCAAGCTCAACGCCGACTGGGTGGTGCTCTCCGCCTGCAACACCATCGCAGGCGACAAGCCTGGCGCCGAGGCGCTGTCAGGCCTCGCGCGCGCCTTCTTCTATGCCGGCGCCCGCGCGCTCCTCGTCTCGCACTGGGCGGTGGAGAGCACTGCGGCGATGCGGCTCACCACGTCCACCTTCGACATCATGAAATCCGATGCCTCCCTCGGCCGCGCCGAGGCGCTGCGCCGCGCCATCCTTGCCTACATCGACGACGCCTCCGATCCGCGCAATGCCTATCCCGCCTACTGGGCACCGTTCGTCGTGGTCGGGGAGGGCGCGGCGCGATAAGCGGCGCCGCCAATCGGCGGCGATCAAGAACTGATCGAGTGGGGGGTCCTCCTTGTCCTATTGGGATGAGGGCGCGATCTGATTGCACGAAGGAATGCCCTGGGCGTGCCCGATCAGACGCTTCGGCGCCGTTGTGCCCGTCGGATCCGTGGCGGGCTGCACCGCCAATATGCAGAAATCCGGTTCCTTGGGAGCCATTCGCAGGCCCGCAAGTTTGCCGGGCGTCGGCCGGTCTGCAAAGATGCTCACAGTCAGGCAGCAACCCGCGCATCCCCATGGCAAACGAACCGGGCTTTCCGAACGCAGCAATATTGCTCCGCTCGACGGCGATCTTCCGCGAGCTGTCGAACGATCAGCTAGCCGAAATCTGGTCGCGTGCGCGATTCCACAATCTGCTTCGCAGTGAGATCCTGGTTCGTCAGGGCTCGCCGTCCGACTTCGTCTATGTCGTCGTGTCCGGGCGCTTCGAAGTCTGGATCGAAGGACAGAAGAATGCCATCAGCGAGATCGGCGTCGGCGAGCCCATCGGTGAAATCGGTTTCTTCGCGGGAGCCGCGCGCACGGCAACGATCGTCGCCGCGCGCGATTTGGTCGTGCTCGAGCTTGATCGGGCGTCCTTCGACGCCGTCGTGCGCCAGGTGCCGGCGGTCTATCAGACGCTGCTGCGCACCCTTGGCCGCAGGCTCGCCGACAGCAACGCCCGCATCGCAAGCGAGCAGCGCGTTGCGGCCGCCCGCACCATTGCGGTCATTGCCGGCGGGGAGCAGCCGATCCCGCAAACATTCTACGATCGCCTCGACGACACGGTTGGATGCAAGGGCAAGGGCCGTGTGCTCACTCGGGATTATCTTGAGCGCCATTTCTCCGGACGCCCGCCTGACGACCCGACCGTGTCCGACTGGCTCAACGCCATCGAGCACGAATACGATCTGATCGCCTATCTCGCCGATGACACGCTGAGCGATTGGACGCGAAAGGCAATCCGCCAGGCCGATCAGGTCTTGATCGTCGTGTCCGGCGCGGCTGCGCCGCCCAACCCGGTGGAGGCATTCGCGTTTGCCACCCATCCGCCCTCACGTCGGCGGCTCGTGCGCCTGCACGAGCGCCGCTCCGGTTGGGTCGAGGGTACTGCGGCCTGGCTCACTGAGCGCGACGTGAGCATGCATCACCACGTTGCGCTCGAGGACGATCGCGATTTCAAGAGCCTGCACCGCTTCCTGACCGGGCGCGCGCTCGGCTACGTCGGCGCCGGCGGCGGCGGGTTCGGTCCCGCCCATCTCGGCGTCTGCAAGGCCTTTGCGGAATGCGGCGTGACCTTCGATATGCTCGGCGGATCGAGCGTCGGCGCGGCCGTGCTCGGCGGCTTGGCCATGCTGTTGATGCCCGAGGAGGTCGACCGGCGCACCCATGACGTGTTCGTGACCAGCCGAGCCTTCAAGCGGCTGACCTTCCCCCGCTATGCGTTGCTCGACCATGTCCCGTTCGATGCAGCGCTGCAGCGGCAATTCAGGGGCATCCGTATCGAGGACGCCTGGCGCCCTTATTTCGCGGTCGCGACCGTTCTCGACGGCTCGGGGGAGGGGCCCTATCTGATCCGGCGCGGTCCGTTCTGGAAGGCGGTTCGCGCCTCGGGCTCGCTTCCGGCGGTGCTGCCGCCGGTGTTTACCGACGACGGCCGCATGCTTGTCGACGGCGGGGTGATCGAGAATATCCCGTTGCGCTCGATGAAGACGCTCAAGGCGGGGCCGAACCTCGTCGTGCACTTCGGCCTGCGCGACATGCAGCAGCGCTTCGAGGTGGATTATGCAAGCATCCCCGGACGCTGGCCGCTCGTTCGCCAGCTGCTCACGCCGTCCGGCCGCCGCAGATTGCCGGCCGTGCCCAACCCCATTGCGGTCCTGCAGCGCTGTCTGGTCACGCACCAGAACCCCGAGCTTCTGCCGCTCGGCCCGCTCGATCTGCTTCTGACTTTGCCCGCGCTTCCCGGTGCGAATTTCATGGACTTTGATCGCCACTCCGAGGTTTTCCAAGCAGCCTATCAATGGTGTCACCGGCGGATCGGCGAGCTCGCTGAAGAGGGCCACCCCGCAATGGCGGCAATTCTCGCGACCAAGGATTTAGGTGCGTGAGCCTATGTGAGTATCGCTGGCGCAAACGATATGACCGGTCCCGCAGTATGGGCACCATAAGGAAAGTTTCAGGGTTCCAAGACGGCTCACAGCTTGCGCCGTGGTTACTATTTCGGTTCTCACTTGGCGGTTTGAATTGGGACAATGATACACAAGCACGGCCTATGCTCCCCATTGAACGACCGGGACACCACCACGTCGGATTGCGTCCATTAGATGACACGGGACAAGTTTCCTGGGGATTGCCGGGGGAAAGCCGAGGCGGCTTCGGTGATGGCGGGCGCAGCCCGGGATGGCGGGTCCCACCGCCGCCCTGCCCGGAAAATGCCGGTGCGATCGTCCAAAAGGTGATGGCGGTCACAGTGTGTCTGCGCCACTTCCCCGTAAAATGCGATTAAAGCCACCAACAGGCTGTCCTCCAGGCGAGCAGGAGGGGTTGAGTTATGCGTAATCCGGCGCAAATAGATCGATGTAATGTAACCCAAAGCCCCGGGATCGGCGTGACGGCCAAGCCGAGAAGCATCCGGGCGCTCCACGGGCGGACGGGCGGCTAATGGAGAGGGCCATGGTTGCGCGCGTGAACAGGACGACGTTCAGTCGCACAGTCGCAATCGAGATTTTGCTCGCGATCGCCTTGTCGACGCAGGCGGCCGCCCAGCAGTCGCCGCATTGGGCCCAGTGCGACCCGAGCGAGGGGAGCGCAGTTCTCCTCGATGTGCAGATCAGCGCCTGCACCGCGGTGATCCAATCGGGCAGTGAGACGAGATGGGATCGCGGCGTGGCATTCTACAAACGCGGCGGCGCCTATTATTTCAAGGGTGACCACGATCGCGCTATCGCTGACTACAATGAAGCGATGAAGCTCGGCCTCTACCGCGCCGACGCCTTCAACAACCGCGCCATCGCGTATCACGACAAGGGCGACCACAGACGCGCGCTGACGGATTTGAACGAGGCGATAAGGCTCGATTCCCAGCACGCAGGGGCCTTCAACAACCGCGGCAACGTCTATTACGAGAAGGGCGATCACAGCAGCGCGATCGCGGACTACAACGAGGCGATACGGCTCGACCCCAACAATGCCGACGCGTTGAACAACCGCTGCTGGATGCGCGCCAGCATGGAGCAATTGCGCGCCGCGCTGGATGACTGCGACGCGTCGGTGCGGCTGCGGCCGAACGACGCCGAATTCCTCGACAGCCGGGGATTTGCCTATCTCAAGCTCGGTCAATTCGAGAACGCCATCAGCGACTACGACGCGGCGCTCAGGCTGAATCCGAGAAAGGCCCACTCGCTTTACGGCCGCGGCTCGGCCAAGCTCAGGCAGGGCGACAGGCAAGGCGGCGAGGCCGACATCGCGGCCGCGAGAGCGATCAATGCCGCCATCGCCGAGCAATTCACCCGCCGCGGAGTGCCGCCTGCCGCGATGCGCCCGGCGGGACAGGCAACCGCTTCGGCCGCTCGGCCGGCGGCACCCGCGGCTGCGTCGGCGGTGCCCGCGGCAGCGTCGCCGGCATCCGCCGCCGGTACGGTCAGGGGGCTGTTCGAGAAATACGATCTCATCGGCACCTTCGCTGCGGATTGCAGCATGCCGGTGAGCCGGGAAAATCAATATATCGTTCACCGCGTGAATGCCGACTACGTGCAGCGCGACAGCATGATTGGCCCGAGCACGCGCGCGGATGCGAGCCTGATCAATTCCGCCGTGGAACCAGCTCTTAATGAGCTCGATGTCAGCATGACCAACGATCGCGGGCGGACCAATGAGTTGATGCGCCTGGGATACAGGCAGTGGCGCCTGATGAAATCGGTGCGTGACAACGGCGAAAGGCCCATCGCCAGCGGGCGCGCAACTCAGGGCGCCCGCATGGAATCCCCGTGGCTGAAGAAATGCGGCTGATCTCTCGATCGCGATGATTCTAAAAAATGCGCCGGCTCAAATCCTGCCCATCAGAAGCAGGACGAGAAGAATGATGATGATGATGCCGATGAGGCCGATGCCGCGGTGACCGTAGCCATACCCATAGCCGCGGAAGCGGCCGCTGAAGCCGCCTAGCAACAAGATTATGAGTATGATGATCAGGATGGTTCCCAGCGACATGGCTCGTCTCCCTGGTCTTTGCCTGGCAAATCCCCGAATTGTTAGATCGGCTTCGCCGATGAGTCCGTCTCGGACAAGCTCCGCGCGTCGGGCGCATCAACAACGACCGTGTCGAAGTCCGATTGCATGATGGTGGTGATCACCGGCTTGCGCGGTAATTGCTTCGAAGGTTCGTACCACGGCTGCTTTTCCACGACTCCGTTCTGAAGAGATTGCGCAAGCAAGCTGCCGATTTCCTCGCCTTCCAGAGCGACGAGACTATGATTGTCGGAGTCGAACTTGTAGAGCTGAGGACAAAAATACAGGGCATGAATTCGCGCATCATATCCGTCCAGCACCAGGTAGTGCTTCTTGCGCAGGAAAATGTTGTATTTCCTGACGATCTTCCGTTCCAACGTGGCCTTGGCGACACGGAGCTTTTCAGGCGAGGGTCCGACGATTGTTCCGGCCTCTAATAGAATGATCCAGTCTTTCTTCGTGATGTTATCGGGATGAATCGGGATATAGTGACTTGGCACATTTCTTCGGAAGATGCCCATCCTCTCCGTGTCCCCTGTTGAGCGCTGCTCCGGCATCGGCGTGGCCGGAACAGGTCCAAGACCCCGCCTGCCGGCGTCGCCGCTTGATGGAAGCGCATCGAAGCCGATTAAAGCCCGCGCCCTCCAGCCGCGCAAGCCATTGTCGGCGATATCGTTGGCCTCGACCCGCGCACCGGAGGTGCCGCTACCATCGGTCCGCAGAGACCATTCAGCGCACGATCGATTCAGCAATCGTAACAGGCCGGCTGGTTCCGCCGATGCGCGCGTGGTAAGCACGGCCGCGGCCGAGCAGCGATGCCGCCATCATGAATTTGGAGGAGTTCCATGAACAAAAGGATCAGGCTTTCCCTATTGACTGCTGTTGCATTGGCGGGACTGGGCGCGATGGCCGCCGTGCAGGCGCAACAGGCCGCCATGACGTTCTTTCTCAGCAGCACCGGAAAGGGAAACGGCGCCGATCTGGGTGGCCTCGACGGCGCAGATGCCCACTGCCAGGCGCTCGCCAAGGCGGCCGGTTCGACTGCCACCAATTGGCGCGCCTATCTGAGCACGACGGAGCCCGGCGGCACCGCGGGCGTCAATGCCCGCGACCGCATCGGCAAGGGGCCGTGGCAAAACGCCAAGGGGGTGGTGGTGGCCAAGAGCGTCGACGACCTGCACTCCGGCTCGAGCAATATCACCAAGCAGACTGCCCTGACCGAGAAGGGCGAGACGGTCAGCGGCCGCGGCGACCCGGTCAACATGCACGACATTCTCACCGGCTCGGACCCGCAAGGCATGTTCTCGACCGCAGGCGGCGATACCACCTGCGGGAACTGGACCAAGAGCGGCGAGGGCTCCGCCATCGTCGGTCATCATGACCGCCAGGGTCTCAAAGACAGCAGGCACATGAACTCCTGGAATTCCTCCCATGGCTCGCGCGGATGCAGCCAGGACGCGCTCAAGAGCTCGGGCGGCGCGGGCATGATCTACTGCTTCGTGTCGAACTGAGACTAACGAGAGGCGGAATTCCGCGCAGCGATCGTCTCGTAGCTTGATCGCCGATAGACTTGTTGCGACGCGCGAATGACGGACGGGCGAGCTTCTCCCTCCGTCATCCGTGCGCGACGGTCTTCAGATATGGACCGGAGGAAAAATGCTCAAGATCGCAGTATTGTGCGCCAGCGTCATCGCAATCGGCATTGATTCCGCGCGAGCACAAGATATCGCGGGGATAGAGGACTGCACCAAGACCAGCGGGCTGGACAAGAGGACAGGTTGTCTCCAAAGCAACATCAATTTCCTGCAACAGCTCGTGACCAAGAATTCGCTCGACATGCGGCAAAGGCTCAATGCCACCGTCAACGAGCTGATCGCGCTCAAAAGCATGGTGACAAGTCTGCAGTCGAGAGTGGAGCAGCTCCAGGCAGCGCAGAAAGCTGCAGGCGAAAAGAAACCCGACGCCAAATAGTCTACGAGAACGGCTGTCGCACACGTATCCGTCATGCGGACGAACATCGCATCAGCGATGTGATGCGTCGCAACGAACGAAGCCCGGCAATGGTTGGGTCAGTGCCGGCAGCCGCCGGCGTCACGTTTCATTAACCAGATGCGTTCATGCCGCGCCGGCATTTTAAGAATTGTTATGTCGGATCTCATACCAAGCATTGACCGCGTTTACACGCTTTCATCGCGAGGAGCGCAAGGTTGCACGGTAAAGCTCGATGTCGCTCATGACGATGATGATGGCACTGTCGGTTGGCGGCGCGGCCGTTTTGATCCTGGCCGCCATCAGTGCGCTGCAGAAGAACAGGCGAAAGCGAGGCCGCTGAGCGTCAGTCCTTGCGTCCATCGTCGCACACCGGAGCGCCGGCTGCTGCGGTATCCGCGCGTCTTTCCACGCCGGATCGTCGGTCCTCGACGGAGCGCCTCTCTCCGATCCTTCGCTGCTTCGCATCGGAGCGCCGGTCCATGCTGCTGCGCCGATCCTCGCCCGAGCGTCTTGCGGCTTTCGATCGTCTTTCAACTTCGGCCATTGCCGTTTTCTCCGGGTACACTTCCAGGATATCCGGCCGTGGTTAAGGGCTCGTGAAATCGCTCGTCAACTCGAGCTTGCGGCAACAAATGATAGGAACTTCAAATTCACCGCACTAGACAAGGCGCCGGAACCATTGCGGCCAACCCGATGTTGCCCTGATCAAGGCAACTCGCAACCGAGCAAACGTCTGCTGGCCCGCACCAACAAGACACGGATTTTCGCGTCGGGGGAGAACGCTCGATTAAGCGAGCTCATCACCTTGTTGGGTTGCCGGAGCGAAATTGCGGTGTTTGACGTTGACAAGGTCGGTTGGAGAACCGGCGAGCTGATCGCGCGGGCAGGGCGCGGCCTGGACCAGAAATCGGGTCGCCATATCGACGAGCCGGCCGCTTAGCTCGCAGTCGCGTGTCGAGCGTGCCAGGCTGAGGCATGTCAGGGCTTGTCGGCGGTAATAAGCGGACGTGAGCATCGAGGGTCTCCAGCGATTCGCTTAAGGAAACCTCGAAAGCTTGTGCAAATTCCTAAGATGGTCGGTTAAGAGGCCGAAAGGTTGATCCTCGATGAATCCGAGCCACAGTCTGCGGATGGACGGCGAATGCAGGACGCAGTGGAGCGCGCGTCACGTGCGCACGAACTGGCCGGGCTGGAGCGCCAACGCGCCCAAAAGCGTATCGGTGACGCGTCCCAAATCCTCGATATCGTCGCCCTGACCGGCGCCCGCCGCCTTGAGGATGGCCGCGGCTTTGGCCGGGTCGGGCTCGGCCACGACGTAGACCACGGCATCCGGATCGCCGCGCCGGTTCTTGATCCGAATCATTCGTCCAAATCGCATTGCCGCAATATGCCCCGAAGAGGCGCCGATTTCTAGATGGGGGGCGGCAAGTCGACGATGTCACGCCCGATGAAGTCGAAGCGTTTGAATTCGATTGCACCAGCTGGCTGTGCCGGGGTTGCCGCTTTTCTTGCGGAAGCGTCGAGAAAGTAGCAACTCCAGCATTATCAAGGCCTTATGGTTGCGCACAGGGCCGGACTTGAGCTTGCAAAACAGGCCAAGAGCAACCGGACGCGATGACGGGCATCTTTGAATGCGGAGCTTCGTGCGTTCGACCCGCAAGGACCGCTTCTGCACAGTTGCGGCTTCATCCCTTGGACGCCGGAACCATCTCGCTCGATGAATTGATGACGGCGTGGATGCTGCGGGCAAATTCAATGGCACCCGCAACATCCATGTCCAAGGCCGCGCGCGCATAGTCCTTGCAGCCGACGCGCGCCGGCCGCGGCGCCCGCATGATCTGCGCGCACAGCGCCTCGACGGCGGCATCGAGCTCGGCGGCCGGAAAGATATCGCTCACGATACCGGCTTCGCGCGCCCGCGCAGGACCGATCACCGCGGTCGACCACACCAGATAGGTCATCGCTTTGCGCGGCACGCGGTCCACGAGCGCCGACATCACCATGGTCGGCATGATGTTGTGCGCCATTTCCGGCACTTGAAAGCTTGCGCTGTCGGCCGCGAGCGTGATGTCGCAAACCGCCGCGATCGCGCAGCCAAAGCCGAAGGCGCGCCCACGGACCACGCCGATCACCGGGACTTCGCAGCGCCGGAAGGCGCCGTAGCAGTTGAATACCACGTCGTTGCGGCGGCGAAGCTCGAATGCCTCGGGCGGCGCGCCGGGCGCGCGTTTGCCCATGGTCTCGCGACCGACGCAGAAATCGTTGCCGGCGCCGCGCAGCACCACGATCTCGGAGCTTTCTCCGGCAGCGAGCAGGAGCTTGGTCAATTCCACCGCCATTGCGTCGGAGGCCGCGTTGCCGATCTCCGGCCGATTGAGCGTGATCTCGAGCACGGGCCCTTTGCGCGCGGTGAGAATTTCATTCGCCATCGAGCTTTCTCCCAGGTTTGCGCCGGGGAAGCTGTCTTTGTCCCGGCCGCCGGCAGCCATCGTCCATTGCGCAGCGCAGATTTCAGAACGGATGCGCCTTTCACCGCGGTTTTCCCGCTGCTACCATGGCAGCAAATACACCCAGCATCACAGAAAGACTGGCGATGCAAGCTGGCGACGCAACCGAGCGGCAGATTGGTGCGGGGTCATCCGATCAAGCCGTGGCACGGCAGCAGGAGATCATTCTCGATCAGCGGTGCTTCGTCCTCGATGCGGACGCACAAGCGGGGCTCTCGGCGTTGCTCGATACCAAGACAAGCGTGACCAAAGAATTGCGGGCACACATACGGCGAAAGCCGTCCTGGGAACGCTGATGCCTGAGATGGAACGCGCCGGCGGCTCCGCCCGGGCGCCCGACGTGGAGCCTGCGCTTCGGGCCATTGCAATGCCCGCGGACGCCAATCCGCACGGGGATATTTTCGGCGGCTGGCTGTTGTCGCAGATGGATCTGGCGGGCGGCACTGTCGCCACGCGACGCGCAAAAGGCCGCACGGCGACCGTGGCGATCACCGGCATGACCTTCCATCGCCCGGTCTTCATCGGCGACGAAGTGACTTGTTACGCCAAGATCGTCAGGATCGGGACCACGTCCATCACCGTGAAGGTCGAAAGTTGCGTGCGGCGCGGCACCGGCGAGGAGCAGATCGCGGTGACCGAGGGGGTCTTCACCTATGTCGCCGTCGACAGTGAGCGCCGGCCGCGTCCGGTGCCGCCCGAAAGTTGATGGGTTGCGGCGCCTTCGTGCACGCGGCATGCTAGTCTTAGTCTAGTGTCCCGATTCCGAAGTTCGCCACAGTTAGCGGCAAGCTCGGGAGCGAACTTCGGAATCGAAGGACACTAGCACCTCTATGGTTTGTAGTGCGGCTTTTTGAATTTGAAGTTCCTAAACGAATGCGCCGCGATATGATAGGAACTTCAAATTCGCCGCACTACTGTGAGCGCCAAATGAACCGGTCCTACCGCCGAGCCACGTCATGAGCTTTGCTGATTTCCGACGCGATTTCATCACCAAGCCGATTTTCCGGTGGGCGCGGCACGTGCTGCCGAGCCTTTCCGACACCGAGCGCGAGGCGATCGAGGCCGGCGATGTCTGGTGGGATGCCGATCTGTTCAGCGGCAACCCCGATTGGAGCAAGCTGCTGGCTTTCCCGCCCGCGAGATTGTCACGCGAGGAGGAGGCTTTCATCGCCGGGCCGGTCGACGAGCTCTGCCATATGCTCGACGAGTGGCATATCAATTGGGAGCTGCGCGATCTGCCCCCGCAAGTGTGGGACTTTCTCAAGAGCCGCAAGTTCTTCGCGATGATCATTCCCACCCAGTACGGCGGCCTCGGCTTCTCCGCCTACGCGCATTCGGAGATCATTCGCAAGATCTCGACGCGCTCGATCTGCGGCGCGGTGACCGCCATGGTACCGAATTCGCTCGGCCCCGGCGAGCTGCTGCATCAGTTCGGCACCAAGGAGCAGCAGGATTACTGGCTTCCCCGGCTCGCCGAAGGCAGCGAGATTCCCTGCTTCGGGCTCACCAGCTCCGAGGCCGGCTCGGATGCCGCCGCAATGCTCGATTCCGGCGTGGTCTGCCGCGGCACGCTGGCAAGGCCGCGAGATGCTCGGAATCAAGCTCAATTGGCACAAGCGCTACATCACGCTCGCGCCCGTTGCGACGGTGCTGGGGCTCGCTTTCAAGCTCTACGATCCCGACCATCTCATCGGGGAGCGTGCGGCGTTGGGCATCACGGTCGCGCTGGTGCCGACGAGCCTGCCCGGAGTCGAGATCGGCCGACGGCATCTGCCCGCCCTGCACATGTTCCAGAACGGGCCGACCCGCGGCCATGACGTTTTCATTCCCCTGGACCACGTCATCGGCGGCGTTGAGCAGGTCGGGCAAGGGCTGGAAAATGCTGATGAGCGCCTTGGCCGCCGGCCGCGGCATCTCGCTGCCGTCGCTGTCCGCGGGCGGCTGCGCGTTTGCCGCCCACGTCTGCGGCGCCTATGCGCGCATCCGCGAGCAATTCAATGTCCCCATCGGCCGCTTCGAAGCGATCCAAGAGCGTCTCGCGCGCATCGCGGCGAACGCCTATTTGCTCGATGCGGCGCGGCGGCTCACGTGCGCCGCCATCGATCATGGCCATAAGCCCGCGGTGATCACCGCCATCATGAAGCAGCAGGCCACCGAGCGGTTGCGCGTGATCGTCAACGACGCCATGGACATTCATGGCGGCAAGGCGGTGCAGGAAGGTCCGCTCAATTATCTCGGCAGCTCCTACCGTGGCGTGCCCATCGGCATCACGGTGGAGGGTGCGAACATCGTCACGCGCGCCCTCATCCAATTTGGCCAGGGCGCGATCCGCAGCCATCCTTTCCTGCTCAGGGAGATCACCGCGCTCGAGGACCCCGATCATGTCCGCGCCCTCGATGCCTTCGACCGCGCGTTCTGGGCGCATTTGGGGCACAGCTGCGCGAACGCCTTGCGCGCCTTCGCGCGCGCCTGGACCGGCGGCACGCTTGCACCCGCGCCAGCGGCCGGTGCGGTGCGTCCCTTCTACCGGTCGCTCGGACGCTACGCCTCGGCATTCGCACTCGCCGCCGACGTTGCCTTGCTGACGTTGAGCGCGGGGCTCAAGCGGCGGGAGATGATCTCCGCCCGCTTCGGCGACATCTTGTCGGAGCTCTTCTTGCTGTCGGCGGTGCTCAAGCGCTGGGAGGACGAGGGTCGTCAGGCGGCAGACCTGCCGCTGGTCGAATGGTGCATGCAGAGCGGCTTCGCGACCATCGAGACGCGGCTCGATGAGATCCTCGCCAATTTGCCCATCGCGGCCGGCGGCCTGGCTGCTGCGCTTCATGCTGCTGCCGTTCGGCGTGCGCCGCCGCGGCCCATCCGATCGATTGACGCAGGACTGCGCCCACCTCCTGCTCATCCCATCGGCCACGCGCGACCGCCTCACCGCGGATATCTTCCACGGCACCGGCAACAATGGGCTTGCCCGCCTCGAGCGCGCCTTCGAGCTCAGGGTTGCCACCGAGCCGTTGCGCGACCGGCTGCGCCAGGCCAAGGTCAGGGACATCGAGAAGGCGCGCCAGCAGAATGTCATCAACGACGGCGAGGCGGCGGCAGCTCCATGCCGCCGCGCAAGCCGTGGCGGGCGCCGTCGCAGTCGATGATTTTGCGCCCGAGGAATTGGCGCCGCGCAACGAGCCCTGGGAGACGTGCTCATCGCAACGCGATGCCCCGACCAACGGCCGCGGAATAGGCGCGCGTCCGGTCTACATCGTCGATGGCAGCCGCACGCCGTTCATCCGGGCGCGCGGACGGCCCGGTCCGTTCACGCCGGTCGATCTCGCAGTCGCCTGCGGACGGCCGCTGCTCCTGCGCCAGCCGTTTCCGCGCGGATGCGTTCGACCAGGTCATTCTCGGCTGCGTCAACGTGATCGCCGACGAGATGAATCCGGCGCGCGTGGCGGCGCTGCGCCTCGGCATGGGCGAGGAGATGACCGCCTTCACGGTGCAGATCAATTGCGGCTCCGGCATGCAGTCGATCGACACCGCCTACCGATACATCCGCGCAGGCCACAGCGATCTCGTCCTGGCCGGCGGCGCCGAGGCGCTCAGCCACTCGCCGCTGATCTTTCGCCGCAGCGCGGTCGATTGGTACGCGCGGCTGTTCGGCGCGCGCGACGCTGGTCTCGGCTCGTGGCCCTCGCTCGGCTTTCGTCCGTCCTTCCTGCGTCCCGTCATCGGTCTGGAGCGCGGGCTGACCGATCCGATGGTCGAGCTCAACATGGGGCAGACCGCCGAGATTCTCGCGCATGTCTTCGGCGTGTCGCGGCCGACGCCGATCAATACGCGGTCGAGAGCCAGCAGCGGCTCGCCCGCGCGCAGAAGGAAGGCTGGTTCGCCGGCGAGCTCGAGCCTTCGTTCGGACGCGACGGCAAGGTCTACGATCACGACGACGGCGTGCGCGCCGGACAGCACGGTCGAGAAGCTCGCCGAGCTCAAGCCGGCCTTCGAGCGGCCCTGGGGCAAGGTCACGGCCGGCAACAGCTCGCAGATCACCGACGGCGCTTCCTGGGTGATCCTGGCGTCGGAGAAGGCGGTGAAGGAGCATGGTCTGCAGCCGCGCGCGGTGATCGTGGACAGCGAATGGTCGGCGCTCGATCCCTCCATCATGGGGCTCGGCCCGGTGCTGTGCTCGACGGCGCATCCTGCGCCGGCATGGGCTGGCGCTCGGCGATGTCGGGCTGTGGGAGATCAACGAGGCGTTCGCCGCGCAGGTGCTGGCCTGTCTCGCGGCCTGGCAGGACGAGACCTTCTGCCGCGAGGTGCTGCAGTCTCGACGGCGCGGCCGGCTCGCATCGCGCGCGACAAGCTCAACGTCGACGGCGGCGCGATCGGGCTCGGCCATCCCGTCGGCGCGAGCGGCAACCGCATCGTGCTGCATCTGGTCAACGCCATGCAACGGCTTGGGCATCAAGCAGGGCATCGCCACCGAATGCATCGGCGGCGGGCAGGGCGGCGCCATGCTGATCGAGACGGTGTAGGGCATTGCATGGGAAAGGTCTGGGACGTTCTCGCGCCGCGCAATCTCGAGCTCGGTCCCCTGTCCGGCGGCGGGCAGGAGCCCGCAGGCGAAGCTTGGCGGCACTGGAGGCTCGCCCGCGACGGCAATGGCATCGCCTGGCTGGTGCTCGACAAGGCGGGCGCGAGCGCCAACACGCTGTCCTCGAGGACGTGCTCGCCGAGCTCGACGAGGTGCTGGCGAAGCATCGAGCGCGACCCGCCGAAGGGCCTGGTGCTGCGCTCCGGCCAAGCCGGCGGGCTTCATCGCCGGCGCCGACATCGGCGAGTTCCGCGGCATGACCGACGCCGCCGACGGTCGAGGCGCGGCTTCGCCAGGCAAATGACGCTCTTCGATCGGCTCGACCGGCTCACCGTGCCGACGGTCGCCGTCATCCACGGCTATTGCCTCGGCGGCGGCCTCGAGATCGCGCTCGCCTGCGATTACCGCATCGCGGTCGAGGATGCGCGGCTCGGCTTTCCCGAGGTGATGCTCGGCCTGCACCCCGGTCTCGGCGGCACCGTGCGCTCTGCCGCGCCTGATCAATCCGCTCGAGGCCATGACCATGATGCTGACCGGGCGAACCTGCGCGCCGGCCGCGCCAAGTCGCTCGGCCTGGTCGATGCGGTCGTGCCGAACGCCACGTCGAGGCAGCCGCCAGCGGCGGCGGTCGCCGGCAAGCTGAAGACGCGGCGCGGCGGCATGCTCGTCGAGATCGTCAACACCGACGCCCGGCCGCAAGCTCGCCGCCAAGCGCATGCGCGCGCGAGACCGCGAAGAAGGCGCCGATCGAGCATTACCCCGCGCCGCACGCGCTGATCGATCTGTGGGAGACCCACGGCGGCGATGCGCGCGCCATGCAGAAGGCGGAGATCGCATCGTTCGCGCGGCTCGTGGTCACCGATACCTCGCGCAACCTGGTGCGGGTGTTCTTCCTGCGCGAGAAGCTCAAGGCCTTGGCCGACGGAGACTTCGTCGGGCCGCCGCGTGCACGTCATCGGCGCCGGCGCGATGGGCGGCGATATCGCGGCCTGGTGTGCGTGGCATGGGTTCACCGTGACGCTCGCCGACATGAAGGCCGAGCCGCTCGGCAAAGCGGTCGCGCGCGCGGCCGAGCTGTTCGGCAAGATCGGTCACAAGCGGACCGACATCCGTGACGCGCTCGACCGGCTGATCCCCGATCTCGAGGGCGAGGGCGTGCGCTCCGCCGACCTGGTGATCGAGGCGGTGCCGGAAACGCTCGAGCTCAAGCGCAAGGTCTATGCCGCGATCGAGCCGAAGATGCGGCCGGGCGCGATCCTCGCCACCAACACCTCGAGCATCCCGCTGGAGGAGCTGCGCACCGGCTTGCAGCGGCCCGACCAGCTCGTCGGCCTGCATTTCTTCAATCCGGTGTCGCGCATGCAGCTGGTCGAGGTGGTGAGCCACGACCAGGTGTCGGCCGACGTCCTGGCGAAGGCGCGCGCTTTCCTCGGCCGCATCGACCGGCTGCCGGCGCCGGTGAAGAGCGCGCCCGGTTTTCTGGTCAACCGCGCGCTCACCCCTTACATGCTGGAAGCCATGGTGATGCTCGACGAGGGCGTCAAGCGCGAGACCATCGACGCCGCCGCCGAGCGTTCGGCATGCCGATGGGTCCGATCGAGCTCGCCGACACCGTTGGGCTCGATATCTGCCTGCACGTGGCCGAGACGCTCAAAGCAGGCCTCGACCGCCCGATGCCCGACCCGTCGCAGCTGCTGCGCAACAAGGTCGCAACTGGGCGAGCTCGGCCGCAAGACCGGCAAGGGCTTCTATACCTGGAAGAATGGCGAGGCGGTCAAGGAGCGCGACGCGCCGAGCCGACCCATCGAGATGATCGACCGGCTCATTCTGCCGATGCTCGATGTCTGCGTCGCCTGCCTGCGCGAGGGCGTGGTGGCGGACGAGGACACGGTCGACGGCGCGATGATTTTCGCCACCGGGTTCGCGCCGTTCCGCGGCGGGCCCATGCACTATGCCAGGGCGCGCGGCGTGGCCAAGATCCGCCAGGAGCTCGAGCGGCTGGCGCAACGCTATGGCGATCGCTTCCGGCCCGATCCGGGCTGGGACCGATCTGAACATGATGCGCAGCGGCGGCGGCTCCGCTCCAATTCGAGGACGCAGATCATCTGGCCGAAGCGATCATCGAGCGCGTCGGCAAGCAGCATCGTGCTGGCGCTGCCGCTCGGCCTCGGCAAGGCCAACCACGTCGCCAATGCCTTGTTCGCGCGCGCCGCGGCCGACCCGTCGATCCATCTGCGCATCTTCACCGCGCTGACGCTGGAGAAGCCGCGCGCCGAGGTCGGCTCTCGAGCGTCGCTTCATGGCGCCGCTCGTCGCAGCGCGCTGTTCGGCGGCTATCCCGACCTCGCCTATGCCGTCGCCCAGCACGCCGGGCCGGCTGCCGCCCAATGTCGAGGTCGACGAGTTCTTCTTCCAGGCCGGCACCCGGCTCGGCGTCGCCGCCGCGCAACGCAACTACATCTCGCGCCAACTACACCCATGCGCTGCGCTACGTGATCGAGCGCGGCGTCAACGTGGTGGCGCAACTCGTCGCCAAGCGGCGAGCGCGGCGGCGAGACCCGCTTACAGCCTGAGCTGCAATCCCGACCTCACGCTCGATCTGCTGGCGCTGCCGCGGCGCGGGCGAGTGCCGACTTTCTGTTGGTCGGGCAGGTCAATTCCGAGCTGCCGTTCATGCCGCGGCGACGCCGAGTTTCGCGCCCGACGAGTTCGACCTGCATGCTGGAAGTGCCGCAGACCGACTTTCCGCTGTTCGCGCCGCCGCGCGAGCCGATCGATCTCGCCGAATACGCCGCCGGCCTGCACGTCGCGCGCACCGTCGCTCGACGGCGGCACGCTGCAGCTCGGCATCGGATCGCTCGGCGATGCGGTGGCGCAGGCGCTCATCCTGCGCCACCGGCGCAATGCCCGACTTTCGCGCCATCCTGGCGCGCCTCGATCCCGCCGACCGCGCGCCGGCCGGGACTGCGCGAGAGCGCGCCGTTCGACGCCGGCCTGCACGGCGTGAGCGAGATGTTGGTCGAGGGCTTCCTCGATCTGATGCGAGCCGGCATCCTCAAGCGCGAGGTCGACGGCACCTTGCTGGAGGCAGCTTTCTTCGTCGGCTCGCGCGCGTTCTATCGCAGCGCTGCGCGAGATGCCGCAGGCGGAGCTCGCGAAGCTGCGCATGACCTCGGTCTCGTTCGTCAACCAGCTCTACGGCGACGAGGCCGCCAAGCGGCGCGCGCGGGTCAAGGCGCGCTTCATCAACAACGCCATGATGGCGACCCTGCTCGGCGCCGTGGTCTCGGACGGCCTGGAGGACGGCCAGGTCGTGAGCGGCGTCGGCGGCCAATTCAATTTCGTCGCCCAGAGCTTCGCGCTCGAGGACGCCCGCTCGATCATCGTGCTGCGCGCGACCCGCGAGGCGAAAGGCGCACCACCTCGAACATCCGCTGGAGCTACGGCCACACCACCATCCCGCGCCATCTGCGCGACATCGTGGTGACCGAATACGGCATTGCCGACCTGCGCGGCAAGACCGACCGCGACGTGATCGCGGCCATGCTCGCCGTGACCGATTCCCGCTTCCAGGACGATTTGCTGCGCCGCGCAAAGGAGGCCGGCAAGATCGAGCCGAGCTTCGAGCTGCCAGCCGTCATGCCGCGACAACACCCCCGAGCGGATCGCGCGGGCGCTGGCGCCGGCGCGCGAGCAGGGGCTGCTCCCGCGCTTTCCGTTCGGCACGGATTTCACGCCGGCCGAGCAGCGCTTGCTGCCGGCGCTGGTGCGGCTGGGCGAATCCTCGGCGCTGCGCCTTGCCGCGCTCCTCGCGCAGGGATTGCTTTCACCTGCGCCGTCGGAGCACGTGCGGGAATGCCTCGCGCGCATGGGCCTCGACCGGCGCACAAGCGTGCTGGACCATGTCTATGCGGCGCTGCTGCAGGGCGCGCTCGCAGCACGGTCCTTGTAGGACGGGTTAGGCGCTCTTCGCCGTAACCCGCCGTTCCCGGGTGGTGGCCAGGGCGGCCGCGCTCGCTGCACCGTATCGAGTTGCACTCATATCGCGCAGCGGGCTGGATCGACCTCTCCCCGCCGGGGAGAGGTCGGCGCCGAAGGCGCCGGGTGAGGGGGTCGAGGCTTGTCGTGGTCGCAGGATTCGGTCGATCATGTCCAGCACACCCTCGACATTCTCGGAATTTCCAACGCGCCAGCTTTCGATTTCTCAACGCCTGCCACAGGCGAGCCTCCGCGCTCGTTTGCGAGGCTCGAAGTTTGCGCGCTCTGTGCTTGAAGCACCTATCTGCGCCCCCTCACCCGGCCGCTGCGCGGCCGACCTCTCCCCGCCGGTTCTCGGGGTGAGGTTTCCTGGAGATGGAAGTTGATGGCTGGTGGTTCATAACTGTTTGATTTCCCTTGCGTCAATGCGGACGCAGTATCACGTTCGCTCCTGTCGTTTCATTTGTGGCGCTACCTATTCGAAGTGAAGGTAGCACGCCGGACAGGAGCTTTTTTCTATGCCACGTATCAAAATGACCAAGAGTAATATCGACGGACTGCCGATTGGCAAGGCGGATGTCGTCTACTGGGACATCGGTCGTCCGGGCTTCGGCGTGAAGGTCACACCCAAAGGCCGCAAGGTGTTCGTCGTCCTTTATCGCACCGGCGGGTCACGATTGCGCAAGTACACGATCGGACCGTATGGCCGTGTGACGCTGCATCAGGCCCAACTAGCGGCACAAAAGGTCTTTACGGCCAAGCTGGAAGGCCGCGACCCGGCTGGTGAAAGGCGGGAGGCGAAGCGTAGGATCGTTGCCGATCGAGTGGACGATCTTTTGGAGGCTTACATTGCCCAGCATGTTTCTCAAAGACGCTCGGGCGGCGAAATATCACGTTTACTTCGACGGGAGATCGGAAAGGTGTGGGGCAACAGGAGCATCCACGAGATTACCAAACGTGATGTCGTTGAGGTGATCACCGCAATTGAACAGCGTGGCGCTCCGATTGCAGCGAACAAGACGCTAAAGACACTCAAGACCTTCTTGCGCTGGTGTGTAGGTCGTGCAGTGCTGGATCAGTCGCCAGCGGACGGAATTCCTTTGCCGGCAAAGGAAATTTCTCGGGACCGGGTTCTGGTCGATGACGAGCTCGCTCGGGTGATCATTGCGGCTAGGAAGATTGGCGGCCCATACGGCGGGATCGTTGAGTTGTTAGCTTTGACTGCGCAACGGCGAGAGGAAGTGGCGCGCGCATCATCCGACGAATTCGACATTGAGCAGCGAATTTGGACGCTGCCGAAATTGCGTACAAAGAATGGCAAACCGCACACCGTGCATTTGTCCAATGAGGCGATTGTCGTTCTGAACCGGGCAAACAAGTTTGGAGCGTTCGTATTCTCGCTCGTTGGAGCGAAGCCATTTCAAGAATTCAGCCGGGCTAAGCGCGATCTTGACGAGCTATCAGGGGTGAAGGACTGGCGGCTGCACGATCTGCGGCGGACATGCGTGTCGGGGATGGCTCGGCTCGGTATCCCGCCTCATGTCGCGGACAAAATTCTTAACCACCAAGCCGGAACGATCTCTGGCGTTGCCGCCGTATACCAGCGCCACGATTTTCTCGCGGAGCGTGAGGACGCACTTGAACGATGGGGCACCCATGTTGCCCAAATCATTGCCAAGGCCTCAAGCGAGCGCCGAAGCCATCTCATGAAAGCCGCCTAAGGCCTCGATCTTGAGACTCTTGCGGAAGAGCGACGTCGCTTTGCAATCATCAACGTTCCACGCCACCTTTTCGGCGAGGCTACAGGTTAAGCAGCACGACGCAGTAAGGAATGATCGCTGATTCTTTGGCGTTGGGACATCGACATGAAGCCACAGCCGGAATCATCGACCCAAGAGGTGTTGGCGGGCTTCGTCGAGCGCGTCACCTACCACAACGCCGAGAACGGCTTCTGCGTTCTGCGCGCCAAAGCACGCGGGCATCGTGATATGGTGACTGTGGTCGGCCATGCCGCAACCATTGCAGCGGGTGAGTGGATCACGGCCTCGGGCGAATGGGTCAACGACCGCATCCACGGCCAGCAGTTCAAGGCGCGGTTCCTGCGCACGTCACCTCCGACTTCGGCCGACGGCATCGAGAAATACCTCTCGTCCGGCATGATCCGGGGCGTTGGTCCCGTTTACGCCAAGAAGCTGGTGCGCGCCTTTGGCGAGAAGGTGTTCGACGTCATCGAAGCGACACCGGACCGGTTGCGCGAGGTCGACGGCATCGGGCCGGTTCGCGCTGCCAGTATCCTCGCCGCCTGGGCCGAGCAGAAGGCGGTGCGGGAAATCATGGTCTTCCTGCACAGTCACGGTGTCGGCACTGCGCGGGCGGTGCGGATTTTCAAGACCTATGGTGCCGACGCCATCCAGATCATGACCGAGAATCCGTATCGCCTGGCGCGCGACATTCGGGGTATCGGGTTCAAGACCGCCGACGCGATCGCCATGAAGCTTGGCATCGAGAAGACCGCGACGATCCGAGTTTGCGCAGGCATCTCCTACGCGCTCACCGAGGCCATGGATGAAGGACATTGCGGGCTACCGACGGAAGAGTTGATACCGCTTGCCGAGCAGCTGCTCGAGGTGCCGCAGGGGCTCATCCGCACTGCGCTCGATCTCGAGCTGCAGGAGGGCACGGTAGTTGCCGACCGGGTTGGCGAAATGCCCTGTGTATTCCTGGCTGGACTGCATCGCGCGGAACGCACGATCGCCGAGCGTTTGGTACGATTGGCAAATGGCACGCTGCCGTGGCCCTGGATCGATCCAGACAAGGCCTTGCCGTGGGTCGAGCAGCGTGTCGGTCTTGCCCTTGCCGAAAGCCAGACAGCTGCGATCCGGCTCGCGCTGATGTCCAAGGTGCTGGTCATGACCGGCGGACCCGGCGTCGGCAAGACCACCATCGTCAAGGCGATTCTGCGCATCCTCGCAGCGAAGGGGAACGGCCTTTTGCTGTGCGCGCCGACTGGCCGCGCCGCCAAGCGCATGACCGAGGCGACCGGCTTCGAGGCCAAGACCATCCACCGGCTGTTGGAGATCGACCCCAAGGGCGGCGGCTTCAAGCGCGGCGACGACAACCCGCTCGACTGTGATCTGCTGGTTGTCGACGAGGCCTCTATGGTCGATGTCATGCTGATGCAGGCGCTCATGAAGGCAGTACCGGACAAGGCCGCCCTATTGATCGTTGGCGACATCGACCAGCTTCCATCGGTTGGGCCAGGCCAAGTGTTGGCTGACCTCATCTCATCCGGCACCGTGCCGGTGGTGCGCCTTACCGAAGTGTTCCGGCAGGCTGCGCAAAGCCGCATCATCACCAGCGCCCATCGCATCAACCAGGGCTCGATCCCCGATCTCAGCCCGCCCGAAACCGAGAGCGACTTCTACTTCGTACAAGCGGACGATCCCGAAACCGCTGTGCCGCGCATCATTGAGCTCGTTAAAACTCGGATCCCAAAACGCTTTGGCCTCGATCCCATCCGGGACATCCAGGTGCTCAGCCCGATGAACCGCGGCGGCGTGGGTGCACGTTCGTTGAACATTGAGCTGCAGGCCGCGCTCAATCCCGCCGGCGATCGCAAGGTGGAGCGGTTCGGGTGGACCTTCGCCTCCGGCGACAAGGTCATGCAGATCGAGAACGATTACGACAAGGAGGTCTACAACGGCGATATCGGGTATATCGACGACGTCGCCCCCGATGCCGGTGAAATCGCTGCGACCTTTGACGGCCGGTCCGTCATTTACGGATTTGGGGAGCTCGATATGTTGGTGCCGGCTTATGCCGCGACCATCCACAAAAGCCAGGGCTCGGAATATCCCGCCGTAGTCATCCCGGTCATGACGCAGCACTACGCCATGCTGCAGCGGAACCTGCTCTACACCGGCGTCACACGCGGCAAGCGGCTGGTCGTGCTGGTCGGGCAGAAGAAGGCCGTCGCCATCGCGGTGCGCAACGTCTCGGGTCGGCGGCGTTGGTCGAAGCTGGCGGAATGGCTGCGCCCCGGTCCGCCCATCTCACGGCAGATCGGCATGGCGGGTTGAGCCATGGTTGCCGAAGACTTCCGCAGGATTCACAGTGCGGCAGTGGCTCAATGGATCGAGCCGACATGTGCCCTGCCGATCTTCGGGACTGAAGATGCAGCCTAACTACATGGAACGGAAGCGGGTCGTTGAGTTGTCGACATGTTGTGGGCTACGCACTCGTCAGAAAGGCCAGTGCGCGTGTCAACACGTTCTTGGTGGGAATAGGCCCCCGACCTTGGAGGTGCATGGATGGCAAAGAGTTCCGATTCGGGGCGGACTGGCCCAGACCAGGTCGAGCAAGAATTTGCAGAGAATCTGCGACTGGCGGCTTACATATTCGAAAAGGAGAAGGATGGCCGCTTCCAGGGATCAATTTTAGCTTGCAGAGCAGTCGCAAGATTTATTTACCAGAGACGTGGCGCCGCTGAGCTTGCAGGCCCATTCCTGCAGATCGCGGAGGCATTCAGAGTGCTTGAGCGAGGAGGCAAGCCGAGGCTCTTCTCGAAGAAATCAGTCCCCGAGAAAGAGAGGGAGCGTTCACCGGAGCGGAAGCACATTCACATGCTCGCAGCTGGCGCTCTAGAGGTTCTGGTGAAACTCACGCCGCGAAGCTCTAGCATTTGGGATGACCACAAGAGAAAGAGGGATGCTGCTGCGGACATGGTCGCTCGGCACGTGAGCAAGTGGCCTCGCATAGCGGCGCAAAAGGTGACAGGCCCCACCGTGACCGCCTGGCGGAATGAACAGCGTTCGCTAGACGCGGGCGCCCGAAAGCCATTTGATACCCTTGTTGAAAAGATATTGGCCGAGCCAAACCCCCGGCTAACGGTAAGACATCTGCTCCAATCCGGGCCTCCGGGGCTTTGGAAAAGTTAGAAATTCGCGCAGATATCTATCTCTCGGACGACCGAAGGTCCCTCCAGTTTTCAGCAACTGAAGGTGACCCATGACTGTAAATCCTGCATCCACTGGCGTCCCAGCGCGCCAAAAGCCTGTGACGCCGAGTTTCGTGCTGCTCACCCCCACGGAAGCTGCCAGGCTCCTGAAGGTCAGCTTGTCCTGGCTGGCCAAGGCCCGCATGCGGGGTGATGGGCCGCCGTTCATCAAGGTCGGCAGCAGAGCCATCCGCTACGCCGAGGCCGCTCTCATCCAGTGGATGGAGGGACGGCAGCGCCTGTCGACGAGCGACCATTAGTTCGTGGCCTGCTCGATCGCGTCGAAGACCTGCGAAAGCGCCGCCAGCTTGTTCCAATTCTACACCGTTTGAATCTCGGAATAATTGTCTATCGTAGTACATGAATATACATCAATAGGAATATAGTAGAACGAAGGTTAGGAACAGTCATAGAAGTATATCTTCGATATATACCATTGACGTATTCCTAAATTACTTCAATATCTACTTGCAGCCATCCCGATGATCGATGGGGTTGGAAGGAGCCGTCCTAATGACCAATGAACACGCCACCCTGGAGCCCACCTTCGCCGATGCCATCACGGCAATCACCGCGGCGAGCGACCTGTCGCCGCAAACCCGCCGGCACTGGTGCTCGTCATTGGCCGGGATCGCCAAGGCCTTTGATCAACCGATCGAGCTTATTCCGGCGCGCTATAGCGCCATCCGCGCGCGGATGGCGGCGCTGCATCATGTGCCGCTCGACTGGGAGCCGAAGACCTTGGCCAACCATAAGTCGAACACCAAGGCTGCCCTGATT
>CAWFZR010000005.1:0-84979 GCA_963820365.1 uncultured Alphaproteobacteria bacterium | reverse complement strand
CAATGCGGTTGTGTACTCGGTGGATCACGAACCGCATGCCCCAACCCGGCGGCAAGAGCCGAGGGTGATCCACCGAGGCACAAGGAGGACCAGCGTCACATCGATTTCGTTGCGGACGCGGACCTTATCATTACGATTTTCAGTACACGATTGCGGAGTATCCGCAAAAGACGGGCTGGGGCCACACGCCCGCCGAGTGGGCGGTCGACTACGCGGTCGCCGCGCGCGCCAAGCGACTGGCTCTCACCCACCATGATCCGCTCCGCGACGACGAAGCGGTCGATCGCATCGTGGAGATGTGTCGCCGGCGCGCCAGCGCTGCCGGGAGCGGGGATCGAGGTTTTCGCCGCAGCCGAAGGGCAAGAATTGCGGGTCATCGATCGGGACGCCAAAACGCCGGCAGCGCCCCGCGCGCCGGAGCCAGCGAGGAAGGTTGGTCCACAGACTATTCTCGTCGCCGATGATGACCCTACGATCGTGCGTCTGCTCACGCTGGCCCTCAAGCAGGACGGATCCGCGTCGTGACCGCAAGTGACGGCGAGGCCGCGCTGCGCCTTGCCCGGCTCGAGTACCCGGACTTGATCCTGCTTGATTGGCAGATGCCGAGCGCCGATGGAATAGAGGTCACAGGCCAACTTCGCAACGAGCCCGATCCTGCGCTGCGCGACGTGCCCGTCGTGCTGATCACGGCACAGTCCGGGCCCGAGAACATGGCGGCGGGATTTGCCGCCGGCGTGACCGACTATCTGACCAAGCCTTTTCGGACCGCGCATGTTCGGGCCCGCGTTCAAGCGTGGCTGCTGCGCCGCCCGGCTGAGGCTCGGCGCGACACATGAATGACAGCAGTCATGCTCCGATCCCGCCGTCAGGAGGGGCTAGCCTCAACCAACGGCTGCTATCATCGCTCGAGGCGTTGAGCCGGGCGTCGAGCTGCTTGATTGCGGTCGTTGGTCTGGCGTACTCCTGGGATGGCACTTCGACATCGAGCTGCTTCGGGCCGGATTACCTGGCCGCACGCCAGTTAATCCGGCAACAGCGCTCGCGTTGCTTTTAGCCGCCTGCGCGCTTTGGATGCATCACCAAGCGAGGGGCAGACCCGACTCTGCACCGGTTCGCTGGGTGGAGGTGAGCGCCGCTTCACTCGTCATCGCGTTGGGCGTGATTACACTCACTGGCTATTTCATCGGTCACAACCTTCGCGTTGACCAGGTCCTGTTTGGAGCGCAACTCGCCGGCAATCGCGTTGCGCCCAATACCGGCTTTGCTCTGTTGCTGATTGGCGTCGCGCTATGGTTGCTCAACTCGCCGCGCCGCTTGCGGCGCGCGCCCGAGCAACTGGTGGCGCTGTTTCCAATCGGGGTCGCCCTCATTTCATTGCTCGGCTATGCCTACAGCGCGGAGGGAATGTACGGACTCGGCGAATTGCAACGCATGGCGTTGCCGACGGCGGCATCTCTCTTCGTGTTGGGGATAGGCATCCTCTGCGCTCGTCCCGATTGTGGATTCGTTTCCGTGATTGTCAGCGATCATGCGGGCGGAGTCCTCGCGCGTCGAATGCTGCCCGTGGCGATCCTTGTCCCCGCTGGCCTTGGTTGGCTCACGTTGTCGGGACAGCGAGCTGCGCTTTTCAGCGAAGCACTTGGCGTCGCCATCGCCGCGGCGGTTACAATCTTCGCGTTCGCGGCGTTCATCGCGACCACAGCCCGCTCACTCTCGCGGGCCGACCGCGTCCGGAAGGCAAGCGAACGTCATCTCTCCGCGCAGAACGTGACGACATGCGTGCTCGTGGAATCGGCGACGCTGGCTGAGGCCATGCCACGCGTTCTCGAGGCCGTTTGCAAAAGCCTCGACTGGGTCATGGGAGTGCGCTGGAGCGTGGATTTCCAGGCGCACGTGCTCCGCTGCGCGGAGATGCACGTGGCCCCGCCGCGGCTGTTGCAAGAAATGGTCGAGGTCAATCGTCGCGTCACATTCCCGCACGGCGTTGGGCTTCCGGGCCGGGTTTGGAGCATCGGGCGAGCCGCGTGGATTGTCGACGTTGTCCACGACGCGAACTTCCCACGGGCGGCGACGGCGGCGAAGGACGGCCT
Organism: uncultured Alphaproteobacteria bacterium; assembly: GCA_963820365.1. Classification (GTDB taxonomy): domain Bacteria; phylum Pseudomonadota; class Alphaproteobacteria; order Rhizobiales; family Xanthobacteraceae; genus VAZQ01. The sequence goes on along the minus strand of CAWFZR010000005.1, from coordinate 82,889 downwards.
GCACGGTGCGTTTGGCTTTCCTATCATCGGTCCCGGCGGGTTTTTGGGCGTGATGGAGTTCTTCAGCACGGAGATCCGCGAGCCAAACGCCGCGGTGCTCGCTCTGTTTGAAGGTATCGGCGGGCAGGTCGGCCAGTTCATCGAGCGCAAGCGTGCGGAGGCTGAGCTCGAGCGCGCCAAGGTTGCCGCCGAAGCTGCGACGCAGGCGAAGTCGACTTCTTGGCCAATATGAGCCACGAAATCCGGACGCCGATGAACGCGATCATCGGTATGTCCGATCTCCTGACGACCAGCCGGCTCGAGCCCCAGCAGCGCGAGATGGCCGAGACGATCCACATGAGCGGCCAGCATCTGCTGGCGATCATCAATCAAATCCTCGACTTCTCCAAAATCGAATCCGGGACGATCGAACTAGAGCAGGCGCCGTTTGATCTCGCCGACTGCATCGAGGAGGCGCTGCAGCTGGTGGCGCCAAAAGTGACGGGGACCGACATCGAATTGACCTATGCGCTCGACGACGCGATGCCGAGGCTGGTCGTCGGCGATGCCGCACGGTTACGGCAAGTGCTCGTCAACCTTTTGGCCAACGCCATCAAGTTCACACCAGCAGGCGAGGTCAGCGTGACCGTCTCGGCTCGGCGGCTCGAGGGCTCGCGGCGGGAGGTTCACTTCGCGGTGCGCGACACCGGGATCGGCATCCCAAAGGATCGGTTCGACCGTCTATTCAAGGTTTTCAGCCAGGTGGATGTCTCGACGACGCGCCGATATGGCGGGACTGGCTTGGGGCTGGCCATCAGCAAGCGACTGAGCGAACTCATGGGCGGGCGGATCTGGGCGGAGAGCGAGCCGGGGAAAGGCTCGACGTTCCACTTTACGATCGTCGCAGATGAGGTCGAGGCTTTAGAGCGTGCGGCCGCCGACGGTGAGCAACCGGAGCTAGTAGGCAAGCGCGTTCTGATCGTCGACGACAATGCCAGCAATCGTCTTTTGCTGAAGCTCCAGACCGTGCGATGGGGCATGCGCGCCCGGGATACAAACTCTCCCGCCGTGGCGCTCGAATGGATCGTACAGGGCGATCCCTTCGACGTGGCACTTCTCGATTACCAGATGCCCGAGATGGACGGGATCGCGCTAGCCCGAGAAATTCGCGCCGTGCGGGGCGCACACGCGCCGGTGCTCATCCTTCTGTCGTCCACCGGCCAGTCGCTGGCGTCTGCCCACGCCGACGCCGGCTTTGCCGCGGGGCTGTCGAAGCCCTTGCGGCTGTCGCATCTGCGCGATCGGCTGCTCGAGACGATCGGCGACCAACGCGACACGTCGGCCGGCGCGGTTTCTCCGGTGGCGCGCGATGTAACCTCGCCGGTGCCGCTGCGCATCCTTCTCGCCGAGGATAACGCGATCAACCAAACGGTCGCGCTTCGACTGCTCGAAAGGCTCGGATACGGGGCCGAGGTCGTTGGCGATGGACGCCAGGTGCTCGCGCGGCTCGACCATGCCGCCTACGACGTCATACTCATGGACGTCCAGATGCCGGAGATGGATGGCCTCGAGGCGAGCCGCGCCATCTGCGCGCGCTGGGCTGCAAGCGAGCGTCCGCGCATCATCGCGATGACCGCCGAGGCGATGCAAGGGGACCACGAGAAGTGCCTGGCGGCGGGCATGGACGATTACATTGTGAAGCCGGTGACGCTGGACCGACTCGCAGCGGCGCTCACCAAATGCCGGCCTTTGCCGCTCGCCATCGCACCCGAAGCTGCGGCCGCACCGCCGATCGAGAAACAGAGAATTGTGGCCGGCACCGTACTCGACCGCGACGTGCTCAATCAGCTTCGCGAAGATCTCGGAGGGACGGCGGAACTGCGGGAGGTGATTAGTAGCTTCCTCGATCAGACCCCATCCGTTCTCTCGGCGCTGCGCGACGCAGCGGCACGAGCCGATGTCCCGAGCATCCGGCGGGCCGCGCATATGATCAAGGGTACAAGCTCAATCCTGGGCGCTCGCGAACTCTCGGAGCAATGTGCGGAGATCGAGCGCGTTGGCCAGGTGGGCTGTATCGCCGATGCCGGGCCGCGCGTGATCGCCCTTGAGGCGTCGTATCGGACCATCGAAGCTGCGCTCAAGGCAGAGATCGAGAGGCTTCGGCCATAGCAACATTGGTGGTTGGATAGGCCGCCGCTCGACCTCTCAACCCCCAGCGTGGAGATACTCTTTGCTGCGTTGAGTCCGGTCCTGGCAGATTTTGTTGCAAAAGTCTTTTTGCACTGTTGACCAAAAATTCTTTGCAAGCGCCATTTCTGCGCTTTGGCATTCGATTATGTCGAATTCGCTGTTCTCAAGCACCATTTTCATGAGCAGGCGGATTTCAGCGTCGTCTTCAACAATCAATACCTTCCGCCGTTTTGATTGAACTCGCCCCATAATCGCCCCCTGAAAAGTTATCAAGTCTTGCTGAAAGGTTCGCCGACTTAGAAGTATGTGCTCGAATGTAGACAGGATTGTTGCTTCGGCGTGCTCATGTGAAGGCGTGCGTCTTGATCAATGACTGTGTTTGGTGTTTCAGTAGTGAATGGAGGTAGCCTGATGTGCTCAAAACGTTTTCTCTATTTCTTGTAATTGCGATCCGATCGCGCGAACTGCTCGAGAGGCATCCGCTTCGTTTGCCGTCTTAAACGACACATCTCCCGGTTCGGGAAGACCGCTGTGCCGATGAGCTGCCTTGTCTTGATGCGGTGAGCAATGTCGCACATCCAATGAAGCGCGGAATTCACGAACCAACACTCAGAGCAAGGTAGCGGGCGTACCCTGAACGGAAGTGGGCGCGGCTCGCGCTGAGGCGGCACGCGGTCGCGTCGCGACGGGAGGTCCGGGCGTAGGACGAGCTTGCCCTCGAGACCGCCCGCCTCAAGACGGCGGTGTGCCAAGTTCCGGGCCACGCCAATTACGCGCCGTGCGCCCTCGATGAGCTAATCAACAAGGGCTACGACTATTGAGCGCTAGGGAGGACGTTTAACCAAGGTTTCGCAGAATGATCCCCAATCTGCCACAAGGCGAAAGCAAAGAACCGTGGACGCCCTAAATCATCGAGTAAAGTGCAAATCAGTGGTCCCGCTACGTGCTGCAAGGCATTGGCACCCAAACGGTGTCAGTTCATACTTCTTGGCCACTGCATTCCACGCTACGAGCTCAATCTCGGTCATCAGCTTCATCAATCGCGCCCGCCGCGCATGATCAGGAGCAAACAACAGCAAGCTTCCCTGTGCCTCTATGTGCTCAAGCGCAGCTAAAATCGGCTCTAAAGGCGTTTGCGAGTCTCTTCTCTCGCGTGCTGCGTCGGACGTCGACATACGAACAAGCCGGAACCAAGTATCCCAAAAATTGAACGTGATCCATGCGACCTGTCCGGTCGCGAAACCAGACGGTCAGCCCGCAGCGATGACCGTGCTTCGAGCCGCGGTAAGATGATCCTCTGCACATCAGCGGCATGTCAATGGTAGGCGATTTCTTTTGCTCTCCGATGGAGGTAGAGAGGTACCGACCTCAGCCAAGATCACCTGCAGACAGCCGGACCGGTGGGTTCCCGAAGCTGACTTACAAATGTCCCGACACTGGCTCGGATGGTAATCCTGACTACTAAGAACCGACGCTTGGGGTCCACATTGTGGGGGCCGTACAAGATTGGCGTTGGTCACATTCGTTGATCCTGCGAAAACATAGACCGGGAAAAATCGGCCACGAATTCGACCAAAAGAACCGGCGTGATCTACACGCCGCTACAATACAAACTCTACTCGAACATCAGAAATCAATCTGACATGACGCAGCTCAAAGTTCGTTGGGGCGATCTGGGTTCACCGGCGGAGCCCGGCACCTATCGTTACGAGTCGCATAAGGTCGAGGTCACACCCGGCGACATTAAACTTGCCAACGGCACTCCGGACGCGGTGTTCACCGCGATCCATCCGGACTTCTTTTCTGAAGAGATGCCCTATCTCCTCACCGGCGTGGAATTGCCCGATCGCAAATAAACCGTCGGATTTTTGGTCACCGCAATCCACAAAAGCTGCCGCCGGCCGTGGAGGTCGACCCAACCTCCAAGGTGGCGCACGATCGAGCGCTCGGCCCGACACCGTGCGGGATCACTGAGGCCATTACGACGTGCGCGACAGGCGGACACAAACCACACATCAGTCGGTGTATGCCGGGAGCAGCTTAAGCCGGCCAATGCGTGGGAAGGTGCTGCCCTACATGCCAGCCTTCCAGCCGTATCGGGGAAAACCCGCCGTACGGAATGATAGGGAGGGTCGAGGAAACGTCGGCATCATTCGAAGCCCGATCCGCGCCTCGACTCTACCCGACTGAGAGGCTCGGGGTGAAATTCCCCGGGCCTACTCGGCATAACCCGCCCCGCCTCACCCGCTAGCCATGTCAGCTTCCGCCAGCTGCGGACATTGGTCCGCGCGAGCAACCGTTGGTCAAGCCATCCAACTCTGCTTCAAAGGGGCGCACCATTCAGGGCGGTGCCAACTGGCACGCCGCCGCCGACCGGCACCGCTCCATGAGTTGCTGCCGACCCCAAGGCGCGCGATTGCAACCACAGGACCTTCTACGGTTACGATAACCGCCGCAGCGTGGGGATGCTATGGGAGCAATGGGGATCGGCAGGACGCGGCAGGGATTGGCAGGGCCCATAGGGACACTGTGGGCCATGCGCAAACGTATCCCCGCAGCACATGCGATGATTTATTCGATCACCTCGTCGGCGGCGACCAGCAGCTTGTCTGGCACCGCGAGGCCGAGCGCCTTGGCGGTCTTGAGGTTGAACACCCACTCGTAATTGGTTGGCGCCTGGACCGGAAGGTTGGCCGGCTCAAGAGCCAGGGTAGCACGCCAGCCGGCAGCAACCATGCCCAGATGGGGCCGCACGGGCACCAGCTATCCCAGCCTTCGCGAAGCTCACCGGAGCCGCCGCGCGCGTTCAGCCTTTGCTCGCAGGGGCGATGGGCTCGTGGTGTGCTGTTGGCGTTGGAGAGGCGATAGGCTCCGTAGGAGACTGCACGGGTTCGTCAGGCTTCGCATGACTACTCGATGTCTCGGACGATGCCGAAGGCGGAGGTACCGAACGGAAACTATCCCAGTCGCGATTGAACTGTGCATGTCGCTGCGCGGTCTCTATCACGGCGGTTGCCCGCTCCTTGAGACTGCGGGCCTTTTCCAGCGCTTTTTCCAGCGCTTTCGCCCAAGCATTCTGAGGCGTAGCGGCGGACGGTTCTGGATGTGTCGGGTCGAGTGGCACTGTTTGGGTCAGTTCCCCCGGCACGGTTTGGGTTGGTTCGAGCGGCACTGTTGGGGTCAGTTCCACCGGCACTGTTTGGGTCGGTTCGACAGGCACTGCTTGGGATGGTTCGACAGGCACTGTTCGGATCGGTTCGAGTGGCACCGCTTGGGTCGGCTCCGACGGCACGGTTTGGGTTGGTTCGAGCGGCACTGTTTGGGTCAGTTCCACCGGCACTGTTTGGGTCGGTTCGATAGGCACTGCTCGGGTCGGCTTCAAGCGCCGTTCTACGTCCTGGCATTCCGAACACACGAAGGTATGGTGCTCGAAGCCAGGGACAACCATCGTATCGTCCTGGACCACGTTCATCAGGATCATTTCACCGCCGCACGCCATACAACGCATCGCTGCACTCCGATTACAATCACTTATGGAGCGGCCCACCCGTCGTTGGCAGTATAGATGACGAGGACTGACGTCGCAGTGTCGAGTAAGTATGTTGGAGATGCCGGCGTCAGCTCCCGCCCTGCCGCGCCCGAGCGGCCAGAAGGCGCTTGATGTGCTCCAGCACAATCTTGTGGTCGTAGGGCTTCATGAGCATCGGGCCGTGCTCGCACAGCTCAGCCGCAGCATCGGCCGTGCGACGTGGGGTGCCTGAAAGGACGATTTGCAATCCCGGGCGCGCTGAACGAGCCCACTGCGCGAAGGCGAAGCCGTTCATTGACCCAGGCATCTCAACGTCGCTCAAGACCACATCGACTTGGATGTCGTCCTTCTGCAATACTGTCATCGCCTCATCGACATTCGCCGCCTCAAGTACGCGATAGCCGCAATCTCGAAGGTATCGCGCGATTGGCATGCGGACGAGGACATCACTGTCGAGGACGAGGACGGTCTCGACCGCCACGGGCTTGCGGTTGTCGGAAAGCGAGTTCACGCCAACCTACTGTCTTCGTGGCGGCTGGCTGTCGCGTGGTGGCGCCTGATCCACATTACGATGTCCACGGGCTCATAGGGTTTGATGAAGAACGCGTCAAACGGAGAATGCTCGGGGGTTATAGCAGGCGGGTTCGCAGTGGCGAGGAGCAGCGACACGCCGGGGCAGTGCGCACGAACGTGGCTCGCGACCTCCATTCCATCTCCGACACCCCTCATGTGCAGGTCGGTAATGACTACATCGACCGGCGTGGTTCTCAAGATGGAGATGGCTTCTGCGGCATCTCTGGCCTCCAACACTTGGAAGTCGTTCTGGCGGAGCACGTCGGTGACCATAAGCCGCAGGAGGACCTCGTCCTCGGCGAGAAGAACTCTCAGCCTCCTGGAAGGCATGTCGGCTTCGGCGGCTGTGTTGATCAAGTACGCTCCCTCACCTGACCCACAACGGTCGTGGCGAGGCTTCGTTCCATCCCGCACCCGATGATGTCGCAGTTACTGACGCTCAGCGGCTCCGGCCTCCTGGTGGCCGATCTGTGGGCGCCAACTCCTTCAATACAATCTCACGAAGCCGGATAGGATCACGCTCTCCGCTTTGCGCGTGCTCGATGATCTTCCTTGCAACGGTCTGCGTGAGAGGGTCGGTCCGCCTCTCAAGGCCCAAAGCAGCCAGGACATCTTCATACGCTGTCGTGAGAGCCTTCACAGCGTCCGGGTCGAACGCGCCCTTGGTGAGCATGCTGTAAATCGGCATCGGGCGCTCCTCCCTCAGGCCAGGCATCTGAACAACCGACACTCAGCAGGGCCGCTGCTGACGAACTTGCCGTGGCAAACGTGCCCTATTTGGGGAGCACTCGGACTAACGCAACCCTGACCCCCGCGACTTAATCCAGAACACGAGCACGTGCTGAACCCGTTATAGCTGCCAAGATGCTCCGCGCGCGTTGGGATGCCGGGCGCCTTAAGAGGCTTTGGCTCCATTGAGCCCACACGGGTGCGCCCGCAACCCGCAGCAGCGTTATCCACACCGTAACGCATTACCGCAGCACAGCGTGACCCAGGTCTATACTTGCCAACAACGGGTGGATTTCGGTAGGCGTGCGAGCGATGCGTTGTACGGCGTGCGGCGCTGAGTTGATCCTCACGAACGTGGTCCCGGACGACGCGATGGCTGTCCGTGGCTTCGAGCGCCATAACTTTATTTGCTCGGCATGCCATGTCACAGAGCATCGAATACTCTTTATGAGATACGGTCGTGAGGATGACGCCGAGGCTATGCCTATGCCTGCGGCGTCAAGCATTTTGCCTGCATCAACAGCGCAGGATGAGCGCACGGCGGCTCCAGGTCGCTTCAGGCGCCTGGTAGCGCGAATACGCGGCCACTAATCTTCTCGTTGAGGTGGGTAGTTGTGCAATGTTGTGCTTGGCGTGCGGCGCAGAGATGAGCTTGGTTCAGGTGGTCCAGGACACCACGATGTTTGTTCCTGGTTACGAGCATCATACGTGGCGGTGTTCGGGCTGCTCGACAGTCGAACAGCGGACGACATTCACTCGCGAGGGGACACCGACCCCATCGGTGCCGGTGGAGCCGACCCAAACAGTGCCAGTGGAGCTGACCCAAACAGTGCCGGCGGAGCCGACCCAAACAGTGCCGGTGGAACCGGCCCATCCAAAACCGTCCACCGCTATGCTTCAGACGAATGCTTGGGCGAAAGCGCTCGAGAAGCTCCGCAGCTTCGAGGAGCGGGCAGCGGCCGCGAGGGAGGCCGCGCGCGAGACCGAGCGACGTGCACAGTTCAAACGCGACTGGGACAAATTCCATTCGGTTCCTCCGCCTTCGGCATCGTCCGAGACATTGAGCAGTGAACGCGCGCGTCGCTAGAGGCTGGGCGGGGACGGTATCGGGGTCGTCACTGCGGGGACGAAAACGTGAAACAACGACACCGGTCTTTACCGGCTTTTTTGAAGTCAAGCGGGATGGCATTCGTCCAAATCGAGTGGCGAAAGGAAGGCTCATGCGCGAACGGCGTGGTTCGCGCTTTAGCGCATCATTTAGTGCTGAACGTTGCCCTAGTGGCCGCGTATCTTTGCAACTACGCGGCTCAGGACACCTGAAGGAGCAACGTGCTCATCCTGCACTGTTGAAGCAGGCGCGATGGGTGGTGCGGCCTGCACAGGCGTAGGTTCAGTGTCGCCCTCGCGACTATGTTTCGTGAACACCAAGCGCCGCTCTGTGTCCTGGCATTCCGAACACGTGAAGGTATGGTGCTCGAAGCCAGGGACTTCCATGGTATCGTCCGGGACCGCGTTCATCAGGATCATTTCACCGCCGCACGCCATACAACGCATCGCACGCACTCCAACTAACAATTACCTATCGAGCGCCCACCCGTCGTTGGCAGTATAGACAATCTTGTGCTGTCAACGCCACAGCGAATAGCTCGCAGCAGTGAGGCAACCATCTGAACGACACTCAGCACGGCAAAATCAAATAGACACGAGCGGGGTTTATCTCTTTTTTGAAAGTCGGGGGCAGGGGTGTTCGTCCGAAATCAACGCCAAGAAGGGGGACCCAATTTGGGGTCGCCCATCATTGGATTGATCGCTGAAGCGGCGCTGACAGGTTTGATTTGTTCCTGATAGGTGGAATGATTGGCCTCACAGCTTTGCTGGGGGCACTCGCCGTGAGCTTCGGGCGATTAACTCGGGTCAAGAGTTTCCGGGGCGATCCCGGTGCCGTCGTCTATGTAGTGGCAGAACCCGACCCGTTGAGGGCTATGGAAATCCTGACGACCGCGGGATTAGCCAGCGGCGCGGACTTCGAGGACCTAGGGCGCGTCTCAGAAGCTCTGCTGAAAGCGTTGGCTTTGGGGCCAGGTCAGTTCAGGCGGACATGACGGCCAAGAGTCCCTAAGCGCGCGCAAGCACGTTGCTGACGGACTTGGTACCACCGCCCGCCGCGCGGCGTGCCTATGCCGCGAGCGTTTAAGAGCATGCGCAATCTGATGCAGCGAGGCGCCCGAACGCTGTATCTCACGGATGACGGGGAGCACGTTCGCAGCATGGTGGTCCGCGTTGGCCACGTTGCGCTCTACAGCGGCCTTGCGGGCTTCAGCGAGCTTGGGAGCACCTAGCTTCACACCAACGAGCCTTGGCACGCTGAAGGGCGTCACGTTGCACCTGTTCGCTGCGCTTGCGGAGAAAGAGCGCAACATGATCGCCACGCGGACCGCGTTTGTTCTGCTCCGCTTGCGGCGCCGCTCTCGCCGTTCGGTGTCCCGGCTGGTTCAGATCTTCGGGATTACCGTGGGCTATCATCGATTGCTCCTCATTAGGGAAGGCAGCAAAAGTTTGACATATCCGGCGGTCGACACCGTCGGGTCATCGACGAAACACAGTTTGACGTTATACTGGACTTGCTGCAAATGCGAGAGCAAACTGCTGCCAACCGGAACGCCTCTTCGTCAGGATAGAGCACATGGCAAAGTGAGCAAAGCAATACGCTCAGCCGCTGCGCCAGGGTATTGGCGACAGCATGTACACAAGGAAAGCGTATGCGCCACGGGAAGGCCCAAGGCGTAGTCAGCGATGACCAACCGGGTTCGACCAACTTGAAGTAAATATCCCCCGGCAAAGCCGGGGGCTTATAGGTTGCGAGCCGCTCAAAGCGGCTGACGGGGCCGCTTACGAACGCGAGGGCGAAGTTCTTCGCCGGCGTGGCGCAAATTTCAACGCGCTGGCGCCTGTAGCGAAGTGCCACACCGGAAGGCGGCGCAGCCCCCGTTCGATTGCGAGCCCGCATGGCTGTCGGCAACGGCGTCTCCGTGATGCAATCTCAATGCCGTAAATCGACGCAGGCGCGATCGATGGCTCGGTTTGCAAGTTGCCAAGGCTCGTGATTAGATGCGCCGGCCGAACAGGATGATTGCGCCGACCGGCACGATGAGCCCAAGCATCGCTACCGTGATCAGTAGCAAGCCTAGCTCGCCATACTCGCCGCGCGAGATGACAAACAGCTGGTTGAGGTACTTGGTCTGCAGCTGTCTCGCCACCAGCGCCAGATTCATGAGGGAAGCCATCAACGCAAACCAAGTGGCGCGGTGACCAGGCGGAGCATAAAACGCAATCAATGTGAGCAGCGGGATCATGCTCAGCTGTGCAAATGGCGATGAAGCCGCGGTATCGATCACAGCGATCGCCCGCGCACCGAAACCGAAATTCTCCTGCGTCCAATGATGCAGGCCATAGGCCAATCCAATATTCGGGAGCGAGAGGAATGCGCCCGCCAGCGCGAGCCAGAGCAGAACCCCATTGACGGAATATTCGGTTAACTGCCTGCCGAACACCCACAGCGCGCCGAATCCCAGGACCGCTGAGGTCTGGCGCAGGGCACCATAGAACGCTTCGTCGAATTTGAGGAGGTCGAGCGTCCACCAGAAATAGCCGTCGCCAACGGCGGGCGTCGCCCCGAAGGCGAAGATGACGATGCTGGTGAACATGATGGCGCGACGCGTTTTGCGGTCGAGGTCGCGCGTGACAAACACCAGCATGGGGCAGATCACCGCCATGGAGATAACAAAGATGAACTCCTGGCCGAAAGGAATTTCGGAGAATGCGAGCGCGAGAACGGCGCAGCCGAAGGCCAAACCTCCTCCGAGAATGCGCCAGTCGATCGGCCGCCGTTCAGCCGTTTCAGACCTGATCAGGAGCACGCCGGTCACTGAAATGACCGGCATGACGAGGCCCAAGAGAAACACCGTTTCGCGCGCGAGGAAGCTTGCGAGCCAGCCGGAGGCCCCCGCCACCGCGAGAATCCCGAAGGACAAAGCAAGCCGGCCGAGCACCTGGACCATACCGAGCTCGGCGCGAAGCTCCTCCTTGGGCCGCAGCCTTCCGGCGTCGTCAAACCGCGGTACGATTTCCGTCGACATCGCATCGGCCACCACATCCTGGATTACGGTGCCGATGACCATCAGCATGGCGCCGAGGATATAGAGCCCATCGGGAGAAGCGAACGCGATCCAGCGGCCAGCTGATCCGGCGAGCACGACCAGTCCGCCGGCAATGAACGTCGCTCCGATCAGGATGTACGCCTTGCGTTGCGAGCCGAAAATGGGAACCGTGTCGACCAGCTCACCGAACACCATCTTGATGGTCCACGGCAGGGTCAGCCAGACGCCGATGCCCGCCAGCTCGGCCGCAGTAAGGCTCAAGCTCTCCTTGATCCACATGTCGCGCGCCACGTCGATAATGCCCAAGGCGCCATAGGCAAAGTAGACCATCAATAGCGGCAGATACCGCAGCCGAAAAGCAAGGATCGGCCTCAACAGGCTCGCCGCCCATCCAAATCTCGCGGCCGGCTCGGTTGTTGCTGGGCGATTCTCGGCGAGGCTCATAGTGAGTCATTTTTTGTGAATCGGCCGAGCTGCTACCCAGTCATCTTGCACTTTTGTAGGGGCTAAGGGTATCCGTGGCGGCTCTTCGCAATCAGGCGAGCCAACTGGTGGCCGCGGTGTCGTCGATCACCAGCACGGCATCGCTGCCGCCGATAAGCCTATCCGCTTGAACAACAGGTTCTGTCTCCACCGGCGCCGCATCCCAGACCCCAGCGGCAATGAAGTGGTGCAATTGATCATATTCGCCAAGTGAAAGCCGCTCCGCCATCGGCTGAATGCTTTTGCGATCGCCAGGGCCGATCAGCCCCGATACGTAGAGCGGGCACATTTGCCGCCGCGCTTTATGACCTAGCCGATCCAGAAAAATCAAAGGCCCCGGCGTCACTCCGGGGCCAGCAGCTCCCCTCAAAGGGTGTCAGGCCTCCTCCCCCCGAAAAGCTGCTGCGACAAACCTTACGCTTAGAGATAGACATTGGGGTGGTAGAGATTTGACGCCAGGCGGTTGGGTTGGAAGAAAAGTCCGAGTGTGTCCCAACTGCTACACAATACGAATTGCAATTAACTTATTACCCCGCCGCGCTTCGGACGCATTGCTTACTCCTTTAGCGGCGGGTGTGATAAAGGGCCCTACAGAACGGTCATCACGTTGCGCCTAGATTTAGGGGCAAGGCGGACGTATAGTGGATTGCCTGTCAAAGGATTGTATGAGGGAAACCCATGGACGATCTCAACACTACTCCTGGCACCCTCGAGGCCGACGAAGATATCCTCACCTACACGGTTTCAGACGAAGCGATCGAGGCTGCAGCGGGTGAATGGGGTACCACTCCGATGTGCACCAGTGTAGCGGTTCCATGTCCGACGTCGGAGTTCCCATGCCGGTAGTAGCAACCTACAGCAGCTAGCGTGCTGATCACGCGATCAACGACTGGGTATCAACTTAATGACGGAGAACTGCACCCCACATTCTCAGTGATGTGCCCTAGCTGAGAGGAAAACCATGGACGATATCAACACTACTGACACCCTCGATGCCGACGAAGCTACGCTCACGTACACGTTTTCAGACGAGGCGATCGAGGCTGCGGCGGGCATTGAGAGAATGGGCGACACAATCAGAGCGCCTATGTGCCGCGATACACTGTTAATCGTCACTTGCCCTCGATGACCGTCACACCACGCCGTTCCTGCGTCAACATACCCGAACAAGAGTTCGCTAACGGGCGCACAGCAATTTGGTGGCTGCTATGATTTGGCGGCAGCTCTCGTCAGCGTTCATCACGCGCCTGCGGAAACCTCGGGTTAAGCCCGGCCTCAGCGCCGGGCTTTTTATGAGTACATGCCCTAGGGGTTCGACAGACCAGTTAGGAAGTGTGCCAGTACACTCCAATTTGCGGCGCCGATGAGAGATATCAGCCATAGAATGCCGTCCAGAGGACTCCTACTTCTATCGCCCATGCCTTGAGTAGGCCGACAGGTTCACCGAACAATTTTCGGTCGGTTGACAGAAAAACGTTCTGCAAATCGTTCTCACGAGATTCTTAAATAGCCCATTTTTATGCAGCTCTTAATGATTGATCTCCAGCAACGCCGAAGCCCGGAATGACCGGCATTCACTAACGATCGATTGTCGGGAGCCCCGCCGAATTCACTCACAAATCTATGGGATCATAATCACAGTCGATGGATTCCCAATTTGGGTCTTTGGGCTCAACTTGGACAGGAGGTGTGGGCGCATTGCTCTGTTGCAGCCGCTGGCGCGACCTCGCGGTTTGTTCCGCTCGGGCCCACGTCTCATCGTCTGTTTGGGAAGATTTGCCTGCGGAGATCGCTGCAACGGGGGCGTTGTGTTTCGCTCGTCGCAACTGTGCCTCTCTCATGCGTTTGTCTTCCTCGACCCGCAATTTCTCGCGCGCAATGCGTGAGGCCTCGCGCTCTCGCCATGCTTTTATGTAGGGACCGCAGAAATGGTACTGATATGTAAGCTCCTTGAACTCGGCCTTTTCTGCTGCAGTGAGTGTATTCTCCGATGTCGTTATTCCCCGGTCCAGCTCATTCCTGCTTCTCTCCAGCAACTCATTCCAGCGCGCCCTTCTTGCGCGCTCTTCGTCGTTTGTCGCTGGCGGCAACCACGCGACCAGAGTTTGTCGAAGGTGAGGATACTCTTTCTTCTCAGCATCCGTGAGCGTATCCATGTGGCCGCGGCGGACAATCGCGTCCAAATGGTTGAATCGTGCGCGCGCTCTACTTTCCTCGTCCATCGGGATCGTTGCTTCGAGACGCTCTATGCGGATGCGAAGGGATCGCGGGCTCATTGTTTCTGTGCCTTCTCGACCGCAGCCAGTCGCGTTTCGAGCTCGACCACTTCTAACGTCCGCACATGCGTTGAGATCAATCCCATGATCTCGCTCGCCTCGGCGGGTGCCAGCTCACCGCGGCTGCAAGCAGCGATCACCGCCGATGACGCCGCGAGCGCGTCCGCAGGAGTGTGGATATCTGGCAAGTCGAATTCGACGGTTCTATCGCGGCGGCGCGGCACAAACGTCGCCAGCAGGGCGCGCAGCATATTGGTATCGCCCTCGAGTGCGATTTCCACTGCTTTGGCGACGATCGCTTCCGCCTTCCCGTCGATCAATGCCTCAATCGCCTGCGTAACCCGATTGCGCGACCCTTTCGGCCGCCCGTTCGGATTGCCGCTGCGCCCAGGCCCAAAGGGCCGGCCTCGCTGCTTGTGGGCGTCGATTTCAGCGGGCACTCCATTCGGAGTGCCCGCACCGGCTTCGGGGTGATTTTCCACTGTCTGTTCGCTCATTGTACTTGCCTTTCACCAGGTTTTATTGAGGGTCTCGTTGTACCAGGAACGAAGAGAGAACAAAAGACGCAAAAATAAACCCTACTAGTTCTAGTGGGTCATTTTATTGCAGACACAAGTAATGCCAATTCGGGCCCTCTCGATGATGCGGGCGATGGCCTGGCCTTGACATCGTTGAGCTTGGACGGCTGCCCCGGGCGACTTGCCGTTCAGGAGACCCTCAGGGCCGCACTCGTTGTAACCTGACGCCCGACGCCGCCGATTTTCGCGCCTCGGTGCGCGCCGCACCGTCATAGATCGCCACCAGCGCAAGAAGCCGACGGGCCTGGGCCGAGGAGGCGCGGGCACTATGGGGCGCGCTTGCTGACCGCTTTGCGGCTTGCAAGTTGGTGCTGCATCCGCAGAAGACGAAGATCGTCTATTGTAAGGATGCAAACCGGCGTGGCGACTTTCTGAACCAGTCATTTGCCTTCCTCGGATTCATGTTCCGAGCAAGGAAAGCGCTGGGGAGAGGGGCCGTCCGTTCGCTTGCTTTCTGCCCGCGACTAGCCCGAAAGCGCTCACGTCCATAAGCCGGGCCATCCGGCGCTGGGCTCTTCACCATCACAGCGACAAATCCCTGCAAGATTTGGCCAAGACGTACAAGCCGTACATCGAAGGTTGGATCAACTACTACGGCCAGTTCTATCGCACGCAGTTGCGCTCGACCCTCAAGAGGATCGATGTCTATGTCATTCGCTGGGCGCGCCGGAAGTTCAAGCGGTTGCGTCACAAGACCAAAGGGGCGCGAGACTGGTTTGCGTGGCTTCGCCGTGCAAATCCAACTCTGTTCGCTCATTGGCAGCTGTGTCATGGCAACGGCCGAACATCGGGAGCCGTATGAATCGAGAGGTTCATGTACGGTTTTGGGACCCGCAAATTGGGTAAAGCGGCCCGCGCCGATTTCCCCCATGGCCAGGAACTATCTCGTATTCGGCGATATCGAGGGCAAGCTCCACGTGCTGCGCGTTGAATGCACAAAGTGCACCCGCCGGGGGCGCTACCACGTCCGCAAGCTCATCAGCGCAAAGCCAACATGATGAAATGGAAGGCACTGCTTAAGCGGCAACTGTCCGAAGCGGGCCGCCCGGAAGCGGGCCACCTCGTGAGGGTGACGGAAGGTCGAAGCCGTCTAGGATTTTGGCCCACAATTGGGTCGGACAGGCGACAGACGGGCCTTCTTTCCTTGCGCGAAGATTGAGAGTGACATTCGGCGGAGGGGAGCTGACCCTGAATCCCCCTCCAAGAGTGGGGACCGAATGTCGAAACCCCGCCGCGGTGTCCCCGCAAGGCGGGTTTTTTTTGGTAGTGTCACCGCGCGTTGCATCCCCGACGCGCCCGGTTCGCATCGGCATATGCGGCGTTCAGCGTCCGCGTTTGTCTCTCCGCCACCTCTAGGAACTCCGGGGCAAGCCCTGCCACCCGATCAGGATGGCATCGCTGTATCTTACGGCGGTAGGCAAAACGAATTTCATCCGCGCTGGCATCGGGCGCGACCTCGAGAACGCTCCACCAATCATCGTCTTCGGATTGCTTCGAGGCCCGCTCACGTTGCCGTTGCCGCTGTCTCTCAGCCTCGCGCTCCTGCTCGGCTTGCCGCCACCGTTCTTTAGCCTGCTGTTCTTGTTCGACCTTTCTCTGGGCCTCGCGCTGCTGCGCTTCATCCCGTCGTCGCTCGGCTTCTCGCTGTTGTTCTGCTTGCTTCCGACGTTCGGCGTCCTGTTCCTCCTGTGCGCGCTTCTTACGATACGCTGCCGCGCCAATGCGGGTTGACCGCACGACCCACCAAGCCACGGTAAGGGCCGTCACAACTAAGAGGCCATGAAGGCCCCCGTAGACCAAGGCGAGCAGCACGACGCCAGACAGAACGCCCAGTGCGTTCATATTCATCTCACCCCCCGGTTTTTGGGGGTGGGAGGAGCGTCCAGGCGACGCGGGCGAGACCAATTAGTTGCGTCGGGTCACTCATACATCGAAAACGTCGTTTCTGGATCTGCAGGATTCACGGACGTCACAGCCCGCAGCGATACCGGGTCTGATCGCTCTCAATGCTCCGCCGATGCTGTTCGCCCGCGACCGAGAGGTAATCTCGGCGACGAAAGAACGCCGGCGCGGCGATTGCCGTGGCTGTTGGTCACTGCGCGTGGCCGGCATACTAGAGTCGGGTCGAACTGGTTATCACCGAGACAACCGAGTGCGTGGAGGCATGGCGCTTTCGAAACTGTGCTTCCTCTGCATCGTCGGCGCAAAACTCCGAACAGAAGTGATGGCCGTCGAATGTCCGCCAAGATTCTGAGGTACCCATCCTGGAGACGAAACGGCTCATTGCAGAACGCACAGCGGGTGGGACTCCCAGTCATTAGATATCTGCTGCTCGTGATCATCAGATTCCCCCCACCGAGTAAAAACGAAACACGATGTTGCGACAACTCTGCGACGCAATTGTTAATGCTTCGTTTTTTATAGCAATTTGGGATCCCCCAGGGGTTTCATGTTGGGAACTACTTGAGGTTATCGTGGTAAGTTGGGGGCATCATGTCCCCTTGGCGCTGAATGAGCACGGCACGGCGCATTGTGGGAAATTGTCGGGCGCCCATTTAAAGCGCGCGGGGAAATGTCGCTCCGTACACCATTATGCTGGCGACTATCAGCCCAGACACAAGCAGCATGATTTCTCTCCCCCTACCCCACTTTTAGACCGGGTTTAGTCTGGCAGCAGGCAAGGTCGCAATTGCGGCGGAGATCAGGGAAAATTCGGGCAGTAACAGCGCGAATATGATTTTCGGAAAGGTCAGAAAGTCTGTCCTATCCTTCGCGGACATCGAGGCGTATGGGGTGCAGCGGGCTCGGCGAACTGGCGCTTGCTATCAGGCAGGAGACTTACCGACCAGCTCCCATCAGAAGAGTGTTCATACCGAAGACCAACGGCAAGCTCAGGCCGCTGGGCATCTCGACCTTGCGGGATCGGGTCTGCATGACAGCAGCGATGCTGGTGCTGGAACCGATCTTCGAGGCCGGCCTTCCACCAGAGCAGTACGCTTACCGCCCCAGGCGAAACGCCCAACAGGCGGTGGTCGAGGTGGAAGGGCACGAGCCTCCCATCTTCAGTCGCACGAGCGGTCCAACTTTGCCGCATTCGCCCGGTTGATTGACTGACGCTTTGGGGAGGCGGCGTGCCGGGAAGGAACCCCGCCCGCCGTCGATGTTACGACGGGGGGACGCTTGGCTCGGGTCGGTATAGGCTCGATCGCCGCAGGACTGGCGGCGTTCGCGACTGGCTTCCTCTCTTATATGTCGTTGACGCTCGACGCTGGTCCGGCGAGTACCGGATTGCCTGGCGGCGATTTGGCATTGGCGTTCAACGGGGCACGCAGTCAGACAGAACCGCCGTCGGGGCACTCGTCGTTCTCTGAGCGTTTCTCGTTCGACCCACCCAGTGTGCCCGGTCGCTCCATGCAGCTTTCGCAGACCTCGGCGTCCTTCAATGAGCGTTTCAGCGACCAAGGCTTGGCCCCGACCGTCACGGTTCAATTCGCCCCGGCTCCGCTAGGTGCAACAGCCCCTCGCGTTGCCGTGGCAGCGGCTGCGCGCTCCGTCAGGAAACAAGCACCGGAGACCAAGTTCCAGCTGGCCAGCGTGTCCGATACTGCACTTCCCCTCGCCTATGCGCCGACCGACGCGGTGAAGGATTTCAGCGGTGACGGGTTCAGGCTTGAAAGGCCTTAAGCCGAGGGATTCGAACCCACTCGCCGATGTCGACACCCGCCATACCGCGATCTACGACATCACGTCCCGTACGGTGTATCTGCCAAACGGGCGGCGGCTGGAGCGCATTCGGGCCTCGGCAGCCACATGGACGATCCACGCCACGCGCACGCAAGAATGACCGGGCCTACGCCCCCCAACGTGTATGAACTGAAGTTGCGCGAAGTCGCTGTTCCATGGCGTTCGTGCCATTCGCCTCATCCCGACCGATGACGCCAAGATGCACGGCCGCAGCGGGATACTAGCCCATTCCTACTTGCTCGGTGCCAACGGCCAATCAGAACGGGTGCGTGTCATTCAGCGACTACCCGGCATTCCTCGACTTGTTTTTGCGTGGCGAAGTCAAACGTCTCGTCGTGGTTGAGCATCTCGCGCGACGCCGCCCCGCAAGCAGCGCGTCGGATTGGTTCTCCAACACGCTCAAGGATATTTTCCGGCGATCCTGAGTTCCGCGGGCTAGCGTCGGGAGCGCTGCGCGATGCAATCTTCGATGTCGGGCGTCTGCTTGCGGAGCCGGCCAGCGACCGTTGACCAACATCGTGACGGTCATCAGACACGACATGCGCACTTGAACAGCAACGCGTCGCTAACCGTGCTCACGCCATTCGCCTGCCAAGCGACCATCGCAGCGAAGGTGTGGGCGAACCACGGTGTGGGCGTAATTAAATTGGACATCACCTACATCCCGATGGCACGCGGCTTCGTCTATCTGGCCGTTGTGCTCGACTGGTTCAGGCCGCCGCTGTGCTTGCCGTGCGCGCATCGATCACCATCGACGCAAAAATCTGCAACAACGGGGACCACTCAACGGTTTTGTAAAGCAAACCTCCATTATCGGCATTTTTCTCCTTGATTTTTTGGGGGGAAGTGAGGCTTTACATGAAAAGAATTTCGTGATGCATTGTCATATCTTACTTAGCAGAGGAGAGGAACAACACTACTGGCACCGTCGAGGCTGACGAAGATATCTTCACCTATACAGTTTCAGACGAGGGAGGGATTGCCGGCCGCTGTCGAATTAGGGAGGGGGCTCCCGCCAGCCGCTAGGCTCGGGGTGTCGAATCCGCAAAGGAGAGCAACGCCATGACGAGTATTACCACGCCTTCATCGCTCGCGTGCCGCCTTGAGACGGCTTGGCAAGATGTGGACAGGTCTTTGAGCGCTTCTGTCTGACGGCCGGGATCGGAGCCATCGAGCAAATGCTATGCGAGGACGCGCAGCAGCTCGCCGGCGCGGCGCATAGCCGCGGTGGAGGTCGCGTCGGCCACCGCTGGGGCAGGACCCGTGGCAAGATCGGCTTCCACGGCGGCAAGGTTGCCGTACATCGCCCGCGGGTCCGCAGCTACGACGGCCATGAGGTTGCGCTACCGACCTGGACGGCGGCGCAGGCCGAGGACTGGCTTGGTCGCTGGGCCATGAACCTGATGCTGATCAACGTGTCGACGCGCAAGCTCAGGCGTGCTGTGCGGCTTCCTGAGGGTGATTTGCCAGCTTTTGTCGGGGACGGCACCTCGAAGTCGGCGGCCTCGCGCCGGTTCGTAGCATTGTCGGCCGAACGGCTGGCCGAGTGGATGGCGTCTGACCTGTCCAAGCTGGACCTCCTGGTCATCCAGATCGATGGGCTGCATATCGGCAACGACCTGGTGCTCGTCGCAGCCCTGGGTATCGATGGAAGCGGTCACAAGCATCCGCTCGGCTTGATCGAAGGGGCAACCGAGAACGCCGCTGTCGTGCAGGCGCTGATCGACAACCTGATCGAGCGCGGGCTCGACCCGAAGGTCTGCCGGCTGTTCATCATCGACGGCGCCAAGGCGTTGAGTAAAGTCATCCGTCGGACCTTCGGCGCCCACACGCCGATCCAGCGCTGCCAGATTCATAAAGCCCGCAACGTGATCGAGCGGCTGCCGAAGCCGCTGCATGCAACGGTGCGCCGGGCGCTCCGGCACGCCTGGGAGCTCGACGATGCCGATAAAGCCGAGCGGCTGTTGCGCAATCTCGCCCGCAGGCTCGACCAGGAGGCGCCTGGTGTCGCTGCCAGCATTCTCGAAGGGCTCGATGAGATGCTGACAGTCAATCGCCTTGGGCTCCCGACGCAGCTCCGGCGCTCGCTCGCCTGCACCAACTCGATCGAGAACATGATGGGGACCGTGCGCCGCGTCTGTCGCAACGTGAAGCGCTGGCGAAATGCCGCGATGGCGCTGCGCTGGACGGCCGCCGGTATGATGGAGGCAGCAAAGGGCTTCCGTCGTTTGAAAGCCTACAAGCAGCTTCCGACCCTCAGGGCTGCGCTTGTCGCTCTTGCGGCCAAGCACGTCGTCACGAAGAAGATTGAACCGCAAGCTGATGCCGCATAGCATCATCCAGGGCGATGCCTGCTTCGCCTACTTCAACAAAATCTGGGGCATCCCCGAGGCAATCGAGGCAGTGGGCATTGGAGGGGGATGTCTGTCGACACCATGCCATACAGGATTTGCTGACCCCTGGGGCGCCACTAATAACGGAGACTGGCACCCTCTGTGCAAAGGAGGAAAGCCATGGACGATTCCGAACACCACTACTGGCACCGTCGAGGCCGACGAAGATATCCTCACCTACACGGTTTCAGACGAGGCGATTGAGGCTGCAGCCGGCATTGGAGGGGGGGTGTTTATCAACACGGCTCCGCTGAGTGGTATTGTCTACTTAGCCTGCGTGTATTGCTGACCCCAGGGGCGCCACTAATACGGAAACTGGCACCCTCTCTGCTGCAAAGGAGGAAACCCATGGACGATATCAACACTACTGACACCTCGAGGCCGACGAAGACATCCTCACCTACACGGTTTCAGACGAGGCGATCGAGGCTGCAGCGGGTGGATGGGGTACCACTCCGATGTGCACCAGTGTAGCGGTTCCATATCCGACGTCGGAGTTCCCATGCCGCGGACAGTGAAGAGTTTCACCAAACTCTCGTTAACTGCCCCCCCACATTCTCAGTGATGTGCCCTAGCTGAGAGGAAAACCATGGACGATATCAACACTACTGACACCCTCGATGCCGACGAAGATATCCTCACCTACACGGTTTCAGACGAGGCGATCGAGGCTGCAGCCGCCGGCATTGAGAAAGGGGCGTATTTCGACACCTTGCCGTTCTTCACGGCTTGGATTTGCGGCTGCAAGCCGTAAAGAAGTCAATACCAAATTACCACCTATCGCTAAATATCTGACAGGTCTGGGAGCGGCGTCGAGAGATCAGCGGGAACCTCGGGGAAGCCCGGCCTCAGTGCCGGGGCTTTTTTTGTGTACACGCACGTCGTCTCGTCCTTATCCCCGTAGGGTGACGGAAAGGCGAATTTCTGAAGTACAATTGCACTATGGAATTGCCCGCTGGCGTCTCGACCAGCACGTACACCTGCGCTGGAACAAGTTATCAAGTCCGCTCGACCGCGTCCATATGACGAAGGCCGACCCTGTCAATACGACGCCGTCTGAGACCGGTCATCGTGCAGACACGCGAAATGAATTTGTAGTGTGTCAGTTTGATGGTGCCCAACGTGACACCGGCAATGGCCGCTGGCGTGGCCGATCGGCATTGGGAAATGAAGGACATTGTTGATATGCTAGAATTGAGCGCCGAACCTCCCGCAATGCTACTGAAGACCGCTTGGAAACTCTTCATCATTCTTAAATTCCAACCAATAAACCAGGTTGTCTCGATTTCCATGTGCATGAATGGTGTTGAGCAACTCCTCGCCATCCAGTTGGAGGAGCTTTTCCGGCGCAAAGCGACCTCGAAATGTCGCGTAATAGTCCTTGAGTTTTTCCCGCGAAGGCAATTGCCCTTTTTCGAGCAATTGCTGGTATCCGCGCTTCAAATGGTCTCGAACGGATGTTTCCAGCATGGAAGAACAGAGCAAGAAGGTCTCTACTTGCCCAGCGATATAGCTGATGAAAATGTGGGGTAGCCTGCAAATAAAAAGGACCCCGGCGGAGGTTGATCTACCGAGGTCCCGGCAACCCTAGTTCAACCAGGGGGTTCAACAAGGGCCGCCGAAGATCAAATTACTACAGGTGTGGTTAGTTCCTGTTACTGCTGGGGCAACATACCCGATATCCACATGGCGATCCCGATCTCGGCGTTCTTCTCGGTCGCCGATTTAGTTGTCGTTGCCGGTTGGTTCCGTGAGCTTTGGGGAGGGGTCTCATATGTCAGCTAGCCAACGACCGATCTACATCCGAATTTCGCTGCCGAACCCCGATGTTCCACTCGCATGGCTGTTGACTTACTCCCAAGCCAGTGTTTTTGTGAATGCTCATTGGCAACATCCTCGCGCTCTTCAGCACAGTTACATCGCCATCTATTGGGTAACGCGTAAGGACTGTGGGCTGTTCCTATCAAACGCTGGCAGCGTGGGGGGCTTCGTTTTGCTGCTCAACCAGTGCGTCGTCTAAGAATGCCGCCAAACACCCGACGCGGATTGCCTTTCAAAGCCTCAACAATCCGCAGCAATTCCAGCACGTCTATCCGCCTCTGCCCTCGCTCATAGTTGGATACGAAGTATTGGGGTTTGCGGAGCAGTCTTGCCAACTGTTGCTGCGAGGCCGCAATGGCGCGAGGGATGCTGCTGCGATCTTACTGGCGTATCGTCATGGCCTCCGCGCTGCTGAACTATGCTCGCTTCGCTGGTCGCAGATTGATCTTCGGCATGGCCGCCTGCATGTGAACCGAGCCAAAGGCGGCATTGAGAGCGTTCATCCCTTGCACGGTCCCGAGCTGCGAGCGCTGCGGCCCTTGCACGGACAGAACCCGTATGTGTTCGTTACCGAAGCCGGAACGCCAACGACCACGGCTTGGTTCTTGCGAATGGTCCAGCGTACCGGCCGGGCCGCGAAGCTTCCATTTCCGGTCCATCCGCACATGCTGCGGCATTCGACCGGTTATAAGCTCGCCAACGATGGTCATGATACTCGATCGCTGGCACACTATCTGGGGCATTGCAATCTGCAATCGACGGCAAGGTACACGGCACTGGCACCGGATCGGTTCTCCAAGTTCTGGCAGGACTGAACCGCTCAATCACGAAGGGGTGACGACGGAGAAGGCGAGCTAGCCATTCCTTCCTCAGTGGGTTATGGCTTTGTCGTTCCCCTCAGTCCCCGCTGAATAGCCCCCCAGCCATTATTTCAGCGGGACCCTTGGCCCCCACAACGCCCATCGTCGTTGGGGCCAATTTCTTTTATGCCTTGCAAGAAGCGGTGCCGACCTTGGCTTGGAGGGTCCAAGGTCGGCACCTAACCCTGAGAACCTCTCAGCGCTTGGGGGGTCCCTAGGGCTGCGGTGTCATTATCACGGAGCGGGCAGGGTGTAGATAGCGAATTAAATTGTCCGGTTTAGGTAGCACATCAATGACCGCTTCTGCTGCCTAGATCGCTCCCGAGCGTGACAATCAGATCCAAGGGCTGGTCGAGATCAGGAATAGCAATGCCGTGAGCCGTCCTGGTGCAGCATCATGCCGGCAAAGCGGCTTACGCGACCGCTTGCGACGGTGCGCTCCTCCGCCGGTCCGCCAGACCAACTTCCCCCTCCTCCTCATATCGCTGGCACCAGTGACGAAATGTTCGCTCATTGATCCCAGAATTTCTGCTGCCTCCGACTTGCTCAAACTGCCGCCCTCGCATCGCCCGAAAACGTCCCGGAACCTCATCATCCGCACACCGTGCAAAACCTCCGTCCGCCTCATCGAATCCTCCCCTGGGGAAAGGACCACCATGAACCGGACAGATCGTGTGCTACCTACATCACGAGCGGGCAGGGTTGCTACCGCGCGGAGAATTTACCATAATAATCCTGAAAGTCCCATTGGTTGTCAAAATACCGTCGCTGAAAAGCTTCTCGGTTCTCTCGACGAGTGGGAGACGGGGGTTTATGAAATCTTTGATCATTAAGCGCTCGGTTGTGCTCGGCGGACACAAGACGAGCGTTAGCTTGGAAGATGCATTCTGGAAAAGCTTGCGAGAGATCGCGACGACGCGCCACGAGACCTTGTCTAATCTGATTACCGGCATCGACGCTAAACGGCAGTCTGCCAATCTGTCATCAGCCATTCGGCTCTTTGTTCTTGAATTCTATAGGGACCAGTTCGAGCGGCAGCGTCGAATATCTGAGCAGCACGAAACGGCTGTGCAGTAGAGGCGGTGTCAGGCAATCCTTGATAAAGTCTCCGGACGGACTCTCAGGGCCGCACTCGTTGTAATCTGACGCCTGACGTCGCCGATTTTCGCCGCCTCGGTGCGCGCCGCACTGTCATAGATCGCCGCCAGCGCGAGAAGCCGATGGGCCTGGGGGCCGTCCTTCTTTGCCAAACTCCGCAGCTGTGACGCATCAAAATCACGCCACGGTATCGGAGCCGACATGACGAACCTCCTTGGTTCGCCATGTTGAATCAGACTCGCGCGCTCTTTGGGGAATCGCCCATGAGTCGCCATTGCAGGGATCTGGTATAGGAATACAACTATAGATTGTAGAAGTTTGGCCTGGCGCAAAAGGGGGCCCGCTGTTTTCCCGCTGTATTTTCAGCGAGCGGGCCGGAATGGGCGTCGATGCTATCGCCCAAGGCGAAGCCCCATACTGCTGACGCTCGGCCGATAACGGACGCGGAATGGGCTCGCGCGCGCCGCGTGCCCAGGTGGGTATCATCCGCGCGCCAAAGCTCGCAGCTGGCCCGCTTCGAGCCGGGCATGAAGGCATTTTCTTGCGGTGTCGGTCGCGTAGTGGGGCGGTCGCCCACCGGGGCGTAAATGGAGTGCGTCGAGCCCGCCGCTCATGAATTCGCCGCACGCCGAAAGCTTCGGCGATCCGTGCGCTGGTCCAGCCGCTAAGCGTCAACAACAGAATGGCCCGCGCGCGGTCGGCTTCGGCGCGATCGGCACCGCCCGCCATCACCTTGAGCGCGATGCTTTGATCATCTGTAGCCGTTACCGGAGACTTGCCTGCCATGCCTCGCCCCCCGATGCGCGCTGCATTGCATTCGGGACGCAAGACAAGCATTTGCCAAGCCGGGGAACTACGGCTCGCGCAGGCGCCAGTTCCCGATCCGGCGGTCGAGCCGGGTGAGCCCGACATTGACGGCGACCGCCATGACCAGGGCGAGCAGCATGCCGAAATAGACGTGGCCGGTGTTGAACAGCGTGCGATGGTAGGAGATCAGGAAGCCGATGCCGCCGAGCGAGGCCAGCATCTCGGTCACCAGCACGCCGATGACGACGAGGCCGGTGCCGACGCGCAGCCCCGATACCATCGCGGGCAGCGCCAGTGGAAAGATCACCCGCGCGTAGGTCTGCAGCCGCGTCGCGCCGATCGAGCGGGCGAGCGCGAGATAGCGCTGCTCGACGGCGCGTACCCCGTCGATGGTGTTGAGCGCGATCGGAAAGAACCCGGAGAAGGCGCCGAACACGATCTTCGACAACGGGCCGATGCCGAGCCACGCCATCAGCAGGGGATAGAGGATGATCAGGGGAATGGCGAAAATCGACGAGAGCACCGGCGCCGTGGCGGCGGCAAGCCGGTGCGAGCTGCCGACAATGACGCCGCCGACGATGCCGAGCGCCCAGGCGATGAGGATCGCCGCGCCGATCTCGCTCAGCGTGGTCGCGAAGGCGCGCAGGAAAACCGCGCCGTCCGTCGCCGCCGCCAGCACGATGTCGCTCGGCGCCGCCAGGATGATTTGATTGACCAGGCCGAGCCGCACCGTGGCTTCCCACAGCGCCAGCACCGCCGCCGCGATGGTCAAAGGCCTGATGATACGCTGCCGCGGCATTTCTGCGTCTCCGCGATCAAGTGCCAGATGCGGTTGCGAATGCGGCCGAACGCCTCGCTGCCGATGATGTCGAGCTCGCGCGGCCGCGCAAATTCGATGGCGATGGTCTCGATGATGCGTCCGGGCCGCGGGCTCATCACCAGCACGCTGTCCGAGAGGTAGATCGCTTCGGTCAGGCTGTGGGTGATGAAGAACACCGTCTTGCCGGTCTTCTCCCAGATGTCGAGCAGGTCGTGACCCATGCGCGTGCGCGTCTGCTCGTCGAGCGCGGCAAAGGGCTCGTCCATGAGGATCAGCCGCGGATCGCGCGCGAGGCCGCGCGCGATCGCGACGCGCTGGCGCATGCCGCCCGAGAGCTCGTGCGGATAATGGTCGGCGAATTCGCTCAGGCCCACGAGCTCGAGCAGCGCGGCGCAGCGCCGCCGCCGCGCCGCCCGGTCGTCCCCGCGCAGATCGAGCGGGAACTCGACGTTTGCGAACGCGGTCTTCCAAGGCAGCAGCGTCGGATCCTGGAACACCATCCCGATCTTGCCGGGCATGGGTCCGCAGATGCGCTCTCCTTCGATGCGCGCCTCCCCGCTCGTCGCCGCGATCAATCCGGCGAGGATTTGCAGGAGCGTGGACTTGCCGCAGCCGCTCGGCCCGACCAGGGTGACGAAGCGCCCTTCCTCGACGGTAAAGGACACCTCCTCGAGCGCGCGCACCGGTGCGCGGCCGGCGCCGAATTCCTTCGCGAGCCTGCGCGCTTCGATGATCGGCATCAGCGCACCGCGGCTCTGGCCTGGAAGCGGCCGACGCGCAGCTCCGCGAGCCGCATGGTCTCGTTGACGGCAATGGTCAGGACCGAGACCAGCAGGATGCCGGCGAGCAGCTCCGGGAATCTGATGGCCCTCGCCCCAGCCGAAGATGAGCCGGCCGATGCCGCGGCGCGAGGCGTACATCTCGGCGAGGAGGACGCCGATGATGCAGAAGATCATCCCGAGCCGCAGCCCGGTGAGGATCAGCGGCAGCATCGCCGGCAGATAGATGTGGGTATAGATTTGCGTGTGCGTCGCGCCAAAGACGCGGGCGGCGGCAATGAGCGGGCGCGGGACCGAGCGCACGGCGGCAAAGCTGTTGATCAGGATCACGAAATAGGCATGCGTGACGCCGAACAGGACCTTTTCGAGAAAGCCGATGCCGAACGCCAGGATGAAGACGGGCAGGAAGATGGACTGCGGCACGGCCAGGATGAAATGCACGACCGGGTTGAAAGCTTCCGCGAGATGGACGCGCTCCCCGAGCAGAAATCCGGTCGAGATGGCGAGGGGAGCAGCGACGAGAAAAGCGACCGCGACTTCGTTCACGGTGAGCGCGAGGTCCGCGATGAACCGCGGGTCCTGCAGGAAATGCCACAGGATGGCGCACACCTGCGACAGCGGCGGAAGGAGGTCCGTGTCGGCCACGGCGAGCCGCGCGGCGAGCTCCCATCCGCCGAGGAGGAGCACGGCAAACGTCAGGTAGCCTGCAAGCGCCGCACCCATCGCCGGAATTTTCCAGGCTGCGTCATTCGCCGCTCACGCGTGCCGAACCGGTCGGTAAAGATGTCCGCGATCGGCGGAAGGTCGGTCAGGCCTGCGAGGGCGGCGAGCGCAAGCGACGCCTCGATCCACGCCCGCTCGATCTTCGCCGAGGTGGGACGTGCGGCGATCACGACGTCATATTCACGCTCGACCACGCGGTCGTCCTTCTCGCCCGTGAACTTGCGCAGGTAGTCGATGCCGTAGGCGCGGTTCTTCTTCATGTACGCCGTCGCCTTGTAGATGCTGCGCAGCGCGCCCTTCGACTGCCTTGGGGTTGCCGTCGATGAGCGATTGCGTTGCGACCCACACATCGGGAAGGGTCGGCTCCATTTCCTTGCCGAGGTCGGCGACCGAGCGGCCCTCGCCGGGGATGGTCAGCCGGAACGACAGCGGAGGGTTGAGGACGGCGGCGTCGATCTGGCCCGATTTGAGGGTGGGAATGAGCGCCGCGCTCCGACCGGTATGGTCTCGATCGCGACGCCGGCCTTTTTCGCCGCCCACAGCGCGTAGAAATCGGTGGTCGCGCCTTTTGCGGTGATGCCGATCTTCTTGCCGGCAAGATCCGCCACCGTGCGGAACGGCGAATTCGCCATCACGACGATCGCCCAGCCCGAGGGCATCGCCGATCCGATGCCGACGATCTTTTCCTTGATGCCCTTCTTCACCGCCAGCGCCACGCCCGGAGGAAAGAAATTGATGATATCGGCAGCACCGGCCGCGAGCGCCTCCTGCGCCGCCGGCCCGCCGCGATACGCGGTGATCTCCGCCGTGAGGCCATATTCCTTGTAGTAGCCCAGCTCCTCGGCCGCATAGACCGGTGCGAAAGCACCAAAGTTGGGGACAGCGAGCCCGATCTTCACCGTTGTCTGAGCGTTCGCGCCTCGTCAGGCAGGCCAGCAAAACGCCGGTCGCAGCGCACAGGGGCCACAACCGGCTCAAGCAAGATGTCTGCACGTCATCCTCCCGTTGTTGTACCCGTGTAGCGGCGCCAGTACCGACCTTCGTTGAAGCGTGAGTTACTCTCGTGGTTGAGCCGACGATCCGTCGGCAAACTCGGCGGGCTCCCTCTCCCGTAGGGAGAGGGGTGGGGTGAGGGGTTTCGGTCTCTACATGATCTATCAGTGCTCCGGGACCCCCTCACCCCCACCCTCTCCCCAGCGGGGAGAGGGAAGTCCGGCCGAGCATGTGCGCCGTTGTCGATCAATCTCATCGAAACTCGCAATCGGGACACTACAGCTTCTGCCCGTTGATCCAGTCGGCCAGAGTTTTCCAGCCCGGGTCGTCCCTCGACGCGAACTGGCGGCCGCCGGAGTGGAAGACATTGCCGCCGCCCTCGGGCGCCAGCGGCTGCTGGAGCAGGCGGCTGGTCGCGGGATCGCCGGGATTGACCAGCCGCGAGGCCATCTCGAAATTGCGGCGCGACTGCTCCTCGCTCCAGGCCTTGGCGCCCGGCGAGAGCCGCTCCAAACGGAAGGCGTTGTTGCCGTCCACATGGCAGACGTAGCAGCGCGCGTGGCCGGCGCGCTTCTCCAGGAAGATCGGCTCGACGCGGGCGCGAAAGAAGCCGAAATCGAGCACCGGCGCCGCGTGTGGCGACATGACCGATGCACTCGCCAGCACGAGCGCGGCCGCGGTCAGCTTGCCCGGACCAGCCGCCATTTCCGTCCTCCGGATTTCCATTGCGAGCCGGCGGCGATGCTAGCACGTGCGCGTCGTTCGGGAATAACTGAATTGATTTGGTGGGTTAGGCGCGGCTTCGCGCCGTAACCCACCGCTCAATCGCGGCGTTGACCGCTCGGTGGGTTACGCGCCTTCAGCGCTAATCCTACTGCGTCATAGCACACGTCGTGTGCTTCACGCGAATTTACGCGCACAGCACGGGCATCGCGGCAGTGTTGTGGTGATCGCGACTACCAATCGGCGATGGAGCGTTGCGATCGAATTCGGGACGTGACGTTGGGGCCGGATCGGGGGTGCCGCGGGGTCGATAACTTTCGGGAATGGCAGGTGTCGTGAGCATCCCGGAGCAACGAGGTCCTGAGGGGGGAATCGTGTCCTGTTCGGACATCAGGAAACCATAGGAAGCGATGCACAGCGTTCCGTGATGATGGAAACCAAGCCAGCCACGGCCCTCGTAGTGTCCGAGCCCGATTTCCTGCTTGAGATCCAGATAGTCACGCTCGATGCGCCAGCGCATTTTGGCGCGATCAACCAGGCGCCGGAATGGCGTCTTTTTGTCGAGACTTGACAGCCAGTATTTGGTGGGCGCGGCCTCGGTCTCTGGCCATTCAATCAGCAGTGTCTCTTCCGGTTGTCCGCGGCGGCCGCGCGTCGGGGAAGCGTGCACTCGCACCCGGGCAAGCGCGAGCGCAAGAGATCGTTCGTACCTTCCCGCCACGGGATCGTGCGCCAAGCATGTTGCGGCAGGCTTAGCGCCAAGTCCTTGACGCTTATGCGCGGCCCCAGCTTACCGCGCTTATCGACGGCACATACTTTGACGTGTGACAAGACCCCGGCGATATAGCTGAGGCCCAACTTTCTGATTCCCCTGCGCAGCGAAATATCAGAACCGTAAGCCGGGTCCATCAATACGGTCCCGCGCGGGACTTCATCCCTGCAGGCCGCTTGGATCTGCTCGAGCGCGATCTCCGGCTTGGTTTTGAAGACAATGTTCTCGGGGATACGGGCCTCCTTGCGCCGGGCTGCGTCTTCGGCCCATGGCTCCGGCAGATAAAGCCGATAGGCGATCGGGAGGCTGGCGTGATGATTAGCGATCGACAGCGTCACCACCACTTGGCAATTGGCCTGCTTGCCCAGCTCCCCACAATACTGATGATGCACTCCAACCGAGTGCGACCCCTTTTTGGGAAAGGACGTATCATCAACAATCCACACCTCGATTGCTCCACGCCGCTCGATTGCCGGCAAAACCAACTGGCGCACCTTCCCCAATACCCGCTCATCCGACCATCGGGCATTAGCAACGAAATGCAAAAGCTTCTGGTGCTGCGCTGAAACCGTCGCTGGCGCGGTGACCGCCGCCATCGGCTCGACGCTCTTGCGTCCTTCCGCCGCTAGAAGACCTACGCAATAATCCTTCAGCGGCCCCGCTCGATCCGCATGGCCGATCACACTCCTCAACGCCTGGACATACGCCACAAACCGCGATTTAATATGGTCTGCGACTTGGCGATTTATGTCAGCCTCCTAGCTGCTGAACGTGACTCTCGCCAAATAACTGATTCTTATCGTCATTACCTGCGGCGTTCTGACTCAGTAGGACTAACCCACCCTACGACTGCCGGCTCCGATCATTTGTTGGTCAGGCGGACGCCGCGGCGGCGTCCGCTGCCAGAAAAATCCTCGTCGGTCCTGAGACCGATGGCGTGAATGCCGTGGGCGGCGAGCTCCTCGTCGCGGTCCTCGGTATCACCGGTGACGCCGACCGCGCCGATGACTTCGCCGTCGGCGTCGCGGATCTGCAGGCCGCCGCCTTCCGGAAAGATCTGCTCGCCGCTGGCGCCCTGCAGATAGCGCATGAAGACCGGCTTCTCCTGCGCGCGCTCTTTCACGAGCTTCGAGGAGCGGCCCATGGCGAGCGCGGCATAGGCCTTGCCGTAGGCCATCTCGAATCGGAGCATGGAGCTGCCGTCCTCCTTCTTGAACGCCTTCACCTTGCATCCCGGCTCGACCACGATCACGGAAAGCGGGCGGCAGTCGAGCGCGGCACCGCGCTCGAGAATGGCGTCGATGAGGCGGTCGGCCTGATCGAGCGTGATGGCGGTCATCGGCATCTCCGGTTCGCCGCGGTGAGGCATGCGCTCTTTACCATTGCTTTGCCTCTCGGAGCGACTGATGCTTGCTTAAGGCGCGCCGCCTGTCGTCGAAGGCGGATGACGCCGACGCTAGTGTGCTGGCTCTAACGCTTGTTTCCGTCATTCCGGGGCCCGAGCGTAGCGAGGGAACCCGGAATCCATGACCACAGGCAGTGCGTTTATGGCGAGGACCGTGGTCATGGATTCCGGGTCCGCCGCAAGCGGCGGCCCGGAATGACACTGAGGGTGATGAAGCGTAATCGCTCAATCGGGAGGTTCTCCATGTCCGAATTCTCGCGCCGGAATCTTTTGGGCGCCGCAGCCACCGGCAGCATGATTACGGCCGCGGCCGGCGCAGACGCGCTTGCGCAGGGGCAACCTCCCTTTGGCCCCACGCCGGCACCGCTCGCCGGCGCGGAGCTTCCCTCGTTCCGCTTTGCGCTCGGCGAGGTCACCCCCAAGAGCTGGGACGGCGGCTGGGCGAAGGAGGCGACGGTCGCGGAATTTCCGGTCTCGGAGAAGCTCGCCGGCGTGCTGATGTCATTGGCCCCGGGCGCGCTGCGCGAGCTGCACTGGCACGCCAACGCGGCGGAATGGGCCTATGTGATCAAGGGCCAATGCCGCGTCACCACCATCGACCCGCAGGGCCATTGCGAGATCGTCGATTTCGGCCCGGGCGACGTCTGGTATTTCCCGCGCGGACACGGCCATTCCATCCAGGGCATCGGCCGCGAGGATTGTCTCTTTCTCCTCGTCTTCGACAACGGCTATTTCTCGGAGTTCGGGACCTTCAGCATCAGCGACTGGATCGGGCACACCTCGCCCGAGGAGCTGGCGAAGAATTTCGCCGTGCCGGCGGCGACCTTCGCCAATTTCCCCAAGCGCGAGGTCTACATCGCCAAGGGACCGGTGCCGCCGCCGCTTGCGCCCGATCCGGCGCCGGGCACGCTCGACAGCGGCGCGCTCACCCATCGTTACCGCCTGCTGGCGCAACGCCCGCAAACCTACGCCGGCGGCACGATCCGTCTCGTCTCGGAACGCGAATTCCCGATCTCGATCACCATGACCGGCGCGCTGATGCGCATCAAGCCGGGCGGCCTGCGCGAGCTGCATTGGCATCCCAACGCCGACGAGTGGCAGTACTATATCGGCGGTCGCGCCCGCATGAGCGTGTTCGGGTCGCACGGCCGCGTCCGCAACGAGCAATTCAGCGCCGGCGATGTCGGCTATGTGCCGCAGGGCTACGGCCACTATATCGAGAACAGCGGCAGCGAGGACCTCGATCTCCTGATCGTGTTCAACAACGGCAACTACCAATCGATCTCGCTCACGGCCTGGGTCGCCGCCAATCCGCATCTCCTGCTGTCGACCAATTTCCGCGTGCCCGAAAGCACGTTCGCAAACTTTCCCACGCGCGAGCGGTTCATGCCGGGCTGACCGCGGCCTGTTCGGCGCCGTGGCCTACCGCGTCCGGAGGATCTCCAAAAATGCCTCCGGGGTGACGATTGCGATGCTTTCATGTTTGCGGAGCGACAATAAATCATTGTCGCGGCTCACGATGTAATCTGCGCCGGCCGCGAGCGCGCACGCAATGATCATGTCGTCATCGGGATCGCGCGAGACCGCTCCTCGAATTGGGGGAGCATCGCTCATCACCGTCGCGAATTCGAGCGAGTTCCTGGCAGTATTCGATCACATCTTCATCAGAATAACCGTAGTGCTCTCGAAGACGGCCTTGCCGCAGAAGCACTCCGGCCGTCTCTTCCAAGATTTCTTCTGAAACAAAAAGCTCAAATGCTCCATCATCGGCAAGACGGAGGAGGTCATGTGAGGCTCCTCCAGCTACAGGCTTCAGCAATGCGCTTACAAGCACTGTCGTGTCGAGCACGACCTTACGCATGCTTGCGTTGGCGACGATACGCCTTCACCTCTTCTGCGATCTTCTCTTCTTCGGCCTTGACATCCTCTTGCGGGTTGCGTCTTCGATCTTTCACCCGTGACGCTATTTTTTGAATTCTCTGCCAAGCGCGCTTGCGCTCCACCATCGCAACCGGCTTCAAGAGAACGCCGTCCTTTACGATCTTGGCCTCCAGATAGTCGCCTTCCTGAACGTTCAACGCGCGCCGCACTTCGGCGGGGAGCGTAAGCTGCGCCAAGCGGCGTACTCGCATCAATGCCATCTGACTCTCTCTCCCGCCAAATTAGTACGAAATTGCGAGTTTCGTAAATAGATACCCGGCCGATGTTGGTCAACGTCAAATTTTCCGGCTCTCAATGTTCCCAGACCGCTTGCCCGCAGTGGACT
Source organism: uncultured Alphaproteobacteria bacterium (assembly GCA_963820365.1). GTDB lineage: Bacteria > Pseudomonadota > Alphaproteobacteria > Rhizobiales > Xanthobacteraceae > VAZQ01. The sequence continues at coordinate 49,191 of CAWFZR010000005.1, read as the reverse complement.
GCCGGCGCCGGAAGCCCCATATGGCGGGCATGAGCGAAGCATCGGTCGTCGCGCAAAGCGATAATCCGCTGTTGGAGGAGTGGACCGGCGCCTTCGGCGTGCCGCCGTTCGCGCGCATCGCGCCGGAGCATTTCCTCCCCGCCTTCGCCAGCGCATTTTGCGACCATGCCAGCGAGGTCGCCGCCGTCGCGGCGCAGGCGGCGGCGCCGACCTTCGCCAATACCATCGACGCACTCGAGCGGGCCGGGCAGGCGCTCACGCGCGTGTCCAACGTCTTCCACATGCTTGCGAGGGCCGACACCAACGATGCCGTTCTCGCGATCGAGCGCGAGCTGGCGCCGCTCGAAGCCAAGCACTGGAACCGGATCCTCATGGACGCGGCGCGGTTCCGCCGCATCGAGGAGCTTTATCGCCAGCGCAACGAGCTTTGCCTGACGGCGGAGCAGGTGCGCGTGCTCGATCGCCATCACGCGATGTTCACGCGCGCGGGCGCAGCGCTCGAGCCGCCGGCGAAAGCGCGGCTTGCCGAGATCAACGAGCGGCTCGCGTCGCTCGGCACGGCATTCAGCCAGAACGTGCTGGCGGACGAGCAGGGCAGCACGCTCGTGCTCGAGGGCGAGGAGGATCTCGCGGGGCTTGCGGATTTCGTGCGCGCGGCAGCACGCGCGGCCGCCGAGGAGCGCGGGCTTCACGGCAAGCACGTCGTCACGCTCTCGCGCTCCAGCGTCGAGCCTTTCCTGCAATTCTCGGCGCGACGGGACCTGCGCGAGAAGATCTTCCGGGCCTGGATCGCGCGCGGCGACGGCGGGGGCTCGACCGACAACAAGGCGATCATCGCCGAGATGGCGGCGTTGCGTGCCGAGCGTGCGCGGCTGCTCGGCTATCGGAGCTTTGCGCATTACCGGCTCGACGACGCCATGGCGAAGACGCCGCAGGCCGTGCGCGAGCTCCTCGACCGCGTCTGGGCGCCGGCGCGCCGTCACGCCCTCGCCGACCGCGATGCCTTGCAGGCGCTGGTGCAGGCGGAAGGCGGAAATTTCACGCTCGCACCGTGGGACTGGCGCTACTACGCGGAGAAGCTGCGCAAGGCGCGCTGCGATGTGGACGAGGCGACGATCAAGCCGTATTTCCAGCTCGAGCGGATGATCGAGGCGGCGTTCTACACGGCGAACCGGTTGTTCGGCCTGAGCTTCGAGCCCTGCCGCGGCATCCCGGTCTGGCACGACGACGTGCGGGCGTGGCGGGTGCGCGACGCGCAAGGGCGTGACCGCGGGCTTTTCTACGGCGACTATTTCGCACGTCCCTCCAAGCACAGCGGCGCCTGGATGGCGAGCCTGCGCGACCAGGAGAGGCTCGCAGGCGACATCGCCCCCATCATCGTCAACGTCATGAATTTCTCCAAAGCGGGCGAAGGGCAGCCCGTGCTGCTCTCGTTCGATGATGCGAGGACGCTGTTCCACGAGTTCGGCCACGCTTTGCACGGGCTCCTCTCCGACGTCACCTATCCGATGGTCGCGGGAACGAGCGTGCTGCAGGACTGGGTGGAGCTGCCCTCGCAGCTGTTCGAGCATTGGCTGGAGCGGCCGGAAATCCTGCGCCGATTCGCCGTCCATTGCCGCAGCGGCGAGCCCATGCCGCAAGACCTGGTGCGCCGGCTGCTTGCGGCGCGCACCTTCAACCAGGGCTGCGCCACCGTGGAATATGCCGCGTCTGCGCTGCTCGATCTCGATCTCCATCTGCGCCCGTCGGAGCAGGCCCGCGATGCCGAAACCTTCGACATCAATGCCTTCGAGCAGGCGACGCTGGCGCGCCTCGGGATGCCCGGCGAGATCGTCATGCGCCACCGGCCGACCCAGTTCGAGCACGTATTCGGCGGCGGCTACGCGTCGGCCTATTACAGCTATCTGTGGTCGGAGGTGCTCGATGCCGACGCTTTTGCCGCCTTCGAGGAGGCGGGAGACATTTTTCACGCCGAGACCGCGCAGAAGCTGCATGATCACGTCTATGCAGCCGGCGGCACGCGCGATCCCTCCGCTCTCTACCTCGCCTTCCGCGGACGGATGCCGACCGCCGAATGGCTCCTCAAGCGGCGGGGACTGCTGGATAGCGCGAGCGCCGCGAACGCCTGATAGAACGTCTTCGTTGCGCCAGCAAAGATCGTTGCAATCGAATGGCGGCTCATGCCCCTGAACCTCCATAGCGGCGGACATCGCCGTGGCGTCGTCTGCGCGCCGCATCACGCCGCCGTCGAGGCCGGGCGCATGGTGCTGGCCGATGGCGGCAACGCGATCGAGGCCATGGTCGCCATGGCGGCGACCATCGCCGTCGTCTATCCGCATATGAATCACCTCGGCGGCGACGGCGTGTGGCTGCTGCGGGAGCCGTCGGGGCGCCTGCGCGCGCTCATCGCCGCCGGCCGCGCCGGCGCCAATGCCAGGCGCGAGCTCTACCGCGAGCATGAGACCATTGTCGCGCGCGGACCGCTCGCGACGCTCACCGTCCCCGGCGCGGTCGCCGGCTGGATGCTGGCGCTCGAAGCGGCGCGCGCGCACGGCGGACGTGTTCCGCTTGCCGATCTGCTCGCAGACGCGATCCGCCATGCGACCGACGGCTATGCCGCCACCCGCAGCCAGGCCCGCTCGACGGCGGAAAAGCTCGCGGAGCTTGAGAACGTGCCGGGCTTCGCCCAGACCTTTCTCGTCGACGGCAAGCCGCCCGCTGCCGGCGCGCTGCTCAAGCAGCCGGTGCTGGCCGCCACGCTCGATCACCTCTGCCGTGCCGGCCTCGACGATTTCTACCGCGGCGATATCGGACGCGAGATTGCGGGCGACCTCGACGGGCTGGGCAGCCCGGTCACGCGCGGCGATCTCGAGCGCGCGCGGGCCACGCTCGCCGAGCCTCTTTCGGTTGCCCTGCAATCCGGCACCGCGTTCGGCACTCCGCCGCCGACCCAGGGGCTCGCGTCGCTGATGGTGCTGGCGCTGTTCGAAAGGCTTGGCGTCAAGGCGGCCGAAGGTTTCGACCACATCCACGGGCTGATCGAGGCGACCAAGCGTGCGTTCTACGTGCGCGACGGCGTCGTCACCGATCCCGAGCGGATGGCGCGTTCCGTCGACCGCTATCTCGAGGCGCAATTCCTGGACGCGCAAGCGCGCAAGATCGATCGCCTCAAGGCCGCGCCTTGGCCCGCGACGTCTGCCCGCCGCGGCGAGGGCGACACGGTGTGGATGGGCAGCGCCGATGCGTCGGGGCTGGTCGTTTCCTACCTCCAGTCGCTGTACTGGGAATTCGGCTCGGGCGTGGTGCTGCCGGCGACCGGCGTGCTCATGCAGAACCGGGGCGCGAGCTTTTCGCTCGATCCCGGCGCCTTGAACGCGCTGGAGCCCGGACGGCTGCCGTTCCACACCCTCAACCCTGCGCTCGCCGTGCTCGACGACGGTCGCATCCTCGCCTACGGCGCCATGGGCGGCGACGGCCAGCCGCAGACGCAGGCAGCGGTCTTCACGCGCCATGTTCTTTTCCACCAGCCGATCGAGCGCGCCATCGATGCCGCGCGCTGGCTGCTCGGCCGCACCTGGGGGGCGGCGCACGCCAATGTGCGCATGGAAGCGCGCTTCGATGGCAATCTGCTCGACCGCCTGGTGTCGGCCGGTCACGACGTCGAGGTTTTGCCCGCGGCCTATAGCGACGTCATGGGCCATGCCGGCGCGGTGGTGCGCCATCCCGGCGGGACGCTCGAGGGCGTGCACGATCCGCGCGCCGACGGCGGCGCTGCGGGGGTGTGATGCCGGATCACAGTTCATGTCGCCTCAGCGACGAGCAATTCGCCGAGGTGCGACGGCGGCGGGCGGAGAAGGACCCGAAGACCTTGACCCTGGAAGAGTGGGATGAGCGGTTACGCCGATTTGGCGTATGAAGATCGTCATCCTTGAGAAGGCGGGAGCGCGCGCCGGGCTCCATAACCACCGCCTGTGGGTAGGGGTCCCGATGCGTATCTCGACGGCATCTATGCATGGATCAAGAAGGACAGCCCGCGCGCAGCTGTCGAGGTCATTCGGCGCATAGCCTCCATTCCGCCGCAGTCCGTGATATCGTGCCGCCGCGCCGGGGCGGCGGGCGCGCGCGAAGCTTGGCGAGAAAGTCCATATGATCCACCGGTTATGTGCTGCGCTGGCGGCATTCGCAGGGCTCATGATGGCGTGCTCGGCGGCGTGGGCCCATCCCCACGTCTGGGTCACGGTGAAAAGCGAGCTCCTCTATGCGCCGGACGGCTCGGTCACCGGCGTGCGGCACGCCTGGACCTTCGACGACATGTTCTCGGTGTTCGCGACCCAGGGCATCGAAGCGAAGAAGAAGGGCCAGTTCACGCGCGAGGAGCTTGCCCCGCTCGCCGAGGTCAATGTCGGCTCGCTCAAGGAATATGACTTCTTCACCCATGCCAGGGCGAACGGCAAGGCGGTGGAGTTCAACGAGCCGCCAGCGGGGTATTTTCTCGAGTTCGACCCCAAGGACACGGTGTTGACGCTGCACTTCACGCTGCCGCTCAAGGCGCCGCTGAAGGCCAAGGATTTCACCGTCGAAGTCTTCGATCGCGAGTTCTTCGTTGATTTCAGCTTTGCCGAGAAGAACCCGGCCAAGCTCGTCGGCGCGCCGGCGCAATGCAAGCTCTCGGTGTTGAATCCCGAGCAGATGAATGCCGACTTGTCGGCGCGGCTGAGCCAGCTCGGCGCCAACCAGCGGGATCCCACGCTGACCATCGGCTCGGAATACGCCAACAAGATCGTGGTGAAATGTCCTTGAGCCCCTTTGCCAGCCTTCCCCTTGCAGGCAGGGCGATTGCATATGCCGGGCAGCACACTCCGTATACCTCCCCCTGCAAGGGGGAGGTCGACCGCCTTGGCGGTCGGGTGGGGGTCCCCTCGATGCGCGAGATCGTACCGCTCGACCCCCACCCGGCTCGCTTTGCTCGCCGACCTCCCCCTTGTAGGGGGAGGTACACCGCGTCTGCTTCCCGATTTTCAAATTCGCGCATGTAATGATCGTGGCCCCGGCCTCTCGTCATATGCGGTTGCCCTCTTCACTGACCGTCCGGATCGCGTTGCTCGCGAGCCTTGTCACTTGCGTTCTGCTCGTGGCCGGCGTGATCGACGGCGCGCTCGCGCAAGGGAGCCCCTTCGGCACGCCTCGCTCGCAAGCGCCGGCTCCGCCCATGGGCGGCATGCTCGGCTGGATCTTCGCCAAGCAGGCGGAATTCTACCGCCAGTTCTCCGGCTTGATCCGCGCGGCCAAAACAGATGGCAGCGCGGCCTGGGGCTTGTTCGGGGTGTCGTTTCTCTACGGCATCTTTCACGCCGCCGGTCCCGGTCACGGCAAAGCGGTCATCTCGTCCTATCTCGTCGCCAATGACGAGACCTGGAAGCGCGGCGTGGTGCTCTCGTTCGCGTCGGCGCTGTTGCAGGCGCTGGTCGCGGTCGTGGTCGTAGGCATTGCCGCGGCGCTCTTGAACGCCACCGCGGCCACGATGCGAAGCGCGGTCAACGTGATCGAAATCTCAAGCTATGCGCTCATTGTCCTCATCGGCGCGAGATTATTCTGGGTGAAGGGGCGCGCCTTCATCGCCGTCGCGCAGACGCTGCATCGTCCGGCCGCCTTGAGCGCCGCGGCGACGCCCATGGCGGAGCGAGATTGCGGCAGTCACCGCCACGACCATCCTCATCATCATGATCACGCTCGCGGCCATCACAACCATCATCATGATCATGCGCATGAGGAGGACGCGTCGGCATGGGGCCACGCGCATGCGCCGGAACCCGGCCAGCTCGCCGGCCCCGGCGGATGGAAGCGCGGCCTCTCCGCCATTGTCGCCGTGGGCGCGCGGCCGTGTTCCGGTGCAATTCTGGTGCTGGTGTTTGCGCTGGCGCAGGGATTGTTCTGGGCGGGCGTCGTCTCGACTTTCGTGATGGGGCTCGGCACCGCGATCACGGTTGCGATCATTGCCACGCTTGCCGTCGGCGCCAAGTCCTGGGCCAAGCGCTTCGCCGACACGCGTGCCGGCTACGGGATGCTGGCGATGCGCGGCATCGAAGTCGGCGCGGCGGCGGTTATCATCGCCTTCGGCGCGCTCCTGCTCACCGGCTATATCGTAACCGAGCGAATGGTCGGGATTTAGCGCGCCGCGTGCATTCGAATGTCGCGGGTTCTACCGCGCAAGGGGCAACCAATGGCCGCCCAACAGCTGTCCACCCGGTGCTGCATCGTCGGCGGAGGCCCATGCGGGCTCATGCTCGGCTTCCTGCTCGCGCGCGCCGGCGTCGATGTGATCGTGCTCGAGAAGCACGCCGACTTCCTGCGCGATTTCCGCGGCGACACCATCCATCCCTCCACGCTCGAGCTGATGGGCGAGCTCGGCCTGCTCGACGAATTTCTCAAGCTGCCGCATCAGAAAGCGACCACCATCAGCGCTATCTTCGGCGATCGGGAATACCCCTTGGCGGATTTCACCCATCTGCCCACCCGCTGCAAGTTCATTGCGCTGATGCCGCAATGGGATTTTCTCAATTTCCTTGCCGATCAGGCCAGGAAATATCCCGTATTTCATCTGCACATGCGCGCGGAAGCGGTCGATCTCATCGAGGAGGGCGGGCGCATCGCCGGCGTGCGCGCCAACGCGGCGGACGGCGCATCGCTCGAGGTGCGTGCCGACCTGACCGTCGGCTGCGACGGGCGGCACTCGACCGTTCGCGCGCGTGCCGGGCTGACGGGCGAGGATCTCGGCGCGCCCATGGACGTCCTCTGGTTCCGCTTGCCGAAAAAAGCCGGCGACCCGAGTGAGAGCATGGGCCGGTTCAGCGCAGGCGGCATCGCCATTCTGCTCGACCGCGGCGACTACTGGCAGTGCGCCTTCGTGATCCGCAAGGGCGGCATGGAGGAAACGCGCCGTGCCGGTTTGCCGGCGTTCCGGCAAAACGTCGCGCGGCGGATGCCGATGTTCGCCGACCGCGCCGGCGAGCTCAAGGACTGGGACCAGATCAAGCTGCTCACGGTCGCGGTCGACCGGCTTGCTTGCTGGCACCGCCCGGGCCTTCTGTGCATCGGCGATGCGGCACATGCCATGTCGCCCGTCGGCGGCGTCGGCGTCAATCTCGCGGTGCAGGACGCGGTGGCGGCGGCAAACATCCTGTGGCGGCCGCTCGCGGCGGGAATGCTGCGCGAGGAAGACCTCGACCGGGTGCAGAAGCGGCGCATGTTTCCGACCCGCCTCACCCAGCGCTTGCAGCTGATCGTGCAGAACAGGGTGATCGGTCGCGTGCTGCGCGGGCAGGAGGCGGTGCAGGCGCCGCTTGCGCTGCGGCTCATCGCGCGCTTTGCCCCGCTGCGCCGCATCCCCGCGCGCCTCGTCGGCATGGGTGTGCGGCCGGAGCATGTGCAAACGCCGGCTGACCGTAACAACGCGCCCCCGGTGTAGCGACGGGTTTAAACCCGTCCCTACCTGAAATCCTGCGGCCGAAGCTCGATCGGCACGCCATGCGGCGTGCGGTCGGCGGCGCGGTCCCAGGCGTCGCGGTAGCGGGCGAGCGTGGGCGCATCGGTCACGCCCTTGGCCGCGACCATCCGTTCGAGCGCGTTGAGCCAATGCCGGTAATAGGTCTCGCCGGTGTCGGGGTCGCCGGCGGCCTGCGCGCGCTTGATCTCCTCGGCGAGCGCCGCCGCCCATTGCGGCCAGGTGAACAGGCCGCGATCGTAGAGCGCGAGCGCCATGGCAAAGGCTTGCGCCTCCCACGGCTCGCGGAACACCGGGCCTTCATGGTCGCGCGGAATGCCCGGCACCGCGTCGGCCGCGTGCCGCGCCGCGGCGACGCTGCCCCTATCGAAAGAGCTTTGCGAGCGAGCGCCGGAATTCATGACTCCTCACCCCTCAAATGAGCCTTAGAGATGTAGACGTAAAACTGGCGGGCCATTGACAGTCCCTTCGCCGTCATCCCGGCCCAGCGACCGGCGGGTTTGACCCGCCGGGAGCGCGCGCCGGGATCCATGACCACAGCCTGTGGGTATGGGTCCCGGGTCTGCCTTCGCTTCGCTCGGCCGCCCGGGACGACCTAGAACTAATTGTCGCCGTCATCCCGGCCAAGCGACCGGCGGGTTTGCCCCGCCGGGAGCGCGCGCCGGGATCCATGACCACAGCCTGTGGGTATGGGTCCCGGGTCTGCCCTCGCTTCGCTCGGCCGCCCGGGACGGCGGAGAACTAGTTGTCGCCGTCATCCCGGCCAAGCGACCGGCGGGTTTGACCCGCCGGGAGCGCGCGCCGGGATCCATAACCAGCCTGTGGGTATGGGTCCCGGGTTGCCCTCGCTTCGCTCGGCCGCCCGGGACGACGGAGAACTAGTTGTCGCCGTCATCCCGGCCAAGCGACCGGCGGGTTTGCCCCGCCGGGAGCGCGCGCCGGGATTCCATAACCACAGCCTGTGGGTATGGGTCCCGGGTCTACCTTCGCTTCGCTCGGTAGCCCGGGACGACGGAGAACTAATTGTCGCCGTCATCCCGGCCCAGCGACCGGCGGGTTTGACCCGCCGGGAGCGCGCGCCGGGATCCGTGACCACAGCCTGTGGGTATGGGTCCCGGGTCTGCCTTCGCTTCGCTCGGCCGCCCGGGACGACCATCAGAACTCGGTAGCCCGGGACGACCAGAATTCACGCCGGTTCGAGATAGGGCTCGAAGGCGTCGATCGATATGCTGATGGTCGGGTCGGTGCCCGGGCCCCAGAGCTCGCGGCCCTCGAACACCACGGTGTAGAGCCATTGCGGATTGTCGCCCTTGTCGATGGCCACCGTATCGGGAAACGCCTGGCACCCATGCACCAGCTCGACCACCCCGACGCGGCCGCGCGCATAGCGCGGCAGCCGGGTATGCGTCGGCGGATGAATGTTCCTCGCGCGCACGCGGTCACCCGGCTTGAAACGGGCAGGCGCCAGGGCCTGGCGATAGAACGAGCTGCGCGTCAAGCCCTGCTGGACGATGTCCGCCGTGAGCTTGCGCTCGAGCGGCTTGCCTTCGCGCAGCGCATGGCCGGCCGCGATCTCATCGGCATCGGCGAGGCCGCGGTCGATCACGTTGCGCTCCATCGCCAGCTCCCAGCGCTGGTAATAGGACGCGGTGAGATAGACCTGCGGCGGCAGCTGTTCCTGCGCAGCGCGCGCCATGTCGATCTGCCAGGCGCCGGCAAAGGACATTGCCCGCTGCAAGGCGAGGACGCGCCCTTCCCACGCCGCGTGGAACGGCGGCTCGTTCGGCTCGGGCACGACCTTCCCGAACCCGTCCATCCCGCCCATGTCGTGAACGCCATCCATGTGATCAGCCGGCCTCCTCGGGTTTCTTGGGCAAGCCGGTGCCGATCATGCAATTGCGGGTGACAAGCGAAGCGAGCCGTTCCTCGTTCCAGCCCTCGGTGCCGGAAGGCCGCATTGGCAGAACCAGGAAGCGCGTCTCCGCCGTCGAATCCCAGACGCGAATTTGCGTCTCCTGCGGCAGCTTGACGCCGAAATCGGCGAGCACGCTGCGCGGATCCTTGACCGCCCGCGAGCGATAGGGGGCGGATTTGTACCAGACCGGCGGCAGACCTAGCACCTCCCACGGATAGCAGGAGCACAGCGTGCATACGATCATGTTGTGAAGCGCCGGGGTGTTCTCGACCGCCACGAGGTGGTCGCCGACCCGGCTCTCGTGCCCCATGGTGCGGACCGCCTTCGAGCCATCGTCGAGCAGCGCCCGCTTGAAGGCCGGATCGCTCCACGCCCTGGCAACGACGCGGGCGCCGTTGTGCGGACCGACCTTGGTTTCGTAGGCCTCGATGATGAGATCGAGCGCCGCCGGGTCGATGTAGCCCTTCTCGGTCAGCACGGTCTCGAGCGCGCGCACGCGCAGTTGCATCTCCGAGAGCTCCGAGCCGTGCTCGTGATCATGGTCGTGTGCGGCCATGGGAATTGCGAACCTTCATTGCATGGGGTCACAGCAACGCGTCATTGCATTGTGTCATAATCGGTCCTCGGCTAGGAGCAGCAATCCCGAGGACGGGATCCGGCGAATGTCGTCATTATCCTTCGCGTCGCGAGGGAAGTCGAGGGTGATGCCGCATATGCATGCCCAGCGTGCCGAAGCATGACGAACCCCGAAGGCGCGGCTTTTGCTCCCTGCCTTGCGGCTGCCGCGCAACGTATCGACCGTCTGGTCGCGGCGATCGGACGGGCGGTCATGTGGCTGAGCTTGTTCCTCGTGCTCATGCAGTTCACCGTGGTGCTGTTGCGTTATGCCTTCGGGATCGGCTCGATCTGGCTTTCGGAATCGATCATCTACGGCCATGCCGCGCTGTTCCTGCTGGCGGCGGCATGGACGCTGCAACAGGACGGTCACGTGCGCGTCGATGTCCTCTACTCCAAGGCTACGGAGCGCCAGCGAGCGATCATCGATCTCCTCGGCTCGCTGCTCCTGCTCCTGCCCGTCATGGCGGTGATCCTCTTGTTCGCGCTACCCTACGTGGCGCGCTCCTGGTCGATCTTCGAGCGCTCGCGTGAAACCAGCGGCCTGCCGTTCGTTTATCTCCTCAAGACGCTCATTCCGCTGTTCGCGCTGCTGATGGGACTGCAGGGCATCTCCCAGGCGATGCGTGCGCTGCTGGTGCTGGCGAAGCAACGCACCGGCGGCGCGCGTGCGGAGAGCCGCTGATGGGCGGCGAGATCATTGCCGTGCTCATGGTGGCCGCGGTCTGCGTGCTGCTGTTTGCGGGCTATCCGGTGGCGCTGACGCTCGGCGGCGTGTCGCTTGCCTTTGCGCTGATCGGCCAGCTTGCGGGCGTATTGGATTTCGCGCTGCTCGGCGCGCTGCCGCAGCGAATGGTCGGGGTGATGACCAACGAGGTGCTGCTCGCAATCCCGCTCTTCATCTTCATGGGCGTGATGCTGGAGCGCTCGCAAATCGCCGAGGAGTTGTTGGAGACCATGGGGCGGCTGTTCGGCTCGCTGCCGGGCGGGCTCGGCATCTCCGTGCTCATTGTCGGCGTGCTGCTGGCGGCGGCGAAGGGGGTGGTCGGCGCGACCACCGTTACCATCGGGCTGATCATGCTGCCGAGCATGCTCCGCTACGGCTACGATCCGCGGCTCGCAGCCGGGACGGTGGCGGCGACCGCCACGCTGGCGCAGATATTTCCGCCCGCGACCGTGCTGGTGCTGCTCGGCGACCAGATGAGCAACGCCTATCAGTCCGCACAGCTCTCGCAGGGCATATTCGCGCCGGCGTCGGTCACGGTGAGCGACCTGTTCGCCGGCGCCATCATTCCCGGCCTGGCGTTGGTCGCGTTCTATCTCGCTTATCTCATCGCCGTGGCGGTGCTTGCCCCGCAGGCATCGCCGGCGCTGCCGCCCGCCCGCGACGGCCCGCGCGGTCTGGTGCTGGCGCTGCGCCTGGTGAAGGTCTTGATCGCGCCTGTCCTTCTGATCTTTGCCGTGATCGGCTCGATCCTCGCCGGCATGGCGACGCCGACGGAAGCCGCGTCCGTCGGCGCGGTCGGCGCCATCGTGCTCGCCGCATTGAAGCTCGATCCCCGCGCATTCCTGCGCGTGTTCGTTCCGGTCATGACGCGCACCACGCAGGTGACCAGCATGATCTTCCTCATCCTGATCGGTGCGACGCTGTTCAGCCTGGTGTTCCGCGGACTGGGCGGTGACGACATGGTGCAGCGCGGGCTCTCCGATCTGCCGGGCGGGACGGCGGGCGCGATCATCATCGTGATGATCGCGGTCTTCCTCCTCGGCTTCATCATGGACGCCTTCGAGATCATCTTCGTGGTGGTGCCGATCGTGGCGCCGGCGCTGCTCAAGATGCCGGGCGTCGATCCGGTCTGGCTCGCCATCATGCTGGCGATGAATCTGCAGACCTCCTACATGCACCCCCCGCTCGGCCCAACGCTGTTCTTCCTGCGCGGCGTTGCCCCGCCCGAGATCACCACCGCGCATATCTATGTCGGGATCATTCCCTTCGTGCTCATCCAATTATGCGCGCTGGTGGTGTTGTGGTTCGCGCCGGGGCTCGCGACTTGGCTGCCGCACAGGCTTTACGGCGGGTGATAGTCAAGCAATGTTTGCACGGGCACTCTTGTGCCAGAGAACACTGCAGCACCCCCCATGATGTCGGGGCTGCGGGAAACGATGGCCTGCTTCATGGGAGGTCTCCTCGCTCCTCTCATCGAGCAACAGTTTACGATGCACCCAGCGGTAGGTTGGGTCGAGCCGCTTGCGAGACCCAACACCTTGGTAGGGAACCGACAGATGTCGGGTCTCGTGAAGAGCGCGAGCCAGCCTGCGGCGTTCTACGCCCGGCCGGCGCGCACCAGCTGCCCGGGCATCGCCCCGGTGTGCTCGCCGCGCTCGAAGATCGGCGTCCCGGCAACGAGCGTTGCCTCGTAGCCGTCGACGCGCTGCACGAAGCGGCGGCCGCCGGCCGGAAGATCGTTCACGAGCTCGGGCTGATAGAGCCGCAAGCGCTCGAAATCGATCAGGTTGACGTCGGCACGCATGCCCAGCGCCAGCCGGCCGCGGTCGCATAAGCCGAAGAAGTCTGCGGTCTCGCTGGTCTGGCGCTTGACCAGGAGCTCGAGCGGGAGCCGCGGCCCGCGCCGCCGGTCGCGGCCCCAGTGCGCAAGCATGTAGCTCGGCACCCCCGCGTCGACGATGGAGGCGCAGTGCGCGCCGCCGTCGCTCAATCCGAGCAGCGTGCCCGGGTCGGTGAGCATCTCGTGGATCTCGGCGTGATCGCCGTTGACGTAGTTCACCACCGGGAAGAACAGGAACCGGTTCGCCGCGCCGGTGAGGTAGTCATAGGCGACTTCGTCCGGGCTGCGCCGCTCGCGCGCGGCGATGGCGGCAATGCTCATCTCGTCGGGCGGCTCATAATCCGGCGGATCGCCCATGACGAAAAACTTGTCCCACCGCGTCGTGATGAGCTGGCGGAACTGCGGGAGCCGGTTCACCTCCTCCTGCGAAGGTTGCTCGGCGAGGATTTTTTGCCGCAGCGCCGGATCGCGCAGGCGCTCGCGTTGCTGCGCGATGCTCAGCCCATCGAGCTGGCGGTAGCTCGGCCGCACTGAGAACGGGTTGAGCGCAGTGCCGATGCCGAGCATCACTCCGATCGGCCGGCCGGCGATCTGCGCCGTCAGGTTTGCGCCCTCGGCGCGGGCGGCGTGCACCGCGGTCAACAGGCGCCGCCAGCGCGCGGGGTCCTCGTAGCGGTCGGTCAGCAGGAACCAGACCGGGCGGCCGGTCTCCTTGGCGAGCTGCGTCATCCAGGTCAGCTCCTCCGCCTCGTCGTCGAAATCGCTGTTCATGCCGAAGGCGCCCGCGCCGACTTCGCCGAGCGCCAAGCCGATGCCCAGCAGCTCCTCGCTTGCGGCGTAGCGCGACGGGACCATCTCGCCGATCGGCGTCTTGTGGGAATCCGTGCGCGACGTGGTGAAGCCGAAGGCGCCGGCGCGCAGCGCCTCCACGGTCAGGCGGCGCATCTCGGCGATGTCCTCGGCCGTGGCCGGCTCGAGCCGGATGGCGCGATCGCCCATGACATAGACGCGCAGCGGGTGGTGCGCGATCTGAGCCGCAACATCGATCGCGTGCGGGCGGCGCTCCAGCGCGTCGAGAAAATCAGGAAAGCTCTCCCATTCCCAGCTCAATCCATCGGCCAGCACGACCCCCGGGATCTCCTCGACCCCTTCCATCAGATCCATCAGCGCCGCGCGATGCTCGCGCCGCACCGGCGCGAAGCCCACGCCGCAATTGCCAAACAGCGCGGTGGTGACGCCATGCCAGCAGGAGGGCGACAGCAGCGGATCCCACATCGCCTGCCCGTCGTAGTGGGTGTGCGCGTCGACCCAGCCGGGCGTGACCAGGAGACCCGCGGCGTCGATCTCACGCCGGCCGGGCCCTTGCCGGCCGCCGACTGCGGCAATGCGCGCGCCCGCGATCGCCACGTCGCCGGTGAAGGCCGCCTTGCCGGTTCCGTCGATGATGGTGCCGCCGCGGATGACGATGTCGTGCATGACGAGCCGCTCCTGCCGAGTTGCGAGCTTGCGATGATGCGCCCTCGGCGAGCGTGATGCAACGCTCACCGCGTTTCGTTGAAGGCGCCACCGCATCTTCGATCGTCATCGTCCGCGAAAACGGACGACCCAGTAATCACAGATGCCGGGAGTTGCCTCACTCGCTCGTGCGGGAATACTGGATTCCCCGCATTCGCGGGGAATGACGGCGGACGGATTGGAAATTCCGGGGGGCCGCCGCCAACCCGTTCGGATCACCGCCGGCCGTCGGTTCCGATCCAGCCATGCTGGGAGATATCGAACACGACCCCGTCCGGATCCTTGAACTTGCGCTCGAAGTTGCCGTGCCGCTCGTCGCCGAGGTCGAAGAAGAACGTCCCGCCCGCCGCCTCGATGCGCCTTTGCGTTTCTTCGAGGTCATCGACCTGAAAACCGAAATGGTTGGCGCCGACCGCCTTGGTCGGATCACCGGCGATGTCGTTTCCCCTGCTGCCGGCGAACTTCAGCAGTGCGAGATTGATGACGCCATCGCTCATGTAGATCGCCGAGCCGATGTCGAGGTTTTCGCGCCCGACCTCCGCGAGATCGAACACCTGCGAATAGAACTTCGCCGATTTTTCGAGATCGCGGACACAAACAGCGAAATGGCGTAGCCGCGCCATGACCGTTCTCCCATCGACATCGCTCGTTTCAAGGATGGCTCCAGCGCCACGCTGTTGACCGAGCGAGTAGACCCGATAATCTAAACTCAATGCAAAATCCAGATCGGCATTGCGAGACTTGCCGTGTTGCCGCCGCAAGACAGATCGGCGGATGCATCTCAAAGAAATCTGCGCAGCCTTCGGGAGTTCAAAGGTGAGCGGTTTTGGCGTCGGAGCAAGTCTGCCTCGGCTCGAGGACGAGCGCTTCCTCGCAGGACGAGGGCAATTTTGCGCCGACATTGCGCTGCCCGGCACCTTGCACGCCGCATTCGTCCGCAGCCCGCACGCGCATGCCCGGATCCTGGCAATCAAGAAGCCGTCGGGATTCGAGAAGCAGGTCTTTTGCGCCGCCGATCTCGCAGGCATTCGCAGGATTCGATCGACCGCCAAGCTGCCGGGCTTCAAGCCGTCGGATTGGCCGGTGCTCGCGCTCGAGAAGGCAAGGCACGTCGGCGAGCCGATCGCGATGGCGGTCGCCTCCTCTCCGGCGCAAGCAGAAGACATCGCGGCTTTGGTGGAGATCGAGTTTGAGCAGTTGGCGCCGGTCGTGTCGATGTGGGATGCGCTCGCGGCCGGAGCGCCCCTCGTCCACGAGGAATGGGGCGGCAATGTCCTCGTCGACATGAAGCTCGAAGGCGGCGATCTCGCCGCTGCCAAGGCCGCCGCCGCTCACATCGTCGAGCGCAGCTTCCGCATGAACCGGATGCACCCGTTGCCGCTGGAAGGTCGCGCCTGCATTGCGTCCTACGACGGCCGGCTCGATGAGCTCGTGGTCTATGTCGCGCATCAGCTGCCGGTTCCCCTGCAGATCGGCCTTGCGCAGGTTCTCGGCATCAGTCAGCGGCGGTTGCGCGTGGTCGCCCCCGATGTCGGCGCATCCTTCGGTCTCAAGACCTACGTCGAGAGCGAAACGGTCGCGGTGGCATGGGCGGCCATGAAGCTGCGCCGTCCCGTGCGGTGGATCCAGGACCGTTACGAATCGCTCGTCTGTGACGCGAACTGCCGCGATTACCACTGCAAGATCATCGCCTATGCCGACGCGGATGGCCGCATTCTCGGCCTGGAAAGCGAGGTGATGGTCGATTCGGGCGCCTACTCGCCATGGCCCTGGCCCGCGGGTATCGAAGGCGGCCTGGCGATCGGCAACATGCAGGGCTGCTACGATATCCGCGCGTTCCGCGGCCGCGCCATCAACGTCGTGAGCAACAAGCCGGCCGGCCAGCCGTTCCGCGGAGTTGCCCGTCCCTTGTCCTGCTGCGGTCATGAGGTCGTCATCGACGGCGTCGCCGACGCCGTCGGCATCGATCCGCTCGAAGCGCGGCTGCGAAATTTCGTTCGCCCGGCGCAGATGCCCTATGTGTCCGTCACCAAGAAAACTCTGGACGGCGGAGATTACGCCGCTGCGCTCAGGCGCGCCGCGGAGCTCATCGGGCTCACCGCCATGCGCGCGCGCCAACAGAAGCGTGAGCCCGATGGCCGCCTGATCGGCGTCGGCTTTGCCTCGTTCTACGAGCAGACCGCCTACGGTACCGGACCGTTCGGCTATGCCGCATGGGGGATCGAGCTCGTTCCCGGCATGGAGCCTGCGGTCGCACGGCTGACCGGCGACGGGGAATTGATCCTGGAAGTGGGCTCGCATTCGCACGGCCAGGGGCACGAGACGGCATTCGCCCAGCTCGCGAACGAGATCCTCGGGATCGATCCGCGCAAGGTATCGGTGCGTTTCGGCGATACATCGACCTCGCCCGCCGGAACCGGCACCTACGCCTCCCGTTCCATGGTGACGACCGGCGGCGCCGTCGTCGAGGCTTGCCGGGCTCTGTGCGCTCCGATCGTGAGAATCGGCGCGCATCTCCTGCAGTGCAAGGAAGCGGATGCCCGCATCGAGAATGGCCGGGTGCAGGGCCCGCAAGGCAGCGTCGAGCTCGCGGAGATCGGACGCGCCTGGTACCACCATCCGGAAGATCTGCCGGCAGACATGGACGCGGCGGGCCTCACCGCCTCCGCCGGCCACAAGGCCCATGACGCCGGCGTCTTTGCATACTCCGCGCATGCCGCGGCGGTCGCGGTCGATCCCGAGGTCGGCAGCGTCGAGTTGATCGACTACGCGATCGTCGCCGACTGTGGCACGCGGGTCAATCCGCTGCTGGTGGAAGGCCAGGTCATCGGCGGCTTCTCGAACGGGCTCGGCAATGCGCTCTATGAAGAGAGCACGTACGACGAGCTCGGCCAGCCGACGGCGACCACGCTCGCGGACTATTCACCGCCGACCGCGCCCTCTATTCCGGATGTCAAGCTCGAGTTCATGGAGACGCCTTCCCCGTTCGCGATGCTCGGAATGAAGGGCGTCGGAGAGAACGGCGCGATCGGTCCGCCCGCCGCGATCGCCAATGCGGTCAACGACGCGCTGCGCCCGCTCGGTGCAGCGGTCTACGAAACCCCGATCACGGCGGCGCGGGTGCGCGCCGCGATTTTTCGCGCCCGCTCGGGCTAGACTATGTAGCCATGAAGCCCGCGCAATTCGCATATCTTCGCCCCGAGTTGCTCGCGCACGCGATCGGTGCTCTCAACGAGGCCGCGGAGGACGCGCGCGTCATCGCGGGAGGACAATCGCTCGGTCCCCTGCTCAATCTTAGATTGGCGCAGCCCAAGCACGTCGTTGATATCTCGCGCCTCGACGAGCTGCGCCAGGCGGCGGTCGAGGACGACATGCTCGCCATCGGCGCCTGCGTGACGCACGCTCAAATCGAGGACGGAAGGATACCCGATGTCACCGCCGGGCTGCTGGCGCATGTCGCCCGCGCCATCGCCTATCGCGCGGTGCGCAACCGCGGCACCATCGGCGGCAGCCTGGCGCATGCCGATCCGGCCGCGGATTGGCTCACCGCCATGATCGCGCTCGATGCGTCGCTCGAGCTGCAAGGCGCGAACGGAAAACGTCGCATTGAGGTTGCGGCCTTCCTCACCGGCGCGCTGGAGACGGTCCTCGCGAAAGGGCAACTGGTCACGCGTGTCCTGGTGCCGCGGCTGTCTGCGAGCGGCCGCTGGGGCCACGCGAAGTACGCAAGGAAAAGGGTGATTTTGCGGAGTCGATGGCGGTCGCCGTCGTCGATCCGCAGCGCGGCTCATCGCATGTCGTGCTGGGCCGCCGCAGCGAGCTGCCGGCGCGCATGGCGCGGACATCGGAGCTCGTGGCCGCAATGCGGACGGCGCCCGGCGCGGAAACGCTCGATGCCGCGATCGTGGCTGACTTGAAAAGCGCGCAGGTCGCGCAGGCCGATTGGAGCATGCATCGGGCGATCCTGTTGCGCGCCATCCGGGATTTGCACGCATGAAAGCGGTCACCGTCCGTCTCAACGGCGAAGATATATCGCGCTCGGTCGACGATCGTCTTTCCCTCGCCGATTTTGTCCGCGATCACTGCCTGCTCACCGGCACCCATGTCGGATGCGAGCACGGCGTCTGCGGCGCCTGCACGCTGTTGTTGGACGGAGAACCGGTCCGCTCCTGTATCACGCTGGCGGCGGCCGCGGACGGCAGACAGGTGCGAACGGTCGAAGGCTATGAGGGCGATGCCTTGATGGCGGCAATCCGCAAGGCCTTCAATCTGCGCCATGCCCTGCAATGCGGGTTCTGCACCCCGGGAATGCTTGCGACCGCCTATGACATGCTCTCGCGCATTCCCGATCTCGACCGCGCGCGCATTCGCTCCGAGCTCGCCGGGAATTTGTGCCGTTGCACCGGATATCTCTCGATCATCCAGGCGATCGAGGACGTCCACGCCCAATACCCCCGCCCTGCCTCCCCCGCATGAGCTCGGATATACCCGAGCTCATCTATCAGGTCGCCGAAGCCGGATAAATCCGACTTCGGCTGGGGAAGGAATAGGGTAGGCTCCGGTGGCAAAACAGGAAGCTTCGCCATGACCGAGCGCACCATGACCGAACGTACCATGTCAAAACGCGCCATGCCCGGCCGCGCAAGCGTCAGCCGACGCCGGTTCCTGGCCGGCGGGGCAGGGGCCCTGGGCACCGCCGTCGTGCCACACCGGCTGCTGGCGCAGGCGGCGCCGGTAAAGATCGGGGTCATTCTCTATCTCACCGGCGTGCAGTCCTTCATGGGCCAGCAGACCCGCAAGGGCAACGAGTTCGGAGCCAAGATCGTCAAGGAGGCCGGCGGTCCGCCGATGGAGTTCGTCTACGGCGATGCCGAATCCAAGCCCGAGAGCGGCCGCATCGTCGCCGAGCGTCTCATCCGCGACGGCGCCACGCTGCTGATCGGAACCAACGATTCCGGCAGCACCATCTCGGTCGCGCAAGCGGCGGAAGCGGCGAAGATTCCCTTCCTCATCAATATCGCGTCGGCGCCGCAGATCACCGAGCAGGGCTTTACGCAGATCTTCAGGAATTTCCCGCCGGCAACGGCGCTGGTCGCCAATGCGGTCGCCCGCATCAAGGAGCTCGGCGCGACCACCGGCGTGGAGCCGAGGACGGCCGTCATCCTCCACGTCAACGACACGTTCGGGCAAGGCGTCATCAAGGGCGTCGACGCGCTGTGGGAGCGCCTGCAAGTCCCGATCAGGATTCTGGATCGTATTTCCTACGACGTGCGCGCGCGCGATCTTTCGGTCGAGGTCGCCAAGGCCAAGGCGGTCGGCGCGGACCTGCTGATGCCGATCACCCGGGTGAGCGACGCCATCCTGATGATCCGCGAGATGGTCAAGCAGAGCTGGTCGCCCATGGGCATCATCAGCCCGGGCAGCCCCGGTCCCTACGAGAAGGCATTCACCGATGCGTTGGGGAAATACGCCGACGGCTACATGTCCTGCGTTCCCTGGTACAACCCGACGAAGAAGCGCTCGCGCGAGATCGCCGACCGGTTCGAGCGCGAGACCGGCGACCGCTTCGACCTCAACGCGGCCTTCGCGTTCGAGGCCGTCGAGATCGCAGCCGACGCCATCAGGCGCGCCAACTCGGCCGATCCGGCCGCCATCCACGCCGCGCTCAAGACCACCGACATCGCCGACCATATCATCTATGGCGGCCCCATCCGCTTCGACGAGAAGGGGCAGAATCCGAATATCGGCGGCGTGATGCTGCAGAACCAGAACGCCAAGCCGGTGGTGGTGAGCCCGGCGGACGCGAGCGAGGCCAAGGCGGTATTTCCCCTGGTGCCGTTCGACAAGCGGTAAGTGAATGAAGAGACGATATCGTAGGATGGGTTGAGCGCCAGCGAAACCCATCGCGAGCATCGCGAACAGCGAGATGACGAACTATCGGCGCAACTTCGTTCCGGGCGGCAGCTACTTCTTCACAGTCAATCTCGCTGACCGCCGTCTGCGGCTTCTCACCCAGCATGTCAACACTCTGCGGGGGGTCTTTCGTTATGCACGGGCACGCCATCCGTTCACGATCGGTGCGATTGTTGTCCTTCCGGATCTATTCCTCCTTTCATCGAATGGTGCGGCTCGGGCTCTATCCCGCAGACTGGGGAGGCGATGTCGCACATCATGAGGCGACGTTCGGCGAGAGGTGATGGATGATGGGTTTCGCTGCGCTCAACCCATCCTACGAGATCTGCGAGATCGCTCAAATTTGCGGCGCCCGGCCGTGACCAGTCTCTACCTCAACGTGATCAGCGGCGGGATCCTGATCGGCGTGGTCTACGCGCTCATCGCGCTCGGCCTGACCATCATCTTCGGCGTCATGCGCGTGGTGAACTTCGCGCATGGCGAGATGGTCGTGATCGGCATGTATGCCGGCTATGAGCTGTGGTCGGCGACCCGGCTGCCGCCGTGGACGCTGGCGCCGGTCGCCGGTCTCATGTTGTTCGCGCTGGGATACGTCCTGCAGAAAGCGATCGTGAATGCGTTCATCGATCGTCCCCAGCACGCGCAATTCATCCTGTTCATCTCGTTTGCGCTGATCATCACCGGACTGCACCTCGTCCTGTTCGGCCCGGATCCGCGGCCGATCCAGATCATCGAGAGCATGCAGTCCTATGCGATCGGACCACTGCGTCTCGATGTCGTGCGCACGCAGGCCGCGGCGATGGCGCTCGGCCTGATCGGCCTCCTGATGCTGTTCTTGAAATATTCCAGGCTCGGCACCTCGATCCGCGCCGCCGCCGATAATCTCATCGGCGCGCAGGTGATCGGCATCCGCGTGCGCAGCGTCTACGCGGTGACCGCCGGCATCGGCATGGCGTGCGCCGGCGCTGCCGGAGCCCTGATCGCGCCGCTGTTCGACACCCAGCCGTTTCTGGCGACCGATTTCACGCTCATTGCATTCATCATCGTGATCGTCGGCGGCCTCGGGAGCCTGACGGGCGCGCTCCTCGGCGGAGTGCTGATCGGGGTCGCCGAAGCGGTTGCGGCGCTTACGGTCTCCCCGGCGCTCAAGACGGTGTTTTCCTACGCGCTCCTGGTGGTTGTTCTCGTGCTGCGGCCGAACGGACTGTTCGGGGAGCCACAACGGTCATGACCCATGACAACGCGGATGCGTAGATGACGCTGCATCGATCGTCGCACTGGCCGGCGCTCGTCTTCTTTGCGGCGATGGCGGCGGCGGGCCCGCTCATGGATGCGTTCTGGCAGAGCCTGCTCACGCTTGTCTTCTTCTACGCCTACATGGGCTTGAGCTGGAACCTGATGATGAGCGCGGGCCTGCTCTCCCTCGGGCACGCGCTGTTTCTCGGGATCGGTGCCTACGCGACGGCGGTCTTGTCTGCGGCAGGCGGAGTGAACCCTTGGCTCGCGATCGCGGCCGGCGCTGTCATCTCGGCGATCGTGGGCAGCGCGCTGACATGGCTGGGCGCACGATTCTCGGTGCGCGGCGTGCAGTTCGCGCTGCTGACCATCGCGTTTGCCGAGCTGTTCCGCGTCCTCTTCGACAATTGGGATCTGGTCGGCGGCACCGGCGGCTTCTTCCTCAAAGCGATCAATCCGGACGCCAACCGGCCGCTCGCGAGCTTGCGCGGCGGTACGCTGTTTTTCTATCTCGCATTTCTCGTTGTCACCGCCGCCGCCTATTTCCTGATCGATCGATTGATGGCGTCGCGCTGGGGCTATCGCTGGCGTGGCCTCAGGGAGGACGAGGACGCCGCGCGCGCCCTCGGTGTGCCGGCGCTGCGCAGCAAGGTCTTCGTGGTCGCCATCAGCGCCGGACTGGCGGGCGTGGGGGGAGGTCTGTTCGGCCTGATGCAGGGCAGCCTGTTTCCTGATTCGGTGATGGGGATGCGGATGTCGATCGAGATCCTGATCGCACCGATCATCGGCGGCCTGGGCTCTGCCTTCGGTCCGCTCATCGGTGCGTTCCTCGTCGTTCCGTTGATGGAATTCTCCAACGTGCTGAGTCAGCGGATCGGCTTCTACGGCCTCAACACGCTGATCTACGGGATCGTGATCCTCGCCGTCATTGCCTTCCTGCCCGACGGCATCTGGCCGCGGCTCTTGCGGCTCGCAAAATTCCGGGTTTCGACGTGATGCTTGGGGTGCGTGGCCTGACCAAGCGTTTCCGCGGTCTTCTCGCAGTCAGCGATGTCTCGTTCGAGGTTCGACCCAAGGAAATCGTCGCGCTGATCGGTCCCAATGGCGCCGGCAAGACCACGTGCTTCAACCTGATCGCGGGCGCGCTCGCGCCGACATCGGGCTCCGTATTGCTTGACGGCAAGGACATCACCGCCCTTGCGCCGGAAGAGATCGCGCTGCGCGGCCTGGTTCGGACGTTCCAGAACGTGCGGCCAATGGGTGGGATGACGGTATTGGAGAATGTGATGCTGGGGGCGCTCGCCCGCACCTCCGACGTTGCGGCCGCCGCCGAGCGTGCCGCCGCGGTCATCTCGCGCATCGGGCTCGCGGGCAAATCCGATGCCCCGGCGATGAGCCTCACCCTGCCGGACCGCAAGATGCTGGAGCTGGCGCGCGCGCTCGCCGCGCGCCCGCGCGTGCTCCTGCTCGACGAAGTGATGGCCGGGCTGCGGCCGGCGGAAACCGACCGCATCGTGTCGGTCGTGCGCGAGCTCCACGCCGAGGGCATGACCGTGCTGCTGATCGAGCACGTCATGCGCGTCGTGATGGCCCTGGCCGGCCGCGTCATCGTTCTGCATCACGGCGAGAAGCTTGCCGAGGGCACGCCTGCCGAGATCGGCTCCAATCCGAAGGTGATCGAGAGCTACCTGGGACGCAAGGCGAGACTGGCATGACGGCGCTGCTGGAAGTGCGCGATCTCGACGTGAGCTACGGCCATGCGCGCGCCTTGAACGGCGTGAGCTTGACGGTCGCGCGCAACAGCCTCACCGCGGTCGTGGGGTCGAACGGCGCGGGCAAGACCTCGCTGGTGCGCGCCATCGCCGGCATGATCAGCCCCGCTCGCGGCAACATCCGGTTCGACGAGGCCGACATCACCGGCCTCGATTCCAACGCGACCTGCGAGCTGGGCATCGGGCAGGTCGCGGAGGGCCGGCAGATCTTTCCAACGCTCACGGTCGATGAGAATCTTGCGCTCGGCGGCGCGCTGCGGCGATCTCGCGCGCGGCGCGCGGCCAACCTGGCGCGGGTGCTCGGCATGTTTCCGCGCCTGGCCGAGCGCCGGCGGCAGAAGGCCGGGACCCTTTCCGGCGGCGAGCAGCAGATGCTGGCGATCGGCCGCTGCCTGATGGGCGATCCGCAATTCATCATGCTCGACGAGCCTTCGCTCGGCCTCGCCCCGCTCATGGTCGAGCTGGTCTTTGCCGCGATCCTCGATCTCAAGCGCGCGGGCACGACCATCCTGCTGATCGAGCAGAACGTAGCGGAGTTGCTCGCCATTGCCGATCAAGCCGCCGTGCTCGAGAACGGCACGGTTGCGCTCGCCGGACCTGCCGGCGCCGTCGCGTTGGACGAGGGAGTCAAGCGCGCCTATCTCGGGCTATAGCCGCAGCAGCCGGTCGGCGTTTGCATGCGCGAGTTTGGCCAGGTCAGCGGGAGCGAGCGGCAGCGCGTCGAGGAATGCTCTGCCGTGCTCGTTGCTCGCATAGGGATAATCGACGGAGAACATGAGCCGATCGATCCCGAACGTCGCCAATGCCGCCATGAAGGGCGGCACGGTGAAAAGCCCGGAGGTCGTAACGAAGACCTGATCGGTGATGGTCTGCGAGAGCGGGCGCCGTAGGTGAGGCAGGTCACACGAGAACTGATGCTCGCAGCGCGCCAGCATCGCCGGCAGGCCTTCCCCCATGTGGCCGATGATGAGAACGAGCCCGGGGTATTTGTCCAGGGTGCCGGAAACGGCAAGCCGCATGACGTGCAGCGCGGTCTCGTAGTGCCAGCCCCACGCGAAAGTCGCGAGCCCGAAGCTGATCCTTGGCGGGAATCCGTCGTAGTAGGCTTTGCGCACGTCCGCGGGGGGCATTCCGGGATGGATGTAGAGCGGAACGTCGAGCGCTTGCGCGCGGTGCAACAGAGGCGCGAACCGCGGATCATCGAGGAAGGCGCCCCTGATCGTTCCGCTGACGAGCGCGCCTTTGCAGCCGAGCTCTCCGACGGTGCGTTCCAGCTCGTCGGCGGCGGCCGCCGGAACGCGCGTCGGCAGATGCGCAAACGCCGCGAACCTGCCGGGATGGTCGGCGATCCGCCGTGCCGTCTCGTCGTTGAAAGCGCGCGCAAATGCCACGGCTTCGTCATCCTCGAACATGTCGGCGCTCGGACCCATGTGGTTGCCCGCCTTGGAAAGGACCTGCATGGAGACGCCTGCTCGATCCATCTCGGCGAGGCGGCCGGCGCCTAGATCGGTCATCTTGTCCGCAACGTTGCGCACCACCGTCGGCAAGCTCGCGTCGCTGGCGACGCTCGACGGCGGCGGAGTTGGCGGGCCAAACCGACCGCGCAGCGACGGCAGGCTGAAGTGCTCCTCCAATGCGACGACGCGCATCGTTCCCTCCCGGCTACTTGCGTTATTTGCGATCATGTCGCCCAATTCTCGAACTCATGGCCGCGCTCGACCCCTTATCAAGTAATGATGCGGGAAAATATGATATGCGCAGCACCGCAATGGGAGATCGTATGCGAATCCTGCTGGTGGGCTTCCTCGGTGCCACCGCCCTGGCGCTCGTTCTCGCCCGGGACGCGGTGGCCGAACCCTATCCCGCGCGCGCGATCCAGGTGATCGTGCCGGCCACGCCCGGCGGTCCCGTCGATACCGGCGTGCGCATGATCGAGCCGGATCTTGCGGGGGTGCTCGGCACGCCTTTGGTGCTCGTCAACCGTCCGGGCGCGAGCGGCATCGTGGGAATGACCGGCGTGGCGACGGCTGCGCCGAACGGATACACCATCGGCGCCGGCGTGAACTCGATATTCACCATCGTTCACGTCTCGGGATCGGCCGTTCCTTTCAACATCGACAACTTTGTGCTCATCGGCAACTACGCGACCGACGTGAGCATTCTGGCG
Source organism: uncultured Alphaproteobacteria bacterium (assembly GCA_963820365.1). Lineage (GTDB taxonomy): Bacteria > Pseudomonadota > Alphaproteobacteria > Rhizobiales > Xanthobacteraceae > VAZQ01. The sequence goes on along the minus strand of CAWFZR010000005.1, from coordinate 23,990 downwards.
GTGCATCCCGGTGCGCCCTGGCGGAATTTCGAGCAATTGATCGAGGATGCGCGCAACCACCCGGGCAAGCTGAGCTATGCGTCCGCGGGGGTGGGAACGGTGTCCTCGCTGAGCATGCAATCCATCAGAAGCACATTCGGATTGGACATCACGCCCGTTCCGTTTGCCGGCGGGGCACAATTGACCATGGCCGTCATGGGGCGGCACGTGGACGTCGGCATGGTCCCCTACAGCACCGGAGCCGAGATGCTGCGGGAAGGAAAGCTCCGCCCGCTGCTGACCACCGCGTCGAAACGACTGCCGTCGCTCCCGGATGCGCCGACCTTGACCGAAAAAGGCCTGCCCACGAAAGGATTCAACCTGGTGCTTGGGCTGTATGCTCCGAAGGAGACGCCGCCGGACGTCTGCAACGTGCTGGTCGAGGCGCTGGCGCGAACGATGCACGATCCTGCCGTCGTTGCGAAGCTCGAAAAGGTCGGGCTGTTCGCCGTGTATGAGAATCCCGCGCGGGCACGCGAGCGGCTGGACGAGGAATTCAGGGATATCGTCGAGCTCGATCGCAAGCTCAAGCAGCCGCAATGATGCGGGGAGCAGAGGGTTGGTGCGGATTTGCGCGCGGTGACGCGCAACCTCGGCGCCCCCGCAGAACTCGGTATAGGAGCGCGTAGCCATCGCCTGCGCGGTGCGCTGAGGTAGGGGCGAGGCATGCCTCGCCCCTACAATGATTTCGGCCTCGGCTTCAGGAGCGGAGACGGGATCGCCGAAGCCGATGCCCGCAAGCGGCTACCGCATTGCCGATGCATTCCATATTGTTCCTGCGTGCTTTATGCATTCGACAGCAGCGACGACATCGTGGATTGCGGGAAGCAAGATCGCATGGTCGTGGAATGAGCGCACACGAGCTGTTCGATCTCACCGGGCGCATCGCGCTCGTCACCGGAGCATCGAGGGGGCTCGGCGTGCGTTTTGCGCAAGTGCTGGCGGAGGCGGGCGCAGCGGTGGTCCTGGTGGCGCGCCGCGCCGACCGGCTGGCGGCGGTCAAGGCGGACATCGAGGAGACCGGCGGCCGCGCCATCTGCGTGGCCGCCGACGTGCTCGACCGCGATGCCATGACGCGGGCATTCGAGCAAGCCGAGAGCGCCTTCGGTTGCGTCACCATATTGGTCAACAATGCCGGCGTGGCGCAGCAAGCGACCCGCGCGCTCGATCTGCCGGAGGAGGAGTGGCGGCGCGTCATCGGCACCAATCTCGACGCGGTCTTCTTCTGGGCGCAGGAGGCGGCTCGCCGCATGCTCGCCGCCGGCGAGCGCGGCGCCATCATCAACATCGCCTCCGTGCTCGGCTTCGGCGTCGCCAAGGGCACGCTCGCCTATGCCGTGGCGAAATCCGGCGTCATCCAGCTCACCAAGGCGCTCGCGCTCGAATTGGCTTTCAAGGGCATCCGCGTCAACGCCATTGCACCGGGCTGGTTCGTGACCGACATCAATCGCGACTATCTCACGGGCGAGGAGGGCGCTGCCCTCAAGCGCGAGATCCCGGTGGGCCGCTTCGGCGAGGAGGGCGATCTCGACGGCGCCTTGCTGCTCCTTGCCTCCGACGCCGGCCGCTACATGGCGGGCGCGACCCTGGTGGTCGACGGCGGGCAGATGGTGGCGCTGCGGGGCTGAGCCGGCTGCGGCGCCTGCGGGCTGTGGGAAAGGATGTGAGCATGGATTTCACGCTGCCGCCCGAAATCGAGGATGTCCGCCAGCGCACGCGCCGCTTCGTCGAGGAGCATGTCATGGCGGTGGAGGCCGATCGCGCCAATTACGACGAGCGCGAGAACATCCGCCTCGACGTGCTGCGCGGCCTGCAAGCCAAGGCCAAGGCGCAGGGCCTGTGGGCGCCGCAAGCGCCCAAGGAATATGGCGGCATGGCGCTGCCGATCGTCGGCTGGGCCGCGATGTACGAGGAAGCCAACCGCTCGATCTTCGGCCCGCTCGCGTTCAATTGCGCCGCGCCCGACGACGGCAACATGAACCTGCTCGCGCTTGCCGGCACCCCCGCGCAGAAGGACAAATGGCTTGAGCCCATCGTCGCCGGCAAGGTGCGCTCCTCCTTCGCCATGACCGAGCCCGCGCCCGGCGGCGGCTCCGATCCCGGCATGATCCGCACGCGGGCCGAGCGGACGGGCAATGGCTGGGTGATCCACGGCCACAAGTGGTTCATCACCGGCGCCGGCGTCGCCGACCATTTCATCCTGATTGCGCGCACGTCGGATGACGCGCGGCGCGGCCTCACCGCCTTCCTCTTCCACCGCGACCAGCCCGGCTGGCGCATCCTGCGCCGCATTCCCATCATGGGACCGGAGGAGCACGGCGGACATTGCGAGCTCGTCTTCGAAGGTCTCGAAGTCGCGGACGAGAACGTGCTGATGAAGGTCGGCGACGGATTGCGCGTCACGCAGATCCGGCTCGGACCGGCGCGGCTCACCCATTGCATGCGCTGGCTGGGGCTTGCCAAGCGCTGCATGGAGATCGCCCAGAGCTACGTGGGAGAGCGCGAGGGCTTCGGCAGCAAGCTTGCGGATCGCGAAAGCGTGCAGATCAAGCTCGGGGAGGTCGCGCATGCGATCGCGATCGGGCGCCTCCTCGTCATGCACGCCGCCTGGAAGCTCGATCAGGGCGACCGCGCGCGCAAGGAAGTCTCCATGGCCAAGGTGCAGGTCGCCGACACCCTGCACCGGGCCGCCGACGTTGCGATCCAGCTCAACGGCGCGCGCGGCTATTCCAAGGACACCATCCTGGAATGGATCTACCGCTACGCCCGCCAGGCGCGTCTCGTCGATGGCGCCTCGGAAGTGCACAACATGGTGCTCGCCCGCTTCATGCGCGAGGAAGGCAGCGAGTTCTGGAGCTGGAGCGCCGGAAACCGGGTGTAAGCACAATCACCAGACCGGTTGGATCGCCTGAATCGGCAGGTATGAGCCGGACGCCACCGCCATCTTCGGCCGCGCGATGTCGGCGCTGGTCGCGACTACACTGGATTTGGCCCAGAAAATCATGGCCAATCCCAACATCGTGGCAGCAATTGCAAAACTGGTGTTTTTGCGCATGTGAGCCTCCGATTTCTGTAGGCCGTAACAACGTCAGCGGCGTCTGCTAAATGGAAGCCTACGTCGATTCGCAGGACATCGCTGTGATCTGGATCACACTTCGGACGGGCGCGCAGGAGAACTGTGATCTGGATCACAAACGTGCCGGCTGCGTGCATTGCCGCCACCTCGCCCTTGTGGCGGGATGGCGGAGGCGAGCCTGGTTGCTTCGGGCTGCGGCCTTGTGCGAGGAATTGGCATGACGCTCAGGTGCTTCACGGGAGGGTCCGCACATGTATCGCGCCGCAGTTTCCTCAACAGCACGGTCGGGGCCGGCTTGACGCTGGCAGCGCAGAACGCGCAACCGGGGTCCGCGCAGGCGCCGGCCGCGCGGCCCGCGCACAAGCGCATGATCGTCGATGCGCAAGTTCATCTGTGGCAGGCGGAAACGCCGGAGTGGCCCTGGGTACCCGGCCGCGTGGCGCAGCTTCCCGAGCCGTTCACCGTCGAGAAGCTCGTTCCGATGATGGACGAGGCCGGCGTCGATCGCGTCGTTGTCGTGCCGCCGTCGTGGCCGGGCGACCGCAACGATTATGCGCTTGAGGCGGCCAGGCGATATCCCGGCCGTTTCGCCGTCATGGGCCGCCTCCCGCTCGAGCGGCCGAAGTCGGCGGCGCTGCTGCCGCAGTGGAAGGAGCAGCCCGGGATGCTCGGTGTGCGGCTGACGTTCCACCGCGCGCAAGGCGCGCTGCTCCAGAGCGGCGCCGCCGACTGGTTCTGGCCGGCGGCCGAGAAGGCCGGCCTGCCAGTCATGTTCCTGGCGCCCGGCAACATCCCGAAGTTCGCCCCGATCGCGGAGCGCCACCCGCACCTGCCGCTGATCATCGACCACATGAGCCTTACCGTCGACATCGCCAAGAACGGGACGATCAAGAACGCGATCGACGATGTGGCGGCGCTCGCCAAATACCCTAACGTCTCGGTCAAGCTCTCCTCGGCGCCGACCTACTCGTTCGACCCATATCCGTGGCGCGACATGACCGAGCATCTCAAGCGTTGCTTCGATGCCTATGGTCCGCGGCGCTGCTACTGGGGCACCGACATCACCAACGCATTCGCGAAGTCCACCTACCGGCAGCGCATCACGCATTTCACCGAGGAGCTTCCCTTCCTCTCCGAGGAGGACAAGGATTGGGTGATGGGCCGCGCGATCCTGACACGGCTTGCATGGCCGCAGCCTGAGGCCGCGGCAGCCGACGTCCGATGATGCAATGAGGAAGCGGGGGCGCGATGACCGGCGGCGCACGCGGACTGATCGCGGTCGACAAGATGGGGACGAAGGTCCTGTTCCTCGATCCGGCGAGCTATGAGACGCAGATCGTGCTCGACGGTTTTCCCCGCACGGTGCACGAGCTGCTGGTAGTGCCGGAAACCGGCCTCGCCTACGTGCCGATCTTCGGCGACGGCATCCACGGCCGCAATCCCAATCCCGGACATCTCCTGTGCATCATCGACCTTGAGGAACGCGCCCATGTCGGCGACATCGATCTGCGGCCCTATATCGCGCCGCATACGTTGAAGCTCGGGTCCGATGGCCTGATCTACATCACCTGCGAGAACAGCGCCGTGGTCGCGGTGATCGACCGCTCCAGCCACAAGGTGGTGGACGCCATCGATTCCGGCTCGACCAACGGCCACCGCCTGATCATCTCGCCCGACGGCCGGCGGCTCTACACCGAGAATGAGGAAGACGGTACGGTCTCGGTGATCGACCTGCGCAAGCGAAAGCTTCTGCGCCAGATCCAGACCCCGCGCGCGCTCGCGGGCATTGCGATATCGGCCGACGGCCGCACCGTCGTCGCGGTCGACGACGAGCAGCCGATGCTGTTCCTCCTCGACACCGAAAGCGAAAGCGTCGTTGACACCGTGCGCCTGCAAGGCGTTCCCGAGGCGGCGCAGATCGCCCGCTACAGCCCCGACAACAGCGTGATCGGCGTCACCAGCCTCAAGAGCGGCACGGTCAGCCTGATCGATCCATCATTCCGCCGGCAGGTCGCCATCAAGGTCGGAAGCCAGCCGATGGACATGGCGTTCCGCGGCGACGAATTGCTTGTCGCCTGCCAGGGCGACGGGTCGGTGCATGTCGTCGATATTCCGGCGCAACGGGTGAAGCACAGTTTTCACGCCGGCACGGGTTGTGAATCGCTGGGTTTTTTTTGATCGCCGCGGCAGGCGCACGCCGACGAGGAGATCGAGTGAGCTTTCGCGGCACTTGCTCACGCCGACTATTGCACTGCCCGGGTCGGCGAGTCCGCTCGGGCCATGGACCGTCGCGCAATCCCTCGAAAAATTCGAAGCATCCGGAAGATGTCGGGTTATCGGGCCGAATTTGTCGCAGCGAATGGCTGCCCATGGGTACGGAACTTGGTTATAGTTCTGCAACACAAGAATCCATGGGAGGTCTCAAGCTGGCCTTGCGGCCGGCTTTCATCGCCGGCGGCGGACGATCCCGTGCAGGCGCACGCCTGCGGCGGCTGGGCGCGCCGGTTGCGACGGTAGCGTTCACAACACAAACCATTTGCCACAGGAGGGAATGCATGGCGATCGCATTCACCATCAACGGAAAGGCGGCCAGCGTCGAGGCCGACCCCGAGACACCATTGCTTTGGGTGGTGCGCGAGCACCTCAAGCTGACGGGCACCAAATTCGGCTGCGGGTCAGGCCTGTGTGGCGCCTGCACGGTCCATGTCGACGGCAAGGCGGTGCGCTCGTGCCAGACCGGTCTCTCGGGCGTGGCGGGCAAGCAGGTGACCACCATCGAGGGTCTCTCCCCTGACAGCTCGCACGCGCTCCAGAAGGCCTGGATCGTCGAGCAGGTGCCGCAGTGCGGCTACTGCCAATCGGGCCAGATCATGCAGGCGGCCGAGCTGCTGGCGAGGACAAGGAGCCCGACGCGCGAGCAGATCGTCGCCCACATGGACGGCAACATCTGCCGCTGCGGCACGTATCCCCGCATTGTTCGCGCCATCGAGCGCGCCGCACGGGAGGGCTAGGCCATGACCGCGCAAATCACCGACGACAAGACGCTCGAGCTTTCCCGCCGCACCTTCGTCAAGGGCGCGGGCGGACTGACCTTCACCTTCGCGCTCGGCGGCACGTTGCTCGGCCGCATGTCGCAAGCGCTCGCCGCCGATGGCGCCAAGCTCAACGCGTGGGTGACCATCGGCACCGACAACACCATTACCATTCTGTGCCCGATGGCGGAGATGGGGCAGGGCGTCCTGACTTCCTTGCCGCTGATTCTTGCCGAGGAGCTCGATGCGGACTGGTCGAATGTCAGGACCGAGTTTGCGCCGCCCAATCCGAAGGTCTACGGCAATCCACATGAGGTGTTCAAAGGGGCGCAGATTACCGCGGCAAGCGTCTCGGTCCCCGGCTATTTCATGCCGCTGCGGATGGCGGGCGCGCAGGCGCGCAGAGTGCTGCTCGACAACGTTGCCAGGCAGTGGAACGTGCCGGTCGAGGAGCTTTCGACCGAGCCGAGCGTCGTCGTGCACGGCAAGTCGAGCCGGCGGATCAGCTACGGTGACATCGCCAAGTTTGCCGCCGTTCCCGCCGAGCCGCCCAGCATCGCCGAGACCGACCTCAAGCAGCCGTCGCGCTTCCGGCTGATCGGCCGCAAGGACATCGGACGCGTCGATGTGCCGTCCAAGACCAACGGCACGGCTCGCTACGGCATCGACGTGCAGGTGCCGGACATGATCTACGCCTCGGTCCTGGAAGCGCCGATGGAGGGCTCCAAAGTCGAGGTCCTCAACATGGCCGACGTCAGCCGTATCAAGGGCGTGACCAAGGTCATTGCGCTGCCGTTCGGCGTCGCCGTCATCGGAGATACCGTCGAGGCGACCATTGCCGGGCGCAACATGCTCAAGGTCAAGTGGGATAACTCGGGCGCGGCCGCCGTCAATACCGATTCCGAAACGGCGAAGGAGCAATATGCCCGCCAAGGCAAGGATCCGAACGCCGCCGCGGTCGAGGAGTACAAGGTGGGCGACGCTTCCGCGGCGCTGGGCAAGGCCAGCAAGGTCGTGGAGGCGGCCTACTGGTCGGAATACTGCTATCACGCCCAGATGGAGCCGATGAACTGCGTCGCCAAGGTCTCGGAGGACGGCCAGTCGGCCGAAATCTGGACCGGGACGCAATTCGGCGCGCTCGCCGCGGGCATCATCTCCGGCGTGCTCAAGACCACGCCGGACAAGATCAAGATCAACCAGCAGCTGCTGGGCGGCGGCTATGGCCGGCGCATCTGGCCGGACGCCGCCGTGCAGGCGGTGGTGCTCTCCAACATCACCAAGAAGCCGGTGAAGTTGATCCTTACGCGCGAGGACGACGTTGTCGCTGCGCGACCTCGGCCGATGACCCATCACGCCCTGAAGGCGGGTCTCGATGCCAATGGCAGGATTGTCGGATGGCACCATCGGCTGGTCTCGGAGAACGTCGACGCGGTTGCAGCCCCGCCGCGCTTTGCGGCGCGCGGCGGCAAGGACTACATCGGATCGAGAGGTCTTGATCAGGCGTTCTACGCCATCCCCAACGTGCGCGCGGAGACCGTGCGCGAGATGCGCGGCATGCGGGTGCACGCGTGGCGCGGCATCGGTGCGGGCTACAACAAATTCGCGGCCGAGTCCTTCGTCGACGAGATTGCCGACACCAAGGGGATGGACCCGCTCGCGCTGCGCCTCGATCTCACCAAGGACCATCCGCGCGCCAACGCGGTGCTCGCGGCAGTCGCCGAGATGTCGGACTTCGGGCGCAAGCGGCCGGGTCGCGGCATGGGCATCGCTTTTTCCGACTACCACGATACGCTGTCGGCCGGCGTGGCGGAGGTGTCGGTGGACCGTGACAGCGGAAAGATCAAGGTCCACAACTACTGGATCGCGGTCGATGCCGGTCTCATCATCCAGCCGGACAACGTGCATGCCCAGCTCGAAAGCGCGGTCGTCTATGGTCTCAGCGCCGCGCTGCTCGAAGAGCTGACGGTGAAGAACGGCGCCATCCAGCAGACCAATTTCGACGATTATCCGGTGCTGCGGATGAGCGACATTCCGGAGATCCACACCAGGATCGTCGCCACCAACAATCCGCCGAGCGGGATGGGCGAGATTGGAGTCGTGGCGGTCGCCCCGGCGATCGCCAATGCCATGTTCCAGCTCACCGGCAAGCGGCTGCGCCACCTGCCGATGTCGCCGGCCCGTGTGAAGAAGTCGCTCGCTTAGCAGGACTGAGCAGCAGGCCCCGCTGCGCCCCTAGCCGGGCGCGGCGGGGTTCTATTTGACCTGGAGCATGATCCCGAAAAAGCCTGCCCCGGACTTGATCCGGGGTGGATACCGGTTTTCGGAAAAGATCATGCTCAAACAAAAAAGAAGTAGAGCGGGATGGTGATTCAAAGAAAAATCATCCCGCTCTTGCACCGAGTTCTGAGGGTCGTCCCGGGCTACCGAGCGAAGCGAAGGTAGACCCGGGACCCATACCCACAGGCTGTGGTTATGGATCCCGGCGCGCGCTCCCGGCGGGTTAAACCCGCCGGTCGCTTGGCCGGGATGACGGCGAAGGGACTGTCAATGGCCCGCCAGTTTTACGTCTACATCATCTCTAACGCTCATTTGCCGGTCCCTGCGCGCCCCACGGGCTGGTGCGAGGCATGCCATCCATTCTCCCCCAGGATTGAGTTTTAGACGATTTCACTGCCGTCCTCGGGCGCTGGAGAACAACGTTACTTTTTGTCGTGGTATCTTGCAAAGTTTGCAGAGGAATATTCCATTTCAAGATATTGATCGACGCGTCAGGCCTCTGGACGCGTGCAAGAGGTTCTCATGTCAGCTTTCACCGTATCTGCCGGATGTCGACGGCTTGTCGTCGCCACAGCATTTGCATTGGGCTTGATGGGCCCGGCGCTCGCCGGCAACGTCGAGCCGCTGGTGTCCGTCCCGTGGCTGGCGCAACACCGCGCCGATCCCGACCTCGTAGTGCTCGATATCCGCTCGGCGCTCGACGGCGGCGGTGCGCAAGCCTACGCCGCAGGTCACATTCCCGGTGCCGTGCACAGCGACTACGACAAGGGCGGCTGGCGGGTGACGCGTAACGGTGTTCCGTTCATGCTCCCCGATGCGGCCCGCCTCGAAGCGCTTGTCAGCAACCTCGGCATCGACGAGGACAGCCACGTCGTGGTGGTGCCGGCCGGCGTGCATGTCCTCGATTTCGGCGCGGCGGCGCGGGTCTACTGGACGCTCAAGGCGGCGGGGCATCGGCGGGTGTCGATCCTCGATGGCGGCTTTGCCGCCTGGAAGGCCGACCCGGCCAACCCGATCGAAAGCGGCGTCAATCGTCCCTCGCCGAAGATTTTTACCGTCGCGCTCGACAACACGCTCATCGCGCCGGCCGCCGAGGTCGAGCGTGTGAGCAAATCGGGCGGGGCGACCCTGCTCGATGCACGCCCGGCGCAATTCTTCGCCGGCAAGGAAAAGGCGCCGGCCGCGAAGGCCTACGGCCACATCCCCGGTGCGCACAACCTCGACAGTGCGGCGTTCTATGACGCGGGCAGCAACCGGTTGCGGCCGGTGACCGAGCTTGCCGCGATCGCCGCATCCGTTCCGGCAGGCCCGGTGGTGAGCTACTGCAACACCGGCCATTGGGCATCGACCAACTGGTTCGTCCTGTCCGAGCTTCTTGGCCGCAAGGATGTCAGCCTCTATTATGGCTCCATGGTCGAGTGGACCGCCGATGCCCGCCGGCCGGTCGTGTCCGAGCGCTCCCGGTTGGACGATCTCAAGAAAGCGGTCGGCCTCGGGCTGTGACAGCCGGCGCATTTTGCGGAAGACCGGTTCCCGTGAGCATCCGTAACCAGCTATGGCTTCCATGACGGCTGTCACCGCCGAGCCGACTGCAGTTGACACCGTGCCGCGGCCCGACTGGCCATTCCTCGCCGCCGCGGTGCTGGCGACAGCGGTCCTCGTTGCGCTCGTGCTTGTCGACGGACAGCCGGCGTCCGTCGGGCTGCTGCTGAGCGGCTTCGCGCTTGGCGCGGTCTTCCTCAAGGCCGAGTTCAGCTTCACGGCGTCGTGGCGCCGCTTCATCGCGCGCGGTCAGGCTGACGGGCTGCTCGCTGCGCTGCTGCTCATTGCGATTGCGGCAATCGTCATCGTACCGGTTGCGGCGCTCGTGCCCGGCTTTGGCGGTGCCATCGCGCCGCTCGGTCCCTCGCTTCTCATCGGCGCCTTCGTGTTCGGGATCGGCATGCAGCTCGCGAACGGATGCGGCTCCGGAACGCTCTACACCGCCGGCGGCGGCTCGGGGCGCATGTTGGTGACGCTCGCTTTCTTCGTTCTCGGCAGCCTGGTCGGAAGCTTGCAGCTGCCGGCGTTTCTCGCGCTCGGCGGGATCGACCCGGTGCTCGCCGCCGCCTATGCCGGGCCGTGGGGCGGGCTGGCGCTCACGCTGGCGAGCCTCGCGCTTGCCGCGGGGCTGATCGTGGCGGTGGCGCGACGGCGCGGCGCGAAGGTCCGGCCGCAGCCTGTCGTCGTGATCGGTGCCATTGCCATCGGTCTCCTCTCGATCGCGGTGTTTGCTTTCGGCCATCACCCCTGGAGCGTGACCTTCGGCTTCACTCTGTGGGGCGGCAAGATCGCGCACGCGCTCGGCTTCGATCTTTCCAGTGCCGAGTTCTGGCAATGGACGGGACCCAAGCGTGCGCTTGCCGATTCGGTCCTGAGCGACACGTCGAGCCTGACCGACATCGGCATGATTCTCGGCGCCATGGCGGCGGCCGCGGCGCGGCCGTTCGCGCGCGGGGCGTGGCCGCCGCTCAGGTCGCTTGCTGCCGCGGCGCTCGGCGGATTGCTCATGGGGTGGGGCGCGCGGCTCGGCTTCGGCTGCAACATCGGGGCCTTCGTCGGCGGGGTGGCCTCCGGTTCGCTGCACGGCTGGGTATGGTTCGCCGCGGCGATCGGCGGCTGCGCCCTCGGCATCCGGCTGCGCCCGGCCTTCGGCCTGGCACGCGAATGAGAGCCACCATGCGCCTGGTTTATGCCATCGCGCTTGCCGTGGGCCTTGCAGCCATCCTCGCCGATCACCTGTCGAGCCCGTCGGCCGGCCGTGCAGTGTCGCCCGAGGATTTTGCCGGCGCCTGCGCCCCCTGCGGTGCGCCCTGTCCGTCCGCGCAGCGCAAGTAATAATAAGCGGCGTCGGCTTTCACCAGCGGCGGACCAACCGCCGCCCGAGCCCTATTCTGTTAAGTGCCCGAAAGGCGACATATGCAGTCCAACAAAACCGCACTGTCATTCGATCACCTCGTCAGCGCGCGCCAGCAGCGTAGCCGGAATCTCAATGCCGAGCGTCTTGGCCGTTTGCAGGTTGATGACGAACTCGAATCTTGTCGGCAGCTGGACCGGCATTTCGGCGGGTTTCTCGCCCTTGAGGATGCGGCCGATATAGACGCCGGTCTGACGAAACTGGTTCGGAAGGTCCGATCCGTAGCTCATCAGCCCGCCAGCTTCAGCAAGCTCCCGCCGATGGTATAACGCCGGGAGCGCATGGCGCACCGCCAGCGTGATGAGTTGCACGCGACGTGTCACGAACAGCGAGTCCGGGCTGATCAGAAATGCATCGGCCCGCTTTCTAACAAGCGTCGCAAAGGCAATGTCGATGTCGCTATTTGTGCTGGCGGTGACGACTTCGATTTGCCGCCCGATGGCCGAAGCCGCCGTCTGCAATTCTGTGACAAAGGACTCGGTAATAAGGGGATTGTCGGGATTGACGAGCACGGCGAAGCGCGCGGCTCCCGGCAGCAGCTCGTGTAATATATAAGAGCCCTAGTCGCTTTGCCCCGATCTCTACGCCAAAGTCATTGATCCCGGTGGCGTTGCCACCCGGCCGATTGAGGCTGGCAACCAGGCCAATTTTCACCGGGTCTGCGCCAGTGATGAAGACAATGGGTATCGTCGCTGTCGCCGCCTTGGCTGCGAGCGTCGCGGCGGTGCTGCCCGGTGTCACGATGACAGCCACACCCCGGCGAACCAGTTCCGCCGCCAGTGCAGGCAGGCGATCATTTTGGCCCTCTGCCCAGCGATATTCGATCGCGACATTTTGACCTTCGACGTAGCCGGCTTCACTCAGCCCTTTGCGGAACGCGGCTAAGGGAGTCGCAAAGGCTGCAGCCGATCCGCTGTGGAGTAACCCGATTACCGGCATCGCCGGCTGCTGCGCGCGCGCCGCGAGCGGCCAAGCGGCCGCCGCACCGCCGACCAGCGTGACGAACTGGCGGCGCCCAATCATTCGATGACCTCATTGGCGGCAACGAGCAGTTTGTCCGGCACGGCGATGCCAAGCATCCTGGCGGTCTGGTGGTTGATGACCAGCTCAAAGCGGCTGAACTGCATGACCGGCAGGTCGGCGGGTTTGGTGCCCTTGAGAATGCGACCAGTATAGATGCCGAGCTGACGCCACAAATCTACAAGATTGGCTCCGTAGCTCATCAGCCCGCCGATTTCGACATAGGATGTGGCGCCGAGGAATCCGACCACCGGGAGCGCCTGCTGCGCGCTCGCCGCCATCGGCCACGTTGCCGCCGCACCGCCGAGGAGCGTGATGAACTCGCGCTTGTTCATTCGATCACCTCGCCGGCCCCAGTCAGGGCGCGCTGCCAGCATATCGATTGCTAGCACACCTCAGTACGGGGTAGGAGGCTGCTGCGCTGCGTGTCAGCTTCCGCCAGCTGCGGACATTGGTCCGCGCAAGCAACCGCTGGTCAAGCCGTCCAGCTCTGCTCTAGGTCCTGTTGACATTTCATCGGAGCCAGATCATGGCCCCGACCAGGAATAGCATGGATGCAAATGAGAGCGCAGTTTTCTCGTAACGGGTTGCGATGCGGCGAAAATGCTTGATTTTGTTGATGAACCGCTCGACCAGATTGCGTTCCTGGTAGATGTGCTTGTCATACGGGATGGCTTGTGATCGAGAGCGGCTCGATGGGATCACAGCTTCCGCCCCGCCTTCTGCTATACGGGTGCGAAAGCGATCGGAGTCAAAACCCATATCAGCGAGCAACTTCTCGAAAGAAAAACCGCTGATCAGGTCTTCGGCCTGGAGGATGTCGTGCACCTGGTCTGCGGTAAGGATGAAGCGGACGGGATTGCCGAGAGCATCCACGCTAATGTTGATCTTCGTACTCAGGCCGCCGCGCGAACGCCCGATCGCCTCATCTTCGCTCCCCCTTTTTGGCACCGGCCGCATGTTGGTGCGCCCGCACAATGGTGGAGTCGATGATGAGGTACTCGAAGTCTGGATCTTCAACCAACGCATTGAAAATACTCTGCCAAACGTCCTTCTTTGCCCACCGACGGAAGCGCTGGAACACACTATTCCAGTTGCCAAACTCACTCGGCAGATCGCGCCAAGGTGCTCCGGCACGAGCCAACCAAAGCACAGCATCCACGAACAATCGATTGTCCTCGCCGTGGCGCCCTCTGTCACCTTCCTTACCCGGAACAAGCGGCTCGATGCGCCGCCATTGCGCATTCGTAAGTGTTCGCCGAATCAAGATCGACCTCCTCAGTTTCGATCTTAAATCACATTCGCAGAGTCCGAGGGAATCCCCTATATGTCAACGGGACCTAGTTGCCGTCGAGCTCGGCGCCCGTCTGCAGCGGTTTTTCCTCCATCAGAAGAATGGCGATGAGCGCGACGGCGAAGCTCGCCGCGGCGACGAGGAAAACGCGGCCGAAGGCGTGCGCTGCGTGTCCGGGGTCGGCGGTGAATGCGCCGCGCAGCAATTCTCCCGCCTCCGTTCCGGCCAGCACGATGGCGCCGAACACCGCGATCAGCATGGTCGCGAACAAATTCCTGCTGAAATTCATGGCGCCGATCGCGACGCCGAGCTGGTGACGGGCCACCACGTTCTGCATCGCCACCGCGGTGAGCGACGGCACCGGTCCGAACCCCGCTCCGATCAGGATCAGCAACAGCTCGAATGCGAGCGGCGTCATGGTGCCGGCGCGCAGGGCAAGCGTCGCGAGCGCGCCGATCGCGAGCGCGAGCATGAGCGTCGGCAACACCTTGTAGCGACGCACGCGGCCGAGGACCTGGCCGGCAAGGCCCGCGCTGGTGTTCATCGCCACCAGGAACACCATGAGGCTCAGTCCGGCATGGGTGGGGGAGAGCCCCATGACCCCCTGCAGATACATCGGCAGCAGCACGTTGAGGCCGATGATCGAGCCCCAGCCGCAGGCATTGGCGACGATTGCCCAGCGCACGAGCGGATTTTTGAGAATGGAAAGGGGGATGAGCGGCTCGGGCGCGGTCAAGAGCCGCAGCACGAACAGCGCTCCCACGATCAGCGCCGCCGCAATGAGCGCGAGGATCGGCGGCGACATCCAGGGGTGGCGCGCGCCGGCCAGGTTCAAGGCCAGCATGAACGATACGCTGGCAACGACGATCAGGCCAGCGCCGATGAAGTCGAGATGATGCGGGCGTTCATAGCGCGGAAGCCGGCGCAGCAGCGACGTCGCGATCGCCAGCGCGGCAAGTCCCATGGGAAGGTTGATCCAGAAGATGACCGACCAGTGCAGATGATCGGCGATCAGGCCTCCGAGCAGGGGACCCAAGCCGCCGGCGGTGGTGTAGGTGGCGGCGAAATAGCCGTAGTAGCGGCCGCGCTCCTTGGGAGCGACGAGATCGCCGAGCACCACCATGCCCATGGAGGAAAGCCCGCCGCCGCCGAGGCCGTGCAGCGCGCGGCCGAATATGAGCACCGGCATGTTCGGCGCCAGCGCACAGACCAGCGAACCCGCCATGTAGGTCAGGATCGCAATGCGCAGCGTGAAGCGGCGGCCATGGATGTCGGCGATCTTGCCGTAGAGCGGAATGACGGCGGTCGACGCCAGCAGGTAGGCCGTGATCAGCCAGGGCAGGTTGCGGACGTCGTCGAGCTCCCGTCCGATGGTCGGCAGCGCATTGGCGAGGATGGTCTGGTCGAGCGAGCCCATGAATGTGGGCAGGAGCACGCCGAGCACGATCAGCAGTGCCTCGCGATGGGTGAGCGGCGCCTGCGGAGTAGGATCCTGTCGGTCGGATACTCGGCGGGCGGCGTAGACGTCCATCGCAATCAGGAGCGTTCCGGTCCCAATCCGTCCGAAACAAGTTGGCTGTTATCGGACTGATGCGTGATCGGCCCCGACTTGGTTGTCACGATTGCCGCTGCTTGTAGTCCACGTCGCCTCGCTCTGCCACCGCCGGCGCGCACATCGCACCGTTGCCACGGGCGCATGCCGCAGGAAAATTCCGCCTTCAATGCTCGGACAGGGCTGCTGGTATCCCCCACTTCAATCCGGGGAAGCGCGCAAAATCGCGATCGAGCGTGATCCACTCGCAGCCCGATTCGATGGCGAGCGCGGCGAACCAGGCATCGGTACCGCGCGATCCTCGCGTATCGGTCTCGATGCAGAGCCGCTTGAAGATATCCCAATGGCGCTCACCCGGCTCCACGATCTGGCAGTGAGCTTGCCCGAGAAGGTTCTCGCAGAATTGGAACGCCTCCTCGATCGCGCTTGGGATTTTGTACGAGCGGGGGTTCGTGGTGATGCGAACCAGCGCGCTCAGCGCGAGCGGCGACACGCCGAAGCGGGCATCGTTCCCGACGACCTCGACTAGCCACGGTCGGCAGATCGCATGTTGCGGCATGTCCTGACGAAATGCGTAGATAAGGACGTTCACGTCCGGCAAGATCATTTGAATCGTTTCATGCGCTCGACGTATTCCAGATCGTCGCTCTCCTGCAGCGCCGAAAAATCAGTGAGGTCGACCCCGGGCATCGGCCCGCCGGTGGCCTTGCTGACGGGCGGCAGCACCCGCCGCTTTCGGAGGATTAGCGGAAGTAGCGTGGACGTTGTGTGACCGTGGCGATTTTTGCAACAATATCGCCACTGGGCTGCCGAACGGGCATGTCCCCGTTCGCTGCTAAGTTGGCCGCAGTGCATCGAGACCTGACGAATCGCCGTTGCTGTACAAAACAGCGGAGGCCCTGCACCGGGGCCTCCGACCACAATCGACTGTTCCTGTCCGTTAGCTGGAAGGGTGACGACTCGGGCAGATCGTCATTTCAGGGACCGCTTTCGCGGCAGCTTTAAAAGACCGCGATTCAAATCAGCGGGCTCCACGGGACCGGAACCTCGCGATATCCGACGCCATTCTTTTCCAGATACGTGAGTCCCGGAAACGAATAGTGATAGTGCTGGACCGGCAATTTGTCGGCCACCACCATGTCGCAGACCTTGCGGCGGGTCTGCTCGGCCTGCACCGGATCAAAGTCGAACATCGGATGCCAGCCCGGGTTGCGCAGGAATAACGCCGGAAGAAGCGTAACGTCGGACTGGATTAAGACCTGGGCCGACTCCGATGCGATCACATGGGAGGTATGGCCGGGCGTGTGACCTGGGGTCGCGACCGCGGTGATACCGGTCGCCAGTTCCTTGCCGGGTTGATAGTGCGTCACCTGCTGCCCGAGCGCCGCGAACACACGCCGGTTATTCTTGAAATTCGTCTCCAGCAGGCTCCCGGCCGGTGCCTTGCTCATGTTCGCGTCGTCGAACCAGAACGGCCACTCGGCCGCCGGCACCAGGATTTCCGCGTTGGGAAATGCCGGCTTGTTATCGGCCGTCAGCAGGCCGTTCACATGATCGGCGTGAAAGTGCGAAATGATCACCACGTCCACCGCGTTGCGATCGATACCCGCGGCCGCGAGATTGGTATGGAACTGGCCCACAGCACCCTTCGTCTGGGCGTAAAGGTTCTCTCCAAGACCGGCGTCGATGACGATCAGCTTGGGGCCGGTATTGACGACAACGGCGACGTAGGGAAACGTCACCTTGTCGCTGTCAAGGTAGGCGGCGGCGAGCGCCGCACTGACCTGCTCCTTGGTTGCGTTGCGCACCACCTCCAAGGGCCAGCTGCGGACGCCGTCCAGGATGGCAGTGACCTCGAAGCTGCCGACCTTGTAACGGTAGAAGCCAGGTACCTGCTTACCGACCGGCGGCGAAGCGGCGCGCACTTCCGGAAGAGTTAGCGCGATAGCACTTAGCGCAGCGCCGCCTGCCATCAGGCTGCGCCGTGTGTGAATGGCCATAATTGTCCTCCCTCAATGCCGTTACTCTCCATACGGCACTCGCAGATGCTAACGCTTCCCGGAATCGGAGGGAACCAGAACCTCTTCAATCCTGCCGCAGCCTGCGCTCACACCACGGGACTCCGGGCCTCCCGAAGCGCCAGTCGGCGACGTGTGTGTAAGCACTGAGCTTGGCTCTACCGTGTCGGACAAGCTCCTCGTGGCCGCCAACGAAGTGAGACGTCGGGCAGTTTGGGACTTTTTCAACGGCCTCGACCCATCAGCGACATTGGCTGTGCACTGCGGCAATGGTCTTGATGCCGGTTTCAGCCCCTATCAAAGTACTCGTTTGAGCCCGTAGAATGCTGTCCCCCTGAGCTTGGGGTGCGGATATGCGGCGACGTGAGTTCATTAGCCTTCTCGGCGGCACGGCGGCTGCGTGGCCGCTCGCCGCACGCGCGCAGCAGCCCGACCGGATGCGGCGCATTGGCGTGCTCATCCCCGCCGCCACGGACGATAGGATATTTCAGGTCCGCTTGGCGGCGTTCCTGCAGGAGCTACAGCAACTGAACGTCGTTCGCCGCGCTCCGAGCACCTGAGAAAGCAATTCCTGCGTGAGCGGAAATCCTAATAGTGTCGGTCCCGATCCCGCGCCTGCAGCAAGCAACGGCATAGCCTCTTTTCAAGAATATGCAGCGCATGACATCCGGCTAATTGCTGGGTCATCAGCATCAAGAAGTCACTGTACCTCACGATGAGGTCTCTAACGGAAGCGCTACCGTTCACGGCTTCTTCAAAACGCGCGGCTGCGATCCGCGTGGCAATCCCTCCGATTTGTACAATCGCCCTATGCTGGGCAATTCGAAATCCTAAGCCCGACATCACTCCCGCGGCTCCGTCGCAGCCGACGGTCGCTGTTTCGATTGCACTTCCGTTTTGCATCACAGCGAGGAGCGAAATCATTCCGGAGAGCGGGAAATAAACGTACTGGATAGCCTCCCCTGATTCCTGGAGCACGTCTCCCTGGAAAAATGATTTCTCGCCGCAGCAAGGCGCAAAGACCTCAGATCCCGGATTCGTGCTGACGGTAGAACCGAGTGATGCTGGCGTACTCTTCGCCTGCGCTGAGGCCCATCGCACGATTATAGCGTTCGTCGGTGACGCGCGAGTCGCGGTGATTGAGGACCGCGCTGGCGAGATGCGGATGGTTGTCACAATAGACGGCGGCCGTTGATGCGCCGGCAGTCCGGAATAGATGGGGAGATACGTCTACGCCGATTGTTTCGCGTGTGATTTTCGAGATCAGGGTACCGAGGTTCTTAGTGGTCAGTCGCCGGCCGGTGGTTGAAGAGACCCAGAGGGCGAGCTCGCTGGCATCGCCACCGCACAGGACAGGGCGGTGCGTATTGATATAGCGGTTGACCACGTCCGTCATGAACTCCGGTACCTGACGTTGATCGACGCGATGGGACTTCGTGTTATTGGACGGAATGTGAAGCCACCATCTGCCATTGATGTTGAGGAAAGTGTCCGCGACCGTAAGGGCAGCAAAGTTCTTGATCCGGATGGGATGGAACGCCAGGAGTGCGATGAGCAGTCCGTTGCGCACCCCAACCGCCCGCGAATGCGCCGTCTTGCCGAACATCTCCGCTTCCTGGATCAGTATGAGGCCGGCTTCGACTAGACGCTCGGTCAGAACCAGCCGGTCGGCCTTTGACCGTGGGACCATGACCAGCGCGATATCCTTCTCGATCTCGGTGAGCCACTCGACGTCGATACCGGGTGCGATCAACTGCGCAGCGCGGCGCAGCTTGTAGACCGAGTTCCACACTGTGACGGAGCGGACCCGGGCCTGCAGCTCGATGATGAAGCCGTTCACGTAGTCGGGCGTGACGAGGGTCGTGGCGCCCATGGCTGGGTCGAGCCACCCGTTGCGCTGAAGGAAGTCCAGATACAAACCATAACGGTTGCCGAAGTCGCCCCGGCTGACCGGGGCAAGATGACTCGCTACGCCGCCACGCCGGAGCCTCTGCGCCGGCTGGCACGCTTGGATCCACCCGAGGCGCTCGGATGCCGGCCATTCCGCGATCAGCAGCGAGCGCGGCTTGCCCGAAGTGGCGGTAAGCCGGCCGCGGCGACGGCTGCGGGTGACGTGAGGCGTATGTTCAGGCCGAGCATCCATGTCATGCCGCCCCGCGCTTGAAATCCAGCCGCTGGCGGACGATTTCGGTGAAGATCTCGCTCGCCTGCGTCGTCTCCAGGCTGCAATAGAAGTTGATGGTCGTCTGGATGCTCTTGTGACCTAGAATGCGCCGCACGAGTTCATATTCGCCGGGCCGGTGCTTGAGTATCAGGGCGCCCGCCGCATGCCTGAACTGGTGCACGGTGATGCGCAGTCCAGTGGATTTGTGAACTCGCTCGACGATCTGGGTGCTGAATGAGATCTTTTCCTTGTGCCCGCCAGACTCGCCGGGGAACAGCCAATCCGCATTGCTGCGGCGCATCAACGCCGGGCGGAAGTCGTGCACGTACTCATCGATGATCGCCGTGACCGTCTCGTCGAGCTTGAACTGGAGCGCGGTCCCGTTCTTGACGTCGTACTTGGGGAACGTGAGCCAAAAGGTGGAGTGTGGTCCGCCCGGCTTGATCAGGTTCTCGCCAAGGCGAATGTTGGCGAGATTGGCCAACCGGACGGGCGCGACCGTCAGGATCGCCACCGCGCTTGCGATCTGGGCCAAGACCGCGGCCCTGACCGGCGCATGACGCCGCTGCGACCGAGCTTGCCGCATGAGCTTCTCGGGCAGGTTCACGACCCGCGGCCAAACCCCATCCGTAAGCACCTGCCGGATGAGGGCGAGGTTCTTCGGGGTCATGCCGTCTTCACGGTACTGTTCGAGCGCGAACCGGACATCTCCGAGCCGCCGGAGAGCATCTTCATCAAGGCCGCCGATCGCATGCGCAAGGGCAACGAACCGGCAGCTCAGATCGATCGTATGGGTGCTGGGAACCTCCCCATCCTTGCGCCAGTAGCCATCGAGGATTTTCTCGGCGACGTCGGGATGAACCAGCGCGCTCAATGAGGTCAGACTTGCGATCGGGACGCCCTCCTTCACCGCCATCCTGACGGCGGCCACGAGTTCGCGCTTTCGGGTTGTGATTGTCGATGTTTTGCAAGGCCGGCGGCGCTGTCCGGCCCTGTTCCGGCGGATGCACGCGAGGCCAGCCAAATAGCAGCCTTCGATGTCCGTGCGTAAGCCCTCTGGGAAGTCATCCCACACGGGGCCCTCAGCGGCCTTCACCGGCGGCTCGACGAGACGGGTCTGCGGCCAGCCGTCGATCCTGCTGATTCCGCCATTCCACAACCGCGCCAATATTCGCCGGCTAGCCCCATCACTGGCGCGTGCGGTCGTACGCGCACGGTGATCCATATAGCGGTCGATCACGGCCTCATTGACCCCGTCGGGCTCGATGCGAACACCGGAACAGAAGCGCATCAACGGCATCAATCGATAGCGCGTGCTGGGGTCCGTCAGTTGGGCGCGAAGCCTGTCCCACGCCGGCGACAACGGCACCCCGTGGGGGAGGACGTCCTTCTCCTTGGCGAACCAAATCAGGGCAGCCTTTGTGTTCGACTTATGGTTGGCCAAGGTCTTCGGCACCCAGTCGAGCGGCACATGATGCAGCGCCGCCATCCGCGCGCGGATGGCGCTATAGCGCGCCGGAATAAGCTCGATCGGTTGATCAAAGGCCTTGGCGATCCCGACCAATGACGAGCACCAGTGCCGGCGGGTTTGCGGCGACAGGTCGCTCGCCGCGGTGATTGCCGTGATGGCATCGGCGAAGGTGGGCTCCAGGGTGGCGTGTTCATTGGTCATTGGGACGGCTCCTTCCAACCCCATCGATCATCGGGATGGCTGCAAGTAGATATTGTAGTAATTTAGGAATACGTCAATGGTATATATCGAAGATATACTTCTATAACTGTTCCTAACCTTCGTTCTACTTCATTCCTAATGATGTATATTCATGTACTACGATAGACGATTATTCCGACATCGGCGGTGTAGAATTGGGCCAAGCTGGCGGCGCTTCCGGCAGGTCTTCGACGCGGTGGAGCGGGCCACGAACTACTGCTCGCTCGTGGACAGGCGCTGCCGCCCCTTCATCCACTGGATGAGAGCGGCCTCGGCGTAGCGGATGGAGCGTCCGATCTTGATGTAGGGCGGCCCGTCGCCGCGCATGCGCGCCTTGGCCAGCCAGGACAAGCTAACCTTCAGGGGCCTGGCAGCTTCCATGGGGGTGAGGAGGACGATGCTCGGAGCGGCCGGCTTTTCAGACGACTTTCCGCCTTGGGGAGTAGGATTCGAATTCATGTCGGCAGTTATGGCCGACCAACTTGGAAGAATAAAAGGGGCTTTTGCGACCCCAAAGAGTGGAGGCAAAATCCCCTTTTTCGCCGCTATGACGAGGCGGCCCGTTGTGCACGTCGGGCGGCAAGGGCGTCGCGGAGAGCGTCGTCCAACCCGCCGCGGTCCCGCTTATCATTGGCGGGCAGCAGCGAATAGAACTGCTGCGCAAAGGTCCGGAATGGTGTGTCGGCCATGCTCCCCGTTTCCACATACGCGCTGGCGTAAGCAACAGCTCTCCCGCCAGCCTCCTCGAAGATATCAGCCAGACCTATAATCCGCCGCTCATCATCAAAAGGACGCTGACGACCAGGGTCCGGGGGCAGGCATAGCTGCAGCGCGACTGCAGTCTCGCGCACGATCTGTATCTGACGTTCAAGTGCCGCAAGATTGGCAGGAAACATTGCTGCTCCTTGCGCTTGAGTATCCATTGCCCAGTGAAGCAGATGGCGCTCGAGACTTCCGACCGTCTCGTTCAATCGGCAAGTTTCCTCAGCCTGCGAGAGAGCCTTGACCATTTTGTCGAGTTCGCTCGCGGAATTGTTTGGGCCGAGCGCTGAGGCGCAATCGAAGATCATGCATCCAAAATTCGGCGAGCGTTAATAAGTCTGCTCGATGCTTCGCCGAAAACGTGATTTTCCCTGCCTCCTCCAGTTGAGCGATTTGAGTATCTGTAAACTCGAATTCCTCGTTGGGAACTCCGATCACCGCAGGAAAAAATGCGGACGGTGTAATGTGGGACCGATCATCTGCAGACGAGCCAGAGCGCGATTTGTCTTTGTCGTGTTTTGACATTTTCACTCCTCGCGGGTGTCAGCACACTGGAGACGCTGCGCGCCAGTGTGGGTCCGGCTGCTTGGGCTTTCGTACAAAATAACGCCGTATCGAATTGTGTGGGTCCAAGCTGATTTAAGCGACCCTCCGAATAGTGCTTCGGCGATCAGTTGAGGCGTCAGCCACGATCTGGGCGACATGCGTGCCCCATCGTTCAAGCGCCTCCTTACGCTCTGCGAGAAAGTCGTGACGCTGATACACCGCGGCAACACCAGAGATAGTCCCGGACTGGTGGTTTAGGATCTTATCAGCCACGTGAGGCGGAATCCCCAGCCGGGCCATCCCCGACACGCATGTCCGCCGCAGATCGTGCAGTCGCCAGTCCTTCACTCCCGATAGCTCGTCCAGCTCGCGCTTTGCTCGGCTAAATTCTTGAAAGGGCTTCGCTCCAACGAGCGAGAATACGAGTGCTCCGATCTTGTTTGCCCTGTTCAGAACGACGATCGCCTCATTGGACAGATGCACGATGTGCGGTTTGCCGTTCTTTGTACGCGATTTCGGCAGCGTCCAAATCCGCTGATCAATGTCGAATTCGTCTGATGTTATACACGCAACCTCTTCTCGCCGCTGCGCAGTCAAAGCCAACAACTCGACGATTCCGCCATATGGGCCACCAATCCTCCTCGCCGCAACGATCACCCGAGCCAATTCGTCATCGCCCAGAACTCGGTCGCGAGAGAGCTCTTTTGCCGGCAAAGGAACCCCGTCCCCCGGTGACTGATCCAGCACTCCACGACCCACACACCAGCGCAAGAAGGTCTTGAGTGTCTTTAGGGTCTTATTCGCTGCCATTGGAGCGCCGCGCTGTTCGATTGCGGCGATCACCTCAACGACATTACGTTTGGTTATCTCGTGGATGCTCCTGCTGCCCCACGCCTTTCCGATCTCTCGTCGAAGTAAGCGCGATATTTCCCCGCTCGAGCGTCTTTGAGAAACATGCTGGGCAATATAGGCTTCCAACAGATCATCCACTCGATCGGCAACGATTCTTCTCTTCGCCTCCCGCTTTTCACCGGCGGGATCACGACCCTCCAGCTTGGCCGTAAAGACCTTCTGGGCCGCTACTTGGGCCTGATGGAGGGTCACGCGGCCATAAGGTCCGATTGTGTACTTGCGCAATCGTGAGCCGGCGCCGCCGGTGCGATAAAGGACGACGAACACCTTGCGGCCTTTGGGTGTGACCTTCACGCCGAAGCCGGGACGACCGATGTCCCAGTAGACGACATCCGCCTTGCCAATCGGCAGTGCGTCGATATTACTCTTGGTCATTTTGATACGTGGCATAGAAGAAAGCTCCTGTCGGGCATGCTACCTTCACTTCGAATAGGTAGCGCCACAAATGAAACGACAGGAGCGAACGTGATACTGCGTCCGCATTGACGCAAGGGAAATCAAACAGTTATGAACGACCAGCCATCAACTTCCATCTCCAGGAAACGTCCCCCCGAGAACCTGCGGGGAGAGGTGACGAGCGGCTGCTTCGATGTCATGGGACCACGCTCAGCCTGTGCTCGGGTGGTGCGCC
>CAWFZR010000004.1:0-157964 GCA_963820365.1 uncultured Alphaproteobacteria bacterium | reverse complement strand
CCAAAAATCTCCGACCGACAAAATTAAAGCACATCCGAATGGGTTCCAACACCGTTGAATTGCATCATTTCCGCGTCAGACATAGCTTAACTGCCGCTCGGGGTTTGCATAGCTGCGGCAGCCAGTGGATACCGGCCATGTCCAACGCACCGCCGCCATCGGATCAAACCCAATTGCCCCGAACGTGCAGCAAGGGCTGCCTTTGAAACCAGAATAGCCTTCCGACACATCGCTATGGTTTCGTTCATTTCCTCGATTTTGGCTTCGAGAAGCAATATTTCCTCGTGCAGAGCACTGTCGGCCATGCGGTTAAGCTACCTGACCTGCACCATCGAGCCGAGGCGGGATTACCACTTTTCCGAAATGCTGTGCCGATTGCAGATAACGGTATGCCGCCGGTGTATCGTCGAACGAAAAGACTTTGTCGATGATCAGCTCGAGTTTGCTGACTGCAATAGCCCGGTTCATGGCCTCGAACGTTTGCGTGGAGCCGACAGATACGCCTTGCAGATTTGCATGACGAGCAAAGATCAGCATTGGGGTTGATTTCAGCTGCGCCTGAGAGCACGCCGCCGACTGCGGTTTTGTAGGCATCTGGTAGGTGCCTAAAGCAATTACCAAGTCGCGAATATTGAGCCGGCAGGCCGCAGCGTCGATGATATCGGTTCCGTAGCTCATCACCGGCATCGGCATAGGCGGGCACTGAATAAATGGCCGGAACAGCATGGCGTGCCGTCAGCCAACACGGCGAGCTGGACGCTCCCCGGCTAAGCCCAGACCTCTCGCTTATGGCCCCAACATTCTTCCTAGGCCAATGCCGGCCACAAGGAAAGCCATCGCGAGCAGCATCAAAACGAATAGGGTGAGCGCGGTGCTCTCTCCAGTCATGATGGTCCCCTTCCAAACTACGGCGACTGAAAAATAGAACGGCGCAGCACATAACTGTGTGAACTAGGTTACATCGGAAACTCGGGCACGGCGAGCTGCACTTCACCGCCCCTTGGATAGATGAAATACCCAACTCGGACATCGAACCGATCGCATCAGCGGCTGACAGGTTGCAAAATCATTCCGGCATTCGCTGACTGATCCCCGGCAACTGGATTATCATGCGGTTTGGTCCTGCCTCGTTGAGGGTCGGATGCAATTCCATTGATTAAGACGGCGCGAGTTCGTTGCGCTCCTTGGCGGCGCAGCGGCGTGGCCGCTCGATGCATCCGCGCAGGAGCTTGCTTTCGATATCTCCGAATACGAGATAGCTCCTGGCCATGGGGGGCCCTGCCTTTTGCCCTTACGATTTGGAATCCCTGCGCCTGTAAATCGCCATATTCTCGATTCCCGACGTCATAGGGCTGATGAAACCTTCTGGCGGCGGCGGCGCTAGTTGGGCTTTTCTTTTGGGCGCCGTCTGCTCGCAGGCGCGGGAGATGGCCATGCGATAATTACGCAGATGCATCCGGGTATTCCGACAAACAGTTCATCTTCGAAGGTCCCGGCGCCCGCTCGCGAACGTGGCGCCGATGAGTCTGCCAGCGTTCCGCTTGGGATCGTAGGTCGCTCCAGCATCGAGCGAGGTCGTGCCAGCAACGGGCGACGTCGGTGAATGTGGCATTTGCCATAGGGTCTGCGGCCAATGCTGCTCGCTGCTCCCAGTGGGCGGCGTTATCGAGGCATTCTTGAACCATGCCGCTGTTTTTCAGGTTTCCCATACTTCGATAACGCCCACCGTAGCGAAGATTTCCCGTGATCACCGTTCT
The DNA here is from genome assembly GCA_963820365.1 of uncultured Alphaproteobacteria bacterium. Lineage (GTDB taxonomy): Bacteria > Pseudomonadota > Alphaproteobacteria > Rhizobiales > Xanthobacteraceae > VAZQ01. The sequence goes on along the minus strand of CAWFZR010000004.1, from coordinate 156,207 downwards.
GATCGCGTGCCTCTGGAAATGGGCGCCCCGGTCGCCGGGCGTGGCCTGACCGGGGCGCGAGCGCTCCGGGCGCGATGGAGCAACGCGCGGAGCGGGATGAGCACTGATGTCTGTATCGACACCCCGGCCGCCGTCATGCTCTGCGGCCGGAGTGCCGTCCCCATGCCTTGAGCCCCGATTAGGGGTAAGGGCCCCCGTCGCTGATGACGCTAGCTGCCAACTCCTAACAAGCTTTAACCTTCGTCGGGAAAAATCGGCGATGGTTAATGCCCGGATTTAGGGCCAAGGGACTTGGGCAACTTCATTAACGCAAGTGTTGACCCCCGGTGATCCAAGCTTGGGTCTCCTTGGCGTGTGTTCATGGCGCGACAAGTGATGCAGGCGCGGCTGGATTGCCTAGATCTTTTCCGGCGCGGCTCGGCTGCTCCGCTGCCCCCTCGACGGCAGGGATAAAAGGGGAGCATACTGGGCATGGAGACCGACCGCCGACAGAGATCGATAATTCCTAAGCAGGTTTGAGTGAGCTGACCAACGATTGCAGGCTGTGATTCCGTGCGTTCGTCTGATTGTCCGCTCCGCACGGTGTCATCGTCGGGGCCGGATGGCGTCCCTTGGTTCACCGACGGCGGCCAGAACGCCATCGTGCGCGTCGATCCCGCCAGGAAGGAGGTCAAGGTATAGCCGCTGCCCGCCGAGCAAATGTCCTACACCAACCGCCGCTTTCGACGGTAGAGGCCGTATCTGGTTGACCGGGCAGAACGGCATCTATGGCCGCCTAGCGGCTCTAGCGGAACTTGAGCTGGAACTTTCTGCTTTCCAAAACAGGAACATGTTCGGGAAGGCGCCAAAGAAGTCCGGGCCAGGTGAAATGACGGTGAGCACTTGAGGCTCGTACCTGAATGGGCGCTCCACTAGCGCAGTTCGGTGCTCTGATCAGCACCGTTGTTCGCAATGAAATCAGGCGGATCGCGATCATTGGCACCCTGAACGGGCTGAGAGGGTCGATGAGCAACTGGACGACTTGTTGTCGCATTAGGGCATCTTGAAGAAGCGGTACATGCCAGTCCGTCTGGAGATGTAGGTAGAGGGCGTAACGGCACTGCAATCGCGCAGCCGGCAAGGGTGGATATGACTGCAGCCAGCGCAGCAAATCTCATTACTTTTATCTTTGCTTGGAGTTGCGAGTGCATGTGACCGCCGTGCCTCCCTAGGGCGTCTTACCCGCAGTATCAGCGGTGGTAAGCTAATTGCGCGTTAAGGCCGCTCCCTCAAACGCCAAGCCTCATTCTCCGGCGATGATAAAAGTTTGAACTGATTACTCAGCCCTTTGCTTCCTTGATAAATTTCGATCGAACCGAAACGAACATGGCTGACCGACGGGCGCATGACTCAGATTCCCTTTAGGATTTCCGACATCGGTTAGCATCTCATGTTGCAGTAGCGAAGCCGGTTTCAGCCCCTATCAAGTTGCTAGTACGCCCTGCTAAAATTGGCGCAAGGCGGAGGTAACTATGGAACCGCAGACAACCACCGACCGCAGACAAGATCGGAAGCGATCGCCGTGGACGTGGCGCGACATACGTAATAGCGGGGTTGGTTTTTTCATCTCGATCTGTGTTTTTGGGGCGACAGCTTTTGTTGCCAGCGCTCTATTGAAGAGCCGATTTTTCGGCGGGTTTTTTGACCGAGATAGTTATTGGCGTGCCGATAGCTTTGCGGGACTCATCGGTACAATCGCGTGGCTCTGCACAATCTTTTTCCTAGCTCGATTGTCGGAAAGGCCCCAAGAATGAGCACACGACGCGGCAGCCTGTGGTGATGACGGCGCCCATGAGGCACGACGATTTCGGACCGGAGCCAATGCGACGGCATGTCCGCAGCTGGCTTGCGTCAGCGTGCCCTGCCGGCGGGCTTCATCACGTCCGTGCCTCCCCACCTTAAGCTCCGCACCCGCCGCCCGCGAACTCTAGCAGCATGAGATCAGTAGTCGCTCGCAAGGAAGGCGCGCACGTGAAGCTCTACAGCCGGTAACGATCTGACGCTTCCCGCTCATCGTTGAGGCGCATTTGCTCGACGGCTCCGATCCCGGCCGTCAGACAGAAGCATTCGAAAGACCTGTCCACATCTTGCCAAGCCGTCTCAAGGCTGGGCACGCGCGCAGGCGATGAAGGCGTGGTAATACTCGTGCGAGTGCCGCCTTGCGTTTCTCCAACGTGTCGCGGCGTAAGTCCTCGTTGTTCAGCTCGATAAGATCGAAGGCATACAAGAAAACGGTGTGATCGTAGCGCCTGTACCGAATGCGCTCGAAGTCGGCGATCCCGTCGTCCCACACGCAACCGCCTCGCCATCGATGATGCACGACTGTGCGGGAAGGCCGGCCAAAGCCTCCACGACCAAGGGGAATCGCGAGGTGAGATCGTTACCTGGACGGCTGTAAGGCGCACGCTATTCTCGGACCTACGCGCGATGACCCGGAAGCCGTCGTGTTTGATTTCGTGGACCCACCCTGTGCCGATCGGCGGCTGTGGGGACCTTATGGGTAGGCACGGCTCGATGAAGCCGGTGGGCAGGGTGGACCGAGGCGAAGCCATGGGCGGCTAATAAAGCCAGCTCCGACTGGAAGTCGAGCGACAGTTTTCCACAAGCTGTGGCAATCTTCAGCATTCCGGCGACGTTCAGCCATGAGGCGCCCCAATGCCCTGCTTTTTTAACTCAATCGCCTCTAGGAAGAAGCGCGCGGCGGTGTCGTATGTCGGGTTGGCCCGAAGTTCCGCTTTGTGGCGTCTATCGGCTAACCCTCGGCGGGACTAAGGGCTGCATGAATGACGTTTCGACCTAGCGGAGAATAGCACGTAGGGTTAGGCAAAGATGTGGCTGAGAACAATCGTTCCGTCTTATGGCGCGGACACTGAACGCTTAGCCCGCGCCTTGTATAGCATCAAGCTTGCCTCCTTCTGCACCTTTCATTGACCCGATTTCTTGTTCATCAAGCCGTGCGTGCCGTTTCGTTTCGGCGGTGTCTTTTTCAAGCTAAGCAATTTTGTCATAGGATTTTGACAATTCAGCTTTTAACATTTCAATTGTTTGTTTCAACTCGGCTAGGTTTGTTTCTGAGGTATTCTCCTGTTGTGTTCCGCCCTGTTGTGGTGTGGTTGTAACGATATCTGAGACTTGTACTGGGAGAGGTGAGGACAGTCCAGATGCATCCGCTGCTGCAAATCTGAAAGTTCCACGTGCTTGCTGATCGAAGCTACCAGCCCACAAAACTCCTGGACCTCCGCTAATGCGGTAGATCGGTAGACCTTACTTTCGCTGACCGTGCGAAATTTCCAATAAAATCGATCAGCAATCCTTTTCTTTGGACTTTTCCCTTCTGCCAATATTCTGATGCTATCTTGGTCCAGTGGCTCCAGTGTCGTCTTCCCCCAAAGTGCGATGATGCCATCTGGAAGACCGGCTCGATGCGGTATCCTTGTTATCCGAGCCGACTCCCCGATCTTGTGTGAATATTGCTGTATATCCTTATCGACTTCGTTCCGACCAAGAAATGCAGGCTCTTGAGAACGATTGACGTAAATAACGCTTCCGTCCTGTGTATGAATAATCGAATACGTTGCGGCAAAAGGACCACGTCTCTCCTTCTCGTTGCGTGTCTTCTGGCACCACATAAAGCCATCAAATTGTTCGCTCTCTTGTATTCACGATATGCTGCACTATCAGGCTTCACTCGGCTCCCGAGGGCTAATCCATCGACAGCATATTTTATCTGTGCAGGCGATTGCTCGAATGACGCTGCTGCCGACGAAGGACGGCATTGCGATCGTATTTCAGCAGCCCGAGAGTCGAAGGGAAGAACGCCTCGCCGTGCGAGCGATTGGACGCTATCACCTCGCTCACGAAGTTTTTGATTTAAACAATCCAGTTCGGTTTGTGGCAGCTTTTTCCATTCAGCTTCCGATAATTTTGCGATTCCCGACTGAGCAATAGCTGGAAGCTGATTGATAATGTCGCCAAGGTTTTGAGCGAGCGTGACTGCGGTAGTTGCAAAAATAAAAGTCGATGCGAGGACTGGAACGCCAACTCTCATGCCTCGTCACTCCAGCCTAAAGGACAATCAACTCTTGGGCGGAAGGATCATCTCTGAATACAATTTTGTCATCAATGAGGTCCCAACGCCAGCCACATTGAGATTGATCTGGACCCTAGGAAGCTTTACTCGACGCCGCTGCGCAGCGGGCGCCGCCTGTCGCGTTGCGGACCACCTGTTTTCGAACCTGGCTCTCAGAGGCTATCGTGCGTTGGGGTCGATGGCAGTTCGGAAAGGCCAGCCTTCGTCCCGGCGACTTGAACTGGTCTGGCAAGAGGCGATTAATGAGTGGCGCAGCCTGGAGCCGGGCAACCCTTCGCGTTCCGAGACGATGCGGTGTTTGATCGGAATGGGCCTTTCCGCCGCGGATGCAGAACGCAAGCAGGCAGGTCGCAAAGAAGGATAAGAACGCTGAAGAGTTAGTAAGGGCCCACCGCGCGGGGCGCGCACAGAAGAACAGGCCCTAGCCGCATAGTCCCATAGTCCTCGTCAATAGACTGGCTACGCGGCCGAGCTGGCTGTAATTCAAAGACGGGCCATGATTCTTTCTTTGGGCGCCAAAATCCAGGGGCGACGGCAGCCAGCGCCCGATACCGACGCAACTCGCGCGCGCCGTCCTGGGTCGGCCGGCGCCGTCGCAACTTGATCTGCGATTGCAGCATCTCGTTCGACGGCATCCCGAGCTCCTTCATGCAGATGAAAATTGTGGGATTTTTGTAACAGTCTGCTCTTTTTTTTCTTTCGTCATAGTGCAGTTCAAATTTCTTGCTCCGCTGCGAAATATCAACACGACGTTCTGCGTTGCCACCCATCCGCTTTTTTCGCAGGCCATTATTCCGGGGGTCCTGGCATGAATACCGCAGTGGCTCGTAGGCTGGCGTTAGGCGACCGCGTCGTATGGATCGGCAAAGACGGCTACCAGCCTACCGGACTGGGCACCATCACCCGCATCACTGCCCATGAGGTTGAGGTGCGTTGGGACGGCGAAAATTTGATACGCTATCGCCGCGTGCACCTGCACAACCTTCGACACATGAAACCATGCTCAAACATGGGATCGTCTGACTGCGACATCCACCAAGGCAGTGAGCAAGTCCTTGGCCATCTGCTTTGAAATTTCTAATCGAAGAGGCGCGCTGTGCCTTTCGGCGATCGGAGACTTGTCGCCCTGGACATAGCCGACCTCGAAGGGGCCGAAGACGACTTCCGCACGCCAGCCCTTGCCGGTCCCACGCGCGAAACGGTAATTACAAGCACCGTCGCCACACGGCCGAGACGATGGCCTGGCGCCGGTGGGCTGAGGCGAAAAACTCGACAAGTGAGTGCGTTGACCCGCAGAGTGCGGTAGGTTGGTAATCAACGCGGCCAGTCCCGCTGTCCGGCGCGTTCTGCCGCCGGACGAGCTGCTCCCCCAGACCCAAGGCCCGTGTCGCATCGCGGAGCGCCCCTATCCCCCTTCCGACCCTCAAGCACGCCTCAAATCCGCCTAACCGCCCGTTTGAATCCACGTTGGGACGAGAGGTTTTCGGGGGGTATCGTGTCGGGAGAGGTTTCCTGGTACTCGCGTTTCTTCGGGAGTTCGCCGAAGTCATCGCCGTCGGCCTCGCCACGGCGGTCAGTGGCTATCTAATTGCACATCTCGGCGGACTTTTGTCCTCTCCGGCGCCAACCGCCATTCAGATCGCTCCTACCGCCGGCGGGGTTTCCGGGAAACTGCTCGCCGAGCCGACCCCGCCTGTTTCTGTCGAGGCCAAAGAGCAGCGCCTCGCGCCTCCCGCGCCGTTACCAGCGCAGAGGACCGTGAACGCCACCAAGGCGGTGCCTCCACCCAAGCACATGAAGACAGACACGAGCGCGACCGAAAGCAAGCCGCGCGACGAGAAATCGGTCGAAGCTCGAGTCCGGGCCGCGCTGGCGAATATCGACGCCAATCCGCCGGCACCGCCCGACGTGCCGCCGCAGGCCAATGTTGGGCCAGGGCCCGCCGCCCTTGGAGCGCAGCCAAGACCGGTCGATGGTCCGTTCGCTGTTGGCACCGTCCCCGTGGTGCCGCGTGCCGCCGACCAGCCGCGGCCATTGCAGCAGGCTCCGATCCAGCACGGTCCGCTCACCGCGGTCGAGAGAAAATCGCCGCCAGTTGCGGCCGTTGAGGCGATGCCCGCGCCTTGGCCAGCGCGCCCGGTCGAGGAGAACAGTGGATTTTCCGTCCCCGAGAAGATCATCTCCGACCCACTGCCCCCCTATCCGCCGCCCGAGCCCCCCGGCGAAGTCCTGCGTCCGCTTATGCCAGTCGGCCGGTAGTGCCCTGGGGAGACGACGGGGAGCGGATTACAGACCTCGTGATCCGATGAAAATCTGGAATTCGGAGGAGTTGAAATCCGCGAGACTCGACGATTTGGGTTTGCGCCCGGTCCCGGAAGGACAACGAATTTATCGGCCTTAATCTTCGCCGCCGAGATCGCGCCGGCACAGCCGCCTCACCCAGCCCTCGTGCTCCTCCCTATTTTCCGCGGCGTTTCGACCGGCAGCATCACTGATGTTCTTCAATCCCTTCGTTCTCCAGAAGCAATGAGGTACAACCTCTTCAAATTCAAACGTGCAAGCGGCCGATCGTAGTTGCATCTACGTTATATGTTCGTGCGATATCAGCTTGCGTCTCACCAGCAGTTAGGCGTTTCAATGCTTCTTGGCGTTGGTGCGGGGTTAGCTTGCGCCGACGACCGAAGCGAACACCGCGCTCTTTCGCTCGCTTACGTCCTTCACCCGTGCGAGCACGAATTAGCTCACGTTCGAATTCCGCTAGACCGCCGAGCACAGTCAGCATCAGCCGTCCATGTGGCGTCGTGGTGTCTGCCCAGGCGTCCTTCAACGAACGGAAGCCGGCTTTCACCTTGGCCACATGGTCGAGCGTGTTCAGCAGGTCGCGTCTTGATCTTGCAATCGGTCAAGGCGAGTGAAGCAACTGCGCCACCCCCGAAGGCGGCGGCAGTCACCCGGTGAGGGCAGCTGCCAACATGAGCCCTGTGGGGGCAGCACTGGAAAGGCCGCAAAGGCGATAAAGGACAAAATCCAAAAGCGTACCGGCTGCCAATCGGCTGATTGCTGATCGGCGTCCCGCCTATCCCGTGGAGCGCAGCGCCACCACGTCTCGGGTTCAACAGATTAAGAGGGTGGTGTCTCAAGCACGGGTGAGGCGCTTTAGGCGGCGGTATCTTTCTGCCGCCCCTCTGGTGTTGGCTTGGCGAAGGCAGCAGCGATGTGGGAAGTTCGAGTCCGAGCGTCTCGGCGCTTTTGAGTTGACTACGGGGTCGAGTTTGACGGCCCGGCGACCTTTTCGAGCGCGGATCATCTTGTTGGGTGGGCGCGCCCGCGGCTGCGGTCTGGAGGAATTGCCGGCGAGATGTGGTGGATTGAAGATGCGCGCGTTCGTTGTCTGAGTTTAGGTGATGCTTGTCTCGCCGTCGGGGCTGCGCCAGTTACACGATCCAAATCTCTGAGCCAGATGTTTTTTAACGCTCGCAACCTTGCAAATCGACGGCGAGCTGAATATTCGGCGATGGCGTCATAGAGCAGCCAGACCAATAGTAAGAATAAAACAACTACTGCCGCAATTGACGCTGCGCCCAAAGCATGTTGCATCGTTCGTTTCCATTGCCGGCTTAGGGTTCCGCCCCCGCGACCATCGCGGATAACCAGTTACAGAGGCGTAAATCGGGGGGGCTGCAGCACCGTCTTCTTCGTGTTACAGAAGGGGATGCTAGCCCAGATTTGCTGTACGGTTCTTTCCGTCCCCTAATTCGTGCGCGGATGTGTCGCCTGCGTCGCGCGGTGTCGCATTTTTGCCCAATTCTGTGCGATAGCAGGCCAAAACTTTACCCCACCGCACGAGGCCCCGTCTCACAGTTCACCGGCATGACAGGGGACACCGAGCTCAATTTGGCTTCGCGGTCATCGCGGCAAGAAAAACCTCGCCGCCGATTCCTCATCGCCCGGCGCAGGGCATAAACGAATAGTGGTGCTTGTCCTCCAGGACGCGCATTGCCGCCACGACCAGAACTGGCCCCTCGATATGTCCCCGTTCAGGTTCCCGCGCGCCGGAAAATAGACGGCTGGCGGCTGAAACGCCGCTATCAAGCCCTCAAGGACGAGTTTGCCCGTCCATTGGCGCGGCCGGGCGGCAACACCATCGGTTTCAACCAGCTCGATTACAGCTTGGCGGGGAAATGGCTTGAGCTGCTCAAGAAGATCGCGCCCAAGGTCACGCACGCGTGGCGGTCCTGCGGGAAACGGGCCCGGCCGGGGTCGGACAATGGGCCGTCATTTAAGCCTGGGCGGCTTCCTTGGGCGTCGAGTTGAGCCCGATCGATGTGCAACGCGACGCCGGAGAGATCGAACGCGCGGTCGCGGCGCTCGCACGCGAGCCGAACGGCGGACTGATCGGCGTAGTGAGCGGGCATCGCTGACTTATCGCGATCTCATCGTCACGCTCGCGGCGCGACACCAACTGCCCGTGGTCTATTACAATCGCTTCTTCGTTACCGACGGCAGTCTGATTTCTTATGGGGCTAATGTGATTGACCAGTACCGCCGCGCGGCCGGTTACGTCGACCGCTCACAGAGACCTTCCTTCGTTCTCGCCCAAAATGGCGCATGTGACTGGTGTGACGGCGGGGTATCTCTGGCGGGGTTGATCTCAAGGGGCTGGGGGACGGGGTCACTGCGACTTGGGCGGACGTCGTCTTTGAGGGGCGCTACCGTCCCCGGTCGATCGTAGGCGCAAACGGGAGTGAAGGCGGCAACGCCCGCGAGGACCATCACCCGCGGGGCGCCTAACTGGCGAAAGTCTTCGCTCCAGACCCTTGCAGAACTGCGGTAGCCGTCTTCGAGCACGACCGTGGGACTGCCCGCACCCCGGCACTCGAGGTACAGCCGGCGACCGTCGTCGATCTCGATGAGGCTGACGAAGTCATCCTGCGCGGCGACCGCGATCGATGGGCCAGCGCGATGGCCACCGAGGACGACGACGGCGCCAATGATCCCGATGTCGTTGAGAGCATTCGACAGCATCGCGGCGAAAGGGCATCGGAATTTCTGTCCGAGGATAGATGGTGTGGAAACTGTCACCCCCTCGGTGCGAGTTGGTGCGCTTGGGCATGGTCAGGGTCTGCCTTCTAGCTTCAAAAGCCGTATTCGGACGGTGTATAAATGGCTAACAACTTCGGTTCATTTCATTCTGACAAAAAGGGACAGGAACCGAATAAGCTTGATTTGCTCTTGTTGACAAACCATCGCGTTTAAGGAAGCGCTTTAACGCGCCCTTAGGCGGCCTTCGACCACACTGCAGGGCAAGACGCGGCAGGTGGTGGAAGCGATCGCGTGCTGCACTCGGAACCCGGAGCATCTGCGAATTGGAGGATCATGAAATTTGCCGCCGCGGCCGCAGCGATGGCCGTGCTTGCCGGCTGCGCAGTCGCGGTGCCCCTGCGCCCTCTAGCCACATCGTTCCAAAACAGCCGTGATGGTGATTTCGCCTGTAGAGCCGGTACCAAGTGCCCCAACGGAATCACGGACCATCGGGTTGCTTATCGTCGTTCGCAGCCCATTGGCGGCGGCAAGATTGACGACGATCCACCCAATTTCATTGGTGATCAGGATGGCACGCCGCCCATAAGGACGCAAAAGGAATAATCAGGCCCAGGTCAAGAAGATGCAGTATCACCCGGGCGTCGTGCTCTCATTCGTAACGCATTCGTAAGCGTGTCAGTCGACCGGGAAAACGGCGCAGTGCCTCGCGGTTGGTAGGAATTGAGTGGCGTAGTCTCCGGGGTGATCAACCTCTTTACGCGTTGAAGCGCCGGACTGGAGACCACGCCATGACGAGCATACCACGAGCTGATTTCGCGCAGCCTGAGACCGAAACGCTGTGCATCTTTTCGACAACTGGTTTGATCCGATCGAACTGGCGTGCGCGATCGGGTTCGCGATTCATCGAAGTGATGTCGAGGGCGAGCTGAACGGCTTTGTCGCGGCCGCGCTAGTCGCTCGCGAAGCGTTCAGCGCCGATAGCGAGGACGCGGTGGCTCAGCGGTCACCGTCACGGCCACCGTCGCGGTCGCTGTTGGGAACGCTTCGGCCAGCTGGAGATCCAGGTCCCGCGTGCCCGGCTAAACACTGCTGATGGCAAGACGACGGAGTGGCGAGCCAAGCGCTGCGCGCTTACCAGCGCCGCACGCTTGTCGCCGACGCGCTGATCGCCGGCACCTACCTTGCCGGCACCAATACGCGCCGTGTGCGGCGTGCACTCGGCGCCCTGTTTAACGGCGCGGTCGGCAAAGACACGGTGAGCAGGGTCTGGCGCAAGGTGAAGAGCGACTGGATGCGAACGCTCGCTCGCTGGCCGAAGAACCGATCGTGCGGCTCATTCTCGACGGTACGTCGGTGCGCGTGCGGCTCGATCGTAAAGCGACGTCCATCTCGTTGCTTGTCGTGATCGGCGTGCGCGCGAACGGCCAGAAGGTACTTCTTGCGATCAAAAGCATGGCAGCGAGAGCACCGAAGCTTGCGCACCGTCCTCGACGATCTCATCACGCGTGGCCTCAGAGCGACCTGAGTTCCTGATCGTCGATGGCGCGCCCGAGCTCGAGAAAGCGATTGCCGCCGTGTGGGAGAGCGTGCCGGTCCAGCGTTGCACGGTTCACAAGCATAGGAACCTGTTGGCGCACGCGCCCGAGCGCCTGCACGAGGAGATCACCGCCGACTACACCGATATGATCTACGCGGCGACGCGTGAGGAGATCGAAGCCCGCCGCAAAGCCTTCATCCGCAAATAGCGGCTCAAGCACCGCGCCGTCGCCGATAGCCTGGGGAAGCCAGCGACCAGCTCTTCACCTTTGCTCGCTTGCCGCCAAGCCAATGGAAGAGCGCCCGCACCACCAACGCCATCGAGCGGCTGCATGAGGAGTCAAGCGCAGGATCAAGACGCAGACCGTGCTGCCATCGGCAGACACAGCTGCCATGTTGTTCTGGCGCTGCTCGCCTCTGGCCAGATCAACATGCGCAAGATTGATGGCTGGCAGACGCTCGCCACGAAACTCATCGATCAGCCGATTGACCTCGCGGCTTGATCAGGTACTTTCAAATTGCCGGAGATCACACCGCGCAAATTCCAACCACATTCCTCGACGGCACCACAACTTATGTCGACTATTCAGCAGACCAGAATTACGCTGCAGAGAGCCCCATGAGTTGCCTGCGTGAAGTCACCCTGGCGAGCATTATTCTTGCACTGGTCCTTTCCGCTCCAGTCAGCGCCTTCGCACAGCGCACTAACAAGTTCGTCGACACGTTCGACCAGCGTTACCCTGCCGAGCAGGCTCCAACGCCGCCGTCTGCCGAGCGCGATGATGCACTAAGCGGTCCCGGAGTACAGCAAACTCAGAATCCAAAGCCCGCAGAGCCCAAGAAGGTCCTAAAGGTCGCGAGGGCCACACGCACCATCGGCCCAAAACGCTCCACATCGCGCTTAGTCGCTGTGTCGCGCTCGTTCGCGGATGCTGGTACCAAAGTTTTGCCCAGCGAGCGCAAGTCCGTCGATTATGTCTTTCAGCGGATGTACTCCGAATGGGTGGTGGTCCGCTGGGCCAGCGGTGATTGCAAGATCTGGCATAACGATACCAGCCTTCCCGCGGGTTATGGCTGGAATGCAGTTTCGTTTGCTAATACTTATGACGAAGTTGATTTGAAGATGATGCGCCTCTATCGCATGGGGAGTGTGTGAGGAGTGTCGTTCTTCGATGAGTGTTTTCGACGCTGCTCGCGCAGCCACGCTCGAGCGACGATGAGCGTTGCAAGCATTAAGCTCGCTCAGCACTTCCAGCAACGAGGATGTGAGGAGTATTTTACGGACTGTTTCAACGCGGCGCTGAGGTATACCGCGCCATCGGACTCGCCAGTGCGCCATCGGTGAAGGAGTCAGGCGGCGCGAGACTGGGCGACGATGTTAGGCCTAACAGAGATCATCGAATTTCCTCGATCCTGACAAGTGCTGCGTCCGGCGATTAACGCAGGCCTAGGTACAGGTTGAGCCGGGGCTTCGATATGGTTTGTGTCAGATTGCAAGCCTGACTTTTCGAGGCGGGGACCTTCCGTGTCCTGTAAATGACAACCGTGGAAGCTGTCAGCACAACGAGTAGCAAGCCGACAATTAATCCATCTGGTACAGTTTCCCAACCGCTGTTGACCTCAGCCACGGCGCCTTTCCTATCGCATTTTTCGCTATCGCATTGACGGACCTACTGAGACAGAAGAGATACTTGACAGTGTCTTCAAGGATGTATTCGGCCCTAACTGCAACAAAGAGCGCGAGAAATGGATTCGTCGCCTTCGTCGTTTTGGTCTCATCGGACAGGCCATGAGCGGCGGTATGGAGAGTACACTCTAACACTAGGAAGGAAGTAGGTAATATTGAGTCGGCTTCCGATGAAAAGACCTGCAATTGTTGTTGTATCCTGCGTGGTAGTCTGGATTGTAGTTTGGGGGACGCTATCGCGTGGTAAATTCACGCGACGCGACATTTTACATGGTGGATCGGTTTACCGGCGCGGTTTCTTACTGTTACCCGACTGAGTGTCGGCCGGTTCCACATCTGCCTCCCGAAGGACGGGCGCCAAAAGAATGGCGCCATCGTCTACGGCGAGTTCGGACCGCACTTATGGACAGCATGAATGAAGCTGGGGGGAGGAGCTTGTTCGCAGACTTGCTGCCAAGGTGTCTCGCAAAGGCAACATCATTCTGCTCCATGACCATCGTCTTCCGACAGTGATAAATGGGGTGGAAATGTCTGCCCGCCCTGCTAGCTTCGTGGTCGCGGCTGTTCCGTTTCGCACGTCATGGATGGTGCGATGCTCAAGATGGGGGTTGAGCGTCGCGTTCGGAAACTCCGTCGTCGGAGAAATTTCTAATGGAGATGGGGACGTTGGGCCGGAAATCGCCGTCGATCTCACGAACGCGAAGCTAAGAGCCGCGTTGCTGCGACATCAGCAAGCGTTGCTCAGCGACCAACCCATTGCCAGCAAAAATCTGGCCGCATAGGACTTCAACCGATGGCGCCTGCTGCATCAATTTCAACAAGTAGGCGTCACATCTGTTTCTCTGTTACGGTCTGTTACACTTCCTTGAGCAACAGGCGTATATCTTTCACGGCGGCCTTGCGGGCTTGCGGGAGCTTGGGACCGCCGAGCTTCACCCCCTGTGCCTTCGCGCGCGCCAGCGGCGTCCCGCGTCCGCGTGGAAATCATCGCCCGATCCTCGGCGAGCGCAGCGAACAGGTAGGCGCGCTGTTATCCTCACGACCATGTCTCGTGAGGATCACTCGACGCTCTGTGACATGGCAGTCTGAACAGATGAAGGTATGGTGCTCGACGCCAGGAACGCCGTCCTGGACCACGTTCGTTAGAATCAACTCAACGCCGCACGCCGTACAACGCATTGCTCGCACTCTGATCGGCACTCGTTTGCCGCGCACCCGTTGTTAGCATTATGGACATTTGACAGGGCTATGCAGCGGTACACGTCACGCTGGGGTTTAGGCCGGAACCCTTAAGAGGAGCTGAAGCCCCTCAAGCCCAAGCGTCCTTGAGGACCCAGCGCGCTCCCGAATTGGTCCTAGCGGTCACTGGTGGATGGCCGCGCGCAGGCGGCGTACCCCCACCCACGTTGGTCAGAGTTGCGCGCGGGCGGCGCAGGCTGCGGGTGCGTGATCTGCACAGATGTTCTTGTCCGTTAGCTGGTATTCTCAATTTGTCCCGTGAGTTGCCCCCCTTTCCCCCCCCCGAGGTGAGCGGTCCTCAAGGGTAAGCGCCAGCCAGAGAGGCCCTGGCCGGGTCTACTGGCGCTTGCTGAGGCCGCGGGGGAAATTACCTACCGTGCGCATCATCGACGCGCGCGGAAAGCCCGAGAGAACGCAGAAGAACACGTGGCCAGTTGGCCGCCGAGATTTGCGTCCGCGCCGTTCGCGGTGGCACAGTGGCACATGGTAGGGGGTGTTTTTCGCGTCGGGGAGCGGGGTGTGTGCCACGGGTATATGGAGTTTCGCCGATGTATTTTTGCAACCATGGGCACTGCGGTTCGAATTTTCGGGCTGAGTGCAACCATTCCGCATCGACAAAATGGTCAGCGCTGGAGACCCCTTAACCTGATCCGGTGGGGGATGCCTTGCCGGACGCCTATGGCGACCGACGCGAAGTTGCTCCACAGCCTCCGGGGGGAAGTCCTCTGCTCGTCGACGACTTACCCGACAGAATTGCATTAGGTGGTTTGATCGCTGCACCTTTGGTGCGCGTGCTGATCCGCACCTCGCGCGCGCGAATGGTCCGGTCGCGAATCAGTCACTAGAATGAATGAATGAGCGGCGACTACGCAAGTCAAGCGCCGGTCCGTCCGACCTTGCAGTTTTCCGCCGACAAGGAAATTCTAAATGCTGGCATTGCATATCGCTATTTGGCATTCTTCCGACTCGAACTTTGGGAAAACGACATTTGTGGGAATAGAACACTCAGCAGGGAACGGTTGCTTGCGTCTGTCACATTGATAGACCAGCCTCGCCAATCCATATCGTCTAGGGACACCATCTTGTGAATGAGCAGCATTGCGTGCCGGTGTGCGGCGACTAAATCGGTGAGTTCACGACCTTTAAAATCACGAACAAAATCAGCCTTCGATGTGACGTGAAAGAAGAATTTGCTCATTGTAATACACCAGTGGACCACAAAAGTCTATCGGCGGAGATCAAGCAGAAAGCAGCAGTTCCTCTGTCGCCGCAAGTTATCATGCGATACAGTTTTTAACTCTGAGTTTTTGCTGTCGCGCACATTTGAGACTTTATTATCGAGATTTTTCAGAATATCTCTGATTGCAAATGTTCTGATCAGAAGCTGATCCGTTGGGTGCTTGGCGTAGACAATAGCGACCGTTAAACCGTCATACCCTTGCAAGGGTGGGCGGGTCGAGGTGAGGCGGGTGCTAGGTCAACGCGGGCGCCAGCTTGCCTGATCTAATAGCGCGCCGTGACAAGGCGGCGCTTTCCAATGGGTGCAAGTCCTTGCACCGATGCGCTGACCAGAGAGACCTAATTTCTCCCTGCCCCAAAATATTCGACATACGCACGTTGAACGCGCGGTCTCAAAATGGATTCAGGATCTACCCCTTTGTTCAGTTGGTGACGAAGCCAATCGGTCGCCTTCCGTTAGCAGCTCATATTCCTCAAGCTGATAAAAGTAAATCATCCGGCTCCCATGCCCCAGGAACGCGCAAACCAAATCGATCTGGAGCTCTTTGCCCAAAGCCATCAATCGAGAGTTTCGTGGATCGCCTGGAATCTCTTCCTCCACTTTCATTTCTAATAAAGATTCGGTTCAGACTGGGGCCAGGCTCACGATTCGTTAGCCAGGGCCCGTCGCCAAATAATCTTGTATCCGCGATGGCGTGCAGCTGCAGTATGATGTAAGGCGCGGGCAACACCTCGACGGCCGCAACTGGCGGCGATTTTCTCTCGACCGCGGTGAGCGGAGCGTGCTGGCACTGTGGCTTCAATGGCTAGCAACCACGGTTCAGTCGTCGATCTTTGCTCGCTGCATCTGGCGTTGGTGGCCGGCGCTAAATTAACATTCCGCCTGTTCCACTCGATGGGCGCCGATCACCTCGGCTGCGATGGAGCTGAACATGGAAGGCGGATGCACTTGCCGATAGGTTCGATATCGTCTGGTCGGAACGCCATTTGATTGTTCATGCTTGCCATTGCCGATGGTGCCAGCGAGATCGGGACCGCGCATGCGCTCAACGCTCTCTATGAAGCCGATCGTGTCGTGCACACCGCCAGCGAGCCCGAACTCGTCTGGACGCCCTCGGCGAGCGGCAAGGGCCAGAAGATTGCCCGCTGCCCGAGTTGCCGGGTTGCGATTTGGAGCAACTATCCGCAAGCCGGTTCCGCCATTCGGTTCGTCCGCGTCGGCACCATGGACGACCCTGATCTCTGCCCGCCGGACATTCACATTTTCACGTCCTCCAAGCAGCCGTGGGTGACGCTGCCATCGGGCGCCAAGGCGGTTTCGGAACTCTACGACCTCGACGCAGTCTGGCCGGCCGAGAGCTTGGAGCGCGGCCGGCTCATGCGGGCGAAAGCGCAGCAAACGTAGTCCGGCTAGGGGCTCTTTTGCTGCAGTGCACGAGTCAGTTGTTGGGCGCGCCGTGAAAAGGCGGCCCTTTCCAGTGGGTAAGTCCCACCGGCAGCGACTCCAGTCGGAAGCAACCGGTGCAGTCATGGAGGTAACGAGTGCTGAAGCCTTCGGATAGCGTGTCACGATATGGTGACAGCGCGAGTGTGCAGGCCGTAACGCCAGTGAACGCCGAGCAAGCCTCGAAAAGGACGATGCGCAGGATCGATGCGGTAGCCGTCTCCGTCGCCCCCCGGTTAACTGCGCGGGCCTTCGGGCGCCCCTCACAATGTGATCATTTGCTGGGTCGTCGGCTGAGTGTACATCACTCAGCTTTGAGCCATGAAGAAACCTGGGCATCCGATGTAGATTTGCATTTGCGTCAGGCCAGAATTCTCGTTTCATTGTTTGCCCTATTCCTGCGCGGTGGAGCAAGACCTGACCAAAGGCGTCGCCGCCCCAATTCTCGGTCAGACCGGCTAACATCAACAGGCACATCATCACCAATGCCGTCGCTCCAGATACAAGTAACGCTAGTGATACTGCGAACAGCGCGCCAGCGTGCCACAAAATGCTCGAAAGCGTCGCCGTCCATAAACGTTTTGCCACTGCCATTGAAAGCTCCCCAGGTGGGTAACCCGCCCGCGATCATATTAGTTTACTATTCCTAAACGGGCTCAACTTTCTCCCCCGATGGTTAATCGGCCGCAGATTTATGTCCTTCTCACTTAAGGCGCATTCTGTGCCAGTGCGGAAAATGATTTGCGGCGATACCACTATAGTTTTTTGACGAACTGGAGGTCGGAGCGATTTCCGCGCGCACTCTGTTCGAGTAGGCGAAGGTGACGTTCATTGAGAATTGGAATCGCGTGCGTAGTAACGAAGAGATCATGTCTGCACCCGACGGGAGCGGACGTGCGGGCGATGATATGATGTTCCGAGTTTGACTCGACAACGACGATGAAAAGTCAAGTCCTTAAAGCCGTGGGATCACGGCAATCACCTCGACTTCCACCAGATAGGTCGGATTGGCGAGACGCGATATCTGCAGCAAGGTGCTCGCGGGAAGCGCCGCCTTGTTCGGAAAATATGAGCCGCGCACCTCACGAAACTCGGCGCCGTTGGCTTCGAGGTTGGTCAAGTAGCTTGTCAGCTTGACCACGTGCTGGAAGCCCCCGCCGACCGAGGCAAGCGCGGTCTTGATGTTCTCCATCACCTGCACCGCCTGGGCGCGGAAGCCCTCGGCGACCTTTCCGTTGGCATCGATGCCAGTCTGGCCGGCCAGGTAAATGGTGCGGTGTGGCCCGTTGATTTCAACTACCTGGCTATAGCCCGTCGGCTTCGACATACCGGACGGGTTGGAGAAGCGCGGGTTCGACGGCGTCTGCGCTTGCGCGCCACTCGCGGCGCCGGCGGCCGCCACAGTCACGGCCGCGGCAACGAAATCCCGGCGCGAAGCATCGACGGGCTGGTTGGTCATGATGTCCTCCTGATCGATTGAAACATCAACGTAACTCGGTCGGAGCGAAGCGAAATCCTTTTGATTAGGCGTTGCGCCCTAAGCAACCTGCGCTGCTTGATCAGGGCGCTCTCCGACCCGCGTCCGCATTCGGCGAGAGGAGATATGCGACTGCGGTGAGGGAGGCTACCATCCAGTCCATATATCGGTCTCGCTCGCTTTCCTCGCGCCCGACCTCGTTAAGGCTGCCATTGAGGGACGACTTCCCATCGCCATTCCCACGAGCTACTGGGCAAGGCGCCACGGCGCTCGCCAGCACAACTGCAGCAACAAACAAGATGGAACGCAGGCTTGAATGCCGCATCGAAATTCTCCAGCCCTCAAGAGCTGTGTATAGCCATGTTCTTTTTTCTTTCCACTTCACGGGTCCTCCACGATCCTATTGTTGCGGACCAAGTACGAGTTGCTAGCCATCGTTAGTGAAATCCTTCGTTCACAGCGAGGCTGGTAAGACGCTGGGCCTCGAAGCGCCGCCTATGCTGCTCGCTCGCGCCGACGAGGTGATTGTGTGAGGGAAGGCGCTAGGCAAAGCTTGGCGCGATCAGCCGGACGCTTATGCGGTCGCGCGCAAAATCGTGGGTAGCGCCGTCTTCGTGAAAATATGCACCCTCCGTGCGGACGTCCCTTGCCGTGTACCATGGCAGTCGACGGGGCATTTGCGGGGGTTGGGTATGAATGATCGCAAAGTGTGGGAGCTGGCGCTGCTCACGATGCTGGCGTGCCTTGGCCTTGGGGTTGCATCGGCACTTGACGAGGGGATGTTCGCCGCGGTGTTTGCTGTGGAGGTAGCTTGGGCCGGAATCGAGGCAGTTTACCTGATGTCGTGATTCCCAGGCGGCTGCCGGTGCGCCGGCTGTGCAAAGGGGGGAGGGTTAGCCGGCGCACCGGACTTTGCCCTGTCCGACCGGGGATGCCGGTGTGATCTCGGCGGCGAAGATAAGGCCGATAAATTCGTTGTCCTTCTGGACCGGGCGCAATCGTCGAGTCTCGTTTCTCTCGACCGCGATGAGCGGACCGTGCTGGATCGGAGCCTGCTGCAATGGCCGCGGCTGGTCGGCGGCACGCGGCACCACGGGGACGGTGCCAACAGCGAGCGGACCATCGACTGGTCTTGGCTGCGCTCCAAGGGCGGCGGGCCCTGGCCCAACATTGGCCTGATACGGCGGCACGTCGGGCGGTCCCCGGTGAGGTAGAGCGGATGTCCCTTCCTGGCATACCAAGCAGCACAGGGCTCATGCGGCGGTTTGTCCGGCCGGCTGGCGAGCCCCCTGACGTAACGCACCACCAGCGACGCTCCCTGAGGCTTGGAGGCGAGTGTTACCCCTGGCGGAAAAACCCGAGGGTTGCGGCACCGCGCGGCGCGGCGCCCCACAACATCGGCCCGCAGCATCCCACGCTCAATATCTCACGGCTGACCTGGGACAACCTCACCGGCAATTCCGGTGAACTCTTCGCACGCATCGACTCGCCATGGAACATCTTCGTGAAAGGCTTTGTCGGCGGCCGGCAGCGTATCAGGCGGCAAGATCAACGACGAGGACTGGGCTTCACACCCCCATTTTGCGCTTCCACAGTCCGGTATCGGCAATCCGCCGCTAAACGTCTTCGTCCTGGGCCAGAACGACAAGTGGCAATCGCTGCGCATCGGTGCCAATGCAGAGACGATGCTCACGCCCCAGCTCAAGCTCGTTGCTGACGTCGCTTTTCTCCCGTACGTGCGGTTCGACGGTCAGGATTTCCACCCGTTGCGGCCGTTCCTGGCGAGGAATGGGGCCACGGCATCGGCACGCAGGCGGAATTGTTTCTCTACTACTACCTGACGCTGCAGTTCAGCCTCGGCGTCGGCGGCCGCTACTGGGCCGCGTGGAGCACCAACGGCGCCCTGCCGCGAGCCGCCGTGGCTGTAATTGAACGGCCGGAGTTGTTTCTTGGCGTCAAAATCCAGGGGCGACGGCAGCCAGTACCACGATAAACAAGCTGGTCATCGTCGCAGCAAGCGCGACATCGATGATGAGATAACGCATCGAACAAACTCCATCACACACGCACAACGAAACTGGACAGAGGTTATTTGCTACCGCTTAACTATGTGTAAGCGACATCCGGCAGCGAAACCAAGTTATGGCCATGTAGGTACGGTTAAATTAAATTAAGCAGCGAGCTGGCCATCAACGAACCGGCTATCACGATCCGTCTCTGGGCCATTTCGGCAGAGGCTCGAAGGCGTCGATGATCGACGACCGCAGCGTCGAGATCGTCGCGCGGTTCGGCGCCGCTGACCCTAGTCGAAAATCTCATGGGATGCGCTGCGGAAAACCACCCGCACGATATCGCCCGGTCTGCATTGGCTGCGAGCAGACGGGCGCGATAGCACCGGTTGGACTTTGTTAACGAATAGCGCCGTAACCTGGGTCAGCGTTCCGGACGTCCGCGACCCGGCTGAAACCAATCCCCAGGGGGCTCCGGATCAGGTTCTCGCCCAACCGACGTCCGGAGTGCCCATCACTCAATATGCCCATTCCGTATGATGGTCGTTTCCAATGCAGCAGCGTGATCTTGTCAATTTCCTTGGCTTCACCATCTTGTCCTTGGGCACCGCCCTCTTATTAGCCATGTGGTCATAGCCGATCAGGCGAACCGCCGGAGCGCTCTGCAACGCCCCACACTCTGCGAAGGTCAGTGAAAAAGTCAGTTGGCCAATCAATGCCAAGATGGTCATGAATAAGTCCCCAGGCTAAGCCATTCCTTCGAGCCCAGCAATCCGACGAAAAGTATGACGTTCCCCAATTATGCAACAAGACACGGATCGCAGATCGCGAGCCCACAATATCTCTTTGCGTGCGCAACTTTGGACCCGTCCGGATTGAGACAAGAAGTGGGAAATACATGAAAGGGCAGCTATCTGGCGGGGGAGCTGGCCTCGATGCAGAGCGCGTTGGTTGCACAAATCCCTGCCCATTTCCTGGCTCAAGTACCATGAACCCGCCAAAACTCATGACGGCGTAGGCAACCCGTCCTGACACCTTGTCAATGATGAGGTGATCGATCTCACCGATGTTGTTGGGAATTGTCCCGTCCAATGTTGAAATAGTGCCTGACCGATGGGATCGAGGCGCTCGGTACGATGCTGAAGAACGACGCGAAGGAGGCCTGCGGACCGCGCCATTGGCGTGGTGAGCCCATGACATTTCTCCTTTAGAACATGCTGTCGTGATAACAATTCGATTACGTGGTGGATGTTGCGGCGGGCTGGTCAAACAGGCGCCCTCCAAATGCAGTCTTTGGCTGGTGGCGTGGCCGCTGCCTGGACGCCTGCCGGACGCAGCCGGTTTGCGATTTAACGCTCGGCTGATGCCCGAGACATCGACGCCTGTTCTCCGATGCGATTTGCCAGCCGCTCGTAAGTGGCCGCTAGGGCGAGCATGGGGATGCCCCAGATTTTGTTGAAGTAGGCGAAGCAGGCATCGCCCTGGATGATGCTATGCGGCATCAGCTTGCGGTTCAATCTTCTTCGTGACGACGTGCTTGGCCGCATGAGCGCCAAGCGCAGCCCTGAGGGTCGGAAGCTGCTTGTAGGCTTTCAAACGACGGAAGCCCTTTGCTGCCTCCATCATACCGGCGGCCGTCCAGCGTAGCGCCATCGCGGCATTTCGCCAGCGCTTCACGTTGCGACAGACGCGGCGCACGGTCCCCATCATGTTCTCGATCGAGTTGGTGCAGGCGAGCGAGCGCCGGAGCTGCGTCGGGAGCCCAAGGCGATTGACTGTCAGCATCTCATCGAGCCCTTCGAGAATGCTGGCAGCGACACCAGGCGCCTCCTGGTCGAGCCTGCGGGCGAGATTGCGCAACAGCCGCTCGGCTTTATCGGCATCGTCGAGCTCCCAGGCGTGCCGGAGCGCCCGGCGCACCGTTGCATGCAGCGGCTTCGGCAGCCGCTCGATCACGTTGCGGGCTTTATGAATCTGGCAGCGCTGGATCGGCGTGTGGGCGCCGAAGGTTCGACGGATGACTTTACTCAACGCCTTGGCGCCGTCGATGATGAACAGCCGGCAGACCTTCGGGTCGAGCCCGCGCTCGATCAGGTTGTCGATCAGCGCCTGCACGACAGCGGCGTTCTCGGTTGCCCCTTCGATCAAGCCGAGCGGATGCTTGTGGCCGCTTCCATCGATACCCAGGGCTGCGACGAGCACCAGGTCGTTGCCGATATGCAGCCCGTCGATCTGGATGACCAGGAGGTCCAGCTTGGACAAGTCAGACGCCATCCACTCGGCCAGCCGTTCGGCCGACAATGCTACGAACCGGCGCGAGGCCGCCGACTTCGAGGTGCCGTCCCCGACAATAGCTGGCAAATCACCCTCAGGAAGCCGCACAGCACGCCTGAGCTTGCGCGTCGACACGTTGATAAGCATCAGGTTCATGGCCCAGCGACCAAGCCAGTCCTCGGCCTGCGCCGCCGTCCAGGTCGGTAGCGCAACCTCATGGCCGTCGTAGCTGCGGACCCGCGGGCGATGTACGGCAACCTTGCCGCCATGGAAGCCGATCTTGCCCCGGGTCCTGCCCCAGCGGTGGCCGACGCGACCTCCACCGCGGCTATGCGGCGCGCCGGCGAGCTGCTGCGCGTCCTCGCATAGCATTTGCTCGATGGCTCCGATCCCGGCCGTCAGACAGAAGCGTTCGAAAGACCTGTCCACATCTTGCCAAGCCGTCTCAAGGCTGGGCACGCGCGTGAGCGATGAAGGCGTGGTAATACTCGTCATGGCGTTGCTCTCCTTTGCGGATTCGACACCCCGAGCCTAGCGGCTCAAGGCGGGCAACGCCTCCCTCCCTAATTCAACAGCGGCCGGGGCAATCCCGCGAGCATTGTTCTACGAGATAGTGGATCGGACATTCGTGCGGCAACGGCACGGAACTTCAACTGCACGCCCCCACCAAAATGTGGGATCGTTAGACGATGTAAGCATGATTGACTTAATCTAACGCTCCGCAGCGTTGATGGAAGCGGCGCTCCGGCTTGAGTTTAGTTCTAAAGTTAGCCAGGGCACCGCCTCCAATTATAGGGTCTAACGCCCCCCGATGCGAACAGTTTACGTCCATAATCCCAAACTACTTTGAACGATCTCTGGAACATCTCTGAATGGTTACCCGCGTGTTTCGAAAGGGCTTCTCGTGCAAGTGCGAATAGGTTAAGGCTGCTCAACGCGACCAAGACGATGCCACCGGTGTTCAATTCAATTAAATCGCGCCAGCAACGACGCTGTGCTCCGCTATGCCGGGCGATGGGCAAAGCAACACCAAGCGACGGCTGCGGCCCGAGACGCAGGAGGCGCGGCATCTACGACAACATAGAAGACGGCGGTGGAGCCGATCTCTGTCGGCAAGGGCTGCCTCTACAATCGCCGGCTGCCGGTCAATTCCCGGCACGATACCGGAGACTAGCCAACTCAACTGGCCCATTTCAATTACAGTGATCAAGATTCATCTTGTTGGAGTGCGATCATCACGAGAAGAGTGGATTTAACGCCCGCATAGCCCAAGAGGAGACCTCGCGCTCCATCGCGACGAAACCATCACGCGGGGATTTTCGCCTCGTCCTGGCCAGGTTCGCGCAATACATAGCCGCGCCCCCACACCGTCTCGATATAGTCCTTGCCGCCCGAAGCGTTGGCAAGCTTCTTTCTCAGCTTGCAGATGAACACGTCGATGATCTTTCCCTCCGGCTCGTCCATGCCGCCATAGAGATTGTTAAGGAACATCTCCTTGGTGAGCGTCGTACCCTTGCGCAGGCTCAAGAGCTCTAGGAGCTGGTACTCCTTGCGGGTGAGGTGAACGCGGGCGCCGCTAATCTCGACGGTCTTGGTATTGAGATTGACGCAGAGATCCCCCGTGCTGACGACCGACTGCGCGTGTCCTTTGGAGCGGCGCACGATGGCGTGGATACGCGCCACCAGTTCGTCCCTGTGGAACGGTTTGGTCATGTAGTCGTCGGCGCCGAAGCTGAGACCGCCGACCTTGTTCTCAATGCCCGCGAGGCCGGAGAGAATCAGAATGGGCGTTCTCACCTTCGAGACGCGCAGTGACCGAAGAACCTCGAACCCGAACATGTCGGGCAGGTTTAGGTCGAGCAAAATGATATCGTAATCATAGACCTTGCCGAGATCGATCCCTTCTTCCCCAAGGTCGGTAGTGTAGACGTTAAAGCTTTCGAATTTGAGCATCAGCTCAATCGATTGCGCGGTGGCGCGATCGTCCTCAATTAGCAAAACGCGCATGAAATCCGCTTCCTCATCGCTTCAGACTTGGAACGTTAACCGCGCATGGTAAATAGATTCTGAATTTAGCCTCGGGTAGCGACCAAGACGTTCTTTCTGTACCGACGCGGAGGTCAAACATTTCAGCAATTGATCTGATCTTTCTGGTCGGTTCTCGTCCAGGCCAGCCAGCCAACGCAACAAAGATGCGCCATGGCTAATTGCCAGGATCGCAATATCAGCCGAGGGCGGGAGGGCGTCTTCAACTCCAGCCTCGCGGCGATATGTGTGAGAAGCCTCAACCCATTGCTTGAAACCGGTCAACATCGCTCGTGCGGCTCTCTGTGCTGTCGCATCTCTTTCATACGCACCCTGCACCACGGGCAGTAGACGGAGTTCGATTTTACCCGCCGTCAATCGGCTGTACGGAAACATCAGCCCGAAGAGCCCCTCCATGGCTGATAACATTGCTCGCCACGCGTGCTTGTAATTCGGAGGGTCGACGCTAAGGTGGGTTGACGCGGTTTCAACCAGCTGGTTAATGTTTTGATAGCGCTGCGGTTGAAGTGCAGCGACCGTGGAAACCATGTTCCGCCGGGTGTACGCCGCCAACATCGTCTATCTCGTAAGCCAAACGCTCCTCGCTGAAGATTTGTTTCACGACGTCACGCCAGAGAAATCGAGAGGACGGCACTCGCAAATGAACTGATTCCAGTGCGACGAATGCCTGCCGCTGCCAAGCACCGGAACGCCCGCTTCGCGGCTGACGTAGACGGCGAGCCGCTCGACGTGATCATTGAAAAAGATCTCGCGAAACAGTCAGCGATGCGATGCCGCGCTCTATCGCTGTCCTGCGTGAGGTCTCTAGTTTGCACATACAAACGGCTAAATCGTTCCCCCGGCATACCGCTCACCCCTTAAGCCATGCCTTCACAGGAGGACTAGCGGGCACGAATTGTAGTTGGCGCACAGGCAATTTACGATGGACTGAATGCTGTTCGATCGAATCCGCCAGGTGCTGGCGGTGTCTCGACAAGGAACCTTCGTGTGACGGCGGTCCTGAGCTGGTTCGCTGAGAACGTCGGCGGTGCTCGGCGACATCAAAGATTCTGACCGCACGCATTGGATGTTCGTCCACTGATCAGCCCTCATGAGACATCATCGGGCGACTTGACTGACCAACCGCAGAGCTGGCGGCCGGCGCTTGTGCCCACCTCCTACGGTTTTCCAGCCGGCATTCTCACACGACAAAGCCGGCCGGGGTCCGCAATTGTGCCTCTCGCCCTTTCCCCCTCGAAGGAATCCCTGTTCAAACGAGACTGCGTGAAAAACTGTGGTCGTGTCTACGGCGTGGCGAACAAGCTCAATGGCTTACACGCAGTTGTCGACCCAAACTTACTGACAGTAATGGAATGGTACTGGGAGCGAGGAGCGTACCGGCCAGATTCGGGATCTCGATGTCGATCTCGAGCGTCGATACAGTTGCGCCGCGATCCATCCGCACCTGGACGTTTTCGCGCTCGACAGGGACCTGCTTCGCGATCGTCGCGAGAATCTCCTCGCGCAAAATGGTGAGCAGATCGGGCCTGCCGCTGGCCGTCCGTTCGTGGAACAAAAGGATTTGAAGCCGTTCCCGCGCCAATGGAGCGGATCCTGCGCGCCGGAATAGGTTGAAGATGCTCATGCCGCCCTCTGTCCAAACAACCTACCGAACAATCGGTGGTGCGCGACGGGGATGGTCATCGGGACGATCTCACCCCTGAGCCGGCGCGCGGCGTCGAGATAGGCGCGCGCCGGAGCGCTCGTCGCATTACACAGCGTGACAGGCGAGCCGACGTTTGAGGCGCGTAGCACCTCCGGGCTTTCTGGGACAATTCCCAGAAGCGGTGTGGAAAGGATGTCGAGTACATCCTCGATATTAAGCATCTCGCCGCGGTTCGCGCGCTGCGCGTCGTACCGGGTGATGAGCATGTGTTTCTCAATTCTTTCTCCGTTTTCGGCCTTCTCAGTCTTGGAATCAAGGAGCCCAATAATACGATCGGAATCGCGCACCGACGACACTTCCGGGTTGGTCACGATGATTGCTACATCGGCAAATCGCATCGCGAGCGTTGCGCCGCGTTCGATGCCGGCCGGACTATCGCAGATCACCCAGTCAAATTTAGCGCGCATTTCTTTAATTACGTTTCCGACGCCCTGCTCGGTTAAGGAGTCCTTGTCGCGAGTTTGCGAGGCGGGAAGCAGCCACAATGTCTCGACACGCTTGTCGCGGATAAGAGCTTGCGAAAGCTTCGCGACTCCTTGAACTACGTTGATCAGATCGAAGACGACGCGCCGCTCCGCTCCCATCACCAAATCGAGGTTGCGCAGACCGACGTCGAAGTCGACCACCGCGACCTTCTGCCCGGTTTGCGCCAGAGCGGCGCCGAGTGCAGCCGTAGACGTCGTTTTGCCGACGCCGCCTTTGCCGGAAGTGACCACGAGAACCTTCGCCATTTGAACCGTTCCCCAAATCGGGTGCGTAGCTATTGGCCCCGGCATGCCTCAGCCGCGGAGCTCACCTAGAAGTGGATCGATCCGCTCGCGACGGCTTCAGGCCCCAAAGGCACCGCGCCGAGTACGGCGAATGAACGAAGGCCACGAAATCGGC
This sequence comes from uncultured Alphaproteobacteria bacterium, assembly GCA_963820365.1. Classification (GTDB taxonomy): domain Bacteria; phylum Pseudomonadota; class Alphaproteobacteria; order Rhizobiales; family Xanthobacteraceae; genus VAZQ01. The sequence continues at coordinate 129,494 of CAWFZR010000004.1, read as the reverse complement.
GATTTGTGTTGGCATCATCCGCGCTCCTCACGCTGGATCTCGAAGAGTGCTTCTATTATTAACAGCCTCTTTAGACGGATTTATCGCATCGCGTGGTTAACAAGGGGTTAACGAGCGGGCCAGCCAAAGCGTAAAGGCGAGGCAAGCCATAGCACTCGCTAAAACGTTATTCCGGCACAATCAAAACCCTTCAAGGCGGCCTGGCTGCGGCCCTACATCACGGCGCCGGCAACCGATATGCTCGCGATTTACGGCGCATCGGATTACGGCGTCACTGCGGACGGCGGCGACTATCCAGGTACTGCTGGTCAACCTGGCCTAAGGGCACATCGGAGAAGACAGCTCATATGCCTGCTGTGGAGGCAGCACCCCGACCGAAGTACAAGGCCGCACTGAGCACAGCCTACGGCGCCGGATTGCGGGTCTCCGAGGTGGTGGCGGTCAAGGTATTCGACGTCAACTCCAAGCGAAATGCTGCTGCGATCGAGCAGGGCAAGGGGCAGAAGGAACGCTTTGCGATGCTCCTGCTCGATCTGTTAAGCGATTGGTATCGCATTGCGCGGCCGGCGGTGCGGTTGTTCCCGGGCCGTGATCGGCGGCTGCCGTTGACGACGCGCTAGTTCAACCGCGTCGTTCACGCCGCCGCCGAGATGACCAGATCAAGAAACGGGTGACGCGACTCAGGAACGGAGGGAGCCAAGCATGAAGCGGAACGCGGCGAATCGACAGAAAAACCTGTTCGACGTGGACGAGCTGATAATCTCGTATCCGGCACGGTCGAGCAAAAAGGTAAGAATCGTCCGAGAGCTCTCTATGCATATCGGACCCAATGCCCGACACGTCATGACAAGCGCTCCCATTTCGTCTAGAGTAAATCGAGACGACGCACTTGCCACGGGTGCAAAATCGATCGATGGAAGCGGGGTTGCCGCCCCGCTCCATCATCCGCGAGAATCAAGTTGAACCCGCGTTGATAAGCCAGGGATGACGAAGGCGCTGCTATTCTCTAAGGCGATTATCTAGGCTGCGGTCGTGTTGCCCACCTGAAAGCTGGTGCAGAGCCGCCGGTTTTGCGCCACATTCCTCCTGGTCAGCGAGCGCGAGCCTGGTCTCTCCGAACAGACAGCGAGAGCGCCCGCATTTGCAGAACCTTACCAAGGAGCGCTGCCGGGGAAAAAGGGACCTGGCAATGGCGATCTATGCCACCCTACGCGCCCCCCCGTGTTGGTAACCACGTCGGTGGGAGTGTGCAACGGAGGCAATGCGTAATCGAGGAACTTGCGCTCGCCTGGCAGCACCTCCGTGCCAGCGTCCAAGAACGATCGCGGTAAGACCACTACACGCGATCGGGAGCGTTTCGCGCTGGGGACGCCAGGTGCCCTAGTAGCCATAGCAAGCTTCTTGGATTGCTCTCGTCCTGCAGACGAGTTTTGCTCGGTCTCTCGGGGTTTTGGCCGTGCGCGGAATTGATCGGCAGGAGGCTGCGTCGGAGCTTGTGGAACGGGGGCCTGCTTTGGCACCTGGTCGGGCGGGTAACGCTGTTCGAACGTGTCAGTCCGTTTCTTGTTGGATCCCTGTGCCCAACCGCCTGTATGGGCGTTAAACAGCAGTGCAACAACGGCCATTAACGTCGCTGCATAACGCAGGCCAACCATGCTGAGTTCTCCCGTGATGCTTGGGCATTCTTAGTGAACCCAGTCTGGGCCAAACTTTCTAAGCGAGTTCCTGCGTCTCAGAAAAATTGCTATGTGATGGTCAACCGAAGACTTTTGGCACGTTTAAACCTTTAGTCATTCGCAGAGCTGCTGCAAGCGATTCTAGATGCGCATCCATAAAGTACGCATCCGGTGGAGGCCACGGGGGCAGGCGGACGCGGTAGCGGTCGGGCAGCGTGCGGGCACCAATTCCATGGCAAGAACTCACTGATCCGCTTTGCCTGGTGATCGGGCAGGCGGCTCGCATATCGGTGAGCCAGGCCTGCGGATCGATGTCGTTGAGCTTGGCGGTCTCAATCAACGTGTACAATTGTGCCGCCCGACCACGACGCAGCGCAGCCTCCTCTCGGCGGCGTTGTTGGAGATGCATAATCTATCATTATCAAGGAAGCGGGTGAGCGCCGCCAGCGCTTGCGGCTGTAATCGATCGCAGTGGCAGTATCGCTCTTGGATGAGAGCTTCCCGCGCTGCTCGTCTAGCCAAGCCTCGAGCTCAACGATCAGTAGCCGGCTGCGCTCGGATCGAACCGCGAGGCGCGCCTGCGGGGTCAGGCCATTGATCTCGCGCTCGATCGCGAACAGCGCATCGATGCGCTCGACTGCTTCGATCCGCGATCGGCACCCTCTGCAGCCGCGCCAAGTCGAAGAACTTGCGCATAGTCCCGCCCTTACGATTGCCCTACCGAACGCATTCCTGCGCTCGCTACGCCTCGCGCAGTTGGCACCCGTCCATGCTACTTAACCATCGAACCGCCGTATACGGACCCGTACGTACGGTGGTGTGGGAGGGGACGAGCCGCGAGGCTCCCCCTATCCCGATTACAGATACCCGCTCGGTCACCACCCGGCCACCGCCGCGCCCAAGGGTCGTGTCGAGGGTACCGAACGACATGCTCGATGCCGGCGATCCTACATCGCCCGGTGGGGTTAACCTTTCGTTAACTCGCGCGATGGTTTGGTCATTAGAGACTCGTCCGATTCGACTGAACGGTATGAGGGACAGTCGCTTGACCCATTACGATTTTGCAGCGGCCCTCCAGGCTCGCATCTGTGCCGATCTCGAAGCTGAGAAGCTCGCTCATGCGCCTTGCAAACGCCCCGACTCGGACGAACGACGCAGAGTTGAGAACATGGAGGTACAAATCGTTACACTGGAGGAAGCCCTCGCCACGGCCGAAGTTCTAGCCGGGCAGCGGCGCCAGGAAGCCGAAGTCTGCGGCCAAGAGGATTGGGGCGTTGGAAGCTCATATCGCCACGCTGCAGGAAGCCGTCGCCAAGGCCGAAGCACTTAGCGAGCAGCAGCGCCAGGAAGCCCAGATGGCAACCAAACGGGCTAACCAACTTGTTGCCGAACTCGTCGAGATGACAGGCGAGTTTGTCGAGATGTCGAAGCAGAAAAGAACAGGCTCCAGCAACATGAAATACGCGGAGGGAATAAGAATGCTCGATGCATGAAACGGATTGCATCGCTCTTAAAATTGCAGACGCCGGATATAGTCATTCTCCAAGACTGCGTCTCGGAAGGCACTCGTGCACGTCGGATTCAAGATTTGAACCTGCAAATAGGTAAACTCGCGCTTCGCCTAGCAGGTTGCTGATAAACTCGGTTTTGAGACCGATTTTCTCGATGTTTGGGATGGGAACAAATGGACAAACGGGTGATCATCTGCGCCGCAGGCGCGAGATTGAGTATCTTTTTGCCTCATATTCGACACTCCGGACAAACTCATCCCATTGCCGCAAGAATTTTCGGGATGCGGACGAGATTGTATGCGGTTGCCGTCAACACAAAGAGTGTAGAACGCCTACAGCAGCAGCGCCCGCAGCAACCGTTCCGGCGGGATCGACGGCCGGCCATCCCGCGCGCAAAGCTTGGCAAATTCCCGCGACAGCTCAGCAAGCGCCGCATCGACAAGCTGAAGGATCGCTCGCAGTGGATGGTCCGCTGCAATCCGGTCGTCCAACCGCATATAGCTGAAAAAAATCTCCGAGCGATCATCCTTGCCGCGCATCGCATTCCCCAGCAAAAAGGAATCAATCACATGCACAGAATCACACTCGCAGCGCTTCGTGAATTGACTTTTTCAGCAGCCTGCTAGGAATGTTGGTCCATATGTACACGCGCGCTCAGGTCGTCAGCATTTTTCGCATCTTGGCGCAACGAACAAACAGAAAATTGCCGAGACAATTGAGCGGGATATTCCGGCTCTCAGTCTGTATGTGCCGCCCGCCCGAAAGCGATGGATGCACGAAGATACACGAATGGGTATCTTTGATGCCGCTGCGTTGGCGTGGATGCACTGTTATGATGCTGGCAAACAGCTACACGCTGCCTAATACTGGCGCCATCAACATGACCAGGTCTACCAGACCCCCGTCTTCAACGATGCGGAGCGCAGCGGAACTCGCTGGGTTCTTCACCTTGAGCCATCTCTTGCTCGGGCCAGAACGATATCCTAGATCCTTCCGTTTGGAGACAATCCCTCCCAATTTCAGTTTGCATGCACAATGAAATATAATTGGTCCGTCTCCGCTCATGTTATCAACGAAGCGCAAGCCCCATCCGCTATTTGAAAGTAATTTTTCGAGCTTGCCCTTGCGCGTAGCTCCTCGAAGATCATCTCCGTTCAGTTCCAGCAAATCTAAGCTATAGAGAAAAACCGAATCATTGGATGCTTGCGAGTGCAACTTATCGAAATCCGACATGCCATCATCGCCGCAATAGACCACCTCGCCGTCGATCGTCACCGATCGAGCGCGAAGCAGTTTCAGAGCTACCGTGATCGCGGGATACTTGTCCGTCCAATCAAATCCACGCCGCGTGAATTCGCGGACTCGTTTCGAACCCTTTCGCGCGATCAAGCGATATCCGTGCTTGATCTCATGAATCCAATCCGGAGCTCAATAAAACCCGGCGGCAAGAACGCCGGCCTACGCGCGCTACACCACTCCATACCCGCCCCAATAGGGTACTTAGATCCCATGCATTGTTCATACTTTGTTCTCATGGCTGTGGAGACCCTCGGCGAACCCCGTGCATACGGCTGGCGCGTCATCGCGCGCTGCGCGGCCGGCAAGCGGGACGGATGCACCGCCACAAGGAATGCGTCTACCGGGCCGAGCTCGACATGGAGACGCTTGTATGGACTATGGGCAGGGCTTTCCCTTTGGCATGGCTCCAAACGCGCTTGCGCTGGCTCTCTGTGCGGTTCTCGGGATGTGGTCTTGATGTTCTCACCCTCAAGCGACGCAATGCTGCGCCGGCCGCCAAAAGGCCGTAGCGCACTGCGACCCTGCTTGCTCGAACGCTCTCTTTTGCCTACATCTGCGCCACTTGGAGCCGCGGTAGCTCAGCCGGTAGAGCACCGCATTCGTAATGCGGGGGTCGGGGGTTCGAATCCCTTCCGCGGCACCATTTTAACGGGGTACGCCGGGGGCTGTAGCTGTGCTACCGAGTTCGAAATGCGTTTCTACGGCCGCCGTTACTCACAGGCCACAGCGCGGAGGCTGGCTAAGGAGGAGCAGGGCAAGAAGCTCGTTCTCGGCTTGCCATGCCGCGCCCGGGGGCACCGGGCGACCCGAAGAAAATTGCTTACCAGAAGCGCTTTGGCTCGCATTGCTATGTCTACATCGCTGGGTCCTTGGCTGGTCGCGTCGTAAAGTTCGGTTCATGCGTGGCCGACGAACTTTGAAACGCTCGTTTGGCACAGCCCATGACGTCCTTACCCGTCAGATCGCGAGCCTTCCGAAGTAGAACGAGTGGAAAACGTTCCGTTTCCTGGGGTACGAATTCGAGTGGTGCCCAAGCTCGCCGAGGGAGCCGACCGGAGCCTAATGGCGGAAGCGGCTCCTCGAAAAATAAGCTAAATCAGCCGCTTATTCCTCTTGATCCTGATCATTCGTAATGATGGGGTCGGGGGTTCGAATCCCTCTTGCGGCACCATTTCAAGCGTGTCCAGCCCGGACACATGCGTAATATAATATTATACCAAAGTTCATGGAGGATGACTCTTTTCGCCGCAAAGATACCCCCGCCCTTTGAACTGTGATTCGATGCGTGGCGAGCGGAGAGATGATTCGCGAGGGGGCCATGGGTGCAGCGGTACCATTGCGCCAGGACTTGAGTGCGGACGAGTTGAGGCTTTTGGCGAAGCGGTCAGAGAATGCTGGGCAGGCGCGGCGGTTATTGTCGCTTGCAGCGGTGCTCGACGGGATGAGCCGTGAAGCTGCCGCAGAGATTGGAGCAATGGACCGCCAGACGCTGCGAGACTGGGTGCACCGCTTCAACGAGAAGGGTCCCGAGGGGTTCATCAACGGCAAAGCTCCCGGCCCTACACCGAAGCTCTCGCTCGAACAAAAGCAAGAGTTGAAGCGGATCGTGGAATCCAAACCTGATCCCGCCACCGATGGCGTCGTGCGTTGGCGATGCGTTGATCTCAGGCGCATCATCATGGAGCGCTTCGATGTTGATCTGGATGAAGTGTCGATTGGCCGCATCCTCAAGGAGCTCGGCTTTGCGCACGTGAGCCCGCGCCCCCAGCATCCCAAGCAGGACCCGCAAACCATTGAGGCTTTTAAAAAAACTTTCCTACGCGCGTCGCTGAGGCGCTAGCGGGCAAGCCACGCCTGGCTGGATCCCCGATCGAGATCTGGTTCCAGGATGAAATGCGGATCGGGCAGAAGAACGGCTTGGTCTACCAGTGGGCCAAGAAGGGGACGCGTCCGCGCCAGCCGAAGGATCAGCGTTATGCCAACGCCTATCTGTTCGGCGCGATCTGTCCGGCGCGCGACATGGGTGCCGCGCTTGTGCTTCCTTTTGCCAATGCCGGAGCCATGCAGCATCATTTGAACGAAATCAGTCGCCGCGTCACGGTGGGCGCGCACGCGGTACTCACACTCGACAAAGCCGGCTGGCACACAACGCGCAAGCTGCACGTGCCGGCCAACATCAGCCTTCTGCATCTGCCGCCCGCCAGCCAGCCCGGAGCTGAACCCGACCGAGAACATTTGGCAGTATCTGCGCCAAAGCTATCTCTCAAATCGCGTGTTCCGCGACTACGACGCTGTTGTCGAGGCGTCCGGCTCAGCTTGGAACAAGCTCACTGCCGAGCACGGTCGCATCGCCTCCATCGGTACACGAGGCTGGACTGCCATCAGTCAAGGTCCGTGAAGGTTGGTATTATTCCTGCGCCCGCTTCGGCGTCGGCGCTTCCAAAGGGTGCTCGGTCGGAGTTGAAATCCGGTCGGCCAACACCACGACCAGCATCGAGACCACGAAGACCACGTGAATGCCGACCAGCCAGGCAAGCCTGGTATTGTCGGGCTGGTCGATATTCATGAACGCACGCAGCACCTGCACGGCCGAGATCGCTACGATCGAAGTCATCAATTTCTGCTTGAGCCCGCCAAAATCGACCTTGGTCATCCATTCGGGCCGGTCGTGGTCCGTCGTCTCGATCTTGGAGACGAAATTCTCGTAGCCCGAGAAGATCACGATGACCACGAGATTGGCGGTGAAGGTGATGTCGATGAGGCTCAGCACCCCGAGGATCACGTCGGTCTCCTGCGCGCGCGGGATTTGAGCACGAAGTCGAACAGTTCCTTGCAGAATTGCGCGAGCACCATGATGAGGCTCAGCGCCAGCCCGAGATAGAACGGCGCCAATATCCACCGGCTCTGGAAGATGATCGTCTCGATGATTGTCTCGATCCTGCGCATGGCTTGCTCCGGCTGATGATGTCGCAGGCATACCCGATTCCCGACCCCTCAGAAATAATCGAGCGGCACGGACGACACGGAGGGTGGCGGCAACGCGCGACTTTGAGATCGCACTGCCTGGCTGGACATGGAGATGATCACGCCGGATGACCGGCGTGAGGATATTATTACGCGGTACGCGCAGGGGTCGAAGCTGCCGATCTTGCCATGTGTCTTGCTACCACTGACACAGTCCCTCAAAACCCGATCGAAGGTATCGCTTCGCGTCTTCAAGTCCAGCAGCGGCAGCTTTCGCCACCCATTGTCGGGCGGCACTGCAATCCTTGGCAACGCCGTCGCCTTTGGCATAGAGCTCGCCGACGTTACCCATAGCGAAGGTATTTCCCATATCCGCCGCGCGGCGGAACCAACCCATTGCTGTCGCGTGGTCTAGCTCCACCCCCTGGCCCATCGCGTACATGATGCCGATCTTGTTCATGGCGTCGGTGTGCCCGTTATCCGCCGCTTGGCGGAACCAACGCATGGCCTCGGACAATCTCTTGGCTGCGAACTCAGCCTCCCCCCTCCTGAATAATTCATGAGCATTGCCGACGGATTGTTGGGGAGGAGGGGAGGGGGTCGGCCGGTTGTGGGATGGCGGCGACGGCTCCGGCGGTGCGAGGGCGGTTGCGCTCGCAGATATTGCTCGTTGGCACCTGATGTGAACGGTGAATGGCCGAGCGATATCTCCGACATCGGCCGGCGATAGTTGCTGGTCCGAGCGGGCGGTCCGATAAGCAATGCCTTTGCCGTCCAAAAAGGCCCGGGCTACCTCGGCATTGATTGCGAAGTTGACATTCTGCGGAATATCGCCCGTGAAACGGGCGACATGCACCGCGTTGAGCTTCGCTGTCACGATGCCGACGAGGTGACCGCTTGCATCGAGAAGCGGCCCGCCGCTGTTGCCGGGCTGCACGGGCGCACTGATTTGAACATAGCGATGGTCATCGCCAAGTCCCGCAAGGGCGCTCACGTATCCGACTGATAGGTTCGTGGAGCTCGCGAGGAGCCCGGACAAGGGGTAACCCAGCGCAACTACCGCGTCGCCGGCACGAATTGGCGCTCCGTCCCGGAAAGCGGCAAGCGAGGTGGGAGGGGTATCGATTTGAATGACGGCCAGATCGTTGTTTTGATCGCGGGCGACCAAAACCGCTGTTTCCGAATTGCCCGACGAGAATTGCACGGTGATCTTTCGGCAATTCGCGACCACGTGGGCGTTCGTGAGAATCTCGCCGCGCGAGCCGATTGCTACGCCGGAGGCGGTGGCGGCATCGGCGGCGCGTGCCGCGCTTGGCGCAGGAGCAAAGGCAAGCGGAAGGAGCAAGATCAGAGCGCCGATGAGCTTGCGGATTTGTTGCATGAGCCCCCTTCGAGACGCCGTCGGCCCGCAAATACGCAGCCCCTGCGCATCGAAAACGTGGCATCCAAGCCCGGCAGGAAAGGTCAAGACTAAGGCGACCTCAAGACGGCATGGCGATGACAATGGCCAGCGCGGTCGCGTCGCCGCGTGCTGACAATCGCACGCCAAGCGTCGGGAACTTGCAGGATCAGCTGCTCAAGCGCATGCCCGTGAAGGCGCGGCCGGAATTTCTCTGCACAATCGCTCATGCGCGCCGTCGTCGAGCCTTCTTGCCGCTTGTGTGTTGCGCCGCCGCAGCGGGGGGCGGCCGCATGCCCGAACGCCGATCACCAGATCGGCTCGACCGCCTGAAATCGGCAGGTATGAGCTGGGCAGCACCTCATAGGCCACCATCCCGATCTTCGGCCGGGCAACGTCGGCACCGGTCGCCTCTACACTGGACTTGGCCCAGAAAATCATGACCAGGCCCAACATCGTGGCAGCAATTGCAAAACTGGTGTTTTTGCGCATGGGAGCCTCCGATTTCGGCCGCCAGAGCGGTGAGCGGCGCGACTCCATACGAGCAAGGCTATCGCGGTCCGCGCAGATGCGCTGTGATCTGGGTCACACTCCGCACGCGTTGCGGCGGCGCACTGTGACTGGGTCACAATCACGGACGCGCCTTGTCGAGCGAGGAGGAGCTCGACCGCACGATTTCCAGCCGCAAGGTCGGCAAATCCCTGCGCGAACAATTTACGCGATAGCCGCTACTCCATCTGGTATGCTGGCGTTGCGCGGGGGCTCTGTCTTGCCGGCTTACAGGCGACCAGAACCTGGCAGGATCGCTGCCTCGGCGGCGAGAGCTGGGGGCGTATCCTCATGTCCCGCGGCGGCTAAATTAGTGATTTGAAGTTCCTACAAGAACTCGCCGCAAGATTGATAGGAACTTCAAATTCACCGCGCTAGGAGCGGACCGAGGGCGCACACGCGGGGAGGAACATGCAGCGAAAAATTCTCATCATGGGCCTGCCCGGCGCGGGCAAGACGACGCTTGCCCACACACTTGCCCCAATGCTTAACGCCGTCGTGTTCAATGCAGATGCCGTCCGTGCCAATATTTCACGCGATCTCGGCTTCAGCCACGGTGACCGCGTCGAGCACGCACGCCGCATGGGCTGGGTGTGTGACCGGGTCGCCGAGGCAGGCGGTGCGGTCATTGCAGATTTCATTTGCCCAACGCCGGAAACGCGCGCAGCGTTTGGAGCTGCCTTCACCATCTGGGTTGACCGCATCAAGGCCGGCCGTTTCGAGGACACGAACTTGATGTTCGTGGCGCCGGAGCATTTCGACCTGCGCGTCACAGCGCAAGGCACACCGCAATATTGGGCGGAGGCGGCGCTGAGCTTGCTGCGGCCGGCCTTCGATCCGCAAAAACCGACGGCATTGTTGCTCGGGCGTTTCCAGCGGATCTCGTGAGCCTGGACGTGTTGATCCATCAAACCGACCCTGCGAGCCGGAGCAAAGCGACAGGCGGTCGGTTGGGGGCGCTTCGGCGCGCGAGATTGTTTGCAGCCGACCTCACCCGGCTCGCTTTGCTCGCCGACCTCCCCTTTCAGGGATGACGTAGGGATACACGACGCCCCCTTCGACGATGTAGGCGCATCGCGCTGTTGCGGTCTCCCCTGAGCAGCGAAGCGGCCTACCTGGTCGATGCTGGCTGCGCCGGGTCGCGATCGAATTGCGCCGGCGTGATCTCCGAGCCCAAGCGACATGGTAGCTGACGAAAACTTGTATCCCGTCGCCTCGCGCACTTCGTCATGGGTGCCGTACGTCGTGATGATGATGGCAGGATGGTTCGTCAAGCGCGGCATCTTGTGATGGATTTCGCGGCTCAGATCGATGAATTTCACGCTGCTTGTCTCCGAGGCTCAGGCGGATCAGAACCGTACCCGGCCCGCTCACATCCTGTGCCGCCACCTTGCATCTGCAAGCGTGCCTCACGCCCACGCCCCTTCCATTCTCGCGGGTTCACATGCTGGCGGTTAGGCCTTACGCGGCGCGCGGAAGGATGACTTGGAGGACAAGTCTGATGAAACTCGTCGGCGACAATGTTCGAGAATCTAGAAAGTGCCGATCGGGTGCGGTCTTGCGCTGGTGGAGCCGAGGGGGGTCGAACCCCTGACCTCCTCATTGCGAACGAGGCGCTCTCCCAACTGAGCTACGGCCCCGCCAAATGCCGCCGACAAACGCGGCCGTCATGGGGGTGCTTGCGGGTGCCGGCCATTTAGGGCGTGGGGTTGCCGGAGTCAAGGTTGCCACTTTTATCATTCCCGCGGGCCCTTGCTGCGCGTTGACGTACGCTTGCGAAGCCGACTATCAACCAGCCCTGACCTGCCGGCGGGCGTGCATCCGCCCGGGCAATGCAGGGTGAATTCCGATGACGAATCCTTTCCTCTGGCTCATTCATACGCTGATCTGGCTGTACATCTACATCCTCATCGCGGCGGCGGTGTTGTCGTGGCTGATCGCCTTCAACGTGGTCAACAGCTATAATCCCACCGTCCGCATGATCTGGAATTTCGTCTATCGGGTGACGGAGCCGGGGCTGCGGCCGATCCGCGCCATCCTTCCCAATCTGGGCGGCATCGACATCTCGCCGGTGATCCTAATCATCGGTCTCATGTTTCTCGACCAGTTCATCTTCTGGCTCTATGTCTCGTTGTTCGGGTAGATGGGTGACCATGCCCTTTCGTGGCGAAGCGAGCCCGGCGCCCTCGTCCTCACCGTGCGGCTCACGCCCCGCGGCGGCCGCGGTGCCATTGACGGAGCCGAGCGGTCGGCGGATGGAAAGAACGTGCAGAAGGTGCGGGCGCGCGCGCCGCCGAGCGAGGGGGCGGCTAACGCGGCGCTGATCAAGCTCATGTCCAGAACGCTCGATGATGCGCGCCGAAGTCGGATATATCCGAGTTCGGTCGCGACGTCACCCTGGTTGCGGTACTGAGCGCGCGCATCAAGCGCGTCAAGGTCGCCGGCGTACCGGGGGCTCTCGCAACCGCGCTGGAGATACTCACGGCGCTCGTATAATTCTAACGAGGCTCCGCCTCAGACCGACGAGGCGTGTGGACAGGCTGGGTCTGAGGCGGAGGCTCGTTAGAGGTTGACAGCCGGCGTTGTACTTGTACGCGGCGGTCTGTGGACATTATGTAGCTCCGATCGGCGGTTCATGACGAGCGTTGGTAGAACCAAGCTCAATTTGGACCGATGGACGGTCTAAGCGCCTACCAACGGCTGCCCACGGTGCTCGCGGAAGAACACCACGATCCCGGTCAGCCGATGAGCCGCACCTTTGTGGCAAAGCTGGAAGGCTTTGCGGCGCAGCACGAGATACCTCTCGTGCAGTTCCACAAGGGCCAGCGCAAGGACGACGTGATGAAGGAGCATCTGCGCAAGTTCGGGAAGGACGAGGGCGTGGTGTTCATCGGCAAAGCGCAAGAGAAGACGCCGGTGTTCCGCACCGAGAAGCGGCGCAACCCGAAGACTGGGCAACCCTACCCCTGGATCGTGCGGTCCACCGCCATGGTGAACCACTATTACATCTATGCGGTCGACCGCGATTTTGGTCCGTTCTTCCTCAAGTTCTGCAGCTACTTTCCATTTAATGCCAAGCTCTGCTTGAACGGCCACGAATACGCCAAGCGGCAGCTGGCGCGCGAAGGCATTGCTTTTGAGGCCCTCGACAATGGCGTGCTCAGCTGCGCCGCTCCGGCGCGATTGCAGAAGATCTGCGACGGCCTGTCGGCGGAGAAGATCGACGGCTTTCTGCGCAAGTGGCTGCGCTTGCTGCCGCATCCGTTCACCGGTGCAGACCGCAAGGCCGGCTACCGCTACGACATCTCGATCCTGCAGGCCGAGTTCTCCTTGACGCAGGTGCTCGACCAGCCCGTCCACGGGCGCTTGTTCTTCGAGCAGGTGATCCGCGAGAACCTCGATCTCGGTCGTCCGGAACAGGTCCAGCTGATCTTCAATCGCAAGATCAGCCGTCAGACGCCGGGAAGGTTTTGCACCCGTATCGTGACCCAGGACGTCACTCCGTCCTTGAACGTCTATTACAAGAACGCTCGGATCAAGCAGTATCACAAGGAAAATCGGGCCTTGCGCACCGAGACCACGATCAACAACAGCTATGACTTCGGTATCCGCAAGCGTCTGCACAATCTGCCGAAGCTGCGCGAGATCGGCTTTGCGGCCAATCGACGGCTGCTCGACGTGGAGCGTTTGAGCCACGACTGCATGCTCACTGAAGACACCTTCCAGACCATCAACGGCCCAGTCGCGGCGGGCCGCCAGCGCGCCTCGGGCGTACGCTTCGCCGATGTGCGCGTCCAGGCGCTCCTGCACGGCCTCATCCCGTTCCGGCTGCTCGCCAATGGTTTCCGCTGCGCCGACCTGCGCCACCATCTCGCTATCCTCTCCGGCCGCGATCTTCACAAGCCGCCATCACCTATCAGCTTCGACGCCTGCGTCTTCACGGCTTGATCGAACGCCTTCCAAGCAGCTTCCGCTATCGCGTCACTGAGCTCGGCTTGCGCGTGGCCCTGTTCTTCACGCGCACTTACAATCGCATCTTGCGCCCGGGATTGGCGCTCGCTCTGCCAACCCTGCGCGCCATCGATGCCCCGCTCAAGCGCGCCTTCGACAAAATCAATGCAGAGGTCAACGAATGGATCGAACAAGCTCAACTCGCCCCAAAAACTTGACACATTTAGCCCAAGTGTCTCCACTCAAGCTGGGCTAAGTGCGGCGAATTTGAAGTTCCTATCACGTCGCGGCGCATTCGTTTAGGAGCTTCAAATTCAGCAGCCTGCTAAAATCATAGAGTTGCCAGTGTCCTTCGATTCCGAAGTTCGCTCCCGAGCTTGCCGCGAACTGTGGCGAACTTCGGTATCGGGACACTAGCCGCGACCACGGGACGATATGACCGCAAGGATCATCGACGGCAAGGCGATCGCGGCGGACTTGCGCGGCAAGATGGCGGAAGCCGTGCACCGGCTCGCGCGCGACCGCGGCATCACGCCGGGTCTCGCGGTCGTGCTCCTCGGCAACAATCCGGCAAGCGAGAGCTACGTTGGCAGCAAGGTGAAGATGACGGCAGGCAGCGGGATGCGGTCGTTCGATCATCGGCTGCCGGCGACGACAAGCGAAGCCGAGCTCCTTGCGCTGGTCGGGCGCCTCAACGCCGACCCGGCGGTGCACGGCATCCTGGTGCAGCTGCCGTTGCCGGCGCAGATCGATGCGCACAAGGTGATCGCCGCGATCGATCCGGAGAAGGACGTCGACGGCTTCCATCCCGTGAATGTCGGCCGCTTGTCGGCCGGGCTGCCGGCGCTTGCTCCCTGCACGCCGCTTGGCTGCATTCGCCTCGCAAAGGCCGTGCATTCGTCGCTCGAAGGGCTCGAAGCGGTGGTCATCGGCCGCTCCAACATCGTCGGCAAGCCGCTCGCGCAGCTTCTCCTTGCCGAGAATGCGACGGTCACGCTCGCTCACTCCAGGACGCGCGAGCTGCCGACGGTCTGCGCCCGTGCCGACGTGATATTCGCCGCGGTGGGCCGCGCCGAGATGGTCCGCAGGAACTGGGTCAAGCCCGGCGCGACGGTGATCGATGTCGGCATCAACCGGGTGAGCGACGCAGGCGGCAGGCCGAGCATCGTCGGCGACGTGGCCTTCGCCGAAGTGTCCGCGGTTGCCGGAGCCATCACACCGGTGCCGGGCGGGGTGGGGCCGATGACCATCGCGTGCCTTCTTCTCAACACGCTGAGCGCGGCCTGCGCGGTTGCCGGCGTGCCCGTGCCGGCACTGGGTCGTCAGAATCTGGTGGACAGGGAATAGAGCACAGGCGCTCGTCCGACCTTGTCGTCAAGTCCTGCGTCGTCGGTCGTCCGTTATCCGTTCCAGGCGAACGCGACCTTGTCGAGGACGCGGGTGCCGAACCGCTCGGAGGAGCGCGCCACCGCCTTGCCCGCGAGGGCGCGATAGAAGCCGACCGCCGGCTCGTTGTCCGAGAGCGCCCAGACCACCAGGCTTTGCAGCCCGCTTTGCACGAGATCGCGCCGCGCCGCGGTGAACAGCTTGCGGCCGAAGCCGAGGCCCTGAAATTCCGGCCGCAGATAAAGCTCGTAGATCTCACCATCGTAATACAGGCTGCGAGCACGGTTGCGGCCGTAGTTGGCATAGCCAGCGATGCATTCGCCGAACGCCAGCACGGCGATGCGGCTGCCCTTGCGAATCGCGCTGTCCCACCATTGCGGCCCGCGCCGGTTGATCAGCTTGTCGAGCTCGGGTCCTGGAATGACTCCCTGATAAGCACCTCTCCAGGCCTCGTCGTGCGTCGTCGCGATCGCCTTTGCATCTGACGGCTTCGCGCGGCGGACCTCTATCAGGATCGTGCTCATGCCCTGATACAAGCAAGCACTCCGCTCGCCTTCAAGTGCTATGTTTAATCAAAGGTTAATGCGGGCTCGCAAAGATGCCGATTTTGCCCGCGGCACGCGCGGGATGCTGCTCACAAACCCGCGTGGAATCGGCACAAGTTGGGGGTGTCGTTGCGATGTTGCCGCGACGACACGGCGGCGAGGAATCCTGCGCGGCCATGTCTCGGGAAGCCCTTCCGGTCGCGGATCGCACTGCAGCGAGCAGCGCACTCGAGGCGCTTTGCGCGCAAGCATGCCGCGAGCAGGCCGCTGATTCGGCCAAGCGCAGCCCGGACTGCGGACTGTGGCGCCGGTAAGCAGCTACGCGACCGCCTGCGCTTCCCTACGCCGGTCCTCCTTCTTGCGGTCGTTGGGATCGAGCAGCTTCTTGCGCAGCCGGATCGCCCTGGGCGTGACCTCGACCAGCTCATCGTCGCCGATATAGGCGAGCGCCTTTTCCAATGTCATCTGGATGGGAGGCGTGAGCCGCACGGCCTCATCCTTGGAGTGCGTGCGGATATTCGTGAGCTTCTTTCCCTTGAGCACGTTGACCTCGAGATCATTGCCGCGGGTGTGCTCTCCAACGATCATGCCGCGATACACCTTGCAGCCCGGCTCGATCATCATCGGGCCGCGATCCTCCAGGTTCCAAAGCGCATAGGCGACCGCCTCGCCCTGATCGTTGGAGATCAAGACGCCGTTGCGCCGGCCCGCGATCTCACCGCGATAGCGCTCGTAACGGTGAAAGAGACGGTTCATGACGGCAGTGCCGCGGGTATCGGTGAGAAGCTCGCCCTGATATCCGATCAGGCCGCGCGTCGGCGCGTGGAAGCTGAGCCGCACCCGGCCGCCGCCGGACGGGCGCATCTCCATCATCTCTGCTTTGCGCTCGGAGAGCTTCTGCACGACGATTCCACTGTGCTCCTCGTCGACGTCGATCACGACTTCCTCGATCGGCTCCGTGAGCCCACCGTCGGCGTCGCGCTCGAGCAGCACCTTCGGCCGGGACACGGAGAGCTCGAATCCTTCCCGGCGCATGGTTTCGATGAGGATGCCGAGCGCGAGCTCGCCGCGGCCCGCGACTTCCAGGGAATCCTTCTCGCGCGATTCGGTGATCCTGAGCGCGACGTTGCCTTCGGCCTCGCGCAGAAGCCGCTCGCGGATCACTCGGCTCTGCACCTTGTCGCCCTCGGTGCCGGCCAACGGGGAATCGTTGATGCGGAAGGTCATCGCCAGGGTCGGAGGATCGATCGGCTGCGCGGGCAGCGGCGCCGTGACCTCCGGCGCGCAGATGGTATGAGAAACGGTGGCCTGCGGCAGACCTGCAATGGCGATAATGTCGCCGGCAGAAGCTTCCTCGACGCCGGTCTGCTCGAGACCGCGGAAGGCGAGCACCTTGGTCACGCGGCCGTCCTCGACCAGCCTGCCGTTGCGATCGATCACCTTGACGCTCTGGTTCGGCTTCACCGCGCCCGAGGTGATACGCCCAGTGACGATGCGTCCGAGATAAGGATTGGCCTCGAGCGTGGTGCCGAGCATGCGGAACGCTCCCGCCTCGATGCGCGGCGGCGCCACGTGGGCGATCACGAGATCGAACAGGGCAGCCATGCCTTTGTCCTTGCGGCCATCGGGCGAGGCCGACATCCATCCTTCCTTGGCCGAGCCATAGAGGATCGGGAAATCGAGCTGCTCCTCGCTTGCGTCCAGCGCGGCAAAGAGGTCGAAGACTTCGTTCACCACCACCGTCGCCCGCGCATCCGGCCGATCGACCTTGTTGATGATGACAATCGGCCTGAGCCCGATCTTGAGCGCCTTCGAGACCACGAACTTGGTCTGCGGCAGCGGCCCCTCGGCCGCATCGACCAGCACCAGCGCGCCGTCCACCATGTTGAGGATGCGCTCCACCTCGCCGCCGAAATCGGCGTGGCCAGGTGTATCGACGATATTGATGCGCGTATCCCGCCAAAGGATCGATGTCACCTTGGCGAGAATGGTGATGCCGCGCTCGCGCTCGAGGTCATTGGAATCGAGGGCGCGCTCGGCCACCCGCTGGTTCTCGCGGAAGGCCCCCGACTGTTGCAGCAGCCGGTCGACCAGGGTGGTTTTGCCATGGTCGACATGGGCGATGATGGCAACGTTGCGCAGATTCATGGCGGTGCGAAAACCAAGCGCGGGCCACTAGGGCCCGCTCTGATTCGCAATATAGTCATCAATGCGAATCGCGCAATGCGATAGAAGCCCTTGCATCCCGCCGTGCGGGAAGCGACCATGGGGCGCGAGATCGGAGGTCGCGTGCGCTCATCCGTCCCAGTGCGCAATCAACGCCGGGTGCTGTGCGTCTTTCCGCATTACGCCCCGGCATTCGGCACATTCAATCACGCCTACCGCTTGATGAAGGGGGTGCGCGCCTTCATGCCGCCGCAGGGGCTTCTCCTGATCGCGGCCTATTTGCCGCAAACGTGGCCGGTGCGCTTCATCGACGAGAATATCTCCAACGCGACGGCCGCCGATTTCGAATGGGCCGATATCGTCGCAGTCAGCGGCATGCATGTCCAAGCCGCGCAAATCCACGCCGTCGCGGCGCGAGCGCATGCCGCCGGAAAGGTTGTGATGCTGGGGGGGCCGTCGGTGTCGGCCTCGCCCGAGATGTATCCTGATATCGATTACCTCCATATCGGAGAGATCGGAGATGCGACCGAGCGGCTGATCGCGTGCCTCGACGAGAGCATCGCGCTGCCGCCTGCGCAGATAAAGTTCGAGGGCAACGATCGGCTTGCGCTGCAGGACTTTCCGATCCCCGCCTACGATCTCATTCCGCTGAAGAACTATCTGATGCTGACCTTGCAGTTTTCGAGCGGATGCCCCTACCTGTGCGAGTTCTGCGATATCCCCAATCTCTATGGTCGACAGCCGCGGTTCAAGACACCGGCTCAGATCACGGCCGAGCTCGATGCCATGCGCAGCCAGAAAGACCACCCACCGGTGGTCTATTTCGTCGATGACAATTTCATCGGTAACCGCAAGGCCGCGAAGGACATGCTGCCCCATCTCGTCGCCTGGCAAAAACAGCGCGGCTATCCGCTGCAGTTTGCGTGCGAGGCGACGCTCAACATCGCCAAGCAGCGGGAAATACTCGAGCTCATGCGCGAGGCATCCTTTCTCGGCCTGTTCGTGGGCATCGAGACGCCGGAGGCCGGCGCGCTCAAGGCCATGCGCAAGGAACAGAATGTCGCGGTGCCCATGCTGGAATCCATCAGGACGCTCAACGCCTATGGACTGGAGGTCACGTCCGGCATCATCCTCGGCCTCGACACCGATTCCGACGACACGGAAAGCCGGCTCAAGGACTTTATCGAAATTTCGCAGATCCCGATGCTGACCATCAATCTGCTGCAGGCGCTGCCGAAGACGCCGTTGTGGGACCGGCTGGAGCGCGCCGGGCGCATCGACGCGGATCCGGCGCGTGAGAGCAACGTGCGCTTTCTGCGGCCCTATGAAGAAGTGGTGTCGATGTGGCGCCGCTGCATCGCCTATGCCAACGATCCGGAGCGCCTGTTCTCCCGTTTTGCGCACCAGGTCGATGCCACCTATGTGAACCGGATGATCCCGCCGGCGCGCGGCAAGCTCACCTGGGCGAACCTGTCCGGCGCATTGGTGCTGGCTTTGCGCATCGTGCTGCATGTCGGCATCCTGTCCGACTACCGCAAGCCGTTCTGGCGGGCAGCGCGCCACGCGCTCCGCCGCGGGCAGATCGATGCCGTGCTCGGCATGGGCTTCATCGCGCACCATCTCATCCTATTCACCCGCGAGGCGCTGCGCGGCGAGCAGAACGCATCGTATTATTCGACCAAGTCGCGCGATCCCGCGGGTCGGGGCGCATTGGCGGGGATGCGCGGGCCGGCATGACTGTCTGTTGCAGCGCGAGAGTGCCGCGTACGAACGGTCGGAGGCGGCCTATGCAGGGGCGAGGCATGCCTCGCGCTGCAGGCCAACCATTACGGGGCGATGCAACCGCGATCACGAGGTCTCCATCATGGCGGAAAAATTGACCGGCGCCGCCCGCGCAACGGCACTCGCGAAGCTCAGGGGATGGATCGAGGTCGATGGCCGCGATGCCATCAGCAAGAAGTTCACCTTCAAGGATTTCAGTGAGGCCTTCGGCTTCATGGCGCGCGCTGCCCTGGTCGCAGAGAAGCTCGACCACCATCCGGAATGGTTCAATGTCTACAACAAGGTCGAGGTGACGCTTGCGACCCACGACGCCGGCGGGGTGACGGAACGCGATCTCACGCTGGCGGCGGCGATGGATGACTTGGCGCAGCCCTCACGTTGATCGCCGGTGTCCCGATTGCGAAGTTCGCCACAGCCAGGAGCCAATTCCGATGACATTGAACCGCGGCGTAGGGTGGGCTAACTAATCTAAGGCGCGCCCGCGCTTTATCCGCGTGGGCAAAACCGCTGACGCGCCGAGCCCACCATTCACGAGCACAACAGGCGATTTTGCCCACCCTAAAAATTCCGCATCAAATTGATCGGAATTGGCTCTAGTGGGACGCTTGCAATGCTTGTCTCGGCCGACCATCTAACAATCCGCCGCTGCGCAGGATGGAGAAAACGATGTCGGTTGAGGGAGCTGGCGCTTGGAACGCGAGCGGCGCAGCCGAGCGCGCGGGAGAGAATGAGGAGGGCGTGCGGCGCAAGTTTTGGGCGAAGGCAAAGCGCGTGGCCACCGGGTTGCCATTCGCCGAGGATCTGCTCGCGTCCTATTACTGCGCCTTCGATCAGCGCACGCCATTGCAGGTAAAGGCCGCGCTCGTCGGCGCGCTCGCCTATTTCGTGCTGCCGTTCGACTTTGTTCCGGATGTGCTGCCGCTGGTCGGATTCGGTGATGATGCCGCCGTTCTGCTCACCGCGATACGGATGGTCGCGGGGCATATGCTTCCGGAGCATCGTGCCGCGGCGCGCGCCGCCCTCAGCCGGCTCAGGCAACCCAACGGTCGGATGTAGGGAGGCAGACCCGTCCCCGCCGCATCGTATGCGTGTGCGTGTTGTTGGGGGCGGGTTTGAAACCGGCCCCTCATTCCCACGGGCGCACAATCAGCTTGCCCATGACCTTGCGATCGGCAAGGGCGCGCAGCGCCTTTGGCGTCTGCGCCAGTGGGTAGACGCTCTGGATGTGGCAGGAGAGCTTGCCTTGCGCGCACCAATGCGCGAGCGCATCGAGCGCCTCCTTGTATTGCCCGGTTTCGTGCCGCACCCAGGCTCCCCAGAAAATGCCGAGCACGGCACAGCCTTTGAGCAGCACGAGATTGAGCGCAATCTTCGGGATCTCGCCGGCGGCGAAGCCGACCACGAGGTGGCGACCTCCCCAGGCGAGCGAGCGCAGCGCCGGCTCGCTATAGGGGCCGCCGACCGGATCGAATACGACATCGATCCCATGCTCTCCGCCGAGCCGCTTGAAGGCGCCGCGCAAGTCCTCCTTCGCATAGTTGACGATCTCGTGCGCGCCATGCGCGCGGGCAAAGATCAGCTTCTCATCGGTCGAGGCGCAGGCGATGACGCGCACGCCCATGCTGCGGCCAAGTTCGACCGCGGCGAGCCCGACCCCGCCCGCTGCGCCGAGCACTGCCAGCGTCTCCTTGGCGCGGATGCGGGCGCGGTGCTTGAGCGCGTGATAGGCGGTGCCGTAGGTGATGGTCAGCGCGGCGGCGCGCTCGAAGTCGAGATCGGCGGCGATCTTCACGATCTTGTCCGCCGCGACGGCCGTGCGCTCGCGCGCCGCATTGAAATTGGTGTATCCCATGACGCGGTCGCCTGGCGCGAAGGCGGTCACGCCCGGGCCGACACTCTCGACCACGCCGGCGAACTCGCCTCCGGGCGAGAACGGAAACGGCGGCTTGGTCTGGTACTTGCCGGCGATGATCAGCGTGTCGAAGAAATTGAGCCCCACGGCCGCAACCTTGGCCACCACTTCGCCGGCACCGGGGACAGGGTCGGGAACGTCCGCGAGCACGAGCTCCTCGGGGGTACAAAACCGCTGGCAGAGAATGGCTTTCACGGCGGGTCTTGCTCGAATCCAGGTCCTGTCGGTGCTCCATTGTATCAGGCCAGGCGGTCTCCTGATTGGCCGTTCCGGGGCAAGGCGCGATTTTTGCGCGCGGATTGTTACCGGCGCGCGTTCGCTGCGGCCAAATCGCCTTCACATTGCCGAATTCGCCCAGCTATTGGCGTCTGGTGTCCCGATTCCGAAGTTCGCCACAGTTCGCGGCAAGCTCGGGAGCGAGCTTCGGAATCGAAGGACACTAGCAACTCTATGATTCTAGCGCGGCTTTTTGAATTTGAAGTTCCTAAACGAACGCGCCGCGATATGATAGGAACTGCAAATTCGCCGCATTAGTTGGCGTTTGCCGCAGCCGTCACGGAGATGGGCAGATGAGCGCGTTTCGTATTGCCGCGGGTGCCTTGCCGATTGTGCTCGCCGCCGCGTTGGCATCAATTGCTTTTGCGCAGCAATCGCCCAGTCCACCTGCTCCCAAACCCGCCGCGCCGAAATCGGCCGCGCCCAAACCGGCCGCGCCAGGCCCGGCCGCGATTGCAGCGACCGGGGGTGACGCGCAGCCAACGTTGCTCGGACAATACGGCGATTGGGGCGCCTATACCGCTTCCCCCGGCGGCAGCAAGATATGCTTTGCGCTTGCCAAGCCGAAGACCTCAAAGACCGAGCCGGCCGGCCGCAATCGTGATCAATCCTATATGTTCATCTCCAGTCGGCCGGCGGAGAGGGTCAGGAACGAGATCTCGGTGATCATCGGCTATCCGTTCAAGACCAGCTCGGACGCGACCGCCGAGATCGGCAGCGCAAAGTTCGCGATGTACACCCAGAACGACGGCGCCTGGATCAAGAACGTCACGGAGGAAGCGCGCATGGTGGACGCCATGCGCAAGGGCGCCGATCTGACGGTGAAGGGCACCTCCGGACGCGGCACCCAGTCAACCGATCAGTATTCGCTCAAAGGGCTGGCCCAGGCGCTCGACAAGATAGAGCAGGAGTGCAAGTAGCTCATCTGCAGTCGAGCACTATTTGCGTCACGCCGTCCTGCAACGGGCGCTGACGACTGCGCGATCTCGATCGCCCGGTGCAGCAAATGGTCGGCGGCAATCCGATCCAGCTCCTCGGGCACGGGAGACGCAACGATGATCCGAGTGGGTGTCGGCGGCTGGGTGTTCGAGCCGTGGCGCGGCGAGTTCTATCCGACGGGCCTGCCGCAGGCGCGCGAGCTCGAGTATGCAAGCCGCAGGCTGACCACGATCGAGATCAATGCCACCTTCTATCGCACGCAGTCGCGGGAGAGCTTTCGCAAATGGGCGAGCGAGACGCCGGATGACTTCATGTTCTCGCTCAAGGCGCCGCGCGCCGCCACGCAGCGCCGCGTGCTCGCCGAGGCCGGCGGATCGATCGAGCGCTTCTTCGCCAGCGGCGTGCTCGAGCTGGGTCGCAAGCTCGGGCCGATACTCTGGCAATTCCATCCCAGCAAGAAATTCCAGGCCGACGACGTCGCCGCCTTTCTCGAGCTCCTGCCCCGTCGGGTCGAAGGCAACACAATGCGTCATGTCATCGAGGTGAGAGATGCGAGCTTTCTCGATGTTGCTTTCATCGATCTCGCCCGCAAGCACTCGGTTGCGCTTGCGCTCGTCGACTCCGACAAGCACGCGCCTATCGCCGATGTCACCGCAGAATTCGTCTATGCCCGTCTGCAGCGAACGTCCGACAAGGTGAAGACGGGCTACCGCCGACCTGAGCTCGAGCTTTGGGCGGGACGGGCACAGGCCTGGGGCAATGGCGGCATGCCGGACGACCTTCCGACCGTTGCCGGAAAATCCCCGGTGAAAATGCAGCGGGATGTGTTCATGTACATGATTTCCGGGGCCAAGGCGCGCGCGCCCGCCGCCGCAATGGCGCTCATCGAGCAGCTGAGGTGAGAGTGGAGAGGGTGCCTGAAAGCCAGCATCGCCGCTCTCATCCGCATTGCCGAGACATAGAACGAGGATCCCTGTCCGATCTGGTTTATCCCCGCGGCGGCTGGCGACACTCATACCCATTTCACCACAATTTGGTCATAGGCTCGATGTTGACGGATGACCCGTTTGCTTGCTCGATCACACTATCGCTCGGCATCACGGCGTCCCATTTATGTTGGGAAAGCCACCGCTGACCTGTTTGCAATGACCGATCCGCTGCACACCGCCGAATTCGCGTCCACCCCGCCTCACCCCACCCCTGGGGGGTTCGTGGAAAAGGCACCGCTCGAGCGCTATGTGCCGCCACGAAAGCCTTCGCTGGTGGGCTTGTCGCGCGCGGCACTGGCGGAGACGCTCGCTACCATCGGGGTGCCTTGCGCACAGCGCAGGATGCGCGTGGCGCAGCTCTGGCATTGGATCTATGTGCGCGGCGCGCGGCGGTTCGATGAGATGACGAGCGTGTCGAAAGAGCTGCATGCGCAGCTCGATGCCCATTTCACGCTGGCGCGCCCCGAACTCGTGGCCGAGCAGACCTCGATCGACGGCACGCGCAAATGGCTGCTGCGGCTGCCCGGCGAGCACCAGGGCGAACGGCCGCACGAGGTCGAATGCGTCTATATTCCGGAGCCCGACCGCGGCACCCTGTGTCTCTCCAGCCAGGTCGGCTGTACGTTGACCTGCGCGTTCTGCCACACCGGCACCCAGCGCCTGGTGCGAAATCTCACGCCCGGCGAGATCGTCGGCCAGATCATGCTGGCGCGCGACCAGCTCGGCGATTGGCCGGGCGCCGAGCGAGCGCAGCCAGCCGGCACAGCCGCGCGGGGCAAGGGTAAGAGCGTCCGGCTGGTCTCCAACATCGTGATGATGGGCATGGGCGAGCCGCTCTACAATTTCGAGGCGGTGCGCGACGCGCTGCTCCTGGCTGCGGATGGGGAAGGCATCGCCATCTCTAAGCGCCGCATCACGCTGTCGACCTCGGGCGTGGTGCCGAACATCGCACGCGCCGGCGCGGAGATCGGCTGCATGCTCGCGGTGTCGCTGCATTCGGTAAGCGATGATCTGCGCAATGAGCTCGTCCCGCTCAACCGCAAATATCCGATCGCAGACCTGCTCGAGGCCTGCCGCCATTATCCCGGCTTGTCGAACGCTCGGCGCATCACCTTCGAATATGTGATGCTCAAGGACGTCAACGAACTCGGCTGCCGATGCCAAGGCCTTGGTGACCCTGCTCAAGGGCATTCCGGCCAAGATCAATCTCATTCCATTCAATCCCTGGCCGGGAACCAGATACGAGTGCTCGGATTGGGATCGGATCGAAAAATTCTCCGAGATCATTTTCAATGCCGGCTACGCCTCGCCGGTGCGCACGCCGCGCGGGCGCGACATTCTCGCCGCCTGCGGTCAGCTCAAGAGCGCAACCGAGAAGCTCTCCGCGCGCGAGCGCCTCGCGCTGCGGGCGATGGTCATGACCGATTGAAGATGACGGACTGATCGCGACCATGGACGACCTCGCCCGCCTGCTGCTGCGCTTTGTCCTCGTGCCGCTCGGCTATTTCGCCGGGGTGCTCGCCGGCACGCTGGTCATTCTGTTCGGTTCCTGGAAGATCGGACAGGCGGACGGACTCGAAGTCGAGGCGCAGGCGATCGCGGTCTATGGATACGCGTTCGCCGCGCCGGTGCTGCTCGTCATCCTGCTCAGCATCATGTGGCTTCCGGCGGCGATCGGGGTGCTGCTTGCGGAGACCTTTGCACTTCGTTCCTGGATGTTCCACGCCGGCAATGGCGCGGTTTCAGCTTGGGTTGCCTGGAATTTGTTCGGCTACTTGGACAACAGCCGTGTGCCGCTCAATTCACCGATCGCGGTGATCGCCGCCGGCCTCGCCGGGGGCTTTGCCTATTGGGCCATTGCCGGCTGGAACGCCGGGTTCTGGAAGCCGCTGTTCCGTCTGGAGAAGAATGAGGCGACCCTGCCGCCGGCCCCGGCCGCACGTCCGCCGCAAATCCGTTAGGAAATCTGCCATAAAGACATGATGCCTGAGCGTAGCGGTGCACCCGGGGCTCGCATGCGAGCAGTATTGACGTCCAATTGGCGAATCAAGATCGGCGTAGGCGCCAAGACATGCCGCCTGGCCGGCATGATGGCGTTCACGCTCCTGCTCGCGGGCTGTGACAGTTGTGGGGACTGGATCTCGCCGATGGGGAACAGTCACGTCTGCCGCCAGCAGGCGCCGCGGCCGCAATAACCAACGAAACCCGGTCAAGAAGCGCTTCGACGTGAACCGCGGACTTTGCAGGGCGCGCGCCTACCCACCCCATCTACAAGCTCGCCGATTTGAACTCGTGCTGCCGCTGGGATAGACACGCGCGCGAGATCCTCCATGACCCGAACCGGCCTTGCCATCGCGCTCGCCATCGCCGCAACGGTCGGGCTCATCTTCGCCGCCTGGCCGGATCTCGACCTCAAGCTGGCTGCACTCTTCTTCGATGCTCGGCACGGCGGCTTCTGGCGCAGCTATGATCCCTTCTATCTGCGCGCGCGTGATGCCAGCACCTGGCTGATTGCACTCATTGCCGCGCCTGCGGCAATTGCGCTGATCATGAAGCTCGTTCGCCCGCGGCGGCATCTTCTCATCCCCGGTCGCGCGATCATTCTGACGCTGCTCACGCTGGCGCTCGCGCCGGGGGTTCTTGCCAATGTCGTGCTCAAGGAGCATTGGGGGCGGCCGCGACCGATCGATGTCGCGGAGTTCGGCGGCGACGAGCATTTTCGTCCTTGGTGGGATCCGCGCGGCGACTGCTTGAAAAATTGCTCCTTCATCGCGGGCGAACCATCGGGGGCGTTCTGGACCATGGCGCCGGCGGTACTGATGCCGCCGCAATGGCGCGCGCTCGCCTTCGGCGCGGCGCTCGCCTTCGGCGCGGCGGTAGGCTTATTGCGCATGGCAGCCGGTGCGCATTTCTTCAGCGACGTCGCCTTTGCCGGGGTGCTCGCGTTCCTGGTGATCTTCATCGCGCACGGATGCATCTACCGCTGGCGGCCGACACGGATATCGGATGAAACGGTGGAGACGGTCCTGGAGCGCATGGCAAGAATGCCCAGCGACGCCTTGCGGCGAATTCCGTTGCTTCGCAAACATTTCCGATAACGGCTTGGCGCTCCTCGCCATGCGGGATTTTGCTTACACAGCCTGCGTCAACTTGTCCGCGCGCGAGCTTGCCGGCGTGACCCCTTCTCCTCGACTGCGGCGTTCTGTGCTACCCAGGCAACAACAATAAAGGCGGTTCGCAAGGGGAGCTGACGGCGGCCAGAGGGAGCGTAGTGACGACGCAGAGCGTTGCATTGGCCGCCCCGGCCGGACGGGCCGAAGGCGCACCCCGGATTCGTGCGGCCGGCCGCTGGCTATGGTCGCTCGCGCTGCTCGCCGTGCTTGCGTTTCTCGTCCTCTATCCGGTGGCGATGCTGCTCCTCGGCGCGCTAACCAACACCAACCCGGTGGTGGACGGCTTCGGCGCGTTCGACCTCTCCCTCGACAACTTTCTCACCGTTCTCGCCAATCCCAACGTCCATCTCGCGCTGATGAACTCGCTCATTGCCTGCACCGGCGGCACCATGCTGGCGGTAGCGATCGGGCTCGCGTTCTCCTGGATCGTCGTGCGCACCAACACGCCCTGCAAGCGCTTCATCGGCGCGGCGAGCATGATCCCGCTGTTCGTGCCGCCGCTGGTCGCCGGCGTCGCCTGGTCGATCCTGGGCTCGCCGAAGTCGGGCCTTATCAACACCATGATGAAATGGGCGGGGCTCGATTGGCGGATTGACCTTTATTCCATGACCGGGCTCATTCTGGTCTTCGGCGTCTATTACGCGCCCTACGTCTACATGTTCACGGCCTCGGCGCTGCGCAACATGGATCCCGAGTCTGGAGGAAGCGGCGGAGATCGCAGGGGTTGGTCCGGTGCGCACCCTGTTCACCGTCACCTTTCCGTTGATCGCGCCGGCGATCATCTCCGGCATGCTGTTGTCCTTCGTCGTCATGCTCGGCATCTACGGCATTCCCGCCGTGCTCGGCACCCCTGCCAATATCCCGGTGCTCACCACCTACATCTTCCAGCTGACCAACTGGAGCCCGCCGCTCTACAGCACCGCCGCCGCGGTTGCGCTCATCCTGATGGTGGTGACGGGCATCCTGGTGGTGTTGCAGCAGCGTGTGCTCACGGGTAAGAGCTTCATCACCGTCGCAGGAAAGGCGTTCCGCCCCAGAGCGCTCGATCTCGGTCCCTGGCGCTGGCTCACCCTGGCCCTCGCGCTTGCGTATATCTTCACCGTGGTCGTGCTGCCGACGCTGGCATTGATCGTAGCGGCATTCCGCCGCTTCCTGTTCATTCCGAATGCCGCCAGTCTTTTCGATTTGCGGCATTACTCGCTCGTTCATTTCTACGACATTTTCGGCAACCCGCTCACCATGCGATCGATATGGAATACCATGGAGGTCGGCATCATTACGGCGGTTGCGGGGGGTGCGCTCGCGTTTGCGATCGGTTACACCGTGCACCGGGGAAATACGCCCGGCCGGCGCGGCATAGACCTGATCGCGACGCTGCCGGTGGCCATCCCAGGCTTGGTGATCGGGGTCGCCTATCTCTGGGCCTGGATCGCGCTCCCGGGCGGGCTGTACGGCACGATCTGGATTCTCGCGCTTGCCTTCATCGCGCGCTACATGCCCGATACCATGAAGACGCTGTCCACCTCGTTCATGCAGATTCATCGCGAGCTCGAGGAAGCGGCTTGGATCTGCGGCAAGGGTCTCATCGGCACCATCCGCACCATCGTGCTGCCGTTGGCGCGACCGGGCACCATCGCCGCCATGACCCTGCTGTTCATTCTCGCCATCCGCGAGCTCGGCTCCTCGCTCTTTCTCTACACCAGCAACACCATGGTGATGGCCGTGTTGCTGCTCGATTACTATGAGGGCGGCAATACCGGAAAGACCGCCGCGTTCAGCCTGGTGCAGACTGTTCTGCTCGCGGTGCTGATCGGGCTTGGCAATTGGCTCTCGAGCGGCGGCGCCAAGGAAACCGTGGGGCGCGCGGCATGATTCCCAAGAAGGAGCACGCAATCATGAAATCGGTCCCGACCACAGCTCTGGCGGCTTTTGCGGCGGCGTTCGGATCAATCGCAGCGTCCGTCCCAGCGGCGACGCAGAATGTCGGCCCGCCCGAGCTGATTGCCGCCGCCAAGAATGAAGGCAAGCTCGTTTATTACACGGCGAATTTCGCCGAGGTCGAGCAGGAAGTCGATCAAGGCCTTCAACAAACGCTTCCCGGAAATCCGGGTGGAGATGGTGCGCGCGCCCGGCGGCCAGCTCATCACCCGCATCAAGACGGAAGCAGCCGCCGGCAAGCTCTCAGCCGACGTGATCGACCATTCCGACCGCGCGCTCATGAGCGAGCTCGTCGACATGTTCCAGGACTATGCGCCGCCGAACGGCAAGGACTACGTCGAGCAATCCATGGTCTCGCCAAAGCTCTGGCCGCGCGCAACGCTGGTATGGTCGATCGCCTACAATTCCGCCCTGATCAAGTCGCCGCCAAAGACCTGGATGGATCTCACCAAGCCGGAGTACGGCAACAGGCAGATCGGTCAGGTATTCGCGGGCTCGGGCGGCACCACCTGGACCCGCATCATGTTCGAGCGCCAAGTGCTGGGTGAAGATTATTGGAGAAAGCAGGCGGCGACCAATCCCGTGCTTTATCCCTCCGGCGCGCCAATGTCAGATTCGCTCGTGCGCGGCGAGATCGTGATGGGCCCGCTGCTGTACAATGCGGTTTTCCCGAAGAAGCGCGCCGGCGCGCCGCTGGAAATCTTGTTTGCACCGGAAGGCGCGCCGGTCAATCCGTATGCCAGCGGGGTGCCGAAGACGGCGGCGCATCCCAACGCCGGGAAGCTGTTCCTCAATTGGTGCCTCTCGGAGGAGGGACAGACATTCATGATTAAGGAGCTGGGCCATCTCACTTCGCTGAAGCAGGCTCCCGTCTATCCGGAGGGCTTCGACCCGAAGGTGGTCAAGCTGTGGCTTCCGAATTTTGAGGAATACGTCAAGCTGCATGGCTCCTGGGTCGAGGAGTGGAACAAGACCTACGGATATCGACAGTGACGTAGGCCGTTCTCAAACCGGGGGAACGGAACGCGGTAGGACTGGAAATGTCGGCGGAGCTTCGGGTCGAGCAGCTGCGCAAGCAGTTCACCTCCGGCCGGCCGGCGGTGGACGGCGTGAGCTTTCACGTGCCCTCCGGAGAGATCGTGGTCCTGCTTGGACCCTCTGGCTGCGGGAAAACCACGACATTGCGTTGCGTCGCCGGCCTGGAGCATGCGACCGGCGGACGCATCAGCATCGGCGGGCACTTGGTCTCGGCACCCGAGGACGGCGTGATGGTGCCGCCGCGGCTGCGCAATATCGGCATGGTGTTCCAGTCCTACGCGGTCTGGCCGCACATGACGGTCAAGCAGAATGTGGCCTATCCGCTCCGACATCGTGGCGCGCCGCGCGCAGAGATCGAGCGCAAGGTCGGCGAGATGCTGGACCTCGTCGGCCTCTCCGAGTTCGCGCATCGCGCGGTGGTGGCGCTCTCCGGCGGTCAGATGCAGCGGGTGGCGCTGGCACGCAGCCTGGTCTACGAGCCGGCGCTCCTGTTGCTCGACGAGCCGCTCAGCAATCTCGATGCACAACTGCGTCTGCGCCTGCGCGATGACTTGCGCCGAATCATCAAGCAGGCCGGCGTGACCGCCGTCTACGTCACGCACGACCAGGCGGAAGCTGTCGTCCTCGGCGACCGCATCGGCGTGGTACGCGACGGCAAGTTGTTGCAGATGGCATCGCCCGACCAGATCTACAATCGTCCCGCCGATCTGTTCGTCGCAAGCTTCACCGGGGCTTCGAATCTTCTTTCCGGCCGCGTTCTCGCGCGCGACGGCGAGCTTGGAACCATCGAGGCCGAGAGCGGCCAGTGTCTTACGGCGTGGCTGCCGTCGGGTGTGCAGGCCGGCGAGACAGTCAAGATCGCGGTGCGTCCGGAGAACGTGCGACTTTGCGGCGATGGCGCCGGCGGCAATGGCGCGGCCGAGGCCAATCGCTTCACCGCCCGTGTCACCGGTCAACGCTTTCAGGGCACGCAGACCATTTATGAGCTTGCCGTGCTCGGTGGCCAGCTGGAGGCGGTCGAGCTCGGCACCAGCATGCGCCATGCGATCGGCAGCGAGGTTGACCTCGTTCTTCCCCCGGCGCTGTGCTGGGCCTATCCCTTGTGATTGCAAGGGCGCCGCACTGTGATCTGGATCACACTGGGGTTCTGCAGGCTGGCATACCTTCGCTTTCATGCGAGGCGCCGATAACCACTCTCGCGCCCTACAGAAATCGGAGGCTAACATGCGCAAACATACCAGTTTTGCAATTGCTGCCACGATAATGGGCCTGGCCATGATCTTTTGGGCCAAGGCCAGTGTGGTCGCAACCAACGCCGATTTTGCTCGGCCGAAGGTTGCGTTGTCGCCTTATGTCGTCATGTCCAACTCGTATTTGCCGATTTAGGTGATCGACGAGGTGTACTGATCGGCTGGTTCGAGTTGACATGCATCTTGCGACAGGCTGGTTCTGCCCCGGATCGAGCCAATCAGGTCCGGGGCAGGGTAATTTCTCTGATATGCGGTCGCCCGACCGTTTTCAGAACGTCGGCTGTCGGTCCCCCACTGAGGAATCAGAGGATACTGTGATCTGCTTCACACACGCTTTGCGCAAAGCTCCGTAGCCTCGCGGCCATCACTGGCGCCTCGGGCAATCCTCGCGGCCCACGGATAATGGAGGCTCACATGCGCAAGTACGTTGGTTTTGGCGTTATCGGCGCGGCCCTGGCCCTCGGGATCGTTTTCTGGGCCAAGTCGAGCATAGTGACAACGAATGCCGATGTTGTCCGGTCGAGCGCCGGCATATCCCCCTACGAGATCATGTCGAACTCGAAGAATCTTCCCGTTCACCGCATCGAAAATCCGATGTGATCACAGGCGCGAAATGCGCGCAGCCGCTACGGCGGACTCCGGCCGAGTTGACCCACGACTTCTCCGTCATGCCCGGCGACACAGTCAGCTTGCGCAGACTGCGTGAAGCTTGTCTGCGCTGCTGGGCATCCACATCTTTCTTTAGAGCGGGATGATGTTTCTTCGAATCACCATCCTGCTCTACTTCTTCGTTTGAGCATGATCTTTTCCGACAACCGGTATCCACTTTTCGGGATCATGCCGTAGCGCCCCGGAAAAGGCGACATGGACGGGATCGGAGCTCGGACCTGCCCGAGGTCCGCTCTGATTCGGTAAGAATGGCGTCCCCGCTTGTTCCAGGGCTATCGCATATGGCCGTTCAGCAAGCGCCATAATACCTC
The DNA here is from genome assembly GCA_963820365.1 of uncultured Alphaproteobacteria bacterium. Lineage (GTDB taxonomy): Bacteria > Pseudomonadota > Alphaproteobacteria > Rhizobiales > Xanthobacteraceae > VAZQ01. Next base: position 97,771 of record CAWFZR010000004.1, on the reverse strand, counting down.
CCCTGAAAGGATCCTGAAAGGGGAGGTCGGCGAGCAGAGCGAGCCGGGTGGGGTCGGCTGCAACCTCGCGCGCCGAAGCGACGCCACCCGACCGCCTGTCTTTGCTTCGGGCGCATAGCCGACGCTTCCGCGTCGGCGCTCTTGGCGCTAGGAACGGCGGCCGATGGCCGCCTATGCTCCCCTGAAAGGGGCGGTACACGGCGTTTGTTGCTCGCCATATGCGATAGCCCTGCCGCTTGCTCCACTGCGCTTTCCCCCTATAGTCCGCGCCGCTTTCTTGTCTTCGCCGGTTGACCGGTGATGGTCGTTGGCGCGGCAAAATCGCAACGGCGGTGTCCGCCTTCTCGCGGGCGCGACAATCGAGCGGGTTCGGAGTGTTCAATGCCCCAAGGCGACCCCCAGATCCGCGAGGTGAAGAAGGTGGTGCTGGCCTATTCCGGCGGGCTGGACACGTCCATCATTCTCAAATGGCTGCAGACCACCTATCGCTGTGAGGTGATCACCTTCACCGCCGATCTCGGCCAAGGCGAGGAGATCGAGCCCGCGCGCAACAAGGCGCTTCTCCTCGGCATCAAGCCGGAGAACATTTTCATCGAGGATTTGCGCGAGGAGTTTGTGCGCGACTACGTCTTTCCCATGTTCCGGGCGAACGCGCTTTACGAGGGGCAATATCTCCTCGGCACCTCCATCGCGCGCCCGCTCATCGCCAAGCGGCAGATCGAGATCGCGCAGATGGTCGGCGCCGATGCCGTCGCGCATGGGGCGACCGGCAAAGGCAACGACCAGGTGCGCTTCGAGCTCGCCTATTATGCGCTCCAGCCCGACGTGACAGTGATCGCGCCGTGGCGGGAATGGAACCTGCGCTCGCGCGAAGCGCTCATCGCCTTTGCCGAGCAGCATCAGATCCCGATCGCAAAGGACAGAAGAGGGGAGGCGCCGTTCTCGGTCGATGCCAATCTCCTGCATGCCTCCTCGGAAGGAAAGGTGTTGGAGAATCCCGCCGAGGAAGTGCCGGACTACGTCTATTCGCGCACGCTCGATCCGCAAGACGCGCCCGATGCAGCCGCTTACGTCGCGCTTGACTTCAAGCACGGCGATGCGGTGGCGCTCGACGGCAATGCGCTTTCGCCGGCAGAGCTGCTCGCGCAGCTCAACAGGCTCGGCCGAGCCCACGGCATTGGGCGGCTTGATCTGGTCGAGAACCGGTTTGTCGGCATGAAATCGCGCGGCATGTATGAGACGCCGGGCGGCACCATTCTGCTTGCGGCGCATCGCGGGATCGAATCCATCACGCTCGACCGCGGTTCGGCCCATCTCAAGGACGAGCTGATGCCGAAATATGCCGAGCTCATCTATGACGGGTTCTGGTTTGCGCCTGAGCGTGAAATGCTCCAGGCGGCAATCGACAAGTCCCAGGAATTCGTCACCGGAACGGTCCGGCTCAAGCTCTACAAGGGAGCTGTCGCAGTGGTCGGACGGTCCTCGGCCCACTCGCTCTACGACCAGGACCTCGTGACCTTCGAGGAAGGCAAGGTCGCCTACGACCACCGCGATGCCGCAGGCTTCATTCGACTCAACGCGCTGCGCCTGCGCACGCTCGCGCAGCGGCGCAAGAAGCTCAAGCTCGACGATTAGCGGGAAGCTCAACCAGTAGCTGTCACATCTTCACCGTGACCTTGCGATTCTCGCCCAATTCGGCCTTTCGCCCCGTGAGTCGCGCCTTTGCAAGCTCGAAGGCCGCGATGGCGGCGCTTGCGGGGCCATCCCACAGCTCCGCAGTCAAGGGTTGGACACGCAGCAGACAGGCATAGGGATCGTGCGGCCCTTTCCACCAGGCATTGTCCGTGCTGCGCCAAATCTCGGCGGCCTTGCGACGATCTATGCGCACCTCGGCACGGGCGGTGAGCGACAGATAAGCCTTCTCCTTCGGATCGGTGAAGGTCAGGCCGACGTCGTGCTCGGTATTGATTTCGTGCTCCTTGCCGCTGCGCAGATCGGTGACGAACCAGATGATCCCGGCGTTGCGGTCTGGCCGCGCGTCCAGCGGGCGGGCCCGCAAGCCGCCGGGAAATTGCGTGGTCAGCATACAGATCCCGACCCTTTCGATGATGTCCCAGACGCGATCGATGTTGGCTTGCCGGCTCATGTTCGAGCTAAACCCCGGAGCATCGCTCGGGTTCCCCCCTGAGCACATTCAAATCCCTCCCTCCAAAAAGGGCTCGCCGCTGTTGCCCGCTCTCTTGGAGAGGGCCTAGGCTGACAAGGCAACGCGAGCAACGCGGTTTGTTTCCGCCGAGCGCGCCAGCCGGGGTGAGGTCGCAATGCAATTCGGTATTTTCGATCATCTCGACCGCCCCGGCGGATCGCTCGCTGATTTCTACGAGGATCGCCTGCGCATAACGCAAGCCTACGATCGCGCCGGTTTCTACGCCTATCATCTCGCCGAGCATCATTCGACGCCGTTGGGCATGGCGCCTTCGCCCAGCGTCTTCCTCTCGGCGGTCGCGCAGCGTACCCAGCGGCTTCGCTTCGGGCCTCTCGTCTGGGCGATGCCGCTTCACCATCCACTGCGCCTGATCGAGGAAATCTGCATGCTCGACCAGTTGAGCCGCGGTCGCCTCGAGATCGGTTTCGGTCGGGGCTCGGTGCCCATCGAAATCGAATATTACGGGGCGGATCCGCAGGCCGCGCAGGAGGTCTACGCCGAGGCGGCCGAGCTCGTGCTCGCGGGCTTGACCCACAAGGTGCTCGATTTCGCGGGCATGAGGTTTGCTTTCAAGAACGTGCCCATGGAGATTGCTCCATTTCAGAAGCCGCATCCGCCGATCTGGTACGGCGTCCATGCGCCGGAGAGCGCCGAGCGTGCAGCGCGCAGAAATCTCAACGTCGTGAGCCTCGACCCGCCGGCGGAAACGTGTCTTGCCATGCAGCGCTACCGGACGGTCTGGCCGCAGGTCCACGCGCCCACGGTCCAATTTCCCAAGCTCGGCCTCGGTCGCTTCATCGTGGTCGCCGCGAGCGATGCCGAGGCCATGGCGCTTGCGCGCCGCGCCTATCTGGTGTGGCACGCAAGCTTTACACACCTGTTCCGGCGCCACGGGCGGGCGCAATCGCATCCGCGCCCCGCGACGTTCGATCTGGTTGTCGAGCGCGGCCAGGGCATCGCCGGCTCGCCGCGAACCGTGACGGAATTCCTCTCCTCTCAACTCCGGGAAACCGGCTGCAATTACGTGGTCGGGCAGCTCGCCTTCGGCGATCTCGATCTGCGGGAATGCCTGCAATCCATCGCCCTTTTCGCGGGCGACGTAATGCCGAGATTGCGGGCGGAAGCCGCCGCGCAGGTGCACAAGACGCCCGGCGTTGCGGCGCACGCGGGCGGTTGATAATTGATTGAGAATGGAGCTCGGTCAAATCCGACTGTCGGCGGATGTGGGTGGGACGTTCACGGACGTCGCCGCCTTCGACGAAGCGACCGGGGAGCTCAAGCTCGGAAAGACGCTCACGACGGCGACGCTGGTCAATGGCATCGAGACCGCCGTGACCAGGACCGGAGCGAATTTCCGCTCGGCGCGGCTTTTCCTCCATGGCACCACCGTCGCCATCAATACCATCCTCGAGCGCACGGGCGCGCGCTGCGCGCTGCTCACCACACGAGGATTCCGCGACATCTACGAGATCGGCAGGGTCAACCGGCCGGAGTCCTACAACCTCTTCTTCCGCCGCCACGAGCCCCTGATCGAGCGCGACCTGCGCTACGAGATTCGCGAGCGCATGGACGCGCAGGGCAAGGTCCTCATTGCGCTCGACGAGGACGAGGTGCGCGCGGCGGCCGCGGACGCGGTCGCGCAGGGCGTGGACGCCATCGCCGTGCTTTTCTTGCACTCGTACCGCAATCCCGCGCACGAGCAGCGCGCAAGGAAGATCATCACGGGGAGCCATCCCGATCTGTTCGTTACCGTGTCGCACGAGCTCTCACAGGAATACCGCGAATTCGAGCGCACCTCGACGGCGGCGGCCAACGCCTATGTGGGGCCAAGGGTGCGGCGTTATCTCGGGGAGATGAGCGATCACCTTGCGGCTGCGGGTTTTGACGGCGACTTTCTCATCGTGCAATCGAGCGGCGGCCTGTTCGATCTCGACGAGGCGCAGCGCGCATGCATCCGCATGCTGGAATCCGGACCAGCGGCGGGCGTGATCGGGACCAAGGTCCTGTGCGACAGCATCGGGCTCGCGAATGCAATTGCATTCGACATGGGCGGGACCACGGCCAAGGCCGGCGTCATCCATGAGGGGACGGTGCTCATGACCGGGAGCGCGCTCGTCGGCGGCTATGCCACCGGGCTGCCGGTGCAGATCCCGATGATCGACATCCAGGAGGTCGGAACCGGCGGCGGCTCGATCGCCCGCGTCGAGGCTGGCGGCGCGCTGCACGTGGGGCCACAGAGTGCGGGCGCCCATCCCGGCCCCGTTTGTTACGGCCTGGGCGGCACAGAGCCAACCATTACGGACGCCAATCTCATCCTCGGCCGGCTCGCTCGCGACCGGTTTCTCGGCGGCGAGTTGGCGCTCGACGAGGAGCGCGCGAGACGGGCGCTGGAGGAGCGCATCGCCCAGCCGCTCGATCTTGATCTCATGGCGGCGGCGGACGGCATTGTGCGCATCGCCATCACCAAGATGTCCCATATGGTGCGCTGGGTTACCACCGAGCGTGGTCTCGACGCCGCCGACTTCTCCCTTGTGGCCTATGGCGGCGCCGGCCCTTTGCACGCGGCGATGCTGGCGCGGGAGCTTCACATCGCCAAGGCCGTCATCCCGGGTGCGCCGGCACATTTTTCCGCCTATGGCATGCTGGTCGCGGACCTGCGGCGCGATTTCGTCAGGACCTGGTTCATGCCGTTGTCCGAGGTGTCGTTTGCGGCCATGGAAGGCATCTACGGCGAGATGGAGGGGCATGGCCGCGAAGCCGTGGGGCAGAGCCACGTGGCGATATCAGGAGTGCGCATCCAGCGCTCGGCGGACATGCGCTATGTCGGGCAGGAGCACGCCGTCACCGTGGAGCTGCCGCTCGCCTTGTTCCGAGCGCAGGACTGCGACGGCATCAAGCGCAGATTCGATGCCGTGCACGCGACGCGCTACGGCTATGCCGCGCCCGAGGAGAAGGCGGAGATCGTCAGCCTGCGAACGGCCGTCGCCGGCCTGATGCGCAAGCCCTCCTTCGAAGCGATCGCGGGCGGTGAGGCGAGGCCGCCGGCTCGGGCGTTGCGCGGGGCGCGCCCCGTCCATTTCGCCGAAGCGGGCGGTCTCATCGGCACGCCGACTTATGACCGCGCATCGCTGCTTGCCGGAAATCGTATCGCCGGACCGGCGCTGATTGAGGAATATGCCTCAACCACCGTCGTTCATCCCGGCGACGTCGTTGCCGTCGATGCTTTCGGCAACCTCGTCATCGATATTCTGCGGAGCTGAAGATGGACGCCGAGCTCAAGCCAGGGGCGAGCGCGAGCCGCCATCGCCCCGACCCCGTGCTCACGGAAATCGTGCGCAACGGTCTCATCGCCACGACCGAGGAGATGAAGACCAATCTGATGCGCACCGCCTACAACATGATCATCTACGAGGCGCTCGATTTCACCGTGGGACTGTTCGACGCACAGGGGAACACGGTGTCGATCGGCCTTGGCCTGCCGATGTTCATCCGCGGCATGAGCGACACCGTGAAGACCAAGCTCGATCATTATGGCGTCGAGAATCTCGAGCCCGGCGACATTCTCCTGACCAACGACGCCTACATCACCGGCAGCCATCTCAACCATATGACCTTCACGGTGCCGGTCTTTCACCAGGGAGAGTTGGTGGCGTTCTCCTGCTGCATGGCGCATTGGCCCGACGTCGGCGGCACTCTCGACGGCGCCACGACCGACATCTTTTCCGAAGGGCTGCAGATGCCGATCGTGAAGATTCATCGCAAAGGCGTGCCGAACGATGAGATCATCTCCATCATCAGGACCAATGTGCGGCTGCCTGAACGGGCGATGGGAGACTTTCGCGCTCAGATCGCCGCCGTGAAGACCGGTGAGCGGCGCTTTCTCGAAATGATCGAGAAATACGGCCGCGATGCCGTAGTCGGCGGCATCGACGCCATCATGGAGCACAGCGAGGCGGCCACGCGCGCGCGCGTGCGCGAAATTCCCGACGGCATCTATGAAGCCCACTCCTTCATGGACGATGACGGAATCCATATTGGTCAGCGCGTGCCGATCCGCGTTCGCGTGGAGATCCAAGGCGACCGGATGAAGGTCGACCTCACCGAGGTATCCAAGCAAGTGGCCGGCTTCTATAATTCCGGCGAGACTGCCGGCCGCTCCTGCTGTCAGGTGGCGTTCAAGTGCCTGACCTCGGCGCTCGATCTTCCCATCAACGAGGGCCAGTTCCGCGCGCTCGAGATCGTGCTTCCGCCGGGTCGCGTGGTGAGCGCGCTCAAGCCGGCGGCGATGCGCATGTGGATGACCTATCCCATGACCATCATCGACACGATCTTCAAGGCGCTGGCGCCCGCCATTCCGAATCGCATCATTGCGGGGCACCATGCCGACCTCGTCGTCGGCCGTGTCAACGGCCGCCGGCCCACGGATGCGAGCTTCTACATCTATCTGGGCGGACTGATCGGCGGCGGCTGGGGAGCCAAGCGCGAAAGCGACGGCCGCAATTCCACCATCGCCATAAACGACGGCGACACTCATAACGGCCCCTCCGAGCAGGTCGAGGCCAAGTATCCGCTGCTGGTCGAGCGCTATGCGCTGCGTCCGGACTCAGGGGCGCGGGTCGCTTCCGCGGGGGGCTCGGTTGCGAGCAGGTGGTGCAGGCGCGCCACGACATCCGCTTCAGCTCGCAGATCGACCGGGTGAAATGCAAGCCATGGGGGCTTGAGAGCGGACTTTCCGGCTATGGCAACTCGGTCGCACTGCATCGCTTCGGCGCGAGCGAGGAGCAAGGTTTTCCGAACGGCAAGGCGCTCAACCAGGTCCTGCACGCGGGCGATGCCTATATCCTGCGCTCGGGCGGTGGCGGCGGCTTCGGCTCCCCGCTCGAGCGCGAGCCTGCAAGCCTCGAGCGCGATGTGCGCTGCGGCTATGTCAGCAAGGCTGCGGCCGAGAAATATTACGGCGCCGTATTCCAGCCCGACAGCGGCAAGCTCGACCTTGCGGCGACGCAAGCCCGCCGCGGCGAGATGCGCAGAGCAGGGCTGCCGCAGGACGAGCCCATCGCCGATGCCGCCGTGCCGGCTCCCGCGCCCGCGCATGTCCACGACCACGAGCACGAGCAGCTCACCGAGGAGGAGCGGGTGGCGCTGGCGATGACCGGCCGCTGCTGCTCGTAGCGTGCGCGATCGACAATATTGCTGCGCGATCTGGCGATTGCGCGCCTTTGCCTCACGCTACGACGGTTCTCCTTGCCGTCCGGGATGTGCGCCGCCCCGCAGCGGCAGCGGCTGCTCCTCGAGCATCGCCTGGATTGCCTGGCGGGTGGTCTCGGCATCGAGCCCGTGCCGCGCCACAAGGTCCCCGCAGTCGGCCGCGATCGCATCGACGTCCTGCAGCATCTTGAGCCGCTTGAACTGATCCTCGTGATGGATTCCCATGCTGGCGCCGACGATCTCCAGCATGTTCATGACGCGGAACGGATAGTCGCGCTCGTGCGCGCAGAGCTCGCGATGGTCGGCATGGTAGACCGCGACCAGCGCGTCGACGCCCGCCTGCTCGGCGGCGTCGAGCTCGTTCTTCTGCAGCTCGCGGCGATAGGCCGGCAGCGCGCGGAAATAGTTGCTCATCATCCCCGACCGCCGGCTGCCCAGATCGACCAGCTCGACGCCGGGCACGGCCCGCAGGATATCCTCGGCAGCCTCGACCACGCCTTTGATCCCGGGGTGGCGATGCAAGGCGATCCGCATGTCGACGCGGTTGCGCAGATGCGGCCGCAGCCGGTCGAGATGCTGGCGCAGGAACAGCATGAACGGGGTCATCTCGAACGGCTTGGCGCCGCGGGTCTTCTCGACGGTCGGCAAGGTGGTTTCGGTGAACTGCACGTGGCAGCTCGGACACCAGGAGATCACCTGGCCCGGTCTTGCTGCGGGCGAGCTTGTCCATGGTGCTCTCGGCGAAGCGGCCCGAGGTCGCGACGTCGCCGGTGCGCATCTGCACGATGCCGCAGCAATGGGTCGGCCCGCCCATCACGTGATAGGTGACGCCGAGCGTGTCCATGATATCGAGCGCGAGCAACGCAATATGCGGCGTCTTGAGCACGTTGCAGCCGGTGTAGAAGACGAAATCCGGCGCCGTGCGGCCGGCGCGGTCGTCGTTGGCTTTCTGCCCCAGCCGCGCCAGCAGCTCGTCGTCGAGCTGCATGCGCGAGATGTGCGTGACGTCGCGGGCGACCTTGCGGAAGCCTTCGACGCCCTGCGGCGCCGCTCCGGCGGCTCATCCTCTGCGCGCGCCATGGCGACGCGCGCCATCGTCGAGCAGGAAGCGCGGATTGACCCCGTAGTCGCAGGCCTTGATGCATTCGCCGCTGAGCACGCAGGCGTTCGCCCAGTTGCGCGATGCTTCCGGCCCGTCGCCGGTGCGCAGGATGTCGATGATGCCGCCGATGACCGCGCGCGGCTCGGCGCATTCACTCCGCCCGGGCCGGTGACCGGACAGACCTCCACGCATTTGCCGCAGCCGGTGCAGGCATCGGCCATCTCCTCGACGCGTGCGGCCAGAGCGGTCTCGAAGGTCTCGGTCATGCGTCACTCATAGGACGCCGGACTGTAGCCCGGATAGAGCGTCAGCGATATCCGGGGTCTCATCTCTCCCTCTGGCTCTGGCCCGCATTTCGCTCCCGCACAATGCGGGCTACGAACTACGAACTAACCGCGCTCTCTTTCATCGCGCGCCACAGGCGCTCGGGCGTCGCCGGCATCTCGATGTGCCGGATGCCGAGCTGCGACAGCGCGTCGACCAGGGCGTTGGCGACCGCCGGCATGGCGCCGACGCAGCCGGCCTCGCCCGCGCCCTTGACGCCGAGCGGATTGGTCTTGGTCGGCACCGGGTTGCTCTCGACATCGAACGCGCTGAAGTCGGTCGGCGCGCGGCATCGCGTAGTCCATGAACGAGCCGGTGAGGAGCTGGCCCGTCTGCGTCGAAGCGGATGTCCTCCATCAGGATCTGGCCGACGCCCTGCGCGATGCCGCCGACGATCTGCCCTTGCAGCAGCAGCGGATTGAGCACGGTGCCGACGTCGTCGACCACGCTGTAGCGCACGATCTCGACCGCGCCGGTCTCCTCGTCGATCTCGAGCTCGCAGATGTGGCAGCCGTTGGGGAAGTTCTCCACCTCGGCGTTGTAGACGGCGGTCGCCGTCAGGCCGCCCTCCATGCCCTTGGGCAGGCGCGCCGGGTTGGCGGCCTCCTTGGCGACGTCCTTGATGGTCAGCGTGCGGTTGGTGCCTGGCGCTCGAGAAGATGCCGTCGGCGAAATTCGACCTCGTCGGCATCGACCTTGAGCATATGGGCGGCGATCCGCGTCGCCTTGCGCGACGATCTTCTCGGTCGCCACGTGGAAGGCCGAGCCGCCGATGGTGGCGGAGCGCGAGCCGCCGGTGCCTTCGCCGAAGAACACCTGGTCGGTGTCGCCCTGGATGTAATGCACCTCGTCCGGATCGAGGCCGAGCCGGTCGCAGACGATCTGCTTGTAGATGGTCTCGTGCCCCTGGCCCTGGGTGATCGAGCCGGCGAACAAGCGTCGCCGCGCCGGAGCGGTCGAAGCGGATCTCCGCCCCCTCGAAGCCGCGCGCGGCGGCGCGCTCGATCGTGTTGGAGATGCCGATGCCGCGCAGCTTGCCGCGCTTGCGCGCCTCGCCGCGCCGCGGCTCGAAGCCGGCGACGTCGGCGAGCTCGAGCGCCATGTCCATGCTCTTCTCGAACTCGCCGCTGTCGTAGGTGAAGGTGAGCGCCGGTCTTGAACGGCATCGCGTCGGGCGGGATGTAGTTGCGCCGCCGCAGCTCGGCCGGATCGATGCCGAGCTCGTCGGCCGCGAGATCGACCATGCGCTCGATCACGTAGGCGGCCTCGGGACGACCGTTGCCGCGATAGGGCCGCATCGGGTTGGTGTGGGTGAACACGGCCGTCACGTCGACGTGCATCGCGCGGCGTGCGATAGACGCCGGCGAGCGTGCCGAGATTGCCGGTGAAGGCCGGCATGCCGGTCTGCAGATAGGCGCCGACGCTCGACGATCGATCTTCACCCGCATGCCGAGAAAGATGCCGTCCCTGTCGAGCGCGAGCTCGGCCTCGGTGACGTTGTCGCGCGCCTGCGCGTCGCCGAGAAAGGACTCCGAGCGCGTGCTGATCCATTTGACCGGACGGCCGGTCAGCTTCGAGGCGAGCAGCACCAGCGCGACCTCGTTGTAGACCGCCGACTTCATGCCGAAGCTGCCGCCGATGTCGCCGGCGACGACGCGCACCTTGCTCTCCGGCACCTTCAGCACGTGCTGCGCCAGCTCCTGGCCGATAGGCATGCGCGCGCTGCAGCGTCGTGTAGATCGTGTAGCGGCCGTCGGCGCGCGTTGTAGTCGCCGATCGAGCCGCGCGGCTCCATGGTGGCGGCGGTGACGCGGTTGATGACGAAGCGATGCTTGACCACATGGTCGGCGCGCGCGAAGGCCGCCTCGGTCGCCGCCTTGTCGCCCTCGATCTGCACGAAGCAGATGTTGTCGGCGCAATCGTCCCACACGCGGCGGCGCGCCCGGCGCGGCGCCTCGCGCGGTCGCGACCACCGCCGGCAGCGGCTCGTAGTCGACCGCGATCAGCTCGGCCGCATCCATCGCCTGCTGGCGCGTCTCGGCGACCACGAAGGCGACGTAGTCGCCGACCCAGCGCACGCGGTCCTTGACCAGCGCCGGATAGGGCGGCCGGTAAAGCGGCGCGCCGTCGCGGCGCTTGAAGCCGCCCGGCACCGGCAGGTCGCCGAAGCCCGACGCCTGCCAGTCGGCGCCGGTCAGCACGGCCAGCACGCCGGGCGCGGCCTTGGCCTTGCTGACGTCGATCGAGCGGATGCGCGCATGCGCGTGCGGCGAGCGCAGCACGTAGCCGAACACCATGCCGCGGCAGCACGATGTCGTCGACATAGCGGCCGCCGCCGCGCACCAGCCGCGGATCCTCGAAGCGCGACACGCTTTGCCCAATCGCGAATTCACCCATTGCAACCTCGACTTGATGGAGCCTTTGCAAATTACCGGTGCTGGGTGATGGTGTCAACGAGCGCCAGCCGCCCCTTCTTCACTTCGGCGAGCGCGCGCTCGAGCGCCGGACGGATGTCCCGCGGCTTGTCGATCGGACCTTCGCCCCAGCAGCCCATGGCGCGCGCGAGCGCGGCGAAATCGGGCTCGGGCCCGAACAGATCCATGCCGATATGGGCCTTGGCCTCGTCGGTGCCGCGCAGCCTCGCCATGCGGAGCTGATGCTCCCAGTCGTTGTAGTAGGCGCGATTGTTGTGCATCACGACCAGCATGGGGATTTGATACTTGGCGGCGATCCACAGCGCGCCGGCGTCGAACATCAGGTCGCCGTCGGGCTGGATGTCGACCACGATGCGCCCCTGCCCTTGTGCGCGAGCGCAACGCCGAGCGAGATGCCGATCTGGGTTGCGGTGCCGAGCTCGACGCCAGGGTGGCGGTAGGGCCGGTCGAAATCCCAAAGCTTGCGCACTTGCTGCTTGAGATTGTTGGCGGTGAGCACCCAGTCCTCGTTCTTGATCACCTCCCATATTTCGAGGGCAAGCCGTGAAAAGGTGATCGGCGAGGCGTCCCAGTCCTTGCGCGCCTCCTCCTGCCATTGCGCCCAAACCTCGTCATGACGCCTGCCGATCGCGGCCTTGCGCTCGCCAAGTCGGGCCTCGAGCCTGCGCATCGGCTGCGATGCGCGCCTTGCAGATGCGCGTGAGCGCGGGGATGCCGAGCGCGGTATCGCCGAGCGCGCGCACCGAGCAGGGCTGCAGGCGGCAATAATCGAACGCCCATTTGCTGATATTGAGCTCGCCGAAACCGATCTCGACGAAGTCGCATGACGGCGGTGTCAGCTGCTCGCGCGTTCGCTTGGCGCTGTTGAGCTCGGTCAGCTGCTTCTCCCAGTCCTTGACGTCGAGGCCGACAACAAGATCGGTGCGTCGCAGCGACGCCTTGTCCATGCTCAGGCAAAGCGGATGCCGGTTGGGAAAGTTCAGCGCGTTGTTGACGTCCCAGACGGCGGCGCCGGCGGTTTCGGCGAGCTCCACGATGCTCTCGAAGCCGCCGGCGCGCCGGCCGGCATACTCGGCGAGCAGCAGAGGATGTTCGGCCGCCAGCAGCTTGTCCGCGATGGCCTCGATCGCGCTGCGGGTCGGGTGCCATTGGCGCCGGCGTGGCGGCGGCATCGGCGGGCGGCAGCGCCACCGCGCCGGTGAGCGGTGCCTCCTGCAGCGCGGCGTCGTAGCACATGTAGACCGGGCCCTGCGGCTCGGTGGTCATGATCGAATAGGCGCGCGCAAAGCTTTCCGGCACGCCCTCGATCGAGGTCGGCTGATAATCCCACTTCACGTAATCGCGGATCGCATTGCCCTGCACCAGCGCCGAATGGGTCCAGTCGATGTGCGGCCGGCGCTTGGCTTCGTCCATGGACCGGTCGCCCCGATGATGAAAATCGGCACCCGGTCGATATAGGCGTAGTAGATCGCCATGCAGGCGTGCAGCAGCCCGACCAGATCGTGCAGGATCACCGCCATCGGCTGGCCCGTCGCCTTGGCGTAGCCGTGTGCGATCTGCACCGCGATCTCCTCGTGCGGACAAAGCATCATGGGCGGCTGGTTGCCGCCGTAATTGACCAGCGAATCGTGCAGACCGCGAAAGCTCGCGCCCGGATTGAGCGTGACGATGGGGAAAACCGTAGCGCTTGATCAGGTCGACGATGACGTCGGATTGCCAGCCGGCCCCCTTCCTTCCCTCCCGGGCCGGCGGAGGGCCTTCAGGGTGGGAGCTTTCCTCCCCTGCTTGCGGGGGAGGGTGGGGACCGAGCTTCATGACGAGCTACACAAGCGCTAGCGGTTGATCATCTCCGCCGCCTTGGCGGTGATCTGCTTCGGCGTCTGATAAACCTCCTGCACGATGCTCTGGACTGCCTCGCCCGGTACCGGATTGATCTCGAGCTTCATGCGCGCAGCCTCGGCCAGGAATTCCTTGTCATGCAGGGTGTCCATGAACGCCTTGCGCAGCGCAGCACGCGCTCGGCCGGGATACCGGGAGCCGCCAGGAACGGCCTGCCCATCGGCTGCCGCGCGAACACCAGCTTGAAAATCTGCCTTTGCTCCTCGTTCTTGGCGAAGTCCATGATCAGCGGAACATTCGACAGGTCCGGCATGCCTGCTCAGCGACAGCTGAACGAGAATGTTGATCTTGCGGTCGTCGACCCAGTGCTTGTGGGTGGCGACGACGCTCGACCAGGACCAGCCGCAGCGGCCGGCGACCTCGCCGCGCTCCATCGCGAGGTCGATCTCGTTGCCGCCGGGATAGCCGGTGACGATCTTGAATCGGGTGCCGAGCGTCGCATTGAGCACCTTGGGGAATTGGTCGGTATCGGCGGCCGGCCCGGTGCCGCCGACGGTCAACTCCTTGTGCGTCGCCTGTTCGAGCGTGGCGATGCCGGACTGTGCCAGGCGACGCACACGCTGACTTCGTCGTTCATGCTGCCGATCCAATTGAACCTGGCAGCGTCGAATTGCGCCTTGCTGACCCGAGCAGGGGATCGAATCCGGTCCCGCGTCCGATCATGCCGAAAGCCGTTCCGTCCTTGGGCCCCACATTGTAGAGCCAGTTGGCGAGCACCAGGCTGCCCGCACCCGGCATGTTCCTCGGCACGATGGTGGGATGGCCCGGGATGTGCGTGCCGATATGGCGCGCGAGCGCGCGGGCATAGACGTCGTAGCCGCCGCCGCCGCTGTAGCCGATGTAAAGATCGACGGTCCTTCCCTTGTAGAATTCCGCCGGGGCCTGCGCGTGACCGGCCGCGGCCAGGCAGAGCGCCAAACCGGCAACTGCGCCGCCGCGCATCAAGTCCGACCACGCATCGCAGTCCATCCTGCGCGGGTTAGAATCCCGGCGCGTTCTCCACCTGGTCGAACCAGTCGAATCCCATCTCCTTGACGATGCGGTTGCTCATCATGATCAGCCGCGCTTCTTCGCCGGCGAAGTGCTGATGGGTGGTGAACGGCGGGATGTAGATGTAATCGCCCCGCTTCCATTCGAACTTGCGCGGCTCTTGCGCCCATTCCCATTTGAAGGCGTCGAGGCAATCGAACTTCATGTCCCAATGCAGGTCGTAGCCGGAGCCTTCGACCACGAAAATGAGCTCCTCCCACATGTGGCGGTGCTTGCCCGAGCGTTCGCCCGGCTTGAGAAACTGCATGTAGGCCTCGACGCAGCACTCGCGGGTATTCATCCGGTGATGGACGAGATGCTTGATCAAGCCCGTCGCACGAGCGCTCCCATGGCATGTCCTCGGCCTTGACGACGTTGAGCCGGCCTTCGTAGCTACTCGCGAAAGTTCTGCGAGCCCGCGATGTCGTCGGCGTGAAAGGTGCAGCTGGCCGAGCCCGAATAGCGCGGGGTCCTTGTCCTGAAATGTCATGTGCTCTCCTTCGCGGCTCCTGCTTCCCTCTTCGAAAGCGGAGAGAAAACCGGGTCTCAGATATCCGACGGCGGCTTGTAATGCTCCTGACCGGGCGGCAATTTATCCGGCGGCCACTCCACGATCTTCTGAAACAGGAGATGCATGAACAGGAATAGCGGCTTGGCCTTGAACACCAGAAGGATCGCCTCTTCGTCGGGATCGTCGTTGAAATGCTGGTGCACGCAGCCGTTCTCGACGATCATCACGTCGCCGGCCTTCCACTCGATATGCCGGCCGTCGTGCACGTCGTGGCCGCGGCCTTTGAGCACGTAAAATACCGCGCTGTTGAGGTGACCGTGCTTTTGCCCGTAGGCGGCAGGCGCGTAAGCTTCGATATGGGATTCCATCGACTGGATGATGCGGTCGCCTGCGGGCTGATGACGCTCTTGCCGAACTGGCCCGGGTCCGCCCTTCCATGGCACGTCCTTCGAGGGATAGACGCGCGTCTCCTCCAGCAACGCCTTGTAAAGATGGCTGTAGGTGCCCTCGAGCGCGCGAACGAAGGTGCGTTTCTTCGCCCAGCGCTCCCATTTCGCGTGTTTCTTCTCCTCGGCATATTCGTCGGGCTGGTTATGGCCGATGCCCGGCCGCACCTGCTCGTACATCCCTGTCATTCCGCGCCCCCTTCCTGGCATGGGCCCCGTTTGGCCCATCGCGCGGCGCCGGTTTTCTCAATCGGACGTTGATGGATCATGCGGGCTGTCATTAAGGGATTATGACGGGCCGCGCAACGCGACCCCCTCCCGCTTCCTGGCTCGGATGCTGTGGCAACCTGCGACAATGTCTTTATGCGCGGTGCAGCGTGCACCTGCTTCGCCGATATCCGCGGCGTCGCGCCGGGCAGCTCAAGAGGAGGCCGCAGTCTGCGTTGGCCCGACCCCGCCGCAGCGCACCCGGAGCTTGCCCGGTTTACGGAAAATCTACTCGACGGCGTAGAACTCTGTCGCGCTGCGCTGCTTGAGATCGCCGAACTTGAGGACGCGGGCGCGCAGTTGCGTAAGCCGCCCTGCGCCGGTCAAAGGGAGGCCGCAGACCTTCTCAGCAGCCTCTTTCTCGCTCCCGGCTTCGATCTTGCGCCAATTGTGGTCGCGATCCCAATGGCCGTTGGGCCAATGCTGCACCTGATAAATCCGCTTGGTTTGCATGGCGATCCCCCGATTTCCGTGCGCCAAGAGCTTCCCTCCGCCAAGAGCTTTCCTGCGCCAAGAGTGCGCGATCAGCAAAAGTGGGTACCGGCTTTGCGTCTGAACGCTCTCGCTCCGTGAATGGCGCGCTTTACGGGCGGCTGACCGGTCCGCGCTCTGCCTGAAGCGTGCGGGCGTCGGGTAGCGCGCGTTTTTGGCGACAATCGGGCTTGTTAGTGGGACTGGCATGGCATTTGCCGCCGTTTCTCGCCCATTTCAAGCGCATCAGGCGGGGCCCGCGGCGACGATCAATTCAGCGCCGCTTTCCCGCGGCCTGGTTACCGGCGGTGTTCTTTCGCGATCGTTTGTTGCCGGTCGTTCCGGCGCGCCGCCGCGCCGCACTCCGTGCCGGCGGGAGGCCTGCTGCGCGCGGCCGTGCGGTCTCGGCGAGGTTCTTCATTCGCGGCAGTCCGGCCGCCGCCCACGTCGCTTCCGCCTTCTGCAAGCGCGTTACCCAGTATTCCCAGGCACGCTCGACACCGCGTGCGCCGAGGTTGTGAGAGCCGCACTTTTCGGCTTCTCCAGGCGAAAGCGGAGCGAGGGTTCCGATCGCCATGGCGCGCAGCTGCAGCTCGGCATTGCGCGTGGTGTAGATCGAGCGAAACACGCATTCGCGCACCGACTTGCCGGCGAGCGACGCCCCATGGCGGCGCAGCAGCAGCATGTAATGCGGGCCGAGCGCGCGGGCATGCGAGGCACCTTCCTCCGGCGTGCGCACCAGGAGATTGGTGTCGCCGAACTCATCACGGCTGTCCCAGAACGGCACCTTGTCGCCCAGCGTGCCGCCGAGATGAAACAGCGGGACAAGCTCCACGCCGGTCGCGCAGAACGGCAGCACCGCAGGCGCATGATGATGACACACCGAGTTCACGTCAGGCCGCACTTTGTAGATCTCGCCATGGATCACCATCTCGCTGTAGAGGCGTACCTTTGTCGGCACGACCGGCTCGGAATCGAGCGTCATTTCGAGAATGTCGGACGGCTCGACCAGCTCGGAGGCACGGTGGCGGGAGATGAAATAGCGGCTCGGGTCCTTCGGGTTGCGTGCGCTGATATGCCCGAACGCGTCGATGATGCCTTCGTTCGCAAGAATTCGATTGGCGACGGCAAGCTCGTGGCGCAGCTCGGCGGACGATCCAGTCATTGATGCTCTTTCCGTTCATGCGGGGGCGCTGGGGGCGAGGCATGCCTCGCCCCTACCAACGAGGCGTCATGCGCATCCGATCTTGCCCAGAATGTCGGCAAACTTTTCCTTGACCCCTTGCCGCAGCTGCGGGCTCGCACGCGCCACCATGGGAAAATCCTCGAGCCGCTCGAACGGCCGACACGCATCGATGATGGCACGCGAATTGGTCGAGCTCGCCTTGTCCAGCAGGGGATCGAGCGGGCCGCTCCAGGCACGGCGCACGAGCTCGATATCGTTTGCGGGATCGCAGCGCGTGCAAATCGCCCACATCACGTCGAACAGGTCGGTCGGATCGACATCGTGGTCGACCACCACCACGAAACGCCCGAGATAGGAGGCGGACTGGCATCCGGCCGCGAGCAGGCCGGCTTGCCGCGCATGGCCGGGATAGGACTGCTTGATCGCGATGACGTTGAACATGCGCGCGCCACCGAACTCATGCACCCAGACGCCGGCAACGCCGGATAGGCCCGCGCGCTCGACCTCGTCCCAGATCATGCCGGCCTTCATCACGCACTTGGAGAACGAGAAGTCGGATGGCGGGCGCATGGGGGAGGCGATGCCCAGGATGGGATCATTGCGGTGGTAGACGCGCTTGACGTGGATGATGGGCTGCTCGCTCGGGCTCGACGCGTAATAGCCCGTGAATTCCCCGAACGGACCTTCCTTCGCGTTCACGTTCTCGACCATTTCGCCTTCGAGCACGATCTCGGCATTGGCCGGCATGGGGAGAGCGTGGAGCTCACTGGGCACGATCTCGTAGGGTTCGCCGCGATGGCCGCCGGCGTAATCGTATTCGCTCAGCCCGTATTTGAGCTCGTTTCCACCGGCGAGAAAAAGCAGCGGATCATGACCGCACGAGATCAGCACCGGGCAAGGCTTCCCCGCGCGGAAATATTTTTCCCGGATCTGGCGGCCGTGCTTGCCCGGCGAGATCCACACAGAGACGTGGTTCTTGTCTTGCACCATCACCCGGTACGTCGCGCCGTTGACCCAGTTCTCCTCGGGATCGCGCATGATCACGAGATCATCGGTGCCGATATAGCGGCCGCCGTCGTGCTCGTGCAGAAACGGCACCGGGAATTTCAGAATGTCGACCTTGTCGTCGCGGTCGATGGTCTCAAAGACCGGCCCTTTCGCCACCATCTTGGGCGGGATCGGCCGGTGCGTCTTCATGCGGTCGCGGTAGGCACGTACGACGTCGAGCGGATTGTCGGGAACCGGCAAACCGAGCGCGATCGCCAGCCGTTTGGAGGAATTGGTTGCGCCGGATAGAAGCCGCATGCCGATCGAGTAGCCCGGCACATCCTCAAACAGGATCGCCGGCGGCTCAGGCCGGGCATGATTGACGATCTCCGCGAGCGTGCCCATCTCGAGCTTCCAGTCCGCGCCTGTGATGCGCACGATCTCGCCCGCGCGCTCGGCGCGCGCGATGAATTCGCGCAGATCCTGGTGCGGGCGATCGTAGGCATTGAAGCTTTGGGCTTGCGCTTTTTCCAGCACGGCGTTTTCCTGTTGAGAGCGCTGTTCTCGGTTGTGCCACGCGCAGGGGGTGGGTTTCAAACCCGCCCTCCATCCAAGTGCGTGTACGTTGCGATAGGGCGGGTTGGAACCCCGCCCCTACCGCAAATCTGCACCTGTATCTCCTATCTGCGCGCCTGGGTGAGCACGTTGAGGGTGGTCGGCGTTCCGGCGCGCACGGCGTCGAGCCCGCGCCGCAATGCCGGCACGAGCTCGCCCGGCGCTTCGACTTTTTCGCCGCGGCCGCCGCAGGTCTCGATCACTTTCTCATAATCCGGCGATGGCTTGAGCTCGGTAAGCGGCATCACGTTCGCCTTGGCGGCGTGGCCGTCGGGGAAGACATCGAGCGTCGATTGGCGCACGGCAAGCCAGGACTGGTTGTTGGCGATGAGGGTGAGCGTGGGCAGCTTCTCCGCCCGCGCGACATAGTGGTAGGGGATCGGGTTGCCGAACATGTAGGAGCCGTCGCCAACCGTCACGATGACTTCGCGCTCCGGCGCCGCGAGCTTGGCGCCGAGCCCGGCGCCGAGACCAAAGCCAAGACCCCCGGAAAGCAGCGCGCCCATATAGGTCGACGACCTGGTCAGGTGCAGCACCGGAAGCGGAGCGCCGAGCTCGCTGATCACGACGGCATCTTCCGACTTCACCTGGTTGATGCAGGCGGCGAGCCAAGCCGGGTGAATCGGCGTCTGGTCCTTCACGGTATCGATCAGCTTGCGGCGCTTGGCGTCGATCTCCTCGCGCAGCGCGGCGAGCGCCTTGCGCCGGCTTTCGATCGCGCGCTTCTTGCCCGCCATCGCCTCGGCGAGCGTCTCGTGCAACATGCTGACGGCGGCGAGCGAGGAGCCTGCGACCAGGAGGTCGGCTTCGAGCTCGCGGAAGGGATAGCGCGTCTCCAGCGGGTCGACCGAGATGTGGATGACCTTGGCGTCCTTGCGCGGTTGATGGTTGCGCGGCATCCACGGGACGGCGCTGTCGATCGCGATGACCACGTCGGCCTTTGCCAGGAGAAAGCCGGGGTCGTGGCCGAGATGCATGGGATGGTCGCTCGGCAGGTTCATGTCGCGCGCCTCGGCCTGAACCACCGGCAGCGCAAATTGCTCGGCCAGCGCCGCGAGCGCCTCCATTGCCTGGGGCACGCGCCCGATGCTCGATGTCACGATGAGCGGGAACTCGGCCTTGGCAATGAGCGTTGCGGCTTCCTCGATGGCGGCGCGCGCCGGTTCCGGCGCGATCGACCCGAGCGGCCGCACCGTCCCTCGGCGCGCCTTGACAGCGGGGCCGCTGAGCAGTTCGCGCGGCAAGGTGAGATAGACCGGCCCGCGCGGCTCGCTCATCGCGATGTCGAGCGCGCGGTCGACCACGGCCTCGATCGGCTGTCCGCTGCGCAGCTCGTAGTCCCATTTCACATATTCGCGTAGCATGCCCCCTTGATCGAAGGCTTCCTGGCCCCAATGGATTGGCCGATTGCGAGAGGCGATGCTGCCCGTCTCGGTGAGCGGCGTGCGGCCGGCGGCGAGCAGCACCGGGACGTTGTCGCGCGCCGCATTGATGATGCCGTTCATCGCATTGGCCGTGCCGACGGTGACGTGCACCATGACGGCGGCGGGCTTGCCCGCAATGCGGTAATAGCCGTGCGCCATGGCCATGGCGACGTTCTCGTGCGGCACGGTGATGAAGCGCGGTGCCTTGGCGCGCGTTGCGTGAGCGAGAGCCTCGACGATGGGCGCAAAATCGGTTCCGGCATTGGCGAACACATAGTCGATGCCGCGCTCGCCAAGCCGTGCGATGTAGGCTTGCGCCGCCATGGTGCTCTGGGTCTTGCTGTCGATCACGGTTGCATCCGTTGCGCTGGGAAGGGGGGATGCAAGGTGACGGTGCGCCGGAGCGCTGTCAATGACGGCCGCCGCCGGGTTGTTTGGTAGGAGCGAGGCATGCCTCGCCCTACGGTCACGAAGCTCGGAGTGTTTGGCCCAGCGGCGACGCATGCGTTGCCCCTGCTTTTGACCGCGCCGAATTGGCCGTGCCATAAGATGCCGCGGCCAGGCACCCCTGCGCCGCAAGGAGATCGAAGTCTCGATGGCCGGTGCGGACGACAAGCAGAGCCACACCCTCGCCGATCACCTGCTCGGTCAGGACTTCGTGCACGATCACGATGGCGATGCCGATCACGATCACGATCATTTCGAGCTCGGCGACGAGGGTCCGCTGGAGGAGAATCCGATCTGGATCCAGGACCACGTCACGCTGGTGACGGTCGGCATCGACATCGGATCCTCGGGCACTCAGGTCATCTTCTCCCGCATCAATCTGCGGCGCTATGGAGAAGATCTCACCAGCCGCTACTATGTCGTCTCGCGAGAGACCCTGTTCCAGTCGCCGGTCGCGCTCACGCCCTATTCGAGCGACGAGCGCATCGACGAGGCAGCGCTCGGCGCCATCATCGACGGCGCCTATGAGGCCGCCGGCCTCAAGCCCGAGGAAATCGACACCGGCGTCGTTATTCTCACCGGCGAGGCGCTGCGGCGGGAGAATGCGCAGGCGATCGCGGGACTGCTGGCGAATGAACGCGGTGATTTTGTCACCGCCACCGCCGGACACCACATGGAGTCGATGCTCGCGGCCTATGGCTCGGGCGCATCGAGGGTGTCCTACGATGGGGACAAGAGGCTCCTCAACATCGACATCGGCGGCGGCACCACCAAGCTCGCCGTGCTCGAGAAGGGCAACGTGATGGCGACGGCGGCTCTGCATATCGGCGGGCGCCTGCACGTCGTCGACGAGATCGGCCGGCTCACCAGGCTTGATCCCGCGGGCAAATTCCACGCCCGCGAGGCGGGCTTCTACTGGAATCGCGGCGACGTACTCTCGCCTTCCCAGCTCGACCGCCTTGCGCAGAACATGGCGGATTTGCTGGTGGCCGCGCTGACGCAGCGCCCGCTGCCGCACGCGATCGAGCATCTCTATTTGACCGATCCGATCGCCGACCTGGGCCGCATCGACGGCGTCATGTTCTCCGGCGGCGTGGGCGAATATGTCTATGGCCGCGAGGACCGCGATTTCGGCGATCTCGGGCGTCGGCTGGGGAACGCGCTCCGCCGGCGAATCGAGAACGGCGCGTTGCCGTGGCCGTTGCTTCCGGCCGGCGAGTGTATTCGCGCAACGGCGCTCGGCGCCTCCGAGTACAGCGTGCAGCTCAGCGGCAACACCAGCTACATCTCCAAGCCTGGCGAGCTTCTGCCGCGGCGCAACTTGCAGGTTCTCCAGCCGTCCTACGATTGCGACGAGGTCATCGATCCCGCGCGCCTCGCCAAGGTCATTCGCGCGCATTTCACGGCTTTCGACCTCATCGAGGGGGAGGGCGAGGCGGCGCTTGCCCTGCGGTGGAGGGGCGCGCCGTCCCACGAGCGCGTGTTCGCTTTCGCGCAAGGCATCCGCCATGGGCTCGCCACCACCATCGAGCGCAAGAAGCCGCTCTACATCATGCTCGATGGCGACATTGCGCAGACGCTCGGCGCCATTCTGCGCGAGGAGCTTCTGGTCGAGAGCGAAATCCTCGCGATCGACGGCGTGGTGCTGAGAGACTTCGATTATATCGATCTCGGGCGAATCAGGATGCCGTCCTTTACGGTACCTGTGACCATAAAATCGCTCCTCTTCAGCGAGGACCCGCGCCGCGGCCGTCCGCCCCAGCGCATACACCATCACGAGCACGAGCATGCGCATGGAGATCATGTGCATCATCCCCACCGTCACCAGCACGATCATCACGGTCGCGACGACCACGATCATCACCGCCATCGTGACCATGATTAGCGCACAAGGGCAGGGCTATCGCATATGGCGAGCAACGAACTCGGTGTACCTCCCCTTTCAGGGGAGCATAGGTGGCCATCGGCCGCCGTTCTTAGAACCGAAGACGCCGACGCGGAAGCGTCGGCTATGCGCCGGAAGAAAGCGACAGGCGGTCGGGTGAGGTCGCTTCGGCGTGCGAGATTGTTGCAACCGACCCCACCCGGCTCGCTTTGCTCGCCGACCTCCCCTTGCAGGGGAGGTATTGCGGAGTTTGCTGAACGGCCATATGCGATAGCCCTGCCCACAAGGGCGAGGGGAGCTGAGACGAGGCAAGCGCGGTGACCGAGGCGATCGGGCGCCTCGCTCCCCGGCCGGATATCGCGCGGCGATTCGAATTCAAGGGCGTGATGATCGCCTTGTCCGTCGCCGCAGTCGCCTGGCTCGCTCTCGTGCCGCTGGTTTTTCTGCTGTGGCAAAGCATCCTGACGCCGCGGACCGCGACGGTGCCGGCGCAATTCACGCTGGAGAATTTCGCAACCGCCTATTTCAGCGCCGACACTACGCGGCTGTTCCTCAATTCCGTGCAGTTCGCCGCCGGCGCCGCCGTGCTCGCGCTGTTCGTTGGGACCGCCCTCGCCTGGATGAACGAGCGCACCAACACGCCGTTCAAGTCGTTGTTTTTCGCATTGAGCATCATTCCGCTCGTGATCCCCGGCATCCTGTTCACGGTGTCCTGGATCATGCTGGCGAGCCCGAAGATCGGGCTCATCAACCTGGCCTTGCAGAAGTTGTTCGACACCGACACGGTGTTTTTCAACATCTACACCATGACGGGCATGATCTGGGTGGACGGGCTGCACTATTCGCCCATGGCCTTTCTGCTGATGACGGCGGCGTTCCGCTCGATGGATCCCGCGCTCGAGGAGCAGGCGGCGATGAGCGGTGCCTCGATGCTGCAAACAGCGCGGCGGATCACCCTCAAGCTCGCCTGGCCGGCCGCGCTCGGATCGCTGCTGATCCTCTTCGTGCGCTCGATCGAATCATTCGAGGTGCCGGCGTTGCTCGGGCTCCCGGTCGGCATCCACGTCTATACTTCGTCGATCTACCAGGCGATCCATCAATACCCCAGCCGGATCGGGCTTGCCGCGGCCTATGCCGTGACGCTCCTGCTGCTTACTTCTCTCGGGATCTATGCGCAGGCGCGGCTCTCCGGTCGGGGCGCGCGCTATTCCACCGTGACCGGAAAAGGCTTCCGACCGCGCACCATCGATCTCGGCAATTGGCGCTATGTTACGGCAGCGATCTTCATCGTCTATTTCATGATCATCGTGCTGCTGCCGTTTCTGGTGCTGGTCTGGTCGTCGTTGCAGAAGTTCTACAGCGCCCCTTCGTGGGAGGCACTCGGCAGGGCGAGCTTCAATTCCTATCGTGCGGTGCTTGACTATCCGCAATTCGGCTCGATCGTGTGGAACAGCCTTGTACTGGCCGTCGGCACCGCCATGACGGTCATGCTGGTCTCGGCGGTCATTGCATGGATCGTCGTGCGCACGAAAGTGCGGGGACGTTGGATGCTGGACAATATCGCGTCGCTACCGCTGGTCTTTCCCGGCCTGGTGCTGGGGCTTGCGATCATGGTGTGCTATCTCACCGTCGATATCGGCGTCTATGGCACGCTTTGGATCATTTTCATCGCCTATGTCACGCGTTTCCTGCCGTATGGGATGCGGTACAATTCCGCATCGATGCTCCAGATCCACAAGGAACTCGAGGAATCGGCGGCGATGAGCGGCGCCTCCTGGAGCATGACGTTTCGTCGCATCGTCCTGCCGCTCTTGAAGCCCGGCCTGCTGGCGGGGTTCATCTATGTGATGATCGTTTCCATCCGCGAGCTTTCGAGCTCGATCCTGCTCTATTCGCCGGGCAGCGAAGTGGTGTCGATCATGATATGGGAGCTATGGCAGAATGGTCAGTATGTGGAGCTCTCCGCGCTCGGGGTCATGCTGATCATCGCGCTGTTCTGCCTGGTCCTTGTGGCGCAGCTTCTTTCCAGGCGCTTCGGGATAGCACAAGCCTGACATGTGACCGCCGTGTTGGCCGTAAGAGCGCTGTTCACCGAGTATGCCACCGACGGCGGCGGAGCGGTGAAGGCCTCGCAGAACGTCTCGTTCGAAGTGCCGCGGGGCAAGCTGTTCACGTTGCTTGGTCCTTCGGGCTGCGGCAAGACCACGACCTTGCGATCGATCGCGGGACTGGAGAGGCCCACGGCCGGCGAAATCGAGATCGATGGCCGCATCGTCTATTCTTCCGCCAAAGGAATTTTCGTTGCGCCGAACAAGCGCAATTTCGGCATGGTGTTCCAGTCGTACGCCATTTGGCCGCATATGAACGTGTTCGAGAACGTGGCGTTCCCGCTCGCGGTGCGCAGGCTCGGCAGGAAGCACATTCGTGAAAAGGTCATGCGCATGCTCGAGGCCGTCGCGCTGGATCAACTTGTCGATCGCGACGCCACCAAGCTCTCGGGCGGGCAACAGCAGCGGCTCGCACTGGCGCGCGCGCTCGTGATGGAGCCGCAGCTTCTGCTGCTCGATGAGCCGCTGTCCAATCTCGACGCCAAGCTGCGGAGCCGCATGCGCTTCGAGCTCAAGCGGCTGCAAAACGACCTCGATCTCACCACCGTTTACGTCACGCACGACCAGAGCGAGGCGCTTGCGCTTTCACACGAGATCGCCGTGATGAACGAAGGTCGCGTGGTCCAGGTCGGCACGCCCAGGCAGATTTACGAGCAGCCGCAGGACAAGTTCGTCGCCGACTTCGTCGGCAGCACCAACTTCATCCCCGGGACCCTGAGCTCCCTCGCCGACGGTTGCTGCGTCGTGAGCTCGGCCCTCGGCGACCTCAAGGCGCATGCGAGCGCCGGCGTGGGCAGAAGCTCCGCCGTCGTCGTGTCGGTTCGCCCCGAGGACATCGAGTTGTCGGAAGGCGAGCCCGCCGCTGCCGGCGATGACAATGTCTGCAAGGGAACGGTCAGCGCCAAGGAATTCCTCGGAGACTGTCTGGATTTTCACGTCCGGGTCGGCGATGTGGTGCTGCTGGCGAAGGCGCATCCCTCATTGCGCACGCCGACCGGCGACCCGATCTATCTGCGGATGAAGGCGGACAAGTGCGTCGCCATTCCAGGAGGCAGCTCGTAGGGTGGGCAAATTCGTCTGGTCGGATCAATCTTGGTGGGCACGGCGCCCGCACGAATTTGCCCACGCGGCGAGAATGAGACGCGCGCCTTTGCCCGCCCTACTGGCTGATACCTGACAGGAGCAAACATGGCCAAGGACGCCATTGTTTCGGAAGAGCTGGCAAAGAAATTCGCGACCGAGAAGGACACGCCCTATCTGCGCTGGGTCCGCGGTGAAGGGCTCGACATCATCAGCGCGCATTACGTGCGAAATCTGCGCACCGTCGAGCTCAAGCCCTGGGCGCGGCGGGGCGGCTCCGGCGTCTACATCAATCACGAGGCGTCGCGTACCTCGAACGACTGCTATGTCTGCGAGGTTGCGCCGGGCAGCAAGCTCGCGCCGCAGCGGCAGCTCTTCGAGGAAATGATTCTGGTGCTCGACGGCCGCGGCTCGACCACGATCTGGAACGACGATGGCCGCCGCATCACCTTCGAATGGAGGTCGGGCGCCATGTTCGCCATTCCGCTCAATTGCTGGCACCAGCATTTCAACGGCTCGGGCCAGGCGCCGGCGCGCTATGTCGCGGTCACCAATGCGCCGCCGGTGATCAATCTCTTCGAGGATACCGAATTCGTCTTCAACACCAGACACGACTTCAAGAGCAGGTTCAACGGCGAGCCGGATTATTTCAGCGCCAAGGGCGAGCAGAAAGGCCTTTTGCTCGTCACCAATTTCGTGCCCGACGCGGTCAATCTCCCGCTGATCAGCGCCAAGGAGCGCGGTGCCGGCGGGGGCCACATCCGCTTCAACATGGCTAAGGGTTCGATGAACAGCCACATCTCGCAGTTTCCGACCGGCACCTACAAGAAAGGCCATGCGCACGGCCCCGGTGCGCACGTCATCATCCTGTCCGGCCAGGGCTATTCGCTGATGTGGCCGGAAGGCGACGAGCCGCGCCGCTATGATTGGGAAGTCGGCACGCTGGTCGTTCCGCCCAACATGTGGTTCCACCAGCACTTCAACACCGGCACCGCGCCCGCGCGCTATCTTGCTTTCAAGCACGAGGTCGTTTCCATCCGCAACGCGCAGGGTGTGCCCAAGGCCTGGATCAGCCGCCGGCTCGGCGGCGACCAGATCGACTACGCCGACGAGACGCCGCTCGTGCGCAAGACGTTCGCCGACGAATTGGCCAAGAACGGCCTCGCCCCGCGGATGGATCAGGCCTATGCCCAGGAACTCGCCGATCTGCCGCCGCTGGCGAAGTCGGCGTGAGAGAAAAGCTCGACCAAGCGTCCGACGCGGTTCTCAATCCATGCTCACGCCGGCCGCCCTGATGGGCCCGGCCCATTTCTCGATCTCGCTCTCGACGAATTGTTGCAGGTAGGCCGGCGACCTGCGGCCGGGCGCAACCACGCTCGCGGCGATGTTCTTCATCTGCGCCTGCACGACGGTAGCGTTCATGGCCGCGAGGCTTGCGGCGTGAAGCTTCTGCACGATTGGCGGCGGCGTGCCCTTCGGCAGGAAAATCGCGAACCAGACTTCGGCTTCGAAATCGGTCAGCCCCTGCTCATGCGCGGATGCCAGCTGCGGCAGGATCGGCGAGCGCTCCTTTGCCAGGATCGCGATCGGCTTCACCGTCTTGCTCTCGATCTGTGCAATCGCGCTGCCGGTCGTGCATTGGTAGTCGATGCGCCCGGCCACCAGGTCCTGCATCGCCGGCGTGCCGCCACGGTACGGAACATGTGCAACATTGATCCCGACCGCCATGTTCAAACGCACGCAGGCGAGGTGGGTGCCGGAACCCGGCCCGGCCGAGCCATATTGCATGCTCGCCTGGTTGGCCTTCGCGTAGGCGACGAAGTCGGGGAGGTTGTCGGCGGGCAAATCCTTGCGCGCGACCAGCAGCACCGGCTGATCGGCAATCAACGCGACCGGCGCGAAGTCGGTCGCGGCGTTGTAGAGCGGGCGCTTGGACAGCGTCTGATTCACCGCGTGGGTTCCGCTTGTTCCCAGCACGAACTGATAACCGTCGGGCGGCGCTTTCGCCACGCGGGCGCTTCCCGTCATTCCGCCGGCGCCGCCGGCATTGTCGATGATCACCGACTTGCCCAGGTGCTCCGCGAGGTGCGGGGCGAGGATGCGGCCCAGAAGATCCGGCGCGCCGCCGGCGGCAAACGGAATGACCATGGTCACCGGACGGGTCGGCCAATCCTGCGATTGTGCCGGCGCGGCCCATTGCAAGATGCCGGCAAACGCTGCGGCAAGCCAACGGGATGGCATGCAATCCTCTCGGCCGGATGATCTCTCGAATGCGGCCGTGCAACTCAACGCGACCCGAGCATGGATCTCAAGTCTGTCGCAGACCTGTGGCCTCCCTGTCCTGCTCACATTGCTGGCTATAGCCAGAGCCCTTGGTCGCATGTCGTTCCAGGGGGTACCCTGAGACCCGACGTCGCGTGGGTGGAATCTGTCCTATCGGCATGAGGAGCGGCAGCGATGACGATGCATGCGAATTTGCGCTACGAAGTTGCAGACCGGATAGCGGAGATCAGCCTCGAGCGTCCGCCGGTGAATGCATTGAACCTTGCGCTGCTCGATCAGCTTATCGATGCGTTCCGGCGAGCCGCCGCCGACGACAGCGTCCGCGCCGTCGTTCTGGCAAGCGCGGTGCCGCGCCGATTCAGCGCGGGGCTCGACCTCGATATCCTGCGCGGCAAGTCGGCAACCGAGGTGCGCGGGTTCCTCGATAAGCTCTACATTCAACTGGCTGATGCACAGTACAATCTCGGCAAGCCGTCGGTCGCCGCCGTCGGCGGCGCGGCGCGCGGCGGCGGCATGACCTTGGCCATCTCCTGCGATGTTCTGGTTGCGGCCCAAAGCGCGACGTTTGGCTATCCCGAGGTCGATATCGGTCTCGTTCCCGCAATTCATTTTGTGCATCTGCCGCGCATTGTCGGCCGCCATCGCGCCTTCGAGCTGTTGTTCACCGGCCGCTCCTTCGGCGCCGACGAAGCTGCCTCGTTCGGGCTCGTGAGCCGGGTGGTGCCGGACGAGAAGTTGCGCGACGCAGCGCGCGAGATGGCCGGTATCTTCGCGGCGAAGTCGCGCACTGCGATGCGGCTGGGACGCGCCGCCTTCATGCGCGTGAACGATCTCGATCATCGGCGCAGCGTCGGCGATGCGGTGGAATTGTTCTGCAACGTCGCCACGACCGAGGACGCGCAGGAAGGGCTTCGCGCATTCATGGAGAAGCGAGCGCCACGCTGGTAGCGAATCCGCGGACGGCGGCGAGCACCTCATCCGGTCGTTCGCTGATCAGCATGTGGCCGGCACCCGCGAGGGTGACGACGCGGGCATTCGTCATGGCAGCAGCCAACTCCCTGCCGGCCTTCGCCGGGGTCATCATGTCACGCTCGCCGAGGACGAGGGTGGCCGGCGCCGTCACCTTTGCGGCGGACGTGAGCCCATCGCGATAATCGTTGCAGGCGGAGAGATCCTTGAACAGCACGCCTGGGCGCGCGCGTTCGAGCAGCCGTTCGGCTCCCCCCAGCATCCACATCCCGGGCGCAAGCGATCCGCCAAGGCCTCCCCGAAAGCCGTACCCCCAGATCGAGACCATGTCGATCGCCGCATGATCGTCGGCCCTGGCGGCATTGAGAAGATCCGGGGCTACCGGCATGGCGGCCGCAGTGCCGATCAAGCCGATTGCGGCGACCCGTCTGCCGTGGCGCGCCGCGGCCTCGAGCGCCACCAGCGAGCCCATGGAATGGCCGATGATCCGCGCGTGGCTCGCTTTCACGGTCTCGATCAGTGCCGCCGTCCAATCCGCCATGGCGTTGATGGAAGGGAGCGGTTCGCCATCCGAGCGTCCATGTCCGGGCAGGTCCGGGGCCAGCACGCTGCAGCCGCGATGCGCGAACCAGCGTGTCAATAGCGCCCAGACCGTGTGATCGAGACCGGCGCCGTGCAGGAAGACGACGAGCGGCAGCGTGGAGTTGAAGGCGCGCCCGCCGGTGCCGACGAAGATCCTCACGCCGTCGACGACGAGGTGCACAGCTCACGCTCTCTGCGAGGCGCGCAGCGCCTGAGCGAGATCATCGATGATATCGTTTGCCGCTTCGATGCCGACGGAGAGACGCACCAGCTCCTCGCCCAACCCGGCAGCCTTGAGTTGAGCCGCATCCATCTGCTGGTGCGTGGTGCTCGCGGGATGGATCACCAATGTCTTGGCGTCACCGACATTGGCGAGATGGCTCGCGAGACGCAATGCCTCGATGAACTTGCGTCCCGCCGTGCGGCCGCCCTTGATGCCGCAGCTGATGATGGCGCCGGCCCCCTTCGGCAGCAGGCGCTGCGCGAGCGCGAAATCCGGATGGGATTCGAGCGAGGGGTGGAGAACCCACTCCACGGCTTTGCTCCTGGTCAAGAAATCGAGCACCGCCGCGGTGTTCTCCATGTGGCGCGCCATGCGCAATGCCAACGTCTCGACGCCTTGCAGCAGATGGAATGCGTTGGCCGGAGAAAGGCACGCCCCGAAATCGCGCAAGCCTTCCGCCCGCGCCCGCATGATGAAGGCGGCCGGGCCGAATTCGTCGCCGAATACGATGCCGTGGTAGCCGGCATAGGGCTCTGTGATGGTGGAAAACTTGCCTGACGAGTGAAAGTCGAAACGGCCGCCATCGACGATCACACCGCCGATCGCGATACCGTGGCCGCCGATCCACTTCGTGATGGAATGCATCACGATATCGGCGCCGAGCTCGATCGGGCGGCTCAGATACGGAGTTGCGAACGTGTTGTCGATGAGCAGCGGAATGCCCGCGGCGTGGGCGATGCCGGAGACCTCGGGAATGTCGAGCACTTCGAGGCCGGGATTGCCGATGGTCTCCGCGATCACGAGGCGGGTATTGGCGCGCATGGCGGCCCGGAAGCCGTCGAGGTCGCGCGGCTTGACGAATGTCGTGGTGATGCCGAAGCGCGGCAATGTATGCGTGAGCAGATTGATGGTGCCGCCGTAAAGCGAGGTGGACGCCACGATATGGTCGCCCGCGCCGAGCAGCGTGGCAATGGCGAGGTGCATCGCGGCCATGCCGCTCGCCGTGCAAACGGCGCCCACGCCGCCTTCCAACGCCGCGAGCCGCTCCTCCAGCACGGCCGTGGTGGGGTTGGAGATGCGGGTGTAGATGTGCCCGGCGCGCTCCAGATTGAACAACGCCGCCGCATGATCGGCATCCTGAAAGACGAACGAAGTCGTTTGGTAGATGGGCACGGCGCGCGCGCCGGTAACGGGGTCGGGGTGCTGCCCGGCATGCAGTCCGAGGGTTTCAAACGCCGGCGGCTTCGCTCCGGACATCCCTGCCTCACCTGAATTTCAACGCGTCTTGGGGCCCTGCACCCCTACTTCAGGGGAACGAGCAGGAGCCTTGCAAGCTGATCCTTGGAGAGCGGCGCGGCGAGGTACTTGAAGGAGACGGCATCGGCCATCAGCGGCTCGATGCCGTCGATGCGGTCAGGCAAGACGTTGTTTTTCGGATAGTAGTCGTCGCGGACCGTCTTCGCGATTGGTTGCGCAACGCGAGCCCAATCGGCGAAGGCCTTGACCCCGGCATCGTGCGAGTACATCCAGTCGATGACCTCGCGGTAGGCTTCGAGGTAACGAACGAACACCGGCTTGCGGGCCTCCAACGCGGTCAGGTTCGCGGTCATGAAGCGCACGGTCTGATTTCTCATCTCCGGGATGTCGCTGGCGCGGGCGATGAGCCTGATCTTTCCTTCGTTGAGCAGATCGAGCGCAAAGGGCGGCGATGTCCAACCCACGTCGATCTGCCCGCTCATGACCTGGGTCAGCGTGGAAGCCGGGCTGCCGGTCGCCACCGGGTTGAAGGTGACGCCGAACACGCGCTGAAAGGCCAGCACGGTGGCGTAGGTGGACGATCCGGTTGTGGAATAGGCAACGGTCCTGCCGGCCAAATCCTTCTTGTCCCGGACGGGTGAATCCGAGCGAACGTACCAGGTGAGGTCGTTTGCGCCAGTGTGCGTCGCCGCGATCACCCGGATCGGCGCCCCCTTGGCGAAGGCTCCGAACGTGTTGAATGCGCCGACCCCGGTGCCGATATCGGCGCTGCCGGAAATCACCGCCTGCTGCGTCTCGCCGGCCCCTTGCGTGTAGAAAATCTCCAAGGCGAGCCCACGCTTCTTGAAGAATCCCGCGGTTTGCCCGAGTTCCGAAAACGAATTCTCCCAGGTTCCTGCGAGCCCGGCGGCAATGCGCAAGGTGTCTTGCGCAAGCCCGCCTGAATATGAGCCGACAAGAAGAAGGAATGCGGAGATTGTACGCAAAAAAATTCCGCGAGAAACCATCAGTCTGGACATTCCCATGATCCCTTCACCGCCGCGGTACGTGATTGACGGCCGAGCGCATTTCCGCCGGCCCCGGCAATTGTCGAGCGCAATGAATAGGGGCGCCAGGCCCGCGGATCTGTCGGTTCTCCAGCCAACGACAATTCGAGCAGGTCATCAACCTCAAACCGCCAGCAAGGCGCCAAGCAAAGCTGGCGCGATCAGCCGGTGCAAGTCCGGCGCAGGTAAGGCCGAGCAAGCCGACCGGAGCTGGACACCGCCTATTCCTTCCGGACGCGGGTCGATTCGAAAAGAAACCAGGCTCGCCGCTCGGCCTCGTCGATCCAGTTTTCCAACAGGCTCGCGCTGGCCACATCGCCGTGCTCGTCGCAAAGGCCATGCGTCTCGCGCAGGTTCGCCACCAGCTGTCTGTTGTCGTCTCGCAGCTCGGCGAGCATGTCCAGGGGCGTGACGAAA
Source organism: uncultured Alphaproteobacteria bacterium (assembly GCA_963820365.1). Lineage (GTDB taxonomy): Bacteria > Pseudomonadota > Alphaproteobacteria > Rhizobiales > Xanthobacteraceae > VAZQ01. The sequence continues at coordinate 65,364 of CAWFZR010000004.1, read as the reverse complement.
TCCGCGTCGTTGTCCAGGACGCGTTGCAGGCGGCCGACGTGGCCGATCGAGCGCAGGGTCGTGCCGCCGATCTTCCGAACACGCTCGGCGATTGCATCCGTGGTGGCGAAGATCTGGTCACCCTGCTCGTCCAGGAGAAGATGATAGTCGCGAAAATGCGGACCCGACACGTGCCAATGGAAGTTCTTCGTCTTCAGGTACAGCGCGAGCATATCTGCGAGCAGCACGTTGAGCGCGCCGGCGATGTCCTGAACGGCCGCGGACTTCAGGTCGGTCGGCGTGTGAAGCGGAGCGATACGCGATGCGGCGGCATCCTTGCTTTTCGTCACTTGAACCTCCTCAGCTGGCGATGATCGAGACGGCTTGTTGCGCTGCTGCAGGGGAACTTACCCCGGCATGTGAGAATGACTTGTCTGCGCCGAAGTGGCTTGGTCGCGATTGCCGGGCTTTGACGCTCCTTGCTCCTTGCCGCCCTCGCGGGTGCGAGCGATCTTGTCCTCCTTAGAGGCCACCCGCGATGCCGCTTTCGGCGGCCCAACCGCCCGACGCGCCCGCGCGGGAAGCCGCGGCTCATTCAGCCTGCAATTGCACCGGCTCGCCAAGCTTCCCGACGGTGCCTGGAGCGATCACCAGATAGCAGCGGTGCGCCTGTTCAGCGCTCCGTACGATCTGACGTATGGGTCCGACGGCGTTGACGATCGCCGCGCCGGCCGGATTGGTGTTGAAGGCTGCGAGCGGCTCAAGCGATCCGGAGCCGTCCGGCTTCGGGGCCAGAGCGAGCACATAGGGCTGCATCGGGACCAGCCCTGTCACCGCTGCCTCCAGCACCTGTGTAAGCCCCTGATCGAAAAGCGATACGCTGGTCGGCAGCTTGCCCGTTGGCTTGGCGCCCGCGGCCGGCGCGAGGAACAGGTGCGCCGTCTGGCCCGCGACGCCGAGCGGCTGCAGGTTCTGCATGCCGTCACCGCTCGGCACCGCGTTGGAGACATAGGCAAGCGCCTGTAGCGCCTGGCCGATCGGAATGGTCGCGACCACCGTGTTGCTCAATGTATCGATGGCAGCCAGGGCGTGCTGTTCTCGAGCCCGACATAGATCCGTGTTCCATCGCTGGAAGGCCAGACGCCATGGGGCAGATTGCCGACCTGGATGGTCGCGACCTGCTGGAAATTGTCGGTGCGGAACACCTTCACCTCGTTGAGCCCGCCAACCGTAACATCGGCGAAGGAGCCGGTGACCTCGGAACCGGTTGTCGTGCAGATGTCCGGCGCCGACAGCAATCCGTCACGAGCCGAAACAAATTGGGCCGAAACAAGGAATGCGGCTCCGGTAGGCAATCCGATCACAAGCATTGCCGCCGCTAGCGTGACGGGAGGGCGAATTGCTGAGCTCATCCGGACCTCCTGATGACAATTCATTCCAACTCGGATCAGCGCGGTTCGCGCAAGGCATCAAAAGGAGCGTGCGCGGATCCCGCGATTGACGGCGCACGGTATTAGACTGCCCGCGCCGACTATCTTAGCTTGACGTTTTCCGAAACGCTTGTCCATCGAACCGGACGCTCCGGGCCGCAGAGTTATCCGGTGTGCGAGAGCGGAACCTCGGACAGCGGGCGTTCAGCGGGCTTGCTGCGGGCCAGGTCGAGAATCCGCTGCACGGTATTCTCGAGCGAACCCTTCACGAGCTCGGTACCGGGGGAAAGCTGCATGATTTCGGTGTCCTCGATCTTGTCGGTTTCGTTCAAAAGGCTTACCAGAATGAACGCGTCGGGCGCCTTGCGGCGAATGCGGCGCGCCGCGTAGCGGACCTGAGCGGGTGTCGCATTCTCCAAAAAGCAAAGACAGACAAGCTTTACGTCCTTGGTCTCAAGCGCGAATATCTTGGACATCGACAGCGTGTCTGCCTCCTTCGCGCGCGCGCCGATGCCCCGCCGCTGGATCAGCTGAGCGAGTGTGATCGCCGACCGCTTCGTCGAGCAGGCCAATCGCCAGGAATGCACAGCACAGGCTCCCCGTGGCGCCATTGCTCCGGCAATTCTGATGCCGAGCCGGCGGATGGCCCCGCCGCTTCGGCCTTGCTGATCTGGGCAAGTGGGCCCTCGGCTGTGGGCGCGGGGGCGTCCTCGGTCTTGTCCTGATGAGCGCTGAGATCGTCGACGATCTCGGCAACTGCGTCACGAATTCGCTGCATGCGCTCCTGGTCCAGTGAACCCCTCTCGGCATCGGACTGTGCCAGCTTCAGCCCGCCCATGAGCACCTCGTCGTAGTAGACTGATCAGCGGCTTTTCCTTGAGAAATTTTTGTGCCTGCTCGGTCGCCTCGATCGGATCGCCTGCGAGCATGCGCTGATAGACCAATTCCGCGGGCGTAAGCGCCGGCTGATCGCCCAAGAGAACGTCGAGGAATTTCAGCCGATCCACATGGCGGCCGAGCACGACCAGGCAGATTGTCAACGGCGTTGCGAGGATCAGGCCGATCGGGCCCCATAACCAGGTCCAGAACGTCGCGGACACCACCACGGCGACCGGGGATAGGCCGCTGCTGTGGCCATAGAGCAATGGCTCGATCACCATGGCCGATGATGGGCTCCACGACCAGGAACAGCGCCGCCGTCCAGAGCACCATGGACCAGCCGGGTCCCACTGCTGCTGCCAGCACCAACGGGAAGATCGCAGCGATGATCGCTCCGATGTACGGAATAAAGCGTAGAACCATCGCCAGCATGCCCCATAAGGGGCGCGCTCGGCACGCCGATCAGCCAAAGGCCCGCGCCAATCACAATTCCAAATGCCGCATTGAGCATCAGCTGTATCAGGAACAACCGGCTCAGGCGCCGACCGGCGTCGTCCATTGCGGCGGTGGTGCGCTGCAGGTCCTGTGAGCCGGCGAGGCGAACCAGCCGATTCCGCAGGTCTTGCTGCTGCACAAGAATGAAGATGACGAAGATAACGACGATGCCGGTCGTCGCCAGCGGATGTATCAACGGGGCTGATCAGCGCGGCAAGTGTTTGCAGCGCCCCAGGTTCGGGCTGATGCACCTCTACGGGAATCGGTTTTCGGGCGCGACCAGATCAGGCGAGCCGGAAGTGCCGTCCGCGGATTCGAGCTTGGGCAGGTCGAGCTCCTTGCCCAGGCTTCTGCAGCACTTCGGAGGCGCGCTCCAGCGTGCCAGTGCCGGTAGCCGCGCCCTGCAAAGACTGGATCTTCTCGCGAAGCGTGGACTGATAGCGCGGCAGATCGCTCGCCACTTGGTTGACCTGCGAGACCATCAACCCCCCGAGCGCAAACACGGCAGTGAACGCAACAAGCACCACAAGCAAGACCGCCGCAATTCGAGGAACATATAATCGCTGCAGCAGCCCAACGAGCGGCGCCAGCACGAAGCTCATCAATACTGCGAGCGCAATCGGCACCAAAACCTCTCGACCGAAATACAACGCTGCCACAAGGAGCGCGCCCATCAGAACGGTCGTGACCGCCGAGCCACGAACCGGCGAGCTAACCCGGCGCCCCGACCCTACCGACAGAAGTTCGTTCATAAGCATTCTCCGGGTTTAACCAATTCGGCGATGGGATGGGCGCTGTCAGCGCTCGCATGTCCGCTGCCGTCGGGTGCCGACATTTCTGAGGCCGTGGCCTCTTTGGTCAAGCTCACAATTATTGCGCTACGGCCGCAACGCGCGCGCGGCGGAGCGCAGCAATTCCCCGGGCTCGCGATGAATGCGCTTCCCCCATAGCCGCCGGTGGAGCTTGTCGAGCAGGAGATAGATCACCGGTGTCGTATAAAGGGTGAGGATCTGGGAGACGAGCAGTCCTCCCACGATGGTGATGCCGAGCGGCCGGCGCAGCTCCGATCCCGGGCCGGTTGCGATCACGAGCGGCAGCGCGCCGAGCAGCGCCGCCAAGGTCGTCATCATGATCGGACGAAATCGCTCGAGGCAGGCTTCGAAGATCGCCCGCTCCGGGGCAAGGCCGCGGTTGCGCTCCCCTTCGAGCGCGAAGTCGACCATCATGATGCCGTTCTTCTTCACGATGCCGATCAGAAGAATGATCCCGATGAAGGCGATCAACGTGAGCTCGGTATTGAAAACCTGCAAGGCCACGAGCGCGCCGAGGCCCGCCGACGGAAGCGTGGATATGATCGTCAGGGGGTGCGCCAGGCTCTCGTACAGCACGCCGAGCACGATATAGACGGCGATCAGCGCGGCGATGATCAGGAGGGGCTGCGCCCCGATCGACTGGCGAAAAGCGCGGGCCTCGCCGGCATATTCGGCGTGGAGGGAATCCGGGATGTGCAGCGCGGCGACCGCCTGTTCGACGCGCCGCGTCGCTTCCTCGATCGGCACGTTCTCATCAAGACCGAAGCTGATGGTGATGGCGGGGAACTGGCCCTGGTGGTTGACCACGAGCGGCGAAAGTCCTTGGTTGATCCTGGTCACGGCGGTCAGCGGGACCTGGGTGTTGTTGGCGCCGCTCACATAGATGCGGTCGAGATCGGCGGGGCCGCGCTGATAGCGCGGATCGACTTCCAGAACGAGGCGATACTGGTTGCGCTGGGTGTAGATGGTCGAAACCTGACGCTGCGCATAGGCGTTGTTGAGCGCATTCGCGATGTCCTGCACGCGCACGCCCAGTCGCGACGCCGCAATCCGGTCGATCGACACGTTCACCTGCAATCCGCCCTGATCGCGGTCGGTCGAGACGTCGACGAGGCCGGGAACGGCCTGGATGGCCGCCAGCACGCGCGGAGCCCAGAGCACAAGCTCGTTATAGTCGGGATCCCAGAGTGTGAACTGATAGCTGGAAGTCGCTTTGGCGGCCGCCAACCCGCACGTCCTGCATCGCGAAAAAGAAGACGCGCAGCCCCGGGATATCGGCAGTCTTCTGCCGCAAGCGGGCGACGACCGCCTGCGTGGTGGCGCCGCCACGTTCCGCCAGCGGCTTGAGGCTGATGAAGAGCGAGCCGCGGTTCACCGAGGCGCTCCAGCCCGAACTGCCGATGGAGGACCCGACGGACGCGATGGCTGGATCGGCGCGCGCGATCGCCTCCGCCTTCTGCTGGAGGTCGTACATCGCCTGGAACGAGATCTCCGTCGAGGCTTGGGTGCCGCCATAGATGAGCCCGGTATCGTCCTGCGGGAAAAAGCCTTTGGGGGTCCGCACATAGAGCATGGCGGTGATCGCCATGGTCGCCGCCATCACCAGCAGCGTGAGCGCGCGGTGGTTGAGCACCACAGCGAGGCTGCTGGCGTAGCCGCGCAGCATGACCCGCAAGATGCGCTCGACCACCCGGTCCAAGCAGGTGGCGTCGGGGCTCGGCGGCTTGCGCAGGAAATACGCGCAGATCATCGGCGTCACCGAAAGCGAAACCACCGTCGATACTGCAATCGCAAAGCGAGGGTCACCGAGAATTCGCGGAAGACGCGACCGATCAATCCGGTCATGAACAGGAGAGGTATGAACGCCGCCACCAGCGAGATGCTGATCGAGAGCACGGTGAAGCCGATCTGCCGCGCGCCCTCGATGGCGGCGCGGAACGGCGTCATGCCTTTCTCGAGATTGCGGAAGCAGTTCTCGATCATGACGATGGCGTCGTCGACGACGAAGCCGACCGATACCGCGAGCGCCATCAGCGAGAGATTGTCGATCGAGAAGCCTGCGACCCACATCATCGCGCAGGTGCCGGCGAGCGACAACGGCACCGTCACGCCGGCGGCGATTGTCGCCGCTGCGCGCCGCAGGAATACGAACACCACCAGCATGACCAGGATGATGGTCGCGAGCAGCGTGAGCTGCATGTCCCAGACGCTTGCACGAATGGTGCGGTGCGGTCCGACAGCACCGAGATGTCGATCGCCGGGGGAATCCAGCGCTTGATCTCGGGAAGCAGCTCATAGATGCGGTCGACGGTCTCGATCACGTTGGCGTTGGACTGCTTGTTGATCACCAGCAGCACCGAGGGCCGGCCGTTGAACCAGCCGGCGGAGCGGCTGTTGCGCACGCCCGGCTTCGATCGAGGCGACCGACGCAGAGCCGCACCACGGTGCCGTTGGCGCTGCGAACGATGATCGGCCTCGTAGTCCGGCGGGTGCGCAGCTGATCGTTGGTGGTGATGGTGATCGGCGCGCTCGTTGCCGTCGAACTGCCCGACCGGTCCGACCGCGTTGGCTGTTGGCGATGGCGGTGCGCACGTCCTCCATGGCCAGTCCCATCGAGGCGAGCGCAATCGGATTGACGCGCACGCGGATCGCCGGCTGCTCGGCACCGTTGACGCTGACCTCGGCGACGCCCTCGACCTGCGACAGGCGCTGGGCGATCACGGTGTCGGCCGCATCGTAGAGCGCGCTCGGCGGCACGGTCTTCGAGGTCAGCGCCAGGATCATGATCGGCGTGGCGGCCGGATTGGATTTGCGGAAGCTCGGTCGCGACGGCAGATCGCCGGGAAGGTCGGTCAGCGCGGCGTTGATGCGCGGCCTGCACGTCGCGCGCGGCGGCGTCGATGTTGCGGGCGAGATCGAACTGGATGGTGATGCGCGTCGAGCCCAGCGAGCTGCGCGACGTCAGCTCGGTCACGCCGGCGATCTCGCCGAGCCGGCGCTCGAGCGGGGCCGCGACCGTCGCCGCCATGGTCTCGGGATCGGCGCCCGGCCGGCTGGCGGTGACGTTGATGGTCGGAAAATCCACCGTCGGCATGCTGGCGACCGGCAGGAAGCGGTAGGCCACCATGCCCGCCAGCAACAGTCCGATGGCGAGCAGCGTGGTGCCGACCGGCCGGCGGATGAAGGGTTCGGAGAAGCCGCAAAGCTCATGCCCTCACTCCGCCGCGTGTTGCGATGGTTCCGGCGACTTCCCGGCAGGTCGAGCTCGGTCTGCAGCGGTTGCGGCGGGCTCACCCGCGCCTTGAGGCGCTCCATCGCAAGATATATCGACCGGCGTCGTGTAGAGCGTGAGCAGCTGGCTGAGCAGCAGCCCGCCGATGATGGTGATGCCGAGCGGATTGCGCAGCTCCGAGCCGGTGCCGCTGCTCGAAAGCGAGCGGAATAGCGCCGAACAAGGCCGCCAGCGTCGTCATCATGATCGGGCGGAAACGCAGGAGCGAGGCCTGCACGATCGATTCCCGCGGCGAGAGACCCTGCTTGCGCTCGGCTTCGAGCGCGAAGTCGATCATCATGATCGCGTTCTTCTTGACGATGCCCATCAGCAGCACGATACCGATCAGAGCCACGACCGAGAGGTCCTGCTTGTAGAGCATCAGCGCGAGCAACGCGCCGACGCCGGCCGACGGCAGCGTGGACAGGATCGTGAGCGGATGGATGAAGCTCTCGTACAGCACTCCGAGCACGATGTAGATGGTGACCACGGCGGCGAGGATCAGCCAGGGCTCGCCGGCGAGCGATTTGGCGAACTCGGCCGCATCGCCGGAATAGCTGCCGATCACCGAGCTCGGCATGCCGATCTCGCGCTCGGCCCGCGATATCACCCCGACCGCTCGCTGAGCGCGGCATCGGGGGCGAGATTGAAGCTGATGGTGATCGCCGGGAACTGCTCCTGGTGGGCGATCACCAACGGGGCCGTGCCGTGCTCGAAGCGCGCGACGGTGCTCGAGCGGCACCATTGGGCTTCCCGACACCGGGAATGATGGTTGGCGAGCTCGAGGTCAACGAGGTTGATTGTGCCACGGCCTGCACGCCGGAGGCAGGGACGTAGATTCTCGACAGCGAGGTCGGATCGTTCTGATATTTCGGCATCGCCTCCAGGATGACGCGGTACTGGTTGGCCTGTCCGTAGATGGTCGAAATCTGCCGCTGGCCGAAGGCGTCGCTCAGCGTATCGATGACGGTCTGCATGGAGATGCCGAGGCGCCCGCTATTTCCCGGTCGACCTGCACCCGCATTTGAAAGCCGTTGTCTTGCGCCTCGGAGGCGACATCTTGCAGCAGCGGCGAGGATTCGCATCTCCTGCGACAGCCGCGCCGCCCAGGCGACCTCCTCCGGTTCGGTGCCGCTGAGCGTGTACTGGTATTGCGCGCGGCTCACGCGCGTCGAGATCCGGATGTCCTGCACCGGCTGGAAATAGACGGATCACCCCCGGCACCGTGGCGACCGCCCGCTGCAGCCGCTCGATGATCGTGGTCACCGAGGTCTTGCGCTCGTCGCGCGAGCGCAAAGTGACGGCAAGCCGGCCCGCGTTCGGGGTGGCATTGATCGGCGTCACACCGATGACGGAGACGACCCCGGTCACGTCGGGATCCTTGCGGATCGCAGTCTCGACCGTCACCTGCAGCCGCTTCATCTCGGCAAAGGAGATCTCCTGGCCCCCCTCCATCACGGCGAAAATGAGCCCGGTATCCTGCAGCGGCAGAAACCCCTTCGGGATGATGATGTAGAGCCAGACGGTGGCGACCAAGGTCGCGGCGGTTACCAGGAGCGTGAGCGTTTCGTGGCGCAGCACCCATTCGAGGCTTCGCCGGTAGACCTCCACCGACCAGTCGACCGCGCGATGAAATGCGTGCGTCATGCCGCCGCTCGCCGCTCCGGTCGACTGGTGGCGCAACAGGCGGCTGCACATCATCGGCGTCAAGGTGAGCGAGACCACCGCCGACGTCACCACGGCGATGGTCAGCGTGAGCGCGAACTCGCGGAACATGCGACCGACCAGACCGGTCATGAACAACAGCGGGATGAAGACCGCGATCAGCGAAACCGTAAGCGAGATCACCGTGAAGCCGATCTCGCTCGCGCCGCGCAACGCGGCCTCGAACGGCCCCTCGCCGTCCTCCATGTGACGCACGATATTCTCGATCATGACAATGGCATCGTCGACGACGAAGCCGGTCCCGATCGTGAGCGCCATGAGCGAAAGGTTGTCGAGGGAGAAGCCGCAGAACCACATGATCCCGAAGGTCGCGATCAGGGACAGCGGCAGCGCAACTCCGGCAATGATGGTGGCTCGGATCGTGCGCAGGAAGATGAGCACCACGGTGATCACGAGCGCCACGCTCAGTATCAGCGTGAACTGCACGTCTCGCACCGAGGCGCGGATGCTGGCGGTGGCGTCGTGCACGACGGTGAGCGTCGCGCCGATGGGCATCGAGCGCTGCAGCTTCGGCAGCTCGTTCTTGATGCGCTGCGCCGTCTCGATCACGTTGGCGCCGGGCTGGCGCTGGATGTCGATCACGATGGCCGGCATTCCCTGGTAAAAGCCGGCGACCTTGCTGTTCTCCAGGCCGTCGATGATGTCCGCCACGTCCCGCAACAGGACCGGCCCGCCATTGAGGTACGTTATGATGATGTTGCGATAGGCGTCGGCCGCGGTGATCTGGTCGTTGGCCGCGATGGTATAGGATTGATGCGTGCCGTCGAGCGAGCCCTTCGGCCCGGCGACATTCGCGGCGACGATGACGTTGCGCAGGTCCTCCAGCGCGATGCCGTAATTGGCGAGCCGCGACAGATCAGCCTGGATGCGGATGGCGGGCCGGATATTGCCCTGCACGGTCACGCGGCCGACGCCGGAGAGCTCGCTCAGACGCTGGGCGAGCAGGGTGTCGGCGATATCGCTGAGCTGGCGCATCGAGATCGTGCTCGAAGTGATCGCCAACGTCACCATCGGCGCATCGGCCGGGTTCACCTTGGAGTAGACGGGCGGATAAGGCAGGTTCCTCGGCAGCGTCGACCCCGAGGCGTTGATCGCGGCCTGAACGTCCTGCGCCGCGGCGTCGATATCGCGGTTGAGCTCGAACTGCAGCGTGACCTGGCTCACCCCGAACGAGCTCGACGATGTCATCAGCTGGAGCGAGGGAATCTGCCCGAAATTGCGCTCGAGCGGCGCCGTCACGAGCGACGCCATCACATCCGGGCTTGCGCCCGGGAGCTGGGTAGTGACCTGGATGGTCGGAAAATCGACCTGCGGCAGCGAGGAGACCGGCAGCCAAAATAGCCCAGCAGGCCACCCAGCAGGACCGCCACCCCCAGCAACGAGGTCGCGATCGGGCGGTGGATGAAGGGTGACGACACGCTCATGGATCATTGGCCTGGCGGCCTGCCGGCGCTCGGATTGCGCCTGCCCTTGTCTCCGGCACGCGTCCCGCGCGTTCCGTCCGGGCGCGTCCGATCGGGCCGCACTTGCCCGGCCTCCTCTGCGCTCGATACCGACACCGAGGTTCCTTCGGTGAGGCGGGCGAACCCGGTCGTGACCACGCGCTCGCCGGCTTGCAGCCCGTTGGCGACAACCGCCTGGACGTCATCCTGCTGAGCAAGGTTCACCCGGCGAACGGTGACGCTGCCCTCGTCCTTGATCACGTAGACGAATATTCCGTTGGGACCGCGCTGGATGGCGGCGGTCGGCACCACGACCACCTGGCGCAGCGTGTCCATCAACACCCTCACATTGACGAATTGCCCCGGCCAAAGCTGCAGATTGACATTGGGAAATTCGGCCTTGAGCTTCACCGTGCCGGTTAGCTGATCGACCTGATTGTCGATGACGATGACCTTACCGGTATCGAGCGGCGTCTTGCCATCCGGGCCAAGCGCGTCCACCGTCAGCGAGCCTTCGGCGAAAGCTTTGTTGAGCTCCGGCAGGTCCTGCTGCGGCAGGCTGAAGAAGATCGAGATCGGCCGCAGCTGCGTGAGAATGACGATGCCGGTGGCATCGGATGCCTTGACGATGTTGCCTTCGTCGATCTGACGGATGCCGGTGCGTCCGGCGATCGGTGCGACGACGTCGGTATAGGACAGGATGGCGCGCGCACTCTCGATCGCCGCCTGGTCGAGCTGGACTTGGGCCTGGAGCTGGCTCACAAGGGCCTTTTGCGTATCGAGTTGTTGCTTGTTGATGGCATTGGTGGCCGCCAATCTGGTGTAACGGTCGAGATCGAGCCTGGCATTGGCGAGTTGCGCCTCGTCCTGCGCCTTTTTCGCGACCGTTTGGTCATACGCGGCTTGATAGGTGATGGGATCGATCTTGGCGAGGACGAATCCCTTCGCGACATCCTGCCCTTCGGTGAAGGAGATCTTGATGAGCTTGCCGTCGACCTGCGGGCGTACGGTCACGGTATTGAGCGCCCGTGCGGTGCCGACGCCGTCGAAATAGACCGGAACGTCGGCTGATTTCGCAGTGGCTGCGAGCACGGGAACGGGCTCCGTCGAGGCGCCGCCCCGTTGGCCGCCCTTTTGGCCTCCCGGTGTCAGCCGCGCCTGCTGCGCCTGCGGCATATAGTAGACGCCGACCACGCCCGCGACGACGAGGGCGGCAACCATGAATACCGTGATGCGCCGCGTGAGCATCATTGTATCACGATCGGGTCAGTGATCGGGTCGGCGCTCACTCCCGGTGGCAGCCAGCTGCCGCCGAGCGCCTGAAACAAGCTCAACACCGCCTGAATGCGTGCAAGTCGCACGATCGCGAGATTGTCCTCGGCCACGAACAGGGTCTGCTGGGTTTGCAGCACGGTGACGAGATCGATGGTGCCTTCACGCAGCCGAGTTTCGGCTAGCTGGAAGGCCTGACGCGCGCTCGCCACCGCGAGCCTCTGCAGGCGCTCCTGCTCCGCCGTATCGGCAACCGCAATCAGAGCCCGCTCCACGTCGCCGAAGGCGGATAGCACGGTCTTGCGATAGGTCTCCAGCGCGGCAAGTTGCTGCCCCTTGGCCAATTCCAGCTGCCCCTCCAGCCGGAAGCCGTCGAAGATCGGTTGCGTCAGGTTGGTGGCGACCTGATAAAGGGCCGACTGCGGCGTGAACAACAGCTTCAGCACCGAGCTCTGATAGCCGCCTTGTCCGGTCAGGGTGATGCTCGGGAAAAAGGCGGCGCGGGCGGATTCCACGTTGGCCTCGGTGGAGGCGAGGGTGGCCTCCGCCGAGCGGATGTCGGGACGCTGGCACAGAAGCTCGGAAGGCAGACCGGGCGTCACCCGGGGAATTCCCAGTCGGAACAGGCTGCCGCCCTTCACCAGCAGGTCGGACGGCGGGCGTGCGATCAGCACGGCGAGCGTGGCGACGTTCTGACGCAGCAATTGGTCGAGCGGCGGAATCGAGGCGCGCACGATCGCCACCAGGCTCTCCTGCTGGGCGACGTCGAGCTGGGATGCGGTGCCGGCGGCGGACCGCTGCCGGATCAGCGTGAGGATGCGGTTCGCCGCGGCGAGATTGTTGTGCGCGATGCGCAGCCGGTCCTGCGCATGGAGGATCAGAAAATAGGCGGTGGCGACGCTCACGATGGTGGAGAGGACGACGACCTCCTTGTTGAAGCGGCTGGCGACGCTGTTTTCCTCCGCGGCGCGCGAGGCCGCGGTGTTCTTGCCCCAGAAATCGATCTCGTAGCTGGCGTTGAGCACGGCGGTGTAAAGCTCGCGCTCGGACGGCCCACCGGCACCGGTGCCGCCCGGACCCGTGGTCTGCGATGGCCGCGAGCGTTGCGCGCCCAGGTTCAGACCAGGCCCGGCGATCTGTGGAAGCAGCGGTGCGCTCGAGATCTTGCTCTGTGCGTCCGCTTCCAGGATGAGCGCAATCGCGACCGCGATGTCGAGATTTTTGGTCTGCGCCTCCTCGATCAGCCTGGTCAGCTCGGGCGAGCGAAAGCCGCGCCACCAATCGAGCCCGGGCGGCGCGGAAACGCCGCGCCCGGCGCCATAGACCGGCGGCACATCCAGCGCGATGTCTGGCCGCTCGGAGCTGAAAATGCAACCGGACAAAATCGGCACGAGCAATAATCCCGAGACGACGATCGACAAGGGGCGAAAACCCGTGGCTTCGAACAGCAGCGCACGCGTTCGCAACTCGTCGAACATGGGACTGACTTTCAACGCCACCGACGCCCGTGAACAGGGGTAGGCGCGTCAACGCACCGCATGCTTCCCCAGCCGCCCGTTGGCCAACCCATATGTTACCAGCCCGGATACGCGTGCGACCACTTAATAAAAGGACATCTTCGCCGCGGTTTATTTCAAAGCGCGCGAAACTGGCCGAAAGATGGTCGCGCTGCGTCGGCAAATCTTTGATCGAAAAGGAGTTTTCAGCCCGCCGCCGGGGGATGCCGGGCTTTACGAGGAATTTAGCGGGAGACGCCGCCGCCCAAGCGCGGCTGCTACGCCGCTATCCCTGCTTTCGCGGCGGCGGCCGTCGACGCGTACCAATCGAGAATCTGCGCACCCGTCCAGTACAGCACGCCCTCGAAGCGGCGGGTATGCTCGTAGATGGCTTCGAGATATTTGATGCGATGCGGTTGCCCGCTGATATAGGGATGGACGGCAATGGCCATGATCTTGGCGCGGTCTCTTCCCTCGGCGTAAAGTCGATCGAACTGATCCATCGCGCGCCGTGCGAGATACCCGCTCTCATGATGCTGCACGATCATCATCGCGATGTCATTGATCTCGACCGTATAGGGCAAGGTCACGAGCGGGCCGCAGGCGGTCTTGATCACCGTCGGCTCGTCGTCATAGACCCAGTCGCCGATATATTTCACTCCGGCGCCGGCAAGGAGCTCTGGAGTTTCCAATGTCTGTGTGAGACCGGGGCCGAGCCAGCCCACTGGACGCTTGCCGCCGAAGCGCTCAAGGATGTCGAGCGAGCGTGAGATCATCCCGGCCTGGTCTTCGACCTTGTGAATGGGCACCTGATCGTAGGCGTGGCCCATGAACTCCCAATCGAGGCGCTTTGCTTCCTGCGCGACCCGGGCGTAGTCCTCGCAGGTACGTGCATTGATGGCCAATGTGGGAGTGATGGCAAGCCGCTCGTAAAGCTCGAAGAAGCGCCAGGCGCCGACCCGCATGCCGTATTCATGCCAGCTCCAGTGCGGCACGTCGGGAAGCAACGGCACGCCTGTCGGCGCAGGAAGCACCTGTCGCGGCATCGGCCGTCCTATGTCCCAGACCTCGTAGTTGACAATGGTCCAGAAGACGAGCCGCGCGCTGCCCGGCAGCTTGAGCGGCGGCCGGTCGACAATCGCGGAGAATTCGCAGCGTTCGCGCGGCAGCATGGGTGTGGTCATGGATGCTCCATTGCGGTGCCTCGCCATGATAAGGCCGGTGCGCTCGTCCATCCATGACGCAGACCGCAAGTGATCGGCACTCGTTCGTGCCGCTTGCAGTCCGCTCAATTCTGCAAGATTAAGCGGTGGCTGACAAACAAACTGCACCCCTCCGGTTTTGGGTCCGCTTTTGGGGAGGGTGGCCGGGGTGGGGTCCTCTGGATGCGCGATATCGTTGCGGTTAACCCCCACCTGGCTCGCTTTGTCCGCCGACCCCGGGACAAGTCCGCGGCAGGCTCTCCCGCTGAAAGCCGGGGGGACGGCGCGCTTGCTTCCCGACCTTGCAATCTGCCGCTCACCATCGCGATTTTTGCTTTCGCATTCCTGTTGCCGGCCTGGCCGTGGCTGTCCGGCGCGGTGACCATCCCGTGGGACGCAAAATCGCAGTTCTTCCCGCCGGTGCAGTTCTTGGCGAGATCCATCGCTCGCGGCGAATGGCCCTGGTGGACCCCCAATGTCTTTGCCGGCTGGCCGCTGATCTCCGATCCGCAATCGCTCTTGCTTTCGCCGCTGCATGTGATCCTGGCCGCATCCAGCTCCGCAGTCGGCTTGCACGCCTTCGACGCCGTGACATTCGTTTATTTGTTTCTCGGCGGCCTCGGAATCCTTCTGTTCTTCCGCGACCGCGGCTGGCATCCCGCCGGTGCTGTCGTGGCGGCGATGGCATTTGCACTCGGCGGATCCGCCAATGCACGAATGCAGCACACCGTCGAGGTCGTCAGCCTTGCCTATCTGCCCTTGGCGCTGTGGCTGCTTGCCCGCGCGCTCGAGCGGTCATCGTGGCGAGCGGGATTTGGCGCCGGGCTGCTCGGCGGATTGCTGGCCCTCGGGCGCGATCAGGTCGCCATGTTGTCGCTCTATGTGCTGGCCGGCTTTGTCGTGTCGTACTGGATGATGGGCCATGATCCGCTCGAGCGGATGCGCACGAGCATGAAGCCGCTGGTCGCGGCCGCCGTGCCCGCGTCGATCGTCGCCGCCGTGCCCGTCATCGCGACCCTCCTCCTTGCGGCGAGAATCCAACCGACCCGAGATCGGCTATGCATCGGCTGCCGCGGGCTCGCTCCACCCCGTCCATCTCCTGCAATTCGTGTTTGCCGATCTCTTCGGCGCCATGGGCGCCAATGAAAGTTATTGGGCGCCGCAAAGCTCCGTTTGGGATGCCGCCTGGGGCTGGCCCGGCCTTTATCTCTCCCAGAACATGGGCCTCGTTTACGCCGGCGCGCTGAGCATCGCGGTGCTCTTGTGGCTCGGGCTCATCCGCGGCCTTGCCTGGGCGAGCGAGATCCGCTTCTTCAGCATTGCGGCGGCGTTCCTGCTGCTCTACGCGCTCGGCGGCTATACGCCGGCTTTCCGTCTGATGTACGAGGTGCTGCCCGGGGTTGCGTTCTTTCGCCGGCCAGCCGACGCAAGCTTCGTGCTGGTGGCGCTTGTCGCGTTGATCGCCGGCTATCTCGTCCACCGCTGGCTCCTCGGCACGGTGCCGCCGGCGCGCCGCTGCCGCCGCGCAGCCGAATTCGCCTCTCCCCTCATCCTCATTGCCGCCGCGCTGTTGCTTGCTCATTCCGTTGTCGGCGCCGCTGCCGCAATCATTCCGATCGCAACCGCGATCGTGTTCACGACCGCGGCGATCATGGTGCTCGTCGTGACGCGAAGGCTCAATGCGCGCTGGCCAGTTGCCGCGCTCGGGCTCGTCGCGGCGTTCATGGCCGTCGACCTCGCGTGGAGCAATGCTCCGCATGTCTCGACCGCGCTGCCGCCACAACGCTATGACGCGCTGCGTCAGGGCACGCAGAATGAAACCGTGCGGCTCCTCAAGGCACGTCTCGCTGCGGCTGAAGCGCCGGACCGGCGCGACCGTGTCGAGCTCGTCGGCATTGGCTATCAGTGGCCGAACCTCCCGCTCGCCCAGGGCTTCGACCATGTGCTCGGCCACAATCCGCTGCGGCTGCGCGCCTTCCAGGAAGCGACCCACGCCGGGGACACCGTCGCCCTCCCCAGGCAACGCATGTTCTCCCCGCTTTATCCCTCGTACCGTTCGGCCTTTGCCGACCTCCTCGGCGTCAGATTCATCGCGACCGGTGTGCCGGTCGAGGAAATCGACGTTTCCCTCGAGCCGGGCGATCTCGCTTACGTCGCGCGCACCAGGGAAGCCTTTGTCTATGAAAACCCGCGCGCGCTGCCGCGCGTGATGCTGATGACGGATTGGCGCGCGGCCGATTTCGACGAGCTTGTCCGCAGCGGCTGGCCGAATGTCGATCCGCGCCGAACCGTGCTGCTGCAGCACGCGCCCGCCGGGTTCGCATCCGGCGCGGCCGCTGGCGCGGGCGGCAGCGCTCGATTGCTGCGCTATGCCAACACCGAAGTGACGGTCGAGGTCGATGCTCCCGCCGGAGGCATCCTTCTCCTCAACGATGTGTGGCATCCCTGGTGGCGGGCGCGCGTCGATGCCGCCGAGACCGAGATCCTCAAGGCCAATGTGATCTTCCGTGCCGTGGTGGTTACGCCCGGCCGGCACGTGGTGCGCTTCTCGTTCCAGCCGATCGCCGGAGCGCTGGCGCAGCTGCGCACAAAGCTGACCGCGCATGCCGGCGAACGGTGATCGGCGCGTGCCACGGCAGCCTATTGCTCCACCTTGACGCCGGACAGCTTGATAACCCTTTCCCACTTCTCGGTCTCCGATCGCACGAACGCGCCGAACTCGTCCGGGCTTACCGTGATCGGCGTTGAGCCGAGCTCGGCAAGGCGCGATCGGATGCTCGCAGAAGCGAGTCCGGCATTGATCTGACGATTGAGCTTGCCGACGATGTCCGTCGATGTGCCGTGCGGCACGCCGACGCCGTACCAAATGACGGCCTCGTATCCCGGCACCGTCTCGGCGATCGCCGGCAGGTCGGGCAGCGCCTGCGATCGCGTCGCCGTGGTGACGCCGAGGGGGCGCAGCCTGCCCGATTGGATATGCGGCAAGGTGGTGATCATCGCGTCGAACATCACCTGCATCTGGCCGCCGATGAGATCGGTGAGCGCCGGCGCGGACCCGCGATAGGGAACGTGAAACAGGTCGATGGCCGTCATCGCCTTGAACAGTTCTCCCGCCATGTGGCCGGTCGTGCCGATGCCCGGTGAACCCATGTTGATCTTGCCCGGATTGGCCTTGGCGTATGCGATGAACTCGGCGACGGTCCCCGCCGGGACCGTAGGATGGACCACCATCACGTTCGGCCCGCGCGCCGATCCGGCAACCGGAGCGATCTGCTTGAGCAGATCGAAGGTCAGCGACTTCTTGTTCACGGTCGCATTGATGGCGTTGGCGGATGTGACGGAGAGCAGCGTGTAGCCGTCGGCCGGTGAATTGATCACCGTCTCGGTCGCGATATTGCTGCCGGCACCGGGCCGGTTTTCGACCAGGAACGGCTGGCCCAGGCGCTCCGCCAGCCAATCGCTCAAGATGCGCGCGACGATGTCGGACGATCCGCCGGCGGGAAATCCGACCACCCAGCGAACCGGCCGCGCCGGGTAATCCTGCGGGCGATCCTTGCGCAGCTTGTGTCAACGCCCGGGTCGACCCGCCGATGGCGGCGGCAACCCCGAAGGCAAGGCAAAGGACGAACGCGGCGACGCCCGCGCATGCGGTGCGCGCGCGCAGCTCGTTCGAGCTCAACCGGCGACCTGTCATGGCATCTGGCTCGACCCGAGCAGCCTGCGGCGCCTTCCAATGTTCCACGAGCGCGGCGCCTTGACCAGCACGGAAGTCTCGAAAGATAATCCAGCGGTGGAGAGCACGCGATGACCCCCGCAGCAGAGCTCGATTGCGACCTTCTCGACAGCAAGAAGAAAATGATCAGCGGTACGTACCTTCGCAATGCGTGGTATGTCGCCGCGTGGTCCGATGACGTCGCCGATGGCCAGTTGGTGGGCCGCACGATCCTGAAGGAGCCGATCGTGCTTTATCGAAAGACGGATGGGAATGTCGCCGCACTGCAGGACCGCTGTCCGCACCGCTTCGCACCGTTGCATATGGGCAAGGTCGTTCATCACGATCGCATCCGGTGCCCTTATCACGGGCTCGAATTCGATTCGTCCGGCGCTTGTGTGTTGAACCCGCACGGAGCAAGAAATATTCCTGCGCGCGCCCGCGTCCGCAGCTATCCTGTCACGGAAAAGCACAAGGCGATCTGGATTTGGATGGGGGACCGGCCGCCCGATCCCGCCAAGGTGCCGGACTTCAGCGTGCTCGACAACGTTCCCGAAAGTCATGCCACCAAACGGGACCGAATTACCATTCGCGCCAACTACGAGCTCATCATCGACAATCTGCTCGACTTGAGCCACACGAGCTATCTGCACGAGGGAATTCTCGGGAATGCGGATACGGTCGAATCCGAGATCACCGTCGAGCAGGACGGCGATGACGTGATCGTCGGACGTCACGCCGGCAATGCGGCTGCTCCGGGATTGTTCGCCATTCTCATGCCGTCGACGCCGGGTCGCGTCGACAAGTTCACCCGCATGCGCTGGATGCCCCCCAGCAATTTGCGTCTCGTGACCGGGATTTGCATGCCGGGCGCGATCCCTGAGAGCGGGACCGGTTATCATGCCATCCACATGCTCACCCCGGAAAGCGACAAGACCACCCATTACTTCTTCACGGCCGTGCGCTTCAATGTCCTGACCGCGGATGACCGGTTGAACGCGCAGATCCAGGACAAGATATCGACCACCCGCCGCTTCGCATTCGAGGAGCAGGATGCCCCCGTCATCGAAGCGCAACAGGAGATGATCGATTCCGCGCACACGTCGGTCGATCCGGTCATTCTTGCAATCGATGTCGGACCGGTGCGATACAAGCAAATCCTGCGCAAGTTGATTCAAGACGAACGGGCGCATTAGTCAGCGCGGCTCTCGCAAATGAAATTTCCCCGCCGTTGGTTCCTGCAGCTTGCAAGCGTCGCCGCCGTTGCGCTTCCCGCGTTATCGCGACCGGCAAGCGCGCAAGCCTATCCGGCGCGGCCGGTGCGCTTGATCGTCGGATTTGCGCCGGGTGGGCCGACCGACGTCTTCGCGCGCGTCATCGCGCAGAAGTTGGGCGAGAATCTCGGAAAGCAGTTCTACGTCGATAACATCACCGGCGGCACCGGCAACATCGCGACCGGGCAGGCGGCGAAGGCGGCGCCGGACGGTTACACCATCCTGTTTGCTTTCAGCTCCTACGTCGTGAATCCCACCCTCTTCGACCGGGTTCCCTACGATCCCTACAGGGACTTCGAGCCGGTCACGCTGGCAGTTTCCTCGACAACCGTGCTGTCCATCAATCCGTCGGTACTGGCAAAGACCGTCGAGGGTCTCGTTGCCCTCATCCGCGCAGGCTCCGCCAAATACAGCTTCGCCACCGGCGGCACCGGCTCGCAGACGCATCTCGCCGGCGAGCAGTTTCGCCTGGCGCTGGGCCTCGACCTCGTGCACGTCCCTTTCAATGGCGGCGGCCCGGCGATCGCCGCGGTGGTCGCCGGCCACGCGCCGATCGGCTTCAACGCGCTCACTCCCGCCGTGCCGCAGATCAAGGAAGGCAGACTGCGTGCGCTTGCGGTCACCAGCAAGACGCGCTCGCAAATTCTCCCCGATGTGCCAACCATGACGGAAGCGGGTTATCCCGACATAGCGGGAGACAGCTGGGTGGGCGTTCTCGTGCCGGCCGGAACGCCGAAAGAGATCGTTGCCTTGCTCCATAGTGAGATCGCCAAGATCATCGCGCTGCCGGAGATGAGGGAGCGCCTGGCAACGCTCGGCTTCGAGCCCGTCGTGAGCACTCCGGAGGAGTTCGCGAGCCAGATCAGGGTAGAGATCGAGACCTGGGGAAAGGTGATCCGTGCAGCCAATATCAAGGCGCAATGATGACGAGCACTCGGGCCAGCTCATGATGACGCTTGGTCGACTGCTGGTGCTGCTCGTTCCCGCATTCCTGTTGGTCGTGCCGCCGTCGCCGTCCGCGGCGCAGGACTACCCCTCCCGGCCGGTCAAATTGATCGTTCCCTTCGGCGCCGGCGGTCCGACCGATGTCTTTACCCGGGTGATGGCGGATGAGTTGCACAAGAGGCTCAACCAGCCGTTTGTCATGGAGAACCGGCCGGGTGCCGGCACCATCATCGGCTCGGACGCGGCCGCGAAGTCTCCGCCCGACGGCTACACGCTGCTGATGATCTCGGCGACGCAGACCACGACCGAGACGCTCGTCCCAAACAAGCCGTTCAAGCTGATGCGTGACTTCGTTCCGGTGGCATCGCTGCTCAGCTCCGAACTGGTGATGGTGGTGCATCCCTCCGTGCCTGCGAGCAGCGTCAAGGAATTCATTGCGCTGGCGAAGTCGAAGCCGGGTGCGCTCAACTATGCCTCGTCCGGGATAGGCTCGAACTATCACATGGCGGGAGAGCTGTTCAAGAATTTGACCGGAACCGACATCTTGCACGTGCCCTACAAAGGCAGCACTGGCGCGCGCAACGACATCATCAGCGGCCAGATCGAGATGATGTTCAATTCCGTGCCGACCATGGTGCAGATGATCCAGGCCGGCCGGGTCAGAGCTTTGGCCACCACCGGCAAGGTGCGATCGGCGATCCTGCCCGACGTGCCCACCATGTCCGAGGCCGGCGTGCCGGGCTACGAAGCGACCATCTGGCTCGGCGTGATGGTGCCGACACGAACGCCGCGTTCAATCGTCGATCTCCTGAACAGGGAAATCAACGGCATGCTTGCGCGGCCCGAGATCAAGGAAGCCTGGGCAAAGCAGGGCGCCGTGCCGGTGATCATGACCCCGGAGGAATTCGGGTCGCATGTGCGTTCCGAGATCGAAAGATGGGCAAAGGTCATCGAGGCGAACGCCATCAAGCCGGAGTGAACTGAGAAAACCGCCATGAACAAGCCGCTCCCTGATCACGGGCGCCGAGCACTGGACGACCAAGGACGGCGGGGTGAAGCTCTTCCTGTGGAACAAGAATGCCGGCGATCCCTCCGGACCGGCGGGGCGAATCTTGTTCGTGCACGGATCGTCCATGGCCTCGCAGCCGACATTCGATCTGCACGTGCCAGGTCGATCGGATTCCTCGGTGATGGATTTCTTCGCTGCGCGCGGATACGACACCTGGTGCGCCGACATGGAGGGCTATGGCCGCTCCACCAAGGATCGCGACAACAATGCGCCGATTGCGCAAGGCGCCGACGATTGCTTCGCTGCCGCCAGCTATATCGAAAAGCTGCGCGGCAAGCGGCCGCTCCTGATCTACGGAATTTCATCGGGGGCTTTGCGCGCGGCCCTGTTCGCGCAACGCCATCCGGAAATGGTGGCACGACTCGCCCTCGACGCTATGGTGTGGACCGGAGAGGGGTCTCCCACGCTCGCCGAGAGAAGCAAGCGGTTGCCCGAGTTCCGCGCCCGCAATCGCCGTCCGATCGATCGCAAATTCGTGCGTTCGATCTTCGAGCGCGATCATCCCGGCACCGCCGACGACGCGGTGATCGAGGCGTTCGCCGACGCCATCCTCAAGCTCGACGATTCCGTGCCGACCGGCACCTACGTCGACATGTGCGCAAATCTGCCGGTCTGCGATCCGGAAAGGATCACGGTGCCGACGCTCATCATGCGCGGCGAATACGACGGCATCGCGAGCTTCCAGGATCTCGTGAAATTCTTCGAGAAGCTGCCGAACCCTGACAAGCAACTCGCCGTCATGCCGGGGATTGCGCACGCGTCGTTCCATCAGAAGAACTACGCCATCTGCTATCACATTCTGGCAAGCTTCTTCGCACAGCCGGCGGCGATCTATCGCGGGAGCGGCTGATCCGGTGGACGAACCGATCCGCTAGGGCGTGATCCCGAAAAGTGGATGCCGGTTTTCGGAAGAGATCATGCTCAAACAAAGAAGTAGAACGGGATGGTGATCCGAAGAAAAATCATCCCGCTCTGGGTCTAGACGGCCACCTTTTTGAGGAAGCCTTCCACTTCGAAGCGCAGGTCGTCGGCAGCCTTCTCCACCGCCTCTGAAGTTGCGAGTACCGTCTGCGCCGAGCTGCGGGTTTCGGCGGCGGCTCCGGCAACTTCGCCCAGCGCGGTAACGATCTCCTTGGTACCGTTGGCCGCGCTGGTCACGTTCTGCGTGATCTCTCCGGTCGCGGCGCTCTGCTCGTGCACGGACGTGGACACGGCCGCGGTGTGGTGATTGATCTCCTGCATGCGGTCGACGATACGGCCGATTGCCTCGACCGCCGCGCTGGTCGAGGTCTGCACGCCGGTGATCTGGGCAGCGATCTCCTCGGTCGCTTTCCCCGTCTGCACCGCAAGCGACTTCACCTCCGAGGCTACCACGGCAAATCCGCGGCCTGCTTCGCCCGCGCGCGCGGCCTCGATGGTGGCATTGAGCGCAAGCAGATTGATCTGCCCGGTCACATCCTGAATGAGCTTGACGACGTCGCCTATTTTCTGAGCGGCCTGCGCCAGGGAGCCGATCTGGTCATTGCTGGCACCTGCCTCGCTGGCGGCAATGCCGACAAGCTTGCTGGTCTGCTCGAGCTGGCGGCTGATCTCGTCGATCGAGGAGGACATCTCGTTCGCTGCCGAGGCTGCGATCTCGACATTGACCGAGGCCTCGTTCGAGCTGTGAACGGCGCCGACGGCGCGCTGGGAGGCCTTGTGCGAAGATGCAGAACAGCGTGGCGGCGGTCGCACGCATCGCGACCGCGCCGTCACCCACGGTCTTGAGCATTGCTTCCACGCGCTGGCGGAATGTTGCGATAGCCGCCTCGATCATGGCCCGGCGTTGCTCTTGGGAAACCAGGCGATCCCGCTGCTGATCTTGCCGTCGCCGCTCGGTGATGTCCTGGTGCGTGGCCACCCAACCGCCGCCCGCCATCGGGCGGCTCGAAATGGAAATGAAGCGTCCGTCTGTCATTTCCCTGACGTCTTGCACGCTGTGTCTCATCCCCCCATCCGACGCCCGCGCCTCGGCAATGTACTGATCAGGGTCGCCGGCGAAGGTGCTGGCCCGTTTGCGCTCGTCGAGCAGCTCGCGCAGCGAGCAGCCGGGCTTAGCGATGTCGGCTGACAACCCGTACATCTCGATATAGCGCTCGTTGCACAGGATCAGGCGCGCGGACGCGTCGAACATGCACAGGCCTTCCGACATGTTGTTGAGTGCGGTGAGGAGATGCGTGTTCTGCCTGCGCAAGCGGCGATACCATCCGAGCGCGAGAACGCTTGCACCCAGGCAAGCGATCGCGGCGGCGATCAAGCGCCAGTCGTGCTCGGTAATTGATTGCGTCAGAGCGGCAAGCATGTTCGCGGTCATGATCCGGGCGCTGGACGAGTAAAGTATGGGCGAAAGGCGTTGTTATGCCGTTAAGCACTGGTTAAGAAAGCCTTAAGATCTTCGTAATCCGGCGGGCTTGCGACCGGTGCTGTCATCGCGGGCCCCGCCTGGGGAGATGGATATGCCGGGGACTGAAGCGTCGGCGAAATGACGGCTTGTCGCCCATGCGTGCGCCGTTGTCTGCATCTCGTCGCGTCGCTTGCGTCGCTTGCGTGGCTTGCGGTCCTTGCCGCCTGCGCCGGCGATCGCGAGCTGCCTACCGGGCAGCCGAGCTTTTATCGCAACATGGCGGAAAAAGGCGCGCAGCTTGACGCCGCGACGGCGGCCTCGATGATATCCGGCTACCGCGCGAACAACGGTCTCACCGCGGTGAGCATCGATCCCGAGCTGATGAAATTGGCCGAAGCGCAGGCGCAGGCCATGGCAAGCCGGGACGCGCTTGACCACAATGTCGTCCGCGGCTTCAACGAGCGGCTCAAGGCGCACGGTTACCGCGCCAGGACGGCGGCGGAGAATATCAGCGCCGGCTACCATACCCTGGCGGAAGCCTTCTCCGGCTGGCGGGATTCCCCGCCGCACCGCGCCAACATGTTGCTGGACGGCGCAACCCGCATGGGCATTGCCGCAGTCTACGCCCCCAAGTCGAAATACAAGGTGTTCTGGGCGCTCATTCTCGCGGCGCCCGTCGACCCGCGGGGTTGAGAGTCGAGCCGGCGCCCGCGAGTGCAACCAGCCTTGCCCCGAAGGTGCGTGCCGCCTCCTCTCGCAGCGGTTGCACGAGGGAGGCAAATTCGTCGTGCTGTGCGCTCGTAAGCTCGCTGATCTCGCATCCCTGTCGGGCGATTGCTTCGCGGGCGTCCTTCTCCTCCTCGACATGGCACTCGCGTTGCAACGCCGTCGCACTTGCGACCGCGCTTCGCATTGCGATCTTGAGATCGTCCGGCCAGGCATCGAATGCGGTGCGATTAACGAAGACCGGGCGCGAAACGTAGAAGTGGTTGGTCAGGGTGTGGAAGCGGTGGAACCTGTGCACGCCATAGGTGACGGTGTTCGACAGCGGGTTCTCCTGCGCGTCGATGGCGCCGGACTTGATCAATTCGATGGCTTGGGTGAGATCCATTGGCATCGGCATTGCGCCCATGAGCTCGAAGGTGCGCGCCTGCACCTTGCTTGGCAGCACGCGGATGCGCATGCCGGCGAGATCCGCCGGTCTGTGCACCGGCCGCAGCCGATTTGAAACATGACGGAAGCCGTTCTCGAACCAGCCAAGAATGCGATAATTCACGCGTTCCTCGATCTTGCCGGCGAGCATCTCACCGAGTACGCCGTCCATCGCCGCGCGCGCAGCTTGCGTGTCGGGAAACAGAAAGGGCAGGTCGACTATGCCCAGCTCGGGCACCCGATGCGTCAGGTAGCTCGACGACTGATAGCCGAGCGTCAGCAACCCGTGCTCGACCAGCCACAGAATGTCCTCGGCGCGATAGCCGAGCTCCATGATGTTCCAGACATACTTGATGTCGACACCGTCGCCGAGCTCGGCCGCGAGCCGATCGCCGATGAATTTGAGTGCGCGGCTGAAACCGGTGGTCGCGGGGCCATAACCTCCCATGCGAATCTGAATCGGACCGCGCATGCCCTGTCCTCGTCCTGCGTTCAGGTCCCGCTGCCGGGCGCTTGGCGCATCGCCACGGCAATCCCGGATGCGGCGAGGCCAAGGCCCAATGCGAGCAGAATGCCTGCAACGCCGGTTGCGGCGGCAAGCAGGCCGGCAAGCGCGGGGAACACGATCTGCCCGACGCGATTGCCGGTCATCCGCAGCGTCAGCGCCGTGCCGCAAGCGTGGGCGGGGGCAAGATGCACGACGCTTGAAATGGTCAGCGTAGAGGCAATTCCCATGGCAAAGCCGAGCCCGAGCAGAACCGCATACATCGTCGGCAGCGACAACGGTATCGCCAGGACGAGAAAACCCGCGGCACTTCCCAGCATGCTGGTCAGCGTGAGCGGCGTGCGACCAATGGCGAAGATCAGCCGGGCATAGAATGCGCGCGAGACGAGCGCGGCGATGGAGCGTGCGGTCAGGAGAAGGCCGATGCTATTGGAATCGATGTGTCGTTCCGCGCCCAGGACCGGCAGATAGATCACCAGGAGATCAAGCGCCGTCACGGTCACCACGCTCGAAACCATGATCGCAGGAAAGCCGCGCATCTTCAACAGGTGCCCGACGGGAATGAGCTCTGCGGCTGCGCGCACCGGCGCTCGCTTCGATTCCGGCGAGATCAAGAGCGCAATGATGACGCTGATGGCCGCGGCGAGAAGACCGATGGCAAACAGCTCCTGCGTCGGCGGGAGCGCGGCCGATCCTCCGAGCCAGCCCACGACAAATGGCCCCAATCCCTGTCCGACCGAAGCCGCGACCATGTAATAGCCGAGCACGCTTTCCCGGCTGCGCGTCCCGCCGGTGCGCACCGCGAGCATCTGGTGTCCGGCCATGCAGAACATGTGACCGAAGCCGAGCAGCACGCTGAAGGACAATAGGTGCAGCGCTGACTGCGGCCACGCCCAGAAGCCGATGCATGCCGTGAATACCAGCGCTGCCCCGATCCAGCACGCCTGAGCATCGTTGCCGCGGTCGATCCATCGCCCGACCGCAAGGGCGGTAAAGGCGGGTACGATGGCAAATCCGGCGGCAATGATGCCGATCCAGAGAACGGGAAGGCCGAGCTCGATCGTGCGATACGAGGTCGTGATCCGCATGATCAAAATCAGCGTCTGGACGAGCGTCACGTGGATGAGAAATGGGATGAGCAGCCGATAATGGATGTCTCTTCTGGCGGCAGCGTGCGCGCTCGGCTCCTGGCTCATCGAGCGACTTTGCCCCTCTGGCGTGCAGTGGATTTGTTTAGCGGCTGGCAGAGGAGACGCAAGGGCGCAACCCCAACGGGAGCGCCGGGCTCGCATTCCCGCATGGAATACCCCTGCATCGTCCAGCGCAGCGCGTCGCGTCACGGCTGGTACGGCCGGGCTGCATGCGATGCTGGACCCCCGCCCCGCTGCTGACTACAGTATTTTTGGTGAGATTAAATCACAGCGCGCCGATGTTCGCCCCTCCTGTCCTTCCCGGTGCGCGCGACTACGAGGCGCTCTGCCGCTCTTTTCGCTGGCGGATACCTGAGCACTACAATATCGGCTTCGACATTTGCGACCGCTGGGCCGAACGCGAGCCCCACCGCACCGCCCTGCTCGACCTGCGCTCCGACGGTCTCGTCGAGGAGGTGAGCTATGGCGCGTTGCGGGAAAGCTCAAATCGCCTCGCCAATGTGCTCGCCGCCCACGGCATCGGGCGCGGCGACCGGGTCGCAATTTTGCTGCCGCAGATGCCGGCCGTGGCCGATGAGCCATATCGCCATCTACAAGCTCGGCGCCATCGCATTGCCGCTCGCCATGCTGTTCGGCGTCGAGGCGATCTCGTATCGGCTCGTGGATTCCGGGGCGCGCGTGCTGATCACCAATGCGCGCGGCTTGGCCAATCTCGCGCCGCTGCGCGAAACGGGACCAGGACTCGATCTCGTCTTGTCGATCGATGGAGCAGCCGACGGCGCGCCAGGAATTCAACGCCTTGCTGGCGCGCGCGGCGTCTGAGTTCACTCCGGCGGCGACCACGAGCGAGCAGGCGGCGCTGATGGTTTACACCTCGGGGACGACCGGCCCGCCCAAGGGCGCGCTGCATGCTCATCGCGTGCTCCTCGGGCATCTTCCCGGCATTGAATTCCCGCACGAGTTCCTGCCGCAGCCGGGCGATCGGTTCTGGACCCCGGCGGACTGGGCGTGGGCCGGCGGGCTGCTCAACGTGCTGCTCCCCGGATTGCATTATGGGGTGCCGGTGGTGGCGCATAAAACCGAGAAGTTCGAACCGGAGGAGGCGTTCGCGTTGATCGCAAAAATGGCGGTGCGCAATGCTTTCATTCCACCGACGGCGCTTCGCATGATGCGCTCGGCGGGCGGCCCGCGCGCAGCGATCCGCCTGCGCTCTGTGGGCTCGGGCGGCGAGGCGCTGGGTGCCGAGACCTTGGAGTGGGGGCGATCCGCGCTCGGTCTGACCATCAACGAATTCTACGGCCAGACCGAATGCAATCTGGTGCTCGCCTCTTGCGCGGGGATCGGGGTATCGCGGGCGGGCGCGATCGGCAAGCCGGTGCCCGGCCACGTAGTGGCGGTGATCCGGCCGGACGGCTCGCCATGCGCACCGGATGAAGCGGGGGAGATTGCGATCCAGCGCCCCGATCCCGTGATGTTCCTGGAATATTGGGGACAGCGAGAGGCGACGCGAGACAAGTTCATCGGCGACTGGATGACAACGGGCGATCAGGGCGTGCGCGATGGCGCCGGCTACATACAGTTCATCGGCCGCAATGACGACGTCATTACTTCGTCCGGCTATCGTATCGGTCCAACCGAAATCGAGGATTGTCTCATCAAGCACCCCGCGGTGGCCCTTGCTGCCGTCGTGGGCAAGCCCGATCCAATGCGCACCGAGATCGTCAAGGCCTTCATCGTGCCGAAAGCGGGACACCATCCGTCGGACGCGCTTGCCGCCGACATCCAGTCATTCGTCAAGACGCGGCTTTCCGCGCACGAATATCCGCGCGAGGTCGCGTTCATCGAGCAGATGCCGATGACTACCACCGGCAAGGTGATCCGGCGGTTGTTGCGCCGGCAGGCGTAAATCAGTTCGCAGTTCGTGGGGCACATCAGATCAGGCGCATCAGCGAAGGTCGATTACGCTACCGCTCCCTGCCGGCCCGCACCACGTCCCGCACCGCCTTCGCAGCCTCGAAGGCGCCGCGCCGCAAGCCTTCGAGCCAACATGCCAGGCCAAAGTGCAGCCCTCCTCCCGGATCCGGGCATATCAGGCGGTCTGCAAGCACGAGACGTTCGCGCCAGACATGATCGATCATGGGGTGGCCCGAGGTGGCGCAGGAATCGGCACAGGTGATGGTGTGGTCGCGCAGCAGGGTTTCCGTCACGTCGAGGAGGATCTGCACCCCCGGCGAGGAGCGAGCCCGGCTTTCGTCATAGGCGATCTTCCAGCACCAGGCGGTTTCCTGGCTGCGCAGGGTCACAATGGCGGCGATCGGCTGCGCATCGACGCATAGCCGCGCAATCCGCGCCTTGCCTTCTTCCGCAAGCGCGGTCACGGCGGCTCCCATGAACTGCGCAACAGCGCCGCGGCAGCGGACGGCGGTTCCGGCGCGACCCTTCCAACCCTGTGCTTCGAGCGAGCAGAAATCGTCGAGCGCGCACGCGACAGCCGATGCCGCGCTCGCATCGGTCGAGGTTACGCTGCCGTGGTCGGCGAGCCGCTTGCGCTGGCGCCGCAGCTCCTTGCGCTTCTTTCGATCAATCGCACGTTCGAGATAGGTCTCGCGTGCGTCGATCGGGGCAAGCAGCGCGCGGGCGTGGCGCGCGAAGAAGGCGCTCCTGCCGTCGCGCCGCGCTACGGCCGCATCGAGCGCGCCTGCCAGCGGTCCCTCGACCGGCAGATAGGGCAGCAGCAGGACCTTCGGAAGCTGCGGATCGCGCGCGACGTGATCGAGCCAGGCACCGATCACGCCGTCGCTCAACGCCCGATCGACAAGCGGCGAACCGAGCGGAGCGTAAGGATGCGTCCATCCCGCCAGCACCGGCAGCGCGATGCCATAGCGGTGGCGCTCCACGCGCGCGGGAAAAAATCCGAGCAGGCGCGCCGGTGCGGCGCGCGACCAGACCAGTCCGGCGCCGGCGCCGGCGCCGAATACGGGCGCCGCAGCCATGGCGAATGAAGGCTCATAGAAGACGTTGGGCTCGATCGCACGGTCAGCGAGCTCGCGCCACTGGGCCAGCACCGGGCCGAGCTCGCCAAGCGGGCGCCACTCGACGCGCAACGTGGGTTCGACGGTGCCATGCACGGTTCAGCGCTCCGCGCGGCCCCAGATGAAAACGTGGAAGCCGAGCCGGGTCTTGGTCACGATGAACAACAGGATGGATTCGATCAACAGTGCGCTCGCCGTCGCGCCTGCCGCGCCGGCCATCCCGAAATGCGGAATGAGAGCAAAGCATAGGCCGATGTTCACGCCGAAAGCCAATGCATAGACCAGCGCGCAGATGCGCTGCTCGCCCAGCATGCTGAGCAGCCGCTCGATCGGCCCGATGGCGGCACGCGCCAGCAGCCCGGCCGCGAGGATGAACATGACCTCATAGCCCTCGGTGAACTGCGGGCCGAACAAGCCGAGGATCGGGCGGCCGAAGAGCAGCAACAGCGCGGTGGCCGCAAGCGAAGGCCAGAACGTCCATTTGATGGATTGAGCGATGAAGGCGGACAATCCCTTGCGATCGCCGGTGATGTAATAGCCGCTGAAGCGATGCGCGGTCGTCGCCGACACCGAGTAATACCAAAGTTCATGGAGGATGACTTTTTCGCCGCAAAGATACCCCCGCCCTTTGAACTGTGATTCGATGCGTGGCGAGCGGAGAGATGATTCGCGAGGGGGCCATGGGTGCAGCGGTACCATTGCGCCAGGACTTGAGTGCGGACGAGTTGAGGCTTTTGGCGAAGCGGTCAGAGAATGCTGGGCAGGCGCGGCGGTTATTGTCGCTTGCAGCGGTGCTCGACGGGATGAGCCGTGAAGCTGCCGCAGAGATTGGAGCAATGGACCGCCAGACGCTGCGAGACTGGGTGCACCGCTTCAACGAGAAGGGTCCCGAGGGGTTCATCAACGGCAAAGCTCCCGGCCCTACACCGAAGCTCTCGCTCGAACAAAAGCAAGAGTTGAAGCGGATCGTGGAATCCAAACCTGATCCCGCCACCGATGGCGTCGTGCGTTGGCGATGCGTTGATCTCAGGCGCATCATCATGGAGCGCTTCGATGTTGATCTGGATGAAGTGTCGATTGGCCGCATCCTCAAGGAGCTCGGCTTTGCGCACGTGAGCCCGCGCCCCCAGCATCCCAAGCAGGACCCGCAAACCATTGAGGCTTTTAAAAAAACTTTCCTACGCGCGTCGCTGAGGCGCTAGCGGGCAAGCCACGCCTGGCTGGATCCCCGATCGAGATCTGGTTCCAGGATGAAATGCGGATCGGGCAGAAGAACGGCTTGGTCTACCAGTGGGCCAAGAAGGGGACGCGTCCGCGCCAGCCGAAGGATCAGCGTTATGCCAACGCCTATCTGTTCGGCGCGATCTGTCCGGCGCGCGACATGGGTGCCGCGCTTGTGCTTCCTTTTGCCAATGCCGGAGCCATGCAGCATCATTTGAACGAAATCAGTCGCCGCGTCACGGTGGGCGCGCACGCGGTACTCACACTCGACAAAGCCGGCTGGCACACAACGCGCAAGCTGCACGTGCCGGCCAACATCAGCCTTCTGCATCTGCCGCCCGCCAGCCCGGAGCTGAACCCGACCGAGAACATTTGGCAGTATCTGCGCCAAAGCTATCTCTCAAATCGCGTGTTCCGCGACTACGACGCTGTTGTCGAGGCGTCCGGCTCAGCTTGGAACAAGCTCACTGCCGAGCACGGTCGCATCGCCTCCATCGGTACACGAGGCTGGACTGCCATCAGTCAAGGTCCGTGAAGGTTGGTATAATAGATGAAGGAGACGAGCGCGAGCGTCTTCGCGGCGGCGTAGTAGATGGCGACCTCGTCGGGCGGACGAAAATACTGAAGTACTAGGACATCGGAGTAGGCGAGGAGAGAATAGAAGCATTCGACCATCAGGATCGGCAGCGCGGTGAGCAGCCAAATCTTGAAATCGTAGGCTTTCGGTCCCCGTTCGATGCGGCCGGAAAGCCGCCGGTTGACGACCAGAAGCTGCCCCAGTGTCGGCAGCCAGATCGAGACGCCGGCGACGATTATCGCGGTCATCGCGGTCATCGGCAGCTGCGCAAGATACGCTGCCGCCATCAATGTCGTCAGCAGGAGCTGGCGTACGACGTAGCCGGGCATCAGCGCGAGCCCGACCCAGTCGTAGCTGCGCGCGATGCCCTCCTGGACATTGGTGAGTGCGTAGGCGGGCAGGGCCATGCAGGCAAGATAGAGCGGGATGACCATGTAGTCGTCGAGCCAGGGCTCGATCAGGCGCACGGCGCCGGCCGCAAGCGCGGCAATGGCGATGGCGATGGCGATCGCGAGCCATCGGCTTCCGGACACGAATCCGCGCAGAAGGGCCAGCAGGCTGCGTTGGCGGTATTCCGGGATGAAACGCTGCGCGGCGGTCCCGAGTCCGAGATCAATCGCCTGCCCGAGGAGGAGCACCCAGGTCCAGACATACACATAGATGCCGAACTGGAAGCTGCCCATCCAACGTGCCAACAGCACCTGCGAGCCGAATGCGAGCAGCGCGCTGACAACGCGGATCAGAAACACCGTCCCGGCCAGGCGCTGCACCAGGAGGTGCTCGGCGTCGAGCACGCGTGCCTTGAGCCGTGACCAGGCGCTCGGGAGCGCCAACCGCGGTTGCAGGGGAGATGACTCTTTGGAACCGGTCAGTGCCAAACGCGCCTCCGCGGGCTCGCGGCGCCCAATTCCCAGCCGCGGGGTCTTGCGAGAGGAGCCGTAGCAAGGAACCGTTAACATTCAGTTGGACAGACCTGCTTGCCTCGTTCGTTCAGGCGAGCCTGGCACCGGACTCGGCCGAGGGGGTTGGGACGAGGGCAACGATCAGCGCGTGACGGTGCCGACATAAGCGGCGATGACGCGCGCGTCATGCAGGACCTTGCCTGGCGGTCCCTCCGCCAGCGTCCGCCCGTAATCCAGCACGTGAATGCGGTCGGCGAGATCGGCCACCATCTGCAAGTCATGCTCGATCCAGATCAGGGTCATGCCGAGGGCATCCTTGATACGTAGGATGAATCGCGCCAGGTCCTCGCGTTCGTCGCGGTTGAGCCCGGCCGATGGCTCATCCAGCATCAGGACCGTGGGCTCGAGCGCGAGCGCGCGTGCAAATCCCACGAGCTTCTGGATGCCAAACGGGAGCCCGGCCACCCCTGCATGGCGATAGCGCTCAAGCTCGACCAGCTCGATGATGCGCTCGATCGCCTCGCGGTGGCGCACTTCCTCGCGCCGGACGGCCGGGAGAAACAGCATTTCGGCCATCGGGTTGCTGCGGATGCGCGCATGCCGCCCGGTCAATAGATTTTCCAGAACCGACATCTGCGGAAACAGCTCGCTGTGCTGGAAAGTTCGAGCGAGCCCCAATCGCGCAATCTCATGCGGTGCGCGTCCGGCGATATCGCCGCCGCGGAATCGAATCTCGCCTGCACCGCGATAGATGCCGCTCACGCAGTTGAGCACGCTGGTCTTGCCGGCGCCGTTCGGGCCGATCAGCGCGAATAACTCGCCCTTTTCCACCGCGAACGAGACTCGGTCGAGCACGGCTAGGCCGCCAAAGCGCAGCGACAGGCGGTCGATCTCAAGCTCAACCATACCATCTCCTGCGACGGCGATATTGCTTGATCTCGCGGTAGCTGCGCCGCTCACCGCTCTTGCGCCCGAGGTAGAACTCCTCGACGTCGGGGTGACCGCGCAGCCGCTCGGCGGTGCCGTCGAGCACGATCTTTCCGTTCTCCATGACGTAGCAGTAATCGGCGATCTCCAGCGCGACCGCGGCGCTCTGCTCCACGATCAGGATCGCGATGCCGAGCTCGCGGCGGATCTCGATCAGCCGGAGCAGGAGCTCGTTCACCACGACCGGCGCCAATCCGAGCGAAAGCTCGTCGACCAGCAGCAATTGCGGAGCGCAGACGATGGCACTCGCCAAAGCCAGCATCTGCCGCTCGCCGCCGGAAAGCAGGCCGCCGATCCGGTTCTGCAGCTCCCGGAGTTGGGGAAAGAGCGCATAGACGAGCGCTTCGCGCCGCCGCTGCTCGGCAGCCGTGGTGCCGCGCGGGACCGGCGCGATGAGGTTCTCCGCCACCGTGAGATTGGGGAACACCTTGTCGCGCTCGGGGACGAGCACGATGCCCCGCGCGGTGGCGTGGTGGGGCGGCCGATTTTCGATGCGCTCACCGTTGAACATGATGGCGCCTTGCGTGACGCGTGCGTCGTCGAGCCCGAGGAAACCCGAGATCGCCCGCAGCGTCGTGGTCTTGCCGGCTCCGTTGGTGCCCAGCAGCGCGACGATCTGCGCCGGCTCGACCGAGAGCGTGATGCCCTGCACGGCCGTGATGCTGCGGTGATAGACGACTTCGAGCTTGCTGACGGCGAGGAGCGTCATCGGCGCGTTCCCGCGGCCACGCGATGCTTGTACGGCCAGAGCACGAAATAGCTCTGTACGCGATGCCAGATTCCGACGAGCCCGAGCGGCTCGAAGACAAGAAAGAGAATCATGACGAGCCCGAAGGCGGCGTAGTTGACCGCGAACAGCAAGCCGGCAAAGCGCTGCGCCCCCGGCAATGCGAGCAGCGCGCTTTCGATCACATAGGGAAACAGCGTTATGAAAGCCGCTCCGAGGAGCGCGCCGAGGAGCGAGCCCATGCCGCCGACGATGACCAT
Organism: uncultured Alphaproteobacteria bacterium; assembly: GCA_963820365.1. Lineage (GTDB taxonomy): Bacteria > Pseudomonadota > Alphaproteobacteria > Rhizobiales > Xanthobacteraceae > VAZQ01. The sequence goes on along the minus strand of CAWFZR010000004.1, from coordinate 31,464 downwards.
GGCGACGTACTGGATGGTGAGAAAGAGCGAGAACGCCTCGACCGAGACGAAGCCGCGATAGTACGCGAACAGCGCGCCGGCGACGGCGGTGATGGCCGAGCTCATGACGAAGGCGAGAAGCTTGTAGGCGGCGATCCCGATGCCGAGCGCCTCGGCGACGGTTTCATGCGCGCGTATCGCGCGCCAGGCTCGTCCGGTGCGTGCGCGCAGGAGATTGAGGCAAAGGAGCAGCGTCGTGGCCGCCGCAACCAGCAGGATGAAATACCACGCTCGCCCGTCGCTGATGGAAACATTGCCGAGCTTCGGCGGGTCGATGACGATGCCGGTCGAGAAACCGCGCCGCGTCTCGTATTCGCCGCCGACATAGATCACCACAAAATGCAGAGCGAGCGTGCTGACCGCGAGATAAAGTCCGCGCAGCCGCAGCGACGGCAGCCCGAAGATCACTCCGAGCAGGGCCCCCACGACGCCCGCCGCCGGCAGCGTGACCCAGAACGGCGCATTCAACTCACGAAAAAGAATGCCAACCGTGAACGCGCCCGCCGCGATCAGTCCGGCATGTCCGAGCGAGATCTGGCCGGCATAGCCCGTGAGCAGCATCAGCGCGAGCGAGCCGATGCAGGCGAGAAAAACCTGGCAGGCGAGGTCGAGCTGGAAAGGCGAGGCGATGAGCGGAAAAGCGAGCAGCACGAGCGTGAACGCGATAAGCCACGCACGCTGGAAGCGCGTTGTGACCAGGTCCAGATCCTGAGCATAGCTGGTGAGAAAATAGCCGCTGGCCATGTCAGGGATCGGTAATCAGTAATCGGGCGTCAGCCGCCAGGCATCAGGATTTCAGGAACGGTCGCCCTGACTTCGCAACCCTCACTCCTGATTCCTGTTTCCCGATCACCTGACATCGTACGACGTCCAGTCCTTGGCCTGCACAATCGCCGCCTTGGTCTCGTCCCAGCGATAGACGCGATAGTGCTGGCGGGCGCGGAAATGGTTTTCCTTGCTCCACTCGATCGGCCCCCCGCGCAGGCCCTTGGTGTCGACCTTCACGCTCTCCAGTGCAGCGCGCAGCTTGCCCGCGTCCGCCGGCCAGCCTGCCGCTTTGAGTGCCGCTTCGAGCACCAGTCCGCCGATCCAGCCTTCGGTCATCTGCTCGGCGGGGTACTGCACGCTCCCCTTCTTGACCTCGTCCGCGATCTCCTTGTGCACCGGCAGGTTGTCCTTGAACAGCGAGTTCGCCCCGATCACGTACAGCTTGGGATCCTTCACCCGCGCCAATTCGGATTCCGCTTCGATATGCGACCAGGCGATGTAATCGCCTTGCCACGCAAGTCGGCGCAGCGCCTCGAAGGTCTTGACTTGCGTCACCCACGGCGCCCACGAGAACACCCAGTTGGGGTTGGCGTCCTTGAGCTTGGTGGCGAATGGGGTGTAATCGGCGGTCGGCGGCGGAATCACCTCCTTGTCGACCGGTGTCATGCCCATGGCCTTCGACTTCTCCTCGGCGTAATCGATCTCGCCGCGCGACAGCGGGATTGCCATGGCGGCAAGGCCGAGTTCGAACTGGTTCCTTCGCCGTCTCCTTGATGAAGGCGAGCGTCGCGCGGCTGTCATAGCCGCCGGCGTAGGCGGTGGTGCAGAACTGGAGCGCCTCGGCGGGCGGGTAGACTTCCTTCGGGCAGACCGCGCCCATGAACAGCAACGGCACATTGGCCCGCTTCGTCTCAGCCACCACCGGGGCGTAGGTCGACGACAGGCTCGAAAGGATCAGCAGGGTGACATTGTCCTGGGTAAGGAGCCGCTTGGCATTGGCCGCGGCCCTGGAGGGCTCGGCCTGGTCATCCAGGATGTTGAGCTGGACCTTCTTGCCGTTGATGCCGCCCAGCCTGTTGAGCCGCTCGACGTAGAGGCGCAAGCCCTCGATCGGCGGGGCATTGGTGCTGGCCGGCGGTCCGGTCATCGCTCCCGTGACACCGATGACATAGGCCTCCTGCGCGTGCGCGACGGCGGTCATTGCCGCGACCGCCAAGACCGTGCGCAAGACAGCGCGCAAGACAGCGGACACGGCAACGGACACGATCGCGGCACCGGTTCCGCCAAGCATTCCCTTCACGAGGTTTCCCTGCAACATCGCTTCGAGCCTTCTGTTCGCGGTCGTCATGGCATTCAGCACCGTTCTTATATCCCGAGAGAGCGTGAAACTCGATAGTGGGCGCAAAACGTCGGGGGGAAAGATCGCGGTGCGGTGCCGATCGAATTCGCTATAATGAGAGCAATGATGCTGGAGCCATGAACACACGCCCGCGCGGCCGCCCGCCGTTTCGCGCCGACCATGTCGGCAGCCTGCTCCGGCCGCCGCTATTGCGTCAGGCTTTCAGGCGCCATGCCAGCGGGGAGATCGCAGACGGCGAGTTCGCGCGCATCCAGGACGAATGCGTCCGCGCGGCAGTGCGCATGCAGGAGGAGATCGGGCTCGCCGTCGTGACCGACGGTGAATTCCGCCGCGGCTCCTATTGGGGGCGGTTCGTGGAACGCACTGCCGGCCTTACGATCCGTCCCGCGCTGCTCAAGTTTCGCGACGATCGCGGGGAGGAATTCGAGTTCACTGCGCCCTATGCGACCGCACCGCTGCAGCGCACGCATCCGCTCGCTCTCGACGAGCTCGAGTTCTTGCGCAATGCCACCCGGGTTACCGCAAAGATCACGCTGCCGGCGCCGTCGACCATGCATTTTTTCCGGTTCTCGGATTTTGCCGACCGCAACGTCTATGCCGACGGCGAGCGTTTCTTCGCCGATCTCGTCGCGGTCTATCGGAAAGAGATCGCTGAGCTCGTGCGCGCCGGCTGCCGCTACATCCAGATCGACGAATTCGCTATTGCTCTCCTGTGCGATGGCGCGATCCGGGCGAGGGTCGAGCGCGCCGGTGGCGATCCCGATGCGCTGGTCGACCGCTACGTCGATGCCATCAACGGCGCGCTCGCGGCTTGTCCGGCCGACGTCATCGTCGGCGTGCACATGTGCCGCGGAAATTTTCGCGGGCGCTATCTCGCCGCCGGCGGCTACGAGTTCGTCGCCGAACGCTTCTTCGCCGGCACCAATGCCAATCATTTCCTGCTCGAGTACGACACGCCGCGGGCGGGGGATTTTGCACCGCTTCGCTTCGTGCCGGGCGGAAAGGGCGTCGTGCTCGGCCTGATCAGCAGCAAGACGCCCATGCTCGAAAGCATGCATGAGCTGCAGCGCCGAGCCGATGCGGCGGCCAGGCATATCGATCTCGATCGCCTGGCGATCAGCCCGCAATGCGGCTTCGCGAGCACGGTGGCAGGCAATCCGCTGAGCGAAGCGGACCAGCGCGCCAAGCTGCGGTTGGTGGTCGAGGCCGCCCAAACGATCTGGCGATAGCGCTCAGAAAATCCACAGCGCGTGCGGCGGAAACTCGACGTGATAAAATTCGTGCTTGAGCGGCGCCGCCATGTAGGTGCGCACGGCGAGCTCGTCCTTGACGAAGAGGAGCTCCCAGCGCTCGCCGATATACATCTGGGTCTTGAGGGTCATGGGGATCCGGTTCGGGCCCGGTCCGCCTCCGAGCATCACCTTCTCGAGCCGAATCACCCCGGTCGCCTTGTCTCCTATGGCCGCGGTGGTACGGGCAAGACCTTCCAGCCGCATCCCCTTGACCTCGATCACCGCGCGCTTGTCCGCGTTCTCGACCAAGGTGCCGTCGAGCCGATTGTTGCTGCCCATGAATTCGGCGGCGAACAAGGTGGACGGCTCGGTATAGAGATCGATCGGCGATCCTTGCTGCTCGATGCATCCGCCATTGAGCAACGTGATGCGGTCGGCGATCGCCATCGCCTCGATCTGATCGTGGGTCACCAGCAAGGCCGAAAGATTGAGGGAAACAATGAGCGCCCGCAGCCAGGCGCGGGCCTCCTCGCGCAGCTTTGCGTCAAGGTTGGATAAGGGCTCGTCGAGCAGGATGACGGCGGGCTCGTACACGAGCGCACGCGCCAGCGCGACGCGCTGCTGCTGGCCGCCGGACAACTGGTGCGGATAGCGCTCGGCCAGATGCTCAAGCCCGATCTGGCCGAGCGTGTGCTCGACGCGCGTCTTGACTTGCGCCGCGGAGACGCGGCGCAGCCTGAGACCATAGGCGACGTTGTCGAAGACGGTGCGGTGCGGCCACAGCGCGTAGGACTGAAAGACCAGGCCGAGCCCGCGCGCCTCGGCTGGCAGCTCGATGTTCGTGGCAGCGTCATACAACACGGTGTCGCCGATGCGGATGGAGCCGCGGTACGGCGTCTCCAGACCGGCGACCGCGCGCAACAACGTGGTCTTGCCGCTGCCGGATGGACCGAGCAGGGCGACGACCTTTCCCGCCGGCAGCGTGACCGAAACGCCCTTGAGGATCTCGCTTTCGCCATATCGGAGCGCGAGATCATTGACGGTGAGGTCAACCATGGAGACGCACTCCGAGCCGGATGGCGATGAGAAGTCCCACGCCGATCATGACCACGTTGACGACGGACAGTGCCGAAACGAGATCGATTGCGCCCGTGCCCCAGAGCGATACCAGAAGCGAGCCGATGACTTCGGTGCCCGGGCCGAGCAGGTAAATGCCGGTCGAATATTCGCGCACGAAGATGAGGAAGATGAGCAGCCAGCTTGCCAGCATGCCGGTGCGGATCAATGGCAGGGTGACGTCGAATTTCACACGGGTTTCACTCGCTCCGGTGCTGCGGGCGGCTTCCTCGAGCTCCGGAGCGACTTGCAGCAGCGTGCCGGAGACGAGCCGCATGCCGTAGGCGAGCCACACGACCGTATAGGCGAGCCACACCGAGACCAGCGTCTCGCGCAACGGGTGAGCGGCTTGAAAAACAGAAAGACCCAGAGCAGCGCGAGGCCCGCGACCAATCCCGGCATGGCGCGCGGCACCATGACGAGATAATCGACCGCACGCGTCCAGCCTGACGGCCAGCGATGAATGGCAAGCGCAATGGCGGTGTAGAAGGCAACTGCCGCAGCGCCGCCGATGAGCCCGATGCCGAGCGTGTTGACCATGGCGCGCACCACGTTGGGATATTCGAGCAGCTCGCGATAATGATCGAGGGTGAGCACCTCCGCGATCGCGATGCCTTCGCCCCAGGTCTCGACGAATGATCGCAGCGTAATGCCGGCGAGCGGGATGAGCACGGTGACGGCGAACCAGAGCGCGATGGCGAGGAACGCGGGCCAGCGCCAACGGCCGAGCTTGAGCGGGGCGGAGCGCACAGCCTTGCCGCGCACCGAGACGTAGCGCTGCGCCTCGCGCAGCAGCATTCGCTGCATGAACACGAGCGGCAGCGTTATTGCGACGATGATCACAACGACGACCGCCATAAGCTGATAGGACGGCACGCCGAGCTTGTTGGTGAGCTTGTAGAGATAGGTCGAAAGGACGAGCAAGCCTTGCGGATCGCCGAGCACCAATGGCAGGCCGAACAGCTCGAAGCCGAGAAAGAATACCAGTACGCCGGCAAACAGGATTGCCGGCAGCACCATTGGAAGGCTCACGTCGAGTGCGACCTTCCAGGGATTCGCGCCGGCGGTGCGGGCCGCCTCCTCGACGTCGCTGCCCAGACCCCGCAGGGCCGCCGCGGCGTAGAGATAGACATGCGGCACATGGGTGAGCCCCGCAATCGCGGCCAGAAAAGGGAACGAATACAGGTTCCACGGTACCACCCCGGTCCATTGCCTGAACGAGGTAGTGAGAATGCCGACCGGTCCGAGCGCGACGACGTAGCCGAACGCCAGCACCACCGCGGAGACGAAGATGGGGACCAGGATCACGGGCTCGAGCCATTGCCGCCCCGGCACGTCGGTGCGCACCATCAGGAAGGCCAGGCCGGCGCCGAGCGGAACCGCGATCACCGTCATGCAGGCGGCGAGGAGGAGCGTGGTGCCGAAGGCGACCGCGAAATCTTCATCGGCAAAAACGAAACGGTAGGCCGAGAGGCTGAGCCGGGCACCCGATGTAAAGAACGGCGCGGTCAGGAAGCTCTGGTAGAACACGAGCGAGAGCGGAGCGAGCACCACGAGCGCGGTGACGGCAATGATGGCGAAGCGATAGAATGTGAAGGGAATGGTCACGCGAACGCCCCCTCCGACGCGCGCTTTCGACGAGATTGATGCACAACGGTGCAACAGGCGCGGTGGGACTCCCTCTCCCCGATTGGGGAGAGGGCGGGGGTGAGGGGGTCACAGACTTCCGACGGAACCGCGGAGAGGCCGAAACCCCTCACCCCACCCCTCTCCCTACGGGAGAGGGAGCACGCCGCGTCCTTGGCGACGCTGTGATTCAATCTCATCGAAATATGCGCCAGCACCGCCGGCCGCGAGCGGATTTATTGCCCTTTCATCGCGGCCTGCCACTTTTTCAAGAACTCCAGTCGCTTACCTTCATCGAGACTGGCGAGCAACTCCCGGTCGATGGCGACCGGCCGCGCCTTGTCGCCGATGAGATCGGTCACGCCCTTGACGGTCGCCTCGCCGGTGACGTCGGCGCGCAGCGAATAGAGGTCGGCCTTGTTGGCGATGATGTTTTGTCCGCGCTGGGAGAGGAGATAGTCGAGGAAGAGCCGTGCGGCATTCGGATTCTTCGCCTTGGCCGAGACGAAAGCGACGCGCGAGGTCACGAGCGTGTAGTCTTTCGGCATCACAATTCCCAGGTTCGGCACCTTCTTCGAGCGCGCCAGCGCGTATGAGCCGAACACTCCGTAGGCGATGGTATGCTCGCCCGAGGTCACGCGCTCCATCATGGCGCCGGCCGCGGGATAAAGCCTCACTCCCACCTTGCCAAAGGCCCGGAACAGGTCCCAAGCCTGCGGGAAATATTTGACGTCCTCGTTGACGAAAAGAAATCCGACCCCCGACTTCTCAGGGTCATAGGCGGTGATCTTGCCGCGGTAGGCGTCGGGCTTGGCGCCGAGGAGCGCAAGCAGCGCCGCGTGATCCTGCGGCACGTCGGCGGCGGGAACGAGCCGCTTGTTGTAGACGAAGGTGATCGGCTCATAGGTCGTGCCGTACGCCTGATTCTGCCACACCGCCCATTGCGGCAGCGAAGCGATCTCGGGCGATGGATAAGTCGCAGCACTGCCCTCGGCGGCGAGCTTGAGCTGCAAATCCATCGCCGATGACCACAAGAGATCGGCCGTGCCGGTGCCGGCTGCGACCTCGGCGATGAAGCGGCTGTAGAGCTCGGTCGAGTTCATATCCGTATAGTCGACCTTGACGCCGGGATAGAGGGCCGCGAAATCCTTCAGCAGCGGATTGGAGGCGGCGGCATCGGTGGTCGCGTAAACGACGAGGCGGCCTTCCTTGCCGGCGGCCTCGATCAGCTTGGCATAATCGACTGGATAGCCTTGCGGCGTCTGGGCGTGAGCGCTTGCGGTGCAAGCGACGAGGATTGCAATCCGGGCGACCGAATGAAACCTCGACATTGTGGCCTCCTTGCCGCGCCGATGGAGGGAGCAAGCCCGACCGGGATGATGCTACCGAACTGCCGGCGCGACGCATAGGCCTTGCGTCAACCGGCGAAGCCGCCGCCGTTGAGGAAGGCCTGCTCCTCGGCTGTCGTACGGCGGCAGAGAATGGCGTTGCGGTGAGGAAACCGCCCGAAACGGCGGATGATGCCGGCGTGCTCGACAGCATATTTGGAAAATTCATCATCGCCATAGCTGCGCGCCAGCGCGAGGCAGCGCTCCTGGTCCGGCAGATGCTCCGAATGCATGAACGGCAGATAGAGGAACTGGCGCTCCGGATGAGGAAGCCCCAGATCGAAGCCTCGAGTGATCGCCCGATCGGCAACGGCGCGGGCGAGCAGGTCGGCCTCGTAGCTGCGGGCGAGCCCGCGGAACATATTGCGTGAAAATTGATCGAGCACGATGACCAGAGCCAGCGCACCCTCCGGCGTCTCTTCCCAACCGGCGAGCTTGCCGCCGCCGGCGGCGTCCCAGAGCGCCAGGAAGCGCGACTTGATCTCGCAATCGAAGGCGGCGTCCTTGTTGAACCATTTGTCCGGTCCGGCGGCGCGCCAGAATGTCAGCACCTCGTTGGGATCGACATCCACACCGCCCAGGCCCGGTTCGCTCATCACAGCCTTATCTTGCCCGCATTGATCTCCTGGTAGAGATCGGGGTCGATGCGCACGAAGGCCTTCCTTTGCGGATCATTGAAGTAGATCGGATCGGGACTACCGCCGGGATCAAACCCTTCCTGCACGAGATCGACCTTCTTCTGCTTGAACGTGGCCGTGACATCGATGTCCCGGCGGATGCGCAGGAATACCGGACGCGCGTAATCCGGCAATAGCTGGGCGAGATGGTCGCGAAGCGCCGTCAGGTTGAGATTGTCCTTTGCGACAATGGCCGCCATCCCGGCCCGCCCGTCGCGGCCTTGGACTGCAACGCCGTAGACATTGGCTTCCAGGACGCTGTCGAAGCGTCCGAGAGCGAGCTCCACCTCGGTGGTCGACACGTTCTCGCCTTTCCAGCGGAACGTATCGCCAATGCGGTCAATGAAATAGAAATAACCTAGCTTGTCCTTGCGCATGAGGTCGCCGGTGCGGAACCAGGTGTCCCCTTTCTTGAACACATCTTTCAACACCTTCTGCTCGGTCTCGACCTTGCTGGCATAGCCCTCGAAGCGCGCGCCGGGTTTCGACGAATCCCGCACGATCCTGCCGATGACCTCGCCGGGCTCGTCGGCACTGCATTCGATGCAGAAACCGCGCTCGTCGCGCATGGGTTGCTGACGCTGGGCATCGAAGCGCACGATCTTGATTGGATAGTCCAGGCCGAAGCCGTCGTAGCCGCCGGACTCCTCGAAGCCGGGCATGCCGGGCGGGATCATGTGGGTCGGGATGTCGCCCACCAGCTCGCCGCCGCGCACGAGGCGCATCGCCTCGCGGTCGAAGCCGGCGACCACCGCGCGGCGCACGTCGATGTCGTCGAACGGCTCCACCGTCGTGTTCATCGACACGTAGCGCGCGCTGCCGGCGGGCACGAGCACGAGCTGGTCCTTCTCGCGCTTGACGACCTGCGCCAGCACCGCCGGCGGGGGTGAGAAGTCGCCGGTCAGCATGCCCTGGCCCTCGACCACCTTGCGCGACGCGACCGTGGTGTCGTCGTTGCCCTGCGGCATCTCGATCTCGTCCACGTAGGCGGGCTTGTAGTCGCTCGCCTGGTCCCAGTTCGGGTTGCGGACGAGGTGGATGCGGCGGCCGGCCTCGTAGCCGATCGCCCTGCCCGCCGCGTCGTTCTCGATCATGTACGGGCCGGTGGCGACCTGGTTCTGCCCGTACGCCGACGGGTTCTGCCTGTCGAACTTCGCCGCGTACTCCTCCGGCACGGGCGCGCTGAGCGGCAGCGCGAGCGCGCCGGCCAGCACGCCGCCGCTGCCGCGGCGGAGCTTGAAGACGATCGTGCGGTCGTCCGGCGTGCGGATGCCCTTGATCTCCGTGCCGGGCTCGGCGGCGGGCGCGGCGCCGACCAGATCGCCGAAGTAGGCGCCCGCGTAGCCGTTGTTGACGGTGTTGAAGAAGCCGCGCTCGATCGCGTACTTGACGTCCTTGGACGTCACCTCGCGGCTCACGGGCGGCGAGAAGCGCACGCCGTCGCGGAGCTTGACCGTGACGGTCCGGCCGTCGCGCGAGATCTGGGGATCGGACTCCGCGAGGTCCGGCACCGGCGTCTTGCCGTCGTCGGGCTTCCACGAGTACAGCGGGCGCTGGGTCGCGTAGCTGACCATGTAGCCCATCTGGTAGTAGGTGATGCCGGGATCGATGTTGTCCACGTCATCGGTCCACAGCATCGTCAGCCTGCCGCCCTGCTTGCCCTCGACGGGCGCCCCGCCTCCTGCGGGACGTTCGCGAACTGCTGCTCCCGCCGCCGCAGCCCGAGAGGACCGCGCCGGCGAGAGCGAGCGCCAGGAACACGCCCTTGGCCATGCGATGCATGAGGTTCCTTCCTTCCGGCGGCCCCGCCGGGTCGTCGACCGTATGACGTATTCATCGGCGCGCGCGAGGCGCGCACGACGACGATCGCTACGGGCGCCGTGAAGCGATGCTTACTTGGCCGGAAAGCGGGTCAGCTCACGAGCTGGAGCCGCGTGCGGCGCGACTCGTAGCGCGCCGCGACGTCCCGCAGGATCTCCAGCATCGCCTGGGTGGCCGGCGAGCGGTAGCCGTCGGCGAGCGTGGCGGCGTAGATCTGCCGCACCGGCGTGTCGCGCCCGAGGTCGCGCACGACGATGTCGTCGCGCACGCTCGTGAGCCCCAGCTCGGCGATCAGCGAGACGCCGACGCCGGCGGCGACGAAGCCCTGCATGGCCGTGTAGTCGTCGGTCTCGAACGCGATCCGCGGCTCGTAGCCCGCGACCGCGCACGCGCGCGAGATCAGGCGGTTGCACTCGCAGTCGGGCTGGCCGCCGATCCACGCCTCGCCGGCGAGGTCGGCCAGGCGCAGGCGCCGGCGGTTGGCCAGCGGATGGTCGCGCGGGAGCACGAGGTACATCGGGTCCTCGATCAGGTGGACGCGCTCGATGCCGTCGTCCGCGCGCTTGACCGCGGACTCGAAGACGATCGCGAGGTCGAGCTCGCCGCTGCGCAGCAGCGGCACGCAGTCCTCGGGCTCGGACATGCTCATCGACAGCTCGACCGCGGGATGCTGGTCGCGGAAGGCGGCGATCGCGAGCGGCATGAGCGTCGCGCCGGCGGACTCGAACGCCGCCATGCGCAGGCGGCCGCCGCGCAGGCCGGCGATCGCCTCGAGCTCGGCCTCCGCCTCGGCCAGCCGGGCCATGATCGCGTCGGTGTGGCGGACGACCGCCTCGCCCGCCTCGGTCAGCCGCACGCCGCGCGCGCTGCGCTGCACGAGCGTCGTGCCGGCCTCGCGCTCGAGCGCGGCGATCTGCTGCGACACGGCGGACTGGGTGAACGACAGGGCCTCCGCGGCGGCGGAGAAGGAGCCCTGCACGGCGACCTCGCGGAGTACCCGCATGCGGCGGACGTCGAGCATCAGATGAACTTATACCACCCCATGCGAATGTTCATTTGAACTGATGGCAACGGCACGAGACAATTCCTCTCACGTTCTCCTCCCCAGCATCGTTCAAAGGACACGACCATGACCCCGCTCTCCCTCGCTCCAACCGTCCTCATCCGCGCCGCCCGCGGCTCTGACGGCGCGGCCCTGAGCCGCCTCGCCGCGCTCGACTCGGCGCACGTGCCGGGCGGCGAGCTGCTCGTCGCCGAGACCGACGGCGCCCTCGTCGCCGCCCACGCCCCCGCCACGGGCGCCACGATCGCCGACCCGTTCCGCCCCACGGCCGAGGTGGTCGAGCTGCTCGAGCTGCGGGGCTCGCTGCTGAAGGCGGCGTGACGGCGGACTCCCCACCCCTCCCCTCCTCATCGACGGCGGGGGCGGCCATCGCGGCCGCCCCCGCCTGGCAGGTCTGGACGGGCCTCTGGATCGTCTACCTCGTCTGGGGCTCGACGTACCTGGCCATCCGCGTGATGGTCGAGACCGTGCCGCCGCTGCTCGGCGCCGGCGTCCGCTTCTCCGTCGCCGGCGCCGTGATGCTCGCGGTCCTGTCGTTCCGCCGCCGCGTGCGGCCGACGCGCGCCCAGCTCCTGAGCGCGCTGGCCGTCGGGCTGCTGCTGCCGGGCGCCAACGCGGTCGTCACCGTCGCCGAGCAGGAGGTGCCGTCGAACCTCGCCGCGCTGCTGATCGCCTCGGTCCCGCTGTGGGTGCTGCTGCATGCGCCGGACGACCGGCGAGCCGGTCTCGCGCGCGGGCATCGGCGCCGTGCTCGTCGGCTTCGCCGGCGTGGCGCTGCTGCTGCGGCCCGGCGAGCAGACCGAGCGGCGCGTCGCTGCTCGCGCTCGGCGCGTGCGTGTTCGCCGCCGTCATGTGGGCGAGCGGCTCGTTCGCCTCGCCGCGCCTGCAGCTGCCGGGCGACCCGCTGGTCTCGACCGGCTGGCAGATGCTGCTCGGCGGGCTCGTGATCACGGCCGCCGGGCTGGCGGCCGGCGAGGCGGCCGACGTCGACCTCGACGCGTTCTCGACGCGCTCGGTCGTGGCGCTCGCCTACCTCGTCGTCTTCGGCTCGTGGCTCGCCTTCACCGCCTACGCGTGGCTGCTCCAGAACGCGCCGATCTCGCGAGTCGCGACCTACGCGTACGTCAACCCGGTGGTCGCGATCGTGCTCGGCTGCCTGATCCTCGACGAGATCGTGACGCCGGTCACGCTCGTCGGCGCGGCGATCATCGTCGTCTCGGTCGCGCTCGTCACGCGGATCGAGAGCGCCCGCCGGCCGTAAGGGGGCCAGGCCCCCTTACTTACCGCGAGTGAGTAAGGGGGCCAGGCCCCCTTACGCGGTTGGGGGCTCCTCGAACGGGCGCTCGAACAGCGTCGAGAGCACGATCTGGGTCTGCGTGCGGGTCACGCCCGGGTGGTCGCGGAGGCGCTCGAGCGCCTCCTCGAGGTGCGCGGTGTCGCGCGCGCGGACGTGCAGCATCGCGCTCGCCTCGCCCGCCACCGTGTAGGCGGCCTCGACCTCGGGATGGCGCTCGACCGCCTCGCGCACCTCGGCGGCGGCCATCCGGCCCTCGCGTGTAGAGCGCCACGAACGCGTGCGTGCCCCAGCCGAAGCGGCCCGGGTCGACCTGGGCGGTGTAGCCGCGGATGACCCCGTCGGCCTCGAGCCGGTCGACGCGCCGCTTGACCGCCGGCGCCGAGAGCGAGACGCGCATCCCGATGCTCTGGAACGAGCGGCGGGCGTTCTGGCGCAGGAGCGCAACGATCTGCCGGTCGATGTCGTCCATCAGGCCAGTCATTCTGCCACGGCGCGCAACGGATCGCGCTTGAGCGCAGCGCGTCGACAGCGCAACCATGAAGGCAGCGAATTTCGAACACGAGGGAGGCCTGTCCGTGAGCACCCAGCCCGTCGTCGCGCCCGAAGCCCAGGGCCGCGACGACTTCATGCCGCTCCACGGCATCGACCACGTCGAGCTGTACGTCGGCAACGCCCTGCAGTCCGCCTACTTCTACGTGCACGCGCTCGGCTTCCGCGAGGTCGCCTACGCCGGCCTCGAGACCGGCGTGCGCGACCGCACGTCGCACGTGCTCGAGCAGGGCCGCATCCGGCTCGTGCTCACCGGCGCGCTCGACCCCGACCACGAGATCGGCCGCCACCAGCGCCGCCCACGGCGACGGCGTGAAGGTGATCGCGCTGTCGGTGCCCGGACGTCGACCACGCCTACCGCGAGGCGACCGCCCGCGGCGCCGCGCGGCGTCCGCGAGCCGTGGGAGGAGACCGACGACGCACGGCACGATCCGCTTCGCCACGATCGCCGACCTACGGCGAGACGCTGCACACCTTCGTCGACCGCTCGCAGCTACAAGGGCCCGTTCCTGCCCGGCTACGTCGACGCGCGAGCGCGAGCGCCGGCGACGTCGGCCTGCTCGCCATCGACCACATCGTCGGCAACGTCGAGCTCGGCGCGATGGAGACGTGGGTCAAGTACTACGAGGACGTCTTCGGGATGACGGAGATGCTCCACTTCACCGACGAGGCGATCTCCACCGAGTACTCGGCGCTGATGTCGAAGGTGGTCACGAGCGGCAACGGCCGCGTCAAGTTCCCGATCAACGAGCCCGCCGAGGGCAAGCGCAAGTCGCAGATCGACGAGTACCTCGAGTTCTACGGCGGCGCCGGCGCGCAGCACATCGCGGTCGCCACGCGCGACATCGTGCGCACCGTGACCGAGCTGCGCGAGCGCGGGATCGAGTTCCTGACCGTGCCGGACACCTACTACGACGACGTGCCGGAGCGGATCGGCGAGATCGAGGAGTCGCTCGACGACCTGCGGCGGCTCGGCATCCTCGTCGACCGCGACGACGAGGGCTACATGCTGCAGATCTTCACCAAGCCGATCGGCGACCGCCCGACGATGTTCTTCGAGGTCATCGAGCGCCACGGCGCGCGCGGCTTCGGCGAGGGCAACTTCAAGGCGCTCTTCGAGGCGATCGAGCGCGAGCAGGAGCTGAGGGGGAACCTCTGATGCGCTACCACTCGCTGGGCCAGGTCCCGCAGAAGCGCCACGTCCAGTTCCGCGACCCGGAGGCGCAGTCCGGCAACGGCCAGGCGCCGCTGCTCGTCGAGGAGGTGCTCGGCTTCGAGGGCTTCTCGGGCAACGAGTCGATCCTCTACCACCTGTGGTCGCCGTGCCGGATCAGCGACGTCGGCGAGTTCACGCCGATCGAGCTCGAGGAGTGGGTGCCCGACACGCACGTGCACCGGCTCACGAACACGATGGGCATGCGAGCCGATGGGCGACACCGTGCTCGGCCGCCGGGTGCTCCAGTACAACGACGACGTCGAGATCGGGATCTGCATCCCCGAGGCCGAGGCGGACTACTTCTACCGCGACGGCGAGGGCGACGAGGTCATCTTCGTCCACGAGGGCGAGGGCGTCGTGGAGACGATCTTCGGCACGCTGCCCTACCGCAAGCACGACTACGTCGTGATCCCGCGCGGCACGACCTACCGCTTCCGCTTCGACACGCCGCAGCGCTGGCTGACCTTCTACACGCCGGGCGAGATCGAGACGCCGAACCGCTACCGCAACCGCTACGGCCAGCTGCTCGAGCACGCGCCGTTCTCGCAGCGCGACTTCAAGCCGCCGGCCGAGCTCGCCACCCACCGCGACCGCGGCGAGCACATGGTCAAGGTGCGCGTGCGCGGCGGCTACCAGGACTACGTGCTCGACTACCACCCGCTCGACGTCGTCGGCTGGGACGGCTACGTCTACCCGTACACGTTCAACATCGCCGACTTCGAGCCCAAGGCCGGCCGCCTGCACCAGCCGCCGCCCGCGCACCAGAACTTCCAGGGCCCGAACTTCGTGATCTGCTCGTTCTGCCCGCGGATGCTCGACTGGGACCCGATGGCGGTGCCGATCCCCTACCACCACTCCAACGTGCAGTCGGAGGAGATGATCTATTACGTCGACGGCCAGTTCGGCTCGCGCAAGGGCGTCGACATCGGGGCGATCACGCTGCACCCGTCCGGGCCTGCCGCACGGGCCGCAGCCGGGCCTGGTCGAGAAGTCGCTCGGCGCGACGCGGACCGAGGAGCTGGCGGTCATGTGCGACACGTTCCGGCCGCTGAAGCTCACGACGCTGTCGCGCGACCTCGACGACCCGTCCTACGCGTTCTCGTGGTTCGAGGAGGGAGCGGAGCTCTCCACCACGGGCTGACACGCCGCTCTGGTCGTGCCCGGTCTGCGGCCAGCTCTTCGTCACGCGCAACATGCCGCACTCGTGCGCGGTCGTGGGGCTGGAGCGGTTCTTCGAGGGCGCGGCGCCGGAGCTGCGTGAGCTGTTCGACCGGTTCGTGGCCGTCGCGCGCGGCCACGGGCCGGTCACCGTCACCGCCACGAAGTCGCGCGTTGCGCTGCAGGCCCGCATGCGCTTCGCCGGGATCCAGCGACCGCGCAAGCGGTACCTGCTCGCGCACTTCGTGCTGACGCGGCCGGTCGAGAGCCCGCGGCTGCACCGCGTCGAGCACATCCCGCCCTACTACTACGTGCACTGGCTCCGGCTCTCGAGCCCGGACGACCTCGACGCCGAGCTCGAGCGCTGGCTCGCCGAGGCGTACGAGATCGGCCGGCAGCGCCACGTCGACGACCCGGACTGGCCCAAGGAGCGCCGGCCGGATCAGGCCGCCTCGAACGCGACGTCGCCCGACACGGCGCCCTGACCGCGGCCGCGGATGAGCAGGGCGGTGGCGGCGGCGCACGCCGCGGCCAGGACGGCGCCCACCCACAGCGCGTCGTGCAGGCCGTCGACGTAGGACTGCGGTGAGCCGTCGCCCAGCGCAGCGGACGCCGGCACGAGCGCGCCGAGCGCCGCGACGCCGACGGCGATCCCGGCCTGGCGGAACATGTCGTTGACGCCCGCGGCGAGACCGCTCCGCTCGGCCGGCAGCGGAGCTGAGCGCGACGTGGCTGACCGTCGGGTTCAGGATCCCCGTCCCGACCATCGCGACGAGCAGGCCGGGCAGGAAGAGCCACCACGACGAATCCACCGCCACGATCGGTCAGCAGTGCCTGCCCGGCGCCGACCAGCAGTAGGCCGGCCGCGATCAGCACGCGCGCCGAGACCCGCTGGCCGACCGACGCCATCGAGCCCGCGACGAAGAAGTTGAGCAGCGTGCCGGGCACGTAGACGAGCCCGGCCTCGATCGCCGACAGCCCGAGGATCTGCTGCAGGTAGAGCGTCATGTAGAGCCACATGGCGAACAGCGAGGCGGAGATCCCGAACGCCGCGACCTGCGCGCCGGTGAAGGTCGGATTGCGGAAGAAGCGCAGCGGGAGCATCGGCTGCGCGACCCGCGCCTCGACGGCGACGAACGCGCACAGCAGGGCGGCGGCGCCGCCGAACGAGGCGACGATGGCCGTGCTCGACCACCCGAGCTCGTTGCCGCGCAGCAGCGCGTAGACGAGCAGGAAGAGGCCGCCGGTGAGCGTCACGAGTCCGGCGACGTCCACGCGCGGCGCCTGCGGATCCAGCGACTCGGCGACGAACCGGCGGACGATCCACAGGCACATCAGGCCGAGCGGGAGGTTGATGAGGAAGATCCAGCGCCAGTCGAGCGCCGAGGTCAGCGCGCCGCCGACCAGCGGACCGACCGCGAACGAGCCGCCCATCGTCGCCCCGTAGGCGGCGAGCGCCTTGACGCGCTCCTCCATGCGCGGGAACGCGTTGGACAGCACGGCCAGCGAGACCGCGAACATGATCGCGGCGCCCACGCCCTGCGCGGCGCGCGACGCGTTGAGCATCGTGATCGACTGCGCCGTCGCGCACAGCAGCGAGGTGGCGGTGAAGACGCCGATGCCGATCCCGAACAGCCGCCGGCGGCCGAAGCGGTCGGCCAGCGAGCCGGCCGTGATGACGGTCGCGGCGAGCGGGAGCGTGTAGGCGTCGACGACCCACTGCAGGCCTGACAGGCCGGTGTCGAGGTCGGCCGCGATGGCCGACAGGGCGGTGTTCACCACCGCGATGTCGAGCATGAGCATGGCCGTGGCCGCGCAGACCACGGCGAGCGTCCAGCGTTGGGCGTGAGTCATCCTGCCTCCTTCGGAAACTATGTGTCATAGCTACGATAAACTACGGAACATAGTCTCGTCAAGCCTGCAATATGGTGAGCGCCCGAATGGCGCCCAGCCGCTACGAGCTCTTGGACATCGCCGAGCGTGCGCTCAACGGCGTCCGCGGCGATGCGCAGGCGACCGCGTGGTGGGAGCGCCAGTTGAGCGCCGGCGCCGGCAGCGCGGTGACCTCCGAGGCGCTGTCGGTCGAGGTCGCGGTGCTGCGTGACGGTCGTGTCGGGACAGCCGTCACCACGGCCGCCGACCGCGACGGGCTGGCGGCCGCCGCGGCGCGACTCGCAGCGACCGGTCCACAGGCCGCCGGCGACCTGCCCGGCCCGGCGACCGGGCCGCCGCACGACGGCTACGACACGAGCGTCGAACGGCTCGAGCCACCCGAAGGCCTACGCGACTGGGACGGCTGGCGGGCCGCCGCGGCGAGGACGGCGATCGTCTCGACCAAGGGTGTGCGGGCGTACGAGCAGCGCAGCTTCGGTGAGCTGCGCGTGCGGCGCCAGGGGGTGCCCGGCCGGTCGCTGGAGCTGACGGCGACCGCGGTCCGGCCCGCCGAGCTCGACGCGGCCGCGCTGGGAGCCGAGGCCGAGTCGCTGCTCGGCAGCGGCGACGCCGTGGAGGTCGGGGCCGGCGAGTACGCCGTCGTGCTCGGGCCGTGGGCGATGGCCGAGGTCGTGCGGCGCGCCGGGCTGGCCTTCGGGGGGCCGCGCGCGGCGGTCGCGGAGCGGCTGGGCCGCGCAGTCGCGGCGCCGGCGATCAACCTGTCGGACTCGCCGCGCTTCGCGGCGACGCTCCCGCGAACCTACGACGCCGAGGGCGCGCCGCGACAGCCGCTGCCCCTGATCCAGGACGGCGTCGCCCATCGCGCGGTCGAGGCCGGCACCGGGCACGCGCAGGCCGCCGGCGGCGTCGGCGGCACGCTGCCCGAGCACCTGGTGCTCGTCGGCGGCGGCGCCGCGGACGTCTCCGAGCTCGCGGCGACGCTCGACCGCGGCCTGTTCATCCCGTCGCTGTCGCTGCACGGCGCCTGGGTCGTCGGCCGCCGCGGCGCGGCGCTGGCCGAGGGCGTCCGGCTGATCCGCGGCGGCGAACCGGCCGAGCCGGTCGCCAACCTGACCGTCGTGTTCGAGCCGCTCGAGCTGCTCAGCCGCGTCCAGGCGCTCAACGCCCGCCAGCGGACGATCCCGTCACCGCTCCAGCGCTCGGCCCGCACCGCCTCGGCGACCGTCGCCCCCGCCGCCCGCGCCGCCGGCGGGCTCTTCGTCGCCGGCCCGGCCTGATCGTCCTCGCCGTCGGCGCCGGCCCGGCTAATCGTCGTCGTCGCCGTCGTTGCGTTGCCATCGGCGCCGGCCCGGGCTAGTTGCCGTCGGCGCCGGCCGGGCTAATCGTGTCGTCGAGGCCGTCGTCGTCCTCCACGTCGTCGTCGTCGTTCGGCGGCGCGGCCGTCGGCGCGGGAGCTCCGGCCGGCGGCGGCGCCTGGACCGTCGGGGTCGCCTGCGGCGTAGGCGTCGCCGTCGGCTGTGGCGGCTGAGGACTCGCCGCGGGTGGCTCGGGGGCGAGCGTCGCGGCCGGTGGGGTGGCGGTCACGACAGGCTCGGGGGCGGGCGTCGCGGCCGGCGGGGTGGCGGTCACGACAGGCTCGGGGGTGACCGTCGGATCGGCGACGCCGGCGACGGCCGGCGGCCGTGCATCCCGGTGGTCACGCGCCGTGCGCTCCTTCCGAGCCAGCTCGCGAGTCGCCACGGGCTCGGGCGTGGCGGCGGGCGCCTCGGCCACGGGCGTCACGGTCGGCTTCGCGGGCGGCGGCTGCCCGCCGCCGGGCAGGTGCACGACGGCGGCGCCGCCGCCGGCGAGGACGGCCACCGAGACGGCGGCGGTGGCGACCAGCGAGCCGCCACCGGCGCCGGCACCGGCAGCCACCGTCCCAGCGCCGGCCACCGCTCCCGCCCCGGCGCCGGCGGTCTGCCGCGGCGCCGGCCACCGCCCCGGCGCCCGCGGTCTCCGCGCCGGCCACCGCCCCGGCGCCCGCGCTCTCCGCTGCGGCTACTGCCCCGGCGGTCGCCCGCCGCGGCCTCACCGCCTCCGAGGACGGCGGCCTCGAGCCCGATCGTCGGTGCCACCGGCAGGATGAGCGCGAGCGCCCGCCGCTGGGCGACCACCGCATCCCGGTACTCCCGGCAGCCGGGGCACTCGCGGAGGTGGCGTCGAAAGGCGGTGCGGGCGCTGCCGCGCAGATTCGCGATCTGCGCGCGTACGTCGACGCACGGGATCTCACGCGCGGCACGGCTCGCGAGCAGCGAATTGCGCGCCTGATAGACGAGCGCCTTGACCTTCTCGCGCCGACAGCCGAGGACGTGGCCGATGTCGTCATGCGAGAGGTCCCCGGCTGTGGCGAGCAGGAGCGCAGCCCGCTGGTCGTCCGGAAGCGCCGAGACGTCCCGCAGCACGGCCCGCAGGTCGTGCCGGCGCTCGACCTCCTGCGCCAGGTGCGCGGTGGCCGGCTCGTCGTCCAGCTCGCCCGCGGGCCGCTCGCGGCGCGAGCGCAGCACGCTGAGGCAGCGATTGCGGGCGATCGCGTAGAGCCACGGCCGCAGCCGGATCTCCTTCGCGGAGGAGACGATCTCGCGGTAGGCCTGCAGAAACGTGTGCTGGACCGCATCCTCGGCCTCCTCGGCCGAGCCGAGCATGTGGCGGCAGAAGGACAGCACGCCGCGGTGGTGGCGCGCGTACATCGCCTCGAACGCGGCTTCCGAGCCGTTCCGCAGCAGCTCGACCAGCTTCTCGTCCGGCGCCGGCCGGAGCATCCGCGCGGACAACCGGCGTCCCCGTCGCCGTCCAGTCTCGGTAGCCGTCGTCACGCCTATGGGATACCCAGCGGGCCGGGGACGGCACCGTCCCGGCGCCGACCCCGGCGGCGGCCCGCAGCCGGGCGCCCCTTCCCCTTCACAAAGAGGAACGCGGCTGGGGCCGGAAAGTTGGCGCGAGAAAAGCCTACGGTGGCTCCACGTAGCGCGCCGCGCCGGGTCGGCCCTAGCGTCGCGCCATGAGAACCCACCACGACCGCAGACGATGAACGTCCACGTCCTCTGCGCGTCGCCCTGAGGGCCGCGACATGCCGCATGGACCGCTCTTCGGCGTCCTCGCCGTGCGCGCACTCGAAGCCTGCAAAACCGCCGCTCCCCCGCCGTCGTCCGCGAGGGACGACGGCGGCGACGGATTCGCCAACGGCCACCCACGTGAGCCCATAGCATGGGTCGATGTCGACCACGGCTCCGGCAGCGACGGGAGCGTCGGCGCAGCTGATCGAGCGCGAGCGCGAGCTCACGCTGATCGATGAAGTGCTGGACGACGCGTCGCGTGGCCGCGGTGCCGTGATGCTGGTCGAGGGCGTGGCCGGGATCGGCAAATCGGCGCTGTTGGCCGCCGCGGGAGAGCGTGCGCGGACGGCCGGGCTGACGGTGCTCGCGGCGCGCGGCCAGGATGCGGAGCGGGAGTTCGCGTTCGGCGGTTGTCTGCAGCTGTTCGAACGCGTCATGGCAGAGCCGGGCCGTGGCGAGCGACTCCTCCAGGCGCTGCGGAGCTGTCGCGCCCGCTGCTCGGCGGTTCTGGGGCCGGCGCGCTCGCAGCGGGCGGCAGCCGCCCGGGAGCGATCGGATCTTCGGGCTGCTGCACGGGCTCTTCTGGCTGACCGCCAACCTCGCGGACGAGCGGCCCCTGATGCTCGCCGCGGATGATGCCCAGTGGCTGGATGAGCCGTCGCTTCGCTTTCTCCGCTACCTGGCCGTGCGGATCGACGAGCTGCCGATCGCGTTGCTCGTCGCGTGGCGCTCGGGCGAGCCGGCGCACGCGCACGAGCATCTGTCGCTGCTCGCCTCTGACCACGGATCGCCGCGCCTGCCGCTCGCGCCGCTGAGCATGGCCGGCGTCGCCGCGATCGTGCGCGCGGACGTCGCCGAGGCCGAGCCCGGATTCTGCGATGTCTGCTCCGAGCTCACGGGCGGGAACCCGCTCTACGTCACCGAGCTGGTCGGAGCGATCAAGGAAGCCGGCATCAGCGGGCACGCCGGCGAGAGCGCGCGCGTGGCGCGCCTACGACCACGGGCGATCGCGACCAGCGTCCTCGCTCGGCTCACGCGGCGGGGAGAGGCGGCGGTCGAACTGGCTCGGGCCGTCGCCATCGCGGGCGACGGGACCGGCCTGGGCCGGGCAAGTGCGCTCGCCTCGCTGGACCCTGCCGCAGGAGCGGCCGCGGCGGATGCGCTCGCCGAGGCCGGATTGCTGCACGCGAGCGAGCCGCTCGGCTTCGTTCACCCGCTGGTACGCGAGGCGGTCTACAACGGCATCTCACCCGCCGCGCGAGCCCAGCGCCACGCCGACGCTGCGCGACTGCTGCACGAGGAGGGCGCCGATCCGGAGCTCGTGGCGGCACAGCTCCTGCGCGCCCCTGGACTCGGCGAGCGCTGGGCCATCGACGTGCTGCGGCTCGCCTCCGACCGTGCTCTCGACCGCGGCGTCCCGGCAGCCGCCGTCCGCTACCTGCGGCGCGCGCTCGAGGAGCGACCGCCGCGGTCGCTGCGCGCGGAGCTGCTCGGCGAGTGCGGCTTCGCGGGAAGGGTGACCGGCGCGACGGACGCGCGGGACCTGCTGGAGCAGGCGGTGGAGCTGACGGCGGATGCCGTCGAGCGTGCCCGTCTGCTGGTGGCGGCCGGCCAGGTGCTGCTCGACCAGGGCGACATGGCCGGCGCAGCAGCGACGTTCGAGCGCGGTCTGGCGGAGCTCGCGGCCACGGACGTCTCCGCGCCCGAGCTGCGGGCGATGCTCTGGTCGGGACGGGAGATCTGCGGCCGCTTCGGAGCGCCGAGCACGGCCTCGGTCGACGAGCTGGAGCGGCTGCTGGGCGGAGGCGAGCCCAGCTATCCCGGGGAGCGCGCCCTGCTCGCGTTCGTGGCCTTCCAGCGCGCGATGGCGTTGGAAGCGCCGCGCGACGCGGTTCGGCGCTCGCTCGGCGCGCGCTCGGTGACGGCCGGGACTTCATGGACGGCGACGCCACGCGCGCGGCCATCTTCGTCGAGCTCGCGCTCGGCCTCTGCGAGGACTACGAGCTGGTGATCCGCGTGTCCGAGGAGACGCGGCGGCGAGCGCGCCAACGAGGATCGGTGCTCGCCCACGCGACGGCCTGCCACGCCCTCGCGGGGATGCACTACCACAGCGGTCAGCTGTCGGAGGCCGTCGCCGACGCGACCGCCGCCTGCGACGCCGGGCGCTTCGGGTGGGAGCTCTATCAGCCCTCGGCACGCGCGACGCTGGCCGAAGCCCTGCTCGACCGCGGCGAGCTCGAGGCCGCCGCGAAGGCGCTCGACGTGCCGGACGCCGAGCAGCGCTGGGGGGCCGGCACCCGTACTTCTACTTTCTGGCCACCAGTGCGCGGCTCGCGCTGGTCGTCGGCCGGGCGCACGATGCGCTCGAGGCGTTCCGCGCCTGTGATGCCATGACACGCGCGTGGGGCGCCCGCAACCCGGCGCTGTACCCGTGGCGTTCAGGTGCGGCGCTGGCCGCCCTGCGCCTGGGCGAGACGGACGAGGCTCGGGCACATGCCGCGGCCGAGCTCGACGACGCGCGCACGTGGGATGCCCCGCGGCCGATCGGGGTCGCGCTGCGTACGCAGGGTCTGATCGAAGGTGGCGACACCGGCATCGAGCTGCTCGCGGAAGCCGTGAGCGAGCTCGAGAAATCACCCTCCCCCGTCGAGCAGGCACGGGCCCTGATCGACCTCGGCGCCGCGCTCCGCCGCAGCGGCCGTCGCCGGGACGCGCGCGATCCGTTGCGGCGTGCACTGGACCTCGCGAGACGCTGCGGGGCCCACGGGCTGGCTGATCGCGCCCTGGAGGAGCTGCGGGCGAGCGGAGCCCGCCCGCGGCGGCTCGAGCTGACCGGGGTCGGGGCGCTCACGCCGATGGAGCGCCGGACTGCCGGCCTGGCCGCGGAAGGGCTGTCGAACCGTGACGTCGCCCAGAGCCTCTTCCTCACCGTGCGCACGGTCGAGATGCACCTCACCAACGCCTACCGGAAGCTCGACATCACCTCGCGCCAGCAGCTCGCCGACGCACTCTGAACGAAAACCTACGGTGGTCCCACGTAGCGCGGCGCTTCGGGGGCGACCTAGGGTCGCCTCATGCCGGCGTTGACGTTCCGCCCCCCGCTCCTCCTGGGCGCCGACCTCGAGGTCCCCTGCGCCGACGGCCGGTCGCGGCGCTACGTGAACCTCGACTACGCGGCGAGCACGCCGGTGATGGCGAGCGTATGGGAGGCGGTCGAGGCGTTCGTCCCCTGGTACAGCAGCGTGCACCGGGGCACCGGCGTCAAGTCGCAGGTCTCGACCGTCCTCTTCGAGGACGCGCGCGTCGCGGTCGGCGAGTTCGTCGGCGCCCGCGCAGACGACCAGGTCGTCTTCGTGCGCAACACGACGGAGGCCGTCAACGTGCTCGCCGCCGCGCTGCCCGAGGGCACGCGCGTGCTCAGCAGCCCCGTCGAGCATCACGCCAACATGCTGCCCTGGCGCGGCCACGACGTTCGGCTGCTCCCGTTCACCGCCTCGGGCGAGGAGCTGCTCGATGCGTGCGAGCTCGCGTTGCGCGAGGCCCGCCCGCGGATCGACCTGCTGGCCGTGACCGGCGCCTCGAACGTCACCGGCGAGGTCTGGCCGGTGGCACAGCTCGCCGCGCTCGCGCACCGCTATGGAGCCGAGCTGTTCGTCGATGCCGCGCAGCTCGCCCCGCACCGCCCGGTCGACATGGCCGGCAGCGGCATCGACCACCTGGCGTTCTCGGGCCACAAGCTCTACGCGCCCTTCGGCGCCGGTGCGCTCGTGGCCGCCAGGCGGCGGCTCGGCGCGAGGCCGCCGCTGCTGCGCGGAGGCGGCGCGATCAAGCTCGTGACCCTCGACGACGTGATCTGGGAGGACGCACCCGAGCGCCATGAGGCCGGGTCGCCCGACGTGGTCGGAGTCGTGGCCCTGGCGGCGGCCTGCCGGCGGCTGCGCGAGATCGGCATGGACGCCGTCGCGGCACATGAGCGGGCCCTGGCCGCACGCCTGTGGGCAGGCCTGGACGCGGTGCCGGGCTTGCACACGCTGCGGCTCTGGCCGGCGGACGCCACCGACCGCGTCGGCGTGGCCTCCTTCACGCTCGACGGCCATCCGCATCCGCTGCTCGCGGCCATCCTCAGCGCCGAGCATGCGATCGGCGTCCGCCACGGCTGTTTCTGCGCGCACCCGCTGATCACGCGCCTGCTCGGCATCCCGAGCGCCGAGCTCGCCCGCATCAGCGCAGAGCTCCGGGCCGGCCGCCGTCCGCCGCTGCCCGGTGCCGTGCGGGCGAGCATCGGGCTCGGCACGACGCCGGCCGACATCGATCGGCTGACCGCCGCGCTGGCCGAGCTCGCGGACATGGGAGCGCGATTGCGCTACCGGCATCTCCCCGAGCACGACGAGTACGAGCCGGTCTGTGCCCGATCAGATCTTCAGCAGCACGACCGTGTTCACGACGAACACGATCGCGAAGAAGATCGTCCAGCGGTCCAGGTTGCGCTCCATCAGCGAGCCGCCGGTGGAGCCGCCGCCCCCGCCGCCGACGCCGAAGGCGCCCGACATCCCGGCGTCCTTCCCCGAGTGCAGCAGGATCAGGAAGATCAGGACCACCGATACGAAGACCTGCAGGACTGAGAGCGCCGACTGGAGCATCGGCGGATCAGGGTACTACGCGTCCAGCTCGTCGAGCCGGCGCAGGATGGCCACCGCCTCGGCGCGCAGGCCGCGGTCGAGCGCCCGCCAGTCGGCCTCGGACAGCTTGCCCATGCGGTAGTCGAGCTCGGCGTCGCGGATCTCGCGGTACTTGGCGTCGCGCGCCGCCTCCAGCTCGGCCCGCGCGGCGTCCTCGTCCGGCTCGTCGCCGCGCCGCCGCCACAGCGGCGCCGAGACCAGCAGCACCACGAGGGCGAGCACGACGAAGATGACCAGCAGGTCGATCAAGCGGGTGCGCGGGCCTCGCGGCCGACGCGCGCCGCGTAGGCGGCCGTGACGCGCCGGCCGACGGCGCGCGGCGACGGCCAGAGCGCGATCAGGCCGCCGAGGAAGACGATCAGCGCGCCGATCCAGATCCAGGTCACCATCGGCGACACGAGCAGGCGGAACGTCGCGGGCGGCGGATCGTCGGCGTAGGAGCGCACGAGGCCGCGCAGCGCCTCGGCCAGGAAGGCGTCGCGCTCGGCCGGGGCGAGGTCGTCCTCGGCCGCGGCGAACACGTCGTCGCCCTCCTTCACGCGCGGCTCGAGCTTGCGCGTGTCGGGCGCCACGGACACCCAGACGTCGCGCCGCAGGCCGGCCTTGAGGCCCACCTCGCTCGTCGCCTCGCCCTCGAAGAAGCGCGACACCGGCCCCAGCATCGGCCCGGCCGACGGGAAGAACGAGCGCTCGGTCCTCAGCGTCGTCGTCTCGCCGTCGCGGCTCACGCGCATGACGGCGCCGAAGTCGATCCGCTCGAGCCGCCCGTTCGAGGCGGCGACCAGGTCCGCCGTCGGTCGCACGTACTCGATCTCGTAGCCGCCGACGCGCGTCGTCTGGCCCGGGACGAGCTCGACGTCGCGCTCGTCGGCGAAGCTCGACGAGGCCGCGATGCCGACGAACAGCACCGCCATCCCCGCGTGGACCGTGTAGCCGCCGTAGCGCCGCCGGTTGCGGCGGATCGAGCGAGACGAGCGCCACGCGGCATCGGCTCGCGCGCCATCACGCGCCGCGCGCGCACGCCGCGGACCAGCTCCTGCCCGACGGCGCCGAGCACGAAGCCGGCGAGCACGAACATGATCAGCGCGTCCGGCTGCGAGCCGCCTCCCGCCAGCGAGGGCGATCGCCAGGGCGGCGGCCGCGATCAGCACCGGCGCCGGTGAAGTTGCGGCGCAGGTTCGCGGCCGTCGCCCGCCGCCACGCGATCAGCGGCCCGATGCCCGAGAGCAGCACGAGCACCAGCGTCAGCGGCACGGTGAAGCGGTCGAACCACGGCGGGCCGATCGAGGCGCGGCTGCCGGTGATCGCCTCGGAGATCAGCGGGAAGAAGGTGCCCCACCAGATCGCCACGCACAGCAGCACGAGCACGAGGTTGTTGAGCAGGAACACCGCCTCGCGCGAGAGCAGCGAGTCGAGCCGGTGCTCGGAGCGCAGCTCGGCGCGCGCGCGAGCTCACGAGCCAGATCGAGCCGGCGATCATCGCCACGATCAGCACCAGGAACGGCACGCCGAGCGTCGAGGCGCCGAAGGCGTGGATCGAGTCGAGGATCCCCGAGCGGACGAGGAACGTGCCGAGGATCGCGAGCACGCCGGTGGCCAGCACCAGCGACACGTTCCACATCTTCAGCATCCCGCGCTTCTCCTGGATCATCACCGAGTGCAGGAACGCGGTGCCGGTCAGCCACGGCATCAGCGACGCGTTCTCGACCGGGTCCCAGGCCCAGTAGCCGCCCCAGCCGAGCTCGGAGTACGACCAGCGCGCGCCGAGCACGATCCCGACGCCGAGGAAGAACCAGGCGCCGAGCGTGAACGGGCGCGTGCGAGCGGATCCAGTCGGCGTTCAGCCGCCGCGCGACGAGCGCGCCGACCGCGAACGCGAACGGCACCGCGAACAGCGTGTACCCCGAGTACAGCATCGGCGGGTGGATCATCATGCTCGGGTGCCGCAGCAGCGGGTTGAGGCCGACGCCCTCGGCCGGCACCGGCCCGATCGTGCGGTCGAACGGCGACTCGAGGAAGATCGAGCATCGCCGCGAAGAACGCGCCGAGGCCGAGCAGCACGGCGGTCGCGTACGGCGCGACCTCGCGCAGCCGCCGCCGCGTGGCGAACAGGATCAGGCTCGACCACAGCGACAGCAGCAGCAGCCACAGCAGCAGCGAGCCCTCCTGCGAGGACCACACCGCGGTCGCGCGGTAGAAGGCGGGCGTCGTGGTCGACGAGTGGCTGGTGACCAGCGCGAACGAGAAGTCCGAGCGCAGGAACGCCGCCTCGAGCACCACGAACGCCACCGCCGCCGTGCCGGCCAGCGCGTAGACCGCCCGGCGCCCCGACGCCACCCACTCCCGCCGCCGCGTGCGCGCGCCGTAGAGCGACGCGCCGATGCCGTAGAGGCAGACGGCGAGCGCCAGGATCAGGCAGGCCTTGCCCGCGACCAGCATCCTAGGTTTCTTCGGCCGTGAACTTCGACGGGCACTTGGTCACCAGCGAGTCCTTCTCGCCGACGAAGACGCCGCCCTGCTTGCGGACGTCCACGATGACCTCGCGCCCGGCGCGGAAGGGGTCGGGCAGCACCCCCTCGTAGCGCACCGGCACCGACACCTGGCCGGTCCGGTCGCGCACCCGGAAGTTGGTGACGGTCCCCTGCCGCGTCGTAGCCCGGGACCACCTTGCCGGTGAGCTGGTAGGTCTTGCCCGGCTCGGCCGCGCTCAGCAGCTGGCTCGGGCTGCGCGCCTCGCTCGAGGCCGAGAAGCTCGTGTAGACGAGCGCGCCCGCGAGCAGCACGGCGGCGCTCAGCGCCACCACGAGCCGGACCGTGCGCTTCCGGGCGGGATCCATCGCCTCCGATTATGGCGAGGCGCCGGCGTAAGGGGGTCAGACCCCTCTGTAGTACTACAGATCACACCTGTAGCAGTACAGAGGGGTCTGACCCCCTTACCGGATGCCTCGTGCCGAAGATCACATAAAGGTTCTCAACAAGCGGCCGAGAAACCTTCGTAGAAGCCCGGCGTTCTCTCACAGGTAACGAACATGCAGCTCACCGCCTCACTCCCCCACCGACTCCGCCGCGACCGCCACGACGGCCGGTCGCGCGCCCGCAGCGCCGTCCTCCAGACCCTCGCCCGCGCCAAGCGCAGCGGCGGCCCCGAGGATCGCGCGCTGTACTCCTGCCAGTGCGGCTTCGCGTTCAAGGCCGAGGTCTCGACCTCGGTCGGCTGCCCGCACTGCGGCACCAGCCAGGCCTGGTAGCCGAGGCCGTCCGGCAGCGGCCGACGGCTCATCCGCCGAGCAGCCCGTCGATGAACGCGAGGACCTCCGGCGCCGCCGGATCGATCAGGTGACCGCCGTCGACCAACGCGCGGCGGGCGCCGGGGATCGCCGCCGCCAGCGCTTCGGCGGCCTCGTGGAACTCGGGCGGCGAGTCGGCCGCCTTCACCAGCAGGGTCGGCTGCTCGATCGCGGCGAGCGCGGCGGCGTCGGCCTCGAGCCACCACTCGCCCGCGATCTCGGCGAGGATCGCCGGGCCGTTGCCGGCGATCACCCGCCGGACCTCGTCCGGGAACGCGCGCCAGGCGTCGCTCCCCGCCACCTCGGTGATCAGCGCCTCGGCGACCGCGTCGACGCCGTCCGCGCTCGGCGACCGCGCGCAGCCGGTCGGCGAGCGCATCGACCCAGGCGGCGGCCGCGGGAGCGAGCTCGCGCGGCGCGTCGGGCTCGAGCAGGACCAGCGCCCGCACCCGGTCGGGATAGCGGAGCGCGAGGTCGATCGCCACCGTGCCGCCGTAGCTGCGGCCGACGACGATCGCCGGCCCGCCCGAGAGCATCGAGCAGCGCGGCCGCGTCGTCGGCGTGCTCGGCGACGCTGGTGCGCTCGTAGGGCTGCGGGCGCTCGCTGCGAGCGCAGCCGCGCCGGTCGTAGGCGATCACGCGTCCGAGCCGCGGCGAGCTTGTCGACCGCGTCGGTCCACGCCAGCGCCGTGCTGCCGGCCCCGTGGATGCAGAGGATCGGGGCGCCGCTGCCGTGCTCCTCGCAGTGAGGCGGACCCCGTTGACGTGCGCCCATGCGAGAGCTGCTTCAGGATCGGCCGCAGCTCCTCGGCGAAGGCCTCGGGCTGCTGGAGGTAGGGGGCGTGGTGGCCGGAGATCGGCTCCACCGTCAGCCCGAGCTGCTCGCGAGCCGCGCCGTCGCCCGGATCAGCTGCGGCGCGCCGTCCTGGCTGACCAGCAGGCGCAGCGGCACGCGGCCGGCCCGGATCCTCTCCGCGTCCGGGATGTAGCCGCCGAACGCCGTCAGCTCCTGGGAGAAGAAGTGCGCGCCGTTGCCGAGCATGCGCTCGCGCATGCCGGGGTCGAGTGCCTCGAAGGTGGCGTCCGAGGTGTTCTTGCGGACGAAGGCCTCCATCGCGCGGCGCGGATCGACCGCGGCCAGCTCGACGATCGGCTCCAGCTCGACGTCTCCCGGCTTCCGGCTCGCCCGCGAGGGCGATGAGCGCCGGCTCGTGCACGATCGCGCCGCGGACGAGCTCGGGCCGCCGCGCCACCAGCTCGAGCGCGATGTCGCCGCCGCCGCTGGTGCCGAACACGATCGCGGGCGCGAGCCCGAGCTCCTCGATCAGCGCCGCGGCGTCGTCGGCCTGCGCGGCGATCGACATCACCTCCCCGTCTCGGAGCGGCGCGCTGCGCGAGCAGCCGCGGCGGTCGTAGGCCACCGTCGTGAACTCGTCGGCGAGCCGCTCAGCGGTGCGGGCGAAGTGGCTCGGCGTCGCCGCTGGCGCCCGAGATGAACAGCACCGGCGGCCCGGAGCCGCGCACTTCGTGATGAAGATCGGAGGTCGGCATGGCCGCGACCGTACGGGCGGCCCGCGGCCCGGCATCGGGCGAACGCCCCATCTTCTACTCGACCAGGTCGTGGCGCATCGCGAACAGCGCAGCGCCGACGCGAGTCGAGACGCCGGCCTTCGCGTAGATGTGCTCGACGTGGTGGCCGGCGGTCTTCTCGGTCACCACGAGCGCCTCGGCGATCTCCTTGTTCGTCCGGCCCTGGGCGACGAGCCGCAGGACCTCGACCTCGCGGTCGGTGAGCCCCGCCGGATGGCCCTGGCGCACGCTCGAGCGGCGCCGCCCCGGCCGCCTCGAGCACGGCGTCCACCGCCCGCTTCTCGAGCGCGCCCGCGCGACCATCTCGCCGAGCTCGGCGCGAGCGCGGGCGGGATGCATCGCTGGTCGATGCGGGCGATCGTGGGTCATCGCGTCATAGGCGTCGGCCGCGGCCAACAGGCGCGCCCCGGCGCCGAGCTGCGCGGCCGCGGCGCCGCGGTGGTAGCCGGAGCCGTCGAGGCGCTCGTGGTGCGAGCCGGCCAGCAGGGCGAGCGGCGCGAGCGGCGGCGAGCGCTCGAGCACGCGCTCGGTGTAGTAGGGATGAAGGCGAACCCGCTCCCACTCGCCTCCGCTCAACGCGCCCGGCTTGTCCCAGACGCCGTTCGGGACGGCCACTCGGCCGAGGTCGTGGAAGAAGCCCGCGGCGCGGACCGCCGAGACCTCGGCGCGCGAGCAGCCGAGCCCCTCGGCGGCGGTCGCCGCGAGCTCGGCCACTCGGGCCGAGTGTCCCGTCAGAAAACCGAGCTTGAGATCGACGAACTCGCCGAAGGCCCGGGCGACCATCTCGACCCCCGCCCGCGAGATCGTCGCCACCGGCTGCGGCTCGGCGTCGATGACGCGCGCGAAGGCATCGGGATCCTCCGC
The DNA here is from genome assembly GCA_963820365.1 of uncultured Alphaproteobacteria bacterium. Lineage (GTDB taxonomy): Bacteria > Pseudomonadota > Alphaproteobacteria > Rhizobiales > Xanthobacteraceae > VAZQ01. The sequence continues at coordinate 746 of CAWFZR010000004.1, read as the reverse complement.
CGCGCGCAGGAGCGACTCGGGCTCGGCGAGCGCCGCATCGACGACCTGCGGGTCGTAGCCGCGCCCGCGACGCTTGCCGAGCGCCTCGACGCCGTGTCGCGATCGCGCCCGTGGGCGACCGCGACGAAGTCATGGGCGACGCGCACGATCCGCAACGGCCGCGAGATCTCCTCCCCGGCGTCGCCCGGTATGCCCTTTCCGTCCCAGCGCGTCGTCACCTGTCCGAGCGCGCGGGCGACCTCGTCGGGCAGGTGCAGGCCGCGGGCGAGCAGCCGTCCGCCCTCGCACATGTGCGCCGCCGCGAGCTCGAACAGCTTCTGGCCTCCGACCAGCTGCTTGCCAACCAAGCGGGCGCGCTCGGGCAGCGGCCGGTCATCCGCCAGCCGGCGGACGAGGTAGCGCACGCTCTCGACGGGCTCGGATGCCGGGCCGAGTACCTCCACGCCGCTGAGGAAGTGGATCTCGTCGCCGCCGACCCAGCTCGCGAAATCGGGCGCCGCCGCGGTGCACCCCACGTGGACCAGAAGCGCGACGTAGTAGACATCGGAGCTCTCCTCGGGCGTGCAGCCGAGCCGCTCGGCCAGCTCGAGCGCCGACAGGCAGACCCCGAGCTCGTCCTCGAGCGGCCGGCCCAGACCGAGGTCGGTCGCCAGCGACAGCGCCGCCATCAGCTCCGCCAGGCGGATGTGATCGTCGGGGGCCGCCGCCTCCACGGCGCGAGTCTAGAGCGCCTCTGAGAACGCGTC
>CAWFZR010000003.1:0-236535 GCA_963820365.1 uncultured Alphaproteobacteria bacterium | reverse complement strand
CGCGCGCAACGGCCATGTGCGCGGTGACTTCCTCTACCGCGCCTGGTCGCCCCGCACGCAGGCGAAATGGGACCTGGTGCTCTATTTCCTGTTCTTCTTCCCCGGCATGTTGGCGTTCGTTTATGCCGGCTACGGCTATGCCAAGCTGTCGTGGATGATGCATGAACACTCCTCGGCCAGTCCGTTCGGACCGCCGGTCTACCATTTCAAAACGCTGATCCCGATCGTCGGCGTGCTGATGGTGATGCAGGGCATCGTCGAGGTCATCCGCTGCATCATGTGCATCCGCACGGGCGAATGGCCAAAGCGCCTGCACGACGTCGAGGAGCTCGACAAGATCATGCTCGAGAAGGCCGAGCACGGCGACTACCAGGTGGTCAAGGAGCTCGAGGAAATCGGGCAGCGCAGGGGCGACATTTGATATTCGGTATCGGCAACCCCGAGCTGGGCGTGATCATGCTCGGGATGTTCGTCGTTTTCATCATGTTCGGATTCCCGATCGCGTTCACGCTGATGGCGCTGGGCGTGTTCTTCGGCTACTTCGCGATGGGCGACCTGATCTTCAACCTGCTCGTCCAGCGCACCTATTCGGTGATGACGAACGACGTGCTGATCTCGATTCCGCTGTTCGTGTTCATGGGCTACATCATCGAGCGCGCCAACATCCTCGACCGCCTGTTCCGTTCCCTGCAGCTCGCGGCAGGCCCAGTGCCGGGCTCGCTCGCGCTCGCCACGCTCGCGACCTGTGCGATTTTCGCGACCGCGACTGGCATCGTCGGGGCTTGCGTCACCCTGATGGGGCTGCTGGCATTTCCCGCCATGCTGCGCGCCGGCTATGACGTGAAGATCGCCGCCGGCGTGGTGTGCGCCGGCGGCTGCCTCGGCATTCTCATTCCGCCGAGCGTCATGCTCATTCTCTACGGCGCCACCGCCGGCGTTTCCGTGGTGAAGCTTTACGCCGGCGCCTTCTTCCCCGGCATCATGCTGGCCGGGCTCTACATGCTCTACGTCATGATCATGACGCTGCTCAATCCGAAGCTGGCGCCGAAGCTGCCGGCCGAAGAGCGCAACGTCCCGGTCATGACCGTGCTGTGGGCGCTGGTGACATCCTTCGCGCCATTGGCCGGGCTGATCGGCGCGGCGCTCGGCTCGATCATCTTCGGCCTGGCCACGCCGTCCGAAGCCGCGGCCATGGGCTCGCTCGGCGCGTTGCTGCTGGCCGTCGGCTATGGCGCCGACTATAAGCGGCGATGGAACGTCATCCTTGTCCAGATCTACGGCCTGCTCGCCGCCGCGTTCTTCGTCTACTTGATCGTGTGCGGGGTCACCCATGTGGACGTCGATCGCCGTGTCGTCACGTTTGCCCTGTTCGCGACGCTTCTGACCGGTATCGCACTGGTGCCGGGGACTTCCTTCACAGTCGGCCAGCTCAAGGAGTCCGTGTTCCTGACCGCGCGCACGACCGCGATGGTGTGCTGGCTGTTCATCGGTTCCTTCACGTTCTCGGCGGTCTTCGCCTATCTCGGCGGCCACGAGCCGATCGAGAAGTTCATGTTGGCCATGAACCTGTCGACCACCGGATTCATGGTCCTCGCCCAGATCATCATCTTCATCTTGGGTTGGCCGCTCGAATGGACCGAGATCATCGTCATCTTCATGCCGATCTTCCTGCCGCTCTTGAAGACCTTCAACGTCGATCCGCTGTTCTTTGGGCTTCTGGTCGCGCTGAATATTCAGACCTCGTTCCTGTCGCCGCCGGTCGCCATGGCGCCGTTCTATCTCAAGGGCGTGGCGCCCAGCTGGGTCAACATCAACGACATCTTCCGCGGCGTGCTGCCGTTCATGATCATTGTCATCGTGTCGATGGTCATGCTCTACACTTTCCCGCAGATCGGCCTGTGGTTGCCGACCCAGCTCTATCGTTGAAATTGCCGCCGCTACCGCGCGCGTGAGGAAAATATGTTTTTGCTGATGTCCGGCATCATGGTGTTCCTCCTCACCGCCGCCGTGTTCTTTGCTTTGCTGCCGCGCGGCGGCAAGAGGCATCGCTGGGTCGACACCGAATGGGAGCCCTATATCAGCGTCGCCATCTGTGCGGGCGTGGCGCTATCGTTCACGATGACACTGTCCGGCCTGCTCGACGTGATCGGAGGCTCTTGAGGGTCGGACGGGATCGTGCATCCGGCGGTTGGATCGCCATGCGCGCCTAGACTTTCGGTCGCGCACAGACGCGGGAGCGCAGCTTTGGCCAACGACGAGCTCGTTGATCTGACCGCGAAGGAGGCCGCAGCGGAAATCGTCCGCGGCGCCATTTCGGCGGAGGATTATGCCCGCGCCTGTCTCGATCGCATCGAGCGGATCGATGGCGAGATCAAGGCTTTCGTCCATCTCGACCGCGAGCATGTGGTCGCCCAAGCGCGTGCGCTCGACGAACGACGCGCGCAAGGCGGGCCGATCGGCCCGCTGCACGGCATGCCCATCGCGATCAAGGACATCATCGATACGGCGGACTATCCCACCGAGCTCGGCTCGCCGATCGGCGCCGGTCGACGCCCTTGGCGTGACGCGACGGTCGTGGCCAAGCTGCGAGCCGCCGGCGCCGTCATCATCGGCAAGACAGTCACCACCGAATTCGCCTATTACCATCCCGGGCCGACACGCAACCCGCACGACCACGCCCGCACGCCGGGCGGCTCGTCGTCGGGCTCGGCGGCGGCGGTCGCCGCCAGGATGGTGCCACTCGCGCTCGGATCGCAAACCAATGGTTCGACCATCAGGCCGGCGGCCTTCTGCGGCGTGTTCGCCGTCAAGCCCAGTCACGGGCTCGTCTCGCGCGCGGGCGTGCTTGCTTTGTCACCCAAGCTCGATCATGTCGGCGCGTTTGCACGCTCGCTTGCCGACCTGGCGCTCATTCTCGATGTCATCGCCGGGCCCGATCCCGCCGACCCTGACACGCAGCCGTTTGCGGCTGCGAATTTCCGCGCGGTGCAGGCAGAGCCGCCCCCGCTGCCGCCGCGCTTCGCCTTTGTGCGCACCCCGATCTGGCACAAGACCGATCCCGACACCAAGGCCGCGTTCGAGGAATTGGCGGCGGCGCTCGGCACATCGGTGGCTGCGGTCGATCTCGCCGAGAGCTTCGCCGACGCCTGGGAGGCGCATCGCACCATCATGGCGGCCGACATGGCGCACAACCTTGCGCCATTGGTCGCGCGCGGCGAACCGAGCGAGACGATGCGAGACCTCCTCGCCCACGGCCGCGGCATAAAGGCGGTCGACTACCTCGCCGCGCTCGCCAGAGCCGCGCTCATGCCGCGAGCCTTGCCGACATCTTCAATGAGCATGATGCCATTCTCACCCCTGCGGCCGTCGGCGTCGCGCCAAAGGGGTTGCGGGCGACCGGAGACCCCGCCTTCTGCACGTTGTGGACCTTGACCGGCTTGCCGTCCTTGTCGCTGCCCCTGCTCGCCGGCGAAGGCGGCCTTCCGCTGGGCGTACAGCTCGTCGGCCCCGCCGGCCACGACGCGCGCCTGCTGCGCACGGCCGCAGCGCTGATCAGGATGCTGGCCGCTGCGCAGAAAAAACCCGGCCGAAAGTCCCGCGCGGCGGGCTAGCTGCAGCTTACGCAGCCTTCGGCGGAGCGCCCAAATTCTCCGCGAAGAATGCGAGCGTGCGGCTCCAGGCGAGCTCGGCCGCCGTCTTGTCGTAGCGCGCACCGCCTGCGTCGTTGTTGAAGGCATGCTGCGTGCCCGGATAGATGTGGATGGCGTATTTCTTGTTGTTGGCCTTGAGCGCCGCCTCGTAGGCGGGGATGCCTTTGTTGATCCGCTCGTCGTTCTTTCCCGGATTTGCTTTGTAGGCGGGTCACGAAAAAGGGCGCGGATTGCACCGCGCCCCTTGGTATTCAAGACTCTGCGTCGGACCAGGGATGCATCCCGCCGCCCAGCAAAGTCGGCTGTTGCCGACTTCCCTTGTGGCGGGCGGGCCCGGCGTCTCCTCAGTAGTCCATCCCGCCCATTCCGCCGCCGCCCGGCATGGCCGGCATGGAGGCCTGCTTCTTCGGCAGCTCGGCCACCATCGCCTCGGTGGTAACCAATAGCCCTGCGACCGAAGCTGCGTCCTGCAACGCGGCGCGCACGACCTTGGCAGGATCGACAATGCCCTTGTCCACGAGATCCACATAATTCTCGGTCTGGGCATCGAAGCCGAAGGTCTCCGACTTGTTCTCGAGGATCTTGCCGACCACGATCGAGCCCTCCATCCCCGAGTTCTCGGCGATTTGTCGCGCCGGGGCCTCGAGCGCCTTGAGCACGATATTGATGCCGGCCTGCACGTCGGCATTGTCGTTGGCGATCTTGCCGACGGCCTTCTTGGCGCGCAGCAGCGCAACGCCGCCACCCGGCACGATGCCCTCCTCGACCGCTGCGCGGGTCGCATTGAGCGCGTCCTCGACACGATCCTTCTTCTCCTTCACCTCGATCTCGGTCGCGCCGCCGACGCGGATCACCGCGACGCCTCCCGCCAGCTTGGCGAGCCGCTCCTGCAGCTTCTCGCGATCGTAATCGGAGGTGGTCTCCTCGATCTGCGCTTTGATCTGCCCCACCCGCGCCTCGATGTCCTTCTTCTTGCCGGCGCCGTCGACAATCGTGGTCTTCTCCTTCTCGATAATGACCCGCTTGGCCCGACCCAGCATCGACGTGGACACGTTTTCGAGCTTGATGCCGAGATCTTCGGAGATCAGCTGCCCGCCGGTGAGGATCGCGATGTCCTCGAGCATCGCCTTGCGCCGGTCGCCGAAGCCCGGGGCCTTGACGGCTGCGACCTTGAGGCCGCCGCGCAGCTTGTTGACCACCAGCGTGGCCAAGGCCTCGCCTTCAACGTCCTCGGCGACAATGAGCAGCGGCTTGCCGGCCTGCACGATGGACTCGAGCACGGGAAGCATCGCCTGCAGCCCGGAGAGCTTCTTCTCGTGCAGCAGCACGAAGGCATCCTCGAGCTCGGCCACCATTTTCTCGGCATTGGTGATGAAATAGGGCGAGAGATAGCCGCGGTCGAACTGCATGCCTTCGACGATCTCCACCTCGGTGTCGAGCGCTTTTGCCTCCTCGACGGTGATCACGCCTTCATTGCCGACCTTCTGCATGGCCTCGGCGATCATCTTGCCGACCTTGCTGTCGCCGTTCGCCGCGAGCGTGCCGACCTGGGCCACTTCGGCGGAGGAGCCGACCTTTTTCGAACGCCGCTCGATGTCCTTGACCACGGCCGCCACGGCAATATTGATGCCGCGCTTGAGATCCATGGGATTCATGCCGGCGGCCACCGACTTGGCTCCTTCCCTGACAATGGCCTGCGCGAGCACGGTCGCGGTCGTGGTGCCGTCGCCAGCCTGATCGTTGGTCTTCTGGGCGACCTCGCGCACCATCTGCGCGCCCATGTTCTCGAACTTGTCCTCCAGCTCGATCTCCTTCGCCACCGTTACTCCGTCTTTGGTGATGCGGGGGGCGCCGAAGCTCTTGTCGAGGACGACGTTGCGGCCCTTGGGGCCGAGCGTCACCTTGACCGCGTTCGCCAGAGTATCGACACCGCGCAGCATCTTCTCGCGAGCTTCGCCTGAAAACTTCACGTCCTTGGCAGCCATTTCAATTCACTCCATCTGCGTGCATGCACGTTGTTGCATTGTTGCCCTCATGGTCTCCTTCCGTCGCCGAGCGAGCGGGGAGGCGAGGAATTCTCGGCTTCTTTAACCATGGTTCAGGCGATGACACCCATGATGTCGGACTCCTTCATGATCAGGAGCTCCTCGCCTTCCAGCTTGACCTCGGTGCCCGACCACTTGCCGAACAGCACTCTGTCGCCGGTCTTCACGTCCGGCTTGATGATCTTGCCGCTCTCGTCGCGGCCACCGGGGCCGACCGCAACGACCTCCCCCTGTGACGGCTTCTCCTTGGCGGTGTCAGGAATGATGATGCCGCCCTTCGATTTCTCCTCGGCATCGACACGCTTCACGACCACCCGATCGTGCAGGGGACGAAACTTGGTTTTGGCCATATGGTCCTCGCAGGCGCTGAACGCACTTAATCTGAGCAATGAGGCTCGGTTGGGGAGGCTGTTAGCGCTCAAGAGGCATGAGTGCCAAGAGCTGGCGGGGAAATAGGGGCTGTGATCCTCGCTGTCAAGGCGAAGGCGCGAGAGAACACCACCGCTGCGGCGCGAAGCGGGATTGCGGCGCTGCGGCGCGGGATTAGTCGCGCGCGCCGCGGCGCCGGATCCATTCATCGATCGCCGGCAAGGCGCGCGCCTTGAGCTCCGCGGCGATCAGGATTGCTTCCTGCGCCCGTGCCGCGACGATCCTGCCGCCCGACGTCGCATGTACCGGCGCAAAGCTTGCGAGCTCGGCGGCATGCTCGAGGTCGCTGAAAGTCAGCATGAGATTGGAAACGAAATAGTCGCGGAACGACGGGCCCTGCCTAGCCGCAAGCACGGCAAAGTTCTTCTGCACGAATTCCCAGGCGAGCTCGGGATGCTCGCCCCCCGATGCGACCGCGTTGATGAGGCTGCTTCTGAGCGCGCTCGGCAGCTCGTTGGTCAGCGCAAGCGCCAGCGTCTCGCGCGCCAGCGCCGGATCACGCGCGCTCGCCGCCGCGGTGTAGTAGCGCACCCGCTCCCTGGTATTGGTGCTCTTGCGGGCGAGCCCGAGGAGGGTGTCGTAGACGTGGCGATCCGCGTTCTCTCCGGCGAGATGGGTGACTGCGTCGCGCAGCGAGGGCCGCAGCGCCGCGGGATCCCGCAGGAAGCTCGCAAAGCGCCGCCTGGCCTCCGCGACGATCTCCTCGTCATTGAGCCCGCCCAGCACCCGGATGAGCCGCGTGCGCAAAAGCTCGCTTTCGTCGCCCTCGCCTTCCACGCCATCCCAGCCGAGCCGCTCGAACACCGGCCGTAGCTTTGCGCGAGCATAGGTCCGCAAGGCGGATCGTTCAGCCCGGCCGCGGGCAAGGTGGTCGAGCCGCGTGAAGGCGCGGATGACCTGCTCCCAAACCGCCCGATCATCGTCAGGGCCGATCTCGTCGAGAAGCTCGAAATATGCTGACGCTTCACTCCGGCCGGCTTCCACCAGCGCCCAGCTGTCGGCGAGCAGGTTGAGCCGATCCGCCGTCGCCATCAGCGCAAGCGATTTGGTCAATGCCGCGCGGCTCGCGCCGTCGTATTCGACCCGGTAGTAGCCGAAATCGCCGAGATTGAGCTTGACCGGCTCGGCGCAGCGTCCTGCGACCACCTCCGTCGCATCGTCCGCGAGCAGCACGGTTTCCGACGCATGCGAGGCGCGCACAACACCCAGCGCTATCGGCACCTGCCAGCGTTGAAGCGCGGCATTGCGATCGCGGATGGTGAAGCGGTCCTGCCGCAGATGGATGCGCTGCTCGTCGCCGAAGCAGCTCATTTGCACCATGATGAGCGGCAGACCTGCCTGCTCCGTGAACGTGCCGGCAATCGCCCCTACCGGCTTGCCCGAGGCCGTTTCCAGCGCCAGCCACAGATCGGCGGTAGTCGTGTTGCTGTAGGCATGGTCGGCCATGTATCTGCGGATCCCGGCGCGAAACACGCTCGTCCCCAGATAGCTTTCCAGCATGCGGATCAGCGCCTGCCCCTTGCCATAGGTAATGCCGTCGAACACCGCCATTGCCTCGCTCTCGTTGGCGACCGGTTGCTGGATCGGGTGCGAGGTACGCCGGGCGTCCAGGTGCATGGCGGATTGCTTCTGGCCATTGCTGTTGAGCCAGGCGCGCCACCGCGGAAAAAAATGCTCGGCCGCCTTGACTTGCATCCAGCTGGCAAAGCCCTCGTTGAGCCAGAGGTTGTCCCACCAGCCCATGGTGACGAGATTCCCGAACCATTGGTGCGCCATTTCATGGGCGAGAATGCTGAAGATTCCGCGCTGTGCGGAGGGTGCGCTCGATGCCGCATCGAATAGCAGCCGGCTCTCGAAGAAGGTGATTGCGCCCCAGCTCTCCATGGCGCCGCGAATTCCACCGGGCACCGCGACCAGGTCGAGCTTGGGCAGGGGATATTTCACGCCGAAATAGTCGTTGAAGTAAGTCAGCAGCTTGAGTGCATTGTCGAGTGCAAAGCGCCCCTGATCACGCTTGCCCAGGGCGGTGACGACGCCGATCGTGACCCCGTCCACGTGACCGGAGAGACGTTCGAGCTCGCCCGCGGTGAGCACGAACAGATATGTGGACATTTTCGGGCTTGCGGCGAACGCCACCCGCTTCAGGGCCGGAGTGACCGGCTCCTCTTGCGCGACCGGCATATTGCTGACCGCAAGGAACGACCGCGGCAGCGTCACGGTAAGCGCGATCGACGCCTTGAATGAGGGCTCATCCCAGCATGGGAAAACGCGACGCGCATCGGCCGGCTCGAGGTGGCTCGAGATCATCCGGCGCATGCCCTTCTCGGTCGGATACTCCACCAGGAATACCCCGCGAGCGAACGTGTTGATCTCGGCGCGAAACGTGATGCGTAGCTTGTGCGCGCCCACCGCCAGCGGCTGCGCAAAGGTGAGCGTCGCGGTTTCGGCAGCACCATCGAGCACAATCGTCGCCCTCGATGCCGATGCGTCGATGCCGGCGTCACTGAAGGTCATTCCGACCGCATTGAGCACGAGTTTGTCCGTCGGCTCACGCACGTCGATGTCGATGAGTTCGGAGCCCGCAAGCGTGAGGTTCTCCAGGTTGGGCTCAAGCTCGATCGCGTAATGGATGGGGATCACAGTCTTTGGCAGCCTGCCGGGGGCACGGTCGAACGAGTAGACCTGCTCGGCTACGGTCGTGCTTGCGCCGACGAAGGCGATGAAGCCGATCATCGCCGCGACAGGGGTGGGCCAGCGGCGCTGGGTGACGAAGGGGCGAGGAAGCTTCACGGCAATCAAGTGGACCGGTGTGCGCGAGACATTATTTCTGGCGATCATTATAGCGCAAAGTCGCAAATGATGGAGACTTGGAATGCGTGCCATAACCCTCCCCGAGGCGAACCGGATCATCGAGGGAACCTAAAGGGGGCCGTTTTGCCTCATATCTGCCTTGCCACGGACCTATTGTGGCGGTTCGCGCGGCGAGCGGCCCGGGGCGTCGGCCGCCCGTGCGCGCCGGGGGATGGCGGATTGCCGTCTCGTTAACCATGCGACTGGTAGAAGTGGATGGGTCTGTCCGCAGGCTTCGTCATTCGCTCCCGACGTTGCGGGCAGGAGCAAGGGGAGGATAAGCGATGGGACATTCAACGTTCGGCTGGCCGGCCGTTGCCCTCGCTCTGTCGGCGGGCGCGCTCGCGGGCTGCGCGACGGCGCCCCAGCAGGAAGCGACACCGGTGGCGCTCCCCGCGCCCGAGATCCCGGCCCGCGTGCGGGCCTCAGAGATCGTCGGCCGCTGGGGATATGCCGCCTATCACAAGCCCGAGGATCGCGCCCGTACCGAAGCCAATGCTCGCGGACAGTGCAAACAGCCATTCGTGATCGGCCAGGGTCCAACCGGCGGCGTCATGATGTATCTTGCCGACTCGGCTCAGTTGCAGGAGCTTCGTCTCAAGGGCACTCAGGGTGGTCGGGATTATGTTGGACCTGCGGGACAAACCCCCGGGCCGCAGGATCGCGAAATCGTCTCCTTCGATGGCCGCGTGCTCGTCCTCAAATACGTCGATGCGGAAGTGGACGGGCGCTACGGTACCGGCATTTTTGTCCGTTGCGCTCCGCGGGCCTGACGGCCCGCCTGCTGCCCAGCGCCATCCCGCGGTGAAGGAGATCCCGTGAATGGCCGGGATGCGCGGGCTGCTCGCCATGCCACTTGCGGTTTGGGAACGTGATGGCCTCAAGACCGCACTCGTCAAGGCAGGGTTACCGGCTGACGACGTGGAGGAGCCGCATCTGCTGTTCTGGCGCTTCGAGAGCTCCGCAGATATTCCAGTCGGCTTCGGCGGACTCGAGCTTCACGCGCCCGATGCGCTTCTGCATTCTGTGGTCACGCTGCCGCCGCTGCGGATGACCGGAATGGGTAGCGCAATCGTCGAGGCGCTCGAGGCCGAGGCGCGCGTGCACAAATGTAGTTCCATTTATCTCGTGACGCTGTCAGAAGCAGATTTCTTCGACCACCTGGGATATGTCCGGTGCATGCCGAAGAACGTGCCCGACGCCATCCGGCGTAGCCGGCAATTCGCCATGCTGAATTCTTCGACTGCAACAGCGATGGTCAAACGGACGTAGAACCAGGTAAGCAGCGGACCACCCGTATCCATCTCATCGGGATCACCCGCCTAAGCCGCCGTCCGATGGCGGCGGCTTCCTTGTCGCGTTTTCCGCCATGCTCGCGCTTCGCGATATGATTGTCGGGCCCTGGCGTGCCGTGCTCGTGCTCGGCATCACGCAAATCCTGGCCTGGGGCGCGATCTTCTATCCGCGTCTTGCAACGTGCACCATCACTTAACCATAACCGCCGCTGATTTACTCGAAAGAAACTATAACGCGATAAATCAATAGTTTCTTGCGATCGTCGTTAAAAATCCGGCTTCAGTCTTTACCATTCCAATGCGGTTTGCGGATTAACTGCGACGCGTAGCGCGACGAACGCCATGTTCTCTCGAACGTTCCTGTCGCATTCGAGTTCATCGAGCTGATCATCAGAGTAAATCATGCAGCGTGCTTTCCTCCTGTCCCTCCTCTGTTTGTCAACCGTGCTGGCGAGCAGCACGGCTCTCGCCGATCCTCTCCTTGCCCATCCTGCTCCGCGGCGGGCTCCGCCCGCCGGTTACGGTGCGGCGCCCGAGCCTTCATCCCATGCTCGCCCGGCGGCAGCGCAGGGCCAATATGGTGGCGGATTTCTCGAATTCCTGTTCCGCGGTGGCCAGCAAGACGGGACGCGTGCTGATCCGGTACGCGAGACGCCTGCAGCCGCATACCGCCAGTATCCGGCTGATCTTGGCCCGGGAATGGTCGAGTCACCCAATCGGCCGGGCTACGTTGTGATGGATCCCCGCTTTCTAAGGCAGGAGGTCAGATATGAAGGCGGGGAAGCCGCCGGCACGATCATCATCAACACCCGTGAACGCATGCTCTATCTGGTGCAGAGCCCAGGCCGAGCGCTGCGCTACGGCATCGGGGTCGGCCGTCCTGGCTTTACCTGGTCGGGCGTGCATCACGTTTCGCAGAAGCGTGAATGGCCGGATTGGACCCCGCCCGACGAGATGCTCAGGCGCCGGCCGGATCTGCCGCGCCACATGGTCGGCGGTCCCGACAATCCTCTCGGAGCGCGTGCGATGTATCTCGGCTCGACGCTCTATCGCATCCACGGCTCGAACGAGCCCTGGACGATCGGCACGCAGGTGTCATCGGGTTGCATACGCATGCGCAATGACGATGTCATCGACCTCTACGGCCGCGTCAAGATCGGAACCAAAGTCGTCGTGATCTGATCTCGCGCGCTACGTTCCGAGACTACTGGTGAAGCGTGGACACGCGCTGGCTTGCCCACGCGTATTACGTATCGCAGCCGCTGTTGCCCGGCCGACAACCGGCGGCGGTCATTCGTCGTCGTCGCCGCCGTCATCGGTATCGAAGTCGTCGTCGTCGAGATCGTCAGCGCCTGCGGCATCATCATCGTCATCGTCGCCGCTGTCATCCAGCAGGCCATGACCGTCGTCTCGAGTGTTGCTCGCGCCCGGCGACCGCCCAATGTCATCGAGCCCCGCCTGGCGGGAAAGTTCACCCCCCCCGCTATCGGCGCGCGAGGGCGATGATCCGCCTGCGGCTGGATCGAAGGCCGCGTGCGCGCCGGAGTGGTGACCCATCATGGAACGGATCCCGCCGAGAAGCAGCGCGCCACCGATGACGCCTGCCGCTGCCGAGGCAGCTGTTCCGAGGAAAGACCCCCCCATTCCCATCGGCGCGCCAACGGGCGCCGCCGGCGCCGCGGCGGGTCCCGGGGACATCGGCTGCGCTCCGGCACGCCAGGCCGACGATGTGCCCGGCGCCGCTGCCGGAGATCCGGCGTCCGGGCGCACCGATGGAACCGAGCTGCGGCTCTCGCGCGTTCCGGACAAACCGTCTCGCATGCTGCCGAGAAAGCTTGTGTTGCCTGCGGGCGCCTCCCCTCCTTCGAGGTCGCGGATGCGGGCATTCGCTCGCTTGAGCGCTTCATCCTGCACCAGCACGGTCTGAACCAGCGCATACGGGGCGTTGGGTGCCTGTCGCAGGCCGTCCCTGATCTGGCGTTCGGCCTCGGAATCACGCTCGGCGTCCTCGAGCGTGGCGAGGCGATCGAATAGCTCGTTGACGAGCTTGCGTTCCTCTGGGGTCATGGATCGGCTCCTTCCTCCCGGTGGTGACACGCCTCATTTAAGCAAGTCTCGTGACGGCAGAAGGACCGCCGCAACAAAAAAATATTCGGCTTCATCCTCTCGACTATCGGTCAATCTTGATCCTTCCGGCTACTTCCGGCCGGTTCCGCTCGAGCCAGGTCAAAGCATCGAGGCCGTTCACGCGGCACTCGAAGGTCGACCAGATCGGGTCCTCCATTGATTCCCCTTGGAGTCTATCTCTCGCGTACTGCAACAACTCGTGAAGTTGCGCAAAATGCGGTCGATTTTCGAGAGCGTCGGCAACCCACGGCGCGATCCAATCCCGCCGTGCGAGCAGAACAATGGTCTGGGCATCGGCGTCCTCGACTGCCATTGAGCTGTCCCCGGGCGTCGCGTAATCTTTCAGCGAGGCCCCGACAAGCCGCGTCAAAAGACGCTAACCGCCATGGAGTGGACATGGCGAGCATTTGCGCTTCCAATCGATTTTCTCGAACCAGGGCGAACGCCGGCCTGGGCCGGCGCGGGTTCCTTGCGCTCCTCGGCGGCGTAGCGGCCGCGTGGCCGCTCGCTGCGCACGCGCAGCAGGCCGAGCGAATGCGGCGGATCGCCCTGCTGATGTCGGCGTCCGAGAACGATCCGGAGTATCAGGCCAACTTGGCCGCATTCCGAGAAGGACTCCAGAAGCTCGGCTGGACCGAAGGCCGCAACATCCGGATCGACGCTCGCTGGGGCGCCGCTGACGCGGATGCGATGCAAAAATTCACGAAGGAACTCGTCGCGCTCCATCCCGAGCTCATTGTTTCGCAAAACACCCCCACCACTGCCGCGCTGCTGCAACTGACGCACACCATCCCCATCGTGTTCGCTCAGGTCGTGGATCCGGTCGGCAGCAGGTTCGCCGCGAGCCTGGCGCGGCCTGGCGGCAACGTCACCGGCTTCATCAATCTTGAGCCCACGATTGCCGGCAAATGGCTGGAGCTGCTCAAGGAGATTGCGCCGCGTGTCAGGAGGGTCGTCATCTTGTTCAACCCAACGACGGCGCCGTTTGCCGAATATTTCCTCAGCCCGTTCAAAGCCGCCGCTCCGTCGTTCGCCATGGAGGCGACTGCAGCACCGGTTCGCGATGCGTCCGAAATCGAGGACGTCGTTGCCGCACACGCACGCGAGCCGGATGGCGGCCTTATCGTGATGCCGGATTCCTTCCTGACCGCCCGTCGCGCGGAGGTCACGTCGCTGGCGGCTCGCCACCGTCTCCCCGCGGTCTATCCGTTCCGGATGTTCGCCGAAGGGGGTGGCCTGCTGTCGTACGGAAACGACGTCCTCGATCAGTATCGCCGCGCGGCGGCATATGTGGATCGCATCCTCAAGGGCGCAAAGCCAAGCGAGCTTCCCGTGCAGGCCCCGGTCAAATTCGAGATGGTGATCAATCTCAAGGCCGCCAAGGCGCTCGGCCTCGACGTGCCTCTGCAACTTCAGCAGCGCGCCGACGAAGTGATCGAATGAAGGAACGGCAGTCTCACCAGGCTTCGGATTTTCTGGTGGGCACAATGGAGGGGAATATCAGGCTCACGAGACGCCAGTTGCTGTCTCGGCTCGGCGCAGCAGGCACGGCGGCCATCGCCGGCTAGCGTCAACTGAGCGTGACGCCGTGGGCTGCAAGGACGGCCGGGAACGAGTCGTCGGCGAGAAACGCATATTCCCGCTCGCGCAACGTGGTGAGAGGATCGGTTCGCTGCAGTTCGGCGTCGACAAAACCGGGATGACACATCACCACCCCGCCGTCCGGCAGTCGGTCGAGAAAGCGCGGAAACAGCGCGCGGAAATCCGCGTCACCAGCGAATTCGTAAGTGCCCGCAAAGGCGGGATTGGTGCGCAGACCCAGCGCCGCGGCGCGCCGGCGGAACTTGCCGCTCAGGAAGTCGAGGAAAATCCCCTTGCGGTCGGCAAGTCTTTCCATGACAAGTCTTCCCATGACAAGTCTCGCCGTGAACGGAGACACGCTCCCGCATTGGCGCAGCCAGGCATTCGGTGCGCTGTTCTTGGCCACCTGCAAAACGGCGTCGCGGATTTGCGGCAGCAGGTGCACGTGCTGGTGTCCGTCGATGAAGTCCGGAGGACGGCCGAACATGCGGGAGAAATTTTGTACCTGGCTCGCGATTTCGGCCGCCAGCGCGTCGCAGTCAAAGCGCCGCAATAAGGCGTGACGCAGCGTCGCTGCGAGCGGCATGAACGCGCCTTCCCTGCGCGGCGAGAAGCCCCGGCTCGCCGGCTGGAAAGGGGCGGTGAGCGCGACGTGGAGCCCGATCGCAACGCGCGGCGCTGCGGAATTGAGAACAGCGAGCGAGACCGCCTCCGACCGATGGCAACTCGGCGCCACCACCAGCACCGAGGTCGCATTGAGGCGTCCGCGCACCACGAGATCGCGGATGGCGATGTCGACCGCAGGCGAGATGCCGTAATCGTCGGCACACAACCAGATACGACGCATCGCTCATTCCGCTGCCGACCGCGCCGGCGGCTGATCCTCCGCGGCCGGCAGCCCGGCTGTCTTGAGGGTGCGCTCGGCAACGAAATAGACCGGCCGCCCTTTTATTTCGGACAGGATCTTGCCGATGTATTCCCCCATGATTCCGATCATGATCAGTTGCACTCCCCCGAGCACCATCAATCCGACGATCACCGAAGGATAACCGGGAACCGATTGTCCGAAGATGACAGTCTCGATCAGGATCTGCATGCCGAAGATGAATGCCGCGGTGGCAAGCAGCAGGCCCAGCAAGCTTGCAAGTCGCAGCGGCGCGACCGAGAAGGAGGTCAGCCCCTCAATCGAGAGGCCGATCAGCGAATGCAAATTCCAGGTCGTGCGACCATGAATGCGCTCGTCCGGCTCGTAGTCGACCCGCATCTGCCGGAACCCGATCCAGCTGGCGAGCCCCTTGAAGAAGCGATTGCGCTCGGGGAGATCCTTGAGGGCGGCGGCAGCGCGCGGCGAGAGCAGGCGGAAGTCGCCGGCGTCCTCCGGAATTCTCTGCCGGGCGCCCCAGTTGATGATCATATAGAATGTCCTGACCCCAAGACGGCGAAGCCACGGCTCTCTTTCGCGATGCGCCTTCGCGGTAAAAACCACATCGTAGCCGTCATCGAGCCAATGACCGGCGAGCTTCTCCACCAGGGCGGGCGGATGCTGGCCGTCACCGTCCATGAACAGGACACCGCCCAGACGCGCGTGATCGAGGCCGGCGAGAAGGGCCGCCTCCTTGCCGAAATTGCGCGACAGAGCGATGATCTGAATGTCGAGGCCCTCGGCAGCAAGCCCCCGCGCCGTGCTGAGCGTCGCATCGCCGCTGCCGTCGTCGACATACACGACCTCGACCGCAAGATTGCGCGCTGCCTTGAGCCGGTGAGCCACTTCGACAATACGGGCGTGCAGCGTCGACAGGTTGCTTACCTCATTGAACAGCGGCACTACGATTGAAAGTCCGACCGGCGGCAAGGCGTTTGGCCGCGCGGCAGCGCCGCCGGCTCGGCTGAGCGTGTCAGCTGCCATCTGTCACCCTTGTTCCCTCGCTGCGACGACCAAACTTTATACTCCACGACCATTCAAAGTTGATAGTCCGCGCCGGCGTCGATGTCGCAGGCGCGGGGGCGGACATGGACCGGCATGACCCGGGACAATTGCGGTCGCCCTTTTGCGGGGGAGGTGAAGACGGCCGGGACGTGCTAAGGCGAGCCCATCATGTGGATGCCCGCCAGGATCGCACCTCTGCGGAGTTGGCTCATCGCGGCCTGGCAGCGGCGCGCGCTGACGCTCAAGGCCGCGAGCTTCGCCGTCATCGGTATCCTCAATACCTTGATCGACCTCGGTGTGTTCCTCGCCGCCTACAGCGTTTTCAATGTGCCGCTCATTCCGGCCAATATCATTGCTTGGATGGTCGCCGTTTCCGGCTCCTATGTGATGAATTGCTTCATCACCTTCGCCGCAGAATCCGGCCGTGTGCTGCGCTGGCGCGCCTACGGCGCATTCGTCCTGTCGGGCGTCGCCGGCGTGATCGCGAACACGACGACGCTGGTGGTCGCCTCGTATTGGATGCCGGTCCTGGCGGCGAAGCTTTTGGCCATTGCGGCAAGCTTCGTGGTCAATTTCTCGCTCTCGCACCTTGTCGTGTTCAGGACAAGGGAGCGGCGTACCGGAACGTCGCCCGAATGACGCGAACATTCGCCGGCAGGCGACAATGGAGGGGCATATGCGTGACGATGAAAATCTGGTGACTGGGCGCCCGACATTCGTCACCCATCTCGAGTGCTCGGGGACCGGCGAGCGCTATCGCGCGGACGAGTTGCACAATCTTTCGCGCACCGGCAAGCCCTTGCTCGTGCGTTATGATCTCGACGCGATCCGCCACGCATTGAGCAAGCTCGCGCTGGCGCAACGACCGCGCGATCTCTGGCGCTATCGCGAGCTGCTGCCGGTGCGCCGCGTGGAGCACATCGTGAGCCTCGGCGAGGCGGTTACCCCGCTCGTCGCCATGCGCAAGCTCGCCGCAAGCTTGCACGCGGGGGAAATTCTGGTGAAGGACGAGGGTCGGCTGCCGACCGGTTCGTTCAAGGCGCGCGGTCTGGTCATGGCCGTCTCGATGGCGAAGGAGCTTGGCGTCTCCCATATGGCCATGCCGACCAACGGCAATGCGGGCGCGGCGCTTGCAGCCTATGCTAGCCGGGCTGGGATCAAGACCACGATCTTCTGTCCGGACGATACGCCGGAGGTCAATGTCAGCGAAATCGCGCTGCAAGGCGCAAACGTCTACCGCGTCAACGGCCTGATCGATGATTGCGGCAAGATCGTCGCCGAGGGAAAGGCAAAGGTGGGCTGGTTCGACACTTCGACGCTGAAAGAGCCCTACCGCATCGAGGGCAAGAAGACTATGGGGATCGAGCTCGCCGAGCAGCTCGACTGGCGCCTTCCCGATGTCATCCTTTATCCGACCGGTGGCGGCACCGGGCTGATCGGCATGTGGAAGGCCTTCGGCGAGCTCGAGGCCATCGGTTTCATCGGCGCGAAGCGCCCGCGGATGGTGGCGGTACAGGCTGCCGGCTGCGCCCCGGTGGTGCGTGCCTATGAGGCCGGCGAGGAGCACGCGCCGCGCTGGGAGGACGCGCATACCATCGCCGCCGGCATCCGAGTGCCGCAGGCGCTCGGAGACTTTCTGATCTTGCGCGCGGTGCGCGAGAGCGGTGGCTTTGCAATCGCCGTCCCGGACGAAGCGATCGTCGCGGCGATCGCCGAGGTCGCGCGCGAGGAAGGCTTCTTGATGTGCCCGGAAGGGGCGGCGACTTATGCCGCGCTCAAGCAGGCGCTTGCCGACGGCCGCATCCGCCGCGACGAACAGGCCGTGCTGTTCAACTGCGCGACGGGTTTGAAATATCCCCTGCCGCCCGTGCACCGTACGCTCGATCGCCGCGAGCCGATTGACTTCGCCGCGCTGTGATCGGCCAGCATCAATAGGGCCCGGCATGATCATTGCGCGCGGCGGCGTTACTAAATAACATCGCACGGCGAGGATGGACGACGAAGGGCGCAGCTCGCCATCCCGACCTGTCTGTCCTCACGCCGTCTCGCCACAGACATATGGAGCAGTGTACGTGACAACCTACAATGTCCTGATCATGGGCGCTTCCTACGGTTCGCTCCTGGCCATCAAGCTGCTGTTCGCGGGCAACAAGATAAAGCTGGTCTGCCTCCCGGCCGAAGCGGAGGCGATCAACAAGGAAGGCGCCCGGGTGCGCTTGCCGATCAAGGGGAGAAAAGATCCGGTCGAGATCAACTCGCGCAATCTGCCGGGCACGCTATCCGCCGCCGGGCCGGGCGCGGTCAATCCCGCCGACTACGATCTCGTCGCACTGGCAATGCAGGAGCCTCAATACCGTTCACCGGGAGTGCGCGAGCTCTTGCAGGCAGTGGCGAAGGCCAGGGCTCCTTGCATGTCGATCATGAACATGCCGCCGCTGCCCTATCTCAAGCGCATTCCCGGATTGGCGACCGATCCATTGAGGTCGTGCTATACCGATGCCACGGTATGGGAGGAATTCGATCCCGGGTTGTTGACATTGTGCAGTCCGGACCCGCAGGCGTTTCGGCCGCCGGAGGAAAAGATCAACGTATTGCAAGTCACGCTGCCGACCAACTTCAAGGTCGCGCGGTTCGATTCCGACGAATATACGGCCATGCTCCGCCGGATGGCGGCGGACATTGAAGCAATCCGGTACGATTGCGACGGCGGCAAGATCGAGCTGCCGGTCAAGCTCAAGGTGCACGATTCGATCTTTGTTCCGCTCGCCAAGTGGGCCATGTTGCTGACCGGCAACTATCGCTGCGTCCAGAAGGATGTCGCCCGCTCCATCAAGGAAGCCGTTCACACGGACATCGAGACGTCGCGGGCGGTCTACAGCTGGGTGTGCGAGCTCTGCATCAAGCTGGGCGCATCCCCGAACGATCTCGTGCCGTTCGAGAAATACGCCAGCGCGGCGCAAGGGCTCGTGCGACCCTCTTCGGCGGCGCGTGCGCTGTTCGCCGGCGCGCCCAACATCGAAAGAGTGGACCGGCTCGTGCAGGCCATCGCGGCGCAGAAGGGCATGCGCAATGCCGTGGTCGATGAGACGGTCGCTTTGGTCGATGCATGGCTGGCGGTCAATCGCAAAGCGGCCGCCTGATGACCAACGAAGATGAGGTAACAGCCGTACTCCATTCGCGCGGCCTGAGGCTTGCAGAGCTGCACCCATGAAAAAATTGGTCTTGGAGACAACCGCGCCCTTCCAGGGATTGCCGGAGCTGGTGGCCTACGACGAAGGGCTGTTCGCGAAGGAGGGGCTCGCCATCGAGTGGGCCGATCGCGAGAAGAATGTCGAGAAGAAGACCGACGTCAACATCATCAGCCCGAAGGGCGTCGATCCTTTTTCGAGCCACGGCAAGCTGTTCGAGCAGGGTCAGGCGGACATGTACAATGCCTGCGAGTGGGGCAATTTTTGCCGCGTCCAGGACACCAAGGTCGGCAGCCGCCAGGTCGGGCCGACGCGGCATCATCACCTATGCCGCGCTTGCGGTCCGGCCGCACTCGCCGGTCTACACCGCGCAACAACTCGCCGGTCGGACCGTCGGCGTGCCGTTCTATTTCGGCACCCATTATCTGGCGCTCCATGTGCTTGAAGGCTTCTTGCCGCGCGAGATGATCAAGGTATGCCGCGCGCCCAACGGCTCGCGCTACCGCTTCGACGCCATGATGAAGGGCGATATCGAAGCGACCACGCTGACCGAGCCCTATGCGACGCTTGCGGAGAAGAAGGGTTGCCGGCTGATCTGCGAGGCCTTCTACCACGGCACCGAGGTTGCCTCCGACAGGGTCGACGCGGCGACCTATGCTGCGTTCAATCGCGCCGTGCGCGCTGCCGTGCGCCGGATCAATGCCGACAAGCGCGCCTATCTCCACTATTTCATAGACTATCACAAGGCGAGCGATCCCGAGATCGGGAACCTGCAACCGAATGACATTCGCGAGAGCCGGATCGTGGTCTGCGATCCCGCACCCATTCCGCTCGATGAAATGCAGCGCACCTACGACTGGCTCAAGAGCTGGGGGATGCTCGAACAGACCGATTCGCCGCGTGACCTCGTCAACATGGACGTGCAGACGAACGCCCATGTCGCGGCTGAATGAATTTCTGCCGGGTGTGCCGGCGGATCGCTCGCACATTCGCCTTCGACGCCGCAACGAAGGACCCGGAATTCCTGGCGGAGGCCAAAAGCCTCAATCTCGACGTGAACCCCGTCGGCGCCACCAAGATCGACGCGCTGCTCAAGGCAATTTATATTTACGCCTCGCCTCCCGAGATCGCGAAGCTCGCATCCAGCTCGTGCGCGATACACCTTAAGAAAGGTTGCGGGGCAAATCGGCGCAACGGGAAAGCTTTGCAACAGGCGATCACCGAAGCGAGCACCACGCCGGCCCGCTGTGCGCATGCGGATCTTGCAATCGAAGGCGCTGGGCTTGCCCGCTCATTCCGGCCCGCGGCAGCAAGGTCGCCGAAGTCGGATCATATCCGACTTCGGCTGGGAGGCGTTGCTAGAGCGAAATGACTCCGGATCGGAATGCCATTTCGCTCTAAGTACTTGTTTGACCGCATGATCTTATCCGAAAAGTCTGCAACTCTTCGGGATCATGGTCGAGCACGGCCCGGCACCTTCGACGGCTCTATGAGGACCCGCCTCCACCCGAGCCGCTGCCGCTCCCGGACGTGTCACCCGACGGCGAATACGACGGCGGGCTGTAGGACGGCATGGGTGCCGGCGCCGGAGCGGGCTTCGGTGCTGCCGCTTTCCTCGGGGCGGCGGCGCGGGCCTTCGCCTTCTTGGGGGCCGCCTTCTTGACCGACTTCTTCGCTACCGCACGCTTTGCTTTCTTGCGCGCCGGGGCGGCTTTTTTTGCCTTGCTGCCCTTCTTGGTCTTCGATTTCGCTTTCTTCGCTTTCTTGGCCATTATCAACTCCCGACTTTGCGGCTAAGATTTCCGTTCTGTTCCACACTCACTCTCACATCACCACGACCGTCTCGACTGCCGGGGCGGCAACTCCTTTTCCGGCGAGCGCCGGCGGCGCGGACCCTCCTGTCGCCCAGTCGATCAGCTCGACAGTATGGATGACCGGAATCGCCGTGCCCGCTGCGATCTGGGTCATGCAGCCTATATTTCCGGCTGTGATCACATCGGGCTTGATCTTTTCGATATTCGCGACCTTGCGTTCGCGCAACCTCCCGGCAAGCTCCGGCTGCAGGATGTTGTAGGTCCCAGCCGAGCCGCAGCATAGATGACCTTCCGGTACATCTTTCACTACGAATCCCATCTTGGAAAGTAATTCTTTTGGTGCTTTCCCAATTTTCTGACCATGCTGGAGGGAGCACGCTGAATGATGCGCCACCACGGTGCCCATGTGATCGCCATGGGAAGAGAGTGGGAGCCCGGTCAGGTACTCGCTTATATCCTTGGCGAGGCGAGATACGCGTGCGGCTTTGCGCGCATAGGCTTCCTCGGTCCGCAGCATGAAGCCATAGTCCTTGACGGTGGTGCCGCAGCCCGACGCGGTGACCAAGATGGCGTCGAGCCCCTCCCCTTCGATCTCGGCTGTCCAGGCGTCGATCTGCCGCCGGGCGGCCAGACGCGCCTCGCTTTCCCGGCCCAAGTGATGGACCAGCGACCCGCAGCAGCCCCCGTCCGCGACGACCACCTCGATGCCGTGGCGGGTCAGGAGGCGGATGGCTGCCTCGTGGATTGACGGAGCAATGACCGGAGCCACGCAGCCGGTGAGCAGCGCCACCCGACCTTTACGCGGACCGCGCGGCGGGAAGCGACGGCCGCCCGGTAGTGCGGACATCGCGGGCAGGCGGCTCGGAGCCAGTCGCAGCATGGCGGCGACCGGCGCAAGCCCAAGCGCGGTGAACCTGCCAGCGAGCGGCTTGCCCAGCCGCGCGACGCCGAGTGCCCACCGGAAAGCGCGATTATTGGGAAGCACCCAGGCCAGCATCGAGCGCAAAACGCGCTCGATGAGCGGGCGGGCATAGGTGGTTTCGATATGGGCACGGGCATGATCGACCAGATGCATGTAATGCACCCCGGAGGGACAGGTGGTCATGCAGGCAAGGCAAGAGAGGCAGCGATCGATGTGCTTGACGACGTCGGCGGTCGCGGGCCGGCCGTTTTCCAGCATGTCCTTGATCAGGTAGATGCGTCCGCGCGGCGAATCGAGCTCGTCCCCAAGCAGCACATAGGTCGGACAGGTGGCATTACAGAAGCCACAGTGGACGCAGGTGCGCAGAATTCGGTCGGCTTCCGCGATGTTCGGCTCGGCAAGCTGGGCGAGGGTGAAAGAAGTCTGCATGCTACGGCCGCGCACCCGAGAACCGTCGCCATGACATTGCAGTGATCATACCCCGGCCCACATTCGCCCCGGATTGAGCGCGCCCTTGGGATCGAAGCTCTCCTTGACCCTCTTAGTCAAGGCGGTGGTCGCCCGGTCCTGCCGAGAGAAAACGTCGATGGTCGCGCGCACCGAGGCGCCAGCGCGGATCAGCGTGGCGTGCCCTCCCGTCGCGCCCATCGCGCGCGCGACGATTGCTGCTCCCGCGTCGTCGCAAGCCTCGAGCGCCAGCCAGAGGAGACCGCCGGCCCAATCGAACAGCATATGCGCCTCTGCTTCTTCGGCAATGATTGCAGCGAGCTCAGCACCGCGGCTCGCCGGCGTGGAGAGACGCCAGAGCGGACGCTCGTTACCCTCCCTGCTAGCCGCAAAGGGGGTGGCATCGCGCACGGCCTGCCACAGGGTGCGCGAGACCAACGGTCCGGCCTCGCCCAATTCGCCGAATGGTCTGAGCAACGCTTCCAGGATGCGCTTGCGAGGAGCGATCGACGGCGCGAAACCCTCGAGACGCAACGCCGTCATCGCCGCTCCAGCCCCCGCGATCTCGCCCGCCGGAATGCGCGCTGCAACTGCCGCCGGCAGGTGCGCCGCGCCCGACACATCGCAGTCGGAAGCCATGGCACTCGTCATTGCCATGATTGCCGCCGGCGGCTCCAGGCCGCGGATCAACACCGTTTCCTCGGATTCTGGCTTGGGCAGGGTCTTGATCGTGACGTCCGTCAGGGCGGCAAGAGTGCCCCAGGAGCCCGCCATCAGCTTGCAGAGATCATACCCGGTGACGTTCTTCACCACCCGCCCGCCGGACTTGAAAGCTTCACCGCGACCGGACACCGCGTGGAAGCCCAAAAAATGGTCGCGGGCGGCGCCGGCCTTGACCCGTCGCGGCCCGGAAAGATTTGTCGCCAGCGTGCCGCCAATGGTTCCAAGGCCTGTAGTGCCACCCAGAATCGGACCGTAATCCATCGGCTCGAAGGCGAGCTGCTGCCCCCTCGAACTCCAGCAGGGCCTCGATCTCGACAAGCGGCGTTCCGACCCTCGCCGAGAGCACAAGCTCCTCCGGCTCGTAGAGCGTGATCCCGGTGAGCGCAGACAAGTCGAGCGTCAGATCCGTTTGCGTGGGGCGACCGATCGCACGCTTTGAGCCTGCCCCCACGATTTCCATGGTCTTGCCTTCGGACAAAGCCCATTCCACCGCCTGCTCCACAGCCTTGGCATCGCTGGGTTTAAGGCTGTCGCTCATGGCTTCCTCAGTCGATGACCAGAGGCCGGTAACAAGGAGCAGAAGGTCAATTCCTGTTCCCCGATAGCAGGCTGCTGCCCTCCTGGAGATCAGAACCGTTCAATGTGGGGAAACGGGACCTGCCCGTAATGAACGTGCATGCGCCCGAGCTCGGCGCAGCGGTGCAGCGTGGGAAACACCTTCCCTGGGTTGAGCAGGCCCTTGTTGTCGAACGCGCATTTAAGTCGCTGCTGCTGAGCGAGGTCGGCCTCGGAGAACATCACCGGCATCAGATCGCGCTTCTCCACGCCGACGCCATGCTCGCCCGTGAGCACACCGCCAACCTCGACGCAGAGCTTGAGGATCTCCGCCCCGAACCGTTCCGTACGGTCGAGCTCACCCGGCTTATTGGCGTCATACAGAATGAGGGGATGCAGGTTGCCGTCGCCGGCGTGGAAGACATTGGCGACCGCGAGCCCATATTGCTCGGACAGTTCGCGCATCCGCGCGAGCACCTTCGGCAGCTGTGCGCGCGGGATGGTGCCATCCATGCAGTAATAGTCGGGCGAGATGCGCCCGATTGCCGGGAACGCCGCCTTGCGCCCGGCCCAGAACAGCAATCTTTCCTCCTCCGAGAGCGACGCACGGCAGGTCACCGCCCGGCAGGAATGCGCGATATGCTCGATCCGCGCGATCAGGTGATCGACCTCGGCCTGCGGACCGTCGACCTCGACGATCAGCAGCGCCTCGACATCGAGCGGATAGCCGGCATGAACGAATTCCTCGACCGCGTGGATCGCGGGTCGGTCCATCATCTCCATTCCGGCGGGAATGATGCCGGCTGCGATGATCTTGCTCACGCACTCCCCGGCATTTTCCGAGGATGCAAAGCCGACCAGCACCGCGCGTGCACATTGCGGCCGCTTGAGGATGCGCACCGTGACCTCGGTGACGACGCCAAGGAGGCCTTCCGATCCGGTCACGATGCCGAGAAAATCGTAGCCGCCGGCATCGAGATGCTTGCCGCCGAGGCGGATAATCTCGCCGTCGATCAGTGCCAGCTCGCAACCGAGCAGATTATTGGTAGTCATTCCATATTTGAGACAGTGAACGCCCCCCGAATTTTCCGCCACATTGCCCCCGATCGTGCATGCGATCTGGGACGATGGATCGGGCGCATAGTAGAAGCCGGCATCCTCGACCGCTTGCGTCACGGCAAGATTGGTCACCCCTGGCTCAACCACGGCCACGCGGTTTGCAAAATCGATTTCGCGGATGCGGTTGAACTTGGCCATCCCAAGAAGAACGCCGTCCGACAGCGGCAATGCGCCGCCCGAGAGCGAGGTGCCCGCCCCACGCGGTACCACCTTGATGCCCTGCTCATGGCAGAATTTCAGCACGCGGCTGACCTGCTCCGTGGTATCGGGCAGCACCACCACCATCGGAAGCTGGCGATAGGCGGTAAGGCCGTCGGATTCGTACGGACGCATCTCTCGCTCGCCGGCGATGACACCTTCCCCCGGCACAATTGAACGCAATGCCGTCACGATCTCCTGACGGCGGGCAAGCAGGGATTCGTCGGGTGCGGGCAATACGAGCGGCACGAGGTAGCCTCCGGGTGCACCAAGCGCGCAGCGCGAACGCGCTTATTGCTGCCGTTATAGCTCAAATGCGCCGCGATTGCTGCCCTCCGAAAAATGCGGCGGGCACAATGGCATCGGACCCATTTGTCGGGCTGAGACGTTGACACCCCAAAGCAGTTGACGCCGTTCGATCAAGGTTGTGAATTGCCGAGGTCAGCTCAGGAGGACTTGATGAGGACGTGGGTAATGACTCTCATTGCTCTTGCCGCTTCGACCGGGACGAGCCTGGCGCAGGACGCTGCGGCGGGGGAGCAAGTGTTCCGGCGATTATGCCTGCCTTGTCACGATGTCGGACCGGAGGCGAAGGTCAAGCTCGGGCCCCCTCTTAACGGCATCGACGGCCGCAAAGCGGGGACTTTGGAAGGTTACAATTATTCGGAGGCCAACAAATCCTCGGGGCTTACCTGGAACGAGGCTGACTTTCCTTCATACATTCGCGCGCCCATGCAAGCGATGCCCGGCACCCGTATGGCGTTTGTCGGCATCAAGAATGACAAGGACATCGCCGACCTTTGGGCCTACATGAAGCAATTCGGGCCGGACGGTCAGAAGAAATGATTGCAACTTCAATGATCGCCGATCGCCATGCCCGGACCCGTTCTGGCCTGATTTGGGCACGGCGTCTTTTTTCATTGGAATTGACCGACCGAGGAACTCTGCGGTGATCAAGGATGTAGTCGTCAATCTTTCCTGCCGCGGCCGGCAGGACCTTGCGGCGGACTATGCGGTCTCGCTCGGCGCGACGTTCGGAGCACATCTTGTCGGCATCGCATTCGTCTACGATCCGGTGATTCCCGACGGCTCGCTCGGCGGCATTCCGGTCGATGTCATCGAAATCCAGCGCGAGGAGAACAGCAGGGCGGCCAAGGCGGCCGTCGAACGTTTCGACGCTGGCGCCAAAGCGGCCGGAATTTCGGCTGAGACGCGGATTTTGGAGGCAACGCTCGGCGGCGGCGCGGCGCTCTTCGGCGGCATCGCGCGACGCTTCGACCTTGCCGTCGTAGGTCAAGCCCAGCGCGAGCACGGTGCGTCCGAGGAGCTCATGATCGAGGCGGCGCTGTTCGAATCCGGACGTCCCCTCGTCGTGGTGCCCTATATCCAGAAGAACGGGCTTAAGCTCGATCGCGTCATCGTGTGCTGGGATGGTGGACGGACCGCCGCGCGTGCGATCGCAGACGCCATGCCATTTCTCAAGCGTGCCAAGGCTGTCGATGTCCTGGTCGTCGCCGAGGAGCGCAAGCAGGAAGAGATCACGGTCGCCAACATGATCCAACACCTTGCCCGGCACGGCATTTCGGCAAGCGCCAAGCGCACCGCCAAGGGTGACATCAGCATTGAAAACGTCATCCTGTCCTATGCCGCCGACAGCGGCGCCGATTTCCTGGTGATGGGGGGCTATGGCCACTCGCGCTTGCGAGAATTCATTCTTGGCGGCGTAACGCGTGGAATTCTTTCGTCCATGACGCTGCCCGTGCTCATGTCCCATTAGGCTGATCCGCCCCAAGCAACTGAAAGTTATATATTTTTCGTTGCGGAACTCAAAGTCCTGCGCGGCGTTATCTTGCCGCTTCCCTGGTTGTTTCATCCCTGGTCGTTTCATCCGTTTCGTTGTCCGCGTTGAACAGGCACGGCGTCAGCATGACCAAGTTCGATCTGTCACAAACCGAGCGGGCGAGGCGACGGATGAATGCTGCATTCCCGTTTGGAATTGAAGAAGAATACTTCCTGGTTGACGCGCAAACAAAGCTCGTCGCCCACGATGTTTCGCGCGCCTTCTTCGAAGCTGCCGGCGTTGCGACGCAGGGTCGCAGCTCGACGGAATTTCTGCAGCCGCAGATCGAGGTGAAATCATCGCCGCAAGTGAACATGGCGGAAGCGCGTAGCGAGCTGCGCGGTCTACGCGACACCGTCTCCGGCGTTGCCGCCCAGCATGGCCTCGCGATTCTCGCAGCAGGCACACATCCCACCGCGTTGTGGCGCACCGCTCAACAGACGCCGAAGAAGCGCTACGACGTGGTGATGCACGACCTGCAGATGATCGGGCAACGCGATCTCCTATGCGGGCTGCACGTGCACGTCGAGCTGCCCGATCCTGATGAGCGCGTCAACGTCATGTACAGGATGTTGCCGTATCTTCCCTTGTTTCTGGCGTTGTCGACCTCATCGCCATTCTGGCAAGCGCGGCGCACGGGCCTCAAAGGCTATCGCCTCGCTGCCTATGACGAGCTGCCGCGCACGGGCGTGCCCGAGCTGTTCCGCACGAGCGAGGAGTTTGAAGCCTATGTGGCGGCACTGGTGCGCGCCGGCGTCATCGATGATTTGAGCTATATCTGGTGGGCGATCAGACCATCGTTCAACAATCCGACGCTGGAGCTGCGCGCGCCCGATACCTGCACGATGGTAGAGGACGCGCTCGCAATTGCGGCGCTCTATCGCACCCTTGCCCGACACCTTTGCATCAATCGCTGGCGCAACGCCGATCTCGATGCCGTGCAGCGGGCGCTCGTCGTCGAGAATAAATGGCGGGCACAGCGCTATGGCGTGCACGGCACATTCGTGACGGAGAAAGGCGCAGTTCCGGTGGCCGAGATGCTCGAGCAGGTGATCGACTACACCACGGCAGATGCGGCGGCGCTCGGGTGCACCGCCGAGATCGACCGCTGCCGCGCCATCGTCACCTCCGGCACTTCGGCGGATGTGCAGCTCGCGCTGTTCGAGGCGCATTGCGCGAGCGAAAGCCGCGACGCCGCCTTGCGCGCGGTGACGGACTGGATCGCCGCCGCGACGCTGCAGTGATACCAGTCGACATTCCGACCTCCGGATAAGGGACCCCGTCGGCGCAGCGATCCCCGCTGCTCCCTCTGACCGTTGTTCGTCACGGGACGAGGGGTGAGGTGAGGGCAAGACCTTTCCACAGGTTCGCCCCCCTGTTCACCCCCGCCCTCTCCCCAACGGGGAGGGGGAGCGGACCGAGCTTGCGGCAGCAGTGCCGAGGCGCTCCGCCGTTTGCACGACCAGACCGCGCGCGCGCGCGTCGACCACCCCGAGTGCGCGCAACGCAAATAAAGCGAGCCTCTGCACCTGAGCGCGCATTTGGGCCGCATCCTGCATGGGCGTCGGCGCGAGCGGGCCGATCAGCCCTTCGATCAGCGCGCCCAGCAATGCCGGTGCCGCCAGCGCTGCGTCCTGCTGCTGCAAATGGCTGCCGTCGAGTGCGTTGCCGATGAGCTTCTCGAATTCGGCGGCAAGCGCCCGGCGATAGGAAGCGAGTACTCGGTCGAGCGCAGGCTCGCTCGTTTCCGCGGTGAGAGCGAGCACCAGCCGGCGCCTGGTGAGGGCGCGCGTCGCGAACGCGACGATCGCGGCCGTCAACGCCGACAGCGGTCCAGGGGCTGCGGCCGCCGCCTGTTCAAGCGCCGCAATCTCCTGTTCGGAAAGCCCTGCGACGACGGCCGCGACAAGGTCCGTCTTGGAAGGAAAATAGCGATAGACGGTGCCGGCGGCGATGCCGGCGCGCTCGGCTACCGTTGCGATCTGGATCGCCGCTATGCCCTTTTCCGCCAGGGTCTCGCATGCCGCTGCCAGAATCGCTTCACGGCGAGCAGCGAGCCTGCGGACCACTTTATCGGTTTGCCGATAGGCCATGGCGGATCAGTAGCCGGTGTCCCGGATGTAGCCAACGGGTCGGCGCAAGCGCCGCCCGGTGACAAGCTCCGCGAAATCCGGGACGAAAGCTGCCCGCATTCCACTTTCCTTCATGCCGGCTACGATTTTCGGCCCGAAGTGGTATCGTCGCATGGGACACCATAACGGGCGAAAGCATGAGGGAGCAGACATGCGCGCATTCGGGACCCTGCTGAGCGGTTTGGCGGCAGCCGCCCTGCTTGCTTGTGCTCCGGCGCGCGGCGCCGAGCCGGTCAGAATTCGCGCGAGCTGGGTGGTTGCGCCCTCCGACTGGACGCCATTGTTGCCGGAGAAACCTGAGCTGATGAAGAGCAACGGCAAAACCTATGCCTTCGAGGCATTGCGCTTCCAAGGCACGCCGGCGGTCATCACCGCGCTCGCCAACAATGAAATCGAGCTGGGCAATCTCGCTTTTTCCTCTCTCGCGCTCGCAATCCAGAACGCCGGGCTGGAGGATTTGCGCGTTGTCGGCGACCAGTTCAAGGACGGGACCGCTGGCAATTACAGCAATCAGTTCTTCGTGCTCGCCGACAGCCCCATCCGCAAGGTCGAGGACCTCAAAGGCAAGATCCTTGCGACCAACGCGGCCGGAAGCGCTGTCGACGTCGCCATGCGTGCGATGCTGCGCAAGCATGGGCTCGAGGACAAGCGCGACTATACCGTGGTCGAAGCACCGTTCCCGACCATGAAGGCCATGCTCGTTCAGAAAAAAACAGATCTCGCTACATTCGTGGCGCCGTTCTCATTCGATCCAGAGCTCAAGCAAGTCGCGCGCGTGCTGTTCACACAAAGAGACGCACTCGGCGCGACCCAGATGATCGTGTGGGTGGCGCGGGCAGGCTTCTTGCAGAAGAACCGTCCCGCCATGGTCGACTTCATGGAGGACGCGATACGGGTCGTGCGTTGGTATCTCGATCCCGGCAATCATGACCAAGCCGTGCAGATCGCGGCAAAGCTCACCAAGCAACGTCCGGAGCTGTTCGCGGATTGGCTGTTCACGAGCAAGGAATACTCCCGCAGCCCGGATCTGCTGCCGGACATGACCGCATTGCAGTCCAATATCGACACGCAGCGCGACCTCGGGTTCCTCAAGGGGCCAATCGATGTGCACAAATACGCGGATCTGAGCATCGTGCGCGAAGCAGCGGCGCGCTTGAAATAGGAAACACCGCAATGAATCCAGTCAGACCTGCCGTCGGCAACACGGCCAAGCCGAACATGGATCCCGGCGAGTGGGAGCAGCGCGTCAACCTCGCGGCCTGCTACCGGCTGGTCGAGCATTTCGGCTGGACCGATCTCATTTACACCCACATCTCCGCGCGTGTTCCCGGCGAGCCCGGGCACTTCCTTCTCAATCGCTTCGGATTGCTGTTCGATGAAGTGACCGCGTCGAACCTCATCAAGGTCGATCTCGACGGCAATCTCATCGATGCGCCCGATGCGCCCATGCATAAGGCGGGCTTCGTCATTCACAGCGCCATTCACGGCGGACGCGATGATGTCGACTGCGTCATCCACACCCATTCCAAGGCCGGCGTTGCGGTCGCCGCCATGAAGGATGGGCTCCTTCCGCTGAGCCAGCACGCGCAGCTTTTTTATGGCCGCGTCGCCTATCACGACTACGAAGGGCTGGCGATCGACATCGATGAGAGAGCGCGGCTGGTGCGAGACCTCGGCGACAATCCCGTCATGATCCTGCGCAACCATGGCCTGCTCGCGGTCGGCTGCAGCATCCCGCTGGCGTTCAGCAATCTGTTCAATCTGCAATTCGCTTGCGAGACGCAGGTGATGGCCATGGCGGGAAATGCTGCGATCAATCTTCCCCCGTCCGCGGTCTCCGAGCATACGGCCAAGCTTGCGCTTGCCCCCGATGCACCCTTCGGCACGGAATGGGCGGGTCTCCTGCGCAAGCTCGATCGCGCGGATGCGTCCTATCGGACCTGAATTCGCAGCCAGCGCCTTCTCGCGAATGGCGGTGAGCGACATCGCCGGCGTGAGCGCTTCGGGATCGACCTTGAGATGCAGGATCGCCGGCAGGCCTGATTTCCGTGCGGCTTCGAAGGCCGGGAAAAAATCCGCGGTCTTCTCCACCGTCGCCCCATGGCCGCCGAAGACGCGGGCGTAGGCCGCAAAGTCCGGATTTCTCAGCCCGGTCGCCACTACCCGTCCGGGATAGTGGCGCTCCTGATGCATGCGGATGGTGCCGTACATGCCGTTATCAACGACGATGATGATGACGGGCAGCTCATATTGCACCGCGGTGGCGAATTCCTGTCCCGTCATGAGAAAGTCGCCGTCGCCGGCAAACGCAATCACCAGGCGTTCGGGCTCGAGTCGCTTCATTCCGACCGCGGCGGGGACGCCGTAGCCCATGGAGCCGGAGATCGGCGCAAGCTGCGTGCCGTAACGGCGGTAGCGCGTGTAGCGGTGCACCCACACCGAGAAATTGCCGGCACCATTGCAGATCACGGCATCGGCCGGAATCCTGTCCCGCAGCCCGACGACGATTTCGCCGAGGTTCACCGCACCGGGCACCGCGGTCGGCTTGTCGGTCCAGGCCAGAAAATCGGCATGCGCGACGCGCCGTTTCGTTGCGCCACGGCAGATCAGCTGGTGGCTCGACCGCCTCGAGCGCCGCGGCGAAAGCGATCGGCGTGGCATTGATCGCAAGATGCGGCCGGTAGACACGCCCCAGCTCCTCCACGCCGGGAAAGACATGCACGAAGGTCTGGCGCGGGGCGGGAATCTCGAGCAGCGTGTAGCCCTGCGAGGGCTGCTCGCCCAGCCGGCCGCCGATGAGGACGATGACGTCGGCGCCCTGCACGCGCGCCAACAGCTTCGGATTTGGACCGATGCCGAGGTCGCCGGCGTAGCACGGGTGGTCGGGATCGAAGAGATGCGCGCGCCGGAAGGTGGTGGCGATCGGCAGCGCGAAGCGCTCCGCGAAGCGTGCGACCGCGGCAGCGGCCGGCTGTGACCATCGGCTGCCGCCGAGCAGCACGAGCGGGCGCTCGGCCGCCCACAACAGCTTCTGCAGCCTGCTCATGTCGGTTGCGCCCGGCCAGGTCTCCACCGGCTCGAAGGCCGGCGCATCCGGCACCGCGATACGCTCGACCAGCATGTCCTCCGGCAGCGCAATCACAACGGGTCCCGGCCGCCCGCTGGTCGCGGTGTAGAAGGCCCGCGAGATGAGCTCGGGGATGCGGACCGGATCGTCGATCTCGGTCGCCCATTTGGCGATCGAGCCGAACACCGCGCGATAATCGAGCTCCTGGAACGCCTCGCGTTCGCGCATGTCGCGTGCGATCTGGCCGACGAACAGAATGAGCGGAGTTGAATCCTGCTGCGCGATGTGAAGGCCGGCCGCCGCATTGGTAGCGCCTGGTCCACGCGTTACGAAGCAGATGCCGGGGCGACCCGTCGCCTTGCCGCAGGCTTCCGCCATGATGGCGGCACCGCTCTCATGACGGCAGACGGTGATGGCCACATCGCGATCGTGCAGCGCATCGAGCGCCGCGATATAGCTCTCGCCCGGAACGCAGAACACGTGGCGCACCCCGTGGATGAGGAGTTGGTCGATCAGAACCTCGCCAGCGGTCCTCGTGCCGTCATTGGCGCGCATGGGGATTCCTACTCCGTGGCGTGGTTACCTGCAGCAACGCACTCTACGTCGCCGGCTCGACCGAAACGACCTGGAAGGTGTGCATGTCGCCGTCTTCCCCACGGATCGAGACATACTCGCCCGGACGGAAAATGTGGTTGCCGAAGCGATAGCCGGCCTCGTCGTCGTCATCCGTCGATTGGTCGTAGTCGAACACCCAGCGCCCATGTTGGGCGCCGCCAGGCTTGTGCACCAATCGGCCGATCTCGTCGTCCTCGCCGTCCCAGAACCGCCGCACGCCGCAATGCTCGCGATGCTTTCGCCATAGGTTGGCATCGATATGGCCGCTCGCATCGAGCGGAGCGACGAACTCGTAGCCGTGCCGGTCGGAACCCAAAGGGAATTCCTTCGAGCGCGCGAGATTGAGCCGAATGCGCTTGAGCACATGCGGCAACTGGGTCATGACAGACCTCCTTCCGGGCGTCCTTTCACGACTGCATCGCGGAAACAAAGTAGTAGCACAGTGAACGGTTCCGGGTGGATCGACCTTGACAGGGCTCAACGCCAAGAGCTCGAGGGCTCCGGCAGGGAGCCGCAACGCACATGAGAGGTTCCCAGGAGCCGGTGCTCGCGCTTCTTGCCGATCCCGCAACCCATCATGGCACGGCGGTCAAGCGCATCGATACCCACGCGGCCGCGGTTTTCCTTGCCGGCACGAGAGCTTTCAAGGTCAAGCTGGCGGTGCGCTTTCCTTTCCTGGACTACTCGACGCTGGACAAGCGCAGACAAGCGTGCGAGGCGGAATTGCGGATCAACCGGCCACTCGCCGCAGAAATCTATCGCCGTGTGGTGCCGATCACGCGCGAGGCCGGCGGGCGGCTGGAGCTCGACGGCGCCGGCACGCCGGTCGAATGGGCGGTCGAGATGCGCCGCTTCGACGAGAACGCGACGCTCGATCATTTGGCGAGCGCGGGCAAGATCGACGCCGACCTCGCCGATGCGCTTGGCCGCGCGGTGGCGACCGCGCAGCGGGCATGGCAGCACCAGACGGGCAAGACACCGCGTCCGTCGAGCCCGCGCGCTGGATCAAGGCGATTGCCGACTACATCGAGGAGCATGTCGCGGCCTTTGGCGAGGCGCCCGATCTCTTTGCCGCCCCCGAAGTCGACGCGCTCGCACGCGCAAGCCGTGCCGCCCACGCACGCATCCACCCGCTTCTGAGCGAGCGCGGCGAGCGCGGCCTGATCCGGCGCATCCACGGCGATCTGCATCTCGGCAACGTCGTGCTGGTCGACGTCCGTCCCGTTCTGTTCGATGCCATCGAGTTCAGCGCCCTGATCGCAACCGGGGATCTGCTTTACGATCTCGCCTTCCTGCTCATGGACCTGACCGAGCGCGGTCTGCGGGGCGCGGCAAATATCGTGCTCAACCGCTATCTGATCGAGACGAGGCGCGCCGAGGATCTCGACGCGCTCGCGGCGCTGCCGCTGTTCCTGTCGATGCGCGCTGCGATCCGGGCCAAGGTGGGCGCTGCGCGCCTTGCGCATGCCGTTTCCGAGGACCGCCCGGCGATCGAGGAGAGCGCGCGCAAGTATTTCGATTTTGCCCGCCGTTTCATCGAACCGGCCCCGCCGGTGCTGGTCGCAGTGGGCGGGCTCTCCGGCACCGGCAAATCCGTGCTCGCGCGCGCTCTGGCTGCCGATCTCGAGCCCGCCCCCGGCGCCGTCGTGCTGCGCTCCGACATCGAGCGCAAGGCACTGTTTGCAAGGGACGAAGGCGAAAAGCTGCCGGACGAGGCGTACACGGAAGCGATAACGGCGCGCGTCTTCGCCACCCTGGCCGACAAGGCGCGCCGCGCGCTCGCCGCCGGCCATTCCGCCATTGTCGACGCAGTCTTTTCCAAACCGCAGGAGCGCGGGCTGATGGAGCGGTCGGCTGCGGCGCTCGATGCTCCCTTTTGCGGCTTATTCCTCGAGGCCGATCTGGCCACGCGGATCGCACGCGTCGGCAGGCGCGGGCACGATGCCTCCGATGCCGACGCGGCGGTCGCGCGCAGGCAGGAAAGCTATGATCTCGGCACGCTCGCATGGGCGCGCGTGGATGCGTCCGGCACGCCGGGCGAGACGCTCGCCCGCGCACGGGCGGTGCTGCGGGGTTGAAGACCGACTTGACCGAGAGGAGCGTCGAGCGCGGGAGAAGCGGCACTCTTGGCCGCGTGTAAGGACCCCTCAGCGTTTTTCCGGAGTCTAAACAGAAGCTTGGAGGAAAGTCGTGACGCGAAGGTCTAATTCGCAAAACTGCAGCTTTTACGTGCTATGAGTTGATATTTCTCCAGTGGCTTACAGCGCCTTCACGATCTCCTCCGACATCTTCTTGGCGTCGCCAAACAGCATCATGGTGTTGTCGCGGTAGAACAACGTGTTGTCGATGCCGGCATAGCCCGATGACAGCAAGCGCTTGCTGAACATCACCGTTCCGGCTTTCCACACTTCCAGAACCGGCATCCCATAGATCGGCGAGGTCGGATCCTCCTTCGCCGCCGGGTTGGTGACGTCGTTTGCCCCGATCACAAAGGCAACGTCGGCTTGCGGGAACTCGGAATTGCACGAGCGCGCCTGGCCCGAAAGCTGACGAATCCAATTTTTGGCTGGCAAAGAGTCGCCCCACCCGTCGCCGGTGCAGCGGCTTCCCCTCAGTAGCCGGACAGTAACCGCACAGGATCGACGGGCCTCACCGCGTCTTCACGAAGCGCTTGCCGGCAGCGGATCGACCCACGGATTGAACACCAGTGTGCGCACCCGTTCGTAATCGCTCACATTGCGTGTAATGACGGTCAGGCCATGATGGAGCGCCGTTGCTGCGATGATCAGATCGGGTTGCGAGAAGGTGTATCCGGCCTTGCGGCCATCTTCCACCAGGAGCCGCCACTTGAACATGATATCTTCCGTGACCGGCAGAACACGTTGCTCGAACATCGGCCGTACCTTGTGCGTGAGCCAGTCATTGAGCTGGGCTCGCTTCGTCGCATCGGTCACGATCTCGATCCCGAATCGTATTTCGGCGAGGGTTACCGCACTGACGTAAAGTAGGCTCCAGCGGCTGGGCGGAAATGAATTTGACCACCTTGCGATCGGGCTTTGGGCGGCGCAGCTCGGATAAAACATTGGTATCCAGCAGCCAGCCTGTCACAGAGCAACGTCGCGCACCGGCATGCGCACGCCCCTCGGCTCGATATCGATGTCGCGATGCGGCGATGCCTGCATGGCGGCAATAAGCGCTTGCCCCGTGAGATTGCCTTTGAGGCGGCGAAACTCTTCCGCCGCGATGACGACCACTTCGTCACGCCCGTGCACCGTCACATGCTGCGGTCCTTCACTGCGGACCCGCCGCACCAGTTCGCTAAAGCGCGCCTTGGCATCCTGCAAAAGCCAGTGGCTGGGTTGCCGGCTGCTGCGCAGCTGGCGCCGGGGCTTCGGTTGCTTCGTGCGCTTTGATCTTGAAGTTCTAGTCATGCTGACCAGATTAGCACATGTGCCGGCAGATTTTCAAGTATAGCTGCCGCCCGCGCTCGATCGACCGGTTGATGCCGCAACGCGATAGACTGCGCGCCATGATCGCCGATTCCCGCAGCGTTGCGGTGGCTGCCGCCGGCTTTTGCGCGTTCCTCAATCTTTATTCGCCACAGGCGCTGCTGCCGGCGCTGGCGCGCGAATTCGCCGTCGGCGCGACCGAAATCAGCAGCATCATGACTGCGAGCACGTTGGCCATCGCCTTGACGGCTCCGTTCACCGGGGCAGTGGCCGACGTGCTCGGAAGAAAGCGGGTCATCGCAGTCGCCATGCTGGCGGTGGTCGCGCCTATGGCGGGTGCCGCTTTCGCTCCCGATGTGCCTTCGCTCATCGCCTGGCGCTTTCTCCAGGGTTTGCTGCTGCCGGCGATCTTCGCGGTGACCGTCGCCTATGTCGGCGACGAGTGGCCGCCTGCGCAGGTGGCGGGTGTCGCCGGGATCTACATCGCGGGATCCAGTCTGGGCGGCTTTTGCGGGCGCTTCATTCCAGGCGTTCTCGGCGATCTCATTGGTTGGCGCGGCGCCTTCCTCGCCCTCGCCGGCCTCTCCCTGGCCGGGGCGATCATGGTCATGTTGCTGCTTCCCAGAGAAAAAAAGTTCGTGCGTTCGCAGGGTATCGGCGCCTCCGCGCGGCAGATGCTATGGCACCTGAAGAACCCGCAACTCCTTGCGACGTTCGCCATCGGCTTCGGCGTTCTGTTCAACTTCATCGCCGTGTTCACCTATGTGAGCTTTCATCTTGCGGCGCCACCGTTTGGCTTCTCCTCCACGATGCTTGGTGCGATCTTCACCACCTACCTTGCAGGCGCCGTGATCGCACCAATGACGGGCTGGATGATCGCCAAGCTCGGGCGCCGCGGATTCATGCTTGCGGTCACCGCGGTCTGGGGATGCGGCTGCGTGCTCACGCTCGTCCCGTCGATTGCGGCCATCATTGCAGGTCTCGTGCTTTGCGCCGCCTGCGGCATGCTGTGCCAGACCATCTCGACCAGCTATGTCGCCACCGTCGCCAAGGAGGGACGCTCCTCGGCCGTTGGTCTTTACGTGATGTCTTTCTACATCGGCGGCAGCATGGGCGCATTTCTGCCGGGTCTCGCCTGGAATGCCGGCGGATGGCCGGCTTGCATCCTATGGTCATTGCCATGCTCGCCGCCATGGCGTTCATTGCAACGCTCGCCTATGCGCGGGTGACCGATTAGGCGCAAACAGAGGATGGGATAGCGAATGACCATGCCGAGCGCGAGCGAGCTGGAATTTCTACAGTCGATCGATACGCCGACGGTATGCAATCTGGTGGAGCTCGTCGCGCCAGAGCGCCGCGGTCACGGCTACACGGTCAAGCACCTGCATTGTCCGTTTCCCGACCTGCCGCCCATCGTCGGCTTTGCCAAGACCGTCACGTTCAAGGCCAAGGACGCGGTTCCGCTCGGCCAGGCCGGCTACATGCAGAAGCGGCTCGACTATCTCGACTATGTCGCCGCACGCCGCGGCCCGCATCATGGTCATGCAGGATCTCGACGGCGAGCACGTCGGGCTACGGCGCGTTCTGGGGCGAGGTGCAGTCGAACGTGCACAAGGCGCTGGGCGCCTCGGCGTCGTCACCAACGGCTCGATCCGCGACATCCCGATGATCGCTCCGGGTTTCCAGATGCTCGCCGGATCCATCGTGCCGTCCCACGCCTATGTGCACGTCGTCGACTTCGGCGTCGATGTGAACGTCCACGGCATGGCGGTGAAGAGCGGCGACCTCATCCATGCCGACCGTCACGGCGCCATCGTGGTGCCAGGCGACAAGATCGAGGCCATGAGGTCGGCGCTCGACGGGCTCTCCGCGCGCGAAGCAAAGATCATTGCGGCGGCGCGCGCCGGCGGCGATGTCGCGGCCATCAAGGCCGCGATGAAGGGCTAGAATGGCGGGAAGCAGGTTATTTCTGCGGCAGCTTGCTGAGGAACAGGATGGCGAGATTGCCGTGCGGCGTGTAGTCGGCCTTGGTCGCTTCGAGCTGCGTTTCGCGGATCTTCTTCTGTACCTCCCGTTCGCCAATCCTACTGGCTGTCGAGATAAGACACCTGCCTGTAGTCACGCCGCGTATCGGCCGATTGCAGCACGAAGCCCGAGGCGCGGGCCGCGCTTGCGACCCGCGGCCGCGCATCGGCGACCAATGCCGGCTTCTCGTCGTGGCCGTAAACGTCGTCGCGGAAATGGATGATGCCGTCGCGTGTCGCCCAGCCGGTGAGATAGACCCAGGCGACCGGCACCTTGTGGGCAAGCCGGATGTCGGTGCGCTCGGCTTTCGCGATCCCGGCATCGATTTCACGCCGGCCCCAGCCTGGCGTGTCCGCCAACAGCCAGGTCGCGAGCGCGCGCGGATCCTCGACCCGCGTGCAGCCAGAGGACTGAAAACGATAATCAGCGCTGAAAAACTCCTTGTGATTGGTGTCATGCATGTAGACGGAATACGCATTGGGCATGTCGATGCGCACGGCCCCGAGCGCATTGAAGCTGCCGGAGTCCTGGCGGATGGTGAAATTTGGCGCCCGGTCGGAGCTCCAGTCGACGGACCTGGGATCGATCTCCTGCCCCTGAGCGTCGAGCACGCGCATATGCATGCGCCCGACATAGGTCGGGTCCTTGCGCATCTTGCTGATGATATCCTTCTTCATGATGGACAGCGGCACCGTCCAGGTCGGATTGAGGTTGACCGCCGTGATCTGCGTCGCGAGCGTCGGCGAGGGACGGTCGGGCTTGCCGACCACCACGACATAGCGGTGCACGACCTTGTCACCCTCGATGGCTTCCGCAAAAGCTGCCGGAAGGTTCACCACCACGTAGCGCTGGGCAAATTTCACATCCATCAGCGCGAGGCGATCGAGCGAGGCGGCAAGCTGGCGCAGCCGCTTTCCTACCGGCACATTGAGCGCGGCAAGGGTCTTCGGTCCCACGCTGCCGGCCTCCGCGAGACCGTGGCGGAACTGGAAATGACGCACTGCCGCGGCGAGGACATCGTCGTAGAGCTCGCCATCGGTATTTCCGGCCGCGAGATCCTCGCTGATGGCCAGCCGTCGGCGCAGAAGCGCGACTTCCGGACCTTTCGACCCCTGTGCAAGCTTGAGTCCGGGCGGCAGCTGCGGCCATCCCCCCTGCACCTCGAGCACGGTATAGCTGAGCATCGCCGCCGAGATGCGCGCGATGGTGCCCTCGTCCAGCGTCGGATTGGGCGACTGCGACATCGCAATCTTGGCGGCCGGCGCGGCGGCGTGAACGCCAGCGCGTGGCGAAATCGGGTTCGCCGCGATCTGTGCCGCTGCCGGCGGCGCCGCAAACGCGGCCAGCGCGAGAACAATTATGGATTGCTGCATTGGTCGCCCTCCTGCTACGACCCAAAGCTATTGGTATGGCGGTATTTGGACGGCCGCCTTCATCGCGGTGGCCCGCCGGTCGGTGACATCGCTGTCGGGCTGGCCGCATCCGGACCGTTCGGAATTCGTCCGGTCAAGGCTATGGCTGTACGGACAACATGCCGCCAGCACTGCGATTCATGAGAGGGCCTGAGCCGCCATGAACGTAATCAACAAGAAGCTAACCTGGGAGGACGCAGATCAGGCTCACATCCTGGCGACAATCGATCGCTGGCTGGAGCGCGACGTGAAACCCGTCGTGAAGGATCACGATCACGCGGATCGCTGGCCCGCCAAGACTGTCACCCAGATGCAGGAGCTTGGCCTGTTTGGCGCGACCGTCGGCGTCGAATATGGCGGTCTCGGTCTACTCGCCACCACCTACGCCGAGATCGTCATGCGCATTTCCGCGGTCTGGATGGCGATCACCGGCATCTTCAACTCGCACCTGATGCTGGCGCTCGCGATCGAAAAGTTCGGCACTGAGGCGCAGAAGCAGCGCTGGTTGCCGGGCCTTGCGGGCGGAGAGATCCGCGGCGGCCTTGCCCTGACCGAGCCCGACGCCGGTACCGATCTGCAAGGCATCCGCATGACCGCACGGCGCGAGGGCGACGCACTACGTCATCAACGGCACCAAGACCTGGATTTCCAACGGCGTCGAAGGCTCCTGCTTCGCGCTGCTGGTGAAGACCGATCCGCAGGCGGAGCCGCGGCACAAGGGCATGAGCCTCTTCATCGCTCCGAAGCAGCCGGGCTTGCGGGTCGGACGCAAGCTGGAGAAGCTCGGCTACAAGGCGATCGATTCGGCCGAGCTGATCTTCGAGGATTATCGCATTCCGGCCGATCACCTGATCGGCGAGGTCGAGGGCCGGGGCTTCTATCAGGCCACCGGCGGCCTGGAGCTCGGACGCATCAATGTCGCAGCTCGCGGCGTCGGCATCGCCGAAGGCGCGCTGCGGCTCGCGACCGAATACGCGCAAGTCCGTCATACCTTTGGCAAGCCGATCGCCCAGCATCAGGCGATCGCGCTCAAGCTCGGCGACATGGCAACGCGCGCCCGCGCCGCGCGGCTGCTCACCCTTGACGCCGCCGCCGCCTTCGACCGCGGCGAGAGATGCGACATGGAAGCCGGCATGGCGAAGTATTTCGCCTCCGAGGCCGCGCTCGAGAACAGCACCGAGTCGCTGCGCATCCACGGCGCCTACGGCTATTCGAAGGAATACGACATCGAGCGGCTGTACCGCGACGCACCGCTGACCTGCATCGGCGAAGGCACCAACGAGATGCAGCGCCTGATCATTGCCCGGCAGTGGCTCAAACGGAGTGCGGGCACATGAAACCGCTGGAGGGAATGCGCGTCCTCACCTTCGAGCAGTTCGGCGCCGGCCCCTACGGCTCGATGCTGCTGGCCGATCTCGGCGCGGAGGTGATCAAGGTCGAGAACGCCGCGACCGGCGGCGACGCCGCGCGCCATGTCGGCCCGCACATGCTGGCGAATGGCGACAGCCAGTATTTCCAAACCTGGAACATGAACAAGAAGAGCGTGACGCTCGACATCAAGACGGCGGAGGGGCGCGCCGGCCTTCGAGCAGCTGGTCAAGACCGCCGACGCTGTGATGAACAATCTGCGCGGCGACCAGCCGGAAAAACTCGGGCTCGATTATGCAAGCCTAAAGCACCTCAATCCGAGGATAGTCTGCCTGCACATTTCGGCATACGGACGCGACAACGAACGCAAGGCCTGGCCGGGATACGACTTCCTGATGCAAGCGGAAGCCGGCGTGATGGGCTTGACCGGAGAGCCCGACGGACCGCCGACGCGCGTCGGGGCTTCGATGGTCGACTTCATGACCGGTGCAACCGGTGCGACCGGCCTGCTCGCCTGCATCCTGCGTGCGCAGAAGACCGGCGTCGGCTGCGACGTGGATACCTGCCTGTTCGACGTCGCGATGCACCAGCTCGGCTATTCCGCTGTCTGGTACTTGAACGAGCGGCAGGTGTCACGCCGTCAGCCGCGCAGCGCGCATCTTTCCGTCGCGCCGGTTCAGACCTTCCCGACCGCGGACGGCTGGATCTTCATCATGTGCATGACCGACAAGTTCTGGGACAAGTTGGCGCGACGCGCTCGGCCGGCCGGACCTCAACGCCGAGCCGCGCTTCGCGACGCAGGCGTTGCGCCAGCAGAACCGCGATGCGCTCACTGAGGTCTCTGGACGAAGAGTTGCGCAAGCGCCCGACGCGCGAATGGATACAGGCATTTGCAGGCGTGCTGCCTGTCGCGCCGGTGTTCGAGATGGACGAGGCGCTCGATGCCGAATTCCCGCGGCAGACCGGAATGGTTCGCAACGTGCCCACGGCGGACCGCCCCGATTTTCGCGTGCTCGGCAACCCGCTCAAGATCAACGGCAAGCGGCCGGAGCAGGTCGCCGCTCCGGTGCTTGGGGCGGACAACGACGCGCTGCTCGGAAGCCCGCGACCGGCGCATGCCGCAGCGATGACGCGGGAGCCGGTATGAAGCTCGCAGGCTTGCGGGTCATCGATCTTTCATCGTTCCTGCCGGGCCCGTACCTGACGATGACGCTCGCCGACCATGGCGCGGAGGTGATCAAGATCGAGCGGCCAGGCGAAGGCGACCCCGGCCGCCACATCGGCCTCTCCGGACGGCCCGACCACCGTGTTTTTCCGTAAC
This sequence comes from uncultured Alphaproteobacteria bacterium, assembly GCA_963820365.1. GTDB lineage: Bacteria > Pseudomonadota > Alphaproteobacteria > Rhizobiales > Xanthobacteraceae > VAZQ01. The sequence continues at coordinate 194,436 of CAWFZR010000003.1, read as the reverse complement.
TTCAATCGCGGCAAGAAGAGTGTCGTGCTCGACCTCAAAGCCACGGAGCAGCGCGAGCTCTTACTGGATCTGTGCGAAACCGCCGATGTATTCGTGGAGACGTTCCGCCCTGGCGTCGCCGACCGGCTTGGCGTCGGCTACGCGGCGGTGAGCGCGCGCAATCCACGCATCGTCTATTGCTCGATCAGCGCCTTCGGCCACCACGGGCCCTATCGTGACCGGCCGGCGCATGACCTTGCGCTGGAGGCGATGAGCGGGGCGCTCAGCATGACCCTCGGCAATGATGACAAACCGGTGCTCCCCGGCATCCCGATTGCCGACCAATTGAGCGCGCTGCAGGGGCTCGCCGGCGTTCTCATGGCGCTGCTGCGCCGCGAGAGCACCGGGCGTGGCGACTACATCGATATCGCGATGCACGACGCGGCGCTCGCGGCCTGCGCGAATATCGTCGGGCCGGTCATGCGGGAAGGGCGACAGCCGATCGCGAAGCACGAGCGCACCACCGGCGGCGCAGCCTTCTATCAAATTTATGGAACGCGCGACGGCCGGCACATCGTTCTCGCCGGGCAGGAGCCGAAATTCATCCGCAACCTGTTGAACGCGCTCGCGCGTCCCGATCTGATTGCGTTATGCCTGCGCGGTCCCGGCCCGCATCAGCGGCCGGTGATCGAGTTCCTGCAAGCCACATTCGGCAAGATGTCCGCCGATCAAGCTTTGACGTTTCTTTCGGGATTGGACGTGTGCTTTGGTCCCGTGAATGCGCTGCCGGAGGCGTTTGAGGACGAGAACGTGAAGGCACGCGGCATGGTCCTGCGCGATGATCTCGGCCGCCGCCACATCGCGCCCGTTATCCGCTTCCGGGACGAGCCGCCCGCGCCCGATCTGCACGAGCCCGGATTGGGCGAGCACACGCAAGAGATCGTCGATCCCCTGCGGTGCAGGAAATCGACGGCGGAGTGAGAACACTGCTCAAGACGACGAGGCATCCTGCGGGCCTGTCTCCTGTGCAACGGCCCAAGGCCTGCGCAGCCGGTCCATCGCTTTGAATTCCGCGATCCTGTCGCCGTAGCTTCGGGTGAGATCGATATCCTCCCATCCATTGAGCAAGCGAGCGCGGCGAATCGGATCAATCATGAAGGGGATTGCGCGACCGCCGCACAGAAGCGTCTGCTTCTCCAAGTCGACGGTCACTGGCAGCGAAGGTTCGTCATTGAGAGCGTGAATGAGACCCGCCGCCTCGTCTTCGCCAACAACGGCCGTGAGCAATCCATTCTGGACGGCGTTTCCCGCAAAGATGTCGCCGAACGACGGCGCGATCACACAGCGAATGCCGCGGTCGACGAGTGCATAGACCGCGGATTCGCGGGATGAGCCGCAACCGAAATTACGCCGGCCCACGAGAATGCGGGCATCGCGCCAGGGCGGCCGGTTGAGCGGAAAGTTCGGCCGCTCGTGGCCGTCCGCATCGCATCGCAAATCCTGCAGCAGAAATTTTCCCAAGCCGGCCGAGCGCGGGAGCTTGAGAAAGCGCGCCGGCAGCAGCGCATCGGTGTTGAGATTGGCGATGTCGATCGGGCAGGCCGGCGCGGTGAGCTCGGTGAACTTCTCCATGCCGATGTCTCAAGGCGTTCGCCCGGCCAGAAGCGGCCGCACGTCCGCAAGCCGTCCGGTCACCGCCGCCGCTGCCACCATCGCGGGGGACATCAGGTGGGTGCGCGCAAGCGGACCCTGGCGGCCGCGGAAGTTGCGGTTCGTCGTCGAGGCGCAGCGTTCCCCGGCCGCCACCACGTCGCCGTTGATGCCCACGCACATCGAGCAGCCCGAACTCCGCCCATTCCAGACCGGCATCGCGGAAAATGCGGTCGAGACCTTCCTCCTCCGCCTGCCGCTTGACGCTGCTCGATCCCGGCGACACGAGGCCGGGCACCTTGCTGAGGCGGCCCGCAAGGACGGCGGCTGCTGCGCGCAGGTCCTCGATGCGGGCGTTGGTGCAGGAACCGATGAAGACGCGATCGATCGTGATGTCGGTGAGCTTCCGGCCGGGCGCGATCCCCATGTAATCGAGCGCCTCGCTCAGATATTTGGCACGCGCCTCGTCCGATTCCAGCGAAGGGTTTGGAGCGCTGGCGTCGATCGGCAATGCATCCTCGGGGCTGGTCCCCCACGTCACGAACGGCGCGACATCCGAGGCATCGATGTCCACCTCCCGGTCGAAGGTTGCATTGGCGTCCGTTCTCAACGTGCACCATTGCTCGACTGCCCGGTCGAACGCGATTCCCCGCGGTGCGTAGGGACGCCCTCTGAGATAGCGAAAAGTCGTCTCATCAGGAGCGATCATCCCGCAGCGCCCACCCGCCTCGATCGACATGTTGCAGAGCGTGAGCCGTCCCTCCATCGACAACGAGCGGATGGTGGAACCGGCAAATTCGATCGCGTGACCGTTCGCACCGCCGGCACCGATACGTGCGATGACGGCCAGCGCGATGTCCTTGGCCGAGATGCCTGCTCCTGCGCGACCGGAAACGTTGATCAGCATGCGCTTCGGCTTGCGCTGCCAAATCGTCTGCGTCATCAGCACGTGCGCCACTTCGGACGCGCCGATACCGAACGCATAGGCGCCCAACGCGCCGTGGGTTGAAGTGTGGCTGTCGCCGCAGACAATCAGCAAGCCTGGCAGGCTGAGGCCCTGCTCGGGTCCCACCACGTGCACGATCCCCTGGCGAGGATCGCCGAGCCCGAACAGGACGACGCGATGCTTCGCCGCGTTTCGGTCGAGCGTCTCCACCATGCGCGCGATCTCGGGATTGGAGATTGCCGTGCGTGATCCGCGCGTTGGAACGTAATGATCGGCAACCGCGAAAGTCAGCCCGGGCTCGGCGATCTCGGCGTTGCGCTCGTGCAACCGGGCAAACGCGTGGAAGGAGCCTTCATGCACGTAGTGGCGGTCGACCCAGAGCAGCGCCTGCCCGTCTTCGCGACGCACGATCTCGTGCATCGCCCATAGCTTGTCGAACAAGGTCCCGGGATCCCGCATGCCGTTGGAGGGCGCATCTGCGCTGTCATGCATCTCGGCAGACCACCTAGTGTCTCCGGCTCGAGCGAAGCGAAAGCCGGGATCGTCCTGGAGGAACGCAACCCCGGATGTCGCTTCGCTCCATCCGGGCAACAGGGCTATTGGCGTTGCGTATTGTAGAAGATGTCATGGATGTTAGTCTAACGCCGGATGTCGAGGAGAAACCCAATGCCGAGCTCCGCCCATATCAGCCGCCGCCGCCTGCTGCAGAGGACCATGCTGGGCGCCGCCGCGGCGGCGAGCGCAACCCTGAGCGTTCCGTTGCGCTCGCGCGCGCTAAGCGGCGCCGTGAAGCTTGGCGTGCTGCACCCGGTCTCCGGAGCGTTGTCCTATTCCGGCCAGCAGGGTCGTCTCGGCGCCATGATGGCGATCGAGGAGATCAACGCGGCGGGCGGCATCAAGGCGCTCAACGGCGCGAAGATCGAGGCGGTCCTCGGGGACGCACAATCGACGCCGGACGGCGGCAACGCCGAGGTGGAAAAGATGAATTCAGCCGGCGTGGCCGCGGTCGTTGGAGGCTACGGCAGCTCGATCTGTCTTGCGGCCAGCCAGGCAGCCGCGCGCTACGACCTTCCCTACGTGGTGGACGTCGGGGTCGTCGACGCCATCGTTACCCGTGGCTTGAAGAACACTTTCCGGTTCGGCCCCGGCTTCGGCGTGATCGCGAAGACGGCGCTCGACAACCTGGTGACCATCAACGATCAAGCCGGCAAGACCGCAAAGACGGTGATGATCGTCCACGAAGACTCGGCGTTCGGATCCGGCCTCGCAAAGCTGCTCAACGAGCAGCTGCCGGAGGGCGGCTTCCAGGTGCTCGAGACCCTTGCGCATCCAACCCCGACGCGCGACTTCAACAATGTCGTGCTCAAGATCAAGGCACAGAGCCCGGATCTCGTGATCCCGGCGAGACTACTACAACGAATACGTCCTGCTCGCGCGGACCATGCAGCAGCAGCGCGTGCGGCCGAAGGGCATCTACTCGGTGCTCGGCGGCGCGGCCTCCTCGTACAAGTTCGTGAAGGAATTTCCCGAGGCAGCACAATACATCATGGACTGCAATCACTGGTTCGACCCGCGCAGCCCAAAATCCGCCGCGCTCAGGAAGAAGGTCGAGGAGAAGGGCGAATTCTACACCTACGAGGTGTTCATGAACTATTCGTGCATCCTGCTTGGTCGCGGATGCGATCGAGCGCGCCGGCCAGCGCGGACCGTGCGAAGATCGATCATCGGCGTTGGAAAGCTCGACGTTTGCCGGCCACGTGATGCCCTACGGTCCGACCAGGTTCGTCAATGGCCAGAACCAGGGCGCGGCGCCGGTCAACACCCAGGTGCTCGGCAACGACATCCAGGTCATCTTCCCGGAGACCTTCGCATCTGCGAAGCCGGTATTCCCGATGCCGCGCGCCTGATGGCGCCGGCGGCACCGCGGCGCCGCCGCCGCCACCCGCGCTGATCGATGTCCAACATGCTGTCGCCGGTCATCCTCGTTGCCGCAGTCCTCAACGGACTGCTGACCGGCGCGCTCTACGCGCTTGTGGCGCTTGGGCTGACGCTCATCTACGGCGTGCTGCACATCATCAATTTCGCGCACGGCGCGCTGCTGACCGCCGCGATGTTCGCGGCCTTCTTCGCCCATCGGCTCTTCGGCCTCGATCCCTATCTCGCCGCCGATCGTGCTCACGCCGCTGTTCTTCGCGCTGGGCTACGCCTTGCAGCGCTTCGTCATCGGCCCGGCCTCGCACGGCGAGGACCGCAACATCCTGCTGGTCACGCTCGGGCTCGCGGTCGTGATCGAGAACGCCCTGCTCTATGCTTTCCGTGCCGACACCCGCACCATCAATCTCGACTACGCCTTTAACGTCGTCGAGGTCGGTATCGCGTTCCTGGCCGTGCCGCGCGTCGTCGCCTTCGGCGTCGTGATCGTCGTGGCGCTGATGCTGTGGCTGCGTCATGCGCTGGACCGACACCGGCAAGGCGATACGCGCCGTCGCCAAGGAGAAGCTCGGCGCCGAGCTCTCGGGCATCGAGGTCGCGCACATCTACGCGGTGACGTTCGGGCTCGGCACCGCCTGCCTCGCGATCGCCGCGTGCCTGCTGATCCCGACCTACTACGTCAATCCGCATGCCGGCAACGCCTTCGTGCTCATCGCCTTCACCATCGTGGTGCTCGGCGGCATGGGGTCGGTGCGGGCGCGCTGATCGGCGGCCTGTTCGTCGGCGTGGTCGAGAGCCTGTCGGGGCCTCTATCTCGGGGAATCGCTCGGCCAGATCGGCATTTTCGTGATGTTCATCCTGGTCCTGCTGTTTCGCCCGAGCGGCCTGTTCGGAGAGCGGGCATGAGAGGCGCTGGCGCCGATCCTGCTCGCTGTCGCGCTGCTGGCGGCGGTGCCGCTCGTCACGTCGTCCAATGTCGTGCTCAATTTCCTGGTCGCGGCGTTGCTGATCGCGCTGGTCGGCCAAGGCTGGAACGTGCTCGGCGGCTATGGCGGCCAGTATTCCTTCGGCCATTCGGCGTTCTTCGGCACCGGCGCCTATGCCACCGCCATCCTGCAGGTACGCTATGGCGTCAATGCCTGGGCCGGCCTTCGGCATCGGAATCGCGGCCGGCGCGCTGGTCGGCGCGGTGATCGGCGCGCTGAGCTTCCGCTCGGGACTCAAGGGCTCCTACTTCGCGCTCGTCACGCTCGCCTTCGCGGAGGTGCTGCGCATCATCGCCAGCGTCGCGCCGATCACCGGCGCCGGCGTCGGCACGCTGATCAAGCTCGACCTGCGACCGGAGGCATTCCAGTTCCAGAGCCGCGCGCCGTTCTACTGGATCATTCTCGCCCTGGTCGCCGTCTCGCTTGTCGTCGTGCAGCATGATCGAAGACGAGCCGCTTCGGCGCCTGGCTCGTCGCCGCTGCGCGAGAACGAGGACGCGGCCCGAGCGCTCGGCGTCGATGTCACGCTGGTCAAGCTTGGCGGCGATGACGATCTCCGCGGCGATCACCGCCGCCGGCGGCTGCTTCTATGCGCAATATTTCCTGTTCATCGATGCCGGCATCGCCTACGGGCCCTGGATATCGGTCGAGGCGCTGCTCGCGCCCATCATCGGCGGCGTCGGCACCGTGCTCGGTCCGCTCGCTCGGCGCGCTCGTGATCAGGACCCTCGGCGAGCTCACCAAGCTTGTCACCGGCGATGCGCCCGGTCTCGATCTCGTCATCTACGGCGGCGTGCTGATCCTGGTCGTGGCGTTCGCGCCGCGCGGCATCGCCGGGGCTCTTGCTCCGGCTGACGCGATCGCTTCCGCGCGCCCCGGCCCGGCTTTGCCGGCATCGACGGAGCGCGGCCATGGCTGAGGCCCTGCTGCGCGTCGAGCGGTATCTGCAAACGCTTCGGCGGTCTGCTCGCGCTCGATCATGCCTCGTTCGCCGCGCGACGCCGGGACGCATCACCGCATTGATCGGCCCGAACGGCGCCGGCAAGACGACGCTGTTCGCCATCATCACCGGCTTCTTGCCGCCGAGCGCAAGGCCGCATCTTCTATGCCGGCGCCGACATCACCGGCGAGCCACCGCACCGGCTCGCCCGGCGAGGCATCGCGCGCACGTTCCAGATCGTGCAGCCGTTCGCAGGTCTGACCGTGCACGACAACATCGCGGTCGGTTCGCACCTGTCGCGCCCGGCACGCGCGGACGCGCTCGCGGCCGCCGGCCGAGATCGCGCGCGCGGTCGGGCTCGGCGATCATGCTCGACCGCCCGTCCGCGAAGCCTTACCGTGTCGGCGCGCAAGCGGCTCGAGTTGGCGCGCGCGCTCGCCATCGAGCCGCGGCTTCTGCTGCTCGACGAGGTGCTCGCCGGACTCAATCCGTCCGAGATCCGCGACATCGTGCCGGTCATCGGCGCGCATCCGCGACCGCGGCGTCACCATCGTCATGATCGAGCACGTCATGCAGGCCGTGATGAGCCTCGCCGAGCAGGTCCATGTGCTGGCCGAGGGCCGCATCATCGCCGAAGGCTCGCCGCGGGAGATCGCGTCCGATCCGCGCGTGGTCGAGGCCTACCTCGGCCGTGGCGCGGCCGGCCGGACGCTTGCGGCAGAAAGCAGCGTGGGAGTCGGCGATGCCTGAGCCGCTCCTCGCGTGAGCGGCCTCATGCCGGCTACGGCGGCACGGAAATCCTGCACGGCGTCGATCTCACCGTGGGCACTGGCGAGATCGTCGCGGTTCTGGGATCCAACGGCGCCGGCAAATCCACCCTCAACCGGGCGATCTCGGGCGTGCTGCGGCCCTCGCGCGGCTACCATCCGTTTTTGCGGACGTCGCCGATCGAGCGAGAGCAGCCCGCAGCGATCGTCGCGCGCGGCCTCGTCCACGTGCCGGAGGGCCGTCGCATCTTCCCCAACATGACGGTGCGAGAGAATCTCGATCTCGGCTCCTATCGCCGCGCCCGCGCGCGCCGGGAGCAAAACCGCGGCCGCATATTCGCGCTGTTTCCGCGGCTCGCCGCAGCGGCAGGCGCAATCGCGCGGGCACGCTCTCCGGCGGCGAACAGCAGATGCTGGCGATCGGCCGCGGCCTGATGGCGGAGCCCGAGGCTGCTGATCCTGGACGAGCCGTCGCTCGGGCTCTCGCCGCTCCTGGTCGAGGCACTTGTTCGCGCTGATCAGGCGCATCAACGCCGAAGGGACCTCGCTCCTTCTCGTCGAGCAGAACGTGGTGCAGAGCCTCGACGTTGGCGCAACGCGCCTATATCCTCGAGAACGGCGTCGTTCGTCCTGCACGGAAGCGCCGCCGACGTCCGAGCCGATCCCAACCTCAAACGCGCCTATCTTGGCATGTGACCATGACCGATCGCGGCTCCCTTGCGCTGCCGGCTGGCCCAAAAGAAGACGGGCATTCGCGGTGAAGCCGCTTGATCCGATCACGCTTGCGGTCCTCAACGGCCGCCTCGTCCAGATCGCCGATGAGATGGACGCGACGCTTTACCGCTCCGCATTCAATCCGATCATCGCCGAGGCGCATGATGCCTGCCACGGGCTCTATCACGCCGAGACCGGCGCGACGCTGGTGCAGGGGACGTCCGGCTTGCCGATCTTCGTCGGCGCCATGGCATTCGCAGTCAAGGCGGTGATCGACAAGGTGACGGCGGACGGCGGCCTCGCGGCCGGTGACACCTATCTGTTCAATGACCCCTATGATGGCGGCACGCACCTCAATGATATCCGGCTCGTGCGCCCGCTCATGCGCGGCGGGCGCGTGTTCGCCTGGCTCGCCTCGGTCGGTCATTGGCTCGATGTCGGCGGCAACGTGCCCGGCAACTTCAACGCCAAGGCGACCGAAAGCTTCCAGGAAGGGCTTCGCGTTCCGCCGGTGAAGCTCGTGCGCGCCGGCGTGCTGGCGCAGGACATCGTCGATATCCTCGCCGCAAACTCGCGCACGCCGCAGTCGAACTGGGGCGACCTCAACGGGCAGCTCAACGCGCTCGATCTCGGCGAGCGGCGCCTGCATGCGCTGCTCGACGAGTACGGCGACGAGACGATCACGGCGGCGCTTGCGGCGCTGAGCGCGCGGGCGGAAACGCTCATGCGCGCCAATATCGCTGCGCTGCCGGACGGCAGCTACCGCTGCGACGACTTTCTCGACAATGACGGCGTGACCGACCGCCCGCTCCTGATCGCGCTCGACCTCACCATCGCCGGCGACCGGATGCGGCTCGACTTCTCGCGCTCGGCGCCGGCTTGCGAAGGCCCGCTCAATATCGCGCGCGCGACTACGGTTGCGTGCTGCTACGTCGCGCTCAAGCACTTGTTCACCGACGTGCCGGCAAATGCCGGTTGTCTGGCGCCGATCGAGTTCGTCATCCCCGACACGACGCTGCTCGCCGTGTCGGCGCCGCGGCCTGTCGGCGGCTATACCGAGACCATCTTGCGCGTCATCGACGTCATATTCGGCGCCTTTGCCCAGGCTGCGCCGGAACGCGCGCAGGGGAGCCCCTTCGCCACCATCAATGCGCTGTCGCTCGCCGGTTGGCGCGCGCATGGCCGCAAATGGGTCATGTTCTGCTTCTTCGGCGGCGGGCTCGGCGGCAATCCGGAGGGCGACGGCCTCAATCACAGCAACAACCCGATCTCGACCGCCACCATACCGCCGGTCGAGATTCTGGAATCGCTCTACCCCGTCATGTTCACGCAATGGGCGCTGCGGCCCGATTTCGGCGGCCCGGGCCGCAACCGCGGCGGGCTCGGCGCGGTCTACGAAATCGAAGTCCTGGCCGAGGGCGGCGCCGAAGTCTTTCTGCTCGGGGAACGCGGCAAGTACCCGCCGTTCGGCGTCAACGGCGGCCGCCACGCCGCGCTCAACCGGTTCGTGTACGAGACCGACGACGGCGCGGCGACCCCGCCCCTGGTCTCCAAGATTACGGATGTCCGCATTCGCCGCGGCCAGAAGCTGCGCCTGGAGACCCCGGGAGGCGGCGGCTTCGGCGATCCTGCGACGCGCGACCCGCAGCGGGTCGCGCGCGATGTGCGGCTTGGTTACGTCTCGCGCGCGGCCGCAAGCCGCGATTACCAGGTCGTCCTGCGAGACGACGGCGCGCTCGATACCGATGCCACGTCGCGCGCGCGCGCCGGGACATCGCGGTGACGGAACCGCATGTCATCATTGGTGTCGACGTCGGCGGCACCTTCACCGACCTGTTCCTGCTCGATCCCGCGGCGCGCACCTTTGCGACCTGCAAAGTCCCCTCGCATCGGGGTGACGAGGCGCGCGGCTTCCTCAACGGCCTTGCCGCGCTCACGCGGGCGAGCGGCGGAATTCCATTGCACCAGCGTCGATCGTGCACGGCACGACAGTCGGCACCAACACGCTTCTGGAGCGGCGCGGCGCGAGGATCGGAATCATCACGACCCGCGGCTTCCGAGACGTGCTGGAAATGCGCCGCCGCGATCGCCGCCGCACCTGGGGCCTTTGGGGCGATTTTGTTCCGATCGTGGCCCGCGACATGCGCATCGAGGTCGGTGAGCGCACGCTGGCGGACGGAACCGTTCGCACCGCCGTCGCGGCCAGCGAGGTGCGCTCTGCTGCAGAGCTGCTCATGAAAAAAGGCGCGACGAGCGTCGCGATCCTCTTCATCAACGCCTATGCCAATGCCGAGAACGAACGCCGCGCCCTCGCCGAGGTTCGCTCGCTCTGGCCGAACGAATGGGTGACGGCCTCGCACGAGGTGCTCGCAGAGATCCGCGAGTTCGAGCGGTTCTCGACCACCGCGCTCAACGCCTACCTGCAGCCCGTCGTGGGCTCCTATCTCGGCAAGCTGGAAGGAGCGCTGGCCGGGCGAGACTTTGCGGGCGCAAACCGTGCACGCCAGGACTTTGCGGCGGAGAAAGCCTTTGCGGGACAACTCCACATCATGCAGTCGAATGGCGGGATGATGTCGACGGCGGGCGCGCGCAGGCTTCCCGTGCGCACCGCGCTGTCCGGTCCGGCCGCGGGGGTGGTCGCGGGTGCCGCGCTCGCCAAGGCCGCCGGCTTCGAGAACGTCATCACCTGCGACCTCGGCGGCACCTCGTTCGACGTCTCGGTCGTTGCCGCCGGCAACGCCGCGGTCGCTGCGCAGACGACCGTCGATTTCGGTCTTGTCATCCGAACGCCCATGATCGAGATCACCACCATCGGCGCAGGCGGCGGTTCGCTCGCCTGGGTCGACCGCGGGGGACTGCTGCAAGTCGGACCCGAAAGCGCAGGGTCGGATTCCGGGACCCGCGTGCTACGGTCGCGGCGGTGTGCGTGCCACGCTGACGGATGCGCAGGTGGTGCTCGGTCGCATCAACGCGCGGCGCCCCTTCGGGGGCGAGCTCAAATCGCTCGATGTCGACGCGGCGGAGCGTGCGATTGCCGCTCACGTGGCCGGCCCCCTTGGCCTCGGGACGGCGGAAGCCGCGGACGCAGTCGTGCGCGTCGCCGAGGCGCGAATGGCGGGGGCGATCCGGCTTGTTTCGGTCGAACGCGGGCATGACCCGGCGCATTTCATCGCCATGCTCTTTGGCGGTGGCGGCGCATTGCACGCCGGCGCGCTCATCCGTCAGATCGGGTTGAAGTGCGCGCTGGTGCCGCGCTTCCCCGGCATCACGTCGGCGCTCGGATGCGTGATAGCCGATCCCGAGCAGGACGTGGTGCAGACGGTCAATCTCATGCTGGACGGGCTCGACGCGGCGGCGCTCGAGCGGCGCTTGCGGGCGGCCGGCAGCGCGGTGAGCGCGGTGATTGCGGCTGCGGGGATTCCAGTCGAGCGCATCGAGGTTCTCCATGAGCTCGACATGCATTATCTCGGCCAGACCCATGCGGTGGCGGTCCCTCTTCCCGTGCTGGCGCACGGCGATCAGCCCGCAATGACCGAAGACCTGGTGCGTGCGGCGTTCGAAACATCCTATTCCGCAGCGTTCAGCCGCCTGCTCGCCGGGCTGCCGTAAGAATCGTATCCCTGCGGGTCACGGCAATCGGGAGGCGTCCGGCCTTCGACGCCGCGGTTTTCGCCCCTCCATCGGCATTGACGCTGGACAAGGCGAGGATTGGCTCGCGGCTGGTCTGGTTCGACGGTGGATGGCGTGAAACGAGCGTCTGGGCACGCCTCGGCCTGCCGGTCGGAGGCACCATCACGGGACCCGCAATTCTCGAGCAGCCCGACGCCACCACCGTGATCGAGCCGGGATTCACCGGCCGGACCGACCCGCTCGGCAATGTGATGGTGGAGCTCGCGGCGTAGCTCAGCCCGAATGGAACTTTGGGTTCGTTTTGCAAAATTCCTGACCTGGATTGTGATCATATGTAGATACAATCACAAGTCGTAGAACGAGCCACCCCGCAGGTCCTCGTCGCCGGGCCCTCGACGCCCGCACAGGCATCAACGTCGTGTCGCCGGAATCATGCGCCGCGGCATGGGCGGCACGGGATAGCGTCCGGCAACAACGTTCCAATAGGCCCAAGAGCGCTCATCGATGATGCCTGGCGGCGCATGCTCAAGGACCTCGCGAAAATCATCCAGTTGAACGTAATTGCGGATCACGGCAATTTCTTCGGTTGTCCCATAGGTCATCACATATGTGAGGAAGCGGACGGGTTCGGCCAATGCCCGCTCGGGCGGCTCGAACCAAACCACGCGCGTAGCGACGCGCAGGAGATCGGCGGTGTGCGGGAGGGGTCTCATCATCGCTCCGGCTTTTTCCTGACCGGGGACAGTTTCGGCAGGTGCCGAGGATCAGTTGCCCTGATAGCGGCGACAAGGTCCTGACGCACATCCGCTGAGAAGTCCTGCCAAAGTGCGCTCCTCATGGTAGGCGAGCGCCTTGAGAGCAAGCAGAGGATCGAACTCAGAGCCATAGATGATTGTCGCGGACGCCAGCATCTTGGCCAACGGAATATCTCCTTTCGTCAGTAATGCGTGAACGTCAATGTAGTCTTTCAACTCAGCGCGTTGCGTCACAACCGCCACCTTCAAGCCCGCCAAGTCTATCAGCGCCGCTACCTTTATCCTTGGCCCCATTGCGCGATCCGCCGGCGCTACCTGCCCAAGATCGAGACCGCCGAAAAACGACACTTGAGCAGCGCCCTCGCGTTCGACTGTCACGGTCAGTGTGTTTGGAGCCGCCTGCCGGACCGTCGCACCCCGCAGGTAGGGAATTCTCTGCATCAGGTCATTGGGAGCAAACGGCCGGGATGCGAAGAAATCGAAGTCCATGGAGGCTCGGTGCGCAAGCCGCAGCGCTATGGCGGTGCCGCCATGCAGCGTAAATTCCTCGGGCGTCTGCGACAGCTCCGGCCATAGGCGCTGCTGGGCTGGCGGCAGAATATCAAGGCGAGGCTTGAAGGGAGCAGGCGAAGGTGCGATCGGTTCGCTCGTGTTCATTGCCCCATATACACCCAATTGTCTGTGTGACCCTCGCGTAGAGAGAGCTCCTGCATAATGCTTTAAGAACATGCTTCATCACATCGATCGGCCGGGCGGGTCGCGCAGGGCCGCACGTTCGCGAGCCCGCGCGGCAACCTAATGCCGCTCCACACCGTGACCAGTGCCTTGAAATTTTCAGAGGCCTGCGGCGGCAGCTACGCCTGCGGCTGCGGCTCGAGCCCGCCGGTATCCGGGCGCGGGCGCGGCTTGCCCGCCGGCGGCACGGCGGAGCTGCGCGGGGTAGCAGGCTCCATCACGGATTCGCGCGTCGGTCGCTTGCCCGCGAGCAGGTCCTTGATCTCGTCGCCGGTGAGCGTCTCGAATTCAAGCAGCCCCTTGGCGAGCAATTCCAGGTCGGCGCGCCGTTCCTCCAGAATGTGCTGGGCCTCAGCATATCCCGACTCGACGAGGCGCTTGATCTCGCCGTCGATCTTGCGGCTGGTCTCTTCCGAGACGTTCTGCTGGCGCGCCACCTGGTAGCCCAGGAACACCTCGTCCTGGTTTTCGCCGTAGGCGACGGTACCGAGCTCCTCGGACAGCCCCCAGCGCGTCACCATCATGCGCGCCAGCTTGGTCGCCTGCTCGATGTCGGAGGCGGCACCCGAGGTCACCTTTTCCTTGCCGAAGACGAGCTCCTCGGCGACGCGGCCGCCCATCATGATGGCGAGCCGCGACGTCATCTGCTCGAGGCTCATGGAGAGCTTGTCGCGCTCCGGCAGCTGCATGACCATGCCGAGCGCCCGGCCGCGCGGAATGATGGTGGCCTTGTGCACGGGATCGGTCGCCTTGACGTTGAGCGCCACGATGGCATGGCCGCCTTCGTGATAGGCGGTGAGGAGCTTCTCCTCCTCGGTCATCACCAGCGACTTGCGCTCGGCGCCCATCATCACCTTGTCCTTGGCGTCCTCGAACTCGACCTGCGTGACCATGCGCTTGTTGCGCCGGGCCGCCATCAAGGCCGCCTCGTTCACCAGGTTCATGAGGTCGGCGCCGGAAAATCCGGGGGTGCCGCGCGCGATGGTCTTGAGATTGACGTCGGGAGCGAGCGGCACCTTGCGCACGTGCACCTTGAGAATCTGCTCGCGGCCGACCACGTCCGGATTGGGCACGATGACCTGACGGTCGAAACGGCCGGGCCGCAGCAGGGCGGGGTCGAGCACATCCGGCCGGTTGGTCGCGGCGATGAGGATGATGCCCTCGTTCGCCTCGAAGCCATCCATCTCGACGAGGAGCTGGTTGAGCGTCTGCTCGCGCTCGTCATTGCCGCCGCCGAGGCCGGCCCCGCGGTGGCGGCCGACCGCGTCGATCTCGTCGATGAAAATGATGCAGGGCGCGTTCTTCTTCGCCTGCTCGAACATGTCGCGCACGCGCGAGGCGCCGACGCCGACGAACATCTCGACGAAGTCCGAGCCTGAGATGGTGAAGAACGGCACGTTCGCCTCGCCGGCAATGGCGCGCGCGAGCAGCGTCTTGCCGGTTCCCGGCGGACCCACCAGCAGCACGCCGCGCGGGATGCGCCCGCCGAGACGCTGGAATTTCCCGGGATCGCGCAGGAACTCGACAATCTCCTGCAGATCCTGCTTTGCCTCGTCCACACCCGCCACGTCCTCGAACGTGACCCGGCCATGGGCCTCGGTCAAAAGCTTGGCGCGGCTCTTGCCGAAGCCGAGCGCCTTGCCGCCGGCTCCCTGCATCTGCCGGGACAGGAAAATCCACACGCCAATGAGCGCAATGAAGGGAAGCCATGAAACCAGGAGCGACACGAACCACGGCACGTCGTTCTGCTGCGGGCGCGCGGTGATCGAGACGCCCTTGCCGTAAAGGCGCCCAATCAGGCTCGGATCGTTGGGCGCGTAGGTCTGAAAGCTGCGGCCGTCGGTGAAGGTGCCATGGATTTCCGGCCCCTAAATCAGCACGTCGCGGACGCGGCCCTGATCGACTTCGTTGAGGAGCTGCGAGAAGGAGATGTCCTGCGCGCTGGTGCGCTGGCCGGGATTTTGGAAGAGCGTGAACAGGGCGAGCAGCAAGAGGACAATGATCACCCAAAGGGCGAAGTTGCGCAGATTGGCATTCATCCCTTTGTCCTTACATGGCCGCCGGTGAGCCGCAGGCCCGATCAGGCTACCCCAAGATGCAGGCCGATTCACGTCCGCCCCGGCTACAATCTAAGTGCCGGCCGACCCTCTGCCAAGGGAACCGGCTTTTTTCTTTATTTTACGGTCGCTTGCGCAATTCTTGCGCGCAATCCTGCCGCCGTGGTTAAGGCATTGGCTTGCGCCGGCGCGCGCAGTGCGCGCGGGGGCGCGCGCTCGACCACGAGCCGGCTCGCGGTCAAGCTCACGAGCGCACCGCCCAAGGTGCGGCGCAGGCGCACGCGCCCCTCGCGGGATCGCGGCTGCGCGTGCTCCCTCTCCCCGCCTGCGGGGAGAGGGGTGGGGTGAGGGGCGCCGCTCATCGGGTGAGGGGCGCCGCTCATCGAAAAGGCAAGCGCCTCAAGTAACGCCTCGAGCTTGCCGAGCCGAAGCGCCGCCGCGTCGCCGGCCTGCACGATCGCGCGGCCAAGCAGGCGAAGCGCGATCTCGGCGGGCAGCGCAAAAAATTTCTGTGCATCGAGCACGATGACGGCAGCGTTCCGATCGTCCTTTGTCCGATCGCGTAACGTGCGCATCGATACGTCCGCCGCCGCCGCATCGACGGCGCACTCGAGCGCGTTCTCGGCGCGCGCGAGCCGCCGCGCCAGGAGCGCGAGCCGGGGCGCATCGAGGCCTTCGCGAGCAAGCGCCGGCATCACCTCGCGCCAGCGCGCGCGTGTGAAGCGTGGATCGCGGTTAGAGGCATCGTCGGCATAGGCGATACCGGCGCGCGCGAGCGTCGCGATGAGACGCGCTTTCGGAATCGCGAGCAAAGGACGCACCAGCACCACGCTTCGCGCGCGCCGGGAGGAGCACGCAACGGGCGCGACCTCCCGCATGGCGGCGAGCCCGCTAATGCCGCTGCCGCGGCTCATGCGCATGAGCACGGTTTCCGCCTGGTCATCGAGCGTGTGCGCGGTGAGGATGTGCTCGGCCTTGGCGACGCGGGCAAAATCGGCGAGCAGCCGGTAGCGGGCCGCGCGGGCCGCCTGCTGCAGTCCCGTGCGCGGCTTGCTTCCCTGCCAGCGCAGAGTGCGATGCGGCACACCGAGCGCCCGCGCCAGACGCTTGACCGCGCCCGCCTCGCGCGCGGCTTGCGGCCGCAAGCCATGATCGATGGTCACGGCAAGAAGCTTGGGCCCTGCCTTGCGCGCGGCGCGCCAGCGCGCCGCCAGCATGAGGAGGGCGGTCGAATCGGGACCACCGGACACCGCGAGAATGAGGGTGGAAGCTTGCGCGAGCGGATCAAACAGTCTTTTCGCCTCGGCGGCGGAGACGGCGCGCGCGCGCGCCTCAGCAGCGCACACGCTTTTGTTCTCGCTCGACCCCTTGCTTGACGCCGGCAGGCGCACGCGGGAACTTGCGCAACACTTCGCCGAGCGAGGCGCAGGCTGCTTCCTTCTCGCCGAGCGCGGCGAGCGATTGCCCGAGGCGCAACAGCGCATCGGGCGCCTTGGCACTGCTTTCGAACTTGGTGGAGACGTTGAGGAAGGCTTCCGCCGCATCGCGGAAGCGCTGGCGCTGGTAGAGGCTTTCGCCCAGCCAGAAGGTGGCGTCGCCGCTCAAGCGATCGCTCGGATACTTGCTCAGGAAGCCGCGGAAGCCGCCCTCGGCGAGCACGTAATCGCGACGCAGCACGTAGCCGTAGGCGAGATCGAACTCGTCCTTCGGGGCCTGCGAGGGAGGAAGCGTCGCGGGCGCAGTGCCGGGATTGATGCGCGCGGCCGCCGGCAGGCCCGCCGCGGCATCGGCCATCTCGCCGGGCCGCGATGCCGGCGCACCCGGAGCCCCGAGCGATCCCAGGGTATGGGGCGCGCCGGGGGCATTGGGATGTTGCGCGGGATCGAACGCGTCGCCGCGGCGGGGGGAAGCCGGGACTGGAGCCGGCGCCGGCCCCGGCACGATTGGCGGGCGCGCTTGCGCGGCCGAGCGCGGCGCGCCGCGGGCGTCGCCGTCCTCCGCCAGGCGGCGAAGATGGTTCTCGAGCTGCTGGTTGCGGAACTGGAGCTGCTCGATCACGCCGGTGAGCTGCCGGATCTGGGCTTCCAGCCGATCGACCCGCAGCATGAGGTCGGGGGCGGCGGCCTGGGCCGTGCGCTCCGAGGTGTGGCGCTCCGACGCTTGCGGCGGCGCGCCGCGCTCGCCTGCAAGGCGCTCGCTTCCACCGAAGATGATGTCGAACAGCCCGGCGGGTCGCTCGCTTTCCTGGGCGCGTGCCGGGGAAATATCCGCGCCCGCCGTCGCGATCACCATGAGAGCAAATGCGGATGCCCGTCGCAGGGCGGAGCTGGTCATGGGTCTTTCAATGCGAGGTGCAAGAATTGGGCTTCAAGCCGCGGTTGAAGTTGCGCCACACCATACGAATTCCTGCGTCCAAATTGTGACTGGGCTCCGCGGCGATCCAGCAAGTCGTTAATGCCCGGCACAAGGCAGGACAAGCCCGGGCATGACGGGGCCATGACGTTTTAGCCGGCGGGGGCGCCCGCCGCCGGCTGCGGGCGCGGGGCGCGGTCGCGCTTGCGCCACTCCTCGAAGCGCTGCACCAGCACGAAGAGGGACGGCACGAAGAGCACCGCCAGGCAGGTCGACGCGATCATGCCGGTGAACACCGTGATACCGATCGACTTGCGCGCGCTCGCGCCGGCACCGCTCGCAAGCACGAGCGGCAGGACACCGAGAATAAAGGCAAACGACGTCATCAGGATCGGCCGGAAGCGCGCGCGCGCTGCGCCGACCGCCGCCTGCGCGATCGTCTGCCCTTGCGCGCGCAGATCGCGCGCGAACTCCACGATCAGGATCGCGTTCTTCGCGGAGAGCGCCATGAGCAGAACAAGCCCGATCTGGACGTAGAGATTGTTGTTCAGCCCGCTGCTCGCCAAGAGCGATAGCGCCACCACCGGTCCAATGAAGGAGAGCGGCACCGCGAGAATGACCGAAAGCGGCGCGTCCCAGCTCTCGTATTGCCCGGCGAGCACGAGGTAGACGAGGAGGAGCGCGAGACCGAAGACAACATACATCTGGGAGCCGACGAGCTTCTCCTGATACGACATCGAGCTCCATTCGAAGCCGGTCCCGGGCGGCAAGGTGCGCCGCGCGATCTCCTCCATCAAGGTCAGCACCTCGCCGGAGGAGAAGCCCTGCGCCGGCAGCCCGATGATGGTCGCCGACGGGTAGAGATTGAACAGGCTGATCAGCGAGGGGCCCACCGCCGGCGTGATCTTCACCAGCGTGCCGAGCGGGATCATGTCGCCGTCCTTGTTGCGCACGGTGAGATTGTTGATGTCCTCCGGCCGCAGGCGCGCCTGCGCGTCCGCCTGCACGTAGATCTGGAAGACCCGGCCGAACTTGTTGAACTGGTCGACATAGCTCGAGCCGAGATAACCGGCGAGCGCAGCGAAGACCTGGTCGAGCGACACCTGCAGGGTCTGCGTCTTCACCCGGTCCACTTCGAGCGTGTATTGCGGGACGCTGGAGCGGAACGAGGCCAGCACCAGCTGCAATGCCGACTGGGTCTTGGCATTGGCGACAATGGTGTTGGTGATGCTCTGGAGCTTCGCCATGTCGAAGCTGCCGTCGCGCAGCTCGACCTGCATGGTGAAGCCTGCGTCGTTGCCGACCCCCTGGATCGGCGGCGGCGGCAGCACCAGGATTTCGGCCTCCTCGATCCCGGCAAGCGATGAATTGAGCGCATTGAACAGCGAGAGCAGGTTCTCGTCCTTGCCGCGCTCGCTCCAGTCCTTGAGCACGATATAGGCGACGCCGGAGCTTGCCAGCGTCGCGCTGTTGTCGAGCGGCGAGACGCCGGCAATGGTGATCACCTGGGCAACGCCCGGGACCTTGCGGGTGATGTCGTAGACCTTCTCCAGCGTCTTCTGCGTGCGCTCGAGCGAGGCGCCCTGCGGCAACTGCGCGAGCGCGATCATATAGCCCTGATCCTCGATCGGCAGGAATCCAGTCGGCAGCCGCCAGAACCCGATCGCCGTGAGCGCGATCAGCGCCAGCGCCGCAGCCGCCATGACCCCGCTGCGGTCGACCATGGCGGCGATCAACCGCCCGTACCCGTGCTCCAGCCGTTCGTAACCGCGGTTGAACGCGCGATAGAGCACGTTGCGCCGCTCCGGCGGGATGGCAGGACGCAGCCACATCGCGCTCTGCGTCGGCTTCAAGGTGACCGCATTGACCGCGCTGATGAGCGAGGTCGCCGCGATGACCAGCGCGAATTGGGCGTACATGCGGCCGGTGAGGCCGGGCAGAAACGCCGCCGGCAGGAAGACCGACATGAGGACGAGCGTGATCCCGATGATGGGACCCCAGAGCTCGCGCATGGCGCGGCTCGCGGCTGCGCGCCCCGGCATGCCCTGCTCGATGTGATGGACGGCGCCTTCCACCACCACGATGGCGTCGTCGACCACGATGCCGATGGCGAGCACGATGGCGAACAGGGTCGAGAAATTGATGGTGAAGCCCAGCGCCGCCATGGCGGCGAAGGCGCCGATGATGGTGACCGGCACGGTGGTGGCCGGCACCAGCATGGCGCGCCAATCCTGCAGGAAGATGAGGATGACAACCAGGACGAGCAGCGCCGCCTCGACCAGCGTGACGTAAACCTCGTGGATGGACCGTGCCACGAACTTGGTGGTGTCGAAGGGGATGCCGGAGACCAGCCCCTGCGGGAACTCGCGCGCGAGCAGCGCCATCTTGGTGCGCACCTCGCCGGCGACGTCGAGCGCGTTGGCGCCGGGCGCCTGGAACACGGCAAGACCGGCGGCGGGCTTGCCGTCGAGGGTGAAGATCTGGCCATAGGTCTGCGCGCCGAGCTCGACGCGCCCGACATCGCGCACGCGCGTGACCTCGCCCGCGCGGCCGGTCTTGACGATCACGTCGGCGAACTCGGCCGGGTCGCTGAGCTTGCCGGCAACGTTGAGCGTGTACTGGAACGATTGCCCTGCGGGCGCGGGCGGCATCCCGATCTGGCCGGCGGTGACCTGCTCGCTCTGCTGCTGGAGCGCCGTTATCACGTCCGCCGGCACCAGGGCGCGCGCGTGCATCTTGTCCGGATCGAGCCAGATGCGCATGGAATACTGGCCGGCGCCGAACACCACGACGCTGCCGACGCCGGGGAGACGCGCGATCTCGTCCTTGAGCTTGATGGTCGCGTAATTGGCGAGATAGAGGCTGTCGTAGCGCGCATCCGGCGACGTCAAGGTCACGATCTGGAGGATGGCGGTCGAGTTCTTTTGCACTATCACGCCCTGCGCCTGCACCGCCTGCGGCAGCGAGGAGAGCGCGCTCGACACCCGGTTCTGCACCAGTACCTGCGCGAGGTTCAGATCCACCCCCACCCGGAACGTCACGGTGAGAGAGTAACTGCCGTCGGCGCCGCTATAGGACTGCATGTAGATCATGCCTTCGACGCCGTTGACCTGCTGCTCGATCGGCAGCGCGACGGCATCGACGACGGTGCGCGCGCTGGCGCCGGGATAGCGCGTGCTGACCTGCACCGTGGGCGGCACCACGTCGGGATATTGTGCGACCGGAAGCGACAGCAGGGCGACCGCGCCGACGGCCATCATCAGGATCGCAAGCACGTTCGCGAGCACCGGCCGCGCGATGAAGAAATCGGAGATCATGCGGGGGGCTGCCTCTCGGCGTCCTCGCCCGACCCTTGCGCAAGCGTCATGACCGGAGAGTCCGTTCTGCGGTGCCGATCTCGACTGCGAGGCATGACAGCTTCTACTTGCCGCTACCGCCGGCGCCGGCGTCGGCGGCAGCGGGCGGCGCGCTCTGCAGCTGCGGGTCGACCTTCTGGCCCGGGATCGCGCGCACGATGCCGGCGACCACGACGCGGTCGTCCGGCGCGAGCCCTTTATCGATGACGCGCAAATCACCCGTCTTGGGGCCGACCGTGACCTTGCGTTGCTCCACGACATTGTTCTTATCGACGACAAGCACGTAGCGTCCACTCTGATCGCTGCCGAGCGCCGTATCCGGGATGAGGAGTGCACTTGCCTGCTGGTCCGGGATGCGCACGCGCACGAAATAGCCCGGCAGCAGCACCCGGTTGGGATTGTCGAGAATGGCGCGCACCGCGAGCGTGCCGGTGGCGTGGCTCACGCTGGGCGAGGCGTAGTCGAGCGTCCCCTTGTGGGGATAGCCTTCATCGCTTTGCAGCCCGACTTCGACCGGCACCTTCTTGAGATCCTGCGGCGTGAGGCCGAGCCGCCGGATCTCCTCGCGCGCGCGCAACACGTCCGGCTCGCTGATGTTGAAGTTCACGTAGATCGGGTCGGTTGCAACAATGGTCGCCAGCTGCGTCGGACCGTTGGCGCCGACCAGCTCGCCCAGGGAGACCGTACGCGCGGTCACGATGCCGTCGAAGGGGGCTTTGACGTCGGTATAGCCGAGATTGATCGCGGCCTGGGCGGTATCGACCTGCGCCTGCTTGAGCTTGGCTTGCGCCGAAATCCCGGTTCGCGGTCGCGTTATCGAGGGCTGCTTTCGATGCGACCGCGCGGCTCGCAAGGTCGGCCTGGCGCTCGTATTCCGCTCCGGTCTGCTTCAAGGCCGCCTGCGCGGCGGCCTCGGCCGCCTGCGCCTGCTCGAGCTTGAGCTTGTACGGCTCCGGCTCGATGGTGAATAGGGTCGTACCTTGCTTGACGAAGTCGCCGTCACGATGATGAATCTGCTGCAAGAAGCCTTGCACGCGGGCGACGAGATTTGTGCTGTTCACTGCCGCCGTGTTTCCGGTCGCCTCTAGGTAGCGCGTGATCTCCTGCTGCACGGGGAGCGCGACCGTCACCCGCGGCGGCGGCGGCGTGACGTAGCGGTTGTCCCCGCCGCACGCCGCGGCGAGCGCGGCAATGGCAGCGGCAGTTGCAGCGGCACGCAGCGTATGTGGGAGGCTTGGTCGGCCGAGCGTCATGGCGCCAACCCGATCTGACCGTGGAATCATGCCTCAGCATAACCGGGGAACTCGCTCTGCAACATGCGGTCTTCGACCATAGTGCCCCAAACCAGCAGGACGAGCGTGATCGAGGGCGATGAAGGTGAAAAGCTGACCGGGCTCGCGGTGGCACCGACGTGCAGATCGGAAACACAACCGGCGCCCGAAGGCGCCGGCTGTCCCCTTCCCCCGTATTCGCTTTCTACAAGCTAAGAGCTGGTGTTGAGCACTGTCACAGCGCGCCGGTTCTGCGACCAGCAGGAAATATCGTTGCACACGGCGACCGGCCGCTCCTTGCCATAGGAGATGGTGCGCATGCGCTGCGGGTTGACGCCGCGCGACGCGAGATAGTCGCGCACGGTCTGCGCGCGCTTGGCGCCGAGCGCGATGTTGTACTCGCGCGTGCCGCGCTCGTCGGCGTGGCCCTCGACGGTGAATGTGTACTGGCCATAGCTCGCCAGCCACTGCGCCTGCTTCTCCAAGGTCGCGACCGATTGCGCGGTCAGCTCGGTCGAATCGGATTCGAAGAAGACGCGGTCGCCGACATTGACGACGAAATCCTGTTGGCTTCCAGGCGCCGCCGAGCCGATGGCCGCGGTGGTGTTGGCCGTGTTCGCGCAGGCCGCTGCCGCAAGCGCCAAGGCGAGGACGCCGGCCAATCTCGCGCCGCGCACGGCGCCCACAACGATGTTCGTCATTCCGGTGCCCCCGTTGGTTGCGTCATTACCGGACATGCCGCAGGTCTAGCAGCTGCGTGGTTAAGCCATGGTTGTTGGAGTGTTTCCCCGATCCCACAAACGCATGGAAAAGCCGAAACCTTTCGTATTGGTTAATAGCCCGTGAATGCGGCACCTTCGCGGCTGCCCTCTGCCGTCATTCGACCGCGAATGCGACGCAATCCAGCAATCCCCGCGCGCAGCAAATGCGCAATAGAGTGCAAATCTCGACATCGGTATTGCTGGACTGCCACGTGAGGCCGGGCGACGACGGCCGGGGGTTGCGCCTACTGCAGCAACGGCGACCAGGAGGGATCGGAGGCGTAGCTCGGCGTCTTGACCTGCAGCTCGTTGCGGCCGGTCACGTCCACGGTGTGGAGCGTGGGCCCGGCATTGCCGCCGGGATCGCGGAAGAACATGATCACGCGTCCGTTCGGCGCCCAGGTCGGGCCCTCGTTGTGATAGCCCTCGGTGAGGATGCGCTCGCCCGATCCGTCGGTGCGCATGATGCCGATGGCGAACCTGCCCTCGGTCTGCTTGGTGAAAGCGATGTAGTCGCCGCGCGGCGACCATACCGGCGTCGAATAAGCGCCCTCGCCGAAGCTGATGCGCTGTGCCGCCCCGCCGCTCGCCGCCATGACGTAGATCTGCTGCCTGCCGCCGCGGTCGGACTCAAAGCAGATGTACGATCCGTCCGGGGAGTAGGACGGCGCGGTGTCGATCACCTGCGTGTCGGTCAGCCGCGTCGTCGCCTTTGAGCGCAAATCCATCACGAACAGGTTGGAATTGGCGCCGCGCTGGAGGCTGAAGATCACGCGCTGGCTGTCGGGCGAGAAGCGCGGGCTAAAGCTCATGCCGGGAAAATTGCTCACGATCTCGCGCTGGCCGGTCTCGATGTTCATGAGATAGACCCTGGGATCGCCCTGGCCGTAGGACATGTAGGTGATGGTGTCGGCCGAGGATGAGAAGCGCGGCGTGAGCACGAGGTCGTCGCCGCGCGTGAGATAGCGCACGTTGGCGCCGTCCTGGTCCATGAGCGCCAGCCGCTTGATGCGGCGCTCCTTCGGGCCGGATTCGTCCACGAACACCACGCGGCTGTCGAAATATCCCTTCTCGCCGGTGAGCCGCTCGTAGACGGCATCCGAGATGATGTGGGCGATGCGCCGCCAGTTGTCAGCGGTGGTGGTGTATTGCTGGCCGTGGAGCTGCGCTCCGGCAAACACATCCCACAGCCGGAACTCGGCCTTGAGCCGGCCGTCGCTCTGCTGGGTCACGCGGCCGGTGACCAGCGCCTGCGCGTTGATCGCGCGCCAGTCGGGAAAGCGCGGGACGGCGTCGATGGTGCTGAACTTCTCGATATAGGCGGCCGGGTCGATGGGCGCGAACAGGCCCGAGCGCTGCAGGTTGGAAGCAATGATGTGGCCGATGTTGCGTCCGGCCGCAGGGTCGGCCGTCGCCACCGCAATGAATTCCGGCACCGCAATCGGCACCGGCTGGACATTGCCCTGGGTGACGTCGAGCTTGAGCACCGCGCCGGCGCGGCGCGATGGCAATCCGACGAGCGCGCCCGCCACGGCGCCGGCGCCGAGCAAGATCAGCCGGCGGCGAGTGAGCGCGCTCGACGGCGCGATAGCCTCGGTGCGCTCCCCTCCCCTTTGTGCGGAGGGGTTGGGGGGGAGCACGTCGTGTCTGTCGTTCGAATGTCGCTTCACTTTGCTCATCTCTTAGCCGCGGATCATGTACTGGGGATCGAAGTTGATCTCGATGTCCTTCCACTGCTCGTAGTGCTCGGGTCTGAGCATCTTGAAGGGCTGACATCGCAGGATTGCGCGCTTGGCGCTTTCTGCCATTGCCGGACCAAGCGCGGAGGCCGGCCCGGATACGACCTCGGGCGGCCTCGCCACCGAACCGTCCGAATTGAACAGGACCCGGATCAATACGCGTAATTTCGTCGTGCTATCGACGCCGGGCGGCGGAACTCCAACACTCTTCAAGCCGCCTCCTGAATGCGTCGAACTCATTCTGCGACAATTGCGCCGCCTCGCCGTTGGCGAGGCCGAGCGAGGGCGCCTTGTTGGGGGTATCGCCCGCGGCCGCAACGCGGGTCGAATTGCGCTTGTCGAGCAGCGCCTCGACGCGCTTGGGATCGAACTTGGGCGCCGGAGGCGCAGGCTTTCTCGGCGGCGTCGGCGTCTTCTCCGCCTGCGCCTTGGGCTCGGCCTTCTTGGGCTCAGGCTTGACCTCCGACTTCTCCAGCGCTTCCGCAATCGCATCGGGCTTGGCGTCGGCCGACGTCTTCTCCGTGGACGCCTTGTTCTCCGGCTTTTTCTCCTGCGGCTTCGCCTCGACCGGCTTTTGCTCCGGCGGCGGCTCGCGCGCCGCCTTCACTTCTTTTTTCTCCACCACCTTCGCGGTCGGATCCTCGACCGGCTTGGCTTCGGCGACTTTCTCCACCAGCGGCTTCGGCGGAGCCACCTTGGGGGCATCCTTCACCCCCTGCGTCATCTTCGAGAACTCGTCCGCGGTGACAATGTCGACCGGCAAGGCGTCGCTCGGCGGATTGACGAGCGGCCGCGCTGCGAGCGACCACACGCTCCACAGCAACACCAATCCGTGGCCAATGGCCGATATGGTCGTGGCCGTCCTCATGTCCCTCTTGTCACGCGATCAGCGCCAAACCATCACTTGCCCGACCCCTGCTCGATCTCCGTCACCAGGGCGACGCGGCGGAAACCCGCAGCCGATATCCGGCCCATCACTTTCATGACGGTGCCGTATTCCACCTGCCGGTCGCCGCGCACGAAGATGCGCTCGTCCGCCCCGCCGCGAGCCTCGGTCACAGCCTTGAGCTTGGGGACCACTTCCTCCAGAGGAATTTCGGTATTTTGGAGGTAGACCTGCCCCTTCACGTTGACCGAGACCGTGAGCGGCTCCTTGTCCTGGTCGAGCGACTTGGCCTGGGTCTGCGGCAGATCGAGCGGAACCCCTACGGTCAGGAGCGGCGCCGACACCATGAAGATGATGAGCAGCACCAGCATGACGTCGACCATCGGCGTCACGTTGATCTCCGCCATGACCGGCTTGCGGCGATGCCGCCGCCTCCCGGCGACGGCGGCAGTGCCCGCGTTCATGGCCATGCCGGTTCCCTATGCCCTCTCGTCGATCTGGCGCGACAGGATGGCGGCGAACTCGTCGGCGAAGCCCTCCAGCCGCTGCGCCTGCTTGTTCACGTCCGAGATGAACTTGTTATAAAAAATGGTCGCGGGTATGGCGGCGATAAGCCCGATTGCGGTCGCAAACAGGGCTTCCGCAATGCCGGGCGCGACCACGGCGAGCGAGGTGGTCTGCTGGCCGGCAATGGCGCGGAAGCTGGTCATGATGCCCCAGACCGTGCCGAACAGGCCGACGAAGGGGCCGGCCGAGCCGACGGTCGCGAGCACCAGGAGCCGGCGCTCGAGCCGCGCGATCTCGCGCTGGATGGTCACGTCCATCACCTTCTCGATGCGCGCTTGCAGGCCGGCGAACGAGCGCGGCTGCCCTTCAACGCTGCGCTTCCATTCCCGCATCGCCGCCACGAACAGCGCCGCCATGGAATGGCTCGGGCGCGAGGCCAACGAGCGGTAGAGCTCGTCGAGCGACTGGCCCGACCAGAACGCCTGCTCGAAGCTGTCCATGGCGCGCTTGGTGCGCGAATAAAGAACGAACTTGTCGAGGGCGATCGCCCACACCGCAATCGAGGCGACCAGGAGCCCGACCATCACCAGCTTGACGACGAAATCCGCGTTCTGAAAGAGATCCCAGATCGAAAGCGGCGCGGCGGCGGACGGCATCGCAACTCCTAGCGGCTGCGGGCGCAACCGGCCGCGCGGCGGGCGAAACGCCATGCCCGGCGACGCCGCCCTGCGCCGCCGAAGAGGCGAAATTCACGCGAAAAATCGGCCCCGGCCCCCACCGGTCGGGGAGGTACGGATTCCCCGCCAAAGGTGTCCAAACTAGGGCGCGCTAGTGCCCCGATTCCGAAGTTCGCACACGCTGGCGGCACCCCTTATGCGAACTTCGGAATCAAACGGGCACTAGGGCCTGTCCTCAATTAAGCAAAATGACGGCCGCGGCCAATTGAATTCCGGCGAGGAAGTTGCTTGCCGTTTTGCGTAACGGGTAGCGAGAGCCCGAAATTGCTTGAGCTTGCAGAAGAAATTCTCGATGAGATGGCGCGCCTTGTACATCTGCTTGTCATAGCTGCGTTGGACTTTGCGATTGGCCTTGGGCGGGATCACCAGGGTCTTGCCTGCTGCAAGCAGGGGTTCGATCACACGTTCGTCAGCATCGAAAGCTTTGTCTGCCAGCAGCGTATCCGCTTGCATCTGCGGCAGCAGCGCATCAGCGCCTTCCAGATCATGTGCTTGACCGGGTGTCAGGAAGAAGGCAAGCGGATTGCCCAGGGCGTCGACCAGCGCATGGATTTTGGTGCTCAATCCGCCTTTGCTACGCCCGATCGCTTGGTTTTCGCCGTCTTTTTTTGGGCGCCGGCACTGTGCTGATGCGCGCGCACGATTGTGCTGTCAATCATGGCGTATTCGTTATCCGCATCGGCCGCCAAAATCTCAAACACCTTCTTCCATACTCCGCTCTTGGCCCAGCGTGAAAATCGTGTGTGGATCTTTATCGGGTCTCCGAAACGCTCCGGCAGGTCCCGCCAGGGCATGCCAGCACGGAAACGATAGATCACGGCCTCCACAAACAGCCGATTGTCCTTCGCCGTAACCCCCACATGACCTTGACGGCCCGGAAGAGTATCTTTGATCCTGTCCCATTGGTCATCTCGCAGGCATAACGTCGCATCGGTCAGCTCCCGAATCAGCTGACCTCCCAGGAATCACGCAACTTGCCGCTTGTGAATTGCCTAATTGAGGACAGGCACTAGCAACTTTATGACTCCTAGTGCGGTTTTTGAATTTGAAGTCCTACACGAGCTTGCTGACACAGGAAACTCAAATTCACCGCACTAGCCCTGATCCGCGGTCAAGTGGTGACGCAGCAAGGCCGCCGGCGTTGCCGCCGGCGGCCTAGCGGTGCCGATGGATCGATGGCGTTACGCCTGTGTGGAGGAGGCGCCGCGGCGCTCGGACATGAATTGATCGAACTCCTGCTTGTCGCGCGCCATGCGCAACCGCGTGAGGAATTCCTGAAACTCGCGCTGCTCGTCCTCGAGCCGCCGCAAGGTCTCGGTGCGGTAGTCGTCAAACGCCTGGTTGCCGCTCGAGCGTGCGGGCTGCCACCAGGTGCCGCGACTGCGACCGGGTTGCACCCCGCCACCCCAAGCGCTCATGCTGCCGTGCTTCCACGAACTCATCCGTCCGCTCCCAATGATGAAGGCCAAGGTGGCGAGACCAATCGGCCACCAGAACGCAAAGCCGAGGACCACAAGCGCGATCCAGGCCGGTTTTCCCAACTCGTCGATCTTCGCAACCATATTTAGCGGCATTTAGCGCCTCGCCGTGAATGTTAATGACATTTACATAGCTAGAGCGAACCGGGTTTCTTGTCAAGTGGAGAGCTCAAGCGCCGCCCTGCTTGCGCGCCGACGGATCGGGCAGCCCCAAGCCGCGCAGATAGATCAGCACGGCGGCCTCGAGGAGATCATCCGGCGGCATGGGGGGCGCATGGCGGGCGCCGTCGCCGCGACCGAACAGCGATGCGATCCCGTGCGAGAGCGCCCAGATGTGCAGGGTCATCATCAGCACCGGCGGCCGGTTCGGCGCCGGCATGGTGGCGACGAGCTGCTCGGTCGCGTGGCGCAGGACGGCGAAGGCGCGCTCCCCGGCCGCGCGCAGCTCCGTGCTCGCCTCGAGCGAGAGGCCGGTCTCGAACATGGCGGAGTAATAGGCGGGCTCGTTCTGGGCGAAGCGCAGATAGGCCTTGCCGAGCCGGTCGAAAGCCGCAGGCACGGTCGGACGGCCGCCGTCCCAGGCGCGCGCCAGCGTCGCCTCGAATTGATCGAAACCGCGCCGCGCCACGTCGACCAGGAGCTCGTCGCGGTCACGGAAATGCCGGTAGGGCGCGGCCGGGCTCACGCCGGCAAAGCGGGCGGCCTCGGCGAAAGTAAAGCCGGCGGGGCCTTTCTTGGCGATCAATTCGAGTGCCGCCCGCACCAGGGCTTCCTTGAGATTGCCGTGGTGATAGCTGCGGCCGCCCGATGCAGCCGAATCCGATGCGTCCCCTTGCCTGGTCCACCTCATGTAAGAAGGCTTTACATGACTGCGCGCGATGCGTCCATGCGCGCCGTCCTCTAGTGTCCCGACTCCGACCTGCTATGTCTCGCCCTCGCCGGCGCGTTGCGCATCGGCGAGCATGGCGAGGCGCAGCGGCTGGGAATCGGCTGCGCCCGGCCGCCGGCGACGCACGCGACGCGCACCTGCGCGTCGACCAGCAGCTCCTGCGCGCGCAGAACCTGCTGGTGCAGCGTGATGGAGGCGCCCTTGACCTCCTGCGGCGCCGTGACGACGTCGAGCACATCGTCCATGCGCGCGGACTTGAGGAACTCGATGCGCATCGAGCGCACCACGAAGGCGAAGCCCGGCGTCTCGCGCTCGGCTTGCTCGAACAGCGCGCGGTGGTCGGCGCCGAGCAGACGCAGGTGATTGGTGCGGC
The DNA here is from genome assembly GCA_963820365.1 of uncultured Alphaproteobacteria bacterium. Classification (GTDB taxonomy): domain Bacteria; phylum Pseudomonadota; class Alphaproteobacteria; order Rhizobiales; family Xanthobacteraceae; genus VAZQ01. The sequence continues at coordinate 164,996 of CAWFZR010000003.1, read as the reverse complement.
CGCGCTCCATGTAGCGCAGATAATTGGCGTGGTAGACGATGCCGGTGAAATCCGTGTCCTCGTAATACACCCGCACCGTCATGATGTGGCGGCCGCCGTGCATCGTGCCGTCGAGATCCTGTCTCGCGCTCATGCGTCTTGCGGGCTCAGTCCGACGTCCGTCACCACAAAACCCTCCTTGCGTGCAGCAGCTGCAAGGCGATCGTCGAGCGTGACTATTTCCAAAGATGGCGGCCGGCGCTCCGCGGCCAGGAAGGCTGCAGCAAGTTGCAGCGCATCGGCAGCCCGCAGCGGGTGCACGCGAAGAAACCGTGTCGCCGCCTCTCGGATGGCATCGCTCGGATCGATTTCATGCCAGACATCTGCGAGTTGTCCGAGGCGACCAGAGCGCGCGCCATCGCCTGCGGATTGAGTTCACCGGTGCGCTCAAGACGTGTCAAAGCGGATACGCACTCGACTTCAGACCCCCACCACACGAGCATGGCAGAATCCTTCGAAGCAAGAGCCTGCAGGCGCCCTGTCGAGGGTTCGGTGACCAGCAATGGCACGACTGCCGATGCGTCCGCAGAATCTCACCGACTCCTCGCCGCTCCTCGACGAGAGCTCGCACGGCAGAGGCGCTATCATTCAGGCGGGGCGGTTGATCGGCGAACAGTGTCCGCGACATCGTGCGGCGCCCTGGCCGTACGATGCCATCGCGCACGAGCCGTGATAGTCGTCCATCGTGCAACCCGGACAGGCCGCGCGGCGCCACAGGCTCGAGGCGAGCGACGGGGCGGCCGCGGTCGACAATCAGGACCGGCGAACCTGCCTTGAGACCGTCGATGAGCGCGCTCAGATTGTTCTTGGCTTCAGTGATGCTGGCCCTTTTCATGAGGCTAAAATAGCTTGAACCGTCGGGCTATTCAAGCTTCTTGGGCTCGAGAAACCTACGCTTCCTCATCGGAGTTGCCGAACAGCTGGAATTGCGAGGGATCGCGCGCGGGCTCCGCGAGCCCGAGGTGGCGGAAGGCGTGCGAGGTGAGCAGCCGGCCGCGCGGGGTGCGCTGCAGGAAGCCCTTCTGGATCAGGAACGGCTCGATGATCTCCTCGATGGCGTCGCGCGGCTCGGACAGCGCCGCCGCGATCGTCTCGACCCCGACCGGCCCGCCGCCGTAATTCTGCGCGATCGTGGAGAGATAGCGCCGGTCCATGGCGTCGAGGCCGGCGGCATCGACTTCGAGCTCGGCCAGCGCGCGGTCGGCCGCGCGCGCGGTCGATCGACGCTTGCGCCTCCGACCAGCGCGAAATCGCGCACGCGGCGCAGCAGCCGCCCGGCGATGCGCGGCGTGCCGCGCGCGCGCCGCGCGATCTCGTTGCCGCCGTCCGGCGTGATGCCGATGCCGAGCACGCGCGCGCCGCGATTGACGATCTCCTCGAGCTCCGTCTCCGAATAGAAATTGAGCCGCACCGGAATGCCGAAGCGGTCGCGCAGCGGATTGGTGAGGAGCCCCGCGCGCGTGGTCGCGCCGACCAGCGTGAACCGCGCGAGATCGATCTTCACCGAGCGCGCCGCCGGCCCTTCGCCGATGATGAGGTCGAGCTGGAAATCCTCCATCGCCGGATAGAGGATTTCCTCGACCGCCGGATTGAGCCGGTGGATCTCGTCGATGAACAGGACGTCGCGCTCCTCGAGATTGGTGAGCAGCGCCGCGAGATCGCCGGCCTTGGCGATCACCGGGCCGGAGGTGGCGCGGAAATTGACGCCGAGCTCGCGCGCCACGATCTGCGCCAGCGTGGTCTTGCCGAGCCCGGGCGGGCCGACGAACAGCACATGGTCGAGCGCCTCGCTGGCGCGCGCGCGCCGCCTCGATGAACACGCGCAAGATTGGAGCGCGCCTGCTGCTGGCCGATGAACTCGGCGAGCCGCTGCGGCCGCAGCGAGGCTTCCGCGGCGTCTTCGTCGCGGCGCTCGGCCGTCACCAGGCGGGCGGTCGGGCTGGCTCGAGCTCGAGGTCGCGCTCGATCCTCACAGCGTCCGCTCGCGGCTGTATTTGTTCGGCAGCAACTCGCCGATGGTCGACAACGGCGGGACCGTTCGCCGCCGGCACGATGACGCGCGCATTGCGATCGTAGTCCCAGATCAGCTCGCGGCAGCTCCCGCACGGCGAGACCACCCGAATGGCCTGGTCGGATTCGACCGGCTCGGGATGGCGCACCGCCACGATGGTCTCGATCCCGGTCTCGCCGGTCTCGGTCATCGGCGCCCGAGCGCCACCGCCTCGGCGCACACCGCCATGCGCCCGAGATAGGCGTCGAGATTGACGCCGGTATAGATGCGGCCGTCGCGCGTGCGCAGCGCCGCGCCGACCTCCTGCCAGTCGTTCGGTAGCGCCGCACGATCGCCTCGCGTCGCGGCTGCGATCAGCTCCTGGTCGCGGTCGCTCAGCATCGAAGGCGCGTGCGGCGTTCATTTCGCCAGCTCCTTCAGGCCCAGCCGGATCAGCCGCGCGGCATCCGCCCCTTCCCCCGCGTCGCGTGCGGCCGCGGCAATGGCGGCGGCGGCCTGCGGCTGACCATAGCCCAGATTGACCAGCGCCGAGACGGCGTCCGCGACCGGCTGCGGCGCGCGCTTCTCCTCGACCGCGCCGGACAGCCGGACCACCGCCGGATCGAGGCCGGCATAGGCCGGCGCCTTGTCCTTCAGCTCGGTGACGATGCGCTCGGCGACCTTGGGGCCGACGCCGGGCGTGCGCGCGACCATCGCCTTGTCGCGCATGGCGATGGCGGTCGCGAGATCGGCGGGCTTGAGCGTGCCGAGCACCGAGAGCGCGACCTTGGCGCCGACGCCCTGCACGGTCTGCAGCAGGCGGAACCATTCGCGCTCGACGTCGGTCAGGAAGCCGAACAGCCGGATCTGGTCCTCGCGCACATAGGTCTCGATCGACAGCGTCGCGCCGGCTGCCCGGTCGCCGGCAGCGCCTGCAGCGTGCGCGCCGAGCAATGCACCAGATAGCCGACGCCGCCGACGTCGAGGATGACGAAATCCTCGCCGTAGGAGTCGATGATGCCCTTGAGCTTGCCGATCATCGCGCCGCCAGCCTTCAGGATCGCGCTCTGGCGATGATGCGCGTGGCGTACCGCGATCGCCAGCGCGTCGGCGGCATCCTCGGACTGCGGATCGGCCTTCGGCAGCAGCACGCCGATCATCATGCGGACCTGCGCCTTCTCGCCGTGGCCGGCGCCGACGATGGTCTTCTTCACCAGGTTGGGCGCGTATTCGGCGACCGGGAGCCCGGCGAGCGCCGGCACCAGCATGGCGATGCCGCGCGCCTGCCCGAGCTTGAGGGTCGCGGCGGCATCCTTGTTGACGAAGGTCGCCTCGACCGCCGCCTCGTCGCGGCGCGAACTCTCGATCACGCGCTCGAGCCCGTCATGGATGGCGACGAGCCGCTCCGCCAGCGCCGCCCGTCGTCGGTCTCGACCGAGCCGCAGGCGAGAAAGCGCAGCCGGTTGCCGGCGACGTCGAGCACGCCCCAGCCGGTGCGGCGGAGGCCCGGGTCGATGCCGAGAATGCGAATCGGTCCTCGCATAGCACCGTTGGTAGCGCGGGATAGCCGCATGACTCTCCGGCGCCGAGTGCCGCGCGCCGATGCGGCCGGCACCCGGATGAACCAAGTGGTCGCGAGTCCGAAACCTCGGTAGAGCCCCGGCAGGAGCGGATCATGCAGGATTTTGGCGGATGGATGTGGCTGATCATCGACGTCGCCTGGTCGCGTCCTGGCGGCAGCGCTGTCTATGGCATCGGCATGTGGCGCAAGCGCCACCGCGACCGCGCCACCAAGAGGTGCGCGACGAGGCGACCGAGCGGCTGTATCGCGTAGCGGCAATGACGTCATCACGCGCTCATCTTCTGCACCAGCGCGTCCGACACCTCGAAATTGGCATAGACGTTCTGCACGTCGTCGTGCTCGTTGAGCGTCTCGATCAGCCGCAGCAGCTTCTCGCCCTGCTCGTCGTCGATCGCGACCGTGTTCTGCGGCTTCCAGGTCAGCGCCGCCTTGCGCGGCTCGCCGAATTTCTGCCTCCAGCGCCTTGGCGACCTCGCGCAGCGAGTCCTGCGTCGTATAGATCTCGTGGCCGCCCTCGCTCGAGACGACGTCGTCGGCGCCGGCTTCGATCGCCGCCTCCAACATCGCCTCGGCCGACGCCGACCTTGGCGTCGAACTCGACCACGCCGACGTGATCGAACATGAACGACACCGCCCCGGTCTCCGCCAGGTTGCCGCCGCTCTTGGTGAAGTTCGAGCGCACGTCGGCGGCGGTGCGGTTGCGGTTGTCGGTCAGCACCTCGACGATCACCGCGACGCCGCCCGGCCCATAGCCCTCGTAGCGGATCTCGTCGTAGTTCTCGGCGTCGCCGCCGCGCGCCTTCTTGATCGCGCGCTCGATATTGTCCTTCGGCATGTTCTCGGCGCGCGCCGCGAGGATGGCGGCGCGCAGGCGCGGGTTCATGGCCGGATCGGGCAGGCCGAGCTTGGCCGACGACCGTGATTTCGCGCGCGAGCTTGGAGAACAGCTTGGAGCGCACCGCATCCTGCCGCCCCTTGCGGTGCATGATGTTCTTGAACTGGGAATGTCCGGCCATGATCCGTTCCAGGTTCGCATTGACGGCTTGAGAATGCGCCCCACCATTGCAATGCTGGACGCGCGCGGCCGGCGCCGACGAGAACCAGCGGGGGGGCAAAAGCGCAAGGGCCGCGTTATAGGATGCGCCGGGTGCAAAATCCAGAACTGGCAGCGGCATCCGGCGGACGGCAAGAGGAGGCGCGACCGTGAGCGTTGAATTCCTGTATGCGGGCACACTCGACGAGCTCAAGCGCAAAGGGCGTATGGTCGTGCGCGGGCCGCATCGACCGATCTTCGTCATCAGCGAGCGCGATCGCGTCTACGCCTTGGACAACCGGTGTCCGCATATGGGGTTTCCGCTCGATCGTGGAAGCTTCGAGGACGGCATCCTGACTTGCCACTGGCACCACGCGCGGTTCGATCTTGCGAGCGGCTGCACGTTCGATCTCTGGGCGGATGATGTGCCGACCTGCGCGGTCGAGGTGCGCGGCGGGGACGTATGGGTCAAGGCCGAGTTCGGGCATGGCAAGCCCGCGGACTACTGGCGCATGCGGCTGGAAGACGGCATGGCGCACAATCTCGGGCTCGTCATCGCAAAGGCCGTGCAGGGTCAGCTTGCTGCCGGCGTACAGCCGCTCGAGATCGTGCGCCAGTCCGCACTCTTCGGCGCCCAGCACAGGGAGGGTTGGAGCACCGGCATGACCATCCTGACGGCGCTGGCGAACCTGCTCGCCGACCTGCCGAAGGAGGAGACTTACCTCGGGCTGTTCCACGGCGCACGCCGGGTGGCAGCCGATTGCGACGGCGCCGTCCCGCCCAGGCAGCGCGCGGCGCTTGCCAGTCGGCCGGATGCGGGCGCGCTCAAGCGCTGGCTGCGGCGGTGGACCGCCGCGCGCCATGGCGACGGCGCCCAGCGCACCTTGCTCACCGCCATTGCGACGGACACGCGGCCGGCGGCCCTGGCGGAGCTCTTGTTCGCGGCCGAGACCGACCGTGTCTTTGCCGATGAAGGACATTCCCTCGACTTCATCAACAAGGCGTTCGAGTGCCTGGATCGCATCGGCTGGCAGCACGCCGCCACTGTGCTGCCCAGCGTCGTCGGCCAGATGGTCGAAGCGCGCGGCGCGGAGGAATCGAACGAGTGGCGCCAGCCCGTGGACCTGATCGCGCTGTGCCAGCAAGCCGCCGCCGAGCTGGCGGCGCGTGCTGCGGCCGGCCGTGACCGCGGTCCCTGGTCGCAGCACGCCGCGCTGGCAAATGCTCTTCTCGGCGACGATGCGAGCGCGATCATCGCCGCTCTCCACGCTGCCGCCTCCGACGGCGCTTCCTTCGACGACCTTGGCCGCTCCCTTGCCTACGCGGCGGCGTTACGGGTCGCTCGCTTCGGCACGGCGAACGAGCACGGGGACTGGGACACCGCGCATCACGTCCTCACCTATTGCAACGCGGTGCATCAAGCGCTCAAGCGCATCGGCGCCGACCGGGACGTTGCCGCGCACGGCGCCGAGGCATTGCGCGCCGTCCTGCACGGCGCCATGGCGATCTATCTCATTCGTTATCTCAACGTGCCACCGGCGCGGTTGCCGGGCGAAGGCGACGATTGCCTGGACGATCTGCCGGCGACGGCCGCGGGCATCCGTGCTGCGCTCCTCGACGCATTCGATCGCCAGCATCAGGTCGAGTTGGCGGGACGCCTCGTCGCGCGCCACCTCGCGTTGGGCCACCCGGCGGAATTGATCGTTTCCGCCCTGGCGCGCGCCTTGCTGCGTGAGGACGCAGGTTTTCATGCCTATCAGATGCTCGAGGCCTGCGTGCGCCAGTTTCGCGAATGGGGCGGCACGCAGCCGGGGCGGCATATCCTCATTGCCGCGGCACGCTACCTTGCGGCGCACTCACCGACGGAGCGCGCCTGGCTGCAAACCGCCGATATCGCCGAGCGCCTGTCGCGCGGCGACCAGCTGCATGAGACTGCCTGATGCTTGCAGCGCATCGTATATGCGTCGTTCGGCGCCGGCGCGTTCCTGGCGGCGGTCGAGCACGCTCGATAGGATTTTCTCGAGGCAATGTTCCGTGTTGTGGATAGCTGACGAGAGAGCGGACATGGCAATATCGACGCGACCCGTTGCGGAAGTCGGGTGGGCCAAAATGCTGCGATGCACAACACGGCTTGTCCAACGATGTGGTAGGGTGTGATCCTCGGCTTGAAGGGAGCACATGACTTGAAGGGAGCACATGAACCGGCGCGAGTTCATCATCCGCCGCTTTCTGCCATGCTCAAGGCCAGGGGGTAATTTGCCCGTACGGACGAGCGCGTCCATGCTATCGTGCTTCAATGAAACCGCAGCTTGGCAAGTAGTCGGATGAAGCGACGAAAATTTATTGCGCTTGTGGGCGGGGCGGCCGTCTGGCCGCTGGGTGCAGCCGCGCAACAGCCGAAGGTGCCGCGGGTCGGTGCCCTCCTGATAGGCAACGCCGATAAAGAGTTGTTCCAGAATGAGCTTCGCGGAGGTCTTCGCGAACTTGGCTACATCGAGGGCCAGAATATTGCTTTCGAGTTTCGTTCCGCGGAAGAAATTTCTCGATCGACTTCCCGCGCTCGCGGCGGAGCTAGTTAGGCTCAAGGTCGACGTCATCGTGGCGCTCTACACACCCTGTGGCTTGGCGGCGAAGGCGGCAACCCGCGACATTCCGATCGTCCTACTCACAGGCGATCCCCTCGCAACGGGCCTGGTCACCAGCCTTGCTCGCCCCGGCGGGAACATCACGGGCCTGTCCATGATGGCTGGGGAAACTCATGGAAAACTCGTTGAGCTGCTTCGGGACATGATCCCGGCTACGCGGCGTGTGGCCGTTCTCGCCAACTCGGCAGACCCTGCATTCGCGAAGTTGGTTCTCGAATACGTCGAGCTTGCCGGCCGAATCACGGGTACCGAGATACAGCCCATCATGGTGCATGGAGCCGAGGAGCTCGACGCTGGTTTTGCAACTGCGGTGAAAGGGCGCGCGGATGGAGTTGTGGTTCAAGGCAGTCTATCCACCAAACGTGCAGCTGATCTCGCACTGGAGCACCGTTTGCCAGCGGCCGGTCTGTCGCGTTCCTTTGCCGATGTCGGCGGCTTGATGTCATACGGCGCGGACGGCCCGGACTTGTTTCGACGCAGCGCACGCTTTGTGCATAAAATATTCCAAGGCAACAAACCAATGGAGATGCCGGTAGAACAGCCCACGAAATTCGAGTTGGTGATCAACCTCAAGACCGCGAAAGCACTCGGTATCGAAGTGCCGTTGTTTTTCCAGCAGCGCGCCGACTACGTGATCGAATGAGGGGGCTGATTGCTGCGGTGTATGAGTCCGCTCCTGTGCAGGTTTTCGGCCGCCGGCAAGCACACAACTTTCCATGCGTACCATGGCGCGAACGAGACGAAGGAACCACGCCAAATCAATTCCGCTTATCAAGGCAAAGCGGTCTCGATCCTGACATCGCCCTTTAGTCGCTTGATGATCCAACTGAGACATTGGCTGTGCACTGCGGCAATGGTTTTGATGCCGGTTTCAGCCCCTATCAAAGTACTCGCTTGAGCCGATACAATACTGTCTCCTGAGCTTGGGAGCGGATATGCGGCGACGGCAGTTCATCACGACGCTTCTCGGCGGCGCGGCGGCGGCGTGGCCACCGGCTGCGCGCGCTCAAAAGAACGATCGGGTACGCCGCGTTGGCGTGATCATGGGGTTCGCGCAGAACGATGAGGTTTGGCAGGCCTACCTCGCCACATTCAGGCAGGGCCTGCAGGAACTGGGCTGGACCGGCGGCCGCAATATCCGCTTCGATTACCGGTTCACCGGCGAAAGCACCGAACGCATGCGCATCGTGGCCGAAGAAATGGTCGCGCTCGCGCCCGATGTGATCTTGGTCTCCACGAATTCAGTGGTGTCGGCCACGCTGAAAGCGACACGCTCCATCCCTGTCGTCTTCACCTGGGTGTCCGATCCCGTCGGAAGCGGCTTCGTCCCGAATCTGGCGCATCCCGGCGGAAATATTACCGGCTTCCACAATTTCGAGCCGGCGATCGGCGGAAAGTGGCTTGATTTGCTGAGACAGGTCGCGCCCGGCATGCGCCGGGTCGCGGTCATCCACGTTCCGGACATCGTGCCGAATGTCGCGTTCCTGCGCGTGGTCGAAGCTGCAGCCCCTGCGTTCGGCATAGCGGTGACGGCAGGCGAGGTTCGTAACGCCGATGATATCGAGCGGGCGCTGCCGGCCTTCGCGCAATACGGAGGCGGCGGCCTGATCGTCACGCCAAGCGCGCTGACCGCGACCCGGCGCGATCTCATCATCGCATTGGCAGCGCGGCTGGGCTTGCCGGCAATCTATTCGTTCCGCTTCTATGCCGCGAGCGGCGGCCTGATGTCCTACGGGATCGATCAGCTTGAGCTGGTACGCGCGGCCGCATCCTATGTAGACCGCATCCTGCGGGGCACAAATCCGGGCGAACTGCCGATCCAACTGCCGACCAAATTCGAGCTGGTCATCAATCTGAAGACTTCCGCCGCGCTCGGTCTCACCGTGCCGAACTCGCTGCAATTGCTTGCCGATGAGGTGATCGAGTGAAACGGCGCGAGTTCATCACGCTCATCGGCGGCGCAGCGGCGGCTTGGCCGGTCGCGGCACGCGCGCAGCAGCCGGCGATGCCGGTGGTCGGGTTCCTTGCGAGCGCTTCGTCTGATCTGGTGACGCGCGCATTCCAGGAAGGCCTGGGGGAAACCGGCTTTGTCGAAGGCCGGAACGTCAGGATTGAATATCGGTGGGCGGGCGCCCAATATGATCGCCTGTCGGCGCTCGCAGCCGATCTCGTTCGTTCTCAGGTGACTGTGATCGTCGCGGCCGGCACGCCCGCGACCCTTGTCGCCAAGGCTGCGACCACCACTATTCCGATCGTCTTCCACAGCGCTCTTGACCCCATCAAGGCTGGCCTTGCTGCTAGCCTAAATCGGCCCGGTGGCAATATTACGGGTGTAACCACGCTGGGCGTAGAGCTAGGGTTGAAGCGGCTAGAGATGCTACGCGTGCTGATGCCGAACGCCGCTTTAATCGGACAACTTGTTAACCCGAGTGACTCCCCGCTGGCAGAGGCAGAAACAAGAGAAATACGGGACGCGGCGCGTGCTTTCGGGCTGCACCTGCAAATCCTGAATGCCAGTGTTGAGAGCGAAATCGATGCGGCGTTCACGACCTTTGATCAAATGAGAGCTGACGCGCTCCTGGTCGGCGCCGATCCATTCTTCATGAGCCGCCGAGAAAAGATAGTCGCAGAGGCGGCTCGCCATTCAATTGTCGCGATGTATTTTACCCGAGAGTACCCCGCAGCCGGCGGCCTGATGAGCTATGGAGGAAGCCTTGCTGTCACGTACCGTCAAGCCGGCGTCTACGCCGGCCGCATTCTCAAGGGCGATAAACCGACCGACTTGCCGATCCAGCAGCTCACCAAGGTCGAGTTGGTCCTCAACCTCAAGACCGCCAACGCACTCGGCATCACGCTCCCAATCACGCTCCTTGGCCGTGCCGACGAGGTGATCGAGTAAGCAAAAACGCGCGTCGTATGTTGCAGTGCATGAGTCCAGGTTTGTGTGCAGGTTTTCGGACGCCGGCAACGATGATCTCACCACGCGCTCCGGTTGCCGGCGTCCGAAAAGCGCCAAGGCACGAAATCGCGTCAGGAGGTAGCGGGAAGGCGGTGCCGCAGGGGAGCGGTGCGGCAGGAGCGTTATGGAGATTTCGGCACGTCGGCGGTGCTGACGAAGTGAGGGCGGCACGGGTGGAGAGATATTTTTTGTGTATCGGGAGGATGAGCAAGCCGGTCCAAATGAGTGCACTGTTGATTGCGCGAGATGGTTGCGAGTGCAACTGTCTGCGAATTGAGAGGATGAATTCGAGCCCGGCTGCGGCGGGCGGGGAGCCAGCAAAAACAAGTCTGGTAGTGATCGTTGATGCGCGATAATGCGATCATGAGGTGTCGATCCTGATTGCTGGCGTTGGCGGGCTCGGTCGGTGGTGCGGCGTTGCGCCTCGTTCGAACCGCTCGATGATGATCATGCGGCCACCGCAGCAGGGACAGAGACTTGCTGTTTCCGGCTCGGCGGCATTGGGGCTGCTTGCTTTGATGGCATCCACGGGAATGATTGGCGGCATGAGCAGCTCGCGGGCGCGGGCGACGTTCTCGGCGCGCTTGCCGCTGGCGAGCAGGCCATAGTAGCGGATGCGGTGGAAGCCCGATGGCAAGACATGCATCAGGAAGCGGCGGATGAACTCGTGGACGGCGAGGGTCATCACCTTGTAGCGGTCGGGACCTTCGATCCTGTAGTCCTTCCACTTGAAGGTGACGCCGTTCTCGTCGCTTGCGATCAAGCGGCGATTGGAGATGGCGACGCGGTGGGTGTAGCGGGCGAGATAGCGCAAGACTTCGTTCGGGCCGCCGAAGGGGCGCTTGCAGTAGACCACCCACTTTGTGTTCCACAGCGGCGCCAGATAGGCGGCGAATGCTCGCGGATCGATCAGTCGGGTATGCTTGCCGAAGAACTGCAGCGCACCCGCCCGATAAGCGGCGCGGAGCTTGTCCAGGAACAACCCGCAGAACAAGGCTGAAAGCACTTCGACTGAAAGCAAGAAGAGCGGCCGGCACGAGACCCAGCTCTTGCCATCGAGCGAGAAGCCGCCGCCGGGCACGATCATGTGCACATGCGGGTGGTGGGTCAGTGCCGAGCCCCAGGTGTGCAAGACGGACAAGATGCCGATGCGAGCGCCGAGATGCTTGCGATCGGCTGCAATGGTGAGCATGGTCTCGGACGACGCCTTGAACAGGAGATCGTAGATCACCGCCTTGTTCTGATAGGCGATGGCGGCGATGGCGGCGGGCAGCGTGAACACCACGTGGAAATACGGCACCGGCAAAAGCTCGGCCTCGCGCTCGGCCAGCCATTCCCGTGCCGCCGCACCCTGACACTTGGGGCAGTGCCGGTTGCGGCAGGAGTTATAGGCGATGACGGTGTGGGCACAATTCTCGCAGCGCTCGACATGCCCGCCGAGTGCCGCCGTGCGGCAGCGCTCGATCGCCGTCATCACCTTCAACTGCTCCAAGCTGACGTGGCCGGCATTGGCAGCGCGCCACGCCGCCCCGTGGTCGCGCAAGATATCCGCGACCTCCAGCTTCGGACGGGACATTGCCGCGGGCGATTACGCCGGCGGGGGCTCGGTGCTGGTCGTCTCGCTGTTCTTTTGCGGGGCTTACCTCGCCGGCGCGCAGGCCGCAGCCGTAGCTGAGACTGAGCATCACGCGAGCCTTGAGATTGTCGGCAACCGCCAGCAGCCGCTTCGCCTCATCCGTGCTTATTACCAGCGGAATCTTCTGCGGTGCGCGCAGGTGATACATCTCGGCGGCGAGGTCCAGGCGCCGCAGCGTCACCCGGAACAAGAAGCGCAACCCGGTCATGATGACGTTGCGGGTGCAGATGCTCACGCCGGTCTCGGCCAAGTGCAGCTGGAACCGGCGGATGTCCTCGAACGTGGCCGTCTCGGGAGATCGCTTGAGAAACGCCGCGAACCGCTTGCAGCTGCGGATGTGGCCCCTCTGCGTGCCCGCACAGAGCTTGCGCGCATTCATGTCTTCGATCATACGCTGACGCAGCGGGGTGATAGCCTTGGTTGTCATAGGCAACTCCTGTCTTGGATGAGGTTGTTGGCACTCCCATCCTCAAGACAGGCCGCTTCCCCCCGCTACCCGCGATCTCGTCTCTGTGGATAGCGCTCAGGACGAGCCTCACCCCGCCACTATCGCAAAGCGATTTAGTGCTGTGGCACATAACGTCGATCTCGGGATCGATCGTGAGCGCCGCTATCGGGGTGTAACCGGACCACCCTGCGAAATCGGGAACACAGCCGCCCACGAGGCGTAGTGCAAAATCGCAGGCCGTCGCAGATTTACCGATTGGAGCGAGTGGCGGGCTGCCGGCATCATAGGGGAACGGCGAACGAATAGTGCCCACCTTCGACCGCGGCACCCCGGTATCGCTGTCAACAGAGCGGGAGGATCAAGATGGGACGCCTGCGCCGACTGTCGGCAATCGCGCTCGCCGCTGCGTTGCAATGCACGGCGCCGGCAGGCGCACAGGACTGGCCGACCCGGCCGGTCACATTGGTGGTGCCGTTTGCGGCCGGCGGCGCATTCGATGTCCTGTCGCGCGTCCTTACGCCGCGGCTGAGCGAAAACCTGCGCCAGCAGGTCATCGTCGAGAACATCGGCGCCGCAGCCGGCATCGTCGGGACGCAGCGCGTCGCAAGAGCAGCGCCGGATGGCTACGTATTTCTGCTCGGCAGCGTCGGCACCCATGCCTACAACCCGAGCCTCTACAAGAAGCTCCCGTACAATCCCGCCAGCGATTTCGCGCCGGTCGCGCTCGTCGCCGAGCAGCCGATGATCCTCGTCGCGCAGAAGGATCTTCCGGTCGGCAGCCTGCAAGAGTTCATCGCCTATGCGAAGGCGAACGCGGCGAAGCTGCAATACGGCTCGGCCGGCGTCGGTTCCACCACCCATCTCGCCTGCGCCCTCCTCAACGCAGCCGCCGGCATCGACGTGACCCACGTTCCCTATCGCGGCGGCGGGCCGGTGATGTCGGATCTGATCGCGGGCCAGATCCATTATATGTGCTCGAACAGCGCCAATGCGCTCGCGCAGGTCTCGAGCAAGCTGGTGAAGGGCATCGCGCTGTTGGCGCGCGAGCGCTCGCCGCTCATGCCCACGCTTGCAACCGCGCACGAGCAAGGCCTGGCCGATTTCGAGGCGATCACCTGGAACGCCTTTTTCATGCCCAAGGGCACGCCCGCGGCGATCGTCAACAAGCTCAATGATGCCGTGAGCGAAGCGATGAGCAGCGCGGCCGTGAAGGATCGGATGCATGAGCTTGGGGTCGATCTGGTCGCGCCCGAGCGGCGGTCGCCGCAGTACCTGCAGAAATTCGTCGAGAGCGAGATCGCCAAATGGGCTGGCCCCATCAAGGCCGCGGGCGTGAGCATGGACTGACAGAGACTTCGCCGTCTGCTATCGATTGCGTCGCGCCGGAGCTGATCCGGCGCGGCGCAGTGAAGACCAGCATGCAGGCGCAAGCTCGCTTTTGCATCGTCGCCGCGGCGGCGGCATTGGCCGTGTTGGTTGCGGCGCGCGCCGGCGGTGAGGAGATCGCGGTCGGCAACTACGGCATCGCCGCGAACGGCATGCCGTTCGCGGTCGCGCTGGAGAAGAAGCTCTACCAGGCGGAAGGCGTCAACGTCACCGGCATCATCTCCTCCCAGGGCGGCGGCACCTCCATCCGCAACATGCTCGCCGGCGGCGTCGCCTATGGCGAAGCCAACCCGGGCGTGACCGCAGTCGCCATCGCGCAGGGCGCCGACCTCAAGATCGTCAGCGACAACGTCCTCACCGTCGCCGAGTTCGTCTGGGCGGTGAAGCGCGACAGCCCGATCATGGGCATCAAGGACTTCAAGGGCAGGAAGATCGGCTACACCAATCCGCGCTCGACCAGCCAGGCGCTGGCCATCCTGCTGCTGCAGGCGGCCGGCCTCAAGCCGGAGGACGCCACGCTCATTCGCACCGGCGGCTTCGGCGAACTCGACCTTGGCCTCATCGACGTCGCCCCGATGGCGGAGCCGGTGTCGAAATACAAGGGAAAGTACCGCGCGGTCGCGGTCGCAAGCGACATCCTGCCGCCGCTCGACAATGTCGTCGGCGTCACCACCGCCGCGGCGATGGCGAGCAAGGGCGATTTCATTCGCGCCGTGATCCGCGCCCGGCGCAAGGCGGTCGAGTCTGGCAGCTTCTCTACGCGATCGCCGGCGAAGCCGCGATCAAGCCGCCGCTGGCGACCTTGTGCTATACCGCGGGGCTCCTCGCCACCGACGCATTCCAGGTGCATCTGACGGAATCGATGAAGGCCTTTGCCGCGGCGCTGGCGATCGCGGTCGGCAGCGGGCTCGTGATCGGTTTCTCCCTCGGCTTCCACAAGCTTGCGGGCGAGGTGTGCGAGCCGATGCTGGTCGCGCTCTACTCCATCCCGAAGATCACGCTCTATCCGATCCTGCTGCTCGCCTTCGGGCTCGGCATGCCGGCCAAGATCGCCTTCGGCGCGATCCACGGCATCATCCCGGTCGCCTTGTTCACCATCAACGCGGTGCGCAACGTCAAGCCCGTCCTGATCAAGACCGGTCGCGTGCATCGGCTCGGCGCGGTCGAGACGGCGCGCGTCATCTTGTTTCCGGCCGCGTTGCCGGAGATCTTCACGGGCCTGCGTTTTCGAAGTGAGCGAGCGATTTCGTTTGCCATCATCCCCCACCCGGCCTCGCAGAGCGAGGCCACCCTCCCCCGCGAAGACGCGGGGGAGGGATGGAGCTAGATGCTGCAATTTCAACCCGTCAAAATCACTGTGCAGCGGTACTACAGTGCATCTATCGCTCGTGTACGCACGTAATGCTGATTTCCACTTCAGACAAATGGAGATCACGGGGCGCAGTACGAACATTGCGGCAGCCTTGCGACAGCCTTGCGCGCTCGCGTACCGACGAGGCCGGCAGGAACTGCATACTCCTGCCACTTTTTTCCTGCGGGTGGTTGCCTCGATCGCGGTCGCCGGGGGTTTACCAGCGCTTAACGCGTGGCCCGCATCATCCGCGTCGCAAACCGCCGCCGGAGAACACAAGCCGGCGCGCGATGGCGCTGACGATTGATCGTCCGCAATGGCGCCGCCGGCAAGGATCGAGGCGGGCTCAGCAAATTTGGTGCGAAGAAAGGGAGCCTGCCGGATCAGCCGACAACGCGATTGCCTGCGATGACAAGCTTGGGGAGCAAACACTCGGGAAACAACTCTGAGAAAATCCAAAATGCACGGGGGACACCGTCGAAGATGCACGGACTCGGACAAGCGCAAGAGAATGAACAAAAACTCCACAGCAGCCGCTATCTGTTGCGCCGGTTTTGGGCCACTGGATCGGGATATTGGCGCCGCAATGGCGAGCGCAGCGCCTGGGCGCTGACCTGCGCCCTGCTGGCTCTCATTCTGCTCAATCTCGGAATCTCGTACGCGATCAATGTTTGGAACCGGGCGATGTTCGACGCGCTGGAGCAGCGCGATTCCGCCAACGCCTTGTGGCAAGCATTCATCTATTTCCCTCTCATGGCGACCAGCGTGGGCCTTGGCGTGCTGATCGTTCATGCGCGCATGACCATGCAGCGCCTCTGGCGCGCCTGGCTCAACCATCGTTTGCTCGACCGCTGGCTGACGCGCGGCCGCTGTTATCAACTCAACCTGGTCAAGGGCGATCACGCCAATCCGGAATACCGGCTGGCCGAGGACCTGCGGATCGCGACCGAGGCGCCGGTCGATTTCGCCGTCGGCCTGACCACGGCATTCTTCTCCGCGGTGACATTCATCTTCGTCCTATGGACGATCGGCGGGGCACTCTCGTTCGACCTGGCCGGCGCGACCATCACCATCCCCGGCTTTCTCGTGCTCGCCGCCGTGCTCTATGCCCTGCTCGCCAGCGCAATCATGGTGCTCATCGGGCGCCGCTTCGTCGCCGTATCGGAGAGCAAGAACCAGGCCGAGGCGGAGTACCGCTACGTCCTCACGCGTGTGCGGGAGAATGCCGAAAGCATCACGCTCCTGGGCGGTGAAGGCGAGGAGCGCCGCGCGCTCGACCGCTCGTTTGGGACCGTGCTGAACCGCTGGCGCGACATCTGCATGCAGACCCTTCGCACCACTTTCGTGTCGCAGACCAGCGGGTACTTCGCGCCGGTGCTGCCGATCCTGCTGTGCGCCCCCAAGTTCCTCGACGGCTCGATGACGCTCGGCCAGGTCATGCAGGCGGCATCCGCCTTCACCATCGTGCAAATGGCGTTCAACTGGCTGGTCGACAACTATCCGCGCCTGGCCGACTGGTCGGCGTGCGCCCGGCGCGTGTCCGCGCTGATGGTCTCGATCGACATGCTGGAGCGCGCGGAGAACGGTGACGGCGCTTCCCGCATACGGCATGGCGCAACCGAATGCGCCGCACTGCGCCTGTGCAATCTATCGGTGACGCTCGACGATGCCACCTCGGTGGTCAAACGGGCGCAGGTCAGCATCGCGCGCGGCGAACGTGTCCTCGTCGTGGGCGAATCCGGCACCGGAAAGAGCTCGCTGGTGCGCGCCATCGGCGGCCAATGGCCCTGGGGCAAGGGCGAAGTGCAAACCCGGCGCGGAACCAAGATGCTGGTCCTCCCGCAACGGCCGTACATCCCGCTGGGCACCTTGCTGCGCGCGGCGGCTTATCCCACGCCCGTCGAAGAGGTCGACCGCGCAGACGTCGCGAAGGTCCTCGACCTGGTCGGCCTTGGCCATCTGGTTGCACGGCTCGACCAGGACATTGCATGGGAACAGACCTTGTCCGGCGGAGAGAAGCAGCGGCTCGCGTTCGCCAGGCTGCTGCTCGCCCGTCCCGACATTGTCGTAATGGATGAGGCCACGTCGGCGCTCGATCCATCCAGTCAGAGGTACCTGATGGAGCTGATCCACAAACGGCTGGCGGCCGCGACCATCATCGGCGTCGGCCACCGGCCCGAGCTCGAAGCATTCTACGACCGCAAGCTCGAGCTTGCGGCATGCCAAGATGGAGCGAGTCTCACGCGGGATGTGGACTTGACCCGCCTCGCGCCGGCGTCACGCCAGCGCGACCGGCTTGTGAAACTGGATCGGTCGCCTCCCCTGCTTCCCGGCGTGTTCCAGCACGCGGCGGCATCGGTGCGATCTGAAAGATCGCTCATGTCTCGTTGACGCGCATGCGCGCTTCGAGGACCGCCCGTCCTTGGCCCTTTGGCGGCTGCGGATACGGGCGTGTCCTGCAATCAATTCGCCGGACCGGACACTCGCGTATCCGGCCCGGCAGCGCCGGCGCCGCTATTTGTAATATCCGACCGCGCAGGTCTGATCGCCGATCTTGGTGACGTAGCTCACCTTGGCGACCGGCGTCGGATCGCTTCCCGGACGCGGCCACATATAGTTGACCTCCTTGACCTTGCCCTCCTCGGCGACGCTCAGGATTTCCTTGCCGAGAGGCTTGCCGTTCTTGTCCTGAAGATCCGCAAGGCTCTTGCCGTTGAGCGTCGGATGGGCGGTGAACATGCCGTCCGCGCCGGCGCAGAACGGGTAGAGATCGCGGTCCTTGAAGCCGCCTTCGCCCTTGTTGAATTGCGCGAGCGCCGACGACTTGTCGGCCTTGATCGCGGCGGCTGCCTTGTCCAGCATCGCGCGGGCTTCCTGTGGCGTGCCGAAATCCGCCGCAATGACGGGGGGTGCGAGCAGACCCAGGAGCGCGCCCGCGCTAATCATCACTTTCCACCGCATGGGATACCTCCTCCAGATACCATTCGCTATTCGATTGCCGGTTCGTCCGTTTGGCCCGCCATCCTCCGGCAGGCTGCGTTCGGACCACGCCATGATAGCGCAATCGGCGATGGAATGGGCGGGGTCGTCGCGCGCCGCTCGGTCGCACCTGCCGACTTGCCGGCGCGCACCCCGCGAAAAGCGCGTTCGCGAAACCGCGCTTGTGTGAGGGACGTCACAAGCCGATTGCCGCCATCGGGCTAGCATGCGGGACGCTCCATCGGACGACCGTCGTCCATGCGATGACGGATCAAAACCCAGGAGGTGATCATGTCACGCTTGGCCAATTATGCTCTCGCTGTGCTGACGAGCGCAGGTCTGGTCCTCGCGTTTGGCATTGGAGCCGCCGCTGAAGAGTGCAACCAGCGTTACAAGAGCTGTAACCTGGGCTGTGACCAATCAGTCAATGCCGTCGAAAAAGTCGCAGTCTGCAAGAGCCGATGCGATTTTCAACTCATTGAGTGCGACAGACTATCCGTCAAT
This sequence comes from uncultured Alphaproteobacteria bacterium, assembly GCA_963820365.1. Lineage (GTDB taxonomy): Bacteria > Pseudomonadota > Alphaproteobacteria > Rhizobiales > Xanthobacteraceae > VAZQ01. The sequence goes on along the minus strand of CAWFZR010000003.1, from coordinate 146,444 downwards.
TCGTCGGCGCCGACACGCAGCGGCAGCTGGCGGCCTGTCGCCGACGGCGGCAACAAGCGTTGAGGGGACGGCGGTCGGCTTGAACGGTATCGCTCGGGCCAAGCCAACGCCAAGCACACGGCGGTGACGAATGCAATGGCGATCAGCGCGGTCAGCGCTGTCACCGTCGTCCTTTCGGATCCTTGACGTTCTCGACCCGATCGAACTCGACATTGCGAAGCTCTCCGCCGACCCGCTCGACGCGCCGGATATAGACGGTCTGGACAATGTCCCTGGTGTCGGGATCAATCGACACCGGACCGCGCGGACTTTCCCATGACATCCCCTTGGCCGCAGAAATTAAGGCTTTCCCCGTCGGCCTTGCCGCCGGTCTTCCTCAATGCCTCGTAGATGAGATGCATGCCGTCGAAGCCGCCGACGGCGAGGGGATCGGGATTACGGCCATACAACCCCTTGAATTCCGCAACGAAGGATGCGTTCAACGCCAACTCATGGCTGCGGTCATAATGCGCCACGGTAATTATTCCGAGGCCGGCATCTCCCATGTTCTTGAGCGCTTCGTCGTAGGTCAGCTCCCCTTGGGCAAGGATCTTGGTGACAGATGTGGATATGCCCCGTTCGGCGAAAGCCTTGCCGATGGCTGCCGGCTGTGCCCCGGCAGGCACCCAGACGTAGATCGCCTCCGGATTCAAATCCTTCGCACGCTGCACAAAGGCGCCAAAATCCGGATTTGCGACCGGGAAACGAACCGCAGCCACAACTTCGCCGCCGGATTCCTTGAAGCCGCGCTGGAAGGCAGCTTCGGCATCAAATGCCGGCCCGAAATCCGAGACCATCATGTAAATTTTCCTGATCCCGTTCTTGTAGGCCCAGCGTCCAAACGTTTCGTTGAGCTGGGGCGTGGTGCCGGCACTGCGCGTCATATATTCGGACTTGGTCGTGATGATCGATGTTGCCGCGGTCATGACCACCATGAACTTCTTGGCCTCGCGCGAGACGTCTCCAGCGGCAAGGGCATTCGGGGTCAGCACGAAACCTGCGAGAATATCGGCGCGATCGCGAACGATAAGCTCCTGCGCCAATCGCTTGGCGACATCCGGCGCAATGCCGCCGGTGTCTCTTCGAAGGAGCTCGATCTTCTTGCCGGCCACGCTGTCGCCAAACCGCTTCATGAACAGCTTGATGCCGTTGTCCATCTGCACAGCGGTGTCGGCGAACTGGCCGGAATAGGGCATGATCAGGCCAATTCTGACCGTGTCTTGTGCGATCGCGGGTTGCGCAATCATGCAGGGAGCAGCGAGCAACGCTCCGAGCAAGGCCGCACCGCGCATGATGCCGATCCGCATGAGATCCTCCCGAGTGGACTTCAAAAAATGATAAGATCGCGGGCAGCATGAGGCAAATGAATATGTTTCGCCCACGCGGCGCACACCTCGTCGGCAGCGTTCCCCTTGAGGACGCCCAAGCGGTGTTCAGGCTCGCCTCGCAAAAGCTCGGCGCTCATCTCCGCCGCCTGCCGGACGGCGAGACCGGCGCGCGCTCTCTTTGGATCAGCTGGCAATCCAGGCTGTTCGAAATCGATGCCCGTATTCGACTGCGAGGAAGTCGATACCGGATACGTTCGCCGGAAAAAATTCCGGCTGCGCCCGGGCGTGCGATCACAAGACATCTGCTTTCCGCCGCTGGGATACGGCGAGGCGGCGCTTGCGTCCTATGAGATATTCGCCCGGATGCGCTCGGCCGGCGGGATCGCGCCGCACCTGAGATTTCTCGCCTGCCTGCCGACGCCGCTCGCCCCGGTGAGCGCGTTCGTGTTTCCGGAGAGCTCCATCGAGGTCGAGCGGCACTATGAGCGACGTCTGATGACGGAGCTCGATCAGGTCGCCGCTGCGATTCCCAATGAGCGGCTGGCCATCCAGTGGGACGTTGCCTACGAGCTCGCAATCTTCGAAGGGGTCATGCGATGCGCGTTTGCAGATCCGGAAGCTGAAATTCTCGACCGCCTGGTGCGCATCGCCGATCGCGTGCCACCCGCAATCGAGCTGGGCTGTCATTTCTGCTATGGCGACGCCGGCCATCGCCACTTCAAGGAGCCGCAGGACGCCGGCAGGCTCGTGCAACTTGCCAACCAGGTGTCGGCGCGGATCGGGCGGCCGCTCAATTGGATCCACTTTCCCGTTCCGCGCCAGCGCTTCGACGACGACTATTATTTGCCGCTTGCGGCGCTGGTGCTGCGGCCGGAGACCGAGCTCTATCTCGGCCTCGTCCATTTCACCGACGGCGTCGAAGGAACAAGCCGCCGGATCGAAACCGCGAGCCGTCACATCCAGAACTTCGGCCTGGCGACGGAATGCGGCCTTGGGCGCCGGCCCCCCGATACGATCGCGCCGCTCCTCGACATCCACGCCGCCCTGGCGTCACCGGTCGTCGCGTAGCGCCGGCACTCGGGATGGCTCGTTTCGCCGGGCGTGTACACGCGTCTGTTGCTTCGGTTTCCACCCCGGATCAAGTCCGGGGCAGGCTTTTTCGGGATCATGCTTTAGCGGGGGAGCTGTCGTGCCAACTGCGAATGCTGATTGCCTTCGCACTTCATGCGAATGAGGTGTCCCAGAATTCCGGCTTTGCCTGTTCGAGCCTGCCGCCGAGACGCACCGGCCCCAGGCGCAGCGCCAACCCGGTCGCATCGTCGGTTTCAACCGCGAGCCCGCACAAGGTCGCTTCGCCCGTTGCGGGCTCGAAGCGCGCGCCAGGAATCTTGCGGACAAACCGGCTGAGCGGTTCGTCCTTGTCCATGCCGATGATCAAATCATAGTCGCCGCTCATGCCGACATCGGAGACGAAGGCGGTGCCATGCGGCAGAATCTGGTGGTCCGCGGTCGGAGCATGGGTGTGGGTGCCGACGACCAGGCTGGCGCGGCCGTCGCAGAAATGCCCCATGGCCTGCTTCTCGCTCGTGGCCTCGCCGTGGATGTCGACGATGATGGCGTCGACCACTTGCTTGAGCGGACAGGCGGAAAGCTCGCGCTCGACCGCCGCGAAGGGATCATCGAGCGGATCCATGAAGATGCGGCCCATGGCATTGACGACGAGCACGCGCGCGCCGTTCCTCGCATCCAGCAGCGCGGCCCCGCGGCCGGGCGTGCCGAGCGGAAAATTGACCGGCCGCAGCAGCTTCGGCGCGCGCTCGATGAAGACCAGCGCCTCCTTCTGATCCCAGGAATGGTTGCCACCGGTGATGACGTCGATGCCGGCGTCGACGAATTCTGCGTAGATCGTCTCGGTGATGCCGAAGCCGCCGGCCGCGTTCTCGCCATTGGCGGCGACGAAATCGAGCTTCCAGTCGCGCAGCAGGTGCGGCAAGCGCTGCAACAGGACTGCACGACCGCTGCGGCCCACGATGTCGCCGATGAAGAGAATGCGCATTCCGTTACCGGCCCGCAGCAGATGATCCCGCGCTGCGTTAGCACGGTCTATCCGGGAAACATACCGTGACCCGGTGTCAACACGTTCTTCGGATCGAACTTCGTCTTCGCTGCCTGGACGTTCTGCCAGGCAGGTCCGTAGTGGCGCTTCCAGTCATCCTGCGACATCGCTACCGCGCTCGAGGTCATGCGGTAGCCGCCCATGTCGCGCGCCCGTTCATAGAGCGTGCGATTGAGCGCAATCATGGACGCGGCGTCAGTCCCCGCCGGCAGGATGCGCGAAAGCTGGAACCGGTAGACGATCTCTTCGTCCGGCATGCGGGTGAGCGGGCGCTTGATGGCGTTCCGGCGCCAGGCCGACATGCGCGGGACCAGATACGCGGACTCCGTCGTCGATGACAGGATGCCCGACGTGTACGCGACATACCGCGACGCGGGGATGCAGAGATAGACGAAGGGCTTCTGCAGCGGCGTCGTGCACGCCGTGCACACTTCCTCGCGGCGGAAATACTGCTCGTAGGTCATCACCGCCGCGGTCTTTTTCGCGAACTTGAGCCCGGCGGTCAGCTTCGCCTCGTCGGGATCGTTTGGTGCGTCATAGAAGGCGCCACCTTCGACGTAGTAGCCGACGCCACCGGCCGGCCGGCCGGCGCCGCGGCCGTCGAGATGATGGAAGCGTCCGTCCCTGGCGAGCAGCGCGAGGTCGGCGGACGCGCTCTGGAAGTCGTCGTAGTCCATCTTCATGAACAGCACGTTCGCGGGAGCAGGCATGAGTCGCATCACGACCTTGGTGATGATGCCGCATTGACCCAGCCCCCCGAGCATGGCGTTGAAGAGGTCGCTGTTGCCTGCGTCGGAGCAGGTCATGATCTCTCCGTCGCCGGTCACGACCTCAAGCTCCTGCACATGGTCGACCTGAAAACCAAGGTTGTAGGTGGTTACGCCGAAACCGCCGGTGCTGATCGTTCCGCCGACCGACAGGAAGGTATCGGCGATCACCGGCACGGTCAGTTTCTGGGCGTTCGCGGCCATGAGCACGGGGTGCCACTTCGAACCGGCGCCGATCTCCGCGATCGCGCCGGTGCCGGATTTGACGATGCGGACGGAATTCAGGCTGCTGGAGTCGATGACCACGCCGTCCGCGACCTGGGTCTGCCCGAAAAACGAATGCCCCTGGCCGCGCATCGCGACCTTGAGTCCGTGGCGGCTCGCGAACTGCACGAGCTTCGCGATGTCGTGCACATCGGCGGGCCGGAGCATGGCAGCCGGCTTCTTGTGCACGACCCGTCCAAAGTCGTCGGCCGCCGCCTGCAATGCGGCATCGTCGAAGGACAGCTCGCCGCTGAGACTCTTCAAGTCATTGCGCAGCGACTGCGCTGCGGCCCGGCAATTCCATGCCGGGGGCAGCGCAAGGACTGCTGCAGCGCCCACGAGCCGTTTGCCGAAGTCGCGGCGCGAGATATTCCGTCGCATGATTCACCTCCGTGGTCGGACGCTTGTGCTGATGGGCGCGCCACCAGGCACCGAGAGGCCGCTCGGATCAGCAGCCTCGCTTGGCCGCGGTCTGCGCAACGAGACCATGCGGGTGGAGCGGCCCGATGTCCGGGTTTGTGACGATAGTCTTTTTCTCAGTTAGCACGAGATCGAGACGGGCGTCGCGGGGGGTCGCGGGCACTTGCGCGATTTCCTGCGCGGCAAAGGCGATGCCGACGGCGAGCACGCGCTTTTGCGCCCGCAGGGATGCAAGCGTGAGGTCGTAGTAGCCCGCGCCATAGCCGACCCGATGACCGCTGCGATCGAATGCGAGCAGCGGCACGAGCAAGACGTCGGGAAGGACTTCAGGCGCGTCCGGCCTGGGCTCGCGGATGCCCCAGACGCCGGAGACCAAGACATCGCCAAAGGCGAAGGTCCGCATCACGAGCGGCTTGCCGCGACCGCAAACAACCGGCAGCGCAAGCCTGGCGCCGGCATCCGCCAGCATGCGCATGAGCGGGATCGGATTGAGCTCGTTCTTGAGCGGCATGAATCCCGATACGATGGCGCCTGCCGGCAGCGCGATGGGCAAGCCCCGCTCGGCGATCGTGCGCGCGGCGTCCGCGCGCATCGCGGCTGGCAGTGCGTTGCGCCGTGCTTGCGCTTCGCGACGGATGGCGGCTTTGGCGCTCGCAATGGAGACGGACGGCTGCATCGGTTCAAATGCCACGACCTTATTCGATGGTCGGCAGGGGCGACGCATGCGTCGCTCCTACGGTCGAACACGCCCCTACGGTCGCGGCAAGACGTGGATTGCCGGAACCAGTTTGAACAAGTCCGGCGACGACGTGTGCGGAGCCGCGATGGCCGTTGGAGCGTCGATCCCGGGTTCCCTACGAAAGTAGGTGGGCGCCATATGTCCGAGCCCACGAGCCCGGTCAGGGACAGCTCCCTTGAGGATCGATAAGGCCCCGGGGATATGGCTCCTGACGCACCTCACAGCTCCGCGTGGCAAATGTAATCACTTAAAGCGAGCGTGGCTACAAGCGAGCGTGGCTACCGATCACCCGATCGGGAGGTCGCCAGGGGTGATCGTCTGGTTGAGGCGCCTGGTGATGCTCTCGATACGCTCGGCCGCCGCATTGAGCGCAGCCGTAATTGCCGACTGCGTCGCTTTTGCCCGCTCGGCGGAGGCCACATTGGCCTCTTGCAGCTGCGCCAGCTCCGGTTCCATTCGCGCCAGCCGCTCCTTCGTCTCGGTGAGCTCGTCGGCAAGCGTGAGAGCTGCCATCACGGTGAGGCGCGTATCGCCGATCTCGCCGAAGCGCTCGCGCAGGCGCGAGATCCGTTGATCGAGATTCTCGGCAAGGCGCAGCAGATGCGCTTCCTCCCCGTTCTCGCAGGCCATGCGGAACTGGCGTCCATTGATGGTGACATTGACCTGCGGCATGGCGTTGCGGTCCGCGCTCTCTCCATGAAGAAAGCTCAGCGCTCGTTCTCCGCGAGCAGCGAGCGTATGGTGCCGATGGCGGCATCGAGCCGCTGTGCGACTTCGCGGTTGACGCTCTCCAGCGAGCGGGTACGGGCGGCGGCGGCATCGAGCTCGGAGGCCAGGCGCGAGCGGTCGCCGCCGAGCGCGTGCAGCTGGGCAGCGAGCGTCTCCTCGCCTCGATCCGCGCCGCGGCGCCGCTCGACGGCCGCCGCGAGCGCATCGAGCGCGAGCGCAAGACGTCTGCTGGCAGCATCGATCGCATTCGGCTCGGTCATTGCGACAGAATACCCGGCCATTCGTGCGCCTTTGAGGCGACGAAAATCCATCGTGGCAGCAAACGGTTAGAAAACGACCCTTACGTTATTCCGCGGCTTGGCGTCAACGCTCGGGCACCCGGAGCGCTGACCTTGTGCACGCCGCAAGGGATGCGATTGTGCCTTCATTGACTCCCCTCACCCGCATGCTAGAGCCTCGATCCAAGAACGCGCGGACCCAACCATGACCAACCCGAGCTCGACCCTGGCCGTCAATTCGGCGGCCGCCGTGCCATCGACGGCGGCACAGCGTGAGGAGCACAGGCATGCCACGCGCGCACAGCACGAGCGCATGGCAAACGCGATCCGCGCGCTCGCCATGGACGCGGTCGAGCAGGCAAAATCCGGACATCCGGGACTGCCGATGGGCGCCGCCGATATTGCGACGGTGCTGTTCACGCGTTTCCTGAAATTCGATGCCGCCGATCCCGCCTGGCCCGATCGCGACCGCTTCGTGCTCTCGGCCGGACACGGCTCGATGCTGATCTACGCGCTGCTTCATCTCCTCGACTATGACAAAATGACGATCGAGGAGATCAAGCGGTTCCGGCAGTTGGGCTCGCTCGCCCCGGGACATCCCGAGAATTTCATCACCCCGGGGGTCGAGACGACGACCGGACCGCTGGGCCAAGGGCTCGGCAACGCCGTCGGCATGGCCATCGCCGAGCGCCACCTTGCCGCGGTATTCGGCCATCAGATCGTGGACCATCATACCTATGTGCTCGCCTCCGACGGCGATCTCATGGAGGGAGTGAGCCAGGAGGCGATCGCGCTCGCCGGACACCTCAAGCTCAACAAGCTCATCGTGCTGTTCGACGACAACCGAATCTCGATCGACGGGCCTCTCGCCCTTTCCGATTCGGTCGACCAGGCGAGCCGGTTCGAAGCAGCCGGCTGGGCGGCGGCGCGCATCGACGGGCACGATCCCGATGCGATCGCGGGCGCGCTCGAGCAGGCGCTGCTTTCGACGAAACCCTCGCTGATCGCCTGCCGCACCATCATCGGCTTCGGCGCGCCGAGCAAGGCAGGCACCGAGAAATGCCACGGCGCGCCGCTCGGCGCCGACGAGATCAAGGGCGCGCGCCACGCGCTCAACTGGCCGGAGCCCGCCTTCTCGATTCCGGAAGATGTGCGTGAGATGTGGCGCAGCGCTGGGCGTGCCGGCAAGGCCGCTCGGCTCGCCTGGAGCGATCGGCTGCGAGCCGTGCCGCCCGCACGCCGCCTGGAGCTCGTGCGCAGGTTAAGCGGCGAGCTGCCGCGCGAGAGGCTCGCGGCAGCGGTGCGCGCGGTGAAAGAGAAGCTCGCTGCCGCGCCGAAGGAGATGGCGACGCGCAACGCTTCCGAGACCGCGCTCGAAGCAATGACGGCGGCGCTTCCCGAAATGATCGGCGGCTCGGCCGATCTCACCGGATCCAACAATACCAGACCCAAGGGCATGAGCGTTCTCTCCGCCGCCGATTACGCCGGCCGCTTCATCCATTACGGCGTGCGCGAGCACGCCATGGCGTGCGCCATGAACGGGATGGCGCTGCACGGCGGGATCATTCCCTATTCCGGCACCTTCCTGGTCTTCTCCGATTATTGCAGGCCGGCCATACGCCTTGCGGCGCTCATGGGCCGGCGCGTGATCTTCGTGATGACGCACGACTCGATCGGCCTCGGCGAGGATGGCCCGACGCACCAACCGGTCGAGCATCTCGCCGCGTTGCGGGCAATTCCGAACCTGCTGGTATTGCGCCCCTGCGACGCGGTCGAGACCGTCGAGTGCTGGCAGATCGCAATCGAGAGTGCGCATGGCCCCAGCCTTCTCGCGCTCACACGCCAGAATCTGCCGCAACTGCGCCTGGGTCGCGAGGAGACCAACAGGTGCGCCGCCGGCGCCTACGAGATCGTTCCGGCGGAGAAAAAAGTCGCCGAGGTCTCGCTGTTTGCAACCGGATCGGAAGTGGCGATTGCGGTCGAGGCGCGCAGGTTCCTGCGCGAGCGCGGCGTATCCGCGCGCGTCGTCTCGGTGCCGTGCTTCGAGCTTTTTCGGGCTTTGCCGTCCGCGCAGCGTTCGGAGGTCATCGGCACGGCCACGGTCAATGTCGGGATCGAGGCGGCCATCCGCCAGGGCTGGGACGAGATCATCGGCTCCGACGGCGGCTTCATCGGCATGACGACCTTCGGAGCGAGCGCCCCCTACAAGGAGCTTTACAAGCATTTCGGCATCACCGCCGAGGCGGTTGCCGCGGCCGCCTTGCAAAAGCTCAAAGCGTCCGGAACCGCGCCGCACAAATATTGATTACCTGTTTGAGCAGGGGCGGGCTTAAACCCGCCCCTGCATCCGCTTAACGAGAGACGTTGTAACGAAGGAGCCGGGAATGACAGTCCGTGTCGCCATCAACGGCTTTGGACGCATCGGGCGCAACGTGCTGCGCGCCATCGCTGAAGCCAACCGCAAGGACATCGAGGTGGTCGGGATCAACGACCTCGCCCCGGTGGAAACCAATGCGCATCTGTTGCGCTTCGATTCCGTGCACGGCCGCTTTCCCGGCGAGGTCAAGGTCTCGGCCGGCTCGATGAGCGTCGGCAACGGCATGATCAAGGTGACGGCCATCAAGGATCCGGCAACCTTGCCGTGGAAGGAGCTTGGCGTCGACATCGCGCTGGAATGCACGGGCATATTCACGTCGAAGGACAAGGCCCGCGCGCATCTTTCCGCCGGCGCCAGCCGCGTGATCATCTCCGCGCCTGCCGACGGCGTCGATCTCACGGTGGTGTACGGCGTCAACCACGACAAGCTGACCAGGGATCACACCGTCGTTTCCAACGCATCCTGCACGACCAATTGCCTGGCGCCCGTTGCCAAGGTGCTCAATGATGCGGTGGGGATCGACAAGGGATTTATGACCACGGTGCACTCCTACACCAATGATCAGCCCTCGCTGGATCAGGTCCACAAGGACCTTTATCGCGCCCGCGCCGCCGCGCTCAACATGATCCCGACCTCGACCGGAGCGGCAAAAGCGGTGGGTTTCGTCCTGCCAGAGCTCGCCGGCAAGCTCGACGGCGTCGCCATCCGCGTACCCACCCCGAATGTATCGGTCATCGATTTCAAGTTCGTGGCCAAGCGCGCGACCACGCGGGACGAGATCAACTCTGCGGTGCGGCGCGCGGCCGATCAGCAGCTCAAAGGCATCCTCGGCTATACCGAGGCTCCGAATGTCTCCAGCGACTTCAATCACGATGCGCATTCATCGGTGTTCGCCATCGACCAGACCAAGGTGATGGACGGCACTCTGGTGCGCGTGATGTCCTGGTACGACAACGAATGGGGTTTCTCCAACCGCATGATCGACACCGCCGTTGCGATGGGCAAGCTGATCTAAAGCGGATTCCGATCATATTGAAGCATAGCCTGCATGCCTGAAATAGTTGGTGCATTCTTGAGGGCTGAGTTGTGGGATGAACGAGCGAATGGCTCGAGTGAGTCCGGGAACAGTGCGCGCGGCTACCTTGCGCAGGAACTGCTTGAATTTGCTGTAAGGCATCTCGATCGGATTGAGGTCAGGCGAGTACTTCGGCAAGTAGCGAAGTGTCGCCTGCACTTTCTCAATCGCCTCCCGAATGGCGAGGCCCATATGGACTTTGCAGTTATCCATCACGACGATGTCGTTGCGCCGGAGGGTGGGAACCAGGCACTGCTTGACGTAGGCGAGAAACATCTCTCCGGTCATGGCGCCTTCGAGCACCATTGGCGCGGTTATTTTATTGTGACGCAAGGCGGCCACGAAGGTGATCGTCTCCCATGCTCCAAGCGGAACGGTGCCGATCACCCTGACGCCCCGTGCAGCCCGTCCCCGGAGCCGCACCATGTTGGTACTGACCGCGGTCTCATCGATAAACACCAGCCGGGCAGGATCAAGCATGCCTTGCTCTCGAATCCAACGTCGGCGCGCGCGTGCCACATCTGCTCGCTGCCGTTCGGCAGCTTGCAGGCTTTTTTTTAAGGGTGATGTTGTGTCGGTCGAGAAACCGCCAGAGCGAACTGCGGCTGGTCCAAATCCGCCGCTTGCGCAACGCTGCAACCGTCTCTACCAAAGTCAGGTCCGGCTGTTCGGCAATCAGAGCCAACACCTCGGTGGCGAACTCGTCCAACGGAGAAATGCTACCGCCGCGCGGCTTCGGCGCGGCGCTCCTCCTCTTGCGCCAGCGCTGCAGCCACTTTACTGCCGAGGCTACGCTCACCTCGAAACGCTCGGCCGCCTCCCGTCGCGACGCTCCCGTCTCCACGGCTTCGATAACGCGTTCCCGCAGGTCACAAGAATAGGCCTTAGGCATCGCTGAGCCCCGCAAAGGAGAATCAATGCACAAGAACTCGCTCATCTATAAGTCTTTGGGAATCCCCCGATTCAAATCGGGCGGGAACCGCTTTAGCGCTTGTCTGAAGCACCATGCCATCCCTGCGCACGCTCGAGGGGGTCGACGTCAAGGGCAAGCGGGTGCTGGTGCGTGTCGACCTCAATGTGCCGGTCGAGAACGGCAAGGTCACCGACGCAACGCGCATCGCGCGCGCGGCTCCCACCATCCGGGAGATCGCCGCAAGGGGCGGCAAGGTCATTCTCATCTCGCATTTCGGCCGCCCGAAGGGGCGCGACGCGAAGGATTCGCTCGAGCCCCTCGTTGCGGCCGTTGCGCAAGCGCTCGGCTGTCCGGTGGCGTTCGCCCCGGACTGCATCGGCGAGAAAGCGCTTTCCGCCGTGAATGCCATGCGCGACGGCGACGTGCTGTGCCTGGAGAACACCCGGTTCCACAAGGGCGAGGAGCGCAACGATCCCGATTTCGTCGCGCAACTCGCCGCGCTCGGCGACATCTTCGTCAACGACGCGTTCTCGGCGTCGCACCGCGCCCATGCCTCGGTGGCAGGATTGGGCCACGCCCTGCCGGCCTATGCCGGACGTGCACTGCAGGAGGAGGTCGAGACGCTCGGCAAGGTTCTGGAGGCGCCGGCGCGTCCCTTGGCGGCGATCGTGGGTGGCGCCAAGGTGTCCACCAAGCTCGATCTCCTCGGCAACCTCATTGCAAAGGTCGACACGCTCGTGATCGGCGGCGGCATGGCCAATACGTTTCTGGCTGCGCTGGGGAACCCGGTAGGCAAATCGCTGTGCGAGCATGAGCTTGCGGCGAGCGCGCGCGATATCCTCGCCGGGGCGCAAGCGCGCGGCCGCGAGATCGTGCTGCCGGTCGATGTCGTGGTCGCCAGCGAACTCAGGGCAAACGCACCCTCACGCATGATTGCCGTGGAGCGGGTGGAACCCGCCGACATGATCCTCGACATCGGCCGGCGCAGCCTCGAGCACGTCTGCTCCGTGCTTGCGCGAGCGCGCACGCTGGTATGGAACGGACCATTCGGCGCTTTCGAAACCGAGCCGTTCGACAACGGCACCATCGAGGTCGCGGAAGCTGCGGCGGAGCTCGCGAGCACCGGAAAGCTTGTCGCCGTTGCCGGCGGGGGCGACACGGTGGCGGCGCTGCATGCGGCGGGCGTAGCGGATCGGTTCACCTATGTCTCGACCGCCGGCGGCGCCTTCCTGGAATGGCTGGAGGGCAAGGCCCTGCCCGGGATCGAGGTGCTCAGGGTGAAATGAAAGTTCACGCGCGGCGCCTGTGGCGTCGTCACCCGCCGAAGTTCCGTGCAGATGCCCCTTTGCCAAGCGCGAGCGAAGGCGGCAAGATCGGAGCAAATTCCGAGAATGAAGGAGAATCTGCAATGAACCTCGCTGAGCTCAACAAGGTCGCCGAGGCCATGGTGGCGTCTGGCCGCGGCATTCTCGCCGCCGATGAATCGACGAGCACCATCAAGAAACGCTTCGATCCCATCGGAGTGGAGTCCACGCCCGACAGCCGCCGCGACTATCGCGAGCTTCTTTTCCGCTCGACCGAGGCAATGTCGAAATGCATCTCGGGCGTCATCCTCTATGACGAGACCATTCGCCAGAACGCCAGGGATGGCACGCCGCTGGTCAAGATCATCGAGAAGGCGGGCGCACTTGCCGGCATCAAGGTCGACAAGGGCACGAAGCCGCTTCCCTTCTCGCCTGGCGAAGTCATCACCGAGGGCCTCGACGGGCTGCGCGAGCGCCTCGTCGAATATCGCGGGCTCGGCGCCAAATTCGCCAAGTGGCGCGCCGTCATCGACATCGGCCCCGGCATCCCAAGCTATGCCGCGATCATGACAAACGCACATGCGCTTGCGCGCTATACCGCGCTCTGCCAGGACGAAGACATTGTCCCGATCGTCGAGCCGGAGGTCTTGATGGACGGCGATCACGACGCGGAGCGCTGCTATCTGATCACGGAATGGCTGCTCAAGACCGTGTTCGAGCAGCTCTACTATCAGAAGGTCGCGCTCGAAGGCATGGTGCTCAAGCCCAACATGGTGATCGCCGGCAAGAAGGCGAAGAAGCGTGCCGGCATCGATGAGGTCGCGGACAAGACCGTCAAGGTGCTGCGCGCTTGCGTGCCTGCCGCCGTCCCCGGCATCGCCTTCCTGTCGGGTGGCCAATCCGACGAGGAAGCGACCGCGCATCTCGATGCCATGAACCGCATCGGCGGCCTGCCGTGGCGATTGACCTTCAGCTACGGCCGCGCGCTGCAGGCGGCGCCGCAGAAGGCCTGGTCGGGCAAGCCCGAGAACGTTGCCGCTGCCCAGCGCGCCTTCTCCCACCGGGCGATGATGAACAGCCTCGCCGCGCGCGGGCAATGGAAACAGGATCTGGAGAAGAAGGCGGCGTGACCGGAAGCCCGGTCGCGGCAACTTTTGCGCCGGCTTGGCCATCTCGGCATGCTGCGAGCCGCAGCAGCACCCGAGCCGGCCAAGCACTCGCGGGGAAAGTAGGAATGTGGCGGTCGTTCCGGCACCTGCTGCTCGCGCTCGTTCCCGCGCTCTGCGTCCCGCTGCCGCATGTGCCGGCGCTCGCGGAGGGTTATCCGGCCCGGCCCATTACCATCATCGTGTCGCTGGCTGCCGGCACGGGGATGGACACGCTTGCGCGGCTCTATGGCGAGAAGCTCTCGCAAAGTCTGGGCCAGCCTGTGGTCATCGATAACCGGCCCGGCGGCGCCGGCGTGGTCGCCGGCGAAACCATCGCCAAAGGAGCAGCCGACGGCTACACGCTGGCCGTGGCAACGAGCGCGGTGATGGCGATCAGGCCCACGCTCTTCAAGCAGCGACCGTTCGACCCGCTCACCGACTTCCTGCCGATCTCGCTTTACGTCAAATCGCCCTTCGTGCTTGTCGTGCCGCCGTCGCTGCCGGTTCGCTCGGTTGCGGATTTCATCAAATATGCCAGGGAGCGGCCCGGACAGCTCAGCTACAGCTCCTCGGGGTTGGCGGTGCACCCCATCTCACCGCGGAATTCCTCAAGCAGCGGTTCGGGTTCGATATGGCCCATGTGCCGTATCGCAACAGCCCCCAATCCATTGCCGATGTCGCTGCCGGCCACGTTATGGCGGCGATCGCCGAGGCAGGTGCCTCGCTCCCTCTGATCATGGAAGGAAAGCTGAGGCCACTTGCCGTCACCTCGACGAGCCGCTTTCCGACCCTGCCCGACGTGCCCCCGCTGGCGGAAGCGATCGGGATTGCCGACTTCGAGGCGGTCTCGTGGCATGTTATTTTTGCCCGTCGCGGCACCCCTGGCGAGGTGGTGGACAGGCTGCATGGCGAGATGCAGCGGATCATGGCCATGCCCGAGACCCGGCAAAAAATCCTCAATATCCGCCTCATTCCCCACGGGTCGCCTACGGTCGAGGGTATCGAGACCTATATCCGGGCCGAGCAGGAGAAGTGGGGCGCGGTCATTCGACAACTGGGGCTCGAAGGATCCCAGTAGGGGCGAGGCCATGCTTGGCCCCCCCTGCATCCACCGACCCCCCGGCGTCGATGCGGTCGGGGCGAGCATGCCCCACCCCTAATCAAACCCGCCATGATGCAGAGCCGGGTCGGGCTGGCATCATGACACCATTCTGACGCCTTTACCCTCTCGTAGGCTTGATGCTTTACAAACGCTCCCATTTCCGCCCGATTGCGGAGGCAATCGATTTGTCATGCCGTCCCGAGGGAAACCGGCCGAACCGCGGCGCCCTGCTCCGCGTCTCTATCTTGTGACCCCGCGGGATTCCGCCGGGGTTGGCAACCTCGTGGTTCAAGCACTCGGCGCCGCCGATATTGCCGCCGTCCTGTTGCGGCTGCCGGATGCCGAGGAGCGCCGGCAGGTCGATCACATCAAGGCGCTCGCGCCCGCCGTGCAGGAAAAGGGCGCCGCGCTTCTGGTGGACGGGTATCCCCTGCTCGCGGCGCGCGCCGGCGCCGACGGCGCCCACCTCGACGGCGTCGAGAGCCTCAAAGCCGCGCTTTCCATGCTCAAGCCCGCGCGCATCACCGGCTGCGGGGGACTTGCCAGCAGGCATGATGCCATGGTCGCCGGCGAGGCCGGCGCCGACTATGTCATGTTCGGCGATCCCGATACGGCGGGCGAGCGGCCCTCGTTCGATGCCATCTCGGAGCGGGTTGCCTGGTGGGCGGAGCTGTTCGAGATCCCCTGCGTTGGATTTGCCGGCTCGCTCGATGAGGTGGCGCCGCTCGCGGCTGCGGGCGCGGATTTTGTCGCGATCGGAGATTGCGTTTTCTCGGATGGGCGCGGCTGCCGCGTCGCAGTGGCCGAGGCCGCGCGACGACTCGAGATCGCGGAGACGTTCGTATGATGTCGGTACGGCGTGCCGCAGCCACGCTCCTCATGGTGGTCGGACCGCCGGTCGGATGGGTCGCGTCCGCGGCCGCGCAGGCGCCGCTCCAGCTCAACCCGCCGACCGCCACACAGACCCCCGGCAAGGCAATGTCCAAGCCGGCGCCAAGGCCGGTCCCGCGCAAGCCCGCGGCCCCAGCGGCGGCTCAGTCAGCATCGGCCACGCCGATGGCTGCTGTCCCGGCAGGGTCGGCGGGCGACCCGGATTTGGCCTATGGCGCATTCCAGCGCGGGTTTTACATGACCGCGTTCGCCATCGCGACCCGCCGGGTGGAAGAAAAGAACGACGTCAAGGCGATGACGATGCTTGGCGAGCTCTATGCCAACGGATTCGGGATCGAGCGCAACGACAAGAAAGCGGCAGAATGGTACCAGCTCGCCGCCGACCGAGGCGACCGCGAGGCCATGTTTGCGTTGGGCATGTTCCATCTCGGGGGGCGTACCGGGACGGTCAAGAGCGAACAGGGGGCCAAGCTTCTCGCCGCCGCCGCCAAGCTCGGCCATGCTGCCGCCTCCTACGATCTCGCGCTGCTCTACCTCGAAGGAAAGGTGTTCCCGCAGGATTTCGCCCGCGCCGCCGAGCTTTTTCGCGTTGCCGCGGACGCCGGGAGTCCGGAAGCCCAATACGCGCTCGCGACCCTCTACAAGGAGGGCCGCGGGGTGGCTAGGGACCTGGCCGAGGCCGCGCGCCTGCTTGCGGCGGCGTCATTGGCCGACAACACCGATGCCCAGGTCGAATATGCCATCGCGCTCTTCAATGGCGCCGGCGTCGCCAGAAACGAACCGTCGGCGGCGGCCCTCTTGAGGAAAGCAGCGCACAAGGGCAATCCCGTCGCGCAGAACCGCCTCGCCAACATCCTGGCGGTCGGGCGCGGATTGAAGGCCGATCCGGTGGAGGCCATCAAATGGCACATGGTCGCCAAAGCCGGCGGCGTGAGCGACATTCCCCTCGACGCCTTCGTGCAGAGCCAGACGCCGGACGCCCGCGCCGCCGCCGAGAAGGCAGCGAAGCCTTGGATCGATGCGATCAAGCAGGCGCGCGAGTCCCGCTCCTGAGCTGACCGCCCCCTGCAGGCAGAGCGCAAGTCTCAACCTCGTCAGTGCCGGGCTTGACACGCAAGTCGGTTTACCCGACTTGCGGCACTCGCAAGTGCCGGACCTCGGGCAGCCCGAGATCGGATGGATGAAGCGCTTTTTCGATGGATGCGCGGGGGTCAAGCCAGGTCAACCCCATGCATGACTGATTGAGCACAAACGACCGCTGGTCCTGAGCATGCTTCGTTCCGCCCTCCTCAACGTCATGATCAAAGCCGCGCAAAAAGCCAGCCGCGCGCTCAAGCGGGACTTCGGCGAGATCGAGCATCTGCAGGTTTCTCTCAAGGGACCCGCCGATTTTGTGACCGCGGCCGACCGCCGGGCCGAGGAGACCCTGCGCGAGGAGCTCGAACGGGCGCGTCCCGGCTACAGTTTCCTGGGCGAGGAAGGGGGCCGTCACGAAGGCACCGACCGGACCCATTGCTGGATCGTCGATCCGCTCGACGGCACCTTGAATTTCCTCCACGGCATTCCGCATTTTGCAATCTCGATTGCGCTCGAGCGCGAGGGCGCAATCGTTGCCGGCATCGTCTACAATCCTGCCAACGATGAGCTCTTCACCGCCGAGCGCGGCAAGGGCGCCTTCCTCAACGATCGCCGGCTACGGGTGGCTGCGCGCAAGCGGCTCGCCGACTCGGTTGTCGCCTGCGCCCTTCCCCACCCCAGCCGCGGCGACGTCGTGCTGGCACGCAACGAGCACATCGCGGTGCAGGAAAAGGTCGCCGGATTGCGACGGTTCGGAGCGGCCGCGCTCGACCTTGCGTGGGTGGCCGCCGGCCGTTTCGATGCCTATTGGGAGCGCAACCTCTCGCCGTGGGACATGGCGGCCGGGATCGCCCTGGTGCGCGAGGCCGGAGGCTTTGTCACCGGCATCGACGGCGGCGAGATCGCTCTCACCTCGGGCGGCATCGTCGCCGCCAACGAGGCGATTCACCGCGACCTGGTGCGCACGCTCAACGCGGCCAGCAGCCCGTAGGGGCGACGCCTGCGTCGTCCGCTGAATAAGGGCGAGGCGTGCCTCGCCCCTGCCAGGGCACGAGTGCGAACCGCCAGCGCGGATGAACGCAAGCCGTAATCCGCCGACGATCGCCTTGCGGGTTCTTCCTTCCGCCGCGGCAGTGCCATATTGTGAGTCGATTGAGAACGCGCAGCCCTTCACCATGGCGCACGACATCGATCCTTTTAAGCTTTCTTCGCCCCGGATTTTTCTCGTCCGGATGTTGGTGTTCCTGATTCTGTGCGCGCTCGTCCTGGTCGTGCTCTACCGCCAAATCCTGACCGCGTTCCTCGCCAATCCGGGCCTTAATGCCCTTATCATCGGCGTGCTTGCCATCGGCATTGCGCTCGCCTTCCGGCAGGTGATCCGCCTGTTCCCCGAGGTCAATTGGGTCAATGGCTTCCGCCTGGCCGATCCCGGGCTCGCGGTCGAGCGCCCGCCGGTGCTGCTCGCACCCATGGCGGTCCTGCTGGGCGATCGCATCGGCCGAATGGCGATCTCGTCGCAGCTGATGCGCGGCATCCTCGATTCCATCGCCACCCGCCTGGACGAAGCCCGCGACATGTCGCGCTACATGACCGGGCTCCTGGTTTTCCTCGGGCTGCTCGGCACGTTCTGGGGCCTGATCGAGACCGTCGGCTCGGTCGGCAACGTGATCAACACGCTCAAGCCCGGCGGTGATGCCGCCGCGATCTTCGATTCCCTCAAGGAGGGTCTCGCCGCCCCGCTCAGCGGCATGGGCATATCGTTCTCATCATCGCTGTTCGGACTGGCGGGCTCGCTCGTGCTCGGCTTCCTCGACCTGCAGACGAGCCAGGCGCAAAACCGCTTCTATACCGATCTCGAGGATTGGCTTTCCAGCACCGTGCGCGATCTCGTGGTCGACCACGACGCGCCGGCGTCGGCGTCGGCGCCCGCGTCGGGTGCGCTACTATCGGCGGACCTGAGAACGTCGATCGAGCGATTGCGCGACGCGATCACCGAAGGCGGGTCGTCACGGGCAACCACCACCGCCATGGCCAATCTCGCCGAAGCCATCCAGGGGCTGGTCAACCACATGCGCACGGAGCAACAGATGGTTCGCGACTGGGTCGAGTCGCAGGCCCAGCAGCACCGCGACATCCGCCGCCTGCTCGAGATCCTGGTGCGCGAAAACGTGAACAAGTAGGTAAATCATGGCCCTTGCACGCGCCCGCCGCGACAGCGGCATGAACTATTGGCCGGGCTTCGTCGACGCGCTGTCGACGCTCATTCTCGGCATCATCTTCCTGCTCAGCGTGTTCGTCGTCGTGCAGTTTTATCTGACGCAGGAAGTCAGCGGCAAGGACACCGCGCTCACCCGCCTCAACGCCCAGATTGCCCAGCTCAGCGAGCTGCTCTCGCTGGAAAAGACCGGCAAGCTCAGCCTGGAGGAGCAGCTGGCGCAAATCCGCTCGAGCCTGAGCACGGCCGAAGGCGAGCGCGAGCGCTTCAAAGGCCTCTATGAAGGGATCGGCAGCGGGGCGGCCGCCGCGCAGGGAAGGATCAGCGAGATCGGCGGTCAGCTCGATGCGGAGAAGCGGCTCAGCGCGCGGGCGCTGGCGCAGGTCGAGGTGCTCAACCAGCAAATCGCGGCGCTGCGCCGGCAGCTCGCCGCACTCGAGGATGCCCTCGATGCGACGGAGAAGAAAGACAGGGAATCACAGTCCCGCATCGCCGACCTGGGCCAGCGCCTCAACGTGGCGCTTGCCCAGCGCGTGCAGGAGCTGTCGCGCTACCGCTCCGATTTCTTCGGGCGCCTGCGCGCCATACTCGGCAATCGGCCGGATATCCGCATCGTTGGTGACCGCTTCGTGTTCCAGTCGGAAGTGTTCTTCGATGCCGGCAAGGCCACGCTCGACAAGGCTGAGGGCCGTGCCGAGCTCGATGGGCTTGCGGCTGCGCTGCTCGAGCTGGAGAAGAAAATTCCCGGCGAGATCGCTTGGGTGTTGCGCGTGGACGGACACACCGACGTGCGTCCCATCAACAGTCCGCAGTTCAAGAGCAACTGGGAGCTCTCGGCCGGGCGCGCGATCTCGGTGGTGCAATATCTCATTGCAAAAGGCGTCTCGCCCCAGCGCCTCGTTGCCGCCGGATTCGGTGAGTTCCAGCCGATCGAGCCCGAGAAGACCGAGGACGCCTATGCCCGCAACCGTCGCATCGAGCTCAAGCTGACCGAGCGCTGAACGTCGGCCTTCCGTCATAAAGCACGACACGCGCCCGCGACAATGGGTGACTTCACCCTTCGCTCGTATCGGCCCACCGACGAGGACGCGGCAATCGAGCTGTGGCGCCGGACCTGGCAGCTCGCCTGCCCCGCCATCGATTTCTCGGCGCGGGTCGAATGGTGGCGGCAACGCTGGCGCAACGAGCTGGTCCCGGCGGCGACCATCACCGTGGCCGAGGCAGCCGGTCAAATGATCGGATTCGTCACCGTCGATCCGCGCAGCCTCGATCTCGATCAAATCGTCGTCGCGCCGGAAGATTGGGGATCGGGCGTCGCCTCCGCCCTGGTCGAAGAAGCAAAGCGAATATCTCCGCAAGGGCTCGACCTTCATGTCAACACGGACAATGTGCGCGCAATTCGCTTTTATGAAAAGCAGGGCTTTGTCGTGTGCGGCGAGGCCATGAACTGGCGCTCGGGTGCGCCGGTCCACAGGATGAGCTGGCGGCCGTAGGCCACATCCGAGCACTCATCGCCCGCTTCAGGCGGGCGACCCAGTAATCACCGCTGAGTAGATATGGCACTCGCTGGGAGCCGCATCGAGTTTCATCTGCACGCGCAGAGGTTACTGGGTGCCCGCCTAAAGCGAGCATGACGCGGAGCATGTGATCGTCCGGCTGTTACTTCGCCAAATAATTGCGATGCACCCAACTCCCAGGCGCGCTCGGCGAAGGCGCCCGTGCGGTCTCGAACAGGAATGCCTTCTCAGCCTCGCGCGTCTCCAAGCGAGCACCGGCGTTGAGGGCCTTTTCGTTCGACCTGCCGCTCTCAGCGGCCGCAAGGAAGGCATGAACCGCCTCGACCGAAGGCGGTGCGACGGCAGGCCCGTTCTTGTGACCGATCGCTTCGATCACGCCGGCTGTCAGAAGCTTGGTCCACATTTTTCGGAACAGGCCGTTCGAGGGATAGACATCGGCGCTGTTGATCTCGCCGTTGACGGCAAAGGCAAATCCGATGATGTCGTCCTCTGTCTCACCGGCGGATTTCAGGGCTTTGACATAGCCGTTCTGTGCGTCCATGAGCTTCTCGTTCTCGAGCGCAAGCTGCAGGCTTGAAGCCGATTGCACCGATCGCACCTGCGCACCCAGGCTGCCGGTCAGCTTGCTTTGGGTCGCGCGCACGCTCTCCCACACCTGCTGCTGTCTCATTCCGGTCTCGCTTGCCTCTCCGGAAGCGCGTTGCCGCGACGCTTCCACGCTCGATCCGTCGCGAGCCGGCGGCGCCGCCGGCAGGGGTGCCTTCATCGCCAGCTTGAGCTCGCGCGAGGGGACGGAAGCGGAAGCGGTCGAGAAGTTTTTGGCATCCTCGCGGCCGCGCGCCGTCCAGCGGCCTTCCTCCACGCAGAACGAGGCAATAGGGATGGCGCCCGATTTCGGCGGCAGCAGCAGGCTTACCATCAGCGTGCGATCCTGCTTGCCGCCCTTGACGATGTCGCCGGACTGTACGAACACCTCGTCATTGCCGAGATTCTCGATTTCGAGCTGATTGACATTGCTGGTCTCGCGCACTTTCACGGCGCCGCTCGCCATCGCCTCCTCCAGCGTCAGCGGGGCCTTGCCGGGAGCCGATCTGCCGTGGATGAAATAGACCGCGAGATTTTCATGCACGAGCGGCCCGGAAATGCGGTTTGCCTCGGGCGCCTGCGTGATGGCGGGACCCACGAGCGACAACATCAGCAATGGCGAGACGAAAGTTGCAGCAAGCAAGGAGCAGCGCATAAAGCCCTCCATGGGAATGATGAACGGAAGTTGGGCAGGACACTTTCACGGCTCCATGGCTGCGGTTGGGAACGCCGGTGACCGAATTCCGGCGCGGCGGTGAAGACTTTACAGCGCAATGCGCGCGCGCCACGGCGTCGGCAACGCTGGCTCGGATGGGATGCGGCCGCGCGGTGGTTTCTGGAGCTTTGGGCTAAGCAAATTCGGTCGGCCGGCCACAGATGGACCAGGGACGCAGCGTCAGCTTCCGCCAGCTGCGGACAAGCCGTCGCATCGGCTCTGGCCAGCTATGTGCCAACAAGAGACATGCCGTTGGCTTCGGTAATCCATCTGGTTTGACTGGGTCAGTGGCTGGAAACGCAGGCGGAGCGTGTTACCTTAGGCGGGCGCGATCGGGGCGCGTCCCGTCCACGGAAAGGGAACCTCCCACCCGAACAGAAATCCTGACGGCGAATGACGACCCTCTTTCCGCCCGTTTCGTGGACATCGGGCATTGAGAAAGAGGTCTATCATGTCCCATGAACCCTCGGGTCGCGGCGCCAAGCGCTTCGTTCGCCCGCTTCCCTCCAATCCGAACCTGGACAAACAGCGAAAACTCGCCAAGGCCCTCGCACGCGACTATTGGCGCGGCGAATCTGAAGCGATCGAGCGCGTGCGCGCGCTGCACCCGAAGCCCCCGACGCCAGAATATTTTGTCCTGAGCGATGCCCAGCTTGTAATTGCGCGCGGATACGGCTTTGCCGGCTGGTCGCACATGAAGCGAAAGATCGAGTCGTTGACCAAATCGCTGGCCGAGCTCTTCAAGGCGGCGGTCGAAGCGGGCGATGTCGATCACGTGCGGCAGTTGCTGCAGTCCCATCCTGATCTCGTCTCAATGATCAACGAGCCGATGTTCAGCTTTAAAAGTCCGGCCGTGCATGTCGCGCGAACCAATCTCGATCTGCTCGATCTCCTGCTTGCCCATGGCGCCGATCTCAATGCCAGGACCAGCTGGGAGAAGGGCAGCTTCGGCGTGCTGGAACAGGTGAACCCGGATGAGGCCGCTCCTCTCATTGCCCGCGGCGCCAGGATCGACATTTGGGCGGCGGCCAATCTTGGTATGATGGCGGAGCTCGTGGCCCTTGATCGCAGGCGATCCATCTCTCGTCCATGCCAAGGGCGGCGACGGCAAGCAGCCGCTGCATTACGCCCGCACGATCCAGATCGCCCGATTTCTGCTCGAACATGGCGCCGAGATTGACGCGCTCGATGAGGATCACGATTCGACCCCAGCGCAGCACCTCATCGGCGATCGCCCCGAAGTTGCGGGATTCCTCGTCGCACAGGGCGCAGGGGCCGACCTGCTCCTCGCAGCAGCGCTGGGCGATGTCGTGCTGGTGCGGCGCCATCTCGACGCCGATCCAGGCGCGATTGCCATGCGGGTCGATCAGGACTGGTTTCCGATGATCGATACCGCTCCGAACGGCGGGCATATCTACCAATGGACGCTCGGCTTCCACGTCTCGGCTTTCGACGTCGCGCGCAAGCACGGCCACGCCGAGGTCCTCGACTTGCTGCTCAAGCGCGCGGGTCCGCTTGATCGATTGCTTGATGCGCTCTGGTGCGGGGACGATGCACGCGCCGACGCGGTCTTTGCAGCCGATCCGCAGCTCGTGGCGCGTGCGCCGGAAAAGGCTTTGCGTCAGGTCGCCGACGCCGCCCGCAACAACAACCTTCCGGCCGTCAGCGCCATGCTTCGCCGCGGATTTCCAGTGACAGCGCTGTCGCAGCACGGCGCCACGCCGTTGCATTGGGCAGCGTTCCACGGCAACGCGGACATGATGGAGGAAGTTTTGCGGTACAATCCACCGATCGACGCGCAAGATCGCAAATTCCACGGGACCGCAATGGGCTGGCTGATCCATGGGGCGCTCAACCCGTGGGGGGATTCGACCGGACAATACGGCGAGTGCGCACACCTGCTGCTCGGCGCGGGCGCTCGGGTGGACGAGGCCTCGCTGCCAACCGGAAACGACGCCCTCGATTGGGTGCTGCGCAAGGACTTCGTGAGAGGCTCAGCTGACCGCTCAGGAGGGATCGATCAACTCGGCAACTGATCGTGTGACTTCGCCGCCGTTTGTTAAAACCGAATTTAGCTTTCCGAATTGCATTTTAATGGTGCTTAGCGCCCTTCCAGCCTACGTGCACGTCGTCACTTGCGTGCTTTAAGAGCGACGCGGCCACCGACCGCCAAGCGAGCACGCTCACTCAAAATAGGAGACCACAATGAAGAATGCTATGTGCATCGTTGCCGTCGTCCTGTCGCTGGTCGGCAGCGCGAAATTCGCCATTGCCCAGGCCTTTCCAGACGATGTCATCGTCACCGGCAGTGAAGCGAACGCCGCAGCGAATCTCCACGACGGTGAATATTACATCGACCGTGGCGAGTAACCCGCCCGATCTTCGACATTTCGAAGATCAAATACTCGCGCCGCTTACCGGCGGCACGAAGGCGGCGGTATTGGGTAATTGACACGACACGAAAGGAGCCAAGTTATGGTCACGGTGAAAAGAAGATTGGTGAGCCTTGCACTGGCGGCTGGTGTTGCTGCTCTGGCAACTCCGAGCCTCGCACAAGCTAGCCGGGATCACCTCAGCGCGAGAGAACGTGCAGCCACTCGCGAGTGCAACCTGAAGGTCGAAAAGGGATTTCACGAGTACAGTGAAGAAGCGAATCGATACTACTCGTACCTGGCATGCATGGACGAGCACGGCTTCAACGTGAGCGATTGAAATCGGCTATCAACTCGTCAACTGGACAGTTTGCAACCGTACCTGGCGCGATCTGCCTCTCTCAGGTGCGTTTTTCTATCGCACCTGCGACACCTGCCGCACCTGCGCCACCTAGGCCACAATGGCCCGCACAAGCTTGACCAGCGGATATTCTATCCGTCGTTAAGCTGCAAACCGTGTTGTGGGGGTCGTCGATCAGACCGACCCCCGCAATGCCGAGCAGAGAGCCGCGAGCAGAGTTGGATTTCCCCCAGGCGGATCGGTCGACATCACGGCGCGCCTGATCGGGCAAGGCTTCGGAGCGACTTGGCCAGCCATTCGTCATCGAGAACCGGCCGGGTGCCGGCACCAATATCGGCACCGAGGCGGTCGTGCGTGCACCGGGTGACGGTTATACGCTCCTGCTGGCGAGTCAGACGAACGCTGTCAACGCGACTCTTTACGACAAGCTCAACTACAATTTCATCCGCGACATCGCGCCGGTCGTGGGCATTCATCGCTTCGATGCTAGGCTTGGGAGAGCATGGCAGCATTCCCCCACACTCAGATGAAGCACGCCCGTTGCCGAGCCTCCACTTTGGAGTGACACGCCATGACGTTGATCGACCTCAGTCGCGACATCTATCACAAGATGCCACGGCTCTTGAACCATCCCTCGATCGTCATCACTCCCTACTCGACCCACGATGAGGTTCGTGTGGCCGACGGCTACGAGTTCTCCTCCGCCACCATGGCGCTCGCGCTGGGCGATCATGCTGGAACCCACGTCGATGCCCCCTGCCATTTCGATGCGCGAACGGGGGCACGCTCCATCGACGAGATGCCGCTCGAGACCTTTTTTACCGAGGCCGTCTGTCTCGATCTCTCCGACAAGCCGCTGAAGTCCGACATTTCGACCGCCGACCTCAAGGCATCGATCGAAGCGGCGAGGGTGACCATCAAGCCGAAGGACACCGTGCTGCTGCACATGGACTTTGCCGCCGCTGCTACGGCCAGGATGGGTATCTGACCGACTTTCCGGGCCTGACCAAAGATTCGGCCACCTGGCTCGGCAGACAGGGTATCGGCATGTTTGGTGTCGAGGCCGTGAGCCCCGGGCGGCCGGGACGCAACAATTTCGAAGTCCATCACGTCTGCCGCGACCTCGGCTTCACGCACATGGAGGGCCTCGTCAATCTCGACAAGCTCGTGGGCAAGGGCCGCTTCCGCTTCATCGGCTTCCCGTTGAAGATCAAAGGCGGCACGGGGAGCCCGATACGGGCCGTGGCGTGGCTCGATGACCAACGACCATTGGGCGTGAATGTCAGCTCTGGAATTGCAACCTGGCGAGGCGGGCGTAGAGGCCACCCGATGCGATGAGTTCTTCGTGACTGCCCTCCTCGACGATGCGGCCCGCCTCCATCACCAGGATGCGGTCACAGGAGAGCACGGTCGCAAGCCGATGCGCGATGACGAGGGTCGTGCGATCCGCCATCAGGCGCTCGAGCGCCGCCTTGATCAGCGTCTCGCTTTCGGCATCGAGCGAGGACGTGGCCTCGTCGAGGAGAAGGAGCGGCGCATCCCGCAGAACCGCACGCGCAATGGCGATGCGTTGGCGCTGTCCGCCGGAGAGCGTCGTGCCGCGCTCCCCGACCGCGGTAGCGAAGCCTTGCGGCAGCCGGTCGATGAATTCGCGAGCGTGCGCGACCTCGGCCGCGCGCTCGACCTCGGCGTCGGTAGCCTGCGGTCTGCCGAAGCGGATATTTTCCCGCACCGAGGCCGCAAAGATGACGGGCTCCTGCGGCACCAGCGCGATGCACCGGCGCAGCGCGGACAGATCGATCTCGGGAAGCGGGATGCCATCGAATCGGACGCATCCCGAGGAGGGGTCGTAGAAGCGCAGGATGAGACTGAAGATGGTGCTCTTGCCGGCGCCGGAAGGGCCGACGAGTGCGACCTTTTCGCCGCGCCGGACGTCAAACGAAACGCCCTCCAGCACCGAGACCGTCGGGCGGGCGGGATAGCAAAAGCGGACATCCGCGAACGAGACCTCTCCCCGCGGCGATTGCGGCAGTGAAACCGGCCGCGCCGGCGCCCGGATCGCAGGGCGCACATGCAGGATCTCGAACAGCCGCTCCGCTGCGCCGGATGCCTGCGAGACTTCACCCCACACCTCCGAGAGCTGCCCAAGTCCGGCGGCGGCCAAGACGGCGTAGAGGACGAACTGGGAGAGTCTCCCCGCGCTGATGCGGGCCGCAAGAACATCCTGCGCGCCGATCCACAGCACCACGACGACGCTGGCAAATACGAGGAAGATGGCGATAGCGGTCAGGATGGCGCGTGCCCGGATGGAGGCGCGTGCGGCCAGGAAGGCCTGCTCGACTGCGGCACCGAAACGGCTCCTCGCCAGCGTCTCGTTGGTGAAGGCTTGCAGCACGCGCGTCGCCCCAATCAATTCCGACGCATAGCCCGAGGCAGCGGCAAGCGTGTCCTGCGCCGCGCGCGAGCGCCGACGCACCGCACGGCCGAAACCGTAGAGCGGCAATACGATCACGGGAACGGTGGCGAGAACGAAGGCGGAGAGCCGCGGGCTCGTCACCACCATCATGACGGCGGCGCCCCCGAACAGGACCATGTTGCGCAGAGCGATCGAAACCGATGCGCCGACTGCCGCCTTGATCTGGGTGGTGTCGGCGGTGAGGCGCGAGATCAATTCGCCGCTCTTGGCGACGTCGAAATAAGCCGGCGAAAGCGAAACGAGGTGACCGAACACCTCCTCGCGCAGATCCGCCACAATGCGCTCTCCCAGCGTGGTGACGAGATAGAAGCGCGCCGCGCTGGAAAGCGCGAGGAGTGCCACGACGGCGATCATCACCGTGAAATAGCTGTCGATCAGATCGGCGCCGTCGCGCGAGAAGCCGAAATCGATCATGCGCCGGATCGCGATCGGCACCACCAAGGTGGTGATCGCGGCGGCCAAGAGGGCGACCAGGGCGGCGCTTGCCTGCCAACGATACCGGCCGACGTAGGGCAATAGCGACATCAGCGGACGCAACCTGCGCGCTGGCGCCGCGCCGGGGGCAGGCGCCGCCGGAGCCTGCGAAGCGTCAGCGGCGTTTTCGAGCGTGCGAGAGGTGTCCCGCTCGACAATGTTCATTTCAGCCGATCCTGAATTCCAGGTCCTGCACGTGGCTGGACCGCGGCTTGTTTAGCACGCTGTGCTGGGCTATAGAGCCGCGACTTTTTGTCGATGCAAGCATGCGCGCGCGGCGCGGTGGGTCAGATCATGAAGCCAGACATTCATCCGAAATATCACGCCATCAAGGTGGTCATGACCGATGGAACCGAGTTCACCACCCGCACCACCTGGGGCAAGGAAGGCGATACGCTTCGTCTCGATATCGACCCGAAATCGCATCCGGCCTGGACCGGCGGGCAGCAACAGCTGCTTGACCGTGGCGGCCGGCTGTCTCGCTTCCAGAAGAAGTTCGCGGGCATCGGGATGAAGAAATAGCACCCGTAACAGGTCCGGCCATGACGGAAGCCGGTATTATTCCTGCTCGAATGCCGCCTTGAGCAGACCAAGCTGCCGCTCCACCGGATTGCCGCGGTCGACCCGCATGGGAGGGGCGTGCATCGTGGCATCGAGCCGGCGGATCGCTCTTTGCAGCACCTTCGAGCGCACAATAAGCACCCGGAGGCGCTCCGGAAGGAGCTTGATATTCTGCTCCTCGTTATGTTCTCCCGTCGACAACTTGACCTTGGCCTTTTCCTTGTTTGCCTGCGCGAGCGACATCTCGCCTTCCTTGACCGCGCGGTGGAGGAGAAGCCACGACGCGAGCTGCATCAGGCGGGTCGTCAGGCGCATGCTTTCGGTGGCATAGGCGAGCGCGCCAGCGCGCTCGAGCTTCTTGGATTCCTGCCGTCCGGGTCCGTCGAGGTACGCCGCCGTCTCCTCTACCAGCTTCATGCCGTCGCGGAAGAGGTCAGCGAAAGCCTGGGAGCCCGCCAGCCTCTCGCCGAAGGAAACGGCTCCGTTGACCGACTTCTCGGACATCGCCCACGCCTCACGCTACGGCCACGTGTTTCTTGCGCCAGCCCTGGCGAGCCGCAAACATCGCGCAGTCGCGCACCCCTGTCCAGCGCCCACGAATCAAAGCTTGCGACATAGTTGCCGCGCGGACACGGGGTTGGACCAAGCCAGCGCCCGCGTCCGTCACCCGCGAGTGTGACACGCACGTCGGGTTTACCCGACTTGCGGGCTTCAGAAGCACTTGCGGCACAGAAGCGCGATCCGATGAAGTGCGATCAGCGCGAGTGGAAAACTCGGGTCTGCTCCCTCCCCCGCCGAGGTCGGATTTATCCAACTCCGCCACTTAGGGTGACGAACTCGGGCAAACCGAGCTCGGCGGGCGTGCTAAAATGGCACACAAAAAAGAGCCGCCGTTGCCGGCGGCTCGAAGTTATAACAGGGAGGCGTCAAACAGAGTGGACAGGAGCCACTCAATGTCCAGAAGATGGACACGTATAGTAATGGTCGAGAAAGCTTAACAAGGCCTTAACATCTTCATTAATTTTGTGCTCATCCCCCTGCCGGCTCCTGTTGCCGGCCTTGCAGGCCCTTTTATTTCTTGAAGAAATGGGCAGCTACGTCGCGCGAGGCCTGTTTCCTGGCAATATCTGCGTGCAGGCGTCCGATCTCCTCTTGCATCAGCGCGATCCGCTCCTGCAATTCCGTGACCGAGAGGAGCGCAAGATCCTGACCGATCTCGTGCACGATCTTTTTCTTCGGGCGATCGTCCTCGTCCATCGCCGGCATCGCTGGCCTCCATTCAGGATCGGCAAAATTAGCCCCGAATCCTGCGGTTGTCACACACACTGGTCCCGCTCCGAGTTTGGATTTGCCGCCGTATCGGTCCCGACCTGTGCGTTAACTTTAGGAGCGAAGCATAGGAGCGAAGATTTCGCAGCGGCGACCGAGACCGCGGCCGGCGGGAGCGGCGCGAATGCGATTCCGGAGAATGTGGGTGGAGATGACATCGAGCGAAATCGACAGCACCTTGCCGCTTTCGCAGGCGGGCGTCGCACATGCCCGCATGGAACCGAGCGCGGCCATCGGCAAGATCGTGCCGACCCTTGCAATTAATTGAATTTCCAGTCCTTTCTGGTGTGCCCACTATGCAATCGGGAGGCGTCGGGTTAATCTCCTCCCTCGCCCGGGCCGCGAAATAGACGTAAAGTTGACTAGCGTCGGCCCCCGTGCGGATTGGGTCACTCCGGCGAAGCTCGGGGGAAGGGTCGGCAGGGGTGGAGCTCGGAGGACGACGGTTGCGTTTCATCCGCGCCTGCGCGACGGCGATGCTCGCAACGATCGCTGTCGGCCTGACGCCCGCGCGCGCGGTCGAGGCCATCAGCGTGCGCACTGATGCGCCGGCGATCGATCTCACCGATGCCGCCGAGCGCCATCGCAGCGACAGCGACCGCATCCTGGTTTCAGCCGCCCCCGGACCCGACGGCATCATCCGCCGCATGGACGTGCGCGCGCGTGAAGGCAACAGCAATTGGGCGGTGTTCGCGCTGGCGAACACCGGCGACGAGCAGATCGAGCGCCTCATCGTCGTGCCGCATTACCGCATGGTCGGATCGGGTGTTTTCTGGCCCGACCTCGGCCGTTCGCGCGTTGCAAGCATCACCTCGAGCGGCGAGCGCCCCGACCGCCAGGACAGCGCAACTGCCGACATCTTTCGCGTCACCCTCGATCCCGGCAGCGTCATGACCTATGTGCTGGAGCTGCGCACGGACAAGCTCAACCAGCTCTATCTGTGGGAGCCGGAGGCCTACAAGGACAAGGTCAACAGCATCACGCTCTACCACGGCATCGTCATCGGCATCGCGGGATTGCTGGCGCTGTTCCTCACCATCCTGTTCGTCGTCAAAGGCAGCATCATGTTCCCCGCCGCAGCGGCGCTGGGCTGGGCGGTACTGGTCTATATCGGTGTCGATTTCGGCTTTTGGGGCAAAGTATTCGCGCTCTCGCCAAATTCCGAGCAGATCTGGCGTGCCTCGGGCGAGGCAATTCTTGCAGCGACACTCGTCGTATTCCTGTTTGCCTATCTCAATCTCAATCGCTGGCACGTTCGTTACTCCCATATCACCATCATCTGGCTCACCTTTCTCGCCGCCCTGGTCGCGCTCGCCTTGTTCGAGCCGCCGATCGCATCGGGCATTGCCCGCGTTTCGCTCCTCGCCATCGCGATTCTCGGCTTCGGACTGGTCGTCTATCTGTCCTATTACGGCTTCGATCGCGCGGTTCTCCTGATTCCAACGTGGCTGCTGTTCTTGGTGTGGGCGATAGCCGCAACGCTTGCGGTCACAGCGCTGATCACCAATGACATCGTCGGTCCGGCACTCCTAGGCGGCCTGGTTCTCATCGTGATGCTGATCGGGTTCACCGTCATGCAGCACGCCTTTGCCGGCGGCGTGACCAGCGGCATCGTCTCCGATGTCGAGCGCCGCGCGCTGGCATTGACCGGTGCGGGGGACATGATCTGGGACTGGGACGTCTCGGCCGACAGGGTTTTCACCAGCCCCGAGACCGAGGCGCTCCTGGGACTCAAGCGCGGCTCGCTTGAAGGCCCCGCCGCGCGCTGGCTCGAAGTGCTGCACCCGCTCGACCGCGACCGCTTCCGCGCCGTGCTCGACAGCGTGCTGGAGCAGCGGCGCGGCCGCTTGACCCAGGACTTCCGGCTGCGCACCCCCGACGGCCATTACCTGTGGTTCGCGATCAAAGCACGTCCCGTGGTTGGATCGGACGGCGAGGTGGTGCGTCTCGTCGGGACGCTCACCGACGTGACCGAATTCAAGAATGCGGAAGAGCGGCTGCTGCATGATGCGGTGCACGACAATCTGACCGGCCTGCCCAACCGCGAATTGTTCCTCGACCGCCTCGAAAGCGTGCTCGCCTTCGCCAAGGCCGACCCAACGATCCGTCCCACCGTCATTGTCATCGATCTCGACCGATTCAAGCAGGTCAACGATTCCGTCGGGATCGCCGTCGGCGATTCCATCCTGCTGACGCTCGCCCGGCGGCTCGGGCGGCTGCTCAAGCCGCAGGACACGCTCGCACGCCTCTCGGGCGACCAGTTCGCGCTCATCCTGCTGTCCGAGCGCGAATCCGACCGCATCATCGCCTTTGCCGAGACCCTGCGCAAAGGACTGCGCGCACCCATCACCTTCAACGATCGTGAAATTTTTCTCACCGCCTCGATTGGGATTGCGCTAGCCGACGGTCAGCCGCACCGCACCGAGGAGGTCCTCAAGGATGCCGAGCTCGCCATGTTTCATGCCAAACGCATCGGCGGAGATCGCATCGAGCTGTTCAAGCCCTCGATGCGCGCGCGCAAGACCGACCGCCTGACGCTCGAATCGGAGCTGCGACGAGCGCTCGAGCGCGACGAGATCACCATCCTCTATCAGCCGATCGTGCGCTTGGAGGATCGTTCGATCGCCGGATTCGAGGCGCTTGCGCGCTGGGATCATCCCAAAATGGGCCGCACCTCGCCTTCCGAGTTCATCGCCATTGCCGAGGAGATCGGCCTCATCGTCGAACTCGGCATGTTCGTGCTGGAACGCACGGCCCGCCAGCTCAGCATCTGGCAGCGCACGGTGCGCCAGCGCGATCCGATCTTCGCGAGCGTCAATCTCTCGTCGCGGCAATTGTTGCGGCAGGATCTCATACACGATGTGCGCACGGTCATTGCGCGCTCATCCGTTGCCCGCGGCACGCTCAAGCTCGAGCTCACGGAATCGCTGGTGATGGAAAACCCGGAGCATGCCGCACAGATGCTGCAACGCATCCGCGACCTCGGAGCCGGGCTGGCGCTCGACGACTTCGGCACCGGCCATTCCTCGCTGGCTTACCTGCAGCGCTTTCCGTTCGACACCATCAAGATCGATCAGTCATTCGTACGCGCCAACGGCAAAGGCACTCGTCCTGTCATCCTGCGCTCGATCATCGCGCTGGCACACGATCTCGGCATGGAGGTCGTCGCCGAGGGGGCGGAAACCGATTCGGACGCCGTGGAGCTTTATCAGCTCGGCTGTGAATACGCGCAAGGATTCTATTTCGGTGAGCCGATGAGCGCCGACGACGCCCGCGCGCTCATGTTGGCGGAGCCGACGCGTGAGCAAGGCGAGCACACACCCCGCAAGCACAGCGTCCACTGACACTCACGCGTGACCGGCCTCGCTCGATAGCATGCCGAGGTCGATGCCGATCTTCCGCAGAGCCATCGTGTACTTGCCGCCGGTGTCCGGACCGAAGATCAGGTCGGAATCCGCCGGGCAGTGCAGCCAGCCGTTATGCTGGATCTCGTTCTCGAGCTGGCCGGGCGCCCAGCCGGCATAGCCAAGCGCAAGGATCGCGCTGCGCGGGCCCGCGCCGCGAGCGATCGCCTTGAGGATGTCGAGGGTTGCGGTGAGACAAATTCCTTCATCGATCGGGAGCGTCGAGTTCTCGATGACGAAGTCGCTCGAATGCAGGACGAAGCCGCGCTGCGTATCCACCGGCCCGCCCTTGAGCACCTTCACGCCGCCGGCGCCGGAAGGAAGCTGGATGAGCTCCGCGGCCGGAATCACATCCAGCTGCACGAGCAGGTCGGGAAAGCTGATGTTGCCCGCCGGCTGGTTGACAATGATCCCCATCGCTCCTTCGGTCGAGTGGGCACACACATAGATCACGCTGCGGGCAAATCGCTCATCTCCATGGAGGGCATGGCAATGAGCATTTGCCCGTCGAGATATCCGCGCTTTGAGCTCTTGCGCGACTGCGGCTTCTCTCTCGCCGTTTTTCCTTGCGTGAACGCGCTGCGTATGTCGGCATCGCCGGCGGACGCGGCCGCTTCGCCGATGTCCCGCATGCCTGGTTTGCGACTGAGCTTCATGTCGAAATGCTACCTGATTGGATGCCGATTGCAAATGTGGGAGCGGTGCAGGTTCCTCGCGACAGCCGAAAGCATTGTTCGTGCCACAATTCACCAAGTCGGCCACGAAAGCACGATATGTGCCTTCACCAGGAAGCTTTCCGGGGTTTCGACCGATCTCGATCACGTATCTGCTCACGATGAATTCAATGGCGCACAAAAGGTTTCGCCCATAAATCGAGCTACCATGATCGCCGGATTCGAGCGCCTGCGACGGAGCGCCGCGGTTTTCGCGATCACCCTTGGCGCCTTCACCGGCAACGCCGCGGCGGACGAGGCCGCTTCGGCTTGGGACGGCGACGCCCGCAGCGCAATCCGGCTGATTGCCGGCTCGGGGGTGGCATCCGCTCCGATGCGGGCCGGGCTTGAGATCAGGCTCAAGCCGGGATGGCACACCTACTGGCGCTATCCCGGCGATGTCGGCGTTCCGCCGCGCTTCGACTTTTCCGAATCGCGCAATGTCGAGGCAGTGAGCGTGCTATGGCCGGCGCCGCAACGCATATCGGAGCAGGGCTTGAGCGCGATCGGATACACCAAGGACGTAATTCTACCGATCGTGGTCGTGCCGCAGAACAGCGAAAATCCGATAACCTTGCGTCTCAAGGTGGATTATGCGGTTTGCGAGAAGCTGTGCGTGCCGGCGCAAGGCACTGCGGAATTGGCGCTCACGGCGGGTCCGTCGTCCCGCGATGCCGCGCTGGCTGATGCGCGAATGCAGGTGCCGAAAAAACGTGCACTCGGCGAAGGCTCCGCGCTCGCGGTTCGATCGATCCAGCGCGATCGGAGTGCGCCGGACTCGCGCGTCAATATCGATATCGCGATGCCCGCGGGCGCCAACGTCGAGCTCTTCGTCGAAGGACCGACCGCCGACTGGGCACTGCCGCTTCCCGTCGCGGTGGGAGCGGCAGGAGCGGGCTTGCACCGCTTCGCCTTCGATCTCGACGGCGCGCCCCCGGGCGCAAGATATGAAGGGGCCCTCATTACCGTCACGGCGGTGGCTGGCGCTGATGCAATCGAGGTCACCGCCCCTCTCGATTGAATTTCGCTCTTTGGTGCCGCGGATTGCCCCTGGCATAATCCGTCCGCCGCGCTAATTTGGCGCCCCTGCCGCGCAGCTCGGCATCGGTGCGGCGCGGGTGAGGTCCGAGTAGTGCTTAAAGATGAAGAGAGGATGACAATCATGCCCATCAAGGTCGGCGATCGACTGCCAGAAGCGAAATTTCGCGTGATGACGCCGGAAGGGCCGGCGTGGAAGACCACCGACGACGTCTTCAAGGGCAAGAAAGTCGCGTTGTTCGCGGTGCCCGGCGCCTTCACCGGCACCTGTCACAAGATGCATGTTCCCTCCATCGTCCAGAATGCAGATGCGCTCAAGGCCAAGGGCGTGAGCACCATCGCCGTCACTGCCGTCAACGATGTCTTCGTCATGGATGCCTGGAAGAAGGCGTCGGCGGCCGAGAAGGTCGAGTTTCTTGCCGACGGCAACGGCGAATTCGCAAAAGCGATCGATCTCACCTTCGACGGCTCGGGCAATGGCCTTGGAACCCGCTCGAAGCGCTACGCCATGCTGGTCGACGACGGCGTGGTGAAAAAGCTCAACATCGAGGAGGCGCCGGGCAAGGTCGACGTCTCCGGCGGCGATGCGCTGCTCAAGCAGCTGTGATCCAATCCACCGCAGTGAATTTGAGAGCACGATCCCGAAAAGGCCTGCCCCGGACTTAATCCGGGGTAGATACCGGTTTTCGGAAAAGATCATGCTCAAACAAAGAAGTAGAGCGGGATGGTGATTCGAAGAAAAGTCATCCTGCTCTAAGCAGAGTTGGACGGCTTGACCAACGGTTGCTCGCGCGGACCAATGTCCGCAGCTGGCCGAAGCTGACATGGCTAGCGTGCGAGGCGGGGCGGGTTATGACCCATCTCTGCCATTCGACGATCAAATATGCCGCACTGCACGGCAGCATTCTCGCGTAACGGTGTGGTAATACCAACCTTCACGGACCTTGACTGATGGCAGTCCAGCCTCGTGTACCGATGGAGGCGATGCGACCGTGCTCGGCAGTGAGCTTGTTCCAAGCTGAGCCGGACGCCTCGACAACAGCGTCGTAGTCGCGGAACACGCGATTTGAGAGATAGCTTTGGCGCAGATACTGCCAAATGTTCTCGGTCGGGTTCAGCTCCGGGCTGGCGGGCGGCAGATGCAGAAGGCTGATGTTGGCCGGCACGTGCAGCTTGCGCGTTGTGTGCCAGCCGGCTTTGTCGAGTGTGAGTACCGCGTGCGCGCCCACCGTGACGCGGCGACTGATTTCGTTCAAATGATGCTGCATGGCTCCGGCATTGGCAAAAGGAAGCACAAGCGCGGCACCCATGTCGCGCGCCGGACAGATCGCGCCGAACAGATAGGCGTTGGCATAACGCTGATCCTTCGGCTGGCGCGGACGCGTCCCCTTCTTGGCCCACTGGTAGACCAAGCCGTTCTTCTGCCCGATCCGCATTTCATCCTGGAACCAGATCTCGATCGGGGATCCAGCCAGGCGTGGCTTGCCCGCTAGCGCCTCAGCGACGCGCGTAGGAAAGTTTTTTTAAAAGCCTCAATGGTTTGCGGGTCCTGCTTGGGATGCTGGGGGCGCGGGCTCACGTGCGCAAAGCCGAGCTCCTTGAGGATGCGGCCAATCGACACTTCATCCAGATCAACATCGAAGCGCTCCATGATGATGCGCCTGAGATCAACGCATCGCCAACGCACGACGCCATCGGTGGCGGGATCAGGTTTGGATTCCACGATCCGCTTCAACTCTTGCTTTTGTTCGAGCGAGAGCTTCGGTGTAGGGCCGGGAGCTTTGCCGTTGATGAGCCCCTCGGGACCCTTCTCGTTGAAGCGGTGCACCCAGTCTCGCAGCGTCTGGCGGTCCATTGCTCCAATCTCTGCGGCAGCTTCACGGCTCATCCCGTCGAGCACCGCTGCAAGCGACAATAACCGCCGCGCCTGCCCAGCATTCTCTGACCGCTTCGCCAAAAGCCTCAACTCGTCCGCACTCAAGTCCTGGCGCAATGGTACCGCTGCACCCATGGCCCCTTCGCGAATCATCTCTCCGCTCGCCACGCATCAAATCACAGTTCAAAGGGCGGGGGTATCTTTGCGGCGAAAAAGTCATCCTCCATGAACTTTGGTATAACGTGCGGCTCCCGGCTTGAGGGAGGGAGTCCATGAAGCGGCGCGAGTTCATCACGCTGCTCGGTGGCACTTCGGTTGCCTGGCCGCTCGCCGCGCGCGCGCAGCAGGCAATGATGCCTGTAATCGGGTATCTCAACAGGGGCTCCGCCGCCCCGTTCGCAAACTTTGTGGCCGCATTCCGCCGGGGCTTGAGCGAAACCGGCTGGGTCGAGGGTCGCAACGTGGCGATCGAGTATCGCTGGGCGGAAAATCAGTATGACAGGCTTCCGGGCCTGCAGCCGATCTGGTTAGCCGTGGGGTCAATGCCATCGTCGCGGTAGGCAGTCCGCTCCCGGCGCGCGCCGCCAAGGCGGCTACCGCAACGATCCCAATCGTGTTTGTGTATGGCGGCGACCCTGTTAACGACGGTCTTGTTGCGAGTTTCAACCGGCCGGGCGGCAATGTTACCGGGGTGACCTTCATCACTGCCGCACTTGGCCAAAGCGGCCGGAACTGTTGCGCGAGGCACAGATCTCGGACTGGATGTGCCGCCGATGTTGCTCGCGCGCGCCGACGAGGTGATCGAATAAGGAATTAATATTACAACCGCGCACGTCGTTTGCTGCGGTGCATGAAGTCCCTTAATGGCACTTAACATAATAGGGCTCGGGCGGCGGTTTGTCCGCTGCTGGTGAAAGCTGACACCGCATCCCCGACGCATCCGTTGGCCAATCGATAAAACCCTGCTTAGTCGGTGACCGCACCTCGCTTTTTCTTCGCTGTGAGCAGCCTCTCTGCGCGCGCGTGCTCCCCGGCGAGCGCACCAGCGGCGCCCGCCCGCGCTGCGGCGATGCCATCGCGGGCCAATTGATCGGCCCGCTCGTTGAGCGCGTGGCCGGCGTGTCCCCGCAGCCAGTGCCAGCGCACGCGATGCCTGGCGCAGAGCGCATCGAGCCGCTGCCAGAGATCGATATTCTTGACCGGCTTCTTGTCGGCGGTGCGCCAGCCATTGCGCTTCCACCGCGCCATCCAGCCATGACGCCGTTGCGCAGATATTGGCTGTCGGTGTGGATGTCGACGAGGCAGGGCCGCTTGAGGGCATCGAGAGCGGCGATCGCGGCCATGAGCTCCATGCGGTTGTTGGTGGTATGGGCCTCGCCCCCCTTCAATTCCTTCACCTGCCCGCCGGAGGCGAGGATGGCGCCCCAACCGCCCGGGCCCGGATTGCCCGAGCAGGCGCCATCGGTGTGAATGACGACGTGCGGCTCGCTCACCTTGATCTGCCCTCGATGCCATAATCGCGCGCGCTCCGCACCGCCTGGTGGAAACGCAGCTTGCGATAATATTCCAGCGGATCCTTGGGGCGCACCAGCGCGCCGGGCGGAACGTCGAACCAATCGACGAGCCGCGTCAAGAGAAAGCGCAGCGCAGCGCCGCGGGCCAGTAATGGCAGCGCCTCGCGCTCGTTCTGCGACAACGGGCGCACCTGCGCATAGGCGTGCAACAGGCTTTTGCCCTTGGTGACATTGTAGGAATGATCGCTCTCGAAGCACCAGGCATTGAGGCAGATCGCGACGTCGTAGGCGAGAGCATCCGTGCAGGCGAAGTAAAAGTCGATCAGTCCGGATAGCCGATCGCCCAGAAAGAAAACGTTGTCGGGGAAAAGGTCGGCGTGGATGATCCCGTGCGGCAGCTCGCGCGGCCACGCAATTTCCAGGTGCGAAAGCTCGGTGGCAAGAAAGTGCGCGAGGTCCCGGCGGAGCTCATTCGCGCGTTCGCGACAATGCTCGTAAAGCGGCCGCCACCCCGCGACCGAGAGCGCGTTTGCGCGGTTTCTCTTGAAATCAATCCCGGCAAGATGAAGCTTGGCCAGCGCCTCGCCGAGCGCGGCGCAATGGCTGGGCGATGGCCGGCGGATCCACATGCCGTCGAGAAAGGTAATCAGCGCCGCCGGACGGCCGGCGACCTTGCCGAGCACCTCGCCTTTCCTGTTCTTGACGGGCTGCGGGCAGGTAATGCCGCGGGCGTGAAGATGCTCCATCAAAGCGAGGAAGAACGGCAGGTCCCTTGCCGCCACGCGCTTTTCATAGAGAGTCAGGATGAAGTTGCCGCGGCTGGTGTGGACCAGAAAGTTCGAGTTCTCCACCCCTTCGGCAATGCCCTTGTATGCGAGCAATTCTCCGACGTCGTAATCGGCAAGAAAGGCCGCAAGGTCTTCCGCCGCGACATCGGTGTAGACGGCCACTGCTTTCCCCGTGCGAGCTTCAGGCAACAGTCGTGATGGTCGACTTACCGCACCGCATGCTACTCAAAATGGCATATCACGGTCAGGGGGTCTGTGATCTATTTTGTGATGCCGAGCGTAACGATTGATAGCCGAGCTCGCTCAAGTCGAGGTCTAGCAGGAAGAGGCGAAGCATGAAGATCGACGGACGCTGCCACTGCGGATACATCACTTACGAGGCGCACATCGAACCCGACAAAGTCATGATCTGCCATTGCACCGACTGCCAGACATTATCGGGCTCCGCATTTCGCACCGTCGCATTCAGCAAGAAGGGGACCTTCAAGCTTCTCTCGGGCGAGCTGAAGGTTTACGTCAAGACGGGGGAAAGTGGAACAAAGCGGCCACAATCGTTCTGCCCCGAATGCGGAACGCCAATCCACTCGAGCACGCTTGAAGAGGGGCCGAAGGTTCATGTCATCCGCGTCGGCACCGCTCGCCAACGCGACCAGCTCGTGCCGAAAGTGCAACTTTGGTTTGGGTCTGCGCAGGAGTGGGTCGCCGATCTGGGCTCGATCTCCCGGATCGAGCGGCAACCCCCCTTTGACGCGAAAGGCGGAGTAGCTTGAAACCGCTATCTTACGCGAGGGGAGTCGTATGACGGCGTTAAAGCTGCCGAGGAAAACGAATGTGCCGAGTTTTCGTTCGATGACATCGGCAAGCGGGCCCAAGACCCGCCCTTCTCATTCCGCGGCCTCGTTTCCTCGCAGCGCCCGTGGCAAGGGGAAGAACATGTCCTCGTCGGCCGTGGTAATGGTCTCGACGTTCACCGCGTAGCGCGCCGCAAAGGCGCCAATGACCTCCTCCACCAGTATCTCCGGCGCCGAGGCGCCGGCAGTGATACCGAGGCTCGCGATCGACCCGAACACCGACCAATCGATCTCCTTTGCTCGTTGCACCAGCGCGGCGCGCGCGCAGCCGGCACGCTCGGCGACTTCTTTCAGGCGCTGCGTATTGGAGGAATTCGGCGAGCCGACCACCAGCATGGCATCCACCATCGGGGCGACTTTCTTGACCACCTCCTGGCGGTTGGTGGTGGCGTAACAGATGTCCTCCTTGTGCGGCCCGTGAATATGCGGAAAACGCGCCTTGAGCGCGGCCACGATGTCGGCCGTATCGTCGACCGAGAGCGTCGTCTGCGTCGCATAGGCGAGGTTGCCGGGGTCGCGGGGGTAAAGCTCGCCACTTCGGCCACCGACTGCACGAGCGTGATCGCGCCCGCGGGCAGTTGCCCGATCGTGCCGACCACTTCCGGATGCCCGGCATGGCCGATCAGCACGATCTCGCGCCCGCGCTTATGATGGATCTGTGCCTCGCGGTGGACCTTCGTCACCAAGGGGCAGGTGGCATCGAGAGCGAA
This sequence comes from uncultured Alphaproteobacteria bacterium, assembly GCA_963820365.1. GTDB lineage: Bacteria > Pseudomonadota > Alphaproteobacteria > Rhizobiales > Xanthobacteraceae > VAZQ01. The sequence goes on along the minus strand of CAWFZR010000003.1, from coordinate 106,378 downwards.
CAAGTTACGTTCCTGCGCCTGCGCCGGTATCGATTTCGGCACGCCGTGGGCGGAGAAGATCACCGGCGCGCCTGTATCGGGGATCTCGTCGAGCTCCTCGACGAAGACGGCGCCCTTGCGCTTGAGACTTTCGACGACGTAGCGGTTATGGACAATCTCGTGGCGCACATAGACCGGCGGGCCATAGCGGACGAGCGCCTGCTCGACCGTATCGATCGCCCGCACCACACCGGCGCAGAATCCGCGTGGCGAGCACAACAGCACCTTGAGCGGAGGCTTGCTGCCGGTCGCATCGGCTGCAAGGGCGGTCATGGGAACCTCGAATGGCGACGAGCGTATGCCGGTGATCGGATCGTAATTGACTTACTGGACATGGGGCCTCTGCCCCGCTTCTGTCAAGCGAACGCCACCGTCAGCCAGGCGCGGCCTTATTTTCCATCAAGCCAGGCGTCATAGCGCAGGTAGAGCTGCGTCGTGTGCGGCGAGCCGTCGCGATAGACCACGGGAGCAAGCGCGTGGCCGGCAGCAACGAGGCGCGCGGCCATGTAGCGGTAGGCTTCCGGATAGACCGAGAGGTCGGTGGTCTTGAACAGTCGGTCGAAATTCTCCGTCGGCTCCACCGGATCGAGCCGGTCGCGCTCGTAGATGGCCGTGCGCTCGACAATGCGCCAGGCACCGTCTCTGCGCTCCAGGCAATCGAGAAACCGCGCATAGGAGGTCAGGTCGGCGAGCACGCCGCCGATCTTCTGGCGCACCAGGATGACGATGTTGGTTTCCGCGCGCGCACGCTCGCCCGCGAGGCGCACGACGGGCGGAAAGATGTGATGCTTGGAGCGCTGCCCCGCCTCGAAGCTCCGCCGGCATCGGTCCACGAACTCGGGAAAGCCGCCGCTGAACCAGGAAACTGCGATTTGCCCATCCGGGGCGAAGGTGGCGAGCAGCTCCGGCCACCGCCCCTGGTCGCGATAGAGTCCCCAGCCCTGGATCAGCTCCGCGCAGGCATATTTGTCGTTGAGCTCGCTCACGTCCATGTCACCGTGTCCATGTCGCTCCGTCATCATTGCTAGTTTAGTATCCGCAATAGCGGTTCGCTGATACAGGAACATTTGTGGAGCTAAGGCAGCGTGCATGAAAGCGATGGTGATTTATCAATACGGCCCGCCCGAGGTTCTGACCTATGAGGAGGTGCCGGATCCGCAGCCGCGCCCGGGCGAAATCCGCATCCGGATTCATGCCGCCACGGTCAATCGCGTGCTCGACGTCAGCCTGCGCGCCGGGAGGGAATCCGCGCGCGCCCCGGTACTGCCACTGATCCCGGGCGTCGATTGCGCCGGCATCATTGATGCCGTCGGACCTGGGGTCACCCGATGGCGAAGCGGGATGCGGGTCGCGGCGGCGGGGGTCATGGCGCTTGAGCAATGCGCGGAGGATGGACAAGGCTATGCCGGCCCAAGCGGGATGATGGGAATCAAGCGGCCCGGCGGCTTCGCTCAGATGGTGGCGGTTCCGGCCTGCGCGGCGACGGAGCTGCCGCCGGAGCTGGATTTCCACCACGCGGCCGTGGTGATGCGCCACGCGCCGACCGCCTGGAATTTGCTGATCAACGTCGCCGCGCTCGAGGCCGATGAGACCGTGCTCATCATGGGAGCCGGCGGCAATCTTGGAAGCATTGGTGTCCAGATCGCCAAGAACGTCATCGGCGCGAAAGTGATTGCCGGCGCCGGATCCGACGACCGCGTGAAGATGGCGATCGAGCTTGGCGCCGATCACGCGATCAATTACCGCAACTGTGATCTTGCGGCCGAGGTGACCAAGCTCACGCGCGGTGAAGGGGTCGACGTGCTCTACGACAACATCGCCAATCCGCACGTGCTGCCCGCAGCTTTTCGCTCCCTCGGCATGGACGGCCGGCTGGTGACAGCCGGCGCGCATGCGGGACCGAACGTCTCGATCGATTTCTCGCACCTTTATCACAAGCGGATCACCATCAAGGGCCGGCCCGGATATCACCCCGCGGATGTTCCCAAATGCTTTGCCGCGGCAGCGGCGCGCAAGATCAAGCCGCAGATCGAGCACATCCTGCCGCTTTCGCGTGCCGCCGAGGCCCATCGCCTGGTCGAATCGGGAAAAGCGCGCGGCAAGATCGTGCTCGATCCGACGCTCGAATAGCGTCCGGCGCGTGGATACCCATGGATTGCGCCCCCATTGCGCGGCGCCGGGGGGAATGCCTATATTGCGCGCACTTCCGTCATCGCCGATGACATCAAGCTTCGCCCGCGAGGGCGGACGAAGCCAAGAGGGGATTTAGCCAATGGCCGCAGCACCGCTGATGCCCAAAGCCACAGCCGTCTGGCTGGTCGAGAACACCGCGCTCTCGTTCGATCAGGTTGCCGAATTCTGCAAGCTCCACCCGCTTGAAGTGAAGGCAATCGCCGACGGCGATGCGGCACAAGGCATCAAGGGCCTTGATCCGGTGCTGACCGGCCAGCTCAGCCGCGAGGAAATCGAGAAGGCCGTTGCCGATCCGACCCATCGGCTCAAGCTTCTGGATCCCAAGGTCCGGCTGCCCGAGCCAAAGCGGAAGAAGGGCCCGCGCTATACCCCGGTGTCGCGCCGCCAGGATCGACCGAACGCGATTCTCTGGCTCGTGCGCAATCACCCCGAGCTCAAGGACAGCCAGATCATGCGTCTTGTCGGGACGACCAAGTCGACCATCCAGGCCATCCGCGAGCGCACGCACTGGAATGCCTCGAACCTCCAGCCCCTGGACCCGGTGACGCTCGGCCTGTGCTCGCAGATCGATCTCGATCTCGAGGTGCACCGCGCCGCCAAGGAAAAGCCGGTCGCCGTCGAAGCGCACGGTGCCACGCTGTTGCCGGCTTCCGAAACGACCATTCACCGCGAGCCCGAGCCGGAGGAACAAAAACCAGCCGACGAGCTCAACGTCGACGCGGTCTTCGCCAAGCTCAAGCAGATTGGCGGCAAGAGCGAATAGCTTTTCGAATATTTAAAATGTGAGAGAATTTGTAAGCACTCTGACAACCTACAAGATTAACGCGCTGACAACATGTCTGGAGCATTTTTAAGGGCCGTGATTTGTCGGTCTCGACCAGCGAGACACGGACCGAGAAACGGTCCGGGACATGCGCCATGCAGGAACGCCGTCATAACCAAAGGGCTCGCACGCTTCGCGCCGGCAAGATTTTGTTCAACAACAAGCGTTCCGTGATCGACTGCATGATACGCAATATGTCGGGGAATGGCGCCTGTCTGCTGGTGGCGAGCGTCGTCGGCATTCCGCCAATTTTCGACCTTCTGATCGAAGGCGAAGCCGTAAGCCGTCGCTGCAAGGCGGTCTGGCACGGCCAGAACCGCATCGGCATCGAATTCAATGGTCCGTAAATGGACGGTGATTGCTGATATAGGGGCAGGTTTGAAACCCGTCCCTGCTTCAAATTGCACGTGTGTTGCGGTCAGGGCGGGTTTGCAACCCGCCCCTACTTCTGAATGCCCTTTCCCCGCAACGCTCCGCCGATCTCGTCCAGGATGGCGGGATCATCGATGGTCGCCGGCGTGGTCCAGGTCTCGCCGTCGGCAATCTTCTTCATGGTGCCGCGCAGAATCTTTCCCGACCGGGTCTTGGGCAGCCGTGCCACGGTGATGGCAAGCTTGAACGCGGCGACCGGACCGATCTTCTCTCGAACGAGCGCGACGCACTCCCGCTCGATATCGGCGACAGGACGATCGACACCGGCCTTGAGCACGATGAAGCCGCACGGAACCTCGCCCTTGAGCGCGTCGGCAATGCCGATCACGGCACATTCGGCGACGTCCTGGTGGCCGCTGAGCACCTCCTCCATGCCCCCGGTCGAGAGCCGATGTCCGGCGACGTTGATGATGTCGTCGGTGCGGCTCATGACGTAAACATAGCCGTCGGCGTCCTTGAAACCGGCGTCCGCGGTCTTGTAGTAGCCGGGAAACTCGGCGAGATAGCTCCGCTTGAACCAATCGTCCTGTTGCCACAGCGTCGGCAGGCACGCCGGCGGCAGCGGCAGCTTGATCACGATGGAGCCCATCTTGCCTGCAGGCAATTCGCGGCTTGCCTCGTCGACCACGCGCAGGTCGTAGCCGGGCATCGCCACCGTCGGCGAGCCATGCTTCACAGGCAGTTGGCCGAGGCCCACCGGATTGCCGGCGATCGCCCAGCCGGTCTCAGTCTGCCACCAATGGTCGATCACCGGCTTTTGCAGCAGATTCTCGGCCCATGCCAGCGTATCCGGATCCGCGCGCTCGCCGGCAAGGAAGAGCGTGCGGAACTTGGAGAGGTCGTAGCGGGCGAACAGCTTGCCCTGCGGGTCCTCCTTCTTGATGGCGCGGAAAGCGGTCGGTGCCGTGAACATGGCGACGCAGCCGTGCTCCGCGATCACGCGCCAGAACGCGCCGGCGTCGGGCGTGCCGACCGGCTTGCCCTCGTAGAGAATCGAGGTGCAGCCGTGAAAGAGCGGCGCGTAGACGATGTAGGAGTGGCCGACCACCCAGCCGACGTCGGATGCTGCCCAGTACACCTCGCCCGGCTCGACGCCGTAGAGGTTTTGCATCGACCATTCGAGCGCGACCATGTGGCCGCCGTTGTCGCGCACGACCCCTTTCGGCCGTCCCGTCGTTCCGGACGTGTAGAGAATATAGAGCGGGTCGGTGGCGGCGACCGGCGTGCAGTCATGGACCGAGCGGGCAAACACGATCGCCTCGTCACGCAGCGCCGCCCAGTCGTGGTCTCGCCCCGGCAACAGCGTTGCTTCCTCCTGCGGGCGCTGCAGAATGAGGCAAGCGTCGGGCTTGTGGCTCGCCAACTTGATTGCTTCGTCGAGCAGCGGCTTGTACTTGACGATGCGGCCCGGCTCGAGACCGCAGCTCGCGGACGCAATGACCTTCGGCTTGGCGTCGTCGATGCGCGTCGCCAGCTCGTTCGCGGCGAAGCCGCCGAAGACCACGGAATGGACCGCGCCGATCCGGGCGCAAGCGAGCATCGCGATCACCGCCTCCGGCACCATCGGCATGTAGAGAATGACGCGATCGCCTTTCTCTACGCCGAAATTGCGCAGGATCGCGGCGAGCACCTGCGTCTCCACCTGCAGGCGGTGATATGTGATGGTGCGCTTTTGCCCCGCCAGCGGCGAATCGTAGATGATGGCCGGCTGCTCGCCGCGGCCGCGCATGACGTGCCGGTCGACCGCGTTCCAGCAGGTATTGCATACGCCGTCGACGAACCAGCGGCCATACACGCCGGCATCGCCATCGAATATCCGTCTCGGCGGCTCGATCCAGTCGAGCGCCTGCGCGGCCTCGGCCCAGAAAGCCAGCGGATCGCGCTGCCACCGCGCGTAGACCTCGTGATAGCGGCTCGTTTGCGCATCCATCGCGATGCTCCTTCGCAGGTACGTTAGCGGCGGCTCAATCGACCTTGCGTTTGTTTCCATTTTGAACGCGCGCATTGCGTTTGCAAGCGCCTCCGCAACCCGGCCATGCGGCAAAAATGGCTGGCGCAGATGCAAGGCCTGAGCTTTGATCGCAAGCAAATACCGCACGGGTCCGCTCGCCCGCTTCCTCCCTCCTTCGAAACCTTCCGTGATAACCGATCCGCTCTTCTACCTTCTCACGATCGTTGCAGTGATCCTGCTCGGTCTTTCAAAGGGTGGATTCCTCGGCCTGGGCGTGATGGCGCTCCCGCTGATGTCACTCTTCGTGCCCCCGCTGCAGGCCGCCGCCATCATCCTGCCCACCGTGCTCGTCCAGGATGTGCTCACGGTTTGGAGCTTTCGCCGGGACTGGAGCGCCTGGAATCTGAGGATCATGATCCCCAGCATGGCGGCCGGGATCGCCGTCGCGGGATTGTTCGCGGCATCGCTGTCGTCCGCCCACGTGCGACTCGCCATCGGCCTCATTGCCGGTGCGTTCGTGCTGCGACACTGGCTCGGCGCCCGTTTCGAGCGCCTCGCGCCTCGACCCAACATGCTGACCGGCATCCTGTTCGGGACGCTCGGCGGCTTCACCACCATGTTGGCAAATGCCGGCGGACCGGCGTGGCAGATGCATCTTTTGCCGCAGCGGCTCGACAAGTTCACGTATGTCGGCACGTTCAGCATGTTGTTCGCCGCCAGCGACATCTTGAAAATTCCCGCTTATGGCGTGCTCGGCCAGTTGACGCAGGAAAATCTAACAATTGGCGCGCTGCTGCTGCCGGTGGCCGTGATTTCGAATTATGCCGGTATCTGGCTGGTGCGCAGAACGCCGGCGGAGCTGTTCTTCCGCATTGCATATGTCTTGATGTTCCTGATCTCGGTCGAGTTGATCCGCGGTGCCTTGACGCAGCTGCTACGCACGTGACGCGCGCGATGCCGCCATGCGCAAAGAGAGGTGGCGAGGCGGCCGCTTCTCCGCTTTGATCCGGGTGGCGGCGGGCATGACCATCATCAGCGATCCTTTGTTCTATCTGCTGGCCGTTCCCGCGATCCTCGCGCTCGGTCTCGGCAAGGGCGGCTTTGCGGGATTGGGCATGATCTCGACTCCGCTGCTTGCGCTGAGCGTGCCGCCGTTGCAGGCGGCGGCGATCCTGCTGCCGATCCTGCTGTGCCAGGACGTCATATCGGTCTGGGCCTATCGCCGCGACTGGAGCGCCTGGAACCTGAAAGTGCTGCTGCCCGGCTCGGTTGCCGGTGTCGCGGCGGCGTGGCTGTTTGCCGCCTTTGTCTCGCAGGCGTATGTCGAGCTTGCAGTCGGTGCAACAGGCATTTGCTTCATGTTGTATACGTTCTTCGCCCGCATGCCGGCGCAACCAGCCCGGCCGAGCGCGGCAGCAGGGATGTTCTGGGGCTCGCTCGCGGGCTTCACCTCCACCATCATCCAAGTCGGCGGCCCGCCCTACCAAGTGCACATTCTGCCGCAGCGGCTCGACAAGCTCACGCTCATCGGCACGACCATCATCTTTTTCGCGCTGGTGAACGTAATGAAGATCGCTCCCTATACCGCGCTCGGCCAGTTCTCGACCCGAACGCTTGCGACCTCGTTCATTCTGCTGCCGCTCGCGATTGCCAGCAATTTTTTCGGCCTTTGGCTCGCACGCCGCACGCCGACCGAGCTGTTCTACAAGCTCGCCTATCTCCTGGTCCTGGTGATTTCGCTCGGCCTGTGCTGGCGCGGGGCAAGCGCGATCCTCAAGCCCTGACGGGTGGATTGATCGCATGGCGCTCTCTTCGCTAGGCTGGCGCGCCTGGCGTGCGAAGGGTGCCCATGACGCCTTATGACATCGACCTCGACCGCAATCCAGCGAACTTCCAGCCGCTGACCCCGCTGTCGTTCCTGGAGCGGGCGGCCGCCGTATTCCCGGATCAGACGGCAATTATTCATGGCGGCCTGCGCCGCAACTACGCCCAGTTCTACGCGCGCGCGCGGCAGCTCGCCTGCGCCCTGGCGCGGCGCGGGATCGCGCGCGGCGATACCGTGTCGGTGCTGCTCGCAAATACGCCGGCCATGCTGGAATGCCATTACGGCGTGCCGATGAGCGGCGCGGTGCTCAACACCATCAATACCCGTCTCGATGCCCCCCTCATCGCCTTCCAGCTCGATCACGGCGAGGCCAAGGTGCTGATCACGGACCGCGAGTTTTCCAGGCTGGCGAAGGATGCGCTGGCGCTCGCCAAGGTGAAGCCGCTCGTCATCGACTACGACGATGCGGAATATTCCGGCCTGGGCGAGTGCATCGGGAAGCTCGAATACGAGGAATTCGTTGCGGCGGGCGATAGCGACTTTGCCTGGAGCGCGCCCGATGACGAATGGAACGCCATTTCACTCAACTATACCTCGGGTACGACCGGCGATCCCAAGGGTGTGGTCTACCACCATCGCGGCGCCTACCTTCTGGCCATCGGCAATGTGCTCACCGGCAGCATGGGCAAGCATGCGTCTATCTTTGGACGCTGCCGATGTTTCATTGCAACGGCTGGTGCTTCCCATGGACGATCTCGGTGGTTGCCGGCACGCATGTCTGCCTGCGTCAAGTGCGTGCGCGGGCAATGTATGATGCCATCGCCAACCACAGGGTGACGCATCTGTGCGGCGCGCCCATCGTGATGGCGACCTTGCTCAACGCGCCGGCCGAGGAGAAGAAGCCGCTGGCGCACGTCGTTGAGTTTTTCACCGCCGCGGCTCCGCCGCCGGAGGCCGTGCTGGCAGCCATGAAGGCGGCCGGATTCAACGTCACGCACCTATATGGGCTGACCGAGACCTACGGTCCCGCGGCCGTCAATGAATGGCAGGACGCGTGGGACGCGCTCTCGCCCGCCGAGCAGGCCGCCATGAAAGCGCGACAGGGTGTTCGCTATATCCCGCTCGAAGCGCTCGACGTGCGCGATCCCGACAGCATGGAGCCGGTTGCGAGGGACGGCGAGAGCATGGGCGAGGTCATGTTCCGCGGCAACGTGGTGATGAAAGGATATCTCAAGAACAAGTCGGCGACCGCGACGGCGTTTGCGGGAGGCTGGTTTCACTCCGGCGACCTTGGCGTCATGCATCCCGACGGCTACATCCAGCTCAAGGACCGCTCGAAGGACATCATCATCTCCGGCGGCGAGAACATCTCCTCGATCGAGGTCGAGGACGCGCTCTACAAGCACCCCGCGGTGCAGGCGGCGGCGGTGGTGGCCAAGCCCGACGACAAGTGGGGCGAGACGCCTTGCGCGTTCGTCGAGATCAAGCCCGGACAGAACGTCACGACCGACGATCTCCTCGCCTGGTGCCGCAAGCATCTCGCGAGCTACAAATGCCCGCGCTACGTGGTGTTCGCCGAGCTGCCCAAGACCTCGACCGGAAAAATTCAAAAGTTCAGACTGCGTGATATGGCGAAGGAGGTGTGATTGCGGGCTCGAGCGACCGCGCTCCGATCTGCCCTGATTGCGACTGCCGCGGCAATCGTGCTCGCGCCGGCGGCGGCCTTGGCGGCCGACTACTATTCCGGCCGGAGCATCGACCTCCTGATCGGAGCGCCGCCGGGCGGCGGCTATGACATATATGCGCGCGCACTCGCACGCCATTTCGGCCGCCACATTCCCGGCCAACCGAGCATCGTCGCGAAGAACATGCCCGGCGCCGGCAGCGCACGCGCGGCGGGATTCATCAGCGCGGTCGCGCCCAAGGACGGCACCGCCATCGCCGCGATCATGCCGGGCGCCGTCATGGGGGCGTTGCTCGACGAAAAAGCCGAGGCGCTGTTCGATCCGACCAAGGTGCTCTATCTCGGCACCGCCAACAACGGCACGCGGGTCTGCGTGTCCAGCAGGGACTCGAAAATCAAGACCTTCGACGACGTGCGCACGCGGAAGGCATCCTTCGGTGGAGTCTCGACCAACGATTCCACCCGCGAATACGGCTACATGCACAAGAAGACAGCGGGCGCGCAGTATGACGTTGTCTCCGGCTACAGCGGCACCGCCGAGATCGCGCTGGCGATGGAGCGCGGCGAAATCGACGGCGCCTGCGGCTGGGACTGGTCGAGTTTCAAATCGCAACGCCCCGACTGGATCAGGGACAAGAAGGTCAATCTCCTGCTGCAAGTCGGCCTCGAGCCCAATCCCGAGCTCGTCGCAGATGGGCGTTCCGTCGGTGTTCAAATACGTCAGCCGCGAGGAAGACCGTAAAGTGGTCGAGCTGGTGATCAGCCAGCAAGTCTTTCAACGCTCGTATATTGCGCCGCCCGCCCTCGCCCGCGAGCCGCTCGATGCCCTGCGCGCGGGCTTCGACGCCACCATGGCGGATCGACAATTCCTGGATGACGCGGAGAAGATGCGCATCGACATCTCGCCGCTTTCCGGCGCGCAGGTGCAGGCTCTGGTGCAGAAGCTGCATGCAACCCCGAAGGACGTTGTCATGCGCGCGCGGCAGGCGATCACGCCATGACCAATCAAGCGAAACCGACGTGGAAGCAATTGCTTGCCGGCGCGCGCCCGCTGCTGCTGCCCTGTGCGCATGACGCACTCTCCGCGCGGCTGATCGAGCGCGCGGGCTTTCGCGCCTATTCGGTCGGCGGCTATGCCCTCGTCGGCGCGCGTCATGCGCTGCCCGACATCGGGCTCGTTGCCTTCGGCGAGATGAGCGCCGGCATCCGCGACATCATGGCCGGGAGCCATCTTCCCGTGCTGATCGATTGCGACGACGGCTATGGCGACGTCAAGAACGTGGCCCGCACCATTGCGGGCTACGAGGCCATGGGCGTGTCGGCGATCTTCATGGAGGATCAGCGTGCGCCGAAACGTTGCGGCCACATGGCGGGCAAGTCCGTCATCGATGCGCAGGCGATGGCGGCCAAGCTGCGCGCGGCGGCGGCGGCTCGCAGCACCGAGCTGTTCATCATCGCGCGCACCGATGCGCGCGCCGTTCACGGCCTCGACGAAGCATTGCGCCGCGCCGACATCTATCTCAAGGCGGGCGCCGACGGGCTTTTCATCGAAGCGCCGCAGTCGACCGAGGAGCTCGCGCGTGTCGGACGAACCTTTCAGGGCGTGCCGCAGATCGCCAACATGGTGGTGGGCGGCGGACGCACGCCGATTCTGCCGCCCGACGAGCTCGCGCAGCTCGGTTTTGCCATGATCGCCTATCCGACCTCGCTCATCTTCTGCGTGGCGCGGGCAATGGAAAAGGCGCTCGTCGATCTCAAGCACGGCCGCCTTGCGACCGGCGACCAGGCGGTGGATTTCGAGACGTTCAAGGACATCACCGGGCTCGCGCGCTGGGTGGAAGTCGAGCAGCGTTTCGACGCCGCGACCCCGCAGGATTGAGGACAATGTCTTTGCTGCAACGGCTCTGCATGGCTGCAGCCGCGGTATTCGTTGCCCCCGTCCTTTGCGGCGTGGCCGCAATCAGCGAGGAGAGCAAGCCGGAACTGGCCGACGTGCGCCTCGCGGTCGGGGGCAAGCCGGCGTTGTTCTACCTGCCGCTCACGGTGACGGAACGGCTGGGATATTTCCGCGACCAGGGTCTCAAGGTGGAGATTGCCGATTTCCCGGGTGGGGCGCGGGCGCTGCAAGCGCTCATCGGCGGCAGCGCCGACGTGGTCGCCGGAAGCTACGACCACACCATCCAGATGCAAGCCAAGAACCAGCCCATCGTCGCGGTGGTGCTGCTCGGCCAATTCCCGGGCTACGTGCTCGCGGTGCTGGCGGGCAAGGCGCAGAGCTACCGCTCGCCGGCGGATCTCAAAGGCATGAAGATCGGCGTGACCGCGCCCGGCTCGAGCACGCATTTCATGGCGCAGCATCTCCTGGTGAAGCACGGGCTGCGCCCCGATGACGCTTCCTTCATCGGCATCGGCGCGAGTGCGAGCGCGGTCGCCGCCGTCAAGCGCGGGGAGATCGACGCCATCGTCAATGTCGATCCCGTGATCGGCTTATTGGAGAGCGAGGGCCTGATCAAGGTCGTGGCGGACACGCGCACGCTTGCCGGCACTCGCGAGGTCTTCGGCGGCACCTATCCGGCGGCGGTGCTCTATGCGGCGGCGACCTTCATCGACAAGAACCCGCGCACCGTGCAGGCGCTGGTGAATTCCTTCGTGCGCGGCCTGCAATGGATCGCCGGTCATTCGGCGGACGAAATCGCCGACCTGATGCCAGGCGATTACGCGCTCGGCAACAAGGCCGTCTATGTGCAATCGATCAAGAGCAGCCTGCCGATGTATTCCCGCGACGGGCGCTTCGAGCGGCAAGCCGGGGAGACCGCCCACGCCGTGCTCAAGGCATTCGATCCCGCCGTCGCCAACGCAAGGATCGACGTGCCGGCAACCTATACCAACATGTTTGTCGAGAAGGCGAAGGTCCCCTGAGCGGTCGCCCTTTTGGATTGGACCAATCTTCAGTGGCCATTCTCAGCCGTCATCGCCCGCTTCAGGCGGGCGACCCAGTACTCACCGCTCGTGCGGATGATCTGCTCGCTCGTCAACGAACCGAGACTCAGCCGCACCCATCGGGATTACTGCATACCCGCTTACGCGGGTATGACGCCGGAGAATGCGATCAACAATTTCCGCTTCATCCGGGCTAAGCCGCCAAATCCGCCGGCAGCGGCAGCTTGCCCCGGATCATGTCGGATGCCTTCTCGGCGATCATGAGAACGCAGGCATTGATGTGGGCAGAGACGAGATCGGGCATGACGGACGCATCCGCCACCCGCAGGCGCTCGACCCCGCGCACGCGCAGCTCGGCATCGGTGACGGCATCAGGGCCGATCCCCATGGCGCAGGTCCCGCAGGGATGATGCGCGGTGATCGCCGTCCCCCTGATGAATTCGTCGATCTCGGCATCGGTCTTCACCGCCGCGCCGGGCGAGACTTCGCTGCCGCGGTAGGCATCCATGGGCGGCTGATAGGCGACCAGCCGGGCGCGCTTGAAGCCTTCGCGCAGGCGCGGCAGATCGTCGGGCGCGGAGAAGAAATTATAGATGATGCGCGGCGGCGCGTCGGGGTCGCTCGAGCGCAGCAGGATCTCCCCGCGGCTGTCCGGATGCAGCAGCGTCGGACGTATGCCGTAGCCGTCCGCATACGCGGGCCGCAGCAGGGGAAACCAGAGATGCGTTTGCGCGGGCGCGCCGCGGAACATGAACTCGATATCGGGCACCGCGAGCTCGGGCCGCGTCTTGATGAAGGCATGCAAGCCCCCGGGGACGACGGTGCCGGGCCCGGTACCGAAGAAATAGGCCCGGATCATCGCGGCGGCCATGCGGTCGAACCGCATGTCGCGGCGAAAGGTGCTCTCGTCAGGCCGGGCAAAGAAGATGATCACCGCGAGATGGTCCTGCAGGTTCCTGCCGACCGGCAGATCGACGACGGCCTTGATGCCCATCTCGCTCAGATGCGCCGCCGGGCCGATGCCCGAGCGCATGAGCAGCGGCGGGGTGTTGAAGGAGCCGGCGCAGAGAATCACTTCGCGACCGGCCTCAACCTCGATGACGCTCGCCGCGCGCCGTGCCATATTCGACGCCGGCTGCCTGCGTCCCCCGCATGATCACCCGGCGGGCTTGCGCACCGGTCGCGACGGTCAGGTTGGGCCGTTTGCGCGCCGGCTTGAGATAGGCGGTGGACGCCGACGAACGGTAGCCGTCGCGGATGGTATATTGACCGCGCCCGAACCCCTCCTGCGCCTCGCCGTTGTAGTCGTCCGTCACCGGCATGCCGGCTGCCTTTGCCGCCTCGATCCAGGCGCCGTAGACGGGATCGCGGGTCTTGGCGAACTCGGTGCCGATCGGCCCCGATCCGCCGCGCCACGGGTTCTCGCCGCCCTCCCAGGTCTCGCAGCGCTTGAAATAAGGAAGCACGTCGGCATAGGACCACCCGCGCGCACCCTTTTGCGCCCAGCGGTCGTAGTCGGCGCGATGGCCGCGGGTGTAGGCCATCACGTTGATCGATGAGGAGCCGCCCAGCACCTTGCCGCGCATCGCCTCGATCCTGCGGCCATTCAGGTTGGGCTCGCGCTCGGTGACATAGCCCCAATTGAACATGTCACGCTCGTGCATCTTGCCCATGCCGAGCGGGATATGGATGAAGGGGTGGACATCGCGTGGGCCTGCTTCGATCAGCAGCACGCTCGCGCCGGCGTCCTCGCTCAGCCGGTTGGCCAGGACGCACCCGGCCGAGCCGGCACCGACGATGACGTAGTCGTATCCTTTCCTCACGCTCCCCTTCACTCAAAGATCGAGCGTGCTGGCAGCAAAGATTTCGTCGAGCTCGACGCGACGCGCGCTCAATCCCTGCTCGTGAACATAGCGCGCGATGGTCTCGAGCACCGCGCGCGAGGCCTTGACGCCGTAGGCCAACGGATCCTGCTCGGTGAGCGTGCGCTCGATGCCGGCATCGAGCAACCCGGTCTCGAGATACCAGTGCAGATACGATCTTCCGCAGCGCGCGATTTTCTCCTTCGCCGCGACGAACGCGGAAAAGAGGTTGAGGGCGACCCAGGGATGGCTTTGCAGCAGGGAGCGCCGCAGCACCACCGTGTGATTGATGGGGAACAGCCCGGTCTTGGCATAGAAGCGGCGGCCTTCGGCGGCAGGATCGGGAAACAGGTGGTGGGTCACCGCCGACACATCGACGCTGCTGCGGTCGACCAAATTCCTGTCCACCAGATAATGCAGCGCGCCGTCGAGCTCGGCGCGCACCAGCATCTCGCCGATGTTGCTGGCGGGGGGTATCTGGTTCACGCGCACGCCTTGCGGGGCGCGAAAGCCGGTCGCTCCGCCGTGGCTCTTGTCGGGGTTGCGCTCCATGAACCACTCGATCTCGCCGGCATGAACACCAAACTCGTGCTGCAGCACGCCGCGCGACCAGATCGCCCAGGTCTGCTGATATTCCGGCACGCCGATGCGCTTGCCGCGCAGATCCGCGGGGGTCGCGATGCCGGAATCGTTGCGCACGATGATGCTGGTGTGGAAGAACTTGCGCATGGTGAACACCGGGATCGCCGCCCAGCGGGTGTCGCCGCGCGCGAGCGAGATGATGAGCGAGGACATCGACATCTCGGAGACGTCGAACTCGCCGAACCGCAGCTGCCGCCAGAACATTTCCGACGGGTGGATCATGGTCGGAACGAGCTTGATCCCCTGCGCGACGACCTCGCCCTCGATCAGCGGCCGCGTGCGCTCATTGTCCGAGAGCGCAATGCTCAGCTCGATGTGGGACGCGGTCATGCGAGGGCAGTCATTGAACACGTTGTAGGGTGGGCAAAATCGCCTGCTGTGCTGTTGAATGGTGGGCTCGGCGGCGCAGTCAAGCTTGCGCAGACTGCGTAAACTTGTCTACGTGCGATTTTGCCCACGCGGATAGAGCGTGGACGCGCCTTAGCCCACCCTACGCGGCGCCCGGCACCGTCACATAGACGCGGTTGTCCTGTACCCTGACATTAACCGGCCGCAGGCGATATTTCGGATCGCCGCAATGACGGCCGGTCGCGATGTCGAATTCCCAGCCGTGCCATGGGCAGACGATGTTGCGCGCCTCGGAGAAGCGCAGACCGCGGCTGGTGCGGTCGGGGGCGAGCTCTTCCTCGACGCGCGGGATCACCTTGCCCTGACAGACGGGGCCGCCGTCGTGCGGACAGTGGTTCTCGTAGGCGACCAGCCGGTCGCCTTGCCGGAAGACCCCGAACTCGAACTCGTCGACGCGCAGCACGCGGTAGCCGCCCTCGGCGAACTCGCGCAATTCGCCCACCATGATCTCGTTCATTGTTTCACCCCATTGTCATTCATTGCGGGCGCGGCGGTACCACATCTGCAGATCGAAAAAGTTGAGATCGGCGGCGCGCATGATCGCGCAGATCGCGGTCACGGCTTCGGTCGCATTCACCGGCCGGTCGCCGAACGGCGCAAGCTCCGCCGCGCGACCCTCCCACTTGGCGGCATAGAGCCGCACCGCCGCCGAGAAAGCGCGCTGGAGGGTTTCGTCCGCCACCAGGTCCGGGTTGCCGTTGCTGATCGCCTCGTCCGCCGACGCGCAAAACGCCGCGACCGGGTCGGCGACGTCGGCTTTCACCGCGGACGCGCTCACGGTGCGTTGTGAGCGCGAGCGAGTGACCCGGTTAGGGAGGGGGGGGGTGTTCATTCGGCCGGAACCGCGACCGGCTGCGCCGGCGCCTTCTTGCCGGATTTTGCCGGCGGCACGTCGAGCCCGAACAGCCGCGCAGCGGTCAGCCCCAGAATGTTGCGCTTGGCCTGCTCGTCGAGGAAAGGCAGCTTGGTGATCGAGCTCGGCGCATCGAAGTCCCAGTGCGGCCAGTCGGAGGCGTAGAGGAGCTGCGTCTCCGCCCGCATGGCCTCCATCGTCGCCTGCGTGAGCTTGAGGTTGCTGCGCTCGAGCGGCTGGCTGGTGTAGTACATGTCCTGCATGTACTCGCTCGGCCTGCGCTTGAGCAGCGGACATTCGGACGTGCGCATCATGTACTCGGTATCGAGCCGCTGCATGAGAAATGGAATCCAGGCCAGTCCGCTCTCGATCCAGATCACCTTGAGCTTGGGGAAGCGCTCCGGAATGCCGTTGAGCACCCAGTTGGTCATGTGGATCATGTTGAAATGCGCGAACGACAGGGAGTGCATGCCGATGAAGCGGTTGAGCTGCGCGAAGGACGGATCGCCCCAGGTGAAGCCGGCATGGAAGCCGAGCGGCTTGCCCACGTCCTGCAGCGCGGCGTAGAGGCGCATGTAGGAATTGTGCCAGACCGGCTTGTGGCGCGTCGAGGTCACGGAGAAGCCAACGACGCCGGGCGCGTCGGCAAACCGTTCGACCGTCTCGACGCACGCGTCGGGATCATTGAACGGGAGATAGAGCAACGCCTTCTGGCGGGAATCCTGCGGCAGGATCTTCTCGATCAGCCAGCGGTTATAGGCATTGCCCAGCGCCACTTCGGCGTCGGCCTGCGGGTGCATGCCGAGCGACAGCATGGGGGTCGGGAACACCACCATGTAATCGATGCCCATCGCGTCCATGGCGCGCTGGCAGAGCTGGACCTGGCGATGCAGCCCGGGCGGCGTCGGCTCGGCCAGCGCCTGCTGGTGCATGATGCGGCCGCCGACGTCCTGGTAGAGCGGTCCATTGGGGTTCAAAAGGCCGGGCGGCGAACCGGTGCGATCACGAAACGCCTGCGCGATGTAGCGCAGAACGTCGTTGTCGATGCGCTCGGTGACCTCCGGCCAGAACGATGTCTCGTTGACATGGGCATCGACATCGACGACCAGCCAGTCCTTGAGCTTCTCCTTCACCGCCGCCGCCTTGGCGAGATAATCGCGCGTGTCGGTGCGCGTGGAAATCTTCTCGAGCTCGGTGATGCGAGGCGCGGTTTCGCGGATGTTCATGGTGTCGATCCTGCCTTGATGCGTCCCGGACCGGCCGCACGCCTGATGCCGGTCATTCGCAGCCAGTTTATTGACACGCCCTTCGCCGCGCAACGACGCTGTTGGCGCTTACGTTGGAAAATCGCGAAGGCGAGCGCGCTGTACTCCCCCTGAAATGCAGGGCGATCGCATATGGCCGTCCGGCAAGCTCCATACCTCCCCTGAAAGGGGAGGTCGGCGAGCAAAGCGAGCCGGGTGGGGTCCACTGCAACAAGCTCGTGCGTCGAGAGGACCCCCACCCGACTGCCTTGGCTTCGCGAAGCCAAGGCAGTCGACCTCCCCCTGCAAGGGGGAGGTATACAGAGTTTGCTACTCGTCATAGCGATCAGCCGGCCGGCATGAGGGACTCGAAGCGAAAGCCGGCCCGGTCCCGGATGATGCTGCCGAAGCCGGGAAAATCCATATGCGCGCCGGCGAGCTTGAGCCGCTCGGCTGCAAGGCGGTCGAACAGGCGCCTGCGCGTCGCGCACGCGGCCTGCGCATCGACATCGTAAACCAGGCCGGTGTCCGGGCGCGGGATTTGAATGGACGCGAGATGAACGACATCGCCCCAGATGAGCACGCCGTCACCGCCGGACTGAAGGAGCCAGCCGGTATGACCCGGCGTATGTCCCGCGAGCAGCACCGCGGACACGCCCGGCATCACCTCGCCGTCGCGGATCCGGCGCAGGCGGCTGCGGTACGGCGCCGTCGTCACCGCGGCCTTGGCGATATTGCGGCGGATGCGATCGCTCGACCCCGTCGATTCCTCGCGATCGAGCCAAAAACCTGCTTCCAGCTCGTGCAGCATCAGCTCGGCGTTGGGATAAATGGCGCGGCCTTGCGCGTCGATCAGCCCGTTGGAATGATCGGGATGCAAGTGGGTGAGCAAGACGGTCTCGATCTCTTCCGGCTGGACGCCGAGCCCACGCAGATTGTCCACGAGCTTTCCCAATGTCGGCCCCATGGTGTTGCCGGCACCGGTGTCGATCAACGCCCAGCGCCCATGGTGCCGGAACAGGAAGGCGTTCACCGCAATGTGGACGGGGTCGGAAACGCGCTTCCCGGCGAGCCGCTCGATTGCGGCCGTGTCTGGATCAAGCACCACCTCGAGCGAGGTCGCGAGCAGCCCGTCGCTCACCGCTGTAACCTCGATCTCGCCGATGGTCATGGTGTGGGCGATCATGTTTGCTCTCTCCCTGCCGCGCGCAGCGCGGACCAGACGCGCTGCGGCGTCGCCGGCATGTCGAGGTGCTCGATGCCGAAATCGCCGAGCGCGTCCACCACGGCATTGATCAGCGCCGCCGGGCTCGGCGTGATGCCGGCCTCGCCGCCGCCCTTGACGCGCAGCGCATTGCCTTGGGTCGGGTCCTCGGTGAGCTCGACATCGAAGACCGGGAAATGATCCGCGCGCGGCATGCCATAATCGAGAAAGCTCGCCGAGATGAGCTGCCCCGATATGGGCTCGTAAACCGCCGCCTCCAGCATCGCCTGGCCCACGCCCTGCGCCACCCCGCCATGCACCTGGCCGTGCAGGATGAGGGGATTGATCGCCTGGCCGCCGTCGTCGACCGAGCTGTAGCGAGCGATCTCGACTGTTCCGGTATCGGGATCGACCTCGACCTCGCATACCGCGGCGCCGGTGGGATAAGCCGCAATGCGTCCGGTGAAGGTCGCCTCCGCCGCGAGCGGCCCGCGTAAATCCTCCGGCAGGCCGGCAAGCCCGTCAATGGCGCCGGCGATATCGAACAGGGTCAGGCGCCGATTGCTGTTCGGCGCCACGAACAACCCGTCGGTAAAGGCAATATCGGTCTCTGCGACTTCGAGCATGACGGCGGCGATCGCCCGCGCCTTCTCGATCACCATGCGCGAAGCTTCCATCATCAACGAACCGGCAAGCCGCATGGAGCGGTCGGAATGGGTGCCGCCGCCGGAAGCGAGCACCGCGCTGTCGCCACCGATGAAATTGACCGCCTCGGGCTCGATCCCGAGCGCATCGGCGATCACCTGCCGGAAGCTCGTTTCGTGCCCCTGCCCGCTCGACTGCGTTCCCACCACGAGGTCGACGCGGCCGTCGCCCGCCACCTTGAGGGCGATGCGCTCATGGGGCATGCCGACCGGCGTCTCGACGTAACTGGCAACCCCGATGCCGCGCAGCCGGTCGCGTTTCCTCGCCTCGCGGCGGCGCGCGGCAAACCCGTTCCAGTCCGCGATCTCGAGCGCGCGAGCAAGATTTCCGGAGAAATCGCCGCTGTCATAGGTGAGCCCGGTGGCGGTGCGATGGGGCAGCTTGTCGCGCGAGATCATGTTGCGGCGCCGCAGCTCGACGCGATCGATCTCGAGGCGCTTCGCCGCAAGATCGATGAGCCGCTCCATGACGGCGGTCGCTTCCGGCCGCCCGGCGCCGCGAAAGGGCGCGGTGGGCACCGTGTTGGTCATGACGCCGCGCAGCCGCACGCAGGCCAGCGGCACATCATAGACCGTCGGCGCCACGCGATAGCCGTTGCTGAGCGGCACATAGGAGACCGTGTGCGCGCCGATATTGGCGGTGAGCTCGAGCGCAAGCGCGAGCATGCGGCCATCCCGGTCGAAGGCAAGCCGCGCGCTGGTGACGAGGTCGCGCGCGGTATAGTCGGTGAGGAACGCCTCGTTGCGGTCCGCCGTCCATCTCACCGGCCGGCCGAGGCGGCGCGCCGCCCAGGCGACGATGACCTGCTCGGGATAGAGATTCGTGCGCGCGCCGAAGGCGCCGCCGACGTCCGGGCAGATCACGCGCACGCGTTCGGGCGGCACATTGAGGCAAAGTGCCAGCGGCTGGCGCACGCGATGCACGCCCTGGCAGCCGGAGATCAGCGTATAGCCGCGCCCGGCCGCGTCGTAGCTCCCGATCGCCGAACGCGGCTCCAGGAAGGCGCTGGCGGTGCGCTGATTGCGGATGCTCTGCGCCACCGCGACATGCGCACCTGCGATGGCAGCCTCGACCTCGCCGCGATTGCCGAGCTCGTGGTCGAGCGCCACGTTTTGCGGTGCGCGCGGCCATAGCGCGGGCGCTTCCCTCGCCAGCGCTGCCATGGCATCGGTCACGGCGGGGAGAACGTCGTAGTCGACCTTGACCGCTTCGGCAGCGTCGCGCGCGGCAAGGAGGGTCTCGCCCACCACCACGGCGACCGCCTCGCCGACATAGCGCACGCGGCCGACCACGAGCGGCAGCTGGAGCTCGTCGAGGATCCTGCGCTGCGGCGAGGGCTGGAAGCTCGCAGTGTGAACATCGATCGCATCGGCCGGATTGGGAAAATGCGACATGCCGATGTGGCCGTCGGCGACGTAGTCCTCGCCGGTGAGCACGGCCAGGACGCCGGGGAAAGCACGAGCTGTCGAGCTGTCGATGGCTGTGATCTCTGCATGGGCGTGCGGCGAGCGCACGAACACAGCAAAGACTTCTCCCGGCAGCGATATGTCGTCGGTGTAGCGGCCGCCGCCGCGAACGAGCCGCAGCTCCTCGAACCGCGGCAGCGGCCGGCCGATGTAGCGGCCGCGCGGGCGGGCGGCGTCGCCGCTTCGGCCGTCGATCGAAGTCATCGCTTTTCCTTCGGCGCACGTGTCGACCGCACAGGTGTATCCGCTATGATCAGCGCCGGCCACACACCCGATCGACCGCATGGGCATCGCTGAAAAGGCACAAGCAAGCACCGCGACGGCCGATGTCGAGCGATTCCGACTGCGGCGCTTCGTCGAGGAGCTCGGCGATGAGCTCGAGACCGTGAGCGCGCCTGTCGATCTCGCCGACGTGGCGGCGATCCTCGAAGGCAATCCGCGAGCGGTCATGTTCCGCTCGGTGGGCCGCGAGCGCCACGAGCTCGTCGGCAATGTCGCCGGCAGCCGCGCGCGCATTGCACGCGCGCTCGGCGTCGCACCGGCGAAGCTGCTGCCCGAGCTCGTTCGCCGGCTGCGCAACAAGCCCGAGATCGTCGAGCTCGCGCACGCAGATGCGCCGGCGCAGGGGATCGTTGCCACCGGCGATGCCGCCGATCTAACCTCGCTGCCGGTCCATCTCGGCCATGGCGCCGACGGCGCACCCTATATTTCCGCTGCGATGGACATCGTCACCGATCCGAAGACCGGCTGGAGCAATGTCGGCGTGCGCCGGCTGATGCTGCGCGGGCGCCGGGAGGCCGGAATCGACCTCTCCGCGCCAAGCGATCTGCGCGCGATCTACGAAGCGAGCTCCGGCGCCGGCAAGGAGCTGCCGATCAGCTTCGTCGTCGGCGCGCATCCCGTCGATCACATCGCCGCCGTCATGCGGCTCCCGATCGATGAGCTCGGGCTCATCTCATCGCTGCGCGATGCTCCGTTGCCGGTGGTGAAATGCATGACCAATGACATCCGGGTGCCCGCCGACGCGGAATGGGTGCTGGAGGGTTATCTGGACGCCCGCGGACATGTCGAGCCGGAGGGTCCTTACGGCGAGTTTCTCGGCTATTACGGCGCGCTCAAGCGCAACCCGGTTTTCCATCTCGCCGCCATCACGCGGCGTCGCGATGCGCTGTTTCAGACCTCGACCATCAGCGGGTGGTCGCTCGCCCGCACCGATACCGCGCTCCTCAACGCGCTGCGCACCGAAGTCATGATCTGGCGCGCCCTTGAGACCGCGGTGCGCGAGCCCATCGCGGTTCATGCCACGGGGTCGAGCGGCGGCATGTTCAACCTGCGCGTGGCGTTGCGCCAGCGCGTGCCCGGCGAGGCACGCAATGCGATCGCGGCCTGCTTCGGCGCCCTGGTCAACGTCAAGAACGTATTCGTCGTCGATCCCGACATCGACATCTTCTCCGACGAGCAGATGGACTGGGCGCTCGCCACCCGCTTCCAGCCCGACCGCGATCTCGTCGTGCTGCCGGGCATGCGCACGCTGCCGCTCGACCCTTCGCTCACGAGCGGCACCCGCACGGGTGCCAAGGCCGGCTTCGACCTGACCTGGCCGTTCGGAACCGGTGCGCGCATCGAAAGGCGCGTGCCCGAGCCGCCGCGCCTTACGGGTCCCCGTTTCCCCTCGCTCGAGGCGGCGCTTGCCGACGGTCCGAAGTTCTTCGAGCAACTGATGACCGCAGTGGGCAGCCGTGATGGCCGCGAGATCGTGCTCGCACTCGATGCGCTGCGCGGTCACGGTCTCGATCGCGACGACGAAGGACGCTATTTCATCAACCGCGCCTGACGACTACTGACCAACGTTCGTAGCCCGCATTGAGCTACAGCGACAGCGGAAGGAAGCGACGATGCCCGCAGTTCAGCACGCTCTCCTTGCCTGCATTGCCGTCTTCGTCGGCGCGCCAGCCGCACATGCGCAGGAGACCACCGTCAAGATCGGCACGGTGCGCTCGATCTCGACGGTCGCCATTCTGTGGGCGGTCGAGAAGGGCTATTTCAAGGATTACGGCATCAAGGTGGTGAATGAGAATCTCGACACCGCCGCCAATTCCATTGCGCTGTTGGCGCAAAACCAGCTGCAGATGGTGGAAGGCGGGATTTCCGCGGCCTATTTCAATGCGCTGGAGAAGAACCTGCCGGTGACCATGGTGCTCGACCGCGTGTCGAGCCCGCTAGGGCACAACCTGATGCTGCGGCCCGATCTCAAGGACGACATCACGACGCTGCGCCAGCTCAAGGGCAAGACCATCGCCACCAATGGCCAGGGCGCGGTCTCGACCTACGAAGTCGGCAAGCTCCTGGAGACCGACGGATTGACGCTCAACGACGTCGACATCAAGGTGCTGCCGTTTACGCAATACGCGATAGCCTTTGCCAACAAGGCGATCCATGCCGCCATCGCCATCCCGCCGTTCACGGCGCAACTGCTCGATGGCGGGCATGCCGTAAATTTCAAGAGCCCGGACGACCTGGTCAAGCCGCACCCGCTGACCATCGCCGTGAGCATGGTCAACACCGATTGGGCGAAGGCGAACCAGCAGCTCCTGCGCAATTATTACGTCGCCTATCTGCGCGGCATCCGCGACTATTGCCAAGCCTATCACGGCGGCGCGATTCGCGCCGAGATGATCGAGCTTTCGATCCGCACCGGGACGGAAACCCGCTCGGAGCTGCTGCACAAATATCCCTGGCCAGCGCGCAGCCCGAACGGCCGCATCAATATTGCAAGCATGCTCGACATGCAGGCCTGGTACCGCAAGAACAGGATGAGCAATGTCGAGTTTCCGCCCGAGCGGCTGGTCGATGCGAGCTATGCCGAACATGCCTTGCAGAAGCTTCCCCCCTGGGAGCTGGAGAACAAGGAGAGCAGGCTCCCGGGCTGCCGCTGATCGGGAACGTCGATGACGGTTGAACGGCGCGGCGCGGCGGTCGAGATCGCCGGGTTGCGCAAGGAATATCGCAGCGGTCAGGGTCGCGTCCTCGCCCTCGATGACGTCAGCCTCGAGGTGTCGCCGGGTGAGTTCGTCTGCATCGTCGGTCCGTCGGGCTGCGGGAAATCAACGCTGCTGCGCATTCTCGCGGGCCTCGACACCCAATCGAGCGGCACGATCAAGGTCGAGGCGCCCGGCTGGACCGTCATCAATGCGATGGTGTTCCAGGAGAGCGGACTGTTTCCCTGGATGAGCGTGGAGGCCAATGTCGGCTTCGGGCTGATGACCCGCGGCGTGCCGTCGGTGCAGTCGGCGGCGCGGGTGGAGGCCGCGCTGAAGCTCGTCGGTCTCACAAGGTTTCGCCGGCATTATCCGCACCAGCTCTCCGGCGGCATGCGCCAGCGCAGCGCCATTGCGCGCGCCTTCGTCACCGATCCCGGCATGCTGCTGATGGACGAGCCCTTCGCCGCGCTCGACGCGCAGAACCGCACGCTGCTGCAGGCCGAGCTCCTGCGCATCTGGGAGGACACCCGCAAGACGGTGGTCTATATCACCCATTCCATCGAGGAGGCGCTGCTGCTGGGCGACCGCACGGTGCTGATGACCGCGCAGCCAGGCCGCATCAAGAAGATCATCGACGTCCCATTCCCGCGCCCGCGCGACCTGCTGACCCTGTCCGCATCCGCCGAGTTCGGCCGGCTCAAGCTCGACA
Organism: uncultured Alphaproteobacteria bacterium; assembly: GCA_963820365.1. Classification (GTDB taxonomy): domain Bacteria; phylum Pseudomonadota; class Alphaproteobacteria; order Rhizobiales; family Xanthobacteraceae; genus VAZQ01. The sequence goes on along the minus strand of CAWFZR010000003.1, from coordinate 82,417 downwards.
TCTGGCGCGTGCTGGAGGACGAGGTGACCCGCGCGCGGGCGGAGGCGCAGGCATGAGCGGCAAGACCCGAGAGCGGCTGCTCTATCTGATCTCGCCGATCGGCCTCATCGTGCTCTGGCAGGTGCTGCTGATGTGCGGCATCGGCGACCGGCGCTTCATCCCTGCGCCGAGCGATATCGGGCGGCGTTTCATCACGCTCGCCGCCTCAGGCGAGTTGGAATGGCACGTCGCGGTGACGCTCTACCGCGTGCTCGTCGGCTATGTCATCGGCGCCGTGCCGGCGGTCGCGGTGGGGCTGCTCATGGCCATGTTCAAGCCGGTGCGCATCTTCTTCGATCCGCTCATTGCCGCGCTGTTTCCGATCCCGAAGATCGCGTTGATGCCGCTGCTGCTCCTCGCTTTCGGGTTCGGCGATGCGTCCAAGATCGCGCTGGTCGCCATCGCCGTGTTCTTCCCGGTGATCGTGAACACCTATGTCGGCGCCGCCAATATCGAGAAGATCTACTGGGACGTGGCCAAGAATTACGGCGCCAGCCAGATGGTGATGTTCACCCGCATCGTGTTCTTCGGCGCGTTGCCGACGATCTTCGCGGGGCTGCGCATCGCGCTTGCGGTCTCCTTCATTGTGCTGGTCGCCTCCGAGTTCGTCGCCACCAAGAGCGGCATCGGCTACCTGATCTGGAACTCCTGGGAGCTCCTGCAGGTCGACGTCATGTTCGTGGGCATCGTGACCATTGGCGTGCTGGGCCTGATCACGTCCGTGCTGTTCGCGGAGATCGAGCGCAAGGCCATTCCGTGGAAGACGGAGTGACGCGCGCGCCTGCCTACGGCAGGGCACCGCCGCTGCGGACGCGCGCCGACGAGGCGACCGAGCGAACGGCAAAAAGCTGGTAACCGGCGCGAAAAGCTCTAATCTAATCTGATTTTGTAACGGGCGCCTGGGCGGAGGATGTGATGCATCGTTTTCTGGCCTGCCATGTCGCGTTTGCCTGGTTGCTTTCCTCCACGGCGGTCTTCGCGCAGGAGAAGATCGTCGTGCTGATGAATTTCACGATCCAGGGGGATCATGGCCCGTTCTTCGTTGCCAGGGACAAGGGTTATTTCAAGCAGGCGGGACTCGACCCCGACATCCAGCGCGGCTTCGGCTCCGCCGATACCGTGAAAAAGCTTGTCGCCGGAGCGGCGGATATCGGCTTTGCCGACCCGGTGCCGCTGATCCAGGCGCTCGCCGAGGGCCAGCAGGTCAAGGCCGTCATGGGCGGCTACATGCAGGAACCCTGCGCTCTCTACTCGGCCGCGCAGGATGCGAACATCAAGTTGCCGAAGGAAATGGAAGGACGCTCCATCGGCGGACCGCCGGGAGACATCTGCATCATCCTGCTGGCGCCGGTGATGGAGCGCGCAGGCGCGGATTTTTCCAAGGTCAAGGTGCAAAACATGGACGCGCCCACCCGCATTCCATTGCTGGCGGCAGGACGCATCGACTCGGCCGGCTCCTTCTCGGAAAAGGAGGTGCTTTTCGATAAGGCCATCAAGGCGGCCGGCAAGACCATGGTGACGTGGCCCTACAGCGAGCACATCGAGAAATACAGCGTGATGACGATTGCCGGCGCGAAGATGCTGGCTCGGCCCGACGTCCTGAGAAGCTTCACGCTCGCGCTGCTCAAGGGCTATGAGGATGCCATCGGCGATCCCGCGGTTGCCGCGGCGACGATCATGAAGGCGCATCCGGAGTTCGACCGCGACTACATCGTCGCGTCGGCCAAGAGCATCGACCGCGTGGTGTGGGATCCGACGACGAAGTCGAAGGGTCTCGGCGTGCTCGACGCTGCCAAGATGGCGGCAACGATCGACCTCACGGCAAAGTACTGGACGCTTGCGAGAAGACCAGCTCCGGCCGAGATCTACACCAATGACTTCATCGAGTGGGCACACGCGCAGCGCAAGCGATAGGCTGCGCTTTTTCGGGACGCCGCTGGCAACTCTCGCGGGTTTGGTGGCACTCTGGCAGCTCATCGTCACGCTGTTTCCGATACCGGCGTTCGTCCTGCCGGGACCTCTGGCCGTCTGGAGAACGGCGGCGGCGTTCGGCACGAACTGGATACCCCACGTGCTTGCAACGATCAGCGTTGCGCTGGCAGGATTCGCCGTCGCGATTGTGGTCGGGCTGCTTCTCGCCGTGATCATCGTGCACTCGCGCGTGCTCGCGCAGGTGCTCACCCCGGCGCTGGTGATCCTGCAGATCGTTCCGAAGATCGCCTTTGCTCCGCTTTTCCTGATCTGGTTCGGGCTGGGACCGCTGCCGATCGTGGTGGTGACCTTCCTTGTCGCCTTTTTCCCAATGGTCGTGAACGGCACGGTGGGGCTCTCCGACATCGAGCGCGATCTGCTCGATCTCACGCGCGTGCTGCGCCTCAACTGGTGGCGGGTGCTCTGGTCGATCCGTTTTCCGAGCGCGCTGCCACATCTCTTCAGCGGGCTCAAGGTTGCCTCGACGCTCGCCGTGATCGGCGCCATCATCGGGGAATTCGTCGGCTCGAACCGGGGCCTCGGCTACCTGATCCTGATCGCCAACAACAATCTCAATACGTCGCTGGCGCTCGCGGCCATCGCGCTCATCTCGCTTTTTGGCCTGATTCTCTACGCCGCCATCGTGCTGCTCGAGATGGCATTGGTGCCGTGGAAGCAAGCCGATCCGGCGCTGGAGGAGGTGACGCAGATTTGATCCTTCCGGCATCGGTCGATCTGCAGGAGGTGGCGCGGGAGTACGTCACGCGCACGGGCCGCGTGCTCGCGGTCGAGGCCATGTCGATGCAGGTGCGCGAGCGCGAGTTCGTGGCAATTCTCGGGCCCAGCGGCTGTGGCAAGAGCACGCTTCTCAAGATGGTTGCGGGCCTGTTGCCGCCATCGCGCGGCAAGGTCCTGGTCGATGGCCGCACCGTGACCGAACCGCTGGAGCGTCTCGGCATGGTGTTCCAGAGCCCGGTGCTGCTGCGCTGGCGCACGGCCATCAACAACGTGTTGTTCCCCGCCGAGGCGCTCGGACAGCGCGACGCGGCGATGCGCGAGCGCGCGCTCGGTCTGCTCAAGCTCGTCGGTCTCCAGGGCTTCGAGCAGAAGTATCCGCACGAGCTTTCCGGCGGCATGGCGCAGCGCGTCTCGCTCGCGCGCGCGCTCCTGCTCGATCCCAGACTTTTGCTGATGGACGAGCCGTTCGGCGCGCTCGACGCTCTCACGCGCGACGAAATGGGCTTTGAGCTGCTGCACATCTGGCAGGAGCGGCCGAAGACCGTCCTGTTCGTGACGCACAGCATCTCCGAATCGGTCCTGCTCGCCGACCGCGTCCTGGTGATGACGGCGCGGCCCGGCAAGCTCGCCTTGGACGTGACCATCGATCTGCCGCGGCCGCGCAGCGCGCGAATGCGCACGCTTGCACGTTTCGGCGAGATCGTCGCCGTCCTGCAAGACGCCATGGGCATCACGGCATAGGCAAGAGAGATGGATTGGTACAGCGCGGATCGGGTGTTCGTGGATGGCCGCTTCCAGCCGGGCGTGTGCCTCGGCATTCGCGACGGCACCATCGCCGAGATCCGGCACGACCGGTCGCGCTTGCGGGCCGTGCGCGAGTTTGCGGATTGCGCCATATTCCCGGGCACGGTCAACACGCACACGCACGCGTTCCACTCGATGCTGCGCGGCTGCGGCGACGATCTGCCGTTGCTGAAATGGCTGCACGAAATCGTGTACAAGCACGCGGCGGATTTCACCCCCGATGACGCCTACGTGGCCGCGGCGCTCGCATTCGCCGAGATGCTCAAGAACGGCATCACCACGGTGGTCGATTTTTTCTATCTCAACGGGCGCGGCAACGAGTACGCTCTCGCGACCATCAAGGCCGCGGAGGACCTGGGCATTCGGCTCGTGCTCGCGCGCACCTTCATGGACTGGGACAAGGCGCCGGCGACCATCCGCGAAACCATACCGCAAGCGCGCCGACGCTACGCCGAGCTTGCAGGCGCGTACCGGAACCATCGCACCGTGCGGGTCTGCCCCTCCGCCCACAGCCTGTACGCCGCTTCGGTGGAGATGATCGAGGCGGCCGCGCAGGCCGCCAAGGAAGACTCGACGGCGTGGCACATGCATGTCGCCGATGCGCGTGGACCCGAGAAGATGATCCATGACCAGCATGGCCGCAGCACCATCGGCCGCATGGAGGACCTCGGATTGGTCCGGCCCGACCTGGTCGCCGTCCACGCCGTCTATCTCGATGAAAAGGAAGTCGATCTCATCGCCCGACGTCAGGTGAAGGTTTCGCACAACCCTACGGCGAACATGTTCCTCGGCGACGCTGCGGCGCGGATCGCCGCCATGAAGCAGGCCGGCATGTGCGTCGGGCTGGGCACCGACGGCGGCCTCGACAACAACACGCTGAGCATCTTTCACGAGATGAAGATGGCGGCGCTGGTGCAGAAGTCGGTTGCGGGCGATCCACAAGCCATCACCGCCGGCGAGATCATCAAGATGGCCACGATCGAAGGCGGCCGGATCACCGAGCTGCCGGTCGGCAGCCTGTCCCCGGGACAGCGGGCGGATTTCACGGTGATCGACCTTTCCGATATCGCGCTCGTCCCCGGCGATCGGCTCGAATCGCACATGGTGTATTCCATGTCCGACCGCGCCATCCGGCATGTCTACGTGCACGGCAGGCTCGTCATCGACGATGGAAAGCTGTGCGGCATCGACGAAGCGGCATTGCGGCGACGCGTCGTGGCGGCGACGCGCCGCTTTTTCGCCCTCACATAGAATCGCGACACCTGCGATGCGGGAGGTAATACCATGAAGTTTGCCATTCTCACCGTGCTGTTGACCTTCGGCTTTTCATCTCCGGCGGATGCCAACGACATCGCGCCCGGCGGCACGCTGCGCGCCGTCTATCTCGGCAGCAATCCGGCGCAGGCAGTGCGCGACCCGGCGAGCGGCGAAGTGCGCGGCGCCTCTGCCGACCTTGCGCGCGAGCTTGCCAAGCGCGCCGGCATCCCGCTCGATTTCAAGCCGGCTCCCAGTCCTCCCAGCGTCATCGAAGCGGTCAAGAGCGGTGCCGCCGACATCGGCTTCGTCGCCTATGAGGCCACGCGCGTCGGGACCGTCGCGTTCTCCCAGACCTATATGCTGGTCCGCCAGAGCTTTCTGGTGCTCGACGGCTCGCCGATCCGTGCCATTGCCGATGTCGACCAGCCCGACCGGAAGATCGCCGGCACGCAGAACGATTCGATCACGCTCTGCCTCAGGCGCATTCTCAAGCATGCGACCTTGGTGGAGCTCGCCAACAATCCGGCGGAGCTCAGCAAGGCGCTGCTGGCGCGCGACATCGACGCGCTCGGCGCGAACCGGCAGCGGCTGACCACCTTGATGAGCAGCACGCCCGGTTCGCGCCTGCTGTCCGACAACCTGTTCAATGTCCCGCAGAACATCATCGTGCCGATGGACCGGCCGGCGGCGCTGGCCGCCGTCAACGCGTTCATCGACCAGGTCCGCGGTTCCGGCTTCCTGAAGAATGCGATCGAGAGCGGCGGCGCCATCGGCGTCGATGTGGCGCCCGCCGGGCCGGAGCGACACGGCTGCCCGGGCTGATGCGGCAAGCCGCTATTATTGAACCGTCCTGAGGATCCTGTTTGCCGAGCTGCAATCGTTCAGACCCGGATCGGTCATTCGGGTAACCTCACCAACGGGGCTGGTGGCCGTAAAATCGCTCCGACACCATGACGTTGAAAACCGTCATTGCGAGACCAAGCGCAATCTCAATTCGGCTTGATGCCCGCCGCGCGAATGACGCCAGCCCATTTCGGAAGCTCGCTCTTGATCAGAGCCGCGACCTCGTCCGGAGTTGCCGTGAACGGCTCAAAGCCAAGCGCAACCAGGCGCGCTTCCACCTCCGGCAATGCGACGGCGCGGGCGATCTCGTCGTGAAGCAGCGCAACGATATCCGTTGGCACGCCGGCTGGTACCAGAACCACGATCCATGCATCACATTCCACTTCTGCAAAGCCCGCCTCGCGCATGGTCGGGATGCCCGGCAGCTCGCGCACGCGCTTCTTTCCGCCGACGGCGAGAGCGCGCAACTTGCCATCGTTCACTTGCGGAATGGTCGCGGCCGGCGATCCGAAAGAAATGGGCGTATGACCGCCGACGGCCGCCGCGATTGCTTGTCCTCCGCTATTGTAGGGCACGTGCACGAGATCGAGGCCAAGCGAGCCGCGGAACAGCTCGCCTGTCAGGTGCGCGCCCGTTCCGACGCCGGCCGAAGCGTAGCTGTATTTGCCCGGGTTTGCTTTAATCAGCGCGACCAGCTCCTGAATGGAGCGCGCCTCAATTGAGGGATGCACCGCGAGTACCTGCATCGTGGTAGCCGGAATGGTCACCGGGTCGAAATCGCGCGTGCCATCGTAGGGTACCTTGCGGTAGAGGCTGGGACTTGCAGTGAAGGCGATCTCATCATGAATGAGGATCGTATGCCCGTCAGGCGCTGCCTGAACTGCGCGGCCTGTGCCGATCGTGCCACCCCCACCCGGGGCGTTCTCAACATAGAACTGTTGTCCAAGCTGTTCGGACAGCCGTTGTGCGATCAGGCGCGCGGTAACATCCACCTGCCCACCGGGCGCAAACGGAACGATCACTCGCACTGGCCGCACGGGATAGGCTTGCGCCCACGCTGTCGACGAAGTGACGCGCAGGGCCGCGGCGGCGGCACTCAGACGCAGAAAGGTTCTGCGTGGTAGTTTCATCTCGCGTCTCTATGCGAAATATGGGTGAGCAGGCTACCGCATTTGCCAGTGTAATGCGACGGCATGTCCGCAGCCCGCGGAAGCCGACATCAGGCCGCGAGACGGCAATTCGCGTTTTGCCCGTCAATATACGGCGGCTCATGTTGCAGCAATTCGCTGCGCCGGCAATGAACCGCCATCTTCGCCGCTTGGCAAAGGAGCTGCGCCGCCAGTAATATGGCAGCTGCCGTCGGCGCCGCGGGATATCGGGGTTGCCTTGGAATCGATGGCAAAATCAATGCAGGGTGAAGTGTCATGTTCAACCGCCGAACCTTCTTGTCGCTCGCCGCCGGTAGCATCACCGCGCCCGGAATGGCTTCCGCCCAGCAGGCGTCCCGGAAGGTCGCGCTTTATGCAAATGTGGGGGCCGACCTCACGCACTACGACGTCGATGTCGCGAGCGCGGAGTTGATCAAAAGGGAAACAGTCACGCTGCCTGCCGGGGTGCAGTATGCCTGGCCGCATGCATCGAGACGCTATCTATATGTCGCTTCCAGCAGCAGTGCTTCCGGTTATGGCAAGGCCGGGACCGAGCACCACGTCACCGCATTCAGCATCGATCCCGCGACCGGCGCTCTCAGCCGGCACGGGGCCCCGATACGGCTGCCGACGCGCCCTATCCACATCAGCCTGGACATTCCTTCTGAGAACATTCTGGTGGCATTCAACAATCCGAGCGCGTTGCGCATCTACCGCATCAAACGGACTTCACGCCGGGCGAAGAGGTGACCCAGCCGGGTCCGATCAACGCCGGCATCTTTGCCCACCAGGTGCGCACGACACCCGACAATCGGCTGGCGGTCCTGGTAACCCGCGGCAACGAGGGCACCCCCACCAAGGCAGAGGACCCGGGTGCACTGAAAGTTTTCAACTACAAGGATGGCGTGCTGACGAACGAAGTGTCGATTGCTCCCAACGGAGGCAAGGAATTTGGCCCGCGGCACCTCGACTTTCATCCGACCAAACCTTGGATGTATGTGTCGATCGAGACGCAGAACAAGATGTACATGCATCGGATGGAGAAGGGCGGGATCAACCCGGAAATCGCATATCGCGCGGAGACGCTGGCGGAGCCGAACAACATCAGGGCGCGTCAGGCGGCCGGCACGGTTCACGTCCATCCGAACGGCCGTTTCGTCTACGGGGCCAATCGTGCCCAGGCCACGACCGAATTTCAAGGCAAGCAGGTGTTCAAAGGCGGTGAAAACAGCATCGTCGTGTACGCGATCGATCAATCGAGCGGCGAGCCCATGCCGATCCAGCACATCGAGACCCAAAAGATCCACCCGCGTACCTTTCACATTGACCCGAGTGGGCGACTACTGGTGGCGCAACACAATCTGCCGGTGAATGTGCGGGATGGCGATGCGGTAAAGGCAATACCCGCAGGCCTGTCGGTGTTCCGTATTGGCGATGACGGCAAGCTGACATTCGCGCGCAAGTACGATATCGATGTCGGCGACGAGACAATGTTCTGGATGGGAATGGTGCCGCTGTAAACGAGCAACCAACCAGCAGCACCGCCTTTGGTGCCCTTCAGGTTGAATGCAAACTCGAATTCTGTCGACTGCATTTGATCTGCTGATCAATGGCAAAACTGCCGCAGTGCGGGGGTTGGCGATCCCGCGAGAGCTTCTCGTGTCCGCCGACGAGGTGATCGAGTAAGCGAGCCCATGCGTCGTTTGCTACGTTGCATGAGTCCGCGGCTGCGCGGCTGTCCTTGTGCCCTGAATTTAGTTTTGCTCAGAATTTTTCTGGAGCGAGCGGGCTTGTGCTATGAACGAGCTAATTCGACCAAAACTCTCACGGTCATTCGCGCTTGGGCTAAATTCCCCCACGGCGCGTTCAAGGAACGCATCAAGCTTCGCCGATGCCACCTTGGTCGCCATCCACCGATCTTTCATCGAACCCACGCCCCCGAATTCCCCAGGCGAGGATTGGCCAAAAATGGTTAACGCTGCGTTATTGCGACATCCACGAGGATGCTCGCGATCATGCGCGCGCGTTGGTGGGTACGCCGGACCCCTGCTCGGACATTACCGCACCGCAGCGCAAGGCGAAGAAGGAACACCCGCTGGGGAAAAACGGAGCGTTGGCGCGATCCGCTTCGTGGCCGGCTATGCGACCCTACGATGGTAGTCGGTTGGTGCTTCCCCGGTGACTTTGCGAAACGCGGATGTAAACGAGCTCGTTTCGCTGACGCCCACATTGAGTCCGATTTCGGTCACCGACAATTTGCGTGCTGGTGAAGCAGACAGCAATGCTGTGGCGCGGTAATGCGTGCAATTGACCCCGAGCCGGTCATACCCCCGTCGGCGACGGATGAGCGGCTGCGCTGCGGCAATGGTCTTGATGCCCGTTTGAGCCCTATCAAAGTGCGTGATTGAGCCGATACAATGCTGTTGCCCGGAGCTTGGATGCAGACATGCGGCGACGCGAGTTCATCGGCCTTCTCAGCAGCACGACGGCGATGTGGCCGCTCGCGGTGCGCGCGCAGCAAGCCGACCGGATGCGGCTCATTGGCGTGCTGATGGCCTATGCCGAGAGCGACCGGGAAGGACAGACCTGGGTCGCCGCATTCCGGGAGGGACTCCAGAAGCTCGGGTGGACGGAGGGCCGCAACATCCGGATCGACACTCGCTGGGGGGCGGCCGACGTGGAGTCGATGCAACAATTCGCAAAGGAACTCGTCGCGCTGCAGCCCGATCTCATTCTTACGCAAAACACACCCACCACCGCGGCGATGCTGCAAAAGACACGCACCATCCCCATCATTTTTGGGAACGTTGCCGATCCGGTCGGCAGCGGCTTCGTCGCGAGCTTTCCGCGGCCGGGCGGCAACGTCACCGGTTTCATCAACTTAGAGCCGACCATGGCCGGCAAGTGGCTGGAGCTGCTCAAGGAGATTGCGCCGCGCGTCAACCGGGTCGCCTTATTGTTCAACCCGGCAACGGCGCGAAGTTTCGAATATTTTCTGAACCCCTTCAAGACTGCCGCCGCGTCCTTCGCAGTAGAGGGGATCGCAGCACCTCTTCGCGACGCGTCCGAGCTTGAATCCGTCGTTGCCGCACAGGCAGGGGAGCCAAACGGTAGCCTGATCGTGATGCCGGATGCCTTCACAAACGTCCACCGCGCGGAGGTGATATCGCTGGCTGCTCGCTACCGCCTCCCTGCCGTCTACCCGTACCGTTTCTTCGCTGAACTCGGCGGCCTGCTGTCCTACGGAAATGACCCGCCCGATAATTTTCGGCGCGCCGCGTCCTATGCCGATCGCACCCTCAAGGGCGAAAAGCCGAGTGAGCTTCCCGTCCAGGCGCCGGTCAAGTTCGAGCTGGTGATCAATCTCAAGACCGCCAAGGCGCTCGGCCTCGAGGTGCCTTTCCTTCTCCAGCAGCGCGCGGATGAGCTGATCGAATAGAGATGCTGTTTTGCTGCGGTGCATGAGGTTGTGGTACTGACCAGACCTCAAGCCATGTCCGCTTGCACGTCAGCTAATAGGGGTACAGCGGAGGCGCTGGACGACCAAGTGCTTTGAATTCTGCTTCCATGCGTGAGAGTTTCATCTGCTGCCAATACTGCCAGACGAATTCAACTGAAAGCGACGTCAGAGCGATAGCGGCAGTTTCAATCTCTCAGCAAAGATCATGTCGCGGTGCTGGAGCAAGATTGGATCCAAGGCGGCTTCGATCTGTGGATCGCGCAACTCGAAGGCGGCGCGCGTCGGCCCGTCCATCTGGCATTGCTCGGGCGGCAGCGGCACAAACATCGCCATGGAGGTGGCACTGTAAATATCTACCGCGGTCAATGCATCGCCGATGTAATAGCGGATTCCCGCCTGCCGCTGTTCCTTCAATCGCGACGCCAGCATGCGCAGCACGTGCGCCACACGGCTCCCGGCATTTGCACCCGCCTCCTGGCTTCTTGACGTGAAGAATGCCCTTGGCTGCCTCGCCCCACGGGCTCGGCACCCCGCCGACCACCACCATGCGGACGCCACTTCGCTTGATTGCCTCATCGACACTCACATACTGAAACGTCATGTTCCCTCCCGAGCGGTGACGGCATTGGCCATAAGAATCGTCATGGTGCTAGTCGTGATCTGACGAAAGGACCATTCTATCGGTTCTCTGCGCCGCCGCGTTTTCACACGACCAAGACCCAAAGTGGTCGTGCAGCGAACTGCTCGTTCGGCGTCAGTTCACCAGACGAACCTCGCCGATAGCACCTATGTCGTAGCCGCCGAGTTCGCTCGCACGCTCGCGAAATGCTGCCGATCGCATGAAGCGGAACAGAGCCTGCGGCCCGGGCAGGAAATAGTCGCGCTGCCGTAACACAAGATCGAAGTGCTCCCACGTCAGCGGCAGGAATTCGAGCGCGGCGGCGAGTGCAACCGAGCGTGTCGCGATGCCGCAATCGGCGCGCCCCGAGCGCACCGCCTGTGCGATGTCTGGCCCAGTCGGGCAAACGGGCTTCACCAAGGCTAATATCGTCGGCTGCGATGCCAGCGCGTGCCAGCAGCGCGAGGAGGAGCAGTTGCGCGCCGGCGCCGGCGGGACGTTGCGCCATACGTGCGCGGGCATTTGGCGATCGAGGCGATATCGCTGAGCTTGAGCGGATTTCCCGGCGCGACCAGGATGCCTTGCTCGCGCCGCGCAAACGCAATCACGACGGCGTCGTGCAGTCCCGGCGCGTCAGCGACGGCCGCGACATTGGTCTGCCCGTCATCACCCTTAAGAGCGTGCAAGTGGATGGCCGCAACCATTACCTCGCCGCGCGTCAGCCGCCGCAATCCTTCTTCGCTTCCTTCCGGCAGGCTCGCGAGGCCGCAGCCGCTCTCGCGCAACGCCCACTCCAGCAAAGGATCATGGCTGCCGCCCACGATCGGCGGCGCGGCGACATGCGCGAGCGCCGCAGGGCGTGATCAGGCCGGCCGTGACCCAGCGGTCGAGCGCAGCGCGCGGAAACAGCCAGCGCCCTGTCACCTTGGTGCACGGCACCGCGCCCTTCGCCACGAGCTCATAGAGCTTGCGCTCGGACAGGCGCAGGTAGGTCGCGGCCTCGTCAGTAGTGAGAAGGTCGGGCATAAGCAGAATTATGCAGATAGATGCAGCATGTTACGCAAATTGACCATAGCCGCGCCTTCTGCACAAGATGCGCGGAAAAGGATCGATTGCAAATGCCGGGCGACGTTTCCGCGCTCCAGCTCGTGCTGACCGGCGACCCGGCGCTCATGGCTATTGTGCGGCTGTCGCTGATCGTGAGCCTGTCCGCGGTGTTCCTTGCCGCCCTCATCGGCGTGCCGTTCGGAGCTTTGATCGCGCTCACCCGTTTTCCCGGCCGCCAGGGCGTCATCGTCGTCCTCAATGCGCTGATGGGCCTGCCGCCGGTCGTCGTCGGATTGGCGGTTTTCCTGGCGCTCTCGCGGTCGGGCCCGCTCGGGTCGTGGGGCCTGTTGTTCACGCCGAAGGCCATGGTCATCGCGCAGACGGTGCTGGTCGCCCCGATCATCGCTGCACTCACGCGCCAGACCATCGAGGACTTGTGGATCGAATACCGTGACGAACTCACCGCGATGAATATCGGGCCCGGCCGGCCGAGTGGCGACGCTGATCTGGGACGCGCGCTTCAGCCTGGTCACCGCGCTGCTTGCCGGTTTTGGCCGCGCGGCAGCGGAGGTCGGCGCCATCATCATTGTCGGCGGAAATATCGATGGATTTACCCGCACCATGACGACTGCGATCGCGCTGGAGACTTCCAAAGGCGACCTGCCGCTCGCTGTCGGGCTCGGCATGGTGCTGATCTCGATCGTGGTCGCGGTCAACGCGCTCGCCTGGACCGCACGGCGTGCGGGCGAGCGATTGGCGGGATGAACATGCGCGCGCCGACTGCCGATCTGCCGATTGGGTTCGAAAACGTCACCGTCGCAGCCGGGGCGGTGACGATCCTGGACCGGATCACTCTGACGCTGGTCTCAGGGCCGCCGACCGTATTGGTCGGTCCGAACGGCTCAGGAAAAACCACGCTGTTGCGCGCTGCGATGGGCCTCATCGACGCCATCGCAGGGGCGCATAACATGGGGCGGACGGGAAGATGTCCCGCCGATGCGGCGCGCCATCGTGTTCCAGCGCCCGGCGATGCTCAGGCGCAGTGCAAGCGGCAATATCCGCTATGCTTTACGCGCGGCAGGCACCCAGCGTGCAGAACAGCAAGAGTCGAGATTGGCGAACTTCTCGGACTGGTTGGCCTCGAACACGTGACCGATCGTCCTGCCCGCCGGTTATCCGGCGGCGAACAGCAGCGCCTCGCGCTTGCGCGTGCGCTCGCCCGCGACCCCGCCGTGCTGTTCCTTGACGAGCCGACCGCGAGCCTCGATCCCGCCGCCACCAAGGCAATCGAGGATGTCATCCATGCCGTCAGCCAGCGCGGCATCAAGGTGGTGATGTCGACCCACGACCTTGGCGAAGCCCGCCGGCTGGCCGGTGAAATCATCATGCTCCACCGCGGCCGCGTGATCGAAACCGGTCCGGCATCGTCCTTCTTCAACACACCGCAAACCGGCGAGGCAAAGACGTTCATTGCCGGAGAACTGCTCGTCTGATAAGATCAGTGGAGGAAATGAGATGTTTACCCGCCGCTGCCTGATTGCTGTCGCCGCCACTGTTGTTCTTCGGCGCCCCCGCCTTTGCGCAGGACAAATCGATCGTGGTGGCCTCGACTACCTCGACGCAGGATTCAGGCCTGTTCGGCCATATCCTGCCGCTGTTCAAAGCCAAGACCGGAATCGATGTGAAAGTGGTCGCGCAGGGCACCGGCCAGGCGCTCGACACCGGACGCCGTGGGGATGCAGATGTTGTGTTCGTCCACGCGCAAATCGGCGGAGGAGAAATTCCTGGCGGAAGGTTTCGGCGTCAAGCGTTACCCGGTGATGTACAACGACTTCATCCTGATCGGTCCGCAAAGCGATCCTGCCGGCATCAAGGGATCGAAGGACATCGTCGCCGCGCTCAAGACGCTCAAGGACAAAGGCATCGCGTTCATCTCGCGCGGCGACAAGTCGGGCACGCACCAGGCCGAACTCAATCTCTGGAAGCATCGCCGGAATCGACATCGCGCAGAGAAGGGCCCTTGGTACAAGGAGATCGGCCAAGGCATGGGCGCCGCGCTCAATACCGCGTCGGCCTCCAACGCGTATGTGCTCGTCCGATCGCGGCACCTGGCTCTCGTTCAAGAACAGGGGCGACTCGTCATCGCGGTCGAAGGCGACAAGCGGCTATTCAACCAGTACGGCGTCATGCTGGTAAACCCGCAGAAGCATCCGAGCGTGAAGAAGGAACTCGGCCAGCAATTCATCGACTGGCTGGTTTCGCCCGAGGGCCAGAAGGCCATCGCCGATTACAAGATCAACGGCGAGCAGCTGTTCTATCCCAACGCCAGCGAGCCGGGCGCGTGATGCGTGAGTGGGCTTTGGCAAGCTTCACGGCCGTTGCGCTCATGTCAACGCCAGTCACGGCGGAGAAGCGCGCAGGGAGCCGCCGACATCTTCCTCAGCTATTGCACCAACGCGCTGGCCGCCCAGAAGGAGAATCCAGGGCAACAAATTGTGGCTTTGCCGGAGGCGCTCGCGGTTGGTGCCGATTACGGACTGACCGTAATGAATGATGCTTCTCCATCCGCGTGCAAATTTGCCATGTTCATCCTCTCCCCCCACGGCCAGAAGACACTTACGAATTACGGCTTTGCGGCGCCGGGGCTACCACAATGAGGAGAAGCTTATGAAGATCAGTGCGCGTAACAAGCTTAAGGGCAAGATCGTCGAGGTGAAAAAAGGCACTACGACCGCACATGTCCGCATAGACATCGGCGGTCAGATCGTCACGGCAGCGATTACCAATGAATTGGTGGAGGACCTCAAGCTCGCACCAGGTCAGACCGCCTACGCCGTCATCAAAGCGAGCGACGTGATGGTGGGCGTTGATTGAGCATGCGCTGTCCCTGGCTGCTCGGCCTCGCGTTAGTTGCTCAGCTCGTTCCGGCGAGCGCAGACGACGGTTGCGAAAAATTCGCCTGGAGCCTCGCGCGCGAGCGGGCATGGTTTGCAGCATCGGACAAGATCAGCGTTGCTGCCGGAGATACTCTTGCTGCCGTTCCAAGGGGAGCCTTTATCGTAAGGCTCCAACCGGCGAGCCAAGCATCATTCGCGTTGCCGCCCGAGAGGAAGCCAAGGTCGGATCAGTGGTTCGGCGGCATTCTCCGACTTACTGCCATCGAACGGCCGGGCATTTATCAGGTGACGCTTTCCGAAGAAGGATGGATCGATGTGATCCAGGGCGACCGCTATGCACGCTCTGTAGGGAGCTCGGGCAGAAGCGACTGCATCGGTGTGCGGAAAAGTATTCGCCTGGAAATGGAGCGCAAGCCGTTTATCTTGCAACTCAGCGGAGTCGTATCCGATACGATTGCAGTCGCTATCGGTCCGGCCGAATAGATACACTGCCTTGCTCCGTGTTCGGGAAGGTCTGCTCAGGTGGCACTGAGCTGCGGAGCGGGCATGTCCGCATTCACGGAGAGTTCTTGGGGGCTCAGCGGACTCCGTCCTGGCGTCTTCCACGCCAGCCGTCGGCGGTCACAATGTCTTCGCAAGCGCACGCCACCGGCGTTGGCGATGTCGGTAGAACCAATTGGCCCATGCCCCAACCACGAAGGTGAGGTTGCCGGCATCGATGTCGATTGTGTCGCGGTAGATCGATCGAGCGTCATCGAGCGGCTTGATCCAAATCAGATGGTCCCATCGCGTGATCAGCTGATCGTGTTCGCGGCTCTGTATTTGATAGTTTTTGTGGTCGACCTTCTCGAAATGCAATGTTCGTGCACCGATCGGGATGACCCCAAAGACGAACGATTTGCACTGAATCATGAGCCCCTCGCTCCAGTGCTCCGGAAATGGAGCGCCGACCGGCACCACTCGAGCCAACGGCCAAATCACATGAAGGAGAAGGGAGCTTCTCTGCACTTCGTTCCATGCTTTGGCCGCGGAGCAATTCAGTACCGTCGAGACATCAACTATCATTGTTCACTCGACTGCGAGCTTGCGCTGTTGAATGAGGCGCTGATAAATCGCCGACTCCTTGCGCACGCGCGTCTCGAATTCATCCAACGTGCTGCCGTAAATCACGAATCCGAGCTCTTCCAGTTGCGCTTTGGCTGCCGGATTCTGCAGAGCTTGCGTGAACTCCCGGCGTATCCACGCGATGCGGTCCATGGGTACGCCGGCTGGCGCTGCCAATGCCCACCAGTTGCTGAGCGTAAGCTCGGGAGCGCCGGCCTCCCTCGTCGTGGGAACGTCAGGCAAGGACTTCATGCGGGTCGAGGCGGTTACCGCGAGCGCCCTGAGCTTTCCCGAATTGATCAAAGCCTTCCCGACCGAGAGTGACGCCAGGTAGATCTGGACTTCGCCCGCCAGCAGCGCGGTAACCGCGGGTGCTCCGCCCCGATAAGGGACGTGGACCATTTGCAGCCCGAATTGGTCGGACAAGAGCTCCCCGGCCAGATGCGGGGCCGATCCAGCGCTGGGAGACGCAAAATTGATCTGGCCCGGCCGCGCTTTCACGTAGGCGACAAGATCGCTGAGGGTCTTCGGCTCAAAGCTGGCACTGACATAAACGACTTGCGGTTGATCCACCAGGATGGAGATCAACGAAAGATCGCGCTCGGGATTGACCGCCGACTTGGGAAACATGAACTGATTGACGACGAAATTGTTGTTGGCGCCAAGCAGGATCGTGTGGCCGTCGCTTTCCGACCGGGCAACCTCCGCGGCGCCAATGTTTGCACCGGCGCCGGGACGGGATTCGATCACGAAGACGGCCCCGGTCCTTTTCTGAATCACATCGGCAAGCATCCGCGCAAGCGGGTCGGCGGTCCCTCCCACCGCGAAGGGGATGACAATTCTGATTGGCTTGCTTGGAAAGCTATCGGGGGCTGCGAACGAAACGCCGGAGGTCGAGCTCGCCGCAAGGAAGATACTCAGGCATAGGCGGATCATGCAAGCCTCTCCCATCTGATGACGCAATCGTCACTGCTCCTTGAGAACCGCTCGATATGCCTCACCGGGATTGCCGTTGAGCCCGGTTTCAAGTTCGATCGTAACCCGTAGATTTCGGCCGGTGAACGGAAACGGTCGTTCATACGCATCGCTGACGGGCGCACCGGCGTCCTGCCCGCAGGTGAGCCCGGCTGTGGTGCCATGGGTCGGCCACGTGCGCGGAATGTCGATCGCCGCCGCGAGTGACGCCATCGACGATGAGCATTGCCCGGCCGGCCTGGCGCCCGGTGCGCTCGAATTTCAGCTGGATCATGCGACTGCCGACCTGCTGCGGAAAAGGCTGCGGAAAGCGCGTGCTTCATCGATTCCGAATACACGTACTCGTAGCAGAGCTGCGCGTCCTTTAGGTAAATGACAAAACCCCCAAACAAGCTTCCCCATGCAAGAATGACCCCTTGCGTGTCCGGTCGGCCTCGAAGACGCGGTCACCAGTGTAAGCTGCGGTCGCTGATGTCAGGCGCCGACAGGCGATCGATGCGCGCCATGTCGGCCATGTATTCGTAGCGGGTCGTCGGATTCATTTTGAGGCGTTCCGCCGCACGCTCCCAGTCGCGATCGTCGAGCGGAAGAACGCTGTATTTGCCCGCTTCCGACCACCATAATTCAATCAACTTGCGGAGATTGCTCGGGCTGATCCGACGCCAGATCGTTCAGCTCCGCGAAATCCCGATCGACGTGATAGAGCTCCCACCGGTCCGCATCGAAATCGCTGCCCTTCGGATGTCTGGTAACCGCCTTCCAGCCTCGCTGCCAGATGGCACGATCGCCGATCAGCTCGAAGTACTGGGTTTCCTTGCGGGTCGGCTCATCGCCGTCGAAGGTGTAAGCCATGCTGATGCCGTGCAGCGGCATCTGTGCCGTTCCGCAGTACTGGGTCGGCGCCTCGAATCCGCAATATCTCGTACAGCGTCGGAGCTACATCGATCACATGGTGGAACTGCGCGCGGATCGCACCGCGCGAAGAAATTCCGCGCGGCCAGTGCACGATCAACGGCGCCCGAATGCCGCCGCCATGGGTGTCTCGCTTGTACCATTTCAAGGGGTGTTCGAGGCCTGCGCCCAGCCGGTCGGATAATGCGTGAACGATCGCGCGCCGCCGATATCTTCCAGGCGCGAAAGGCCCACTTCTGGCGATTCACGCTCATACACCATGTGCTTTCGCAGATTGAATGCGCCGGTCGGACCGCCTTCGTCGCTGGCACCGTTGTCGGACAGGAGCACGATCAACGTGTCGTCCAGACCATCGATCGACTGCAGAAAATCGACGAGCCGCCCGATCTGTGCGTCTGTATGTTCGAGAAATCCCGCATAGGTCTGCTGCAGCCGCGTGGAGAGGACGCGCATGTCCGGCGGGAACATCCCGCCATGGCGCAACGCCGGGATTGAGCGGCGCAAGCTGCGTCCCCGCAGGAACTATTCCCAGTTCGATCTGTCGCGCCAGACGCTCGGCGCGGATCGCGTCCCAACCGCCGACTGTAGCGGCCGGCATAATGCTCGATGTATTCCCGCGGCACCTGGTGCGGGAAATGGCACGCACCGAACGCGAGGTAGAGGAAAAAGGGCCGCTGCGGGGCAGAGGTCTTGTGGTCGCGAATGTCGCCGATCGCATGATCCACCAGGTCCGTGCTGAGGTGATATGGCTCGCGCGGAGCAAGATGGATCGGCCGGTTGTCGCGGTAGAGCTCCGGATTCCACTGGTCCGTCAGCGCGCCGTGAAAGCCGTACCACCTGGCGAATCCGCGCCCCAGCGGCCAATTGTCGTGCGGCCCCGCCGAGCCGTAATTTGCAATGTTGGTGAGATGCCACTTGCCGACCGCGTAGGTGCCATAAGCGTGGTCGCGCAGCATCTCCTGGACCATCGCCGCCTCGTCGGTGACCTGCCCACGATAGCCGGGATAGCCGCTCGACCATTCGGCAATGACGCCCATGCCCACTGCATGCGAATTGCGGCCGGTAAGCAGCGCAGCGCGCGTAGGCGAGCACATCGCCGTGACGTGGAAATTCGAATATCGCACGCCGTTGGCGGCAAGCCGATCCATGCAAGGGGTGGCGATCTCCGACCCGTAGCAGCCAAGGTCGGCAAACCCGACGTCATCGAGAACGATGAAAATGATGTTCGGCGCCCCTGCGGGGCGACAGATCAGCGGCCACCATGGCCGAGAATCGTGAAAGTTCTCCGATCGATCCTGCGAAGTCCTTTCGCTTTGCGACATGCCGGTGCCCTTCGCGGACCGCGCATTCGTACTATCGCACTGCCTGATGCTAGACTGTCGGTGACCTAACCTGGTCGCAGGCCGCGCGCGACCACGTTATCACAGGAGCGCCGAATGGCTAACGGGTCCGGCTTGGTCGCCAGCTTCGTCTTCGCCCTGATGCTTGCCGCCTTGCCGGCGACGGCGCAAACCGATTTTCCGAAGCGGCATATCCATGTCGTGCTGCCATATCCGGCGGGCGGAATCGTCGACATCGCGACCCGCATCGTCACCGACAAGCTGTCCGGGCTCTGGCGCCAGCCCTTCGTGGTCGAGGCGAAGCCGGCCGGGAGCGGCAATGTCGCCTGGGATCAGGTTTCGCGCGCCGCACCCGACGGATACACTTGGACCTTTATCAGCCCCGCTGTCATGGCCAACCCGCGCATGTTCGCCAACCTTCGCTGGAGCGACAGGAGCTTTATGCCCGTCGCCGCGCTCGTCATGGGCGCCCTCCGCGCTGGTCGTTCATCCAAGCCTTCCGGTCAGCACGATGGCGGAGTTCATCGACTACGTCCGCGCACGTCCTGGAGTTCTCAACTGGGCAAACCCCGGCATCGGCACCAGTCAGCACCTCAACACGGCAATCTTCCTGAATGCGACGAAGCTCGACATGGTGGCCGTGCTGTACGGGGGCCAACCTGCCGGCCATCCTGGACCTTCGCGCCAATCGGGTTCAATTCAAGTTCGCGTCGATCGGGCTGGTCGCGCGAACATGTCAGCTCCGGCGCCGTGAAGCCACTGGCCGTACTCGGCACGGCGCGCTCGCCGCTGCTGCCGAATGTCACCGACCGTAAGCGAAGCGGGTTATCCAGAGATCAATGTCGTGCCATGGTACGGCTTCGCCGTTCCGAGCGGCACCCCGCAGCCGGTCATCGAAAAGATCATGGCGGGCTTTCAACGAAGTGCTCAAGGCTCCGAAGTTCGGGAGCTGCTGGAGAAACAGGCACTGCAGCCGGTGCAGCCGATGAGCGCTGGCCAGCTTGGCGACCTTTATGCGGAGCACACGCAGAAATATGCCAAGGTCATTCGCGAGGCAGGGATCAAGCGCTCGGACTAATCTAGGCGCTACTCCACCTTGACGTTTGCAGCCTGGATGATCGGCGTCCAGCGGGCGATCTCGCTCTTGACCAGCGCCAGAAACGGCTGCGGGCCGCGCTTGGGCTTGTCGGGAATGTCGCAGCCGAGAGCGAGCAGGCGCTTGCGCGTGGCATCGTCGTCGAGCGCCTTGTCGAGCGCATCGGCGAGCCTGTCGATGATCGGCTTCGCGGTCCCCTTGGGCGCGAACAGGCCGTTCCAGGCGGACACCTGGAATTCGGGCAGGCCGGCTTCTGCGGTCGTGGGCACGCCCGGCATAACCGGATTGCGCGCGGCCGACGCAATTCCATAAACCTTGATCCTGCCGGCTTCCAGATGCGTGCCGCCGGTGATGATATCGGCGCACATGTAGTCGACTTGACCGCCCACCAGCGCGTTCATCGCAGGCGCCCCGCCGTTGAACGGCACGAGCGTCGGCTTCACGTCCACGATCGAGTTGAGCAGCAGGCAGCTCGTGAAGAAGATCGAGCCGACGCCGGCATGCGCCTGGTTCAGCGCGCTGGAATTCGCCTTCAGGTAGGCGACGAACCCCTTGAGATCACTGCGCCGGAAAGTCTTTCCTTGCAGCGATGATCAACGGAAACGCGGTGACCATGCCGATCGGCTCGAAATCGACCTCGGGCTTGTAGGCGAGGTTCGGATAGAGCGCGACTGAGGCGGCATGCGTCCCCATCTGACCCATCAGGATGGTGTAACCGTCGGGATCGGCACGCATCACCCGGATCGAGCCGGTGGTGCCGCCGGCACCGGAGACGTTCTGCACGATGATCTGCTGGCCGAGCGTGCGCAACATGTGGTCCGCCACGATGCGGGCGGCGACGTCCGTGCTCCCGCCAGGCGGGAACGGCACGACGAGCGTGATGGTGCGAGCCGGATAGTCTTGCGCCCGCGCGATCCGCGCGACCACCGGGAGCGCGGCAGCGCCCGCCGCCAGATGCAGGAACTGTCTACGCGGAAATTTCATGGTGTCTTCCTCTGAAATACCGGCACCCCAGGTGTGGACTGAGACTTCGACGGGCTCCCTTCGTCCGGAATGGATATCTAGCATATTCCCCGGCGGCCGCACGGGCAGAAACCATGCCGTCCAAGCACGGGCCTGAGGTCTGCACTCGGCACGAAAGAGCCGTGCCGGCATCGCGCGTGATGAGTTGTCGCGGCTCGAGGTGAAGCGGCTGCGCGCCGGACGCAGCCAAATGGTTTCGCGATGACCTCATCTCGGACATCGCCGGCCCCTGAAAGGTGCTAGGCGATCGGCACAGTGCCGCCGTCAATGACATATTCGGCGCCGGTGATGGACGCGGCGCGCGGCGAGGCGAGGAACGCAACAAGGTCTGCGACTTCTCCCGGTTTCGCCGGACGTCCAATCGGGATGCCGCCGAGCGAGGTCATCAACGCTTTTTGAGCGCCCGCGTAGTCGGTGCCGTTAGCTTTGGCCAGCCTGTTGACCAGCCTCACCGCCGCTTCGGTCTCGACCCAGCCTGGCGACACTCGCACCACGCGGATGCCCTTGGGACTCACCTCTTTGGACAGCCCCTTGCTGTAGTTCGCAAGCGCCGCTTTTGCCGCCGCATAAGCGATCGTGGATTCCGGCAGCGGCATCTGTCTCTGAATGGATGTGACATGGATGATCACGCCGGAGCCTTGACCAAGCATCTTCGGCAAGAGGGCCCGATCCAGCCGGACGGCAGGGAACAGGTTGACATCGAGCGCCCGCTGCCACTCGTCATCGTCAAGCACAGCGAAGCCGCCCGCGGGCGCTGAGGAGCCACCGAGGACATGCACGATGATATCGACCCCGCCGAGCTGCTTGGTCACCGCGTCGGCGACCGCCGCGGAGCCTTGGACAGTGGTGATATCCGCGGCCACAAACAGCTCTTGCGGGGCCATATCGTCGGGTCGCGTGCGGGCGGTGGTGAGGACCGTCGCGCCCGTTTCGCGCAACCGCGCCGCCACCGCTCCGCCGATCCCCCTCGTGCCGCCGGTGACAAGCGCCCGGCTTCCTTTGAGTTCTAGGGAGGCTTCCATCGGGGACCCCTTTCAAATGCGGTGCAATTGCAATGGACCCCATGTGCGGTCATACTGCGGAAATGGCAAGAACAAACAAAGAAGTAGGGTACTCACCCACGGGTAAGCTTGAGGACGTGACGCCGGATATGGCGGCCTCCGGTATCGAAACAGCGTTCCGGATGCTCGAAGGACGATGGAAGATGGTCATTGTCTTCCATCTGTTCGATCGCTCGACGCTCAGATTCTCCGAATTGGAACGGGCGATCCCCGGCGTTTCCCAGAAGATGCTGATCCAGCAGCTGCGTGAGCTGGAGCGCGACGGCATCGTCGTGCGAAAAATCTATCCGCAGGTGCCGCCGAAGGTTGAGTACAGTCTGACAAACTGGGGCAAGGCGATGTGCCCCGCTCTGGACTCTCTGCTCGAATGGGCCGCGGCGCGCCCGAAATGATTGCGTGGGGCTGCCAACTTCCGCAATTGATCGCTATTCTGCAATTCGGCTGGCTGGCAGGGACCCGATGCAATTCGGCCGATTTAAGCGTCGCGAGTTCATCACTCTCCTTGGTGGCGCAGCGGCGTCGTGGCCGTTCGCAGCGCACGCGCAGCAGCCAGCGAGGCTCCCGACCATCGGGTTCCTGGGCTCGAGCACGCCTTCGGCCATGAGCCAATGGGTTGCAGCCTTTGTGCAGCGGCTGCGCGACCTCGGCTGGATCGAGGGTCGCACGGTCGCGATCGAGTACCGCTGGGCGGAGGGACGCAGCGAGCGCTTCGCCGAGATCGCGGCCGAGTTCGTCCGATTGAAAGTGGATGTCATCGTCACCTACGCGACCTCACCGGTCCTTGCGGCAAAGCAGGCGACGTCGGTCATCCCGATTGTTTTCGCTGCGGTGACCGACCCGGTTGGAGCCGGCCTCGTCATCAGTCTCGCGCGACCCGGCGGGAACGTCACCGGCCTGTCGCTGCAGCAGACCGATGTTGCTGGCAAGCGGCTCGAACTATTGCGCGAGATGGTTCCCGGTCTCCACCGCTTGGCGATCATGGCCAATGTCGGCACCCCTGGAGCCGTACTGGAAATGGGCGAAGTGCAGGCAGCGGCTCGTACGCTCGGCCTCGAGGCCACCACGGTCGAAATCCGGCGAGCAGAGGATATCGCACCCGGCTTCGACGCGCTCAAGGGCCGCACGGAGGCCCTTTATCTCTGTACCGACCCGCTGACTGTCACCAACCGCGCTCGCATTCACACCTTGACCATGGGCGCGCGCCTGCCGACGATTTACAATTCCCGGGAGTACGTCGAAACGGGAGGTCTGATGTCCTATGGACCAAAGTTCCCGGACCAATGGAGGCGCACCGCCGAGATTGTCGACAAGATTTTGCGCGGAGCGAAGCCGGCCGACATCCCAGTCGAGCAGCCGACCAAGTTTGATCTCGTCATCAATCTGACGACAGCCAAAGTGCTCGGCCTCGCTGTGCCGGCGTCAGTGCTCGCCATCGCCGACGAGGTGATCGAATAATCCGTTCGGTGTCAGAGTCCGGCTCATCGCGTCGATTTGGTGCGGCGCGATATATGGCCGGCGCCGGATGGTGGCCCACGCGCCGCGCGTTGATGGACGTCACCCCACCGGTCCTCCCGCGGATACCTCGTTCACTGGGATAATTTCTTGGCGCGCGGGCTCGGTCCACCACACGGCGGTTTAGCGAGGTGACCCTGTGCGCCGGCCTCACCTTCCCGCGGCGTAGCCCTGCATGCCGCGCGGATTGGCGGCGGCGCGGCGGCGGCGGCCGTCACGGGCAGCAGCGGTGAGCCGGCCCTCGCACCAGTCGGCGTCGACCTCGACGATGTGGCCGCGCCGCTCGAGCTCCGCCACGGTCGCCTTGGGCAGCCGGCCCTCGACCACCAGCACGCCCGGCCGGGCGGTGCGCGGCCAGAACGAGATCGGAAAATGCTCGGAGTGCCAGGCCGGCGCGTCGATGGCTTCCTGCAAATTCATGCCGGCATCGACGTGGCGGACGAACAGCTGGGTGGTCCATTGGTCCTGCTGGTCGCCGCCCGGCGTGCCCCAGGCGAGATAGGGCTCGCCGTCGCGCAGCGCGAGCGTGGGGGAAAGCGTGGTGCGCGGCCGCTTGCCCGGTGCGAGGGAGGCGGGATGGCCCTCGTCGAGCCAGAACATCTGCGCGCGGGTGCCGAGGCAGAAGCCGAGCTCCGGGATCACGGGCGACGACTGCAGCCAGCCGCCCGAGGGCGTGGCCGAGATCATGTTGCCGGCTTGGTCGATGATGTCGAAATGCACGGTGTCGCCGCGCATCTCGCCGGTGCGGCCGACTGTCGGCTCGCCGGCGCCCATGCCGCCGAGCGCGCGGCGCTGGCCTTCCTCCCTCCGCAGCTTCACCACCGCGCCGAAGCCCGCAACCGACCCCGGGCGCAACTCGAGCGAGGCCTCGCTGCTGACAAGCTTGCGGCGCTCGTCGTTGTAGGCATTCGAAAGCAGCGTCGCTATCGGCACCTCCGCGAAGTCCGGATCGCCGTAGAATGTTTCACGGTCGGCATAGGCAAGCTTGGAGCATTCCACCAGAAGGTGGACGAATTCCGCACCGGTCGGATCGGAGCCGGCAAGATCGAAGCCCTTGAGCAGGGCAAGCTGCTGGAGCATCACCGGACCCTGCGACCACGGGCCCGCCTTGCACACGCTGTAGCGGCCGTAGTCGTAGCTCAGCGGCGCCTCGATATGGGCGTGCCAGCGCGCCATGTCGTCGGCGCTGAGCACGCCGTGATGGGGCTCGCCGCTCGTGTCCATGACCGCCTGCTCGCGGCAGAAGCGGTCGATCGCCTCGGCGACGAAGCCCTGCGACCAGCACCGGCGCGCCGCTTCGATCTGGGCGACGCGCTCGACGCCGGCACTTTGCGCCTCGCGCAGCACGCGCGAATAGGTCTCCGCCAGCGCCGGATTGCAGAACAGCGAACCGGCCGCGGGCACGCTGTCTCCCGGCAGGTACACCTGCGCCGACGTCGGCCAATGATTGCGGAACAGATCCGCGACCGTGCTGATGGTCGCATTCGCGCGTTCGACCAGGGGGTGCCCGTGACCGGCATAGTAGATCGCGGGGGCGAGAACGTCGGCGAGCCGCATCGTGCCGTAGTCGCGCAACAGCAGCATCCAGCTGTCGAACGTCCCGGGCACGCAGGCCGCAAGCAGGCCCGTGCCCGGCACCATGTCGAGGCCGAGCCCACGGTAATGCGCAATGGTCGCCTTCGCCGGCGCCGGCCCCTGGCCGCAGATCACCTCGGTCCTGCGCTTGCCGACATCATTGAGGATGATCGGCACGTCTCCGCCCGGCCCATTGAGGTGCGGCTCGACCACCTGCAGCGTAAAGGCCGTCGCGACCGCAGCGTCGAAGGCGTTGCCGCCCTTCTCCAGCGCCGCCATGCCCACGGCGGTGGCGATCCAGTGCGTTGACGTGACCACGCCGAAGGTGCCGTCGATCTCGGGACGCGTCGTGAATGGATTGGGATTGATGTTTTTCATGGGATTCTCAGCAGTCAGGGGTCAGGAGTCAGGAGTCAGGAATTTCAGGAACCAACACTCGTCAGGTTCCTGACGCCTGAATTCCTGACGCCTGATTCCTGATTCCCGACACCTGAAAAGCTGAGACTGTCGTAGCTGCGGTCCTTGAGATATTGATCAAGGCCCCAGCGCTTGACCTGATCCAGCACTTCGTCAAATTCCGCGCGCGGGATGGGCTGGTAGACGAACCGCTCGCCGCGGCCGAACTTGCTGAAGTCCCAGGCGTGATAGTTCTCGAACTCGGGCGGCACCGCGAGCTTCCACAGCGGCAGATATTTATCGGGCTCGCGATCCATCGCTTTCTCCGCGCGATCGAGCGCGCGCAGATAGGCGAGCACCACGTCCGGCTGCGAGGCCTGCGGCACCCACCAGAGGGTGTGGAAGGTGTCCTCGATGATCTTGCGCAGGCCAAGCTGCTCGGCCATCGCGATCTGCGGCGGCAACAGGCTTGCCGCCTCGACCTCGCCGTCGAGCAGGGCCTTGAGCCGCGCACCGAAGCCGCCGGTGTTGACGGTCTTGATGTTCTCGAGCGGCAGATATTTCTCCAGCCGGTAGGGCACGTTGAAATGGCTGCCGGCGCGCATGCCGACCGACACCGGCACGTCCTTCAAATCCCGCGGATGGCGAATGCTTGAATCTCCCCGCACGAAGATGGCCCACGGCGAAACACCGTAGGCATCGGGCACGAACTGCCCCATCCCGGCGCTCGCATTGCAGATGCTGCCCCAGGCGCAGGCACCTTGGATGACGTCCTGCTTGTCCTTGGTATACGGCCGGTCCTGCGGCCGCTCGAAATAATCGAGGCCCTTCCAGCTCGACTGGGTGCCGCGGAACGTCTTCCAGTCGAGCTCGACATCGAGCCCTTCGGCGGCGAAGAACCCTTCCTGCCGGGCGACGAAATCATTGAGCCCCATGCCTTTTGGAGCAACCGTCACCCGCTGCAAAGTTATCGCCATGGCAAAATCCTCGTGCACGCGCCGGCGCATGGTGTTGTTGGCGCCGAACAGCTCTTTGCCGGTGTAGCCCACTTTGCCGGATTTTGATAGCGAAGGCTGATGCTCGGCTGGTGCGGTAAATCTGCAGTTCCTATCAGTTGCGCCGCGAGCTCGTGCAGGAACTCAAATTCAAATCCGCACTAGAATCATGTCTTTGCTGCTGGAAGCGACGACATGTTGCGACGGACCTTTCTGCACGCTGCCGCCGGCACCTTGGGCGCCGCCTCGTTGCCGCGACCTGGGTGGGCCAATGCCCAGGCCGTACAGCTCTCGTGCTGCGAAGGATCACCGGCATTTCCCGCAGGGCGAGCACTCCCAGCAACTCGACTGCGAAGAAAAAATAGTATTTCGTTCGGCCCGGCGGCTTTACGGGGCCGGCGTTGCCCGCGGCTTTCCTTTCTCAATGACGAAGGCGTTGTAGGTCCTTGCCGGCTTGTCGCCGATGTTCTTGGTTTCGTGCACGATGCCGGCGGGGACATGGTAGGACTGCCCGGCGGTCACGGTCTTCCATTCCCCTCCGGTTTGTTGCGTGACGATGGCGCCTTCGACCACGGCTCCATACTCGTCGCCGGGATGGGTGTGGCGGCCAGTGCTGACACCCGGCAAGAATTCGGCCGTGATCAGCACGAACACCTTGTCCGGCACGCCGGTCACCTGTGTTTCCGTGACCAACGGAGTGACCTTGGGACCGCCCGCCGGCGGCGTCATTGTTGGCAGCTGCGTCTGTTGCGCGTGCAGCGGCGCCGGACCGAGGAAAAGAAACGCAACAAAAAGGCCAAGCAAGCAGCGCATGACGCCCTCCGTGTCGCAGGGGTGGCAGCCGGGTCCGGCACGAATGCGCAAACTCGAGGCCCACATTCCCAGATTTGGACCGTCAGAATGCTCCCATAGCGCCTTGCTGACAACGTCGATGCGAATGATATCCGCCCTGGCAGTGCCGCGCAGCGGCTTCAAACTTTTCTTTCCGCCATCGAAGGTCCCTGATGTGAGCCATTCCTTCCCGAATCACCCACGTCTACACTGCCGCGCTCGTGGCCAATAGGTGATGCCTTGAAAGCGTGCATGTTTCATCTGATGCCTTACCGCGATCTGCCGCCCGATTTCAGCAAGCGCTACAAATCCGCCTATCTCGATCCGGTCTGGTTCGACATTGCCGATCCGGACAAGGTTGGCCAGTATTACAATTCAACGCTCGACGAGATGGTTCATGCGGCCAAGTCGGGCATGCATGGCGTCTGCACCAACCAGCACCACCAGAACGTCTACGGTTTCATGGCCAATCCGAGCCTGATGGGCTCGGTGCTGGCAAAGCTCACCAATGGCCAGAATGTGGCCATCGTCCAGCTCGGCTCGACGCTGCCTTCGACCAGCCCGCCAACGCGCATCGCCGAGGAATACGCGATGCTCGACTGCATCAGCGGCGGGCGGCTGATAGCGGGATTCCCGACCGGGCTGCCGACCGACGCCACGATTTCAAATGGCGTGGTGCCGGTCGAGCAGCGGGAGCGCTACCGGGAGGCGCTGGAGCTCGTGCTCAAGGCTTGGAGCGCAAGGGAGGTGTTTGCCTGGAACGGCCGGCATTATCAGCTGCCAATGGTGAATCTCTGGCCGCGCCCGATCCAGCAGCCGCACCCGCCGATCTGGATACCCGGATCGGGCAGCGCGACCACGGTGGAATTCGTGGTGGAGCGCGACGATTGCTTCTGCCACTTGAGCTATTTCGGCACCAAGAACGCCACGGCTCTCGGCGACTATTTTTGGGATACCGTGGTCAAGAAGGGGCGTGAGCCCAATCCCTATCGATTGGGCTTTCTGCAGCTCATCGGCGTTTCGGAGTCCGACGCAGCTGCGGAGGAATACGGGCCGCACACCGAATATTTCTTTCACAAGCTGCTCAACACGCCGCCCTTTTACCAGGCAATCCCCGGCTATCAGGACCACACCAGCCTGCTGCGGGCGATGCAGTCGCCGTTGCGCGAACGTTTCGATCTGCGCACGCTTCGCTACAAGGACTTCCTCGAGCGCGGCTTCGTGATCGCTGGAAGCCCGAAAACCGTGCGCGACCAGCTCACCGACGCGGTGAAGCGGCTGCGCATCGGCCACCTGTTGGCGCTCTTGCATTTCGGCTCGATGCCCACGGAGCTCTGCCGCAAGAACATCGACCTGTTCTGCCGCGAGGTGCTGCCGCATCTCGAGCACCTTTGGGACGACGAATGGGAGGACCGCTGGTGGCCGCAGCGCCTGCGGACCAAGCGCCCGGCTGCCGACGTGGTCTCGAATGGCGGCCGAGCGCGGGGATGATCGATGGCGACGAGAGAGACGCGCAAGCTTAGCCTCTGGCAGGGCCGGATCGAGACCGAAGTCGAGGTCACCGGAAGCGGACCGCCCCTCGTCTTCCTGCACGGGCCGTGGGGACTGCACGGCGACCGTGACTTTCTGAATCTCTCGCCTCCGGGGCTACGGTTCATGCACCCAAGCATCCCGGTACCAGTCGGGGCGATCCGGATGCGGTCCATCAACTCGACGATTGGCTCGATCTCGTCGTCTATCACGGCGAGCTGTTTGATGCTCTTGGGCTCGCGGCGCCGATGGTCGTCGGCCACTCGTTCGGCGGCATGGTTGCTTGCGAGCTTGCGGCTGCGGCGGCAGAGCGAGCGGGAAAGCTCGTGCTCATCGACCCGCTCGGACTGTGGCGGGACGATCTGCCGGTGCGGAACTGGATGATCCTGTCCGAGGAGGACCGCCGCCGGACGCTGTTCGATGACCCCACGGGCCAGGCGGCGCGGCGATTTTTCGATCTGCCGGACGCGGGTCGGGTCGAGGCGCAGGTCAGTTTCATCTGGTCGCAAGCCTGCACCGGAAAATTCGTCTGGCCGATTCCCGACAGAGGCCTCAAGAAGCGCATCCATCGCATCGCGGCATCCACATTGATTCTGTGGGGAAGCAGCGACCGCGTGATTGCGCCCGCCTACGCCCAGGACTTCGCACAGCGGATAGCCAACTCGCGCGCCGTGTCGATCGAGCGTGCCGGCCACCTGCCGCATCTGGAGCAGCCGCAGGAAACGGCTCGCCTGGTGCGCGATTTCATGCGCGCGTGAATTGCGCGTGCCGATTTCCGATCAATTTGATGCGGGGTTGGTAGGGGTGAGCAAAATCGCCTGCTGTGCTCGTGAGTGTGTAGGAGCGGGTTTGAAACCCGCCTCTACAGCGGCAGCGCAGTCAAGCTTGCGCAGACTGGGTAAACTTGTCTGCGTGCGATTTTGCCCA
Source organism: uncultured Alphaproteobacteria bacterium (assembly GCA_963820365.1). Classification (GTDB taxonomy): domain Bacteria; phylum Pseudomonadota; class Alphaproteobacteria; order Rhizobiales; family Xanthobacteraceae; genus VAZQ01. The sequence continues at coordinate 52,317 of CAWFZR010000003.1, read as the reverse complement.
CGCGGTATAGAACGCGGGCGCGCCCTTGGCCACCCTACGCGGTGTGTCATCCGACCCGCCACGCAACCTTGGCTCATTTCTTCCTGGTTGCCGCCTGGGCTGCAAGCAACCGCTTCGTCGCCTCGACATCGACCAGCGGAAAGGTGTCGAAATGCGCAGGAATGATGTCCGCCCACTCGTTCAGGATTTGGTGCAGCGCCTCGTTGCTCTCCACATCGAAGACCGCAATCACGCCGCGTCCTACCCGGGGATAGACATGCCGGCAGGCTCCGCTCACTTCATGCTTGGCGATCCATGGCCAGAACGATTGGCGTATGGTGGTGAGCTCGAAAGGTCGTTCGGGCCGCGGCGTCGAGACAACGAGAAACAGCATGTCGGTAGCCTCCGGGAAGGAGCTTGCAGCCAACTCGGGCGATGATCAAATCCTTCCTGACCGAAGCCCGGCGGGGGTGGATCAGCCGGCGACCGGCGCGAGTTGGCCCGTCTCAAGCTGGACGTTATCATCACCGGGTACGCCGGCGTCTACGGGCCGCCAAGCGGCACGGTTCCCATCGTCTTCGCGGGCGTTGCCGCGGTTGGCTCCGGCCGACCTGCTCGCAATTGCCGGCGAAGTGATCGAATGACGGGGCAGCACCATGGTGGCGACTGACAAGCTGTTTGCGGACTCGATCCCTGAAGATCTACGATCGGTTCCTGGTTCCCCTCATTTTCGAATCGTATGCGCGGGACCTCGCGGAGCGGCTGGCCAGCGTCAACCCGTTGGACGCATTGGAGACGGCCGCGGGGACCGGCGTCCTTACAAGAGCGATCGCATCGCGGCTTCCTGGGCACGCGCGCATTGTGGCAACGGATCTCAACCAGCCAATGCTCGATCATGCCGCGGCAAAGCAGCCTCGTGATGATCGGATCGTGTGGCGACAGGCTGACGCGCTGGCACTGCCGTTCGAGGATCAAAGGTTTGATGTCGTGGCGTGCCAGTTCGGCGTGATGTTCTTTCCCGATAAGGTCCAGGGCTTCAGGGAGGCGCGCCGCGTCCTGAAGCCGGATGGCCATTTCTTCTTCAACGTTTGGGACCGAATTTCCGAAAACGAGTTTGCCGATGTCGTTACGGAATCCCTGGCAGCGCTCTTCCCGCAGGATCCGCCTCGCTTCATGGCCCGCACCCCACATGGCTATCACGACGTGGAAAGGGTCCGCGAGGAGTTGACAGCGGCGGGATTTGCGTCGATCCGCGTGGAGACGATCGAGGGCACAAGCAGGGCCTCCTCGCCGCGCGATCCTGCGATTGCGTACTGTCAAGGAACCCCGCTGCGGAATGAAATCGTGGCCCGTGATGCATCCCGCCTGGAAGACGCGACGAACGTGGCGGCTCAAGCACTTGCGCAACGATTTGGCAGCGGTCCCCTCGAAGGCCGCATCAGAGCCCACGTGATAACCGCCGTCCGCTAGTTCGATCAACGGTTGGATTCGGCTGCACCGCTTACCCGCGCGCGCAGCTGTCGCTCAAGCGAGCGGCGACGCGCTCGCCGAAAGCCTTTGTTCCAAGCGGTCCGCCGAGATCGGCGGTGCGCGAGAGCGGATCGGCGATTGCCCGCTCCAATGCGTCATCGATTACGGCGGCCGCCGTTGTCAATCGTTCGTCGTGCCGGCGCTCGCCAAGCCAGGCCAACAGCATCGCAGCCGAGCCGATGAGAGACGCCGGATTGGCGCGGTCCTTGCCCGCGATATCCGGAGCGGAGCCGTGCTGCGCTTGCGCCAGCGCGTGGGCGCTCCCGGCATTGAGCGAGGCCGCAAGGCCGAGACTGCCGGAAATCTCGCCGGCGAGATCGGAGAGAATGTCGCCGAACATGTTGGTCGTGACCACCACATCGAAGGCGCCGGCATCGCGCACCAAGAGCGCCGCCATGGCATCGATGATACGCTCCTCGTATGCCACCGCGGGAAAGCGCGCTGCCACCGCCCGCACGCAGTCGAGGAACAGTCCGTCCGACACGCGCAGCACATTGGCCTTATGGACCGCCGTCACCTTCTTGCGGCGCCGGAGCGCGAGGGCAAATGCTGCCTCCGCGATGCGGGTCGAGCCCATGCGGGTGACCTTGCGCACCGAGAGCGCGAGGTCGGGCGTCGGCATGAACTCGCCGGATCCGACGAACATCGAGCGATCGGCGTAAAATCCTTCGGTGTTCTCGCGCACGATGACAAGATCGACCGGAGACCCGCAACGCGGCGGAAAACCGCCGCGGCTGCGCGCCGGACGGATGTTAGCGAACAGGTCGAGGCGCTTGCGCAATTCGCCCGACGGATTGAGCCCCCCTTGTGCAACAGGCGGATACTCGTTGTGCGACACCGGACCAAGGATCACGCCATCCGCGCTCGTGGCCGCTTCGACGGCGCGCTCCGAGAGCGTTTGGCCCTCGGAGCGCAGCGCGGCAAACCCGATCGCTACGGGCGTGAAGGACAGCGCCAATGCGAAGGCACGATCGGCGGCGGCGAGCACGTTGAGGGTTGCCGCGGTGATCTCCGGCCCGATGCCGTCGCCCTCCATCACGACGATGCGAACCGGCGCGGATGATAATGCGCTCATCAGTGTTCACCTCGGTAGTCGCGCAGCAGGCTCGACGCACGTCTCCTCATGACGAGGCGCGATCTTGCCCGCCCTACGGCTGGTTGACGAGCGAGGACTAGGACGAGCATCATGTTGCGCGCAGCTTCCCTCACGCAGCGTCGGGCCTTCCATGCAAGACCGAACCTCCCAACACGCTTCCGTCCACGACGCCGCGAGCCAGCCCGGCGATCTTCTCAATCTGCATGAGATCATCGCCAAGGCGCGCCAGAATCTCAACCAGAACGACTGGGACTACATTGTCGGCGGAGCCGAATCCGAGGCCACCTTGCGGCGCAACCGCATGGCTCTCGACACGCTCGCGTTCCGGCCGCGGGTGCTGCGCGACGTCAGCAAGGTCGATTGCTCGGTGCACCACTTCGGGCGCAAGCTTCGCATCCCCGTGGTGCTCGCTCCGGTCGGCTCGTTGGAGAGCTTTCATGCTCTCGGCGCAGAGTCCGTGGTGCGCGCAGCCGAGGAATTCGGGGCTGCGCACATGCTCAGCTCGGTCTGCGATCCCGGCCTCGAGGATCTCGCGGCGACGGCGCCGCAGGCGCTGCGTCTCTATCAGCTCTACGTGCGCGGCGATGCAGCCTGGGTCGACGATCACGTCGAACGCGCCATTGCGCACGGCTATGCCGCCTTCTGCCTCACCGTCGATACCGCGCACTATAGCCGGCGCGAGCGCGACATCGCCAAGCGATTCGTCACCGCCGGGCGCCGCCGCGTGCAAGGCCGCGCGTTCCAGTCGGGGCTGGATTGGACGACCGTCGAGCGCATCAAGCGCCGCTTCAAGATCCCGCTCGCGATCAAGGGCATCGCGACCGCCGAGGACGCCGGCATCGCGCTCGATCATGGAGTCGAATGGATCTACGTCTCCAACCACGGCGGCCGGCAGCTCGATCATGGCCGCGGCTCCATGGAGGTGCTGCCCGAGATCGTGGACGCCGTCGCCGGGCGTGCGAAAATCTTGATCGATGGCTCGATCTGCCGCGGCACCGACATCGTCAAGGCGATCGCCGGCGGAGCCGATCTTGTCGGCATCGGCCGCATGCAGTGCTTCGCGCTCGCGGCGGCAGGGCAGGCGGGCGTGATGCGTCTGCTCGAGCTTCTGGAGGACGAGGTGCAGCGCTGCCTGGGCCTCCTGGGCGTCGCAGGCTTTGCCGCGCTCGATCGCGCCTGTCTGCACGCCGCCGCGCCGACGAGCGTGCCCCACGTCCTGAGCGCGTTCCCGCTGCTCAAGATCCAGGATTACCGCTATTGACGATCGATAGGATGAGAGAAGCCGTTGCCCACGCGACCCAGCAGCCAGGCAAGGGCGCCGGGCTGTGCCCCGCTCAGTGCCAATAGGGCGGATAGCCGGACCTGCGGTCCTCGGCCTCCAACAGGCGCAGCATGGCAGGCCATTCGAGCACGCCATAGGGACGGCGCGTGCCCGGCTGATAGAGGTGCGCGGTATGTGCGAGCACATTCTCGCCGGGCATGGTGAGCTCGGTACGCGCCGCCATGGCGTCGACCTGCGAGCGGCATGACAGCTCGAGCTGGTACATGGTGTTGAATGCCTGCTGGATGGTGGCGCCGCAGGTGAGCAGGCCGTGATTGCGCATGACCAGCGCATCGTGCGGACCGAGATCATTCACAATGCGCTCGCGCTCGTCGAGGTCGACCGCCGGGCCCTCATAGTCGTGATAGCCGATGTGACCGACGAAACGGATGGAGGTCTGCGACAGCGGGAGCAGGCCGCATTTCATTGCCGATACCGCAATGCCCGCGCGGGTATGGGTGTGCAGCACGCAGGCGACGTCCGGACGCGCCTTGTGGATGGCGCCATGGATCACATAGCCTGATTTGTTGATGCCGTAATCGGTATCCGGCTTCCAGATGATCTCGCCTTCGACGTCAATCTTCACCAGGCTCGAGGCCGTGATCTCCTTGTACAGCATCCCATAAAGGTTGATGAGCAGATGGTCCTGGCTGCCGGGGATGCGCGCGGTGATGTGGTTGTAGATGAGGTCGGTCATCCCGTAGATGTCGACAAGCCGGTAGCAGGCGGCGAGGTCGACCCGGGCCTGCCACTCCTGGGCGGAAACCTGCCCCAGCAGCGACTTGAAGTCGGTCGTGTAATTCATGGATAGTTCCGCGGTTGGTCGACGAAAACGCTCCGGCAGCATAGCCCTGGTTGCGGGATGTGGCCAAGGGACAGCAAAGCGACCGCAAGGCGAGGGACGAAGGAGAGCCGACCATGCCGCTAGGCGGTATCCTGCGCAACAATGTCAAGGAGAAGCTCGCGCGCGACGAGGTGGTGGCGTCCATGACGGTGCGGCTCGTGCGCAGCATCGAGATTGCGCGCATCGCCCATACCGCCGGCTTCGACACGTTCTATGTCGACCTGCAGCATTCCAGCTTCTCGCTTGAAAGCTGCGGCGACATCTGCATGGCCGGGCTGCAAGCCGGCATTGCGCCATTCGTGCGCGTTGGCGCCAATGCGTCCGATCATATTTCCCGCGTGCTCGATGCCGGCGCGCTCGGCATCATCGCACCGCAGATCCATTGCGCGCAGGCAGCGCGCGAGGTCGTTCGCGCGGCGAAATTCCCCCCCTTGGGCGAGCGCTCGAATGCCGGCCAGCTGGCGCATCTCCACTATCGTTCCTTCTCCGCGGCGGAGGCCTCATCCGCCCTCAACGACGCAACCATGATCATTGTGCAGATCGAAAGCGCGGCGGCGCTTGCAAATGCCGAGGAGATCGTGGCGGTCGATGGCATCGATCTGGTGTTGATCGGCCTCAACGATCTCCTGGCGGATTGGGGGATTCCGGGGGAGTACGATGATGCGCGCGTGCGCGGGGCGTATGCGAAAACCATTGCGGCTTGCCGCAATCGAGGCAAGCACTGCGGCGTCGGCGGGCTCGCGACGCGCCCCGACCTGGCGGCTGCGTTCGTCAAGATGGGCGCCCGCTATGTCTCGACCGGAACCGACCTCGCCTTTCTGCTGGGAGCAGCCACGGCGCGGGCGAAGCAGGTAGGGGACATGCTTTTAGCCGCGGGAGAACGCCCATGACCAGATTGCAACCCATCCTGCTCAAGGCTGCCGGTCTGTTGCTCGCCCTCACGACCGCGCTGGCGGCACAGGACTATCCGAGCAAACCGGTGCGCCTGATCATTCCATTCCCGCCCGGCGGCAGCAACGACGTCGTCGGTCGCATCATTGCCACCCATTTGACCGAGCGGCTTGGCAGGCAGGTGGTCGTGGACAACCGCGGCGCGGGTGCCGGCGGCATCGTGGGATCCGAGGTCGCGGCCAATTCGCCGCATGACGGCTACACGCTGCTGATCATCTCGCTCGCGCACGCCGTCAATCCCTGGCTGTACAAGCTGCCTTACGATCCCATCAAGTCGTTTGTGCCGATCGCCATCCTGGCATCCGGCCCGAACGTGCTGGTGGTCAACCCGGAGCTGCCGGTGCATTCGGTCAAGGAGCTGCTCGCGGCCGCCAAGCAGAAGCCCGGCCAGCTGCAATACGCCTCCGCCGGCATCGGCAGCTTCCAGCATCTCGGCGGCGAGCTGTTCAAGCTCATGGCCGGCGTCGATATCCTGCATGTGCCGTTCAAGGGCGGCGGACCGGCGATGATCGATGTCGTCGGCGGTCATACCAAGGTGATGTTCAGCTCGCTCGTTCAGACGACACCGCATATCCGATCGGGAAAATTGCGCGCGCTCGGCACCGGCGGCGTAGCGCGCAGCCCGATTTTGCCCGAGGTGCCGACCATCGCGGAAGCTGGGGTGCCCAACTACGAAGCCGTCAATTGGTGGGGCGTGGTGGCGCCCGCCGGCACGTCCGCCGCCATCGTCGAAAAGCTGCACAAGGATATTGCAGCCGTGCAGGACAGCGACGAGGTGAAGAAGCATTTTGCCAACGAGGGGGCGCAAATCGTGCAAATGAGCTCGGCCGAGTTCGCTGCCTTCATCGGGAAGGAAATGAACAAATGGGAGCGGGTGGTGAAGGAAGGCGGCATCAAGGCGCAGTAAAAAAGCGCTGCGCCCGACGGCTCTCCTCGTCGTTCACCGCGTGGCGCGGAGACCCCGAATGGCCGCCGCATCCTCACTCGGCATCAAACGGTTCCTGGATGCCCGCTTTCGCCGGCATGACCCCGCCGCGTGAGCGCTGGCCGTGGCGAACCGCATGAGCTGAGCATTCGATGACGCCGAATTTTCTTGCAAGAAGGGATGTCTGGGCCGGCCTGCTGCTCATCGCAATCGGTGCGACGGCGCTCCTGATTGCCCGCAACTATCCGTTCGGCACCTCGCTGCGCATGGGGCCCGGTTATTTCCCCGTCATGCTCGGCGCGCTGTTGATCGCGTTCGGGCTCGCCATCCTTGCCGCGGGCCTGCGCGGCACCCAACGGATCGAAGGCTCCTGGTCGCTGCGCGCGCTCGTCCTCTTGCCGCTTGCGCTTGCTGCATTCGGCATGCTGATGGCGCACGCGGGTTTCGTGCCGGCCATGCTGGCGCTGATCTTCACTTCGGCGCTCGCCAGCAGCGAGTTCAATTTCGTCGAAGTTCTGTTGTTCTCGCTCGCACTCACTGCGCTCTGCGTCGCCGTCTTCATCTGGGGACTGGGATTGCCGTTTCCGTTGCTCGCGGTCTTCGGCTGAAAGCCGCCATGGATCTGTTCAACAGCCTCATGTTCGGCTTCGGCGTCGCGCTGTCGTGGCAGAATCTGCTGTATTGCCTCATCGGCGTGACGGTGGGCACGTTGATCGGCGTGCTGCCGGGCATTGGGCCTCTCGGCACCATCGCCATTCTCATGCCGATCACGTATGGGGTGTCCCCGGTCGGCGCGTTGATCATGCTCGCGGGCATCTATTACGGTGCGCAATACGGCGGCTCGACCACTGCCATCCTGGTCAATCTTCCGGGCGAAACATCGGCGGTTGTCACCTGCATCGACGGCTACCAGATGGCGCGGCAAGGCCGTGCCGGACCAGCGCTTGCGATCGCGGCGATCGGCTCGTTCTTCGCCGGCACCGTGGGCACCCTGCTGATCGCGCTGTTCGGTCCGCCGCTCGCCGAGATCGCGCTCAAATTCGGCTCGCCGGAATATTTCTCGCTGATGCTGATGGGGCTGGTCGCCGCGGCGGTCCTCGCACAGGGCGACATGCTCAAATCGCTCGCCATGGTGGCGACCGGCCTGCTCTTCGGCAGCGTCGGCACCGACGTCAATACCGGCCTGCAGCGCTTCAGCTTCGGCATCCCGGAGCTCTCCGACGGCATCGGCTTCATCGTGGTCGCCGTCGGCGTTTTCGCGATCAGCGAGATCGTGGCCAATCTCGGGAGCCGGGAGGAGCGACACGTCTTCACGTCCAGGGTCACGCACCTGTTTCCATCCCGGGAGGACTTCATGCGTTCGATCGGACCCATCCTGCGCGGCACCGCCATCGGCTCGTTCTTCGGCGTGCTGCCGGGCACCGGCCCGTCGATCGCCTCGTTCGCCTCGTACATGCTGGAGAAAAAGCTCGCGGCCGACCCTTCGCAATTCGGCCAAGGCGCGATCGAGGGCGTGGCAGCGCCGGAGTCCGCCAACAACGCGGATGCCCAGTGCAAGTTCATTCCCATGCTCACCCTCGGTCTACCCGCAAGCGGGGTGATGGCGTTGATGCTGGGCGCTCTCACCATTCAGGGCATCCAGCCCGGCCCCGAGGTGATGACGCAACGCCCCGATCTGTTCTGGGGCCTGGTCGCCAGCATGTGGATCGGCAATCTGATGCTGGTCGTGCTCAATCTGCCGATGATCGGGCTGTGGGTGAAGCTGCTGCAGGTGCCGTACCGGCTGCTGTTTCCCGCCATCATGGCCTTCTCCGCCATCGGCATCTACAGCGTCAACGCTTCATCCTTCGAAATCTATCTGACGGCGTTGTTCGGGGTGTTCGGCTTCGTTTGCATGAAGCTTGGATTCCCGCCGGCGCCGATGCTGCTCGGTTATGTGCTGGGTCCGATGATGGAGGAGAATCTGCGCCGCTCCATGCTGATGTCGGGCGGCGACCCGTCGGTGTTCGTGACGCGGCCCATCAGCGCCGCCTTCATCTTCGCCACCGTGCTGATCCTGCTGGTGATGGTGGTGCCGGCGGTGCGCGTCCGCCGAATGGAAATCACGGATTGACAAGGCTTACTCCGGCTTGACGCCGGATTGGGTCGTGAAGGGGTCGACCAGATATCTCACAGCGCGTCGGTGAACTCGGACTCGATGGGGACGAAGAAACCTTTCTCGGGGCACGCGAGGAGCCAGTCGACCACGCCTTCAGCCCGGGAGGGCTTGGCTCTGGGACGCGGGCGTATTAAGGCCCAGGAACCCGATGGTCGGCAGCTTGCCCGGTTGCTGCGCGTGTGCCGCGAGCGGCCACGCCGGAAAACGGCTACACCCGCGCGGCGGTGATCGGTCGGAATTTAACCAAGGCGATGAGTCCGATCAGAATGAAGATCACCAACACGCCGGCCTGCGTGATCGCGAACGGCGGCTCAGACTGCGTCGGAGCCAACGCATTGAGGGCCGGAACCTTGGTAAAGCTCTGCACGACTAGAACAAAAACGTTTAGATAGAGCGATATGATCGCGGCGATCACGTAGATCCAGCGCCATGCGCCTACCAAATGCTCTTTGTACAAAGCAAACAGCGCGACTGCCAGGATTGCGCAAGCCAGGATACCAACACCCAAAGCCGGCGTGAAGCCGTGGATAGGAAACAGGAACCCCGTCACGCTGGTCAGCAACGTGGTGAAAAGAAATAGTGCGGTCGTGCCAGGCAGCCTATGCGAAGCGAATATCCCGCCTACCACAATCAGTCCACTTCCAATCGCCACAAGAGTAATAATGACATGCAAAAGAGTGAAAGCTCCGATCGACATCCCTAGGATCATGGAAATGCCCTCGTTATTGGCTTATACCCTATGGCAATATTACTTGCCTGACACGCCTGTGATCTAGCCCGGATATCTCACACCCCTTTTTGTAGGCTGCCGATTTGCCGCCCGGAAAGGATTTTGGCGAAACCCGCGGCCGCCGGATGGAAATCGCGGATTGACAAGGCTTACTATACCTCCGGTGCGGATTGCAGGAGCGATAAAATGGCTGACACATCTTACTCCGAAACTCGCGGAAAATTTCAACCGACCTTCGCGCAGGCGCGTTGTGGCCGGCGCGGTCACGCTGGCCGTTGCGGGGGCGACCTCGCCCGCCTTCGCGCAATCAACCGACAGGAGCCCAAACATGCCGGACAACATCCGTTTTTCGAACCCCGACACCATGCAGAAGCCGCCGGGCTACAGCCATGTGGTGGAAGTGACTGGACCCGGCCGCACGGTCTATTTCGCCGGCCAGCTCGGCATCGACAAGTCTGGCAAGATGGGCGTCAATGCCCGCGAACAGGTAGAGATCGCGTTTGAGAACGTGAAGGCGGCGCTCGCCTCGGTCGGCGCCAGCTTCGAGCACGTCGTCAAGCTGAACAACTATATCGTCGACATCGGCACGAACGTCGCGCATTACCGCGAGGTGCGCGACAAGTATGTGAACAAGGCGGCGCCGCCGGCCAGCACCACGATTGGCGTGCCGCAACTAGCGCGCCCGGGCGCGCTGTTCGAGGTGGAGGCGATCGCAGTATTGCCGCCGAAGTAACTTCACGCTTCCCGTTTCGGAAGAGGTCGATCGCGTGCAGTGCAGGCGCAATTCTGCGTTCTGTGTATTTCCCGGAGACCGCGCAGGCCCAACTCGTGCCCTGGGAACGAATAAACGCCTGCGTTAAGAATGGACGATGTCATGAACCGTATGTTGACTTTCGTGGCCGTCACCGTAGCTGGGGTCCTCGGAACCGTGTCGATGTCAGCGGCAAAGTGCTACGAGAAGCGCGGGACCGCGTGTGTGTCGTCGGCCGGGTCTGCGCGATCGGGATTGGATTCAACTTGTCAATTCAAATGCAAGGTTGCAGTGCATCTGGGCAAACGCACCACCATGATTTACAAGAACCATCATTGGCGACGGGCCACTAGCGAGTGAGCGGCGGCACGCCGTTCGCAAGGCTGATGCTACGATGCCTTCGTCCCGCAGCTTGCGCAGCGCCAGGGCGTTGATGGCGTTGAACTCAGCGAGGGAGCGTGCGGGCCCCCCAATGGGGGTACGTGGGTAACATTCGATCACGCGCCGAGGTTTGCCGTATCGATAAATACCGCGGCACGATGCGATCGGGGCAGGAACGCATAGACTTTGCTTCTCTTGCGGTCGAGTGCCAGCGTGTGTGCGCCGGCTTCCGTGGTCACCACCTCGTCGCGACGCATGGTGCCAATATTGATGACGTCTATTACCCCAGGATCGCCGATGGCCACGTAAAGGCGCCCGAATTGCGGTTGCAGGAAAATTACGTCAGGGGCGCCGCTGAGAGCAACATCGCCGAGCACACGACCCGAAGCTGCGTCAATCGCCAGCAGCACGCCGGCATCGCAGGCGCACATTAGCCGACCCGTAGCCGGATCGAGCTCCAGTCCGTGCGGTCCTGCCGCCGGGACCTCGTACTCCTTCGATATCCTGGTTGGGTCGCGAGCATCGATAGCGATGATCCGCGCTGGAGATGCGATATTGACGAAGAACATCTCGCGCGCCGCGTCATAAATCGCCCAACGGGTGCGACCGGGAGCTTTGACTTCGGCGATCCGCTCCCGACGTGCGAGATCCACCACCGATACCGAATACGAATCCGGAATCGAGGGGTCGCCAACGTTCGCGGCGATCAGGGTACCGCGAGCGGAGTCAAACGCGAGGCCGTTCGGCTTCGCGCCAACGGCGATCTTGAAAGCATCCCGCTCGGCAAGTGGCGCAAACACCGAGACAGTGTTCTCGCCTCGATTGGATGTGAAGACAAGTCCGCTCGCTTCAGACACGAGCGCACCTGCCACTGCTGTGAGCCCGGGAATCGATTCAAGGTATCGATCGCGCGCGGCGTCGATCACGTCGATCGCATCATTGCTGGTATGCGCTACGTAGAGCCGATCTGTGGGTGAATGAATATCTGCGTGATCGAACCCACCCTTGGATCGATTCGGCGGCAGCTCGATGTGACCGAGTAAACGAAGCGCCATCGCTGCGAGCCTCCTGCGGTCCGATGAACTATGCGCGAGGCGGCGTCGCTGCGGAGGCCCGAGCGACACCTGTCCGGTCGATGTTCTGCATGAAGGCGTCGACGTACGCCATCGCCTTCGTGCCGTTTCGATTACGTCGCCGCTCGCGCCCTGGCAATCTCCTCAACCATGTAGCGGCTGCGTCACGAACGCGACGGCGGTTGGTTCCGTGACGAAAATAGGTCGCTGTCGAAATTATCCGCAAAGGATCATTTTTCGGCCAAGCCTTAGAAATTCTCACAAAGCCCTGGATCTGCGCAATTTGGATGGGCTTTAGCCCCTCACGTGCGTCGGTGCGGGCCTCGGGCAGCCCCGGATAACGACCGCGGGCATTACTCCGGCTTCACGCCGGATTGCCTGATGATGGCAAGGTATTTCTCGCTCTCCGTCTTCACGTAGGCGGTGAACTGCTCGACCGGGATCGGGTTCACGTCGGCGCCCTCATCGCGCAGCTTCGCCTTGATGTCGGGCGCCGTGACGATCTTGTTGATCTCGGCGTTGAGCCGGGTAACCACGTCCTGCGGCGTTGCCCGCGGTGCGAACACGCCCTGCCAGAGACTGAAATCGAAATCGCTCAAACCGGAAGCCTCGGCGACGGTCGGCACGTCCGCTGCCGCGGGCGAGCGTCTTGCCGTCGAGACCGCAATGAGCTTCAGGCGACCGGCCTTGACCTGCGCCAGCGCCGCCGGAAACCCGGAAAAGAAGAAATCGACATGCGATCCCAGCAGATCGTTCAAAGCGGGTGCCGCACCCTTGTACGGGACATGCGTCATGTTGCTGTTGGTGCGCAGCTTGAGCCGCTCCCCGGCAAAATGCCCTGGCGTGCCGGTGCCGGCCGATGCGAAGGCGAGCCGACGGCTGGCCGCGGCCGCCAGCATCTCGGGCACGGTCGAATAAGGCGCGCTGCCCGGAACGACCAGAGCAAGCGGCACGATGGTGACGAGGGCGACAGGCTGCAGGTCCTTCTCCGGGTCGTAGGCCAGACCCTTGATCCAGTGCTGATTGATCGCAACTTCCGCAGTCTGCCCGACCAGCAGCGTGTGACCATCGGGCGCGGCGGACACTACGCTCTGGGTGCCGATCGATCCGCTTGCGCCCGCGCGGTTCTCCACCACCACGTTCTGCCCGAGCGCAGTTGCGAGCTTGTCCGAGATCAGCCGCGCGACAATGTCACCAGTGCCGCCGGCCGCATAGGGAACGACGAGATGCACGGTCCGGCTCGGAAACAGCTGCGCTCGCGCCGGCAGGGAGGGTCCAGCGACGCCGATGAGCATGAGTGCAAGGAGAAGAAGCCGGGATGACGCCGTCATTGCATTCATCAAATGTCGCTCATCGCGCGAGCGGCGGGTAGGCCATAGCGGTGCAAATCGGTGCCATGCACGTCGAGCCATGTCTTGGCGCGGTCGCAATGCGGGTAAAGACGCTTCACCAATCGCCAGAACCGGGGGGAATGATTAAGCTCAACGAGATGACAAACCTCGTGCGCGGCAAGGTAATCGAGCACGAAGGAAGGCGCCAGAACCAGCCGCCAGGAGAAGGACAATACGCCGCTATTCGAGCATGAGCCCCAGCGACTCGATTGGTCGCGCACCGAGACGCGCTTGATGGCGACGCCAAGCTCGCCCGCGTAGCGCCGGCTCGCCGCTTCAAGATCGCGCACGGCTTCGCGCTTGAGAAAGTCATTGATGCGGCGATTGACGTGGGCGGGCTCGCCGGCGACGCAAAGCAGCCGATCGCCGCCGCTCGAATTTTCCGTCCATACCGTGCCGCGCTCGCCGCGACGGTGGACAATGCGATGCGATACGCCGCGCAGCGGCACATCGGAGCCATGGGCAAATGGAGCTGCCTCCGGCAGCCGCTTGAGACGCGCGGCAATCCAGCCGCCGTGCTTCTGCGCGAATTCCCTTGCTTCCCGGACGCTGCCGCGCGGCGGCATGGTGAGAACCACTTCGCGCGAGGAAGCATCGATGCGCAGCGTGTAGCGACGCGCCTGACGATGCCGGCGCAAGCGCACGAGATAGATGGCCTTGTCGAAAACCACCTGAACGATCGACGGCTCGCTCGGCCGCCGGTAGAGCAATGCGCGCAACGACATCGACGGCAATCCACACTGGAGCAAGAACCGGGGAGGAAATACTGCCATAAGGGCAAGCCCGCGCAGCAGGAGCTGGAATAAATAAAGCTCTTCCCCCATATCCAGTAGGCCATCGCGAACAAGGCCACAAGGTCTCGGGCCATCGAACAATTGAACGGCGCCTCACATCTTCGGCTCCGACCGGATGGGGGGCGTGGGTGGATCTCACGCCTGGACCGTCTCCGCGACCGCCTGAATATGATAACAATATCAAATACTTATATTGGGAGAGCGGAAAGGTGGATTGACGAATCGCCCAAAAATGCCGGATCGACGCCCGTTACTGAGACTTCTTGGAAGAATTCGCTGCCCCAGGCACGGGCGCGGCAACGGCGGACGAAGCTGCGCTCGCCTAGTCCGGGACCGGGCAGGGCTCGGCGCTGCGTTGCGCAAGCGCGGAACCATTGCCGCCGGTCCTGGCGAGGCCGGCCGTGGGCTTGCGCATGCTGCGTGCGCTGTGGAAGTTGTTCGAAAGCACGAAATCGGAGACGCGAGGAACGATCTCTGCGCGGAAACGCGACCCGTTGAACACGCCGTAATGACCGACCGCGGGCTGCAGCCAATGCGCCTTGCGATCGTGCGGGATGTTCGCACAAAGGCGATGCGCCGCTTCGGTCTGACCGACACCGGAAATATCGTCGTTCTCCCCCTCGATGGTGAGCAAGGCGACGCGGCGGATCTGAGCCGGATCGACGCGAGCACCGCGGTGGGTCATCTCGCCTTTCGGCAAGGCGTGGCGCACGAACACGGTATCGACCGTTTGCAGATAGAACTCGGCGGCCAAATCCATGACGGCGAGATATTCGTCGTAGAACTCGCGGTGCTTCTGAGCGGAATCGCCGTCGCTGCGAACGAGATGAAGGAAGAGCTTGCGGTGGGCCTCGATGTGCCGATCGAGGTTCATGCTCATGAAGCCGTGCAGTTGCAGAAATCCGGGATAGACGTCGCGCATGAATCCCGGGTTCGGAAACGGCACCTTGGTGATGACGTTGCGGCGAAACCAGTCGGTGCCGCGTCGCTCCGCAAGCTGGTTCACCGCCGTCGGGTTCACGCGGGTATCGATCGGCCCCCCCATGAGGACCATCGAATGCGGCACATAGGGGTCCTCGGCAGCCTCCATGCGCGCGACGGCGGCAAGAACGGGAACCGAGGGCTGGCAGACAGCCAGCAGATGCGCGTCGCCGCTGAGGAAGTGCAGCAATGAAACCAGGTAGTCGATGTAGTCGTCGAGATCGAACCCGCCTTCGGTCACCGGGACCATTCGCGCGTCCTGCCACTCGGTGATGTACACGTCGTGATTGGGAAGAAAGCCCTCGACTGTCCCGCGAAGCAGAGTGGGATAATGGCCGGACATCGGCGCGACAATGAGCAGCCGCGGCTGCGGACGCCGCGGCGCGCGCTCGAAGACCCGCTCGAAATGCAGCAACCGGCAGAACGGCCGCTGCCAGGGGACCGAGATGTGAACCGGAACACGCTCGCCGCCCACCACCGTCGAATCGATGTTCCACTCCGGTTTGCCGTAGCGGCGCGTCGAGCGCTCGAACAGCTCCATGCCCGCGGAGATGGTCCGGCCCCATACCGTGTAGGACAGGGGATTGGCTGGATTTTTGAAGAAGAGCCGCGCCGCGTCCGCCCACGCGCGGGAGGGATTGAGAGCGGCCTGGCTCAGCTCATAGAACCAATAGGCCGGCGCTGCATACATCGGGCCGGTTTCGCCGGCCACAGCCGGGGCGCCGCCAAATTCACCGATTGCCATGCGCCCCCGCCTCACCGGCCTTGCTGCACCGCAGCACAGTGTCGTCTTTCCAATCTTGAGTCAATATAACCGTCATCAGTTTGTCACTTGTTTACACGACTTAGATCGCCATTTTCCACGAAACTGCAATCTTCGCGGCGCAACACGTCGGATTTACCTTAAGCAGGCAACCGATCCCGGTTCCTATTCACCGGTTTGCAGCAGCGAGCCGGCGCGGCGGGCGCTCTTGAGCAATTGAAGGAACGCGACGACTGCCGCGCCGAAATAGAGCCCATTGAGCGCGAAGGCCTCGATCATCAGGTCGCCCCGGAACGCGTGCTCCATGATCAGCGCCCGCATCCCCTCGAAGACATAGGTGGGCGGCAGCGACCAGGCGATCACCTGGAGCCAATCCGGCAGCACGCTCACGGGGTAGTAGACGCAGGCCAGCGGCATGAGCACGAACATCAGCGTCCAGGCGAGACTTTCCGCCCCCATGCCGTTGCGCAGCAGCACGCCTGCGACGACGATTCCGACCGCCCAGCCCGTCAAGATGAGATTGAGGAAAAATGCCGCCAGGGCGAGCCCCAGCCCGTACAGGTTGAAACCAAAGAAGACGATGGCCAGCAGAGTGACCGGCAGCATTCCAATTGCGAGTTGGATGAGGCTCATGACCATCAGGGCCGCCACGAACTCAATCGGCCGCAACGGACTGATCATCAGGTTGCCGAGATTGCGCGACCACATTTCCTCGAGGAAAGAAACCGAGAAGCCAAGCTGGCCGCGAAACAACATGTCCCACATCAGCACGGCGGCGATGAAAACTCCGCTGGCGCGCGCGAAAAATCCCGAATTCTGGGCAATGTAGAGCTGCAGGAATCCCCATACGAAAAGCTGCACTGCCGGCCAATAGATCAGCTCGAGCAGGCGCGTCCATGACGAGCGCAACAGATAAAGATAGCGCAGCACCATGGCCCCGACACGATGGGGGGCCAGCGTCATTGCGCTGGTGGAGTGCACAGTCACGTCAAACTTTCAGTTGAACGCATTTATTGCGCTGCCTCGCGGACATGGCCGCGGCCACGCGCAACATCGAGAAAAACCTCTTCCAATGTCTCGCGGCCATAACGGACAAGCAGGCGCTGGGGAGCGTCATCGTCCTCGATATGCCCGCGCTTCATGATGATGACGCGCTCGCACAGGCGCTCGACCTCCGCCATGTTGTGAGAGGCGAGCAGCACCGTCGCGCCGCGCTCCTTGCGAAAGCGCTCGAGCCGGCCGCGCACCCAGTCGGCGGTGTCGGGATCGAGCGACGCGGTAGGCTCGTCGAGGAGGAGCACCTGCGGGGAATTGACGAGCGCTTTGGCCAGCGCCACGCGGGTCTTCTGTCCGGCCGAAAGCTTTCCCACCGGCCGATCCAGAAACTCCGTGAGATCGAGCTCATCCGCGAGGGACAGGATCCGGTCCGCAAGATCCTCCACGGCGTAGAGCCGCCCGAACACGTTCAGGTTTTGCCGCACGGTCAGCCGATGCGGCATGTCCATGTACGGACTCTCGAAGTTGAGCTTGTGCAGCACCTGGTAGCGTTGTCGCGGTATTTCGGCTCCGAGCACCGCGATCGCCCCGGATGTGGGCATCACCAATCCCAGAATCATCGCAATGGTCGTGGTCTTGCCCGCGCCGTTGCCGCCAAGAAGCCCCGTGATCGAGCCCGGCTCGAGCGCAAACGAGATGCCGTCGACGGCCCGGGTGGTCTTGTAGACCTTCACCAGTTGATCAACGGCGATAGCGGGCGTGTCAGACATGGGCGCGGGCGTCGGCTTTGGCGAAAGCGAACATGTGGCAAGGCGGAGCAGGTGAGACAAGGGGCTTGCAGGGATCAGGGATCAGGGATCAGGGATCAGGGATCAGGCATCAGGGGCCAGAGATCAGGCGTCAGGGATCAGGGGCCGGGGATCACCGCGAGGACGCCTGTCTCCTGATGCCTGTCTCCTGTCTCCTGTCTCCCGACGCCTGTCTCCCGACGCCTGTCTCCTGATTTTCCGGCCGGCTGACTCCCGACTTCAGGGATGAAGGCGTAAATTACGGCGGTGACCAACCAGCCGGCCAGGGAAGCTCATCAGATCGGGCGCAGCGTGCGCCTCGACACGCTGGTGCGGTTGCGTTGGCTCGCGGTGATCGGTCAGACCACCGCCGTTCTTGTGGTCTATTGGGGCCTCGACTTCGAGCTGCCGATTTGGGCCTGCCTGTCGGTGATCTCGCTCGCCGCCTGGTTGAACGTCGCGCTGCGCCTGCGCTTCCCCTTGATGCAACGGCTCGAACCCGACCGGGCGGCGTGGCTCCTTGCCTTCGATACCGCCGAGCTTGCTGTGCTGCTGTTTCTTACCGGCGGCCTGCAAAACCCGTTCTCGCTCCTGTTCCTCGGACCGGTGCTGATCTCGGCGACCGCGTTGCCCGCGCGCATGACGTTGATGCTCGGCTGCTTCGCCATTGCCTGCGCGACCCTTCTCATCTTCGTGCACGCGCCGCTGCCGTGGGACAGCGACCCCCCGCTCGAGCTGCCGGCGGTCTATGTCACCGGCATGTGGCTTTCGATTCTGCTCGCCATTTCCTTCATCGGACTGCATGCATGGCAGATCACCGAAGATTTGCGACAGCTTGCCGACGCGCTCGCTGCAACGGAGCTCGTGTTGGCGCGCGAACAGCACCTTTCGCAACTCGATGGCCTCGCGGCTGCGGCCGCCCACGAATTGGGAACTCCGCTCGCCACGATCACGCTGATCGCGAAGGAGCTCGAGCTTGCGATCAAGCCGGGCTCCGAGCATGCCGAGGATGTGCGCCTCCTCAACGAGCAGGCGAGGCGCTGCCGCACGATCCTGGGCAAGCTCACCGAGCTTTCGAGCGGGGATCCGTTCGACCGGATGAAGCTGTCCACGGTGATAGAGGAGGTCGTTGCGCCGCATCGCAATTTCGGCGTCGCAATCAACGTTGCGCTGGCTGCGGGCGATTTGGCCGAACCGGTTGCCGGGCGCAATCCCGCGATTCTCTACGGTCTCGGCAACCTGCTCGAGAACGCCGTGGACTTCGCCCACGAACGAGTTGAGGTAGCCGCCGCGTGGAGCGGACACGACGTCAACGTCACGATCCTCGACGATGGCCCCGGCTTTGCCCCCGAGATCATGGACCGGATCGGCGAGCCCTATGTCACCACCCACCGGCGTAAGCGCCAGTACGCCGACGAGGCGGGTAGCGACGTGGCGAGCGGGCTGGGATTGGGTTTCTTCATCGCCAAGACCCTGCTTGAGCGCTCCGGTGCGACGCTGGTTTTCGGGAATCGCCCGTCTCCCGACCGCGGGGCAATCGTGCGGGTGCATTGGGAGCGCAGCGATTTCGAGCGCACGGTGGCGCATGCGCAATAAAGCGGGCTTCGGTGAAGGGATTGATGAGACGGCTTATGTCAGAAGCTTAACACTTTTTAAGTTGCGATCTTCGACTCTTCTCCTTACAATGGAATATACGAGAAATTTACGGGAGCGGTCACTGCTTGACCCAGGTATCCCCGGTTTTCCAGTGCTTTACGGCGAGCATCGCCGGAGTGGAGGCGTAAATGGCGATGGCTGAGCTCCGGGCGGCGGCTGCGCCCACCGACCGGTCGTTGTTGATCGTCGAGGACGATAAGTCCTTTCTCCACAGGCTCTCCCGCGCCATGGAAGGCCGCGGCTTTGCCGTTACCACCGCCGAGTTTGTGGCCGAAGGACTCAATCAACTGCATTCCAGCTCGCCTGCCTTCGCGGTCGTCGACATGCGGCTCGAGGACGGAAACGGGCTCGATGTGATCTCGGCGCTCAAGCGCCGCCGGCCGGACGCCCGCGCCATCATTCTCACTGGCTACGGCAACATTGCCACCGCCGTGACCGCGGTGAAGCTCGGGGCAGTCGATTATCTCTCCAAGCCCGTCGACGCCGAGGATGTGGTGGCGGCGCTGCTGTCGGCCGAGGGCCGCAAGGCCGAGCCCCCGGAAAATCCCATGTCGGCTGACCGGGTGCGTTGGGAGCATATCCAGAGGATCTACGAGCTCTGCGGCCGCAACGTTTCCGAGACCGCGCGCCGCCTGCACATGCACCGGCGCACGCTGCAGAGAATTCTCGCCAAACGCGCGCCGAAATAGCCGGCCTTTCCGGCCCCCTGACTGCCGTCGCCGCTGCCGTTTACCTCAGGCACGAATGCCCTACGGGCGCAAGCGCGGCCCGGTCGACGGGAAATCATGAATTTTGCAGCGCAACCAAATCCGGCGTGAGGCGTTGAGCATCCGAACGACCGGAGATCTTGACCAATGTATCCAAACCAGGACGCAATCTTCGAGCGGTTGGAAACGACGAAAAGATTCGGCCTCCTGTCCGACTATTTGGTGAGCTGGACGGGGCGCGCCGGACGCCTCAGCGCCAAGGTGACGGTATGGGGAAAGGACGGCACCCCGGAGGATGTCGTGCAGCATTACGTTGCCCGGCTGCTCAAGGGCCTGGTCAACGTGCGCCGGATTTTCGTGGCCTAGATGGTGATTTCGAGGAAAAATCGCCCCGCTCCAGCCTATTGGAGCTCGGGCCTCTCAGAGCCCGGCATCATAGGGACCTTCCGGATCGCAGAGCGCGGAAAGACGCAGCGCGGCCGCGCGCGCGAAAGCAAGCATCATGCGCTTGCGCCTCGCCGCATGCAGGGCATGCATCGGCGCTTCGCACGTGATCGATGCCCCGAAGGCGTCGGCCACGATCAGGCCCGCATCGGAGGGGAAGATTTCACACGGCACGTCGAGCGTAGTGGCAAAGAACAGACGGTCGCAATGGAGTTGATAGTCCATCCATTTGCGATCGGCGCGAAAGTCCGCAACCGACGACTTGATCTCGACAATCCAGATTTCTCCGTCGGCACCCAGCGCTACGAGATCGGCGCGCCGGCCGGATGCAAGCGCCAGCTCGCCCACGACCGAGTAGCCGAACGCGTGCAACAATCGCGTGGTGCCGCGCGCGATCGTGCGCGCCGTCGATGATTGCCGGCCATCGACGGGAAGGGAGGCGGCGAGCGAGCTCGTGCCCATGGAATGAAGCAGCCCCGGCAACGCGGTGATCGTGGTCGCAGGAGGGAACCGAACGTCACTCACGCCACACCCATTGCAGGCAACAGCAATCAGACGTCAGTAATCAGAAAATATGTTGCGAGTCCAATGCCTGGGTCACTGATTGCTGACTGCCGACAACTGTTCCCTGAATTGTCCGAGCGCCGACCGGTTGGCGGCTACGATGCCGCGTTCGGTAATGAGCCCGGTGACGAGACGCGCCGGTGTGACATCGAACGCATAATTCGCAACCGGCGAGCCTTCCGGCACGATTTGCACCGTCTCGATGTGGCCATCGGCAGTGCGGCCGGTCATGGTTGCGACTTCAGTTCCCGCCCGCTGCTCGATCGGGATCTCGGCGAGTCCGTCCGACACGGCAAAGTCGATGCTCGGCGAGGGTGCTCCGACATAGAACGGCACGCCGTTGTCTTTCGCTGCGAGCGCCTTGAGATAGGTCCCGATCTTGTTGCAGACATCGCCGTTCGCGGTGACCCGGTCGGTCCCCACGATCGCCAGATCCACCATCCCGTGTTGCATCAGGTGTCCGCCGGTATTATCGGGAATCACCGTATGCGCCACTCCCTGCTGGCCGAGCTCCCAGGCCGTGAGCGAGGCGCCTTGGTTGCGGGGTCGTGTCTCGTCGACCCAGACATGGACGGCGATGCCTTCGTCCTGCGCGACATAGATCGGCGCCAAGGCGGTGCCGAAATCGACCGTTGCGAGCCAGCCGGCATTGCAATGGGTGAGCACCTGCACCGGCGCGCGCTCTTTCTTCTTCGCGGCGATGGCCGCGATGAGCCTGGCGCCGTGGCGGCCGATGGCGCAATTGATGGCGACATCCTCCTCGCAGATTTCGGCGGCCCGGCGGTACGCGTGGGCGAGCCGTTGCTCGCGCGGTCGGTTACGCACCGCCGCCCGAATCTCGTCGAGCGCCCATCTGAGGTTGATTGCCGTCGGCCGCGATGCGAGCAGCATTGCATGGGCACGCTCAAGCGCCTCATCGGACGCATCGACCCGCAACGCCAGGCACAGCCCGTAGGCCGCTGTCGCTCCGATCAGAGGCGCACCCCGCACCTGCATGGAGGATATGGCCCGCACGGCATCTTCGAGCGTCGCCAGCCGCGCGGTAACAATGCGGTGCGGCAATTGGGTCTGGTCGATGATGCCCACCGACCAACGGTCGGGCTCGAGCCAGATGGTACGAGTGGATGTGCCACTGACTTTCATGGGCCCTGACATAGCGGCGATTTAACCGGGCGCAAAGTACCGCATCCTTTCCCTCTCCCGACCCGCGCTCAGAAATGATAGACAGGCGACTTTGGGAGCGCGCACCGGATGTCCATCGACTACGAGGCCGAGTACGACAACCGCGCCCGGGTCCCGGAGCATCCGGACATCTTCGCACGCTGGAGGTGGGAGGCCGAGGACTACCGCGCCGAGGCGATGAAGGAGCGGCGGGCCGAGCTGGGCTTGCGGTACGGCTCGACGCTGCGCCAGGTCATCGATCTGTTCTCGCCCAAACCCGACGCCGCGGCGCCGCTCGCCCTGTTCGTCCACGGCGGCTATTGGCGCTCGCTCGAGCCTTCCTTGTTCAGCCAGGCGGCGCGCGGGGCGAATGCCCACGGCATCACGGTCGCGGTCGTCGGATACGATCTTTGCCCGCAGGTGACGATTGCCGAGATCATCGATCAGATCCGGCACGCCTGCCTGTTTCTCTGGCTGCGCAGCGGCCGGCGCATGATGGTCTATGGCCATTCCGCCGGCGGCCATCTGGCCGCCGCCATGGTCGCCACGGATTGGCAGTCCCTCTATCCCAAGGCCCCTGCCGATCTGGTCCCGACCGCCTACTCGATCTCCGGACTGTTCGACCTCACGCCTCTCCTTCACGTGACCATGGCGCAGGATTTGCGTCTCGACGAGACCGCGGCTCGCAGCGGCTCGCCGCTGTTTTGGCCGCCGCCGAGAGGGCGCGTGTTCGATGCCGTAGTCGGTGCGTTGGAATTGAGCGAGTTCCTGCGCCAGAGCCGCGTGCTCGCCGACGCCTGGGAGAAGGGCGGTGCGCAGACGCGCTACCAGGAGATCGCCGGCACCAACCATTTCACCGTGCTCGATGCGCTGCGCGACCCGCACAGCGACATGGTGCGGCGGCTGGCCGAGCTCGCCCGCAAGACCTAGAAGAACGCCTGGATGCCGGTCTGCGCGCGCCCGAGGATCAGCGCATGCACGTCATGCGTGCCCTCATAGGTGTTGACCGTCTCGAGATTGCACCATGTGGCGGATGACGTGGAACTCGTCCGAGATGCCGTTGCCGCCGTGCATGTCGCGCGCCATCCGCGCGATGTCCAGCGCCTTGCCGCAATTGTTGCGCTTCATGAGCGAGATCGCCGGAGGCGCCGCGCTGCCCTGCTCCAGCCCGCGGCCGAGCGCAGCGCGCCATGCAGGCCGAGCGCGATCTCCGTCTGCATGTCGGCGAGCTTCTTCTGGATCGAGCTGGTTGGCGGCGAGCGGCCGGCCGAACTGCTTGCGGTCGAGCATATATTGCCGCGCCCGGTGCCAGCAGACCTCCGCCGCACCCATGGCGCCCCAGGCGATGCCGTAGCGCGCCTTGTTGAGGCAGCCGAACGGGCCGGCGAGCCCCGTCGCATTGGGCAGCAGCGTTCTCCTCCGGCACTCGACTCCTCGAGCACGATCTCGCCCGTGACCGACGCGCGCAGGAAACTTTGCCTTCGATCTTCGGCGTCGAGAATCCCTTGCGTGCCGCGCTCGACGATGAAGCCGCGAATGCCATCGTCCTCGAGCTTCGCCCACACCACGCGCGACATCGGCGATCGGCGAATTGGTGATCCACATCTTGGTGCCGTTGAGCACGATAGCCGCCCTGGACGTCCGCTCCGCTCGCGTCTTCATGCCGTCCGGGATCGGAGCCGGCATCGGGCTCGGTCAGGCCGAAGCAGCCGACGAACTCGCCGGTCGCGAGCTTCGGCAGGATATTTCCTGCGCTGCGCTTCGCGTGCCATAGGCCTCGATCGGATGCATGACGAGCGAGTTCTGCACGCTCATCGCCGAGCGATAGCCCGAATCGACGCGCTCGATCTCGCGCGCGATCAGCCCATAGGCGACGTAACCAAGGCCGGCGCCGCCATAGTCCTCCGGGTCATCACGCCGAGAAAGCCGATCTCGCCCAGTTCCTTCATGATCGCGCGGTCGAATCGCTCCTCGCGGAACGCCTGCGGCACGCGCGGCGATCAGCTTGTCCTGGCGCAAGGCGCGCGCCGTGTCGCGGATCATGCGCTCGTCTTCGCGTGAGCTGGCCTTCGAGATCGAGCGGATCCTCCCAGTTGAACGCGGCGTCCTTGCCTGGCGGCTGCGACCGATGCTCGAGCGTCTCGGCGGCTTGCGACATGGGATGCTCCCGTTCAGGTATCGGCGATCAGAAGATCAGGAGCCGGGACGGAAGGTGCACGACCATGCCGGCCGTTCTGATCCCTGGCCCCCGATTAGTGTTACCCGATTACTGATCGCCGGTCATTGGGCGACCTGGATGTTTTTCTCCTTCACCAGGCGCCCCCATTTCGCCATGTCCGTCGCAAGCAGATTGCGCAGCTCCTCGCTGGAGCCGCCCCTGATCTCCATGCTCAGCGCCTCGAGCTTGCCCCTGACCTCCGGCATGGCCAGCGCCGCTCCGATGTCGGCACCGATCTTCCCGGTGATTGCCTTCGGCGTTGCGGCGGGCGCGAAGGCCCCGATCCAGGTGGCGACGTCGTAGCCCGGCGCGCCGGATTCGTCGATGGTCGGCACTTCGGCAAGCCGCGCCACGCGCTGGCGCGTCGTCACCGCCAGCGTCCGAAGCCTGCCCGATGTATCAATCGAGCCGCCCGGCGCGGTCGGCACGATGATGCGCACGCTGCGCTCGGGATAGGTTTGCGCGTATCCGGGCCGGAGCGACGCGACCCCCGCGACCGCGATGACGGACACGGCCGCGATGGCGGCACGGCAAGGGCAAGAGTTCACGGACAATCGCTGCGTGCGCATTGCAAGCCTTCTGCGCGGCGCCGGCGCCGGCGTTGCCGCGGCGGGACCGATCGGCTAATGACGTCTTCCTAGCGCGCCCGTAGCTCAGCTGGATAGAGCGCTGCCCTCCGAAGGCAGAGGTCAGAGGTTCGAATCTCTTCGGGCGCGCCACCTAGTACTCATCTGCGAACCAGATTCACTGGCGGCCTGTCCGGCAAGGACAGCGCGTTCAAGCACGTCCTTGCTGCCCTTGATGCGAATTTGGTGATCGTCGACCTCGACGACATCGATGAGGGACTGCAAGTAGGCCTTTCGGAACGGCACCGATCCGGCGGTGAACTTCTCACGCATACTACGACCGAACCGCTCAATGAGCGCGGGATCGATGCGGATTGCGGGAGCAATTTGGGACTTGGCCACCTCAAGCGCAGCCTTCGCGCGGTCGCGATCGGCCTTGAGGCTGTTAAGTCGATCCTTGAGTACGTCATCGAGGTCGGTCATGCCGTCCTCGACCAGCCGATAGAGCCGCTTGAGCTTGTCTTCCGCGTCGGTCACCTCCCGTTGTAACGCCATGATGCGGCTGTTCACGCTTTCCGCCTTTTCGGCACGGCGAGCCGTGAGAGAGGCCAGCATGGCGGCGAGCCGTTCGGGTTCGAAGAGCCGCTCAACAAGATGCTCAGTGACAAGCCGGTCCAGCTTGTCCATCCGGATCGACCGGCCTTTGCACGCGCTCTTGCCTTTCCGGGCACATGTCGAACAGGTGTAGTAGCGATGAATGACCCCGTTCTGGGACGTGCCGGTCCGCAAGGTCATCCCACCCTGACAGGTGGCGCATACCGCCAAACCCGTCAGCAGGATCGGCCCTGTCGTAACGCGCGGCGCGACCACCCGCGGACTGCGGGCATGAAGCTGGCGCTGAACCTGCTCAAATACGTGCGGCTCGATCAGGCCGGGAACAGGAATTGTAACGACTTCCTCATCCGGCTTGCGCTGGCGCGTGCGTGACGAGGTCTTATTGAACTTCCATTGCCCGATATAGACCGTGTTGGTCAGAATTTTGTGAACGGAGGCAACCCCAAAGCTCTCGCCTCGCCGGGTGCGATAGCCGTTTCGGTTGAGCCACTTGACGACTTCTTTGACACCGAGCGCGCCCGAGTTGCCGTCGCCGTGCAGATACAGCTTATAAATGAGCCGGGCCGTTTCGGCTTCGACAGGGTCGACGTCCAGTTTCTTCTTGATCTTGTCACCGCGCCTCTCGGCCTCAACCAGCTTGTAGCCGAGCGGAGCCGTTGCTCCGTTCCAGAACCCTTGGCGCGCATTTTCCTTCATGGACCGGATGACGTGCTTGGCGTTTTCCTTGGACTGGTATTCGTCGAACAGGGCAATGACCTTGCGCATCATGCCCTGCACCGGCTCGCTTTCGTCGCCCACCGGCTGAGTGATCGAGACGACCTTGACGCCATGCTTGCCCAACTTTCGAAGATAAAACTCCTGTTCGAACGCCTCGCGAAAGAACCGGCTGTAACTATGAACAAGGATCAAATCGAACGCCGCTCCCCGTCGCAGGCACGTTCGATCATTTGCTGGAAGACTGGCCGGCGGTCGTCACCGGCGGAAGCACCGCTTTCGATGAACTCCGCACCTACGATATAGCCCTGGGTGCGGCACCAAGCCTGCAATTGGCGGCGCTGGTCGGGAATTGAAAGATCGTGCTCAGCTTGCCGACCCGTCGAGACCCGCATGTAGAGTGCTGCGCGTCGGCCGGGAACAGGTGCTTCAGCCGGCGAATTCGGCGCTTGATCGCGACGTCTCATGTGGACACCATCGCAGGGCCTGCACTCATTTTCGCAGCGAGGCGGATTCTCGCCAAGAGCTCTTTTCGGGTGCTATTCCGTCCGTCCCAAGGCGTCGTCCAAGAGCGCGCCGAGGTAGGTCTCGATGACGTCGAGCTCGCGCCGCGCGACCGGGATGACCTGAGGAAAGTCGTCGACGACGTCGGGGCCATCGAACGTGACCCCAGAAGGGCGAACCGGCCTCGCCAACCTGGATTTCAGACCACGTCGGGGCCTAACTTCGGCATGCCTACGGCGACTGGCGACGGCCTGTCGTGGCCCGGCGTTGTCCAGCTCGGTCCGGGCTCCATAGCGCAAATCAGGTTTCCGCCTCATTTGCACAGGCCAAACTTCCGTGACTCTTTGGCCCGCGCGCATCGTTCCGACCCGCGCGATCGATGCTGGTTAGCAAGGCGGACCGAGGCCTAAGCCCAGAGGGCGGGAAAACGACGCTGAGGAAGCGCAGTTGAGAGCGCGAGTTGAGGCTTACGAACAAAGTCCTGAAGGCGTTGCCCGGCGCCGTATCTTGGACTTGGCTTTAAAGAGCATCACCAGAGGGCTCAGTCCTGCTGAACAAAGAGAACTTGACGACTTGCAGACCCTCTACCCTGATCCGCCGCTCGATCCCGACGACCCGATGCATGCTTTCGCCCTGGCTGCGGAGAGCTCGGGGCACTGTCCCTGATGTCCCTAACCTAACGGTAAGATGATCAAGGGGTAACGACCATTGTCGTGGTCGGCTAACACCCAGATTTGTGCATCCCCCACATTGCCCTTCAGCAGCGGCAATACTTGATCGGGGTGTAAGGGCGATCACTACTTTGCTCGCTATTTTCGCTATTTTTTCGCGAGCCTAGCGAACGATTTCTCTAATTCCGCAGTACCTTCACCGGTTTCGGCCGTCTTCCGTTTGCTACTGTTGCTAGTGCGGGAGACTGCGACATGAAGGAGAAGAAGCGTAGATGCACTTCGTTCATCACCGGCACGCGAATAGCAATTTCGCGGTGATCCATTTCTTTTTGATAGGATTCTCGGCACCTATAGAAGGCCGGATGCGGGACAGTGGGCGTGTGAGTGATGGGCGCCCCGGTGTTGGTCGGCATTCCGGGGCGCCCTGGGAATGGTTCCAGACGGGTTCGCGGTCGTCCAGAGAACGCTGACCAGTCTAGGGCCGGACGATTACCGAAGCTTTAAGCCGAGCTGCGCCGTCTGCTCGCAGCCGCTAGGGCGACGGCGCGTGGTTGATGCATCAACCGCTTCGTCGTATTCGCCACCGATTTCACAAAGCCGCCAACCAAGGTTTGCGGTGTGGTGCCGCGAACTTGCATGTGGTCTCAGGAGCATTCTCATTATTGTCTCGGTAAGCCATCGTGTTTGATTTCATGCAGCCACAACTCGCCGGAAGGCGATGCGGCGCTGGCGAGGGAAGGCACGGCGCGATAAAGCCGAACGGAAGGACACGCTTGGAACGCGACAATCGGCGCTAAAGTCAAGTCGCCCTTATCCCAACCGGGCGCACCGCAACCTGCCGCACTCGAGTGCCCTCCAATAATCCAATTATGGCACCGTGCGCGACGATGCCAGATCAATAAGCACACCTCCAAAAACGCGCCAGCAAGCCCACCGCCCACCGCTGCTGGGCATTCCATAAGTCGAGGTCTGATCCGGCCAGCTTTTTTATCTCCAGTGAGCGATTTTGCACAAACTCTCGGCTGTCTATGGGGGTTGGGTGATATCTGTCTCGTTGCACATCTGACCAGTGCCAGGATGCTATGTGACCTTAGCCAGGCGCCTTATCCGACCGCTCGGCGCATCTTGAAATACCTCATCCAGATTGAGGCATTTGCACTGGAACACCCGCTCCGGCAGGCTGGCGCGCAAACGACGGCGCCGATTTTAGTCTTCGCGATCTTTGCGGGGCAGTTCAATTCCGCGTTTCTCGCAGGGCGGAAACGCTCGGTTTGCGCGGAGCCACTCGGGGCAGTCGATGCGCTTGGCGCGCGGACAATTCGAGTAGGCGTAGAGGACGCAGCTTACCTCGTGCGTGAATTCCAACCTAAGTTTCAGGAACTCGACCTTTTGCAGCTCCCCAATTACCGCATCTATCTCAATCTCATGATCAACGGAACGCCATCGTAGTGATCAACTAAGCTAGCTCGCCCTGACCATTTTACATTTGATCCGTGTGGAACAGATGTAATTTCGCAAAATTTCTAAACTTTATTGCCAAGTTGTCGTCTCGGCGGAATTCGATAAAAAAAAAAAAAAAAAAAAAAAACGCGCGTCCGCGCTACCCAAACACTGGGAGCTTTCACTCTTTTTAGGAGGCTCAGGACTATGGCCGAAAACGCAGCGCGTAACTTTGCCCAAAAGCGCCATCAGCTCAACATCCTGCGGCGCAAGTCAGTTGGAAGACCCTACGAAACGCCAGCGGCACCGCTTGCGCGGCGCCGTATCCGGCAAGGAAAGCGTCGTTTGTCACCAGCCCGGCGGAACGACTGCAACAGCGGGAGCAAGACATGGCCGCCGCCAAAGACCAGCGAGCCCGCGCGATAGAAAACGCGATTTCGTGCCTTGGCGCTTTTCGGACGCCGGAGTGCACGGTTAGAGGGCGCAAACTCACTCTCGGCCGGCGCGACAGCAAGCCGTCTGTAGCGCTTGTCCTCCAGAGATCGAGCACCCCCAGCTACACTGCGAAGCACCCCACCGATATCACGGCTCGCGACTTTCCGCTCTACTCGTGTTAGTGTCAACCAGCGGCTGCAAAACCGTCGACTTCCGTTTCGAGCGCGGCTCTGTGGCGCTGATCCGCCGCGGGACTTGCCCAGTTCCAAACCAAAGTTGAAAACGCGGTCGCGGCTGGCGCCGTCGGTGTCGTCATCATGAATGAGGGCACTGACGACCGGACGGACGCTTTCGGGCAGGCTTAAGTCAACCAGCCGCCATTCCGGCGGTCGGGATTTCATACGAATACGGCCGCTCCCTCGACATCGCAGCACGGACGGATGGTGCCGCCACCGTGCGCCTCGCGGTCGACGCCGTGACCGGAAAGCGTCCGACCCGAAACGTACTGGCCGACACGCCCGTCACTAGCGATGGTTCCTTCGTTGTCGTTGGTGCGCAGCGGGGCCTGGCATCAACGGACAATGGTAGCGGCTCGGCCGCAGTGCTCGAAGCGGCGTTGCGATTGGCTCGGGCGCCGACCCAAGCTCGCGGCCGCGTGCGCTTCGCCTTCTGGGGAGCAGAGGAGCACGGCCTCGTCGGCTCGCGCCACCAAATGTGGTGGATCAAGGCCGCGATCCAGGAATACATTCTGCGCTCGTGGTCGCTGGTGAAGATGGGCACCACCGCCAACCAGAAGAAACTGTTCTTCAATCTTCGCAAGGCCAAGAGCAAGATTTCCGCACTCGACGAAGGCGACATGCGCCCGGATCAGGTCAAGCTCATTGCCAAGCAGCTCGGCGTCACCGAAACGGATGTGATCGACATGAACCGTCGCCTCGGCGGCGATGCCTCGCTCAACGCCACGATCCGCGCGGACGGCAATTCCGGCGAGTGGCAGGACTGGCTGATGGACGAAATCCCCGGACCAGGAGACGACGTTCGCCGCGAGCGAGGAGTTCGATAACCGCCGCAAGGCGCTGACCGATGCGCTTGGCGTGCTTGACGGGCGCGACCGGCGCATCTTCGAGCGGCGGCGTCTGGCCGAAGTACCCGATCACGCTCGCGGAGCTAGCCGACGAGTTCGGCGTGTCGCGCGAGCGCGTGCGCCAGATCGAGGTGCGCGCTTTCGAGAAGGTGCAGAAGGCGGTCAAGAACCGCGTCGCCGCGATCGAAAACTCGACGCCCCTGCCGGTGCATTAGCTTCCACCCTATCCCATGGCGGGAGAAACTGCCGATGACGCCGGTCGTGATGGGAGTGCGTGCACTCATGGTGCGTTCAGGCAAAGTCTGCTCAAGGCGCGGGATCATGGCCGATCCCGCGGCCTCTTGCCGGTGGGCGAGTGCGCCTGCGCGAAATTCTTAAATAACGAGCTTCGCGGCAGCGATCACGATCCCCGTGACGAACGCGAAGGTGCAAGAAGCCAGCAAAATGTCGACGATGATGGCCATGGTACGCTCCCCATACTCAAGGCCCCCTCTCACGCCGCGGACTTAGGCCACTCCCGCAGTTTGGCGGAAAGGTGACGGCGGGCTGCCTAATTTTGTGCCGTGGCCAAATTCTTTGCGCTAAGAGTTCAACAGACGACAGACAGGCATCTTTTCCTGGCGCGAAAATAGGTTGCTGGCATTCGTGGGGGGCTCGCCGTGATCCCCCTCCTATGTGTGGGGTACGAATACGAACCCCGCCGCGCGGGTGTCCTCGATCGGCGGGGTTTTTCGTTCCAGCCTAAACGGCCGGGAGCGGTCGGCTTGCCGCGCTCTGAGCGCAGAAAGAGCTCCGGCCGTCCCGCGACAGCCAACCTCAAGCCGTCGCCAAGCCGACATGAATGAGCTATCAAAATGCGGCTGAAATCAAATCTCTGCGATGGGCGCGTCGCTTAAATACCGCCTACGCGCCGCCGCACAGATCAATGCGTACTTCTTTGGCCCGCAGCTGACAAGGCATGGTCGAAACGCCAGTTATTGTAGGTCAATGGCTTGGTAACGCCCGGCCGCGTCGAGCTCCGTACCCAAACTTTGTGCACGCCTTGGTGCTCACTCCGCCCGAAGGTCACCAGCGGTCCAAGCCCCAGGTCGAAGTCGCGGAGATTCTCAAGAGTTTCCACCAATCTTTCAGTGTCGAGCTGCGGCCCGTTCCGTCTCAGCGCTTCGACCAAGACGCTGCCTGCCACGTAGCCTTCCAGGGACACGTAGTCCGGCGGCTCTCCGGGAAAGTATTTGGCGAGCGCGGATTTGTAATCCAGGACCACCGAGGAGTGCCCGTCGAGCGACGGCACTACCTGAGTAACAATGACACCCGTCGCGTACTTCTGGCCCAGGAGCATCAACTCATTAGCCAAGGCGGTGCTTCCAACAAACGAGACGTTAGTGTAGATCATGCTTGGGTAGAGATCGCGCGTCTTCTCGATGAACCTCGCCGCGGCCCGATAGGTGGGCACCATAACCACCGCTTTTATTGGGATGCGGCTCTTTTGGAGTTGCGCGATCGCCTCATCCACATCCACTGTGTTGCGCTTGTAATTGAGACGCAAAATTGGGCTTTCATCGCCCCCTCGCAGGGAACGGATAGCCTTGGCTACGCCGGCGAAGCCCGAGTCTCCGTAGAAGTCTTGCTGGGCAAATACCGCGATCTGCTCAGGCCTTACCCGCCGCACCTTGACCAAATATCGCACCACAGCGTCGGTCTCCTCGGCGTAGCTCGCCCGATAGTTGAAAACGTAGCGGTCAGGGGGGTCGCCCTGAGCAAACCGGCGCCTGTGAATGCTCCGTAAAACAGCATCCGGCGCTCCAGCGCGTAGGGCAAAGCGACCGCCGCTGTGGGAGTCCCAACGTTGCCACGATTCCGAAAACTCGATCTCGCTCGTAGAGCTGCTTCATGGTTTCGGCGGTCCGAGTGGGCTCGTAGCCATCGTCCACGGCGACGAGACGAAGCTGCCGGCCATGCACTCCGCCGTTTGTATTAGCCACATTAAACGCGGCGTTGACGCCCAGTTTCATGTGGTGGCCGAGTTCCTTGGCAGCACCGCTGAATGGCGCCGAAATCCCAAACCGAATTTCGTCCTCGGTTACCCCCTGTACGGGAACTGATGTTACTTTTTCCTCGAACCGGCGCGCAGGTGCTGCGAGCTGAGCCGGCTGCGCCTGCACACTGCTCGACTGCGCGCTCCCGTTTCTGCCGCCGTTAGCGTCGCGCTGCCCGCCGGAGCTTTATTCACCGCGAGGGGACCAGATAGTCTGGACGCTTGTGGTGCTTCCGCGTGTCGCTCCGACCTGAACCTTGCCAAATTGGTATTGTGATTACGGCGATCATCACGATCAGCGCCGTGCAGGCCGCTACGATCGCAAGCCAGCTGATCAACCCCAGCACAGAGTATTCTCGGCGTCGCAGTTGGGGTTGGGACACGGGTTCGGGCCCGTACGATCGTCGGGGTACCACGTTTTCCAAATCTCCTCCAGAGGAAGGTAGCCCGATGTTTCTCCCCTATGGCCTTGCGATTGTGCGTGAGCAGGAGACGTAGGCGGCGAATTGACGCGGAGCTGTGAGGCGGCAGCGAATCGTGCCTGCTCCCGTAACCTCTTTGGGGCATACATTTGATGTTCGGAACTCTCGTCGTCGCTGATTGGAGCACTCATGATCGTGTCCCCTTTCGGCACCTAACGGTCCTTCGAAATCCAGAGCTCCCTTCCCGAACCGTGTCCGCGCGGAACCTGACTCTCTTATTATATTCGTAATTGTATTGGGAATCTGATCCGCCATTGTGCAAATCCCAGTAACGAGCGAATTTAGTTTTTCTCATTTTCAAACGAATGGGACACTCGAGCTGTTGGTATCTACGTACTCCTTTAGTACAGCGTTTAGGTACATAAGTACTACCAATCGTCAATTGATTGATGCCCACGTTGGGCCGCGGTTGGCGGCCGTCGTAATGAAAAGTACGCAGCCCAAGGTCGGGTTTTGAAGATCGTGCGGACATTAAGAATGGAACGACGCGCATCAGTGATCGTCGATCTCATGAAGCTGCTTAAACTCGACAGCAGTCTGCGCGCGCGCAAGAAGCTCGCGCAAGAGCTCGGTTATAGAAGCAAGCTCACTGGCTCGCCGAAAGTGAACATTTGGCTGCACGAGCAAGTGCATCTTGGCACGCTCGAGTTTTGCGGTGCCGTCGATGGCGCCGGGCCGAGGCCGCGCGCGATGTCGGTAAAGCCATGGCTAAGAATCCTGTCGCTTGCCAAAACTCCATCAACCGGCGTGACGGCGACAAGCAAATCAGAACATGATTGCGATTGATGATCGCAATTGGCCTCATCTTCGTCCGCATGCTGTGCGACTGCTTCAAGTCGCGACGACGGCTGGAAGCGGAAAAATCCTGCACTGCAACGAGCCCCTGACTTGCTCCTGGCCGCGCGGTATCCTGTCCAGACTTCCCTGCCTGGAACAGCGGATGCAATTTGACCAACTGAGACGGCGCAAGTTCCTCACGCTTCTCGGCGGTACCGTCGCGGCGTGGCCGGTAAGCGCGCAAGCGCAGCAGCCGGCGATGCCGGTGGTCGGTTTCCTCAACCCCACAACGCTTGATGCGCAAGTAGATCGCCTGCGCGCATTCCGCCAGGGCCTCAAAGACATCGGCTATGTCGAAGGCGAGAA
This sequence comes from uncultured Alphaproteobacteria bacterium, assembly GCA_963820365.1. Taxonomy (GTDB): domain Bacteria; phylum Pseudomonadota; class Alphaproteobacteria; order Rhizobiales; family Xanthobacteraceae; genus VAZQ01. Next base: position 18,426 of record CAWFZR010000003.1, on the reverse strand, counting down.
CGTGGCGATCGAATACCGCTCGGCCGAGAATCAAAGCGAGCCGGCTGCCGGAGCTGGCGGCTGAGAATTAGTTCGTCGACAGGTTACTGGAGTGCGCCCCTGGGGCCGGACAGGTTGGGGTTGATGATTTGACAGGGTGTGCTGGGCTTTCGAAGGATGAAAGCCAATGGCCAGGAACGTTCCCACAGCGTCGAGTTCAAGCGTCAGGTTGCCCAAGAATTCATTGCCGGGGGGATCGCTCATGGCTTTCCAAGCGGCATGTATCTCGCGTCAGCTGATCCGCGTCTGGGTTCAGAGTACGAGGCCGGCGCCTTGGACGAAGACGCCCAGGCTGCCGATCTGACTCCAAGAATACGAAGCCAAGATTGCGGCGTTGGAGCGCATGGTCGGGCGCAAGCGCTCGAAATCGAGTTTCTAAAAGGGGCTCTGAAAAACGCACAGCGGCCGAGAAGCGTGAATACATCGGTCATTGCCGGCCCCGCGGCGTCTCCATCGCAGAAGAATGCAGGCTAATGGGGATTGGTCGCTCTACTTTTTACGACACGCCCGACGCCCGCGCAGCGACACTGAAGCATCGTTGCGGAGATGAAAACGGATATGCGACGAGTTCGAGGCCTATGGCTATCGGCGTGTTGACGCCGAACTACGCCATCGTGGCATTGTCGTGAACACCAAGAAAATCGCCAACTCATGCGCGAGCATGCGTTTAAATCCAAGGCGGCGGAGGCGTTTTATCGCGACGACGGATAGCGATCACAATTATCCGATCTTCCCCAATCTCGCCGAAGAACATATGCTGGGACGTCGGAACCAGCCACCAGCGCCGCCAAACCTTCTGGCGAACTGCGCCTCGCCATGGCGGGCATCGGCGTCATGCGGCCAATTCCATGGCAGGAAACCCCCTTTAGCAAGGGATATTTGACGCTACTCTACGATTTCCTGGTCGGTGCCAATGCCGATGGCTCCATGTCCACGGCCAATGGCGCCGCCGAGAAATGGGAGATGTCGCCCGATGGCATGACCTGGACCTTTTGGCTCCGCAAGGGGATCACCTTCCACGATGGCACCGAGCTGACGGCTGAGGATGTCAAGTGGAGCCTGGAGATGGTCACCAAACCGGAGTCCATTGCCGCCTATGCCGCACGGCTGCGGACCACGATCAAAGAGATCGAGGTGGCGGACCCCTATACGCTGGTCATCCGCACCCACAAACCAGACCTCTGGTTGGCGCAGGATCTCTCGATGGCCGCGGGATACGAGGGCGCCATCCTGCCAAAGAAATACTATGAGCAGGTGGGCGCCGATGGTTTCGCCGCCAAAGCGATCGGCAGTGGCCCGTATAAATGGGTGAAGGGCTTGGCGGGCTCTTACATCCAGCTCGAGGCGGTCGACAAGCACTGGGCCGAAGGCGTGCCCAAATACAAACGGCTTACGTATTCGGTGGTGCCGGAGGAAAATACGCGCATCGCCATGATCCAGACTGGCGAGGCGGAGATCATCAGCGCCAGCCGGGAGCGGGTGCCCGATTTGCAGGCCCGCGGCTTCAATGTCTTCGTGAAGGAGCGCGGCAGCGTCATGGGCTGCTATTTTCACCAGCAATGGGAGGGGCACCCGGTGGGTGATCGACGGGTCCGACAAGCCATGAACCTGGCCATCAATCGCGAGGAAATCGTCAAATTCATCTTCGCCGGTCAGGCCAAGCTCATGGCCATGTATCCGGTCGGCTCATTCGCCGTGGCAGCGGGCGCTGATCCCGAGTTGCAGCCCTATCCCTATGATCCCGCGAAGGCCAAACAGCTGCTGGCCGAGGCTGGCTATCCCAATGGCTTCGAGACCACCATTTACTCCTATGCCCGCGAGGATGTCCCAGAGATGACCCGGCTGGTAGAGGCCATCGCCGGGTATATGGCGAAAATCGGCGTGAAGCTCACCATTTTCTCCACCGAGTATCCGGTGGCCAGGACGCGGCGCATGAACGGCAAAATGCCCGGCCACATCTCCTGTCTGGGCACCCCGAATCGCTCCAATGCCGGAGATCTGCTCACTCTGATCAATACCTTGCACCACTCCAGCTCGCGCTTGACCGACCATAAGGCGCCAGAGCTGGATGCACTCATCGAGGCGGCCCAGGCCGCCACAACAGAGGCGGAAGCGAAGAAGATCATTGGCGACATCCATCGCTGGCTCTACAACGATTACGCCACGCTGCCCATCGCCGAGGCGAGTATTCCCTTTGTTGCCGATCCCAAGAAAGTGACGAAATGGGACCTGGGTCGGACGCTCTACGATAATAACGACCGGGATCTCATTCGCCGCTGAGACGGCAGTGAGGTAACACATCGGAATGCGTGGCATGCCTTCGAGAATGTCGAGATCGAGCTTTTCCATGACTATGTGTTACTATACGTGACCACCGTTGATGATCTGTTATCACTCGACGCATTCGATTTTCTATCGAGTTCACACCCTATGCAACGATACGTTTTGAAGCGCATTTTCCAATCGCTCCTCACTTTGCTCGTGCTGTCCATGCTGATCTTCATCGTTTGCCGGCTAACCGGCGATCCAGTGTTGCTGATGCTGCCTGACGATGCGAGCCATGAAGATGTCGCCCAGTTACGGACTGCGCTGGGACTGGATCGCCCGCTGCCGGTGCAGTATTGGCTGTTTCTCAAGAGTGCGATACAGGGAGATTTCGGCCGCTCGATCAAGGGTCAGGTGCCAGTGCTGGACCTGATCAAGGAGCGTTTGCCCAATTCCATTAAACTGGCGCTCGTCTCCCTGCTGATTACCGTCGTCCTGGCCTTTCCCCTCGGCGTCATGGCGGCGGTGAAAAAAGGCACCGCGATCGATACGCTGGCCAATCTGATCGCCGTGTTGGGGCAATCCCTGCCGCAATTTTGGGTGGGGATCGTGCTCATCCAGGTGTTCGCGGTGCATCTGCGCTGGCTGCCAGTGGCCGGAAACGGCAGCCTCTGGCATTACATTTTGCCGGGATTCACGCTGGGCTGGTTCCTGGTGGCGGGGATCATGCGGCTGTTGCGGTCCAGCATGCTGGATGTGCTGGATAGCGAATTCGTCAAGCTGGCCCGCATCAAGGGCGTTTCGGGGTGGGCGGTGGTTTGGAAGCATGCCCTGAAGAATGCCATCATGCCCGTTCTGACCTTCGCCTCCATCTATCTTGCCATTCTGATTACCGGAGCGATTCTGGTGGAGACCGTCTTTGCCTGGCCGGGAATTGGCCAGCTCATCTACCAGGGCATTGTCTATCGCGATTTTCCGGTGATTCAGGCGGTGGTGCTGCTGACCGCCGTGATTGTCGTGAGAGTCAATTTCGTCGTCGATATCACCTATGGCTATCTGGACCCACGTATTCGGTTACATTGATCTATGATAGCCTCAAGCGATGCCGTTCCGGCACCGATATCCATGAGCCCGCTGAAACGCTTTCTCATGGGTCGTCGGTGGTTTCTGCTGATTCCGTTATCGATCATCACGGTGATGGTCACCACCGCCATGCTGGCCGAATTCCTTACCCCATACTCCTCGACCGAGATCTCGCTGGCCAATCGGTTGCGGCCGCCCTTCTGGGAGAAGGGGGGAAGCCTAAGCATCCGTTGGGGACCGATCCCATGGGCCGCGACCTCTTGACCCGGATGATCTATGGCGCCCGCGTCTCCCTGGTGGTAGCCATGTTGGCGCTGCTTGTCGGCGGCGGCATCGGTGCCGCTCTCGGACTCATCGCGGGCTATTATGGAGGACGCCTGGACGCCTTGGTGATGCGCGTGGCCGACACGACGATGGCGTTCCCGATCATTTTATTCGCCATCCTGTTTGTGGTGGTCCTGGGCGGGAGCATGGTAACCACCGTGTTCGCCGTCGCGCTGGTGCTCTGGGCCCGTTATGCGCGGGTGATTCGCGGCGAGGTCCTGAGCCTGAGGGAACGCGATTTCGTGGCGCAGGCCCGGATCGCGGGGTGTTCTTCAATGCCGGATCATGCCATCCATCTCTTCCCCAATATCCTCAACACGCTGGTGGTCCTGCTCTCGCTGCAAGTGGGCTGGGTGATCATCGTCGAGGCCTCGCTGAGCTTCCTGGGGGCGGGCATCCCGCCGCCGACCCCGACCTGGGGTTCGATGATCGCCGAGGGCCGAGATTACATTGCCACGGCCTGGTGGGTGTCGTTTTTCCCGGGTCTGGCTATCCTGGCGACGGTCCTCTCCTTCAATCTGTTCGGCGACTGGCTACGGGACGCGTTAGACCCTAAATTGCGCCAGATATAGAGAAGATCACCGCAACAGGGGGCAACATGAAACAATGGTGCACGGCGCTGCTCATGTGGCTGGGGATGGTGGCTTTGCCACTGATAGCGCTCTCCACCTCGATTGAGGCGGGTGCTCCGAGTACGGGTCCGGCCGCCGTCAAGCCCACCGGAGAGTTGCGTATTGCCTCAGCCTTCCTGGGCGCCCAACGGATGATCCCCTGGGCCGAGGTTCCTTCCGGCGGCATCAAACAGCCTTTGCTGCTCGATCTACGACACCCTGGTGGGCTGCACCGACGACGGCAAGATCTCTGCCGAGAGCGGCATAGCGGAACGTTGGGAAGAAGCGGCTGATAAACTGAGCTGGACCTTTTGGCTGAGGCAAGGCGTGCTGTTTCACGATGGTACGGAGCTAAGGGCGGAGGACGTGCAATTCAGCATCGATAGCCTCTTCGATCCCAAGGCGGTGGCGCCTCTCCTAGGACCGGCGAAGGCAGCGTTTAAAGAGATCGAGATCAAGGATCCTGCGACGATCGTCATGCACCTCAAGCAGCCGGCCATTTTTTTGCCGTGGAACTTCTCATGCGCCACCGGCGCCGAGGGCATGATCCTGCCCAAGAAGTATTTTCAACAGGTCGGAGCTGATGGCTTCGCCCGGGCGCCGATCGGTAGCGGCCCTTACCGCGTCGCGAAGAATACCATCGGCTCCGCAATCCAGCTTGAGGCCTTGGACCAGCACTGGCGCGATGGTGTCCCCAAGTTCAAGACCGTGACCTTTATGCTCGTTCCGGAAGAAAGCACACGCATGGCCCAGCTCAGAACGGGCGAGGCAGATGTCATCGCCGTCAGCCGCGAGAAGGTGCCCGAGGTCAAAGCCGCCGGCTTCCAGGTGTTTTCGAAGCTCAACGATCAGGTCATCGCGGTGTATATGCAGCAGCAGTGGGATCCGGTGCCTATTGCCGATAAGCGCGTGCGGCAGGCCTTGAATCTGGCCATCGACAAAGACGCGATCATGAAGTTCGTGTTTGCCGGTCAGGGGGTGCCAGCTCCTATGTATCCGATTGGTTCTTATGGTGTGGCGGGTGGAGCCGATGCCTCCCTGCAGCCATATTCCTATGACCCACAGCGGGCGAAGCTGCTCCTGGCCGAGGCCGGCTACCCCAATGGCTTTGACACCAAGATCTACTCGTATGTCACAGCGGACTTGCCCGAGCTGAATCGGCTGTCCGAGGCGGTGGCCGATTACCTGGGGAGAGTGGGGGTGCGGGCCAAGATCACCCCAATGGATCGGGCCGCCCTGTCGACCAAGCGCCAGGCCAAGACTCTCCCTGGGGATCTATTGCCGTGGAGCACTCCGAACCGCAGTCTAGCCATTCACATCGTCACCATTATGCATACCCTGCATCACTCTCAGGCCATGTTCACCTCGACAGCGGACCCGGCGCTGGATCAGATGATCGATCGGGCGCTGGCAGCAACCGATGTCGCCGAGGTGGAACGCCTGGTGGGTGAGATGCACCGCTACCTCTATGACCATGCCAACAATATCACCATCGGCGAGATTCACACCAATTACGCCACGAACCAGAAGATCGCCCAATGGGATCTCGGCAGGAACCTGTACGACAACAATCCGCGCTATCTCATTCGGAGATAGCCTGCACAGCGGCCGTACATAGTGGCCGCCTCTGGTGGTTCTCCCTGCGGATGGCGCACGGCACGATGGGCGGCCGGGGTGATGAAAACCTGAACCGGCGGACGTGTTGACGTCTACCCCTGCGACAGGAGTGGGAACATGTTCAGAGAGTTCAGAGAATTTGCCATGCGCGGCAATGTCGTCGACTTGGCCGTGGGCATTATCATCGGCGCGGCCTTTGGCAAAATCGTGACCTCTCTGGTCAACGACATCGTCATGCCACCCATCGGGCTCCTGCTCGGCCGGGTCGATTTTTCCAGCCTGTTCATCAATCTCTCAGGCCAGCCTTTCGCTTCGCTGGCAGAAGCCAAAGCTGCGGGCGCCCCGACCATCAATTACGGGGTGTTTCTCAACAGCGTGATCGACTTCGTCATTGTGGCCTTTGCCATCTTCTTGCTGGTGCGGTTCATCAATCGCCTGAGCCGCCAGCCTGAGGCGACGCCGGCGGCACCAACCACTCGAGAGTGCCCCTTCTGTGTATCGTCGATTCCCCTCAGAGCTACGCGCTGCCCCCAGTGCACCTCCACTTTGCAAGCGGCATAAGTCGCTACCTCATCCGCATGACACCTGCTCACCGATCCCACCTCAGCATATACTGCCTTAGAATGCCTGTGAAATTATTTTGCAATATTATAGAAATAAATATTACATTCATCATTGGAATCGGGAGGAGTCTCTATGACCTGGTTCGTGTTTTCCTATTCGCTACCATCGAAGGCGCAGTCCAGCCCTCGCGTGGCGCTGTGGCGACGGTTGCGTCGTCTGGGTGCGATCACGCTCACGGGCGGCATCCATGTCTTGCCCGCCCGCGAGGAAGACGTGGAAGCGTTCCAGTGGCTAGCCGAGGAGGTCCAGCAGGCCAAGGGGGAGGCTGTGGTGATGCGTGTGGAACAGTTTGAGGGGCTGACCGACGCCGACCTCATCGAACGCTTCCGCCGGGCCCGGGCCCAGGACTATGCGGCGCTGGAGGCGCAAGCGTCCGCCCTGGAGGAGCGCCTGCGCGCGCGGCTCAAACCAGAGGAGCGCGCGCGGTTGCGGGAGAGGCTTGAGCGGCTGCGACGACAGCACGCTGAGGTCGCCCGTATCGACTTCTTCGACGCTCCAGAGGGGAGCCTCGTCGCGGCGCACCTGGCGCGCATCGCCCAGGCGCTGGCGGCCGGCGAGGCGTCGTCGACCGTGCGTCGCCCCCGCCGCCATTCAAGCCTACCGCGACCGGCGCTGGGTCACCCGGCCACGTCCGCACGTCGATCGGCTCGCCTGCATCTGGCTCATCCGGCGGTTCATCAACCCAGCCGCGGTCATCCGCTACGCGAATGACGCCTGAGGCCGATGAAGTCGCCTTCGACATGCGCCAGGGTGCCTTCAGTCATCAGGGCAACCTGTGTACGTTTGAAACCATGGTCGCCGCTTTCGGGCTCGAGGACCCGAGCCTGCGCCTCATGGGAGAAATCGTCCACGAGATCGATTTGCGGGATGGCCGGTACGTCCACCCGGAGACCGCCGTCATCGACGCCGTGCTGAAGGGCTGGCTCCTGATGGGGTTCTCCGACCAGGAACTCGAAGCTCATGGCGTGGCCCTCTTCGAAGGGCTCTATGCCGCGTTTGCCCGAGGAGGGCGACCCAAGCCATCCGGGAAGAAGGGGTAAGACGCTGAGGAAAGGAGGTACCGCATGAAGTGGATCACACGTGAACGCGCCAAAGTCGATCGCGTCGCCTGCCCCTGGCTCATCAGCCGCTTTCTCGATCCAAGCCCAGAGTTCATCTATGTGCCGGCCGACCAGGTGCTGGCCGAAGCCGAGCGCGCGAGGGGCGACTCCGTATGATGTGGCGGGCGTGGAGCTCGGGCATCAGGGGCCTTTCTGTAGCTTCGACGCGCTACTGCGCAAGTACGGGCTTGAGGGTAAAGACCCGGCGCTTGACCGCGTGGCCCTCATCGTGCGTGGGGCGGATACCGCCGCGAAGGACCTCACGCCCGAGTCCCGAGGGCTCGATGCCATCGCTGGTGGCTTCCAGATCATGGAGATCAGCGACCACGAGAAGCTCACATGGGAGTTCCCGCTCTATGACGCGCTGTATGTCTACTGCGGCGGCACGTGGCCTATCCCCAGGCCCACTGAGGGCGTCTGAGCGGGAAGATTGGGGTTCGGGGAGACGACGTGCGAAGCGCCTGCGGCATAGATTGGTTGGCAACTTCGCATGCGGCAAGGGAGGTGACGGATGAGGCCCACGCAGGAACCCCCAAGCTCGACTGGCGATGCAGGCGCATCACCCGCTCCTCAGCAACCGCCCAAGGTGCCGGCGCTCACGCTCGGGTGGATTTTCCTGCACATCGGTGCGACCGCTTACGGTGGTCTTGGGACCACGCTGGCGCTGATCGAGCGCGAACTGGTGACGAAGCGCGGCATGCTCACGCCAGCCGATGTCACCGAAGCGCTCACCTATACCAAACTGCTCCCCGGTTCGACCGGCCCGCAGGCGATCGCCTATCTCGGCTACAAGCTCGGGGGCTGGTCCGGCTCAGCCGTTGCCATGGCGGCTTTCATCTTCCCCTCGGCGCTGCTGATGGTGCTGCTGGCCGGCGCCTATGTGGCGACCACCGCTCTGCCGGCTATCGGCCCCATGGTGAATGGGCTGACGGCAGGGGTCGTGGGTATCCTCCTGGCGACGATCTACCGGCTTGGTAAGCCCAATATCAAAGAGCCGCCTCACGTGGGGGATTGCGCTGGTGGCATTCGCCGTTGGGGCTTTCCTCGGCATCAGTGCCGCACTGATCGTGGTGGCCGCAGGCCTCCTCGGGATGATCCTGCTCTCGCCACCCAGTGCCGCTCAGGACCAGAAACGAAAGGAGGGGCAGCCATGATATTCGACCTCTTCTGGCGCTTTGTGCTCATTAGCCTCCTGGCCTTCGGTGGGGGAGGGGCGGCGCTGCCGCTCGTCGAGCGCCTGGCGGTGAGTGAGGCTGGTTGGCTGAGCCCCCAAGATTTCGCCGTGGCGGTGGCCTGTGGCTATGTGACGCCAGGTCCCGTGCTGATTACCGCCACGTTTGTCGGCTACCGCGCCGCCGGCCTGAGCGGGGCCGTTGCCGCCACGGTAGGTGTGTTCCTGATGCCCTGGTTCTTGGCCGCTGCAGCCGCGCAGCAGCTCCAGCGCTTCATGCAGCACCCGCGGCTGGCGGGCTTTGGTCGGGGGGCCGCCCCGGCGGTGGTAGGGCTACTCGGCGTCACGGCCCTGAGCATCGCCAAGCATAGCTTTACGCATTGGGCCTATGCCCTGATTGCCATCGTCGCCTTGGTGCTCGCCCTGTGGACCAAGGTGCACCCGATTCTCATCCTCATCGGCGGCGCAGCCATCGGCTGGGGCATCGGTGCCCTGACTGGACCTGCCACGCCATGAGAGGAGAGAATGTGCGTATGAAAAAGGCTAGCGCCCTAACGTGTGCCGCACTGCTGCTGGCGGCGCTGCTCGCCCTGGGATGCCTTGCCCATGCCAGGGACGCAGGGGCCGCCGAGGCTATCACCCTGGATTTCGACGCCAGCGTTGTCGGCACACTTCCGACCGGCTTCTCAAGCGCCGTTACGGGCGGCGGCGGGCCAGCTTCCTGGGTGGTCGTCGAGGATTTCACGGCGCCAAGCGGTGGGAAAGTGCTCGCACAGACGAGCACCGATAAGACGTCCGTTCGCTTTCCCCTCTGCGTCTATGACGGGTTTACGGCCTCAGATGTCACGGTGTCGGTCAGCTTCAAGCCAGTCTCCGGGACGGTGGACCAGGCAGCAGGGCTTGTCGCCCGCTACCGGGACAAGGACAACTACTACGTCGTCCGCGCCAACGCCCTGGAAAACAACGTCCGGCTCTATAAGGTTGAGCGCGGCAACCGCAAGCAGTTTGCAGGCGCGAACGTGAAGGTGCCCTCCGGGGAGTGGCAGACACTCGCCCTCGAAGTCAAGGGCACGCACTTCCGGGTGCTCTTTAACGACGCGCTCCTCTTTGAGGCGGACGATGCCACTTTCAAAAACGCGGGGAAGGTTGGGCTGTGGACCAAAGCCGACAGCGTGACCTACTTCGACGACCTGAGAGTGAAGACGGATGCGACACGCTAGAGCGTGCTCAAAACAGGGACGAACGAGACCTGGTGATGAGAAGGGGGTATCACCATGAACGCACGAATGCTTCACCACCTCACCATCGCGTGCACGATGGCCGTCGTCGCGCTCCTCTGGAGTCCGACGACCTGTCTGACCGGAGAGAAGGCCCTCGATACCGCCACGATTGAGCGGCTTGCGGGGGTCAAAGGCGAATTGAGTGAGAAAGAAGGGGTGTTCAAGGTCAGTGTGCCCCGCAGCGATCTCGACATCACCGTGGCCGGCGTGAAGATGACGCCGCCTCTGGGGCTGACCTCGTGGGCGGCGTTTCAGAAGGCTGGGGAGCAGGTCATGGTCATGGGCGATATGGTCATGCTGGAAGATCAAGTCAATCCGGTGATGAGCGTCGCCCTTGAGAACGGCCTGGAGGTCACAGCGCTTCACAACCACTTCTTCTGGGACACACCCAAGGTGATGTTCATGCACATCGGCGGCATGGGGGATGAGGCGAAACTCGCTGGCGCCGTCGGCAAAGTGTTTACCACCATCAAAGACACGAGTGGCGGCAAAGGCGAGGTGCCGCGCGTCGAGCTCAGCCCCGCCCAGACGTCACTGGATCCCAAAGTCATTGAGGACATCCTTGGCGTGAAGGGCCAGCTGGCCAATGGCGTCTATAAGGTCACCATTGGGCGCACGACGACGATGCACGGCCATGAGGTCGGCAACACCATGGGGGTCAATACCTGGGCCGCCTTTGCCGGCAGCGATGAGAAGGCCATCGTCGACGGCGATTTCATCATGTTTGAGCGCGAGGTACAGCCGGTGCTCAAAGCCTTGCGCGGCGCCGGGATCAATATCGTGGCGATGCATCACCACATGATCGAGGAATCGCCCCGCACGGTCTTTCTGCACTACTGGGGCGTTGGCCCGACACGTGAGCTCGCGAAAGGCTTGAAAGCGGCGCTCGATACCCAAGCCAAGTGAGGAGGGGAACATGGCGAAGCTTGCGTTAACTTTTTATAGCGTGCTCAGAATGCCGATTGCAGATATCCTTCAGTGTGCCAGGGCGGCTGAGGAGGCTGGCTTTGGCTTCATCTCTGTGGCCGAGTCTTTCTATCGTGATGGGGCCGCCCTGGCTTCAGCCATCGCCTGCAATACCAGGACAATCAGGTTGGGGACCAGTGTCTTCCCGATCTACACGCGGACACCATTCCAGCTTGCCATGGCCGTGGCAACTCTGGATGAGCTCTCAAGCGGTCGAATAGGCTATCTTGGTCTAGGATTAGGATACAGAAACAGAACCGAGAATTATTTTGGCATCAAGATTGAGCGTCCCCTGGAACGCATGCGGGAGTATGTCGAGATCATCCGCTTGTTGCTCTCCGGTAGCGATGCCGGCTACCAAGGGAAGTTCTTTCAGTTCAAAAGCTTTCCCAAGCTGGTAGGGGAGCCCCTCCATATCCCCATCTACTTCGGCTCATCGGGATCACGCATGCTCCAACTCGCCGGGGAAGTTGCGGATGGCGTGATTCTCAACTCCATAGCCACGCCAGCGCACATCCAGCACGCCAGGAACATGCTCAAGCGAGGAGCCGAGATCGCCGGACGAGACCCGGCCAAGAGCACCATCGCCGCCAGTGTGATCTACGCGGTCGCGGAAAACGTCGCGGAAGCGGCACAGGCAGCGAAGGAGGACATCCTCTTCTACCTGGGTATCCGGAAATGTGGGGGGGGGGGTGGCTCGGCTAATGAGTTCGGGAGCGCCTTTGGTCCTCTATTCGGCGGGTTCGCGCTGGGGGCGCTCGCCGGACCAGGCCTCTCCAAGTTCTACATCACCTACTTGATCGTGGGTGTCCTGGGTGTGGTCACCTTCCTGCTGGCGCTGCGCCTGCCCATTGGGCTAGGCCAGCCCACGACCTGCATCCCCCGAGCCGTCAGAGGGGCCGAAGGTCGGTCGCTGGAAGCAGTTCCTGCAGGGCATGCGGGAGGTGATGGGCAACCAGGCCATCCTGATCGCCAGCGGCGTCGAGTCGGCCATGTTCCTCGGGGTGGGGGCACTGTTGGCGTTCCTGCCGCTATATGCCAAGAACATTGGTGGAGCTCAGCGATACCTCTCTCGGCATTCTGCTCTGGGTGCCGCTGGTCATGGCTATGGTCGGGAAGCCTCTGGCTGGACGGCTCTCAGACCGTATTGGGCGGAAACCCATGATTCTGGTGGGGCTGACCCTGTGTATCGTGATGCTGCCGTTGATGCCCCTCACCACCCAGGTTGTCGGACTGGTCGTGGAAGGGGCTATCTTCGGCTTGGGGATGGCAATCGTGACCCCTTCCACCATGGCGCTAGTGACCGACCTCTGCAAAGTTGGCCACTACGGGGCGGCCTTGGGCGTGTTTGGGACCATCTGGGATATCGGGGAAGCGTTGGGGCCTATCCTCGCAGGCCGGCTCATCGACGCCAGCGGCGGCTTGCAGGTGAGCACCGCATACCTGGTCGCGTTCAGCATCGTGGCGGTGGTGCTGGTGGCGGCTGGCGTGATCTTCAGCATGACGGTACAGGAGCCGGAGAGCGCTGCAGGAAAGGCGTTCTGAACCGAAGCCTGACAGCGGGGCCAGTGCTGGCACCTGTGTGGGGCAACGCCAAATCCCAGGAAGTGCAAATCAGGAAGGGGACACTTCGTGAGTACCACGCATGCAGGATTTCGACAGCACTGGCGGGAGGTGATCGGGACCTTCCTGAAGATCGGCGCCCTGAGTTATGGTGGCGCTGCCAGCATGGGCATCATGCAGACCGAGGTCCAGGAAAAGCGCGCCTGGATCTCCAAAGAACAGTTTATCGAGGGGCTCGCACTCGTCAATACCTTGCCAGGTCCAGCCGGGATTCAGCTCGGGATCTTTTTAGGCTATAGCCGCGCCGGGTGGTGGGGTGGGGTGCTGGCGGGCCTCTGTTTCATCCTTCCCGCGTTTTGTATCCTGCTTTCCTTGACCTTGATCTATCACCACTATGGCGCGCTGCCGCGTATACGCCATCTGTTCTACGGGCTGAGTCCAGTGGTCGTTGGGATATTCGCCATGTCCGTGTACCGGCTGGGCAGCTCAGCGGTTCGAGATATGAAGCAAGTGCTGCTCGCGGTCGCCGCTGCTCTGGCCGTTGGCCTCACGCCCGTGGGCATCGTCCCCACCTTGCTCCTGGCCGGTGCCGCAGGTGTCGTGCTGTACGGCTCGCGCACCTGGGGTATCGTCTCAGCGCTGGTGATCATGGGGCTTTACGGTGCCCACCACTGGGGGAGCGCGTGGTGGACGATGCCTGCCTTCACTGGCACCGAGTATCGACCGCCCCGGGAGTTCGCCCAGCCCTGGCCTATGGGATATCGGGCTCTTCTTCCTGAAGGTCGGGGCCTTTAGCTTTGGTGGTGGCTTGACCATCCTGGCGTTTATGCAAGACCAGGTCGTTCATCACTTGCACTGGCTAACGCCGCAGCAATTCCTCGATGGTCTTGCCCTCGGTCAATTAACCCCGGGGCCGATCCTCATGCTGGCCGCGTTCGTGGGATATGGGGTCGGCTCCATCTGGGGGGCCGTGGTCGCTGCGGCAGCAGTCTACCTGCCTTCCTTCATCCTGATGTTCTCGGTGCTCCCCCTGCTGGAGCACATGAAGCGCGTGGCCTGGATGAAGGCCGCCTTGCAGGGCATCAGCCCCGCAGTGATCGGCGTGACCGCTGTGGCGGTGCTCCGGATGGTGCCCTATGCGATACCGGACCTTCTCACCGGGGCGATGGCTGTGGGAACGGTCGTGGCGCTGGTGCTCTGGCGGCTCAGCCCCTTGCCGCTGATGGCAGGAGGCGCTGCCATCGGCTTTGTCCTACGCGCCCGATTATCTTGACCAGGCAAGGACCTATCGTCGATGAGTTACTATCTCTGGGAGATGCGCCCATACTTCCGGCAGGTGGCGGGGCAGCTCGTGCTCGGCTCCATTACCGGGATCATCATGAACACCGCCGTTGTGCTGCCCGCGATCCTGCTGGGCCAGGCTATCGACGCGGCTCTGGCGTTTGAACGGGGTGAAGTGGGCCCAGGCGCGGTGGGCTGGGCCGCCCTGGCCTTCGTTGGCGGCACGCTGCTCACCGAAGTCCCCCGCATTGCCAAGCGCTGGTGGCTGATGACGGCCAACGCCCGTATCCGGGCCAATATCCGGGCGGATGCGTTGCGCGGCGTCATTGCCTGGCCGATGGCACGGCTGGACAGCACCCCGGTTGGCGACGTGATGGCGCGCATTATCGGCGACGTCGAGGTGCTGGGCGTGGGCGTGCGCGAGTTTACCATCGAGACCTGGGACACCATCCTGTTTTCCCTCTCGCTCATGGTCGCGATGCTGGTCTACGACCTGCACCTGACCGTGCTGGCCCTGCTGCCGGTGCCCGTGGCCATGCTGCTGGCCAAGGCGACGGGCCGTTGGGTCGCCGGTCGCACCACGGCCTCCCGCCAAGCCAACGCTTCCCTGACCACGGCGCTCCAGGAGCAGTTGGCCGGTATCCGTGTGCTCCGGCTGTTTGGCCGCACGGGCGCAGCCGTGGAACGTGTGGACACGCTGTCGGGGCAGCAAGCCGAAACCAACCTGGCCCTGGTGCGGCTGCGCGGCGGACTCCGGCCGGTCTACACCACGCTCATGACGTGCTGGCGTCCTGCTGGTGGTCTGGCAGGGGGGCGAGAAGGTCGTCAGCGGCGCCATGACGGTGGGGGCCTTCATCGCCTACCTGGAGCTCTATCTCCGCTTCGTCAACCGTGGCTTTCGGGTGCCCCAGATGATCAACTCCATCCAGGGCGGCGCCGCCGCCTACGCGCGGCTCCGTCCACTCCTGGCTCCCCCCCCACCGCTCGCCAGCGAGCCACCTGGGGCCTCCTTCCGTGCCGGCCACATCGCCGGCATCCAGGAGCCGGTGCCTGCACCACCCGCCGTTCCCACCGGACCGCTGGCGGTCTCATTGCAAGGGGTCACCTTCCGCTACTCGACCGCCACCGCTCCAGCGTTGCGCGACATCTGGCTGGACATTCCGGCTGGCGCCCTGGTCGCGGTCACGGGACCCGTGGGCTCGGGCAAAAGCGCGCTGGCCAGGGCACTGCTGGGCCTGTACCCCTTAGAATCGGGCCAGGTGCTGTTGGATGGCCGTCCCCTGGAGGACATTCCGGTGGCCGAGCGCGCCGCCCGCACCGGCTATCTCCCCCAGGACCCCTACCTCTTTTCTGGCACCGTCCGCGACAACATCTTGCTGGGCTCGGCAACCCTGCGTCAGGCTCAGGACCACGCCCCCGATGCCGCGAGAGGTCGCCCGGTCCTGGAATCGGCCGTGTCCTGCGCCGCCCTCGGTGAGGACCTGCGCACCTTTCCTGCTGGCCTGGAGACGGAAATCGGCGAACTGGGCATCCGCGTCTCCGGCGGCCAGCGCCAGCGCATGGCGCTGGCACGGGCGATGGCGGCCTCCGGCCCGCTGGCTCCAGGGCTTCTGGTCCTGGACGATCCGTTCTCGGCCCTGGACCTGGACACGGAAGCCAAGATCGTCGCTGGCTTGCGACAGCTCTTCGGCCCGTCGCAGCCGTACGCACAGCAGTGCACGGTCATGCTGTTCTCGCACCGCCTGTTGGCCTTTCCCCAGGCCGATCTCGTGGTGGTGCTGGACCGTGGCCGCATTCTCGAGCAGGGGACCCACGCCGAGCTGAGCGCAGGCAACGGGCTGTACGCCCGCATCTACCGGGCCCAGCGTCTGGCCAGCACAGGGTAGCGTGACGAAGGGGGACACCCGATGAACCACACGAGCACCTCGACCTCAACCCAGCAGCAAGGTGGTATTACCCTGAGCCAGCTGTGGGCCATGCTCAAGCCCTGGCGCTGGTGGCTCGCCCTGGTGGGCGTCTCGGTGCTCCTGGGCGCGGTGTTGGAGCTGGTTCCGCCGCTCCTGGTGAAGAAGATCGTGGATGAGCATCTGGCGCTGGGCCGGTCCGAGGGCTTGCTCTGGATCGCGGCCCTGTACCTGGGGGCCACCGCGGCAGTGCAGGTGATGGGGTTTCTGACCGAGTATCTCACGGCCACCATTGCGCAGGGCGTGCTCCGCAGGCTGCGGGTGCGCCTCTTCGCCCATCTGCAGACGTTACCACTGAGCTACTATGATCGCACCCCGCTGGGGGATACCATCAGCCGCTGCACGGCGGATGTGGAAACCGTGTCGACGCTCTTCACCACGGCAGTGGCCGGGGCGGTGGCCTCCTCGGGAGGCGGAGCCAGTGGGACGAGCGGGGCCACGGTCCTGATGGGTGTGGTCCGGCTGGGCACCATCGCCGCGGCGATGGTGGCCCTCAGCCCGCTGCTGTCGCTGGTGGCGGCGCTGGCGGTGGTGCCGGTGGTGCTGGTGACCCGATATTTCCAGGTGCGTGTCCGCGACGCCGAACGGGCCAGCCGCCAGGCTGTCGGTCTGCAAAATACCCACCTCCAGGAGATGCTGGGCGGTGTGGAGGTGATTCGCGCGCTCGGCAGCGAGGCCGCCTTTATCGCCCGGTTCCGGGCGGCACTCCGCGACGGGCTGGCCGCGTACAATCGCGCCACCGTGTACTCGGCCCTCTACATCCCCCTGATGGTGATCCTGTCGGCCCTGGCCATGGCCCTGGTGCTCTGGGTCGGCGTGGCGGGCCAGGGCCTGCTGGCGTCCCTGGACATCTCGCTGGGCACGCTCACCGCCTTTGTCCTGCTCTTGCAGCGCTTTTTTGTGCCGATTATGAGCCTGGGCAACGAGTGGCAGACCGTCCAGGCAGCCCTGGCGGGGCTGGAGCGCATCTTCCAGGTGCTGGCGCTCCCGTCCGAGGAGCCCGCGCCCGGGAGCCCACGCCAGCCTCAATACAGGAGCAACGCCGCCATCGAGATGCGGGAGGTGTGTCTTTGGCTACCTGCCCAACCGCCCCGTGCTGCGTGGCGTGTCGCTGGCGGCGCAGCCAGGGGAGCACATCGTCCTGGTGGGACGGACGGGCGCCGGGAAGAGCAGCGTCTTACACCTGCTGGGCGGACTCTACACCCCGTGGAGCGGGACCGTCCGGGTGGCTGGCGCCGACCCCACCGTGTTGACCGACGACCAGCGTCGGCGCGCGATGGGCGTGGTCCTGCAGGTGGTGCAACTCTTCCGCGGCACGGTGTTCGACAATCTCACGCTGGGTGATGGGTCGGTGTCGCGCGAGGCCGTCCAGCGTGCCGCGGCCATCGCCGGGGCGGACGCCTTCATCCAGGCGTTGCCCCAGGGGTATGACACGCTGTTGGGCAGCGGCATGCAACTCTCGGCCGGACAGCGCCAGTTGCTCGCCCTCACCCGCGCCCTGGTGTGGGACCCGGCCGTGCTGTTGCTGGACGAGGCCACGGCCGCGATCGATAGCGCCAGCGAGGCCGCCTTTCGCGCCGCCTTGCGTGCGGCGGTCATGGGCAGCGGCCGCACGGTGCTCACCGTGGCCCATCGCCTGGCCACGGCCCAAGAAGCCGATCGTGTCCTGGTGATGGAGGCGGGTCAGATCGTGGAAGAGGGTCCGCCAGAGGAGCTGATACGCCGCGGCGGACGGTTTGCCGCCCTGCTGGAGCTGGAAGCCGCCGGGTGGGACTGGCAGACGGATGGGCGAGCCTTCAGGCCGTAAGTAAGAGTCAGGGGTAGGAACCCCCGATACTCCCGCTGAGAAGCGCTCCGCTGTGCTACGTGTACGGTGGGTCGTCTGCAGTGTGCTGAGGGAGGTCAGGGATATGCTCCGTGACCACAGGCGGTTTGGCTGGATTAATCGGGACGGGAAACTGATCATCGCGGTCCGGGGCGTGCGTACCTTTGCGCATAGTGCGGCATCGGTCCTCCTCGCCATCTACCTTGACCTGCAGGGGTTCGGTCTGTTCGAGATCGGGCTCTTCCTCACCATCGGCTCCGCTGGCGCGGTGTTCTGGGCCCTGGTGGCTGGCCTGCTCGGCGATCTGATGGGACGCAGACGCCTGCTCACCGTTATGGCCTTCCTGTCGGCTATCACCGGCGTTGCGCTCATCACCTCGCAGAGCCTACAACTCCTGGCTGCAGCCGCGTTCCTGGGGAGCTTCAGTGCCATGACCGGCGCCTCCGGGGCGATGGGTCCCCTGGAGCAGGCGAGCCTCCCTGCCACCGCCGCACCCGAACGACGGACGGATTTGTTCGCCCTCTACGGCATCGTGGGCACAGCGGCGGTGTCCTTGGGCGCGCTGGCAGCTGGGCTTCCCGCCGCATTCCAGCGTGTCTTCGGCCTCGACCAGATGACCGCGTTCCAGGCGGTGTTTGGCGGCTATGTTCTCCTCAGCTTGATCGCCGCGCTGTTCTATAGTCAGCAACACCAACTGAACCAGTACAGGGACA
>CAWFZR010000002.1:0-44395 GCA_963820365.1 uncultured Alphaproteobacteria bacterium | reverse complement strand
CGCTTGTGCCGAGACGCTCAACAGCCAAGCCGCGGCACGAAACCCTGTTCCAACGTGCTCTCGGTGAACACCCGACGCACACGGGCCCAGTAGAGAGCACCCTGGCACATAGCGCACGGCGTCGCGGTGGAATAGACCTCGCATTGCGAAAGGTCGCGTGTGCCAAGTCGGCGCGCAGCGTCGCGCACGGCCAATAATTCGGAGTGTGCGGTGGGATCGGTCTGCAGCACGACATAGTTCCTGCCCTCGCCGACGATTACGCCGTCGCGCACCACCACCGCCCCATAGGCCTGGTCGCCCTCGCGGATGGCTTCGTCACGCAACGCGCGCGCCCGCGCCAGGAAGGCCGCTTTTGTCGGTTCGGCCGGCTGTGAGTGCGGTAGCAACCCGGCGCCTGATTGTGCGGTTGCCGGCGACGAGTGCCAAAAGCCCGCCAAAGGAGCGACGGTCAGGGCAGACAGCAGATGACGCCTGTCTTGATGATATCGATGCATGATGGCCAAGCCTCTGAAGAACTCAATGCGAGAGTATGGAGTCCGCCTGCAGTGGCCGGTCGGCATCGCGCCGATCGCGAGTGCCATCCGCGGCCCGTCACCGACGTTGAATCGTGCCGCGCCACCCATCCCGCCCGAGATAGCGCGTCTCGCCATCTTATCATGAGCAATTCCCACCCGCCCGTTGCTGGCTTCCTCCCCGATTATTGAATTCTCGCACAGGCCGTTCCCGCCCCGTTTTGGATCTAGACGAGCTATTCCAACTCCACGGTTCTGAACTCCGCCGGCAGGATGATTTCGAGCAGCTCGCAGTCGTCGGAATAGTCGAGCACAGTGTGCTTAATGCGCGGCGGCTGCAGCCAAGCGGCGCCTTCACGCATCGTAACCTCGCCTTGCCCCTCGAATTCCGATTTGATCCACCCCTTCAGGACGTAGATCATTTGGAGGTCCACGTCGTGGAAATGACGCTTCGACACCACCGCCGGATCGCACGGCGGGACTAGGCGGATGACGTGCGCTTGCAGCAGGCCATTGGTGGCCTTGCTCATGCCGAGATCACGGTATTTCGCGTAGCTCCGCAAGCCATCCGCCCGAAAGTCTTCCGTTCGGAGGTGGCTGACATTGAACGACTGCTTCGACCGCGCCTTCGGCTTCACCCGTGAAACAACCGCGTTCTTGCGGGACGTCTTTCTCGCTCGCGCCTGAAGCCTTGACATTGTTTTAGCCATGGTTGGGGTCCTCCCCTACGGTCTGGTTACGCCGTGCCTTGTTACGCGGATACTGGTTATAGGCGGATGCTGGTCAAGCGGACTCTTGCGGGCCGTAACTCCCACCGAAGCTATCGATGAACCCGACGCCGACTGGATCGGGCACGTGCACGAAGACAATCGGCACGGTGCGGATTGCTTGTAGCCCGCAGTGGGTCATAACCCGCCCCGCCTCGCACGCTAGCCATGTCAGCTTCGGCCAGCTGCGGACATTGGTCCGCGCGAGCCACCGTTGGCCAAGCCGTCCAACGCTGCTTAGATTTCAGCGCGAGCATCTCGTTGCGAGCGTCTCGGCGAGCGTCTCGCGTCGCTCCGTCTAGCTACCCATCGAATGGAACAATTCTTGCGTTCAGACGTTGAGGCAAAAGCAATCGAGAGAGTTGCTTTCAGAACGTGGGGCAAAAGCAATCAGGGAGCGTTGCCATGCTCGGTTGGGCATTGACTTTTCTGATCGTTGCGTTGATTGCGGCCGTCCTTGGATTTGGCGGAATCGCCGGCTTTGCCGTCGAGATCGCAAAGATCATCTTCTTCGTTGCGATCGTTCTTTTCCTGATCTCCGCCGTCTTCGGTCTGATCCGTGGCCGGGCGCCCACGATTCCCTGAGCGTAACAGATATCTCTGATCCCCCATATCTCTGATCATCAGACAAGATATCTCTGATCATCAGCCAAATATCTCTGATCATCAGCCAAAGAGGCGCGCAATCTCGCCCTGCCGTTTGCCGGGCGAACCCGGTCAGCCGCGTCCGCCCGCTGACAAAATCGCCCGCGTGGCGTGATCGGGGCCGAAGTCATCCGAGCCGTCGATGGACAGCAGCTCGGACAGGCGGGTACGGGCGCGATTGACCCTGCTCTTGATGGTCCCGACGGCGCAATCGCAAATTGCAGCCGCCTCCTCGTACGAGAAGCCCGAAGCGCCGACGAGAATGAGGGCCTCGCGTTGATCGGACGGCAACTTCGCAAGCGCTACACGGAATTCCTCGAACTCAACCCGGCTTTGTTGCTCGGGATGCGACTTGAGCGTCTCGGCATAGCTTCCATCGGTATCCTCGACCTCGCGCCGTCGCTTGCGATATTCGGAGCGAAACAGATTGCGCAGGATCGTGAACAGCCACGCGGACATGTTCGTGCCGGGCTGGAACGAATTGATGTTGGCCATCGCCCGCAACAGGGTTTCCTGCACAAGATCGTCGGCACGGTCGACGTTGCCACAGAGCGATATGGCAAACGCGCGCAGGCTGGGAACCGCTGCGAGCATTGCGTCGCGTACGGATGGTCGCATCATCATCAGTGCGATCCCTTGCTTCCGGGACTGCCCGAACTCTTGGCCTCCATCACCTGATCGGGCTCGCCTTGACCGTAGACTTGCTCACGGGGTTGGCCTTGTCCATGGGGGGAGGTCGTTGCCGCCGGTCCTCTGTCGCGCGCATCATCGAGCTCGTTCAACAGGTCCCGGAATCGGTCGGGTACCCCTTGACGGATGACGTCGTCGTAGACCTTCTGCAGGATATCACCTAATCGCCGCTGATCTTCGCGGCTCAGGCGTCCTCCGGCCTTGCGTAAAGGGACGTCCGTGTGCATTGCGGCCTCTGCCCTTGGCGGCATTTCCTGCGCGAACTGCGATTGGTGCGCCTTCCGACCCGCCCAGCCCGGCTTAACTGGCTTGGATTCCTTCATTTTTGCGTCCCGCAGTCCGCTCTGCCGGGGCCTGCGGGTCCCTCCGTGCTCATTAGACCATAACGTGATGCAATACCGTTCGTTCCGCCCGGGATGGAACTTTGTTGTGGCACGATAGTTTCCGCCGGGTATGCTCATTGGGAATGAACGGGAGGGTCTCCGTGCCGTCGTCCGCCGTAGCACAATACCTGCCTTTCTTGCGGCGTTATGCCCGAGCCCTGACCGGCAACCAAGCCTCGGGGGACGCCTATGTCGCCGCCACCCTCGAAGCCTTGATCGCAGACCGCGCCATGATCGACGATCCGCGCGGGCCACGCGTCGCCCTCTATCGACTGTTCACCAAGATCTGGAATTCAGTTTCCGTGAATGACGCGCCGGGCTCGGCGGAAGGGATATTGCCCGGCGAGCAGAAGCTCGGCCACATTACCCCGCTACCACGCCAGGCATTTCTTCTGGTTGCGCTCGAGGGTTTCTCGGAGCCCGATGCTGCCCGCATCCTCGATATCGACGTGCTCAAGTTGCGCGGGCTGGTCGAAGAATCCGGACGCGAGCTGGCGGCCGAGATTGCCACCGACGTGCTCATCATCGAGGATGACACGTTCATTGCAATGGAGCTCGAAACCCTGGTCGAAGGGCTCGGTCATCGCGTGCTAGGCGTCGCTCGCACCCACGCGGAGGCTCTGGCGCTCACCAAGAAGAAGAGGCCGGGACTGATCCTTGCGGACATTCAGCTCGCCGACGGCAGCTCCGGGCTCGAAGCGGTCAATGAACTGCTGGCAATCTTCGAGGCGCCGGTTATTTTCATTACGGCATACCCCGAGCGTTTCCTCACCGGAGAACGGCCCGAGCCCGCTTTCCTGATTGCAAAACCGTTCCAGCCGGCAACCGTTTCTGCCGTCGCCAGCCAAGCGCTGTTCTTCGAGCGCAGCGCCAAGAAGCGCGAGCGACGCGTCACCGTTTGATACGCATTGGGCGCACGCGCGCTGTCGGTATCGATTCCCACAAGGTCAATTGAAAATGCGAGGCTGACCCCGGCGCCGGTCAGGAACGACGCTGGATCGATAGGCCGATGAGGATTCCCACTCCGGCTGCCACCGCGAGCATGGCGAGAGGCCGGCTCTCGACCTCATCGGACAACCGCCGTAGCGCTTGGTCGCCAACCCTTGCCGCCTCGTGGCCAACCCTTGCCGCCTCGTGGCCGACCGTGGTTGCGCCGCCGCGGAGCCGCTCGGCCATGCTGTTCAATGTCGAGGCGACGGCATCCCCAATTCCCTCGGCGGCGAGCGCAGCATTTGCGGAAGTGCGCCTGCCCACTCGTTGCAGCTGGCCTTCGAGGGTGCGCAAGCGCCCTTCGATCTCGCGAAGATTGGCGGAAATCGCGGGAGAATATCTCGACTGGTGAAACATGGGCGCCACCCACTGCTAATTGCCAAGACGGGCCGAAAGGAACGAGTGGAGAACCTGCCTAGGGGACGATGGTTCCACCAAATCGGCCCCTCGCCCGAGCCTCTCAAAACCACACGGGCGTAGCCGACGCTTCCGTCGACTACGCCCGAGACACCGGCCGAGCACGGGGAGGGGGAAATGGGCGGCCGGCTGCGATAACAATGCGCCCGGCCGGGGATTGGTTCCGAAAAAAGTACTCGGCGGAGTTTCCCCAGGGCGTGGGCGTTGGCTCCGATGCCGGCGCCGACCGCATCTTCGCAAGTTTCGAGGGTAAGCCTGCCGTTCCGGCTGAAATCGGTCGGAGGGGGTGAACCTAATGGGAGGTTAACGCGACTAACAGGCATAGGGATCGTGGGAGCAACTCATGTTGCGTGATTCTCGATATCTCGTCGCCTGCTGCAGCGCGGCCTTCGGCTTGGCCTCCTTCCTCATCGGACTTGAAGTGTCGGCCACCACGGCGGCAACGTCGGTCGACCCAAGCCCGGCCGGGTTCAATCGCACCCTCAAAGGCGACCGTTTGCCGCTGCTCGCCGGCAAGAGCCGCAATGCGGTCAATGGCCCGATCGAGATCAAGGCCCCCCGGGCTCCGGCGCCCCGGCCGGAGCTGCTCGACGGATGTGAGCCGATGGTGAGCACGATCGGTCAGCCGCCGCTGGCGCGGGTTGCCGGACGTTGCCTGTCTTGAAACCGTGGCGCGCCTGCCGCGCCGCTCGAGTGGCTTTCGATCCTCTCCCCGGAAATCTCTTCTTCGCGACGCGTCGCTCTAAATTCGTCCCATCAACACCAGGATGAGGACGATGATCAGAATAAGCCCGACGCCGCCGGAAGGGTAATAGCCCCATCCTGAGCTATGGGGCCAAGCGGGAATGGCTCCGATAAGAATCAAGATCAAAATGATAAGCAGGATGGTCCCGAGCGACATAATTGCTCTCCTTCAATAATTGACTGAAACATCGGTTGCCAAACGCGCATTTCTTGAAATTGTTCCGGACCACTCGATGTGAAGTACTTGGCGCGCCTCGCCTGCAGGCTCGCGGAGAAAGCCGCCGCGGACATCCGGACACCAGACCCGCGCGGAACCTTTGAATTGGTGTGATGATTGTAGAGACCGGGAGCGCGCGTCCAATTGCGCGGGGGGAAATCTTCGCCTGCAAGCGCTCCCGAGCTCGCAAGACTGCGCAGCACAACGATGCACCGCCATTCAAGGGCGCAAGCGAGCTGATCGCGATGTGCCTGCTATTTCGCCCGTGCATCAGGAGAATTGCCGAGCCCAAGGCTCAAGGCGTGATAGAAAGCGCGCGCAGGGAGATAAAGGATGGCGTGCGCTTGAGTTAATCTGTCCTTGCGCGCGATACTGCAATGCCGCCGATGCGACCATCGATCTTGGTCGGGCTCGACCAGACCCGAAGCTACTGGATGTGAACGTGTCTGAAGCGCAAGACGAAAAAGAGCATCCGGAAAGTTCGGAGCCCAGCCAGGGTCCCCTTCCCGACATCGAGTCCTTTCGCTCGGCGCTCGATGCCGGCCAGTTGGGCGTATGGTCGTGGGATCTGCGTTCGCATCGGATGACGTGGTCGAGCAGGCTCGTGGATTTTCACGGACCTCCCGAGGGTAAGCTCGACGGCACCTTGTCGATCGTGCCGCGAGAGCTGCCTGCTCCGGAGGGTCCTGGTCTGCTGGCAGCGATCCACAAGACGCTGGAAACAAACAAGCCGTGTCGCGTGGAATACCGCCTGCCCGGCCCGGCTGGACGAGATGAGCGATGGTTCGAAGCCTCTGCCACGGTCGTCGTAGAGGACGGCATGGCCGTGCAATTGCTCGGGATGTGCCGGGACATCACGGAACGTCTGCGCGTCAACCGCGAAGTGCGGGTACGGGCGCGCCAGCAGGAAACCCTGGCACGGCTGGGCGAGCGGGCGTTGACCGACAGTGATCTGCAGAAATTCTTCAATGAGGTGGTCGCCGCCATCGGCGAGATTCTCGACGTCGAAATGGTGAAGATCCTCGAGCTGATGCCCGGCGATGCCGAGCTCTTGCTGCGAGCCGGGAGCGGCTGGAAAGCGGGCCTCGTGGGCGCGGCGAACGTTTCGACCGGCCGCGATTCGCAAGCCGGCTACACGCTCGCGTCCGGCCGCCCCGTGATCGTGGACAACCTCGAAGCGGAAAACAGGTTCACCGGAGAGCCTTTGCTTCGGGAGCATGGGGTTGTGAGCGGCATCACCGCGCCCATCGCCGGACGCGACGGCCGCGCCTATGGCGTCCTCGGCGCGCATACCGCCAAGCGGCGCAAGTTTCACGACTACGACGTTTCGTTCCTGGTCGCGCTCGCGAACGTGGCGGCAGGAGCAATTCAGCGCCGGCAACTCGACCAGCGCCACGAGCTGATGATCCGCGAACTGCGCCACCGCTCGGGCAATCTGTTTTCACAGCTACTCGCCTTGTTCTCGCAGACGGCCAAGAATTCCCGCAGCGTCGGCGACCTGGTGACGAAGTACGAGGCTCGCGTGCTCGCGCTCGCCAACGCGCACCGCCTCATCACCGAGGGCGGCTGGAAGTCGACGTCGCTCAACGAGCTTCTCAACACGCTGCTCGCGCCGTTCCTGGACCGCATCTTCTTCAATGGCCCGAACGTCTTCCTCGAGCCTGATCCGACCTTTGGATTGAGCATGGCCGTGCATGAGCTCGCCACCAATGCCAGCAAACACGGCAGCCTGACCGATCCGGCCGGCCGGGTCGACCTGACATGGTCGATCACCCGCACCCAACAGGGGCTCACCCTGGTGCTCGACTGGAAGGAAAGCGGAGGCCCCGCGCCCAAACGCAGCCGGCGCCCGGGCTTTGGCTCGCGCTTGATCAACATGGTGATCGAGCGTCAGCTCAACGGTCAGGTCGAGCAATCGTTCGGGCCGCAGGGGCTGGATGCAAGCCTGACAGTTCCTCTGACGCACGAGCGCTGGCCGGGGGGCGCGCGTACAAGCGTCCATAGCCCAGCGCCTTAGCTCGGGTTGGCACGCAGGGCGGATCAACGCCTGCTCCTGGGCTATTTCCGCTTCGCCTCCCCATAGGGATAGATGATGTTGCCGGTCTTGTGCTCGGCAGGCCACAAGATCACCTGGCGGGCGCCGTCGCGGAACTGGGCGAGGTCGTTGCCGCTCACCCCTTGGAATTGGGTAAAGAACTGCCGCGACTTCGTCCATTCGCCGTCCTTGCCGAAGGAAATCTCGCCGGCGACGGTCGAGAAGCTGTGCGAGTGCATGTGGTCGGCGAGCTTGGAATGGTCAAGGCTTTTCGTCGCCTCAGCCGCCTGCGCCAACACCTCGCCCGCGGCATAGGCGAACGGAGTGAAGCCGTAACCCAACGGATCGATGCCGAGCGCCGGCGCCTTGGCCTGGTACTTGTCGAGCATCGCCTTGAGGCCGGGGAAATTCAGGCTCGGGGCCGGCACGAAGCTTTCCATGATCACCAGCCCGTTCATCAGCGGGCCGAGCTGCATCTTGATCGGGGTCGCAAGCAGCCCGATCATGGCGCCGCCGAACATCTTTGCGTTGAGACCGATCTCGTTCGCGGCGCGGATGATGGCGACGGTATCGGGCGGATAGGCGCAGGCGAACACCAGATCCGCGCCGGATGCCGAAATGGCGCGCACCACGGGGACCAGATCAGTGGCTCCCGGCGGATAGCTCTTGTCGTAGATGATCTCGAACCCGCCGGCTTTCGCATTCTCGCGCGCACCATCGCAGGCGGTCTTGCCGAATTCGGCGTCGGAGGCGGCCAGTGCGACAGTCTTCGGTTTTGGCTGCTGGGCAGCCGCAATCTCGAACCAGCCGCGGGAGAATGCCAGCGTGCCTTCATCGCCGCCCGGCACCATGGAGAAATACCGCGGATAATTGAATTGGCGATTAATGTTGATGCCGAGCAGCGAGACCGTCGTCTTGTTGCTCTGCATGATGACCGGCATCGCCGGCGCGATCATGTTGGTGGCATATGGGCCGACCAGCAGGTCGACCTTGTCGATGCTGATGAGCTTGGTGTAGATGCCCGGCACGTTGTTGGGATTGCTCTGGTCGTCGTAATAGACGAGCTCGACCGGACGGCCCAGAATGCCGCCCTTGGCGTTAAGGTCGTCGCGCCAGATTTCCAGCGCCAGCAGATTTTGCTTGCCGTTGGGCGCCACTGCGCCGGTCAGCGCCATGCTGAATCCAACCTTGACCGGATCGGCGGCGCGCAGCGCCGAAGCCGCCGAAAGCAACAACATGCCGGCAAGCACGATTGCGAGGAAGCCATCGCACGCGCGGCGTCTGCAAGTGACAGGCATGGGGTGATCTCCTCCCGGGTTCTTGCTCTGTTTGCGAACGTTCGAGCAATTCAGGACTTGCGTTCAGGACTTGCGTTCAGGACTGCGCTCGAGACTTGCTCTCCCGCCTTGCGGCGCGGCAGGGCGGCGATGACGTCGACCATTGCGGCGACATCGTTCTCACCCAAGCCCATTGCCATGAACTTGTCGTAGAGCTCGACCGCGCGCTCGAGCATTGGCGTCGCAATGCCGACGCTGTCGGCAAAGTCGCCGATCATGTCGAAATAATGCTGCAATGCCGGAACAGTGCCCTGGGCTGGAAGGAATCGGCGCTGTGCCATCCAGGGAGCACGGATGCCGAATTGGGTGGAGCCCCCGCTGCCGCCCGCAATGGCTTTGATCATGAGCTCGACATCAACGCCGGCCTTGAGCCCGAGCGCCATGGCTTCCGCGGTCGCAGCGATGTGAACCGCAACCAGGAGGTTGTTGACCAGCTTGACCCGGCTCGCGGCACCGAAGCGACCGAAATAGAGGCACGAATCGGCAAAGCCCGCGACCACGCGTTGCGCTTTCGTGCAGGCGTCCTTGTCGCCGGCGAGATAGATGACGGCCTTGCGCGTCGCCACCATTCCGGGCGTCCCGCTCACCTCGCCGTCCAGGAACGACGCGCCCTTCTCGGCGAGCGGGGCGACATGGCGTTCCTTGTCGGGCACCGGATGGGAGCCGAGCTCGACAATGATCTGCCCGGCACGCGCCGAGGCGAGGAGCCCGTCGCGCCCGTGCATCACGGCGTCGAGCGCCTGCGAGGACGGCAGGCAGGAGAAGACGATCTCGGCTTTCGCCGCGACCTCGGCCGGCGAGCGCGCAGGCACGCCGCCGATCTTCTCGAGCTCGGCCAGCGAGCTGCGGCGATAGCCGATGACCTGATAGCCACTCTTGATCAGGCTTTCGCAAATCGGCAGTCCGATCTTGCCTACTCCGATGCAGCCGACGGTTTCCATCTCGTCACTCCGTTCACCTCGCATGCAGAATTCGGACCTCTCTGTATCTTGAGCTGGCCCGGCGTCTGCGACACCTTTCATGGGATCGGGTAAGCTCATGCCGAGGAGGTTCATCAGTATACATCATGTTCGTGCTCGCGCATCTCTCGGACCCGCATCTGTCGCCGCTGCCGCAGCCGCGCTGGTCGGAGCTCGTAGGCAAGCGCGCGACCGGCTTCCTCAACTGGCGCCGCAACCGCCACCTGATCCACCGCGGCGAGGTGCTTGCGCGCGTGGTGACGGATCTGCAGGCAAGTGCACCCGACCACATCGCCGTCACTGGCGATCTCATCAACATCGCCCTTGCCGACGAATACGCGTCGGCACGTGCCTGGCTCGAAGCGCTCGGGCCGGCAGCCGCCGTGACCTTCGTGCCCGGCAATCACGACGTCTATGTGCGCGGCGCCGAGCCGCATTGCCGCTCGCACTGGGGCGAATACATGCGCAGCGATGATCTGCGCGAGTTCGGGTTCCCGTTTCTGCGCCGGCGCGGCCCGCTGGCGCTGATCGGATTGTCGAGCGCGGTGCCGACCGCGCCCTTCTTGGCGACGGGACGGCTCGGCGACGAGCAGATCACGCGGCTTGCCGGGCTGCTCGATCGCTGCCGCCGCGAAGGGCTGTTTCGCGTGGTGCTCATCCACCATCCGCCGAAGTCGAGCCCGCGCCGGCATTTCAAGCGGCTCACCGATGGGGCAAAATTTCGCGCAGCGCTCAAGCAGTACGGGGCCGAGCTTGTCCTGCACGGCCACGATCACGTGCATTCGATCATTCATCTGGAAGGACCGCAGCGCCCAATTCCCGCGCTCGGCGTTCCTTCGGCCTCGCAAGTGTCGCGCGACGGGCACGGATCGGCCGGATACAATCTCTGCCGCATCGAGGGAGATGGCGGCGTCTGGCGCTGCGAAATCGTCGCCCGCGGCCTTGCGCGCGACGGCGAGACGATGGGCGAGATCAGGAGATTTGCGGTTGCCTAGCCCTTCGAGCCGAACAGCAAGGCGGCGGCAATCAAGGCGGCAAAGCCGACGAATAGCCCGAACAGGAAGGCCTTGAGACCACGCCAGCGTCTTCGCCGCTGCTGGAAGCGAGCCTCGTAGCGAACATTGCGGATGACCGGGAAGGAGCCATCGGCCAGCGCGCGCTCGCGCTCGATCATGCGTTGCGCCACATATTTCGTGACCGCTTCGACGATCTCGACCACGTTTCCGGTTTCCGCCAGAACCTTGCGGCCGTAGCGCGTGTCCTGCAAGAACCGATACACGCGCTTGTCGCGGCCCATATCCACGTGGGTCACGGCATCGAGCCACAGCCGGGGCGTCTCGCCTCGGCTGATCCCGCGATCAAACAGCTCGACCTCGGCGGGGATCTCTTCGAACAGCGGATCCAGCGCGTCGTTGAGCAGCTCGAGCCGGGCGATCTCGGCATCCTGCAAATCAACGACGATGCTGCTGCGGTCGGCTTGATCGACCCTGGCCTTGCGCAATGCTTCCTTGAGCCGATGCGGCGGTTCGCTCGGCCTCACCTCGTCGAGGGTTTTGCGCTGACGGCCCCACATGGCAGGCAAGGTAACAGCCGCACCGGGCAAGGCAAGGGCGGGCGGCAACTGGGCTGGGGACGAGCGCCAAAATGCTCTACACGCAGCGTCCGCCGTCGACTTCCAGCACGTTGCCGGTCAGGAACGAGGCCTCGTCGGACGCCAGAAACAGCGTGGCATTTGCCACATCCTCGACGGTGGCGAATCGGCCGAGCGGAACCGTGGCCTTGAACTGCGCGCGCAGCTCGGGTAAGTCGCCCCCCATGAAGGTCGGCAGCAGCGGGGTCTCCGCCATCACCGGCGCCACCGCGCAGACGCGAATGCCGTCCGGCGCGAGCTCCGCCGCCATGGATTTCGAAAGCAGATTCACCGCGCCCTTGGACGCGTTGTACCAGGTCAGTCCCGGGCGTGGCCGGATGCCGGCGGTCGAGCCGATATTGATGATCACCCCGGATTTCTTCTTGCGCATGAGCGGCACGACCGCGTGCGCGAACAGGAAGATCGACTTCACGTTGACCGCCATGAGGCGGTCGAACTCGGCCTCCTCCACGTCTAGCATCGGCCGGCGGGTATGGCTCATGCCCGCATTGTTGACGAGGATGTCAATGCCGCCGAAGGTGGCGAACGTCGCCTCCACCGCGGCATTCACGTCACCGCGCCGTGAGACATCGCAACGAAGCGCAATCGCCGTGTTGCTGATGGAAGCGGCCGCCGCACGCGCGGCCGCCTCGTCGATGTCGGCGATGGCGATGCGCGCACCCTCGCGCGCAAAGGCCGCGGCAATGGCCTTGCCGAAGCCCGATGCGCCGCCGGTGACAAGCGCGATCTTGTTGTCGAGCCGCATGTGTTCCTCCAGAAACCGATCACCACCCGCGCGGGGCGACCCCATAAGGACGCGCCCAGGAGAGGCCGTCCTCGGTCCGCGCGCGCGGCCGGTATTCACAGCCCACCCATTTGCCATAGGCCATGCGATCGAGTGCCGCGAAGATTTGCGGATAGTTCACCTCGCCTTCGTCGGGCTCGTGACGCGAGGGAACGGCCGCGATCTGCACGTGGCCGACGACCGGAAGGTATTTCTCGAATCGCCGGAGAAGATCGCCGCCGACGATCTGGGCGTGATAGAAATCGAACTGGATGCGCACGTTCGGCCGGTCGACCTTGGCGATCACGTCGGCCGCCTGCTCGACGCGGGTGAGAAAATAATCCGGCCGGTCGCGGGGGTTGATCGGCTCGATCAGCAGCGTGATGCCGCGTTCGCGCGCCGCATCTGCCGCGCGCACGAGGTTGCGGATGAATGTGAGCTCCGCCGCCGGGCGCTGCTCGGGGGGGACCTTGCCAGCGAGACAATGAACCTGGCAGCCGCCGATGGCGGTCACATATTCGAGCGCCTGAGCAAACAGTGCGGCGAACTCCTGCTCCCGCCCCGGTACAGCGGCGACCCCGAGCTCGCCCGAGCTGCGCTGCCCGGGTGCGGTGTTGATGCCGAGCATGGTGAGACCATGGCGGTCGAGCTCGGCCTTCACCGCGGAGGGCGCATGCTCATAGGGAGATTGCAACTCGACCGCCGTGAAGCCCGCCGCGGACGCGGCTGCAAACCGTTCGAGCACCCCCCGCTCGGTGAAGAGATAGGCAAGATTGGCGGCAAAGCGCGGCATGCGACTTTGGTTCTCGAAGGTTGGTATAATGCACCAAATCAGCTGCAATGAAAGCATCGCATGAGCGTGAACGAGAGCTTCCATATCGCCGTCCTCGCCGGCGACGGTATCGGCCCGGAAGTCATGGCGCCGGCGCTCGACGTGCTACGTGCCGCGGCGGCATTGACGCCCGGCCTAGGCTTTTCCTTCAGCGAGGCGCCGGCGGGCGCCGGTCATTATCGCGACACCGGTACCTCGCTTCCGGACACGACCGTCAAGCTGTGCGAGCAGGCGGATGCCATCCTGCTCGGAGCCTGCGGGCTGCCGCACATCCGCTATCCCGACAATACCGAGATCATGCCGCAGGTGGAGCTGCGCTTCATCTTCGACCTCTATGCCGGCGTGCGTCCGTGCCGGCTCATTCCGGGCATCCCGAGCCCCATCGTCGGAGCGGCCGAGCGCGGCATTGATCTCATCGTGGTCCGGGAGTCGACCGAAGGTCTGTTTGCCTCCATGGGCAAGGGCATCGTCACCGAGAGCGAGGCGCGCGAAACCTTGGTGATCACGCGCAGGACCTGCGAGCGTCTGTTCGATTTCTCCTTCCGCCTGGCGGCGCGGCGCAAGGCGCGCGGCGGGCGAGGCGTGCTCACCTGCGTCGACAAGGCCAATGCGTTCAAGGCCTATGCCTTTTTTCGCCAGATGTTCGATGAGTGCGCGGCGCGCCATCCCGCGGTCGTCACCGAGCGTCTCTACGTGGATGCCTGCTCGGCCATGCTGGTGCGCAAGCCGTGGGAGTTCGACGTGCTGGTGATGGAGAACATGTTCGGCGACATCATTTCCGATCTAACCGCCGGGCTCATCGGCGGAATGGGGATGGCCCCGTCGGCGGACATCGGGGACACCCATGCGGTGTTTCAGCCCTGCCACGGCACGGCACCCGACATCATGGGCAAGGGGCTCGCCAATCCCGCCGCCATGATCCTTTCCGCCGCCCTGATGCTGGATTGGCTCGCCCACCGCCATGGCCATGACGGCGCGGCGCAAGCCGCGCGCGCGATCGAGCTTGCCGTCGACCGCGCCTTCGCCGGTGGCCTGCGGGCCTGTGAATTCGGCGGCAGCGACGGCACCGCAGCTATTGCCGCAGCAGTGTTGCGCGAGTTGAACGCCTCAGACGTGGCGAGGTGACGCGCTTCGCTTGCCGTGCGCATCCGTCACGAAGCAAAGGGTTGTGGGTTGACGAGGACCCGCATCCTTGGTTCGCTGTCCGCGTTCTTTTTTGCTGGCCGTTTCAAGTTATGGCATGCGGCCGGCAGGAGCCGGAGCGAGGCGTTTATTCATGAGCGCCCAGCGTGTATCGAACTCGCGTTCGGCGGTGATGCCTGCACGCACCGGTGCGCGGCCGCCGTCTCCGCCTGCAGGACAAGGCGATCCGCAGCGCAATTTCCGCTTCTTCGACAACCGGCAGAAATATCTCCTGTTCGTGCACACCTGCAGCGAAAAGTGGGTTGTCGCCAGCCGGGTCGGACTGGAATTGGCCAACATCCATCCTCGTCCACCGGCTTTGCGCATTTTCGATGCCGGCGTAGGCGATGGAACGGTGCTGCTGCGCGTCCTGCGCGCGACGCACGATCGTTTTCCGCACACGCCGTTCTACGTCGTCGGCAAGGAGATCAGCCTCGAGGACGTCCGCCTCGCGCTGCAGAAAATGTCGGATCGCTTCTTCGAGCATCCCGCGACGGTGCTGGTCCTGACCAATCTCGCCTATGGCGACGCGCCGTGGCTTGCGGTGAAATCGCTGTCGGCGGCTTCGAGCATGGTGTGGCATGAGGTGCCGCTTGCCGGCGATTCTGCCTATCGCTTCGAGCAGCAGATCACCGACCTGGTGCCGTTCCTCTCGCAGAACTGGAAGGCGGGGGTGAGCGCCAAGACCGGCAATCCGGTCTACGAGCGGCCGGTGGTGCTGGTGCTCTATCGCGAGGACCACCAATTCCTGCTCGATCCGATCATCCCGCGTCCGGGCGGCACCATGGCGAATTATGATCTCGTCATCGCCTCGCAACCGTATCGTGCTCGCGCGTCCCTCGACTTCAAGTCCAGGCGGGTGATCGCGCCGCTGGCGCGAGCGATCGGCCCCGGCGGCCGCCTCATCGGCATCCACTCCCACGGTCATGACCCCGGCATGGAGATCATCGAGAAGGTATGGCCGGGCGACAATCCGTTCCTTCACGACCGTCATCAGGTCCTCAAGGCCGTCAAGCAAGAGCTCGGTCCCGCCGGCCGCGCCCTCAATTTCAACGCCTATGCCGACAACCGCTCGCTGTTCCGCTACGACATGCACACCTTGCCGACCGAGATCTCGGAGCAGTCGATCGGGACCTCGACGTTGTTTGCCGCCTGGAACGCGGCGACCTATGTGGCGCAAGTCGAGGACGACCGGCTTGCCGACGTCGTTACCGACGGCCGCTACCTGGAGCCCACGCGCGCAGTTTTGCGCGAGCATGGGGGACTGTGGTTCTACGACGAATCCTATGTGATCTCGCGCCGCAGGCAGTGACTTGAACGAGTAGGCGTAACGCGCGGGGCGGATTAGCGTAGCGTAGTCCGTCTTGCGCAACGAGCGGCGGCTACGGCCAAGCGCCTAAGCTAACCCGCCCTGCAATGCTGCGAGCTATGCGCAGCGAATAAAAGGATGGAAAGGGAGGACTTTGTGCCATTCATCTCGGTACCGCCTAGAGGGGTAGGCAGCCTGCAAGCTGCCTTGGTCGCCATCAGCATTCTTGCGACGGCGGCAACCAGTCGCGCGCAGCCCTACGGGTTTGCCACGCTGCCGCCGGGCACCCTCAACCATACCACCGCCTCCGCCGTGTCCAAGGTGCTCAAGGAAAAGGCCGGGATGAACGTCCTCGTGCAACCCACCGCAGGCGACAACGTGATCATCCCGATGGTCGCGCGGGGCGAAGCCGAGATCGGCATCGCCAACGCGCCCGAGATCGCGGCTGCGCTCGAAGGCGGCCGCTATGGGGATTTGCGCCTGATCGGAACCGCTCACCCGCTGCGCACCGCATTCTTCGTGCGCAAGGACAGCCCGATGCGGGCAATTGCCGACCTCAAAGGCAAGAAAGTCGCGCTCGGATATTCCGCCATGCGCACGATCGACATGATCACGCGGGCCATGCTCGCCACCGGCGGCTTGACCGAGAAGAACGTATTTCCCGTCCTGGTGCCGAACGTGATCCGCAGCGCCGACGATTTCGTGTCCGGGGCGGCGGACATGTTCTTCTTCGCCTTCGGCGGACCGAAGGTCCGCGAAGTCGATGCGACCGTCGGCGGCCTGCGCGTGCTCGAGGTCTCGGAGAGCGGCATGGACGCCGCCCGCAAGATTTCGCCCTATGGATATCTGCTCGATGCCGCTCCCGGCCCGGTCTTCATCGGCGTGGACAAGCCGATGAAAGTCTATTCCTTCGACAATGTGCTGTTCAGCCATGCCAGGGTGCCGGATGAGCTAATCTCCAAGATCATCGGCACGCTCGAGAGCAACAAGGCCGACCTTGTGGCAGTCCAGCCGGTGCTGCGCGAGTTCTCGGCCGCCAGTCTCTACAAAAAGTACGAAATTCCCTATCACCCCGGCGCGCTGAAATATTTCAAGGACAACCATATCGAAGCGAAACCAATGCAGTGAGCCGAAGCGGCGCGGCGGTTCGCCTGCGGCTGCAGATCGTCTCGCCTAGCGCGCCATGGCGTGCCATCATCCTGGAAAGAACGGCGCGGTTTGTCATCGGCGGCCTGCCGGAATGACAGGGAGGAAGGCCATGCAAGCGGTGACGGGACGGCTTCGACGAAATGCCGGGCGCATCCTGTTCGGAATCGTTCTTGCAGCTGCTTCCTCGTGCAGCGGCGCTGCCAGCGCGCAGACCTACGGGCTCGCCACCATGCAGCCCGGCACGCTCGCCCATACCGCCGCCTCCGCCATCGCCAAGGTGTTGAAGGAAAAGGGTGGCCTCAACACGCTGGTGCAGGCGACCGCCGGCGAATCCGTGCTCATTCCCATGGTTGCCAAGGGCGAGATCGATCTCGGCATTGCCAACATGCTGGAAGTGGTCGACGGCGTCGAGACCGGCCGGCTGCAGGACGATCTGCGCGTGATCGGCTCGATCTACACGCTGCGGATCGGTTTCTTCTCCCGCAAGGACAGCGGCATCAACACCGTGGCCGATCTCAAGGGCAAGCGCGTTCCCGCCGGCTATTCGGCCATGCGCACGCTCGATCGCAATTCGCTCGCCATGTTGGCCACCGCGGGGCTCACGCTCAACGACATCAAGCCGGTGATGGTACCGAACGTCCTGCGCGGCGCGGACGACTTTCTCGCCGGCGCCAATGATACCTTCATGTTCTCGTTCGGCGGGCCGAAGGTGCGCGAGGCCGACGCCACGGTCGGGGGCGTTCGTGCGCTCGAGATCATCGATACGCCGGAGGGGCTGGAAGCGAGCCGAAAAATCTTTCCCTATGGCTATTTCGTCGAGGTCAAGCCGGGCCCGGTTTATGTCGGCGTCTCGCGACCGATGAAGGCCTATGCGCTGGACTACATCATGTTCACCAATGCCAAGGTGAAGGACGACATTGTCTACAAGGTGCTCGACACCATGATCAGTAACAAGCCTGATCTCGTCGCGGTCGCGCCGGCGCTCAATGACCTCACCCCGCAGCTCCTCCATCGCAAGCATACGCTTACCTATCACCCCGGCGCCTTGAAATATTTCCAGGACAACAAGTACGAAGCCACGGCCTATCAGTGACGGCCCAATCGTGAGCGAAGAGCGCATCGTTCCCGCGCCGGCGGCAAATGTCTCGGCGGCGTCGGAAGAGCGGTTCATTGCGAGCACGGAGGAGTTCGCTTCCTCCGCTTCGAAAGCCACGATCTTCTGGACCAACATCTTCCAGGCGCTCCTCGTCGCCGCGGTGGTGCTGTGGGTGCTCGATGTGCCGCGGCAGGTCTTCAACATTTCCTTCTACACCGAGCAGCTCCTCACCGTATGCCTCGGGCTCACTCTTGCCCTCGCCTTCATTGCCGACACCTCGCGGCCGCGCCGCTTCGGCGACTGGGCCGCGGTGGTGCTCTCGCTCGCGCTGTGCGGCTATATCACGGCGCGCTACGAGGCGCTGACCTACGAGCTCGCGATGCTGCCGACCGAGGGTATCGTCGGCAGCGCGGCGCTCACCCTCCTCGTGCTGGAAGCGAGCCGGCGCACCTCGGGCTGGGGCTTCGTCAGCATCATCCTCGCCATCGCCGTCTACGTCTATGTCAGCCCCTTCCTGCCGGGCGACTTCCAGACCCGCTGGGTCTCGCCGCAGCGCATGGTCGCCTATGTCGGTCTCGACGTGAACGGAATGATCGGCTCCATCCTCGGAGTGGCGGTGCTGGTCGTGATCCCGTTCACCATTCTGGGGCAGGTGCTGGCGCGCACCGGCGGGGCCGAATTCTTCTCCGACCTCGCCATGTCGGCGATGGGCAGGTTCCGCGGCGGGGCTGCGAAAATCGCGGTGGTCGGATCCGCCCTGTTCGGCATGATATCGGGCAGCGCCGTGTCGAACGTGCTGGCAGTCGGGATCGTCACGATTCCGACCATGATCAAATCCGGCTTCACCCGTTACCGCGCGGCTGCGATCGAATCGGTGGGATCGACGGGCGGCCAGCTCATGCCGCCGGTGATGGGCGCGGCCGCATTCATCATGGCCGAGTTCCTGCAGGTCTCCTATGGGGCGGTCTGCATCGCCGCCGCGATTCCGGCGGTGCTTTACTATGCCTGCCTGTTCATCCACGTCGACCTCGAAGCTGCCAAGCACGGGATCGGCTCGGCCGCGATCAAGGATGCACCCACGCTGGCGCAGGTCTTGCGGTCGGGCTGGCATTTCCTGGTGCCAATCACCTTTCTCGTCGTCGCCCTGATCTATCCCGAGATTTTGCGGCTCACCCCGGAGAAGGCGGCCATCGCCGCGACCGCGCTCCTCATCGTGCTCGCTCGCATCTTCGGTTATCGCGGCAAGCGCGCCACGCTGCCGCAGATCGTCATGGCGGTGATCGAGACCGGCCGTGTCTCGCTCGACATCATCCTGATCGGAGCCGCTGCCGGCATCATGGTCGGCATCATGAGCATTTCCGGCCTCGCGTTCAGCATGACGCTCCAGCTCCTCGCGCTCTCCGGCGATAACGTCTTTCTGTTGCTGCTGCTCATTGCCGTGCTCGCCTTCGTGCTGGGCATCGGCTTGCCGACGGTGAGCGTCTATATCCTCACCGCGACGTTGCTCGCGCCCGCATTGGTCAAGCTTGGCGTCACGCCGATGGCCGCGCACATGTTCGTCATGTACAACGGCATGCTGTCCATGATCACCCCGCCGGTTGCGTTTGCGGCTTATGCGGCGGCCAATATCGCCCGCACGGACGGCTGGACCACGGGCTGGATCGCGTGTCTCGTCGGCTGGAGCACGTTCATCCTGCCGTTCCTGTTCGTTCTCACGCCAAGCCTGCTCATGGACGGGCCGGTGCACCTCATCGCGTGGAATTTCAGCCGGATCCTGCTCGGCCTGTTCGTCGGCACGGCGGCGATCGTCGGCTTTGCGCTCGCACCGCTCTCGGTTCCGGCGCGCATCCTCCATGGCGTCATATCGCTGCTGATCGTGCTGCCGCCCGTATCCTTTGCCGGCGGCCATTATGTCAATTTCGCCGGCATCGCGTTGGCGATCATCACCCTCGCCGTCGATTATCTGCGGCGCGCAAGCGCGCGGCGTGCAAGCGCTGCCAAGCCGGGTGTGGCAGCATAGCGTCGCTCGCGTCTTCTACTTATTTGGATTTGGATTTGAATACACAGGTTATCATGTTCATATCTGTCAGCTTCCACTCCTTGTTTTGATCAATGTTGATGTTCTCAAACACGCAGCTGTCGTTATCGTCATCGATCACTTTCAGATCGTACACGCCGCTGGGAATATCGCGAATTGTAAACCGACCGTTTTTGCGAACGGTTTGATTCTGCAATTTGTTGTCGCTCCACTTGTCCGATTTTGCAGGCGCAATCTGGAGGTTATGGATTATTGAGAAGTTCGCCTCGTTAATAACAATGAGGTCGAACGCCGATGCCGGCGCCATCAGCGCAAGCAAGAGAAGAGACGCTATTGTACCTCGGAGCATGGCCTGCCCTCCTGAGCAATGACGCGACATAAGACGGGCGCGCGGGCTTCCGCAACACCATCGATTGTCCCCCGAAACTCACAACTTCATCCTTCATCTTTAGCCAAGACGGCTGCATTTTTCAACGCAGGGATCAGCGTGTCGATCGCCGAGGCGGGGCGCCGCGCCATGCCCGCCCACATCGACGACCGTGGGAAGCGCCGGAATTCGATGTAACGCATTGCCAATTCGCAGAATTCTTTCGCGCCCTCGGCGAACGGAGCTGCACGAAGTTCGCGCCGCGATAACAAACGTTAGCCTGACCGGCGCTGGGTAATGGTTCAGTCGATCACCTTGTCGGCACGCAGCACAAGGCCGGCTGGGACTTCGTGACCGATCGCCTGCGCGGTCTTGAGGTTGATCACCAGCTCGAAGTGGGTCGGCTGCTCGACCGGGATTTCAGCGGGCTTGGCGCCGCGCAGAATTCGGGCGACCAGCCGCGCCCGCTGGCGAAACACCTGCGTAAAGCGCGGACCGTAGCCCAGGAGGCCGCCGTCCTCCGCCACCTCCGGCCACTGGTGCATGGCCGGCAGGCGCAGCGCCGCGATACGCTCGATGAAGGAACGGCTAGCGACCGTGAACAGCGGGGTGGCCAGCAGGTTGAGCGCCTGGGCACCCGCGGCCTTGGCGGCCTCGATCGCCGGCACGACTTCGTCGCCGCTGGCGACGCCGAATAACGAGAGCTCGACGCCGTGCCGGCGCGCGGCAACCTGCAACGCGTCCAGGTGCCGCTGCGGGGTGACGGTGGAGTCCGCGAGCGCAGCCATCTTGCGCACGCCAGGCACTGCCTCGATCAAGATTTCCTGCCGCTTGCCGTCGAGCTCGGGCGAGAGCGATGATCGCGGGCGTTTGCTGGCCAACCGGAATGATCGCGCCGAGCCGATAGATGCGGCCTGGCTCCTGCGCAGGCGCGGCAAACGACCAAGCCGTTGTGGCCGCCACACCGCCGAGCAGGGCGATAAATCCGCGCCGTTTCAGCTGATCGATGTGCATTCGATACTCCCACGGCCAGGAACGGCTCGCCGAGCTCGAGGACCGTTCCATTGTGATCTACTCTGGCGTGAGCTTCACCGGGTAGCGGATCATTTATCGCTGCCCGCGTGAACCACCTGCCGAAGCCCGGTGGCCGAGTAGCGCAGCGGAGCCTCGAAGCATTTGACTCCCGTCACTGCCCCGCTTCCCGCAATTTCCTGCCTAGGCGCTTTTCGAATACCGGCCGTATGCGCGCATGCAGGGTTCCAGGTACACAAGGCCCCTGTCGGAGGCCGCTATGCGGTTCGCAATTACCAGTGGCGAACAATTTTTATTGAAAATGAGGTAATGGAGGATTGGAAAGTCATGGACATTGTTGACTACGGTTGGTGATGGAACAATGCTAGCGCTTCGGAAGGCAAAGTTGAGTGTCAATCAGTGAGGCGTGCTGTGATGAGTACCATTGCTCTGAAATCCGATGAATATCGACGCAATGCGGAAGAGTGTTGGGAAGTGGCCAACCACGCAGAGGATATCGAGACCAAGGCGGTGTTTCAACTAACAGCCGAGGCGTGGACAATGCTCGCCTCGCAGGTGGAGACGCTGGGCGCTCAGGACCCCGCAGCCATTACCACGCCCCCTCTTCAATTATCCGCAGTATAGCCGGGCTGCCCGGATCTTCACCTTCGTCCGGTTCTCGCGGCGTCGCTGCAACATATCCGCTGATTTTGCAAAGCGAGGCGTTAGTCAGCGGCTGCAGGGACTCCTTCGTGCCAACATCGCCGGTCGCCGCGTTCCTTCAGAGTTCTCGCGGCCTGCAAGCCAACGTGATCCGATGCCTACGGCGCGCGTTCGACGGCTCCTCGGGACGGGACGCGGCAGAGCGAGGAGCGCAAGAGTGCGGACTTGCTAATGCAGGCTCTTGTCCTCGCGCCAGATGCCCAGGGCTTCCTGCGAGGGACGATCGGAGATCGAGAACAGCACCGATTCCCTGGCCGCGGTGTGGGCGTAGGCTTTCCACGGCGGCACCACGAAGACGTCGCACGGGCCCCATTCCAGCACCTTGCCGTCGACCGTGGTCGTACCACGACCTTCGGCGCAGACGAAGATGGTACCGTCGGTCGCGCGGTATCGCTCGCCCTTGAAGCCTTGCGGCAATAGCGCGAGGTACGCGCCCATGGTGGGGAGGACCGGTCCGCCATTGATCGGATTGGCGTAGCGCGCGCGCGCGCCGTGGCGCTTGTCGATGTCGCCGGCCTTCATCATGCGCTCGATGATCGGACGGGTGCGCGCATAGGTGTAATTGATGACCGGGCTGCGGTTCATCTGCGCCGGCGCCCCGTCCGGCAACACGCCCGAAGCGTAGAAAGCGAGCGAGTCCCCGTCCGCGCGATTGGTCGGCTGCGTCGCCGCCTCGAACTCCTCGGCGAACGACGCCTCGAAGAAATTGACCTGCGGAAAGTCGAGCACGTCGAGCCACAGCATGGGCTCATTCGAGGTGTTGCCGTGGTCGTGCGGCGCCCAATTCGCAGTGATGACGAAGTCGCCGGGTGACATGTAGGCCTTCTCACCCTCGACCGCGGTGTAGGCGCCGTTCCCGTCCAGCACGAAGCGGATCGCCGACGAGACGTGCCGATGGGCAGGGGCAACCTCGCCCGGAAGGATCATCTGCACGCCGGCAAACAGAGTATTGGTCGCGCGCGATTCTCCGGGCATGGCAGGATTTTCCAGGATCAGCACGCGGCGCTCGGCCTCCTCGGCGGTAATCAGCCCGCCGGATTCCATCACCAGGCGCTTGATGTCGTCGAAATGCCAGACCACCGGCGCGCATCGCGTCACCGGTTCCTTGGTGACGACGTTCTTCATCACCTTCCAGAGCGGCGTCATGCTGTGCTTGGCGATGCGGTCGTAATATTCCTGGCGGACCGCCTCGATGTTGTGCCTGGATCCGGGTTGCGCGGGAACCGGGCCCTTGCTTGCGGCCGGTTTGCTCGCAGTCGCGCTGGTCATGCCGCTCTCCTTGAATTCTTGAGGCCGTCCGGACCGGGGAAATCCAAGACCGGCAATTAGTATATAATGAAACTATCTCCGCCGGGAAGGACCGGACATCAGGTATTCACATTGCCGCCGTCGACCGCCAGCGTCTGGCCGGTGATGAAGTCGCTGTCGGCGCTGGCAAGAAAAACCAGCGCGCCGAGAAGGTCTTGCGGTGTCTCGTCCCGCCGCAGCGAGCGGGACGCGACGGCACGCTCGCGCGCGCTCTGCACGTGGCCGGGATTTTCGGCGAGCACCGTGTCGCTGAGGGTAAAACCCGGCGCCAGCGTGTTGACGCGGATGCCGTGCTCGCCGAGCTCGCGCGCCAGCGCGCGCGTGAACGCCATGATGCCGCCCTTGCTGGTGACGTAATGCAGCATCCAGGGGATGCCGCGAAAGGCCGTGCCCGAGCCGATATTGATGATCTTGCCGTAGCCCTGCGCCTGCATGCGCGGCGCGACGTGCTTCACCATCAGGAATGGCCCGCGCAGATTGACCGCCATGACCCGGTCCCAGGTCTCGGCGTCGATCTCGGAGCATTTCTGCTCCTGCAGGGGAGCAAACAGCGCGGCATTGTTCACCAGGATGTCGATCCTGCCGAACCGCTCCATGGCGGCTGCCACCAACCGCCTGACCGAGCTTTCATCGCTCACGTCAGCGACGGTGCTGGTCACGGAATTCGCGCCATGTGCGGCGGCGATGTCGCGGGCGACGCCCGCGCCCTCGGCGATGTCGGCGATCATCACGCGCGCGCCCTCGGCGGCAAGGGCCAATGAATAATGCCGGCCGATGCCCTTGGCCCCGCCGGTGACGATGGCCGTGCGCCCGGCCAGCCTCGCCATGCGCCTAATCCTTCGCGGCAACGCGCCGCACGAAAGTCTCGAACGCCGCGAGCTGCCGCTTGATCAAATCGATCGCGGTTTGATCCTTGAGCTCCAGCGTCTTGTCGTCGAATTTCTGCGCGGCAAATGTGACGATCACCTCGGGCCGGCCGAACAGGATGACGTCGACCGAGGTCAAGGACTGCCGCAGGTGGTATTGCGCGCGCGAGCCGCCGAGAATGCCGCCCGCGGCCGACTGGAACGCCACCGGCTTGTTCTCGAACGGCTGATCCTTCATGCGCGACACCCAGTCGATGGCGTTCTTCAACCCGCCAGGGATCGACCAGTTGTATTCGGGCGAGACGATGATCAGCCCATCCGCGCTGCGGATGGCGTCCGCCCAGGCATTCACTTCGGCGGGAAAGCCGCTCGCAGTCTGGATATCGGCATTGTAGATGGGAAAATTCGCGAACGACGGCGCGGAGCGCAGCGACATGCCGGACGGTGCCAGCGCCGGCAGCGTGCGCGCAAGCGCCGCGTTATACGAGCCCTTGCGCAAGGAGCCGCAAATTACCAGCACGTCAAGTTGTCGTACGGCCACCATTCACCCCGCAAGACATTGCGAATCCGCGTTTCGCCTCGGCTCCCGTCGCCTTCAGCTCTTGTCGTGTTGAGATGTTGTCGTCTTGAGATCCTGTCGTCTTCAGACCTTGCGCGCCACGTGTGCGATGAATGCCGCAAACGCGGCAAGCTGCTGCTTGATGAGGCCGCGGGTGACTTCATCCTTGATCTCGCCCGTCTTTTCATCGAACTTGGACGCGCAATTGCCGATGAAGATTTCCGGCTTGTTGAGCGTGAATGCGTCGAGAAACACCATTGCACGGCGCAGATCATACTGCACACGTCCGCCGCCCAATGGGCTGGGCGAGGCCGATTGCAGGGCAACCGGCTTGCCGGCGAACGGCTGGTTCGGCAGGCGCGAGACCCAATCGATCGCGTTCTTGAGGCCGCCGGGGATGCCGAAATTGTATTCGGGCGAGCAAATGATCACGCCATCGGCGGCACGGATGGCATCGGCGAGCGTGCTCGCGGGCGCCGGAATGCCGCTCGAGCTCTGGATATCGAAGTTATAGAGCGGCAGCTCGGCAAAGGACGGAGCCGGCTTGAGCGTCATGCCGTCGGGTGCAAGCGACGGGAGCGCGCGTTGCACCATGGCGTTGAAGGAACCTTTGCGCAGCGAGCCGCAAATACTGACAATGTTCAGAGTTGCCATAACAATGTCTCCTGCATCTATTTCTCGGCCGCGATCGGATTGACCAGCACGCCGACGCCCTCGATATCGATCTCGCAGGTGTCGCCCGGCTTCATCCAGACCGGATTGGGTTTGCGCGCATGGCCGACGCCGGACGGCGTGCCGGTGAACACGATGTCGCCCGGCTCCAGCGTGAGGCCCTGCGTGAGGTAGGCGATGGTTTCAGCAACCGGAAACATCATGTTGTCGGTGTTGTCCGACTGCATGACCTGGCCATTAAGTCGGGTCTGTATCTTCAGCCCCTTGGCGCCGGGCGGCACCTCGTCGGCCGTCACCATCCAGGGACCGAAGCCGCCGGTGCGATCGAAATTCTTGCCCATGTCCCATTGCGTGGTCTTGCGCTGATATTCGCGCACCGAACCCTCGTTGCCGCAGGAATATCCGGCGATGCAGCCATAGGCACTGTCGAGCGTGAGGTGCTTGGCGCGCTTGCCAATGACGAAAATGAG
Source organism: uncultured Alphaproteobacteria bacterium (assembly GCA_963820365.1). Taxonomy (GTDB): domain Bacteria; phylum Pseudomonadota; class Alphaproteobacteria; order Rhizobiales; family Xanthobacteraceae; genus VAZQ01. Next base: position 18,703 of record CAWFZR010000002.1, on the reverse strand, counting down.
CTCGGCCTCGTAGTCGAGCGTCTCGGACACCTTCGGCCGGATGATCGGCTCGCCGTGCGGCACCAGCGACGTGTTGCCGCGCATGAAGATGGTCGGGAACTTAGGAATGTTGTCGCGTTGCGAGCCTTCCTTGACGTGCTCGAGATAATTGAGGCCGAGGCATATGACCTTGCCCGGGCGCGCAACCGGCAAGCCGAATTTGAGTCCCTTGAGCGGACGTCGCGCGGATGCGCCCGAACGTTTGACCAGATCGCGCAGCGGCGCGAACCCGCCGTCGCTTTGGCGCAGGACCTCGCCGAGATCGCTCGACATGCTCTTGTCGACGGCCTGGAGATCGATGACCTCGTCCCCCTCGACCACCCCCAGATGCAATGCGCCATTGGCTTCGAAACCGACGATTTTCATGACCGTTTCCTGAACCCGGTATCATCCCTCCTCATGGCCGGGCGTGTCCCGGCCATCCACGTCTCGGTTTGCCGCAACGAAGAAAGACGTGGATGCCCGGAACAAGTCCGGGCATGACGGCACCTACTAAACGTAGCGCGGATAGAGCGCCAGCGAAATCCAGGCGAGCTCGGCTCGCCTGGATTTCATGCCGGGGCCCATGATGGTTCGCCACATCATGCGGCGCGAGCAAGCAGATGGGCAGCAAGAATATCGCGCGCCTCAAAGCCGGCCGAGAGGCTCCACGCATTGACGATCGCGAGGCGAAAGCCGCCGGGAGGCATGGCGTGGTGCGCGGGATTCTTGTCCTCGTAGAATGTGATCTGCACGCTGGAAATCTCGGGCATGTTGCGCACCTGCGTGACCACGGCGGCGGGCGGGTGACGATAGCTCCGGCCATGCGGACCGAACAACACGACGCTGTATCCGTCGCGGCGGTCGCGGTCGGCAAAATTCCATACGCGTTCGTGGTAGAGGCGGATCACCGCTGTGACCCAGCCCGCACCATACAGATCCGGCCACTGGTCGCTCATGCGCAGATGCACTTCGATCATCGCCCCGCCGATCGTTTCGATGTTGAGAATGCCGGTGTAGCCCGCAAGATGCGCCCTGATCCACCCGCCGCAACGATCCTCGATGCCGGGGTCGGCCGCGGCATGCACCGTCCAGTAGTCGAAGGTGCCCTCCCCGCTCGGCGCTCCGGTGACATGACGCCACCAGCATGGCTCGCCCGCCACGATGACGGCATCCGAGCTCACGTGGCGTCCCTCCAGGCGCGGCATCCACATATGGCCCGGCGTAAGGCTCTGCTCGTACTCGCTCGCAGAGTGCAGGACGCGGCTTGCAACGCCCATTCCCCGCAGGTTGGTAATGGGCTTGGAGAACACGGGAAATCGCGACGGCGTCACGCCATGGGGCGCCGCCTCGAGCCCCTGGCTTTGCGCTATCGCGATCTTGTCGTAGACCCAGCGGTGGTCGGGGTACCACAGCCAGGCATCGCAGTCTTCGGTCGGAATGTTCACGCCGGGCGGGCAGACGGCACGCTCGAAATATTGCAACCGCCAGGGATCGGCTTCACAGATCGGCATGGAAGCTCATGCGTCGATTACGGCGATCGGCGACGGCCAGGAGGCGCCCGGCCATTCTGCATTCCTTCGAGCACTGCTCCAGATTTGGCAAGAAGAATTTCATTTCCGCGTCGCTTCGCCTGTCTTAAGCGGTCCGGGCTTTGTAACGGGTCATTGAGGCGATACGGCCTTGCCATCCTTTGTCGGGCTCGCCAGCGATGCCACCGTTTGCGCGCGCAGTCGATGAACGCTCGGCTCCGTCAGAAGCAGCCGCTCGCTTGCTGGCGGAGGAACAAGCGGGGGTCTCCCCGCCGGCCGCGCTGGTAGCAGATGTCGCCGCGCCAGTGCATTCGTGCGGAGGCGGAATGCCGGCGGTAGCGAGGACGGAACCCGGAAACCTGTTGGACGGACTCGCCCGCGTTGTCGGCAGCAGCGATAACCGCGCCGGCGAGGGGCGCGGCCAACGATTGTGACATGCCGAGCGCCGCAGCCGCGGCAAAAGCGATGATGGCCGTGCGAAACATGGCCCGCCTCCTGACTTCAAGGATGCCCCATATTCTATTCGGGCAACCCGACGCAAACCCGACTTCTCGGCGAGCGCCGGGCATGCGAGCCGTGGACTTTGACATCCGGCTACCCGGTAGCGCCGGTCCGCTCCGGCATCCCGGCGTGGGGGCGCTTCAGGCCGCCTGCACCGCCGGGATCGGGCGCGCGCCTTTGATCGCCATGCGACGCAGGACGCGCCGCTCGCGCGGGTCGAAATCAGTGCGGGCATGCAGCGTGCAGCGGTTGTCCCAGAGCAACAGGTCGCCGACCCGCCAGACATGCTCGTAGATGTGCTCTCCCCGCTCGGCGGCCTGGCAAAGCCGCTCGATCAGTGCATCGCTGTCCTCCCGCATCATGCCGACCACGCTATCGGCCATCAGGCGATTGACGAGGAGCGAGCGGCGGCCCGTCTCCGGATGCACGATCACGGCGGGATGAACGTAGCGCGGGGCGTCGGCCCAACTGCTCGGCGCCTTGCGATTTGCATTCTTCTCGTAGTCGTAAAGGAAGAGAACCTGCATGCGCGCGATCTGTGCCCGCAAATCCGGAGCTAGGCTGTCGTAGGCCGCGTAGCCACTTGAGAACAGCGTATTGCCGCCGATCGCGGGAACCTCGATGGCGTAGAGAACGGCTCCCTTGGCCGGGTTCTCGTAGTAGCACTGGTCGGCGTGGAACTGCATGTCGCCCTCCGGTAATTCGCCGCGCTGGCCGTCGATGGTCGCGTTCGCGATCCACATCACCGGATTGTTGGGATCGCGCTGACCGGGGCGCGAGCGAGGCGGCTGGATCTCGCCGAACAAATTGGTGAAACGGCGCTGATCGTCGACCGCCAGACTTTGATCTCGGAAGACGAGAACGAGACGGTCGAGCCAGGCGGCGTACAGCTCGAACGCCGTCGCAGCATCGATCTCCCGGCGAAGATCGACGCCGCGAATTTCTGCGCCGACGTGGCGGGTCAACGGAATGACTTCGATCATGAGGCTCGCAATGTTATGGGCTTGACGAAAACAAGGCAATGATGGAGGTCAAGCATCGCACGCGCGCGCCGAGGCGGACATGAGCGCAATCGGCGACGGACCCTGCTGCGCGGCGGCGCGGCGGCGTGCATTCTCGGCGGCGCCGGCTTCACGCGGACGCTGCGCGCCGCTCCGGTGAGCTGCGTCTCGGCTATGGCGGGGCGGCGGAAGAGCCGCTCTGGCTCCTGATCGCCAAGCCCGAGCTTGGCAAGCATTACGGCACGCTCTACACGCTCAATGCCATCAAGTTCCAGGGCTCGGACAAGCGCGCTCAGGCGTTCGAGGCGGACGCCATCGATCCTGCGCTCAGTTCCCGTAGGGGTGACTGGCAGACGGAGCGATATTCCCGGAGCCCATGTCCGGATCATACGACTGGGCGAGCGCCGGCGAGGTTACGATGATAGCAGCCAAAGTCACAGCAGCGAGAAGTTTCTTCATGTCACGTCTCCATCGAATGTGGTCTGTGGAGCTTCACGCATCGAGATCGAGCGCCTCGGTGCTCGCCCTTATGGACCTAAACTAGTCATCGGATGCGGTGCGGCACCATTAGAATGCGGTTCAGAAAACTAAATTCGATGTTAACAAGCAGCGACCGCTGCTCGTAATGGTGGCGACAGATCGACCGTCGTCGGCGCGGCTTATTGCCGGGTCGGCTTCCAAATTCCGGGCGGCCGGAACACGGTGCGCCTGCCGGCCACGGCATTGATGCCGGTCAACCGCGGGCGCTCATCTTCTTCGCGTGCAAAGGCCGGTGGCAGCATTGCACCTGCCGGACCCGCAGTCGGCATTCGTGGCGCACGCGGCCCCTTCAGGATTTTCCGTGGCGGCTGTCGACCTGCAGACCCGCGCGGCGCGGTCACACAGGCCCGAGCTGCAGTCGGCGTCCGCCGCGCACCCCGCGCCGTCCGGTGCAGGCGGTCTCTCGCCACCGCCGCGCGGGCTGCATTGACGGGTGACCAGGCTGCAGATCCCCGAGTGACATTCGCTGTTTCGGCCGCAGGCTGCGCCATCCGGCGCGCCCGCTCCCGCGCGGCGTGAGCACAGGCCGGTGGCGGCATTGCAGATGCCGGAGCTGCAGTCGGCGTTGGTGGTGCAAGCTGCCCCGTCCGGCGCCTGCGCCAACGCCGTGCGTATATCCATGACGACGGCGGCCACAATAGCGATAACAGCGACACGCTTCGCGACCATGGCGGTCAACGATTGACGCTGCCGACTGGCGGCATGGGTCGACACCGCCCGGCCCTCGCACCTTGCTGCGCTCGCGCCGCAGGCGGCCAAGCGGTCCGCCGCGTCGCCGAAAAGCGTCATGCGCTCGCGCCGCCTCGTCATGAGGATGCCCGACCGGCTCCATCCAACTCGCTCGAAGCTAGCACATTCGCCGCAGCCTTCGCAGGCGGCTCGGCCGGACGCCCGCAGCTCGCGACGCGGGCCGCAAGCATGAACTCACCCAAGCCTGTCGAGAAAGAACCCAGGCCTATGCTGCCGAGCTCATCGGGCACGCGCCGACGAAGAGAGCTAGTTGACTGGCCTTCGATCGGGTCGCCGCCAGGGGCTTCACACGTCCTCGAAAGCCAACGCATGGATTGAAAAATTCCCCCCGGCGTCGGTCCACACCGAAAGCCGTTTCCATCCCGACCCGCGCGCCAGCGCCGAAAAGGAGTCCAGTGAGTATTTGTAGCTGTTCTCGGTGTGAATGGTCTCTCCCGGGCGGAATTCGATCCATCGCCCGGCGACCTTCACCTTCTGGCGCTTCTTGCTGGCGAGGTGCATCTCGATGCGATGCCGCTCGGAATTGTAAAACGCGTGATGGCTGAAGTTTGCCGGCTCGAAATTCGCGTTGAGCTCGCGGTTCGCGCGCGCGAGCAGGTTGAGGTTGAACTTGGCGGTGATGCCGGCGGCGTCATTGTAGGCGGCATTGAGAATGCTTGCATCCTTCACCAGGTCGACGCCGATGATCAGGACCGCGCCGGTCCCGAGCATCCGGCCGGCATGGCGCAGGAACGAGCAGGCCTCGTGCGGCTCGAAATTGCCGATTGTCGATCCCGGGAAAAATCCGGTGCGAGGAAGCCCCGCCACCTCCGCCGGGAGCGAGAACGGCTTGGTGAAATCCGCTTCGACCGGCAGCACCGCGAGTTGCGGCTGATCGCGTCGAAGCTCTTGCGCCTCTTGGGTCAGCATCTTCGAGGAAATGTCGACCGGGACATAGGCGACGATCGCTGGCGCATCGGCGATCAGGATTCGCACCTTCTTGCTCGAGCCGCTGCCGAACTCGACAACGGCCGCCCTATTGGGGATGAAGCGCGCGATCTCGCCGGCGCGCTCGTGCAAGATGGCAATCTCGCAGCGCGTCGGATAGTATTCCGGCGTCGCCGTGATGGCTTCGAAGAGCTGCGCTCCCGCTTCATCATAAAAGTATTTCGGCGGGATTCGCTTGGGCCGCGCCGTCAATCCGGCAACTACCTCCCGCGCCAGCGATGATTGGGGCACCCCCGATATGTCGGCAAGGGCATCCCGAAGGGCAGCTTGGCGCGGCGCGGCCATGCGAGACTCCGGTTCTACTGCTTATCGCGATTGCGCGAGGTCGACATAGTCCACGAGGCGAACCCCGCTGAACTGCCAGCGCGCCGATGGATAGAAGAAATTCCGATAGCTCGCGCGCGCGTGGCCGACGGGCGTCGCGTGCGAGCTTCCGCGCAGGACCATTTGGTTGATCATGAATTTGCCGTTGTATTCGCCGAGCGCGCCTTGCGCCGCGCGGTAGCCGGGATAGGGCAGATAGGCGCTGCGCGTCCATTGCCAGGCCATGCCGAAGGCATCATCCAAGAGGTTTGCGCGTGCGGCGACCTCCCATTCCTGCTCGGTCGCAAGATGCTTGCCGGCCCAGCGCGCGAAGGCATCCGCCTCGTAGTAGCTCACATGCGTGACCGGCGAACCCGGATCAACCGGTTTGCGCCCGCCGAGCGTCATGGCGAGCCATGCCCCATCGACATTGCGCCAATAGCCGGGCGCGCTCCAGCCTTCCGCCTCCACCGTCGCCCAGCCGTCCGATAGCCACAGGGATGGCGTCGAATAACCGCCGTCGGCCATGAATTCGAGCCATTGCGCATTGCTTACGAGCGCGCGCGCGATGCGTGCCGGCTGCAGAAAGACCCGGTGCGCCGGCTGCTCGTTGTCGAAGCAGTATCCGTCTCCGGCAAAGCCGACGGTGTGAATGCCGCACGGCAATTCGGCGAATTCACGCGAAGATGAGCCCACCCGCGGCGCCTGCCAGGCAGCGTCGTAGACCGGCGAAATCGGGTTGTCTGCAAAGGCGTGCAGAATATCGGTGAGGAGAAGCTCCTGATGCTGCTGCTCGTGATGGAGACCGATTTCGAGAATGCGCAGGACCTGCGCCAGCTCGGAATTATCGGCGCCGGCGAGAAGGCGATCGACGGCCGCATCGACATGCGCACGGTAGGCAACAACTTGCCGACAATCCGGCCGCGTGAGCAAGCCGCGGCTTGGCCGCGCGTGGCGAGGCCCGGCCGCCACGTAATAGGAGTTGAACAGGTAGGCGTAGCTCTCATCGAAGACGCGATATCCCCGGAGATGCGCAACGAGCAGGAATTGCTCGAAGAACCATGTCGTATGGGCGCGATGCCATTTGGCGGGGCTCGCATCGGGCATCGATTGCACCATCTGATCCTCCGCACCGAGGGGCGCGGCGCGATGCTCCGTTTCGGCACGCACGGCACGAAAAACCTCGCGCCAAGTCTCGCGCGAAGCCTCGCGCGAAGCTAGGCGGGGATCGTCGGGCGAGGGAGCTGCGGACGTTGCGGCGTAATCTTCGCGGCGCAGGACACGAAGAGCGGGGGACGGGGTCGGGGGCGTCATGCCCAATCCAAGGTTGGAGAAATTGAATGTGACGACAAACCGTCTCGACGTACAGTTAGTTCCTCGTCCATATGCGGGAAGCACATATGTGACGCATACGTGAGAAGCACAAGCTCGCCTTTCGACCCGCGCATACGGTAACGGAAGGTGAGCGCTCCCCCGCAGGATCGCCAAAAAGACAATACTTTCTACACTGTTATCATCGAGAGGACCGATCGGGCGCGCGATGCGTCCTTGGCTTGCCATGCTGGCATGCGCGTGATGGAGATTATTTCGCGGCGCTGGCGCCGGCGGCGGCCGCCATCCCGTCCTGCTGGCCGGTGCCGCCGCTCGCGCCGATCGCGCCGATGATCTTGCCGCTCACAATGATCGGAATTCCGCCTTCGGAGGCTACCGGCTTCTCGGGAAACGTCATGAACACGGTATTGCCGGCGGCATATTGATCGGCGAATGCCTTGCTCGGGAGCCGGAACATCACCGCCGTGCGCGCCTTGCCCTGGGAAATTTCGGTCGAGGCCAGTTGAGTGCCGTCCATCTTCTCGAAATAGACGAGCTCGCCGGCGGGCCCCACGATGGAGATTGCCATGCGCCAATTGTTCTTCCTGGCCTCGGCGAAAGCGGCGGCAGCGACGGCCTTGGCCTGCTCATTGGTGATCGGCAGCCCGTAGTCGGGTCTCGGCGTGGGCGAAGCGGGCGATGGCGCCGGCGGCTGCTGCGCAACGGCCGGATTCCCCAGCGCCAGCACCCAGCTCACGCCAAGCGCGATCAAGAAACGGGTTCGCATGCTGCTCCCTCCAGCGGGTTTTTGCTCGCGGCGTCATGATGTTGTCCAAAAGTCATCGTCACTCGGTGGGGGCGCCGATGGACCCATGCTATTGCGGGCGCCCGACGGCAGCTTTGCGCGAGCCGCTCGGATGAGGATAGGCGAGTTGTCGTTGCGCGGGCAAGCGAGCCGCATCTCCCAAAGCGCGCTGGACTGGCAGCAACGCAGAAAAGCGAGGGAAGACGATGGCGATCCGAGGGATGCGAGGCGCCTGCGCGCTGATGGCGGTGATGCTGCTGGGGCTTCCGACCGCGGCGCTGGGCCAGGCGAATTGCCGCAACACCGGCAGCTTCGAAGCGTGGCTCGCCGACTTCAAGAAGGAGGCGCAGGCGAAGGGCGTATCGCAATCCGCCATGGCGGCGGCGGCTCCCTATCTCGTGCTCGATCAGCGCATCATCAATATCGATCGCGGGCAGCGTTTCTTTGCGCAGAATTTCATCGAGATTTCAGACAAGATGCTGGCGGGCGGACGCCTGCCGCAGGGCGCCGCCGCGATGAAGAAACATGAGGCGCTGTTTGCGCGGGAACTAAAAGACTTCGGCGTTCCGGCTTCGGTCATCACCGCGTTCTGGGGATTGGAGAGCGATTTCGGCGCCGGACAAGGCAAGGACCACTCCATCAAATCGCTTGCCACGCTCGCCTATGACTGCAGGCGCCCGGAGATGTTCCGCGGCCATCTGCTCGACGCGCTGCGGCTGATCGATCGAGGCGATCTGCGCGCGGACGAAATGATCGGTTCCTGGGCGGGCGAGCTCGGGCAAACCCAGATGATGCCCTCCGAATACATGGCGCACGCCCTCGACTATGACGGCGACGGCAAGCGCAATCTGATCAAAAGCGCGTCCGACGTCATCGGCTCGACCGGCAAGTATCTCGTCCATCTCGGCTGGAAGCGCGGCGAGCCGTGGCTGGAGGAAGTGCGCGTGCCATCGAACCTGCCGTGGAAGGAGGCCGACCTTTCGGTGCAGCATCCGCGCAAGCAGTGGGCGAGCTGGGGCGTCACGCGCGCCGATGGCAAGGCCATTGCGGGCGACACCGTGCCGGCCTCGCTGGTGCTTCCGGTCGGAAGGTTCGGACCGGCTTTCCTCGCGTACGACAATTTCCAGGCCTATCTGAAATGGAATCAATCGCTCAATTATTCCCTGACCGCCGGTTATTATGCCACCCGGCTCGACGGGGCGCCGCCCATGAACAAGGGCGGCGGCAATGTCCCCAAGATCAGCTTCGAGGAGACGCGCGAGCTCCAGCAGGCCCTGGAAAAGCGCGGCTATGACGTCGGCCGCGTGGATGGCGTGCTCGGGCTCAAGAGCCGCGTCGCGATCAGGGAGACGCAGATCAAGTTCGGCATGCCCGCCGATGGCTGGCCGACGGCGGAGCTGCTCGAGCGCCTGCGCGGGGGAAGATAGCAACAGGGCGCGCGGGCGAGGCATGCCTCGCCCCTACCAAGCGCTTGGCAACATCGCAGGAAGGATTTGCCCCCGACTCGGCTATCCGCGCGTGCCCCAGAGCTGCCTGCTCGCGATCTGCGCCCCGTCAGCGAGCGATTTGAGCTTCGCCCACACGATGCTCGGGTGCACTTCCTTCGAGCCGGCGAAGGTCGCGAAGCCGCAATCGGCGCCGGCGATCACGTTCTCCCGCCCCACCAGCTTGGCGAAACGACCGATGCGTTGGGCGACCAGCTCCGGATGCTCGACCAGGACCGTCGAATGGCTGATGACGCCCGGGATCACGCACTTGCCGTCCGGCAGCTTCGCAGTCTCCCACACCGTCCATTCATGCTCGTGGCGCGGGTTTGCGGCCTCGAAGGAATAGGCGCCGGCGCGGATTTTCAGGATGGTGTCCACGACCTCCTTGAGCTCCAGATCGTGGACGCGCGGGCCCATGTTGATGCCGTAGCAGGTGTGGTGGCGGATCTTTTCCGGTGCAATGTTGCGCAGCGCGTGATTGAGCGCCTCGACCCGCACCGCCGCCCACTTGCGCCACTGCGGCAAGGTGAGATCGGGTTGCTTGGTCCAGTAGGTGACGAGGTGCGGATCGTCGACCTGGAGCAGAAGCCCGGCATTGACGATCGCTTCGTATTCCTCCCGCAGCGCGTCCGCAATGGCGAACAGAAACTCCTCCTCGGTCTTGTAATAGCCGTTGCGCTGCCAATCCGCCGCGCTGCTCGGCGAAATGGCCGGCATGAAAGCTTCCAGCGGCTTCATGCCGTTGAGCGCCCCCGTGAGGTTGTCGATGTCGACCTGCAACTGTGCCCTGCCGCGATAGCTCACCGGCGAGGTGCAAACCATGCGGTTCGGGCGGGCGGCGCTCTGCGGCTGGGCATAGAATTCCGGGAATGACCTTGCTTCCCGGGAATCCGCCCACGGACCTTGTCGGGGCGCCTCTCGGTCGGACTCGAAGCCGGCAAGCCGCTCGTTCACATAGGACACGAAGCTCGGCTTGCCGAACTCGCCGTCGTCGATCACGTCGATTCCAAGCTCGATCTGCTTGCGGACGATCTCCTTGACCGCGGTGCGCAGCCTGGCCGCATGCGCCTTCTCGTCGATCGGCTTTCCCTGCTGCCCGGCCTCGAGCGCATCGAGAAGATCGGCTGGCCTCGGCAGGCTGCCGACATGGGTCGTTACAATGCGCTCGGTGCTGCGTTTCATGCCTGTTCTAATCCGCCCCCCTACGAGCTGCGAGCTGTTCGCCCCCGCTTTGATAGTGTAGGTGAGGGCGATTTCGAGGTCTAACGGAAAACGTCGCGATGCTGCGAGTGTGCTCAACCCTTTTGTTTGCTCTTTGTCTGCCGGCCGCTCCATGTCATGCGCAATCGAGCTATCCCGCACGCGCGGTGCGCATTGTGGTGCCGTCGCCGCCGGCGGGCGGAACCGACATCATCGCGCGCGTGCTTGCGCAGCATTTTTCCAACAGCATGGGCCAGCAGTTTTTCGTGGAGAACAAGCCCGGTGCCGGGAACATGATCGGTATCGAGAGCGTCGCGCGCGCCGCGCCCGACGGCTACACGCTTCTTTTCGTTCCGAGCACGCTCGCGCTCAACACCGTCATGTACAAGAAGGTATCGTACGATCCGGTGCGCGATTTTGCGCCCATCACCCTCGCCGCCGTGGCGCCGAACGTGCTCGTGGTCAATCCCAAGCTCCCGGTGCAATCCGTGACCGAGCTGATTGCGCTTGCCCGCGAGCGGCCGGGGCAACTCACCTACGGCACGCCGGGGATCGGGACCTCGCCGCACATGGCCATGGAGCTGTTCAAGAGCCTCGCCGGCATCGACCTGCAGCACATTCCGTATCGCGGCACCGCTCCGGCCATGACCGACGTCATCAGCGGACAGGTCGCGGCCATGTTCTCCAACGCGCTCACCGCCAAGCCCCAGATCGATTCCGGTGCGATCCGCGCGCTCGGCGTCTCCAGCCCAAAGCGCAGCGCAGCCATGCCCGACGTGCCCGCCATCGCGCAGGCGGGCGTGCCGGGCTACGAGGCGACCCAATGGTATGGACTGGCGGCGCCGGCCGGCACGCCTCCCGACGTCATTGCGCGCCTGCATGGCGAGGCGGTGCGCGCGCTCGCCGCCAAGGACATGAAGGACAAGCTTGCAAGCGACGGCGCCGAGCCGGTCGGCACGCCGCCGGCCGAGTTCGCCCTCCACATCAGGACCGAGCTGGAGAAATGGGCAAAGGTCGCGCGCGCCGCGAAGATCGAGCCGCAGTAGGTTCAGGAAACAGTAATCAGAGGACAGTGATCGGAAAACGACAGTCTTGCACACCTAATCTCTGATTACTGATTACTGATTACTGATTACTGATTGCTGTTTAGCCGCCGCCCTTGGTTTCAGCAAAGAGCTTGCGGGCATACTCCAGAAAATCAGGCGGCGCGCCGGCGATCGCTTCAATCGCGCGCGACACCTCGTCGCCGTCGATCGGGCTCACATCCAGCCGCAGGGCGGCCGCATCTTCCAGATATTGCGGGTCGCGGGCGACGGCGAGGAAAGCTCGCGCCAGCGCCCGCGCGCGTTCAACCCGCACGCCCGGGGGCGCGGCGATCGGCCGCGAGATGGCATAAGGCAATTCGGCAAGCTCGATCAGCGCGCGCGCCGCCTCGTTCTTGGCAAGCTCGCGCGCCGTCGGCACGTCAGGAAACGCCGGATGCCTGGTCGGGCGCGCGAATTGCACCAGCACGCGAAATCCGCTCTCCGGCTTGAGCCAATCCGGCCGCACCCACTTCAACGTGGAAAGATCCACGGTGCGGCCATGAACCTCCCCGCGCTCGACGGCAACAAAGGTGGCGGAGCTGTCCGGATAGCCGACGACCTGCTTGATACGCAGCCCGATGGTGTCATGCAGGATGATGGGCACGTCGTTGCCGGCGCCGCCGTCGGCGCTGGCGGCGAGCACCAGCGGCGGAAGATCCGTGCGGCGCGCCTCCTCGATCGATTTTACCGGCGCGTCCTTGCGCACAACGAGGATGTTCGCGTCGTTCTGGAAGCTCGCCGGCGAGCCGAGCCAGGTGAACTTGCGCGGATTGAACTGCACGTTGGAATTGCCGCCGAGAAGACCGATGAGCGGCATGTTGCGCGAGAACATTCCGATCGTGGTGCCGTCCCTCGGCGCGAAATTATAGAGATAGCTTGCCGCGCGCAGGCTGCCGGCGCCCGGCATGTTCTGCACGGTGATACGGGGATTGCCCGGAAGAAACCTGCCGAGATGGCGAGCGAGCAGCCGCGCGTAGGTATCGTGGCTGCCGCCGGGCCCGGAGCCGACAACGAAATTGATCGGGTTGTCCCGGTAGAATTCGCCGACGGCATCGGCCTGCGCCGAACCCATCGCGAACGCAACCATGACCGCTGTCGCCGCTGCCGAGCGCGCGAGCATCCCGCCTCCAACCGCAAGCCGTGCTTCCCGCCTTGATTTGAGCGTAACCGCGCGAGTTCGACTGTTCAATGGCTTGCACCGCAGGGTCGGGCAGTGAATTTGGCTCCTCGACCGCTTCCAGCTCCCACCTGTGATTGTCGGCTTGTTGCTTGACAACTCAACGGCCGCCCGCTCAGCCCGGCCGCAGACCGAACATGATTTGCGCGTTCCTGTAGCAGATCTTCTCCTTGTCGGCCTGCGGCAGGTCGAGCGATTCCATCACCGCGATCGTCGAGCGGATATAGCCCCTGCCCTTCTCCTTGTCGAAAGGGCAATCGGAGGCGAACAGCACACGGTCCGGCCCGAAGAACGAGATGCCGCAGATCGTGGGGGCGCGCGCACCGGCGAGCGCGGTGTCGCCGTAGAAACCTTTGAAATAATCGAACGGCCGCTTCTTGAGCTTCTTCAGGAGCAGCGAATAATCCTCATCCGATGTACGCGCACCGAGCTGGTCCCAGCTGTGCGCGACGCGGCCTTCGAAATACGGAATGATGCCGCCGAGATGATGCGAGATCACCTTGAGATTGGGGAACCGATCCATGATGCCGGAGAACACCAATCGGGCAAGTGCCGCCCCGGTCTCGAACGGCCAGCCGATCACGCTGCAGATTTCGTACCTGGATTTCGTCTCGGTGCGGTAGTCCGCCATTTCGCGCGTGCGGATGGGATGCAGCAGGATCGGCCTGCCCGATTTCTCGATGATCTCGTAGATCGGCAGGAACGCGTCCTGGTCGATCGGGGCGCCGTCGACATTGGTGTGCAGCTGGATCGCGTTGGCGCCGTTCGCAAGCACGCGCTCGGCCTCCCTCGCCGCCGCTTCCGGCGCATTCATCGGCAAGGAGGCGGCGTAGCCGACGAAGCGATCGGGATATTTCGCAACCGTCTCCGCCAGCCCGTCGTTGCCAAGACGCGCCCATTCCGGCGCATGTTGCGGGCCGGTCAGCCGGTCGATGGCCGGCATGCCGAGCGAGATGACCTGGCTGTAGTCGGGGAAATCATCGACGACGCGCAGCCGCTCGCCGATATCATGCAGCGCCGGGATGCCGCGCATCCGCATGCCCAGGTCCCTTTGCCCGGCCGGAACTCCAGCATCAATTCGTAAATGCGCCTGGGAAAGAAATGATTGAACGCGTCAATGTACCGCATGCGACAGCGTCAACGCGACGGGCCGATGATCGTCTTCTGAAAGAGCTCCTGCCATTTGCGCGCCTGATCGAGCATCGCGGCGGAATCGATGAGCTTGAGGTGGCCCTTATAGAACGGCTCGATGCTTCGGCTCACGGTCACGAACGCCCGGCTGGCGAGGATCGGCTGGGCGTCCGAAACAAGAAAATCGTAGAACAGCAGCGCCGCATGCGGGTGCGGGGCGTTGCGCGCCAGTCCTTCCGCGGTCGCGCGCGCGATTGCCGGCGCGATGACGAACCAGTCGAGCGGCGCACCCTTGCGCTTGCTCTGCTCGGCCAGGAAGGCGTAATCGGTGAGAGCAAGCGGCACTTCGCCGGCGGCAACCAGATTGTTGAGGAGGCTGTGGCCCTTGCGCACCGAGATGCCGTTGGCGGCAATGATGTCGCGGAACAGTCGCAGTCCCCGCTCCTCGCCGAGCTGCATGATGACTTCCGCGAACCAGTCGAAATCCTCGGCTTCGATGCCGAGCTTGCCCTTCCACTCCGGCCGCAGCAGCTCGGCATAGGAGGCGGGCAGGCTGTCCTTGGCGACCAGGTTGGTGTTGTAGGCCTGGACGAACAGGCTGAGGTAGACCGCCACCCACTGCCGATGCGGCGCGACGGCTTCCGGTATGAGGTCGGCAAGGTAGGGTGATTTCACCTCGGCCAGCAGGTTCTCCCGGTAGAGCGGCTCGAGCGCCGAGCTCGAGCCCGCCATGACGTCGACTTCGAAGCGCCGCGCTCTCGCCTCGCTGAGAATCCGCTGCAGAAAGCCCTCGGAGTTGGCGCGCCAGACCTTGACCTTGACGCCGTATTTCTTGTCGAAGGCCGCGACCAGAGCGGAGATATCCTCCGGCGGAATGGAGGAATAGAACGTGAGCTCCTTCTCCTTCTTGGCCCCCTCGACCAGCCGTTGTTGGCGATCCGCCCCTTGATAGGTGGCCAACTCGACGACACGGCTCGACTGCGCCCGCGCGCAGGGTGCGGCAAGCAAGAGCGCCGCGGCGGCCGCGGCCCAAATAATGCGTTGTGGTCGCATGCCGAAAACCCCGAGGCTGCGCCCTGGAGCGTGTCAACTCGATCCGGTTGGTGCCTGGCTGCGAACATGGCACAGTTTCATCAGCGCGAACAGCGCGCGACGGCAAGACCGCGAGGAAAGCCATGAAGATCGCCAGGCTCGAGGCCCTGCATGCCGACGGCGGTTGGGACACCTATTCCTTTCTCAAGATCACGACCGACGCGGGGCTCGTCGGCTGGTCCGAGTTCAACGAGAGCCGCCGCCGCGGAATGACCGCAATCATTGCCGGCCTGGGCGCCGCGCTCGTCGGCCACGACCCGCGCGCGCTCGGCCGCATCGATGCGGCGCTCTACGCCCAGTCGCGGTCGACCGCAGGCGGGCTCACCGCGCATGCCATCGCCGCCATCGAGAACGCCTGCCTCGACATCAAGGGCAAGGCGCTGGGCGTTCCGGTCTACGAGCTTCTGGGCGGCGCGGTGCGCGATCGGCTGCCGGTCTACTGGTCGCGCTGCGGGGTGCTGCGCGCCCGCTGTGCCGATCTGTTCGGCGGCAAGGTGATCGATCGGGCGCCGGTGCGCAGGCTGGACGATCTCAAGGACGCCGGCCGCGAGGCGGGCGAGCGCGGCTTCAAGGCCCTGAAGACCAATCTGCTGCTGTTCGACGAAAAGGGCGGCCGTCAGTTCGCCCCGGGCATGTCGGGCGCCGGCGCCGGCCATCCGGAGCTCAATCTCACCGACGATATCCTCGAGGCGCTGATCGCCCAGCTCACCGCCTTGCGTGAGGGGGCGGGCAAGGGCGTGCGCCTCCTGCTCGACCTCAATTTCAATTACAAGCCCGAGGGCCTGCGGCGCATCGCCAAGGCGGTCGAGCCGTTCAATCTGCTCTGGCTCGAAATGGACCTGTTCGAACCAAAGGCGCTGAGCCTCATCCGGCAATCCACGTCCACGCCGATCGGCTCGCTGGAGACGATCCTCGGGCGACGCAATCTCAAGTCTTACCTGGAGCAGCATTGCGTCGATGTCGCCATCATCGACCCGCAGTGGAACGGCCTCCTCGAAGCGACCAGAATGGCCGCCATGGCCGATGCCTATGAAGTCAACGTGGCGTCGCACAATTTCAACGGCCCGCTCGCCAACATCATGTGCGCGCATTTCTGCGCGGCGATACCCAATTTCCGCATCATGGAATTCGATGTCGACGAAGTGCCCTGGAAACCCAAGCTCCTCAGCCATCCCTACATCGTCGACAACGGCGAGATGCTGCTTCCCACCGGTCCCGGCTGGGGCACCGAAATCGATGAAGCGGTGGTGCGCGCGCATCCGGCGAAGCTGTGAGCAGCGCGCGCGGCATACCTTCCCTGCAAGGGGAGGTCGGCGAGCGAAGAGCCGGGTGGGGGTGAAAGGACGGGGGTCTCTGCGGCTTGCCGTGCGCATGAATCCCCACCCGGCCGCCTGCGGCGGCCACCCTCCCCGCAAGCGGGGAGGGATTCACCTCACCGCCGTGCGCTGCTCGACGTTGGCGATCCGCGCCGGGACGCCGAACTCGCGGCGGCAGACTTCGGCGAGCGCGGCGATGCCCTGGCGAATGCCTGGGTGCGAGGGGTGCGCGAAGCATAGCCGCAGCCGGCTCTTGCCGTAGGCCTTGTCGGTCGACCATTCCGGTCCGGGATTGATGGCGATGCCGGATGCCAGGGCCGCTTGCGCCAATTTCGACGTGTCGACCGCCTCCGGCAGCTTCACCCACAGGAAGATGCCCCCCTTGGGGTCATCGAACTCCGCCGCCGTGCCGAACTGCTCGGCAAGCGCCTCCATCAGCGTCTCGAGCTTGGCGCGCAGTCCGCGCACCAGCGCCGGGACATGCTGCGTGAAATTGCCTTTGCAGAACTCGGCCAGGACCATCTGCTCCAATGCGCCGGAGCCGGCGTCGGTCTTGAGCGCGAGCATGCGCGCGAGAATTTCCCATTTGGCGACGATGTAGCCGACGCGCAGCGCCGGTGCGACCGATTTGGAGAAGGAGCCGATGTGGATGACGCCGGCGGCCTTGCTCATGGCGTAGAGCGCCGGCGGCCGTTGCCCGTCCCAGACAAGGTCGGAGTAGCACTCGTCCTCGAAGATCGGCACGCCGTGATGCTGCGCCAGCCGCAGCAGCTCGCGCCGGCGCTCTTCTCCCATGATGGTGCCGGTCGGGTTCTGCACGGTCGGAATGGTGTAGATGTATTTGGCGCGGATGCCGCGGCGCGCGAGGTCGGCGAGCGCCGCCGCCAAGGCCTCCATGCGCAGACCTTCCCGGTCGAGTGGAATGCCCACCATCTTCACGCCGAGACGCCCGAGACGGGCGAGCGCGCCGCCGTAGCTTTCCTGCTCGATCAGTACGGTGTCGCCGGGAGCAAGCAGAATGCCGTTGACGAGATCGATGGCCTGCAGCGAGCCGGACGTGATCAGGACCTCGTCGGCATGGCAGGCGATGCCGGCATGATCCTTCAGCTTCTCGACCAGGAACTCGCGCAGGGGATGGTAGCCCAGCGGCCCGCTTTCGAGCCCATAGGTCGCGAGCGTTCTGCCCTCGCGCTCGAGCACGGCCGTGGCGGCTGCAATGAGGCGATCCACCGGCAGCTGGTCGGCATCGTTGTGGCCGCCGGTGAAATTGTATCTGGCAAAACCCGTCCATCTTGCCGCCGGCGCCGGCAGGCCGGCGGTCAACAGCGGCGCAAAATCGAACGATGCCATGGCCGTGGTCCCTGTGACCGGTGCTCTATTTCAGGGCTAGCATCGATCATTCATATCCGGGAGACAATGATGGACACACGCGACCTTTACGAGAAGGGGCTCAAGCTGCGTCGCGAGATGCTCGGCAGCGAGGCGGTCGACAAGCGCATGAACGCCTTCGGCGCGTTCGGCGAGCCGCTGCAGCACATCATCAATGCCTATGCGTATGGCGACGTCTGGAGCCGCTCCGCGCTGCCGCCGGCGACGAAGTCTCTCGCCCTGGTCGCCATGATGGCGGCCGGCGGGCGCGCGAACGAGCTTCGCGTCCACATCAAGGGCGCGCTCAGGAATGGCGCCACCGCCGAGCAGGTCCGTGCCATTCTCCTGCTGGTCGCGATGTATTGCGGCATCCCGGCAGCGAACGAGGCGCACCGCATCGCGGTCGATGTGCTGCGCGAAGACCAGCATCGTCCCGTCACCACCCGCGAAGGCGGGTGATCCGGTAAGCACTGCCTGGGCGGCGTCTGATCCAGGCGAGGCCAACGATCAAGGTCGCCACCGCGGGGGGTACTGGATGCCCGCATTCGCGGGCATGACGGCGCGGAGATTGAACGCCATGCGAGTGGAATGAACGGTGACCTGCTGACCATGGACCTGCGTCCTTGAATGGCTCGCGTCGGGTTCGTCCGGCCAGACCGCGCTGCGGCAACCCGACCGCGTCGGGTTCGTTCGGCCAACTCGCGCGCCGGCAGCCGGATCGCGCCGGGGGCGTCCGGCGAAAATGGCGTCGGCTGCGCTGCGCCGACCTGGGTTCGTTCGGCCAAGCCGACTTGGGTTCGTTCGGCCAAATTGCCGGACGCCGGCGCGCACCCATCGGGTTCGTTGCGGCGTTCAAGCGGGTGGATGATCGATATCTTGGAGCGGCGCCCACAAGCCGGACGATCCAGCGCAGGGCATGGTGCGGCAGCGGCGGGTTTGAAACCCGCCGCTGCAACTGATGCGGGCGGGACGATAGCGTCGAACCGGCGGATCGCGGATTTGCGGCGCGACAGCGCGCGCCGCTCGTAGCGGTCGAGCGCCGCCGCCCGCGCGAGCACGGTGTCATCGAGCGGCCTGGTGGAGAGAAGATCGCAGCGCG
>CAWFZR010000001.1:0-142328 GCA_963820365.1 uncultured Alphaproteobacteria bacterium | reverse complement strand
CAGCGGTTACCGCACTGCAACATTGATGGCCGCTTCGCCTCGATTAACAGACATAACCGATAGCCGAGTTCTACCTGTGTTGCCGGTGGCCGAGCGGCTGAGCCTTTATGCGCCGACCACACTTGCGCCCCCGAAAGGGAGCGGCTGTAGCCTCGATATCGTCGCTCCACAAGTCGCTGGATAGCCTCCTGCCGTTGGTGGCTGGTCATAACAGGCGGGCGCCCAAAACGCACGCCACGGGTCTTGGCACGGACACGGCCGTCGCCTGTACGAGCAATGATCAGTGCGCGCTCGAACTCAGCAAGCCCGCCTAGGACCGTCAGCATCAGCCGGCCGTGCGCCGTCGTTGCACGTACCAACTCTACGCAGTCTAGGGGTGCCATTCCTGACCACGCTTCACGGCCGCCTGGACCTCCCCGCCATTCGAGCCGCAGCACGGCACCTCGGTGACACGTCACTCGTATCCATTTCGAATAATCAGCGGACGCCCGTGCCTGATCTCCGATGGCTTCGTACTGTTTATCATGGCTTACCGCCGGACTTGCTCAAGGCCAATTTCGGTGAAGGCGACTATCTCGCGTTTCTCGGACGTTTGAGCCCGGAGAAAGGTGCTCACGTTGTAATCAAGTGGGCTCACTCGACAGGCTTACCGCTTCGTATTGCTGCAAAAATACCGGAGGGTGAAAGTCGATTTTTTAAGGAGCAAATCGAGCCTTTCGTAGACGGGCGGCAAGTGGAATACGTTGGGGAAGTTAATGACAATAACAAATCAGATTTTCTCGGCCGTGCCAAGGCTCTGCTGTTTCCCATCGATTGGCCAGAACCATTCGGATTGGTGATGATCGAGGCGATGGCCTGCGGCACGCCGGTAATCGCTCTACCGTGTGGGTCCGTTCCTGAAATCGTATCTGACAGCAAAACGGGATTTATTGTAAGGAATGATGTTGATGCCATTGATGCCATAAATCGTATTCGAGAGATTGATCGACGACAGGTGCGCGTCGAATTTGAGCGTCGATTTAGTGCACGCAGAATGGCACAGGGGTACTTGCGCTGCTACTCAGACGTGATCGCTCGGACAAAAGCGGGCGAGCTAGGTCCTGAAATTGGGATCAAGGCGAACTTGCATAGGCTACGTGACGTTTACGCCGAGGCGATTTCACCGGCCTGAGCCGTTTGGTCATTGAGCTGCGATCACTGGCATCGCAGATTGCTGCGCGCGCTGCTACGCTGCGACGAACATCGCTATCTTCGCGCGGCGCCCTGCGAAATCATCGGGTCCAACCTGGAGCAGAAAATCGATCGCCGTGAGGTTCGCATTCGCCTCGCATGTGTCAGCTGTGGATCACCTCTGGCCGCTACCATCGCAAAATTGGTGGAGGGGGGATTTGCCCCCCGAAACGATCGCCGTGAGGTTCGCATTCGCCCGCATGTGTCAGCTGTGGATCACCTCTGGCCGCTACCATCGCAAAATTGGTGGAGGGGGGATTCGCCCCCCGAACACCCGGTGCTCTCCGAGACCCTAATTTGCAAAGGAAGGATTACGAAATTGCAAATCTCGCGTCGGCTGTCCTTGGGCTGCAACTTTGATAAGCGCGTCTGCATTAACGTATCGGTAGCCTACGGCTCGGACCCCCTGGTTTTGACGCTGCAGGCTGCTAAGGCCCCGGTCTACCTATTTGGGCGGGGGGCGCCAGTAGTTGCGGGGGCATCCTCCGGCATCCAGGTCATGCTGGTACGGTCATATTTGAACCCTTTCGCGCTCTTCAGCGCATCTTTGGTGGAGTTCATCACCAGGTACCATTTGTTGTTGTCTTTCGTCGTTGCGCGCACGGCGTTGAAGGGAACCGCGACATCCTTCTCGCCCGCCCCAAGGAACCCGCCGACGCCGATGATGAGGGCGGCGGCTTTGCCTTCACGGTCGACCAGCACATCCATGATCTCGCCGATCTTGTTGTCAGCCGGATCATAGACGTTCTGCTTGTACCAATGGGTTACCGTCGCGCTGTTGGCCGGTATGGTTGCAAGGACCTGCGCGGGCGGCCCGGCTTGCCGCGGCGCGTTCTGCGGGGCTTGCGCGCTTGCGACCGTAGTTGCGAGCGCGAGAAGGACCACCGTGGACGCTAGTTTTGCCATATGGGCATCCTCCAATGATTGCGGACGATGAGTCATCCCACGCACCAACGTGCTACTCACTTCCGAGTTCCGCCGGCTGCTTTAGACACAACCGCATTCGAGCGGCGCGCGGTTCCTCACTTGCACCGCCGCTTGCGCGGACCGGCCGCGGATTTCAGCTCTCGGCCCTGCGGTTCACGCCCTTGCGCAGCGCGACCGTTGAGAGCTTCTTGTCGGCAGCCTTTTCCTCGTTGAGATTGATCGTGAGCAAACGTACGACGTCATCGCGCCCGAGCTCATCCGCCCAGGCGATCAGGTCCCATAGCGGGCGATTTCGTAGTGCTCGACGGATTGTGCGTCGCCGACGATCGCGGCATCGAGGACCTGCTTGACCGCAACCTCTCCGGCGACATCGTCGACTTCCGCAATGAGCCCGTCGATCCCAGGGCAATTGATCCCCTGCGGCTCGTGCCGTTTCCTCGAGGTGATCTTCCAGACCCTTGCCCAGATCGCGGTTGGTCGCTTTATCGATGAGCTTCGGCAGTGATTTCACGATCTGGTTCTCGGGGTAGTAGATGTCCTTCAGACCATGTATCAACAGGTCATCCACTGTCTTGATGTCTTTCGTGAACATTTTTGTGAGTAGCACGGTCATGATGGCCGAAAAGAGGGGCGCCCCCAGCCGCGGCAAAAAGCCGCCCGGTGGGTGCCGAGCGGCTTGGCGAAGTCTAGGAATTACCACCTATGCGAATTGAACCAGTCATCCACATCCTTCCTGGCCTGGTCCCTTGCATAGCCGTAGCGCTGCTGGATTTCCCTTCAAGCTGGTCGCGCTTGCCATTGATAACATCGAGGTCATCGTCGGTAAGCCTCCCCCACTTCTCCTTAATCTTACCCTTCATCTCTTTCCAGTTTCCTTCAACGCGATTCCAGTCCATTGTTTCAACCTTCTTTGTTAGCTTTCCCTGACCATCAATGCGTCACACGCGCTGGGGTTCCGGTCCCGGCTTCATTATGGCCGTGCCTTGGTCTCTGGTCGAAAGTCAACGTTTCCGTTGGCGAAGTCATAGCTTTCGCCGACCGCGGTACCGTATACGCCACGCGGTGTTATCGAATCCTCAAGGGCGCGAAGCCCGCCGACCTGCCGGTCGTGCAGTCGGCCAAGTTCGAGTTCGTCATCAACATGCAGACGGCCAGGGCGCTTGGCCTTGAGGTGCCAAACTCATTGCAATTGCTCGCCGACGAGGTGATCGAATGATGGCATCGCTTGCTGCGATTGCTCGAGAGCACCGAGGCTTGGCGCACCGTCCTCGACGATCTCATCACGCGTGGCCTCAGAGCGCCTGAGTTCCTGATCGTCGATGGCGCGCCCGGGCTCGAGAAGGCGATTGCCGCCGTGTGGGAGGGTGTGGCGGTCCAGCGCTGCACGGTTCACAAGCATAGGAACCTGTTGGCGCACGCGCCCGAGCGCCTGCACGAGGAGATCACCGCCGACTACACCGATATGATCTACGCGGCGAAACGTGAGGAGATCGAGGCCCGCCGCAAGGTCCTTCCGGTTTGACAAGCTCAGTTGTCCGTCTTTGCGATTCCCCGGCCGAGTGTGATGCTGTTGACGCGTGAGGCAACGATGGCCAGCAAGAAGCCCGTAGCCGCCAGCAAGCGCTATGCTGCACAGAGGCGCGCGGAAGCAATGCGTCCGGTTTTTGCTGAACTGGCTGACATGTCGCATAAAAAGGCCGCAGAAGAGCTCAACCAGCGCAGCATCAAAGGGCCTGGGGGTGGCAAAAAATGGGATGCCCCAATGGTAAGACGCGTAAGGCAACGACTGACTGCGCCTCCTCCTAGCTTCAAAAATTTTTTGAAGGACTGAAAGAGGGCACAAAGAGCCTGGTTGAGCTTCGCGCCGCCTACATGCTGGGATG
Organism: uncultured Alphaproteobacteria bacterium; assembly: GCA_963820365.1. GTDB lineage: Bacteria > Pseudomonadota > Alphaproteobacteria > Rhizobiales > Xanthobacteraceae > VAZQ01. The sequence continues at coordinate 138,288 of CAWFZR010000001.1, read as the reverse complement.
CCGCTTGGGCAGTCTCAGTGCATCCCCAAGCTCATCCCGGAGGTCGGGTCAGCCCCCGGTTTTGACATCACCTAATCCGCTTTCGACACTTCTGCAGCGGTTCGCTTGCGCGGGGCCACGCCGCTGCGCCGCCGAGCAGCGTGAGGAATTCGCGGCGCCTCATCACTCGATCACCTCGTCGGCGCGGCCGAGCAGCGGAAGCGGGATCGTCAAGCCGAGTGTCCTGGCGGTCTTGAGGTTGAGGATCAACTCAACTTTTGCGGACTGCACGATCGGCAGGTCGGCTGGCTTCTCACCTTTGAGAATGCGTCCGGTGTAGACACCGACTTGGCGGTACGAATCCGTAAAACGGCCTCCGTAGCTCGCTAAGCCGCCAGCCGAGACAAAAGCGGGAAACTGGTGGACTGCCGGCACGCGGTGATGCAGCGCCAACATTCAATTGGGTCACGCCCGTGACGTTGCCGCCCGGCCGGCTGAGGCTGGCCGCGAGGCCGAGCTGCACTGGATCGCCATCGGTAGCGAAGACGATGGGAATTGTCTTGGTTGCCGCTTTGGCCGCGAGTGCCCCAGGTGTGGTGGTCGCAGCGAGGCCCTCGACGTAACCGGTTTCGCTCAAGCCCTCGCGGAACGCGCGCACGAGGTACGCGAACGGACCAGGCGAACCGCCGCTGAGGAACCCGATCACCGGCATCGCCGCCTGCGCGCGCGCAACGAGCGGCCACGCCGCCGCGCCGCCGAAAAGGCAAATGAACTCACGTCGCCACATATCCGCACCCAAACTCAGGGGCCAGCATTGTATGCTTGGAGAAGCTGGCAGCGACGCTCACGGAGATGGGGCATCCGATCAGTGCCGATACGGTGCGCAAGGAGTTGGTGAAACTCGGGTTCTCGCGCCAGTCCAATCGCAAGGCGGATGAAGGCTCGAAACATCCCGACCGAAATGCCCAGTTCGAATATATCAACTCGAAGGTCATTGCAGCGCAGGCACGACAACAACCCATCATTTCCGTCGATACGAAGAAGAAGGAGCTGGTCGGCAACTTCAAGAATGGCGGAACCGATTATCGTCCGAAAGGCAATCCACGGCGCGTGAACGTGCACGACTTCGAGGACAAGAAGCTCGGCAAGGTCGTGCCGTATGGCGTGTACGATGTGACCGCCAACGCCGGCTTCGTCAGCGTCGGGATCACGAGCGACACCGCCGAGTTCGCCGTGCAGTCGATCCGTTGCTGGCTCGAGCGCATGGGACGACGGCGTTATCCGAAGGCACGAGAATTGACGATCACGGCAGATTGCGGCGGCTCGAATGGGGCGCGTGTGCGGCTCTGGAAGGTCGAGCTGCAACAGCTCGCCGACGAGACGGGGCTCGCGATCCGGGTCCACCACTATCCACCGGGCACGTCGAAGTGGAACAAGATCGAGCACCGGCTGTTCTGTCACATCACGCAGAACTGGCGCGGCCGGCCGCTCACCGATCGCCTTGCCGTGGTCGAGCTGATCGGCGCGACGACGACCAAGACCGGCCTGAAAGTCGAGAGCGCACTCGACACACGCAGCTATCAGAAGGGCATCAAGATCAGCAAAGCCGAGATGAAAGGCCTCGACATCACCGGCGATCAATTCCATCCTGAATGGAACTACGCAATCAGGCCTCGGCAGCTCGCGAAATCGTAGTAGTTATTGTTCGGAGTGTCCTTAGGGCGGTTTGCGATCCGTCGGAATCCGAACGTGCGGAGTTCCGCCCGGCCGCAGGCGATCCAATTTCGGCTTGTCCTCTGACGGTTCCCCTTCGATGTTCTCGGGATCGTGCCAGCGAACGAGCGTACCAACTTGCATCTCGGTCCATTTCGTTTTGTTGACTGGGTAACGTCGCATTCTCGGCCGCTGACGCCGGAGAATGTGGCCCCAACTGTGGCCCCTGTGGCACAGCGGCCGAGGATTTTAGCCTTTCGGTAACGTAGATGCGCGGTTTCGGCTGAGATCGCGCGCCGATTCGATTATTGTTGCCGCGATCTGGCGCCCGATCGGCGGATCCCGCGCGGATGATCGGGCATCGCTTGATCAAGGGGCAATGGGCAACAGGCACGGGGCCAAACCATGCAATTGTCACGATGGCTGACAGCCTCCTCGGCTGCGCTTGTGCTTGCCGCGACCACGGCGATCCCGCAGTGCGCGCAAGCCCGCGACATCGTCGGATTTTCCGGCGGATATGCGGCCGGCACGGTGGTCGTGAGAACCGGCGAGCGGTCGCTTTATTATGTGCTCGGCAACGGCCGTGCCGTACGCTATCCGGTTGGCGTCGGCCGCGCCGGCAAGCAGTGGTCCGGAACCGCCATGATCGACGGCAAGTATCTGCGCCCGGCATGGACGCCGCCGGACGAAGTCAAGCGCGACAAGCCTTATCTGCCGAACGTCATTCGCGGCGGCAGCGGGCGAAATCCCATGGGCGCCGCCGCGCTCACCCTCAGCGGCGGGCAATATGCCATCCACGGTACCAACAGCCCAGGCTCGATCGGCGGCTACGTGTCCTATGGCTGCATCCGCATGCACAACGCGGACGTCCTCGACCTCTACGGACGCGTCGGCTTCGGCACGCCCGTCGTCGTGACGAGGTAGCGCCGAGCAGCCAAGACCTGAATGCGCGGCGCCGCGGCCGGAACCTTGTCCCGGCCTTTCGCGTCACGCCATGGCGTCCGCGAGCGCGCGCATGTCGGCGACGACGAGGTCGGGGGCATGCGGGGTCATGCCGAACGGACGCCCGCGACGGTTGATGAACGCGGTGCGCATCCCGGCATCCACGGTACCAACAGCCCAGGCTCGATCGGCGGCTACGTGTCCTATGGCTGCATCCGCATGCACAACGCGGACGTCCTCGACCTCTACGGACGCGTCGGCTTCGGCACGCCGCTCAAACGCAGACGTCATCGACCTCTACAGACGCGTCGGCTTCGGCACGCCCGTCGTCGTGACGAGGTAGCGCCGAGCAGCCAAGACCTGAATGCGCGGCGCCGCGGCCGGAACCTTGTCCCGGCCTTTCGCGTCACGCCATGGCGTCCGCGAGCGCGCGCATGTCGGCGACGACGAGGTCGGGGGCATGCGGGGTCATGCCGAACGGACGCCCGCGACGGTTGATGTCGGCTGAGATCCGCGCGCCGATTCGATTATTGTGGCGCGATCTGGCGCCCGGCGGCGGATGCCGCGCGGATGAAGTCAGGGCGATCAGCCTTGATCAAAGGGCATTGGGCGACGGGCGCCGGGGCCAAACCATGCGATTGTCGCGATGGTCTGGCGGGCACTCCTCGCTGCGCTTGGTGCTTGCCGCGAGCTCCATCGGCGGTCTACGTGTCCTATGGCTGCATCCGCATGCACAACGCGGACGTCCTCGGACCTCTACGGACGCGTCGGCTTCGGCACGCCCGTCGTCGTGACGAGGTAGCGCCGAGCAGCCGAGCCTGAATGCGCGGCGCCGCGGCCGGAACCTTGTCCCGGCCTTTCGCGTCACGCCATGGCGTCCGCGAGCGCGCGCATGTCGGCGACGACGAGGTCGGGGGCATGCGGGGTCATGCCGAACGGACGCCCGCGACGGTTGATGAACGCGGTGCGCATCCCGGCATCCACGGTACCAACAGCCCAGGCTCGATCGGCGGCTACGTGTCCTATGGCTGCATCCGCATGCACAACGCGGACGTCCTCGACCTCTACGGACGCGTCGGCTTCGGCACGCCGCATGCACAACGCGGACATCCTCGACCTCTACGGACGCGTCGGCTTCGGCACGCCCGTCGTCGTGACGAGGTAGCGCCGAGCAGCCAAGACCTGAATGCGCGGCGCCGCGGCCGGAACCTTGTCCCGGCCTTTCGCGTCACGCCATGGCGTCCGCGAGCGCGCGCATGTCGGCGACGACGAGGTCGGGGGCATGCGGGGTCATGCCGAACGGACGCCCGCGACGGTTGATGAACGCGGTGCGCATCCCGGCCGATCCGCGTCGGGCGCGGGCGGCACCCGGGGGGTGGAGGGGGGATCGTCAGAAATCAGAAGAATCAACCCCATGCAAAGGGAACTTGTCCGAGCGCCGCTCCTTCCCCGACGTCGTGCGATCGCCTCTGCCGTATAGCGTCCGTGTTTGAGGGCATTCTTATTGCCCTTCGGTGCTCTTCCCCGATAGCTCCCAAGTTTCGGCATTCTACGTGTCCTATGGCTGCATCCGCATGCACAACGCGGACGTCCTCGACCTCTACGGACGCGTCGGCTTCGGCACGCCCGTCGTCGTGACGAGGTAGCGCCGAGCAGCCAAGACCTGAATGCGCGGCGCCGCGGCCGGAACCTTGTCCCGGCCTTTCGCGTCACGCCATGGCGTCCGCGAGCGCGCGCATGTCGGCGACGACGAGGTCGGGGGCATGCGGGGTCATGCCGAACGGACGCCCGCGACGGTTGATGAACGCGGTGCGCATCCCGGCATCCACGGTACCAACAGCCCAGGCTCGATCGGCGGCTACGTGTCCTATGGCTGCATCCGCATGCACAACGCGGACGTCCTCGACCTCTACGGACGCGTCGGCTTCGGCACGCCGCATGCACAACGCGGACGTCCTCGACCTCTACGGACGCGTCGGCTTCGGCACGCCCGTCGTCGTGACGAGGTAGCGCCGAGCAGCCAAGACCTGAATGCGCGGCGCCGCGGCCGGAACCTTGTCCCGGCCTTTCGCGTCACGCCATGGCGTCCGCGAGCGCGCGCATGTCGGCGACGACGAGGTCGGGGGCATGCGGGTCATGCCGAACGGACGCCCGCGACGGTTGATGAACGCGGTGCGCATCCCGGCCGATCCGCGTCGGGCGCGGGCGGCACCCGGGGGGTGGAGGGGGGATCGTCAGAAATCAGAAGATCAACCCCTGCAAAGGGAACTTGTCCGAGCGCCGCTCCTTCCCCGACGTCGTGCGATCGCCTCTGCCGTATAGCGTCCGTGTTTGAGGGCATTCTTATTGCCCTTCGGTGCTCTTCCCCGATAGCTCCCAAGTTTCGGCATTGCAGCAATTCGACGCGATGTGCCAAAACCGGCCGTGAGACGGGAAGACGAGGAGTCGTAGCCGATGATGCACGGGCACGAGAAGTCGCGCTCCGCCATAGTAGCTATGAAGCCGACGAACAAGGCGGAGCTATCCGCTGCGGAGCGATCCGCGGTGGGGCCAACCGCTGCGGAGCCGGTGGAGCGAAACAACTCAATCGTCATCGCGGCAAAGGCCAGCAGAAGGTTACGGTGGAACACGTCCATGTCCATTCTGGCGGTCAGGCTGCGATAGCACTCCATCGCAGCATTGTGAGCACCGAACAGTTGCCGTCGTCGTGCGATCGCCTCTGCCGTATAGCGTCCGTGTTTGAGGGCATTCTTATTGCCCTTCGGTGCTCCGCGTCGGGCGCGGGCGGCACCCGGGGGGTGGAGGGGGGATCGTCAGAAATCAGAAGATCAACCCCATGCAAAGGGAACTTGTCCGAGCGATCAACGGTTTCTTACAAGGGCTTTCACTGAGCGCACCAACTCTGAAATCTCTCGTCGTCGTGCGATCGCCTCTGCCGTATAGCGTCCGTGTTTGAGGGCATTCTTATTGCCCTTCGGTGCTCCCGGCGACATTCCGCCGTGCATCCGGCAACGGCCGTTCGGCATCGCTGGCGCTTGGCACGAGTTCCGGCTTCGAGTTCGGGCTCCGCATCGCGGGCTGAGGTGCATGGCCAGCTTCTTTCGCATTGTGTTGTCCCGCTGGTTTCGAGGAGTTCCACCGCCGGGCTTTCGATCGTCCCCACTATCGCCTGACCGCCAGAGTGGACATGGACGTGTTCCACCGTAACCTTCTGCTGGCCTTTGCCGCGATGACGATTGAGCGCATCGAGCAGTACCGAGTAAGTGCGCGAAAGCTTGTTCGCTTGATTTAAGTACTCGCGGTAGCCCTCGAACGTTTGATCCTTGAGCATTGCTCGGCGATAGCACTCCATCGCAGCATTGTGAGCACCGAACAGTTGCGCTGCAATCATGGCTTCGAGTTCATCCCGGGGCTCGATGCTGACGAGCGCTGCCACCATTCCCTGGTACTGGCGCTTTTGTGTTTCGTCGTTTGAATGAGCAGTCCACAAAGTCCTCAGGGCTTGATTCGCTAAGGTTTCATTCCAATGGTCAGATTGTGAGCCGCCGACACGTTTCATAGTACCCGTGAGGTTATCTGGGTCCTTTACAGAGATGGCTTTGGCCTTCTGTGCATGAGAAGCAGGCTTATTCAAATTCATTTAAATCCCCATTGATCGGAGCGCCGCAATGGCGTCGCTGCCTTGTGGGCATGACCCCTGAGCAGCCCCCACGCCTCAAGCGCGATGAGCGCGCGATCCAGCCCCTCGGCAACGCCACGTATTCGCGCCCGCCGTTTCCATCTGGCGATGACCGCAAGCTCAGCCTGGGTCGGGCGGCCGCCGGGCAGAACGAACAGCGACCAAAGTCCCCGGATATTCCCCGGCTTGAGCCGTCATGTTCGCGCTTCGTTGCGTTACGAAACGTCGCGCACTGTTTTTGATGAAGTGCAGAAAAGCCTAATAACTCTGAGCTTTTCGTGGTGGGCGCTGCAGGGATTGAACCTGCGACCTCTCCCGTGTGAAGGGAACGCTCTCCCGCTGAGCTAAGCGCCCGGACCAGGGACAGCATCTAGGGAAGGCAGGCGAACTGTCAAGCGAGGGGACATTTGTCCAGCGCCCGCATATTCCAGGCGGCTCTACGCACCGTTCGTCTGGGGGACCTGCGAGGCGCGGCTCTGCAATGCCCGGATGCGATCAGCAAGGGAGCCCTTCGATCCACCGATCTGAGGAGGTGCAATCGACAACGATGCTCCATTGCTTCCATGGGCGGCTCCCGCCGAATGCCCGGCATCGCTACCGAGGATCGATGCGATCGGCGAGGCCGGTCCTTCGAGCGTGGCAGTGAGCCGCGCGACCTCGGCGGCAACGTCGTTGATGCGCTCGCGCAGAAGCGCATTTTCCACTCGCTCGTTCGCCCACGTGCTTTCGGCTTCTTGTTTCATGGCTGCGATCTCGCGTTGCAGCCTGACACGCTCATCCTTGGATTGCTTGAGCTGCTCCTCGATGGAAGCCTTCTCGGCTCGGATCGCCTCGGTCGCGAGGCGATGGCGGCTTTCCGCATCGGCCAGGGCGGCGCGAACCTCCGAATTCGATCTTTTGTGCATTCGACGCCTCATTGCGCAGGCGGTCGGAAGCGAATTCGCGATCGGCGAGAAAGCGTCCCTGCTCGTCCAGCCGCGTAGTCAGCTCCGCCACGCGACGGGCGAGGACCTCCGATTCCGTCAACTGCGCAATGAGCTGCCGCTCGAGCTGGTCGACGCGGGTGCCGGACTGCTCCGCTCTGCCGCGCTCCTCAGAGAGCTCATTGCTCAACGATTGCACCTCGGCGGTCTTGTTGCGCAGGCGATCCTGCAAGTCCTGCGTCTCGATCTCATAGCTTTCGATCTGTCCCTTCAAGGCGTCGGCTTCGGCCCGCAACGCGATCAATTCAACGCGCTGGCTATTGGCCTTGACCGTGCTGTCGTGAAAACTGGTCGTGACCTGGATGAGCTCGGCCCGCGTGCTGGCGAGGGTACGTTCTGTCTGGGCCAATGCACCCCCCTTGACGTCGGCATCGCCCCGAATGCTCTGAAGCTCATCGGCGAGCTGCCTTTCCTTCGCCTCGAGCGCGAACAAAGCTGCGGTCTTTTCACCCAGCTCAAGCTTCAACCGTCCAATCGCCTCGCTCTTCTTTCCGATTTCCGTGAGCTGCCCCGTGGTTTTCGCCTTCAATTGCTCGACGCTCATCTCGAGACGGCGCGTGGACATGGCGAATTCCGCCCGCAGCTGATCCTTGTCGGCTTGAATTTCAGCCATCGAAAGGGGGGTGAGCGCTTCCATCCTTCGGGTGGTTAGCCGCTCCGCGCGAGCATGCACCAAGGGAATGACGCCAATGACGAGCAAACCCGCGACAAGAAATCCGATCCCGACGAACATGATCGGTTCGATCATGAAAAACGCCTCCTGAACCACATCGACTGATTTTTCAGCACATTGCCACCAATGGCCCGACCCTGCCAGCGCGGGCGTTGGTTAACGTAAACCAGGGAGAGCATATTTTCACGCAGATTATCGGCCATAGTTCCATCGGCAGGACCAGCAACGGTCGCCGGAACCACGCTCGGGATGCTCAGAACGGGTTCCAGGTCGCCGTCGGCGTGAACTTCAGGTATCCCACATTGGCGCCGAGACGGAATCCGACGCCGGAGCGAATTGGAACGACCACGATATTGTTGAACGTCAGAGCCGTCATCCCCAGACCCCCTACGAAATACGCCGAACCGTCGATGCCGGCAAAGCGCTGATAGATCGCGTCGGTAGCCGGCAAGCTGTAGACCAGCATCATGGTGCGAGCGCCCTCGCCGCCAAAATCGAAACCGAGCGAGGGGCCTTGCCAATAGACCCGAAGGTCGCCGGCATTCTTGGTGTAGAGGATGCCTTCCCCGTAACGCAGCCCAGCGACCACGGCGCCGCCGGCCTCCTGCCCCAGGATATATCCGTTCGGAAGGCCCCATTGACTGCCGGCTTTTTCCACGATTTGGGCGAGCCCGCGCGAGATCGTGCCGAAAAACCGGTGACCGGCGTCAATGACCTCATTCGAGGAGTATTGCCCGCTTTGGGGTGCCGGGCTGCTGGCAGGCGGAGGGCTGCTGGCAGGCGGAGGGCTGCTGGCAGGCGGAGGATTGCCGGAAGGCGGCGGATTGCCTTGCGCCAGGACGAGGCCGGCGCCCAGACCGACGAGGACCAAAACGAGAGAGACGGTCCGCATCAAGGCCTGCATTGGGCGCTCCATAGGGCATCGGGACACTAGCTTGGCTTTACGGCCAAACCTCAACCGAATTGCCACATCGTGGACAATAATATGACCGCAGCGCGGCGCCCGGAAGCTTCGCCGCGGCGGCCGCGTCGCTTCGCAGGACGGGTGTCCAAGGCGCAAGCGCCCTAATGACCGTCCCTGAGCGCCGCGAGACCCAGCGCGGCGGGGGCTGAGGGATCACCCCAGGCCATGAATCCGGGAACGCGAAATCCTGCCGCTATGCGACCATAGGTCAGTGCGCCGCCCTCGGGCGTGATCAGCGTGCCGCCCGCGGCTGCAAGGATGGCATGTCCGGCGGCCACGTCCCATTCGCAGGTGGTCGATAGTCGCGGGTAGACGTCGGCAGCGCCTTCGGCAAGCTGGCAGAACTTGAGCGCCGATCCGCACGCAATCCGCTGGGCGGTTGGCAGCCGTGCCAGCAAGGCGGCGGTTTGAGAGTTGAGATGCGACCGGCTCACTGCTGCAATAAGGCCGGCGCGGGGGCAGGGCCGGGTGTGGATCGCCGTGCGTTCCCGCGAGGCGCTCGCCGGTGCACCGGCGGCAAGGAGGAGGCGCTCGGCGCCGCCTCCCTCGATCCCACGCCACAACAGTCCCTGCGCAGGCGCGGCGACGATGCCCAGCCACGGGCGACCGCTGCTCACGACTGCTACGTTGACGGTGAATTCATCCCGGCCCGCGAGCAGTTCTCGCGTCCCGTCTAGCGGATCGACCAGGACGAAGCTGCTGGAGAGGTGCGGCGGCGGCGATCCGGTCGCCGCCTCTTCAGACACGATTGATACGCCCGGGAGCACGCGGGAAATCCCTTCGATTATCACCGCCTCGGAGGCATGGTCGGCAGCCGTCACCGGAGAATGATCCGCTTTTGCTCGAACCGCGAGCGATCCCGCCCGTGCCTCCAGGATGGCCGCACTGGCGGCCGAGACGACGCAGGAAAGCTCGTCGAGCAGTCGGGTGTTGGAGGCTCTGGTATCGCCGCTGGCAATCACGCCTGCCCCATATTTCCCTGCTCTGATCCGGACCGGCTGCGCTGGACAAGCTGCTCTTGGCAGATCGAGCGGCTGCGGTGTACACCCGCGCAGCAATAGCATGGTTCGTGAGTTGCGTTTGAGCCCTCAGGCTTCTCGTGAACCGGCGCTCCAACGGAGACGTTCTTATGACCACAGCGGTGGCTCTTGATGCGCTCGATCTTGCCGCGCTTCTTTGCTCTCGTGTCTGCCACGATCTGATCAGCCCGACCGGTGCCATTGTGAATGGACTCGAGGTGCTGGAGGAAAAAGAGAGCGACCAGGAGACCAGGAGCTTTGCTCTCGACCTCATCAAGAAAAGCGCGAAGACCGCGTCAGCGCGCCTGCAATTCTGCCGCCTCGCGTTCGGGTCCGCCGGCTCTGCCGGTGCGCAGATCGATCTCGACAATGCGCATGGCATGGCCCGCGCCTTCATCGAGGACGAGAAGACCAGGCTTGCCTGGAATTTGCCGCGCACGCTGTTGCCGAAAAATCGCGCAAAGCTGCTGTTGAACATGCTGATCATCGCGAGCCAGACGATCCCAAGGGGGGGCACAATTACGGCGGATCCAATCGGCGAAGGCGAGAGTACCGGATTCCGCCTCACCGCGTCCGGTCTCAATGCCCGCATCCCGCACTCGGTCCCCGCTTTGCTCGAAGGGTCCTCGGAGAACGGATCCGTCGATGCGCACGCGATCCAGCCGTTCTACGCGGGCCTGCTTGCCCGAGCTTGTGGACTCAGGGTCGAGCTCAAGGCCGACGGTGACGCAATCGTTATTGCAACGCGCTGATTCAAATTTCTCTTCTATGAGGTCGGCAAACGGCGGCCGCGGTCGACCGCATGCGCGCATGCATTTGCTAACGACGCGTTAACGTTAAATGTTGCCCCGGCGTCAGCGCCCTGCGCATTCCTGCCGGTCGTCATGGCCGGATTTGGTCCGGCCATCCCGCGTCTTCGCAAGATGCTTGTGAAGAAGGGAATGGATTGCATCGGACAGCGGGGGGTGCTCGAAGTCGGCACGCCCCGATGAGCCGCAAGCCGGGTAGACACGACCGGCGGGGTCAAGCCCGGCAATGACGGCGGAACTCTGGCCGTTGCGTGCCGGACGCAACCAAAATTAAACCGTTTCGCAACACACTGGCGCCACTTGCCAAACTCGGGATGGCCAGGTCGCGGGTTGCGTCGAAAGTACCAACGTCCATGGATGATCTGCTGCGCGAGTTCCTGACGGAGACCGGCGAAAGCCTCGATCTCGTCGATCTGGAGCTGGTGCGCTTTGAGCAGGAACCGAACAACATCAAAATTCTCGAAAACATCTTTCGGCTTGTACATACCATCAAGGGAACTTGCGGATTTCTCGGGCTGCCGCGACTCGAAGCGCTCACGCATGCGGCCGAGACTCTCATGTCGGGCTTTCGGGGCGGCAGGCCGGTTACGACCGATGCCGTCTCGCTCATCCTGGCAACGATTGACCGCATCAAAGCCCTGCTGGACGAGCTCGAGCGCCATCAGGCCGAGCCGCAGGGCAACGATAGAGACCTCATCGCCCAGCTCCAGGGCGCGGCGACTGGAGATGTCGCCGCTGCAGGCCCGGCCGAGGCCGCTGCATCCGCGCGCAGCATGACGAGTGCGCTCGCCCCATCCCCTGCGTCGCAGGCATCGGAGCAGCTCGTACGCTCCGGTGCGACCGCATCTTCCACTGCTGCTGGCGACGTGCGCGATGACGAAACAGAACACGAGCCACCGGAAAGGGGCGGCGCGCCGCCCACATCCGCTGCGAGCACAAGCGTCACGCCAGCCGCCCACTCGGACCCTATCGGCACAGCCGAGGACCGCGCCGACGGCAAAGTTGCAAGCAGCTCGATCCGACTGCACGTCAACACGCTCGACCATCTCATGACCATGGTGTCCGAGCTGGTGCTTACGCGTAACCAGTTGATCGAGATCGTCCGCCGCCACCAGGATTCCGAGTTCAAGGGTCCTCTGCAGCGGCTCTCGCATGTCACGGCCGAGCTGCAGGAAGGCGTGCTCAAGACGCGGATGCAGCCGATCGGAAATGCCTGGCAGAAACTGCCGCGGATCGTGCGCGATCTGTCAGCCGAGCTCAAGAAACCGATCGATCTTGAGATGATCGGGGCCGACACCGAGCTCGATCGCCAGGTGCTCGACCTGATTAAGGACCCGCTAACGCATATGGTGCGCAACGCCGCGGACCATGGTCTTGAAATGCCGGAGCAACGAACGGCTGCCGGCAAGCCGGAACGGGGCAGGATCAGGCTGTCTGCCTGTCACGAAGGCGGCCACATCTTGATCGAGATCTCCGATGACGGGCGCGGTCTCGACATCGAGCGCATCGGCGCGAAGGCGATTGCGCTCGGTCTCGCGTCGGAAGCGGACATGGACAAGCTGACCGAGGCGCAAGTTCAACGCTTCATCTTCGCTCCCGGGTTTTCCACCGTCGACAATATCACCAGCGTCTCGGGCCGAGGCATCGGCATGGACGTGGTGCGCGCCAATATCGACAAGATCGGCGGGACGATTGACGTGAACTCGGTGCGCGGCCGCGGCACCACGTTCACCGTCAAGATTCCGCTCACGCTCGCCATCGTCTCGGCACTCATCATCGAGGTCGCCGGCGATCGCTTCGCCATCCCGCAACTTGCCGTCCTCGAACTGGTACGCGTGCGCAGCCGTTCAGAGCTGTGCATCGAGCGTATCAAAGATAGCGCGGTGCTGCGGTTGCGCAACAAACTGCTGCCGCTCGTCGATCTCAAAGCCCTCCTCGCGATCGGCGGTCGGCGAGACGGCGCGGCCGAGGGTTCCTTCATCGTCGTCATGCAGGTCGGCATGCAGAGCTTCGGCCTCGTGGTGGATGGCGTTTTCGATACCGAGGAAATCGTCGTGAAGCCGATGTCGAGCAGGCTTCGCTAGATTGCCGTGTTCTCCGGCAATACCATCCTGGGCGACGGCTCGGTGATCCTGATTCTGGATCCGAACGGGCTCGCCCATGCGATCGGGGTGCCGCAGACGACGCGGCGATCCCAGCCCCAGGATCGCGAGTTGGCAAGCGAGCAGGCCCCGACGGAATCAATGCTCGTTTTCCGCGCCGGTTCGCCGAATCCAAAAGCGGTGCCGCTGACGCTGGTGACCCGGCTCGAAGAGATCGACGCCCGGACCATCGAGGTTTCGAACGGCCGGCCGATCGTTCAATACCGTGGACAGCTCATGCCGCTCGTTCCCGCAACCGGCGAGATGAAGATCAGGAGCAGCGGGACACAGCCTCTGCTGGTGTTCTCGGATGACCGCCGCTCCATGGGCCTGATCGTGGACGAGATCGTCGACATCGTAGAGGACCGGCTCAATATCGAGCTCATCAGCGAAACGCCCGGATTTCTCGGATCGGCGGTGATCAAGGGTCAAGCGACCGAAGTCATCGACATCGCGCATTTCCTGCCGCTCGCCTTCGCGGATTGGCGCAATTGGAAGGAGCAAACAACGGACAAGGGGATTTCGCAGAGTGCTCCTCATCGATGATGCTCCGTTTTTCCGCAATATGCTTGCACCAGTGGTCAAGGCCGCCGGGTATGCCGTTACCACGGCCGCGTCGGCCAGCGAGGCACTGGCCATGCTGGATTCCGGTCAACGCTTCCACTTCGTGATTACCGATATCGAGATGCCAGGAATGAACGGCTTCGATCTGGCCTCAGCCGTGCGAGCGAATCCGCGCACCGCCGAGGTCCCGATCATCGGCTTGTCATCCGCGGTCTCATCGGAGGCGATCGAGCGCGGCAAGCGAGCAGGCTTGCATGATTGCGTAGCCAAATTCGATCGTCGCAGCCTGGTCGCCGCCCTGAAGGAACGAGCGGCCGGCGTGAGCTGCGCGTGAACGGGATCATCATGCCGGAAAACATCGTCGAATACGTCACCGCCACGATCGGAGGCCAGCTGTTCGGCCTTCCTATTTCACGCGTCCAGGACGTCTTCGTGCCGGATCGCTTGACGCGCGTGCCGCTTGCTCCGCCCGAGATTGCCGGCCTTCTCAACGTGCGGGGCCGCATCCTCACGGTGATCGACATGTGGCGGCGGCTCGACATGGAGGCGCGACACGCTGGCGGACGGCTGCTCGCGGTCGGTATCGAGCACAACGGCGAATCCTATGGATTGTTGATCGATCAAATCGGGGAAGTGTTGAAGCTGCCCGCCGGGGGCCGCGAGGACAACCCCGTCAATCTCGATCGAAAGCTCGCGCAGGTATCGGCAGGAGTACATCGGCTGGATGCCAGGCTGATGGTGGTGCTCGATCTCGATCGCGTGCTCGAATTCGACTTGATCGCCAAGGCGGCATGAGAAGATGCCGGTTGCCGCCGGAAATGGCGTGAAGCTTCAGTGTGGCATGATGTGAGGATGTGATGAAAAACTGCTTGGTAGTTGATGATTTAAGCGTGATCCGCAAGGTGGCGCGTCGAATTCTCGAGGGTCTGGAATTCCAAATCGCGGAAGCCGAGGATGGCGAGCAGGCGCTCGAAGCCTGTCTTCGTCAAATGCCCGATGCCGTGCTGCTCGACTGGAACATGCCCAAGATGGACGGGTACGAATTCCTGCGCGCTCTTCGTCGCCTGCCGAATGGTGATCGTCCGAAAGTGGTGTTCTGCACCACCGAGAACGATGTCGCGCACATTGCGCGTGCGCTCCACGCAGGAGCCAACGAATACATCATGAAGCCCTTCGACAAGGAAATCGTCGAAGCGAAGCTTCAGGAAGTCGGGCTGATCTGATCATCAGGTTTCCGTGCTTGTCGATGAGAGGCAAATGAACATCGCCGTAACCGCACCGCCGGCCGGGTCCGTTCGCGACCGTGAGCGCATCCGTGTCATGGTCGTCGATGACGCAGTTGTCGTTCGTGCCATGATCGCCCGCTGGGTGGATGCCGAGTTGGACATGCAAATCGTCGCCTCCCTGCGCGGAGCGCCGGAAGCAATCGAGCAGGTGGAACGGAAAAACCCCGACGTCGTCATTCTCGACGTCACCATGCCGGAAATGGATGGAATCACCGCGCTGCCGCGTCTCCTGGAGAGGAAGCGCAATCTCGTCGTCCTCATGGTCTCGACGCTCACCCGCCGCAATGCCGAGATCAGCCTGCACGCACTTTCGCTCGGGGCCGCCGACTACATTCCCAAGCCCGAAAGCGACCGCGAGCTCATGAGCTGCGATTTGTTTCGCCGCGAGCTGATTGACAAGATACGGGTGCTTGGTTCACGACGCAAACATGGCAACGGCGGCGGCTGCAACACGGCCTCGGCAGCCGAGCCGAACGCCTTCCAAGGAGACATCGAGCCCGGGCTCGACAGCGAGGCTCATCTCGAGGCGCCCGACATTGCGGCGAGCATGCCGGAGCCCGGAGCAGTCGTGCTGCGCCCGTTTCCACCAGTGACGCCACGCGTACTGCTGATCGGTTCTTCCACCGGTGGGCCGCAGGCGCTCAATGCGATTCTCCGCACAATCGGCAAGGTGATCGATAACGCACCCGTTCTCATCACCCAACACATGCCACCGACCTTCACCACCATTCTCGCCGAACATCTGGCGCGAACGAGCGGACGGCCTGCCGCCGAGGCGAAGGACGGCGAGCTTATCCGGGCGGGCCACATCTATGTCGCACCGGGCGGGTTGCATATGCAGGTGACGCGTTGCGGCGGTGAGCCCATGATCGCGCTCGATGACGGGCCGCCGGTTCATTTCTGCAAGCCGGCCGTTGATCCGTTGTTAGCCTCTGCCGCTGCCGTATGGGGTTCGTGGAATCTCGCGGTGATTCTTACCGGTATGGGTTGCGACGGTGCCCGCGGAGCGGCACAGGTCGTGGCGGCGGGCGGGGGCATCATCGCTCAGGATGAAGCATCGAGCGTGGTGTGGGGCATGCCGGGCCGAGTGGCGCAAGCGGGTCTCGCTTCGGCTGTTCTTCCGCTCGATCAGATCGCGCCGAAGATCGTTCGCCTGTTTTGCGGAGGCCGACCGTGACCGCGCTCGATTACGAATTTCTGCGCAGGCTTCTACGGGAATGCTCCGGTCTCGTTCTTTTGGCAGATAAGCAATATCTGGTTGAGAGCCGGCTCTTGCCGGTCGCACGTCGAGCGGGTCTCGCGGGTCTTGCCGAGCTTGTGCAAAGACTACGGAGCCCGAATTCGCAAGGGTTGGCGGCACAAGTGGTCGAGGCGATGACCACCAACGAGTCCTTTTTCTTCCGGGACAAGATTCCCTTCGAGCATTTCCGCGACACCATCATGCCCGGGCTGATTGCGACGCGGGCGTCACGACGTCGCATCCGAATCTGGTGCGCGGCCGCTTCTACCGGCCAGGAACCCTATTCGCTCGCCATGTCTCTCAAGGAAATGGGCGATCGCATTTCCGGCTGGCGCATCGAAATCGTCGCAACGGATATTTCGAACGAGGTGCTGGAGAAGGCGCGGTCCGGAATCTACAGCCAATTCGAGGTGCAACGCGGGCTGCCAATCTCTCTTCTGCTGAAGTATTTCACGCAGATCGGTGACAATTGGCAGATCGCACCAAGCATCCGCGCCATGGTTCAGTTCCGGCCGCTCAACCTGATCGGCGATTTCGCTCATCTCGGCATCTTTGACGTGGTGTTCTGCCGCAACGTGCTGCTCTATTTCGACCAGGAGACGAAGACCCGTGTGCTCGACCGTGTCGCATGCGTCATGGATCGAGAGGGCTACCTCGTGCTCGGGGCCGCCGAGACGGTGGTCGGATTGACCGACTGCTTCAAGCCCGTCGCGGATAGTCGTGGGCTCTATGCGCCCAGTGCAGCCGCGCTCGATATGGTGGGCGCGAGCAAACCTCGGTTCCTGCGGCTGGCGGCCCACGCCGGCTGATAATCCCCTCTTCCGCTAACCCTGATGCGGGGCTCGCTCGCCCTGCAAAAAAAGCCCCGCCTCACGGCGGGGCCCTGTCCGAACTGGCTCGCCTTGCCTCAGGCCGGGATCCTGACCTCGTCCTCGGTCGGCTCGCGCAGCACGTAGCCGCGGCCCCACACCGTCTCGATATAATTTTTTCCGTTCGAAGCGTTGGCGAGCTTCTTTCTCAGCTTGCAGATGAAGACGTCGATGATCTTGAGCTCCGGCTCGTCCATGCCGCCATAGAGGTGGTTCAGGAACATTTCCTTGGTCAAGGTCGTCCCCTTGCGCAGGCTCAGGAGCTCCAGCATCTGGTACTCCTTGCCCGTGAGATGCACGCGGGCGCCGTTCACTTCCACTGTCTTGGTGTCGAGATTGACCACCAGGTCGCCGGTCTGGATGACCGACTGAGCATGACCTTTCGACCGCCGCACGATGGCGTGGATGCGCGCGACCAGCTCGTCCTTGTGGAACGGCTTGGTCATGTAGTCATCAGCGCCGAAGCCGAGTCCCCTGACTTTGTCCTCGATGCCGGCAAGACCGGTGAGGATCAATATCGGCGTCTTCACCTTCGAGACACGCAGCGACCGCAGAACCTCGAACCCCGACATATCCGGAAGGTTCAGGTCGAGCAGAATGATGTCGTAATCGTAGAGCTTGCCGAGATCGACACCTTCTTCGCCGAGATCGGTGGTGTAGACGTTGAAGCTTTCGGATTTCAGCATCAGCTCAATCGATTGAGCGGTGGCGCTGTCGTCCTCAATCAGCAATACGCGCATGCCAGTCCCCTTCCTCGCCGCGCTGGGCTCAGGTCGGCACGCCGCAGCGGCGGCCCTCGAAAACGCTTTGGGACAAACCGAGTCGGAACTTTAACGACGGATGGTTAACAAAACCTAATTCCAACGTGCGCATGCGCTCGGGGCGCATTCTGACAAATCGCCCTAAGATACTGCACGGGAGTGGTTTTTTTGCCAAGCGGCATCTCATGTTCGACATTAAGACCCGGTGGTAATTAAGACCCGGCGATAACGACCGAAAAGACTCTGTCCCTCGTCCCCGGTGGGGCGAGGGGTCCCCTTAAGTCCCACGACGATGACGCAATGATTAACGACGCGGGTAAACACGGAGTTAAGAAACCAGCCCCCTCGCGGCCGCAACGAAAGAGCGGAGTTGAGTCCTCGCAGTGAGCAAAGGCGTCATTTTCGGGGAACACATCCCCATCTCGAGCGGCCCAGGCTAGAAACCGAAAACTAACGTTGTCGCTCCACAATTCGCGCTCGCCCGATCGTCGGGAGCAGTGGCCTTGCCAAGCGCTGCTGTGGGCGCGAGGCTTCGGGGGAGTACGAGTTCGATGAAGTCACGTGAGACGCTCATCCGCCTGAAAAGGTTTCAGGTCGATGAGAAGCGCCGCAAGGTCGCTCAGATCGAGGTCATGATCGGCGAGTTCGAACGCATTGCCGGCGACCTCGAGCGTGAGATCAAGGCCGAGCAGGATCGAGCCGGGATTCACGACCCCGGACACTTCGCCTATCCGACCTATGCCAAGGCGGCGATGCAACGGCGCGAGAACCTCAAGCGCTCGGTCAGCGATCTCAAGCTCCAGCTCGAGGATGCCAAGGCCGCACTATCGGAAGCTTTCGAGGAAATGAAGAAAGTCGAGCTGCTCGACGAGCGCGACCAGATGCGCGAGCGAGCAGAGGAAGACATCCGAGAGCAATCCGAGCTCATGCGATCGGCTTGATGCCCCGGCACGCGGCGACCTGACCTCGATCATCGCCCGGAACTGGCCGGCATCGCACGGCTTTCGGCGCCAAGGCCATATGCGCGAGGGCGGAGTTCATCCGGGACCTCGACCTGCACCTGCAATGCCTGCGGATCGCAATAGGGGGCCGGGAGCCGTCGGTTGCCGGCTCATTTCGCAAATTCAAGCAATGCCAGCCTCGACGAATGGCGCCTTGGGCGGCCATAATCACCATCGGCCTCGGTCACCCAAGCCTAGGATTTGACCCGCCAAGCTTATTTGCCTTGATGCAACTCTGCGGCGAGACCTCGCCGGACGACTTTCTGCCAGTCCGGGCCCCCGGGAGGAGCGGACAATTGATCGGAACATCCACACCCGTTGAAATCACCTGGCTGCTTGCGGCCATTACCAAGGGCGATACGTCAGCCTTTGAACGCCTCTACCAGGCGACCGGGGCCAAGCTGTATGGCGTCGTTCTGCGGATCGTGCGCCGGCATGATCTCGCCGCTGACGTCATGGAAGAGGCCTATTTGCAGATCTGGCATCGCGCCGGTGAATTCAATCCCGGGCATTCGAGCGCACTCGCGTGGATGGTGGCGATTGCCCGTCGACTGGCAATAGATGCGGCTCGCCGGCCGGCCGTCGCCGAGGGCGAGCCGGAAGTGATCGAAGAGAACGAGGGACCAGGCACGGTGCCCCGGCACCAGCTGACGGACGACCTCAAACGCCTGCTGACCTGCATCGGCAAACTCGAGCCGGATCGTCAGCGCATGCTGTTGCTTGCCTATTATGGAGCGTTCAGCCGGGAGCAGCTTTCCATCAAGCTTGATGTGCCGGTCGATCTGCTCAAAGCATCGCTCCGGCGCAGTCTGGTCGAGGTCGAGCAATGTCTGAAAGCATGATCGCTGCCGGCGACTGGGACACGGTTGCGGCCGAATACGTGCTCGGCACGCTCGAGGCAGATGAGCGCAGCGCGGCAAAAAGCCTGCTGGCCGAGGATGAAGGATTCGCTGGCAAGGTGAAGGTGTGGGAGCGTCGACTTGGCGAGCTGCACCTGATGGTCGAGCCGGTGGAGCCGGAACCGGATATCTGGCAACGCATCAAGGCCAAGCTTCCGGTGCAACCGGATCCCGTAATAGCACTTCCGCAGATCGAACCGGAGCTTGGACCCAAGGTTGAGCCCGAGGTTGAGTCCAAGGTTGAGCCCGAGGTTGAGCCCGAGGTTAAACCGGCCGTGCTGGCTGATGCGGGGCTTGAGGCCTCGACCGAGGTTCTCGCTGAGGCTGAACCTGCACCTGCGAGCGAGCCGGGCAGCCTTGAACCGGAACGGCCGCTCGACCCCCCGCCCGAGCTTAAGCCTTCGCACGTAGCCGAGGCTCCGACCATCGCAGCGGAAACTATTCCGGAAGCCGCTGCTGCGCCTGCGCCGGGGCCGGAGGCACCGGCAGATCAGGAAGCCGCATTTCTCTCCTTGGAGGCGTCACTCCGCCGCCTCGCCAACGAGACGTCTGCAGAGGCGATATCGCGACCCACGATCGAGACAAGGCTGACGCCCGCGGAAGCAACCGCGGCGTCGGCGCCGGCGGTTTCCGCCGTTCCTTCGGCGCAATCGGCTCCGGCGGCGGCACAGCCTGACCAGAAGCTTCTTGTCGTCCGGCGAAGGCTTGTCCGCTGGCGCGCGGTTGCAGGGCTCTTGCTGCTTGCTATCCTTGCAGCGGCGGCTCTTCCGGCGCTCTGGAAATATGTGCCGGAGCGTGTACCGCCGGCGCTGCGGCCGCTCGCGCTGATGCGCCTGATCGGCGTCACGATCGACACGTCATCAGCGCTGCGAGTGCCCGCGCCCCCGGAATCTCAATTCGATGAATAGGATAAGATCCACGATCGCGCGCTAGGCACGCGACCGTTGCGAGACCTTAAGGTCGCTCAGCGGATGGTGCGCTGCTCTGTCGTGGCCGCGGTCAGCGGTTTGGCGGCCTTGATGACGGTAGTCTCGACCCCGCCGTCCACGGTGGCAGGGACGTCGGCCACGCGGCTGGCGATGCCGATGCCGGCAATCAGCGTCGCGCAAACGAGCGAAACGACCACGATCTTGAGGTGCGTCGTGCGGTCGGCGGTCAGCAACGATGAGTTGTTCATCACACCCTCCCCAGGGTCTCTGCAGCATTAGTCGCAGCCACCGCTGACAAGGTTCATGGCTAATAAACATCGTGTAATTTCATATGGTTAGATTAAAAAAGCCCGCGCCGGCAGCCCGCGCGGCAAGCGGCGGGCGGCGTTCGCGTCCCTGGAGACCGCACCGCAGCGCGGCGGGTGCGCCTTTCCTCCAACGCCAATTGCGGCCGTGCGAGCCAATCAGCTCAATATCGGTGACTGATGGGCAGGTCCTCCGCCGGAAACAGCGTGATCACCCGATGTCCCTTGTCGGTGACGACGACCTCCTCCTCGATGCGGGCGGCGGAGTAGCCGTCGCTTGCGGGGCAATAGGTCTCGAGCGCAAACACCATGCCTTCCTTGATCTCGGTCGGATGACTGAGTGAAACAACTCGCGAGATGATCGGGCGCTCGTGCAGGGCCAACCCCAACCCGTGCCCGAATTGTAGCCCGAATGCCGACGTCTCGTCGGGAAATCCGAACTCCTGCGCTTTTGGCCATACCTTGCAAACCTTGTCGGTGGTGACACCCGGCTTGATCAGAGCGATCGCCTTGTCGAGCCATTCGCGCGCCCTTTTGTAGGCGTCGTGCTGCACCGGGGTCGCCCGGCCTACATTGAAGGTCCTGTAATAACAGGTGCGATACCCCATAAAGGATTGAAGAATGTCGAAGAAGGCCTGATCGCCGGGGCGCAGCATGCGATCGGTGAAATTGTGCGGATGCGGGTTGCAGCGCTCGCCCGAGATTGCGTTGATCGCCTCCACGTCGTCCGAACCATGGCGATAAAGGAACTCGTTGACCTTACCGACGATGTCGTTTTCGCGCACGCCCGGCTTGAGCTCCTCATGGATGAGGTGATAGGCGCCATCCACCATGGCCGCGGCGCGATTGAGCAGCGCGATCTCGTCGATGTTCTTGATCTCGCGCGCCTCCAGCATGATCTGCTGGCCGTCGGCGATCTTCAGGCCCGCCTTCTGCAGCTCGAACATCATCGGCGGCTCGATAATGTCGATGCCGACCGGCATCTTGTGAACGCCGGCCTCCTTCAACAAGGAAGCAATCTCCTTGGCATGGCGTTCCATCAGCCCGAATGCGGGGTTGACTGTGCCGCGCAGCCCGATCAGTCCAGCCTTGCAGTTCTCGGGATTTAGCCACGGCGTGTACAGCCTGTGGTGCACGGCGGCCGAGCCGAAATCCCACAGGATCGGGTCGCCATTGCGGGTGAGCAGCGTCCAGCGACAGAGCTTATCGCGCTCCCATTCCCCGATCTTGGTGGACGTGATGTAGCGAATATTATTGACGTCGAAGACCAGAAGCGCGCCGAGCTCGGATTTCTCCAGCGCCTGGCGCACGCGCGCAAGGCGATAGCGGTGGAGGCGCCGATAATCGACGCGCTCCTCGAAATCGACCCCCATGATGCCGAGCGCCGGCAGTGCACGAGCCCAGTTGAAGCGCGGATTGATATCGTCGGCGCTGATCTTGCGGACCGTATCGTCCATGCGAGTGCTCCTCCCGATAGCTCTTTGTTGAGGCGGCACGCCGCGAACCCTGTCCTGAGCCTGTAGGGTGGGCAAAGGCGCGCGTTACGCTTGCTTCCGCGTGGGGAAAATCGAGCGTAGACAAGTTTACGCAGTCTACGCAGCTTGACTGCGTCGCGCCGTGCCCACGCGGCAACGGCACGTCAGACGATTTTGCCTACCCTGCAAACCATTGCCGTATTCACCGCCTGCTTGCATAATTCACCAAGCGAGGATGTGAACTAAACGCGCGCACCCGCGATGTGAGGGCAACTCCAATGGCATTCCAACGGCACTTGCCGAGCTTGCGATGAGCGTTTTCGATCCTCGCACAGCGGTCGAGACGGTTCCGCATGCCTACAACTTTGCGGCTGACATGATCGAGCGCAACCTCGCTGCGGGACGGGCGAACAAGACGGTCTTTATCGATCCGCGCGGGATCCTGGACCTATGGCCAGCTCGCCGAGCGCGTCGATCGGTTCGGCGATGCGTTGCGCCCGCTCGCAATTCGACGGAGCAGCGCATCCTGCTTGCCCATCTCGACACCATCGACTTTCCGTCCGTCTTCCTCGGCGCGATCAAGGCGGCATCATTCCAATCCCGGTCAACACGCTGATGACCGAGGCGGACTATCGCTTCATGCTCGCCGACAGCCGCGCCAAGGCGCTGGTCGTGTCGGAGCCGCTGCTTGCCGAATTCGCAACCTGATCCTATCGAGCTCCGGTTCTCAAGCACGTCATCGTCTCGGGGAAGAACGCGCACGGTCACCGCGGCTTCGGGACCTCCTGGCCAGCGCGCGGCACGCGATTCGTATACCGCGCCGACGACCCGCGACGACATGTGCTTCTGGCTCTATACCTCGGGCTCGACCGGACGGCCAAAGGGCGCGGTGCATGTCCATTCCAGTCCGCGCCTGACCGCCGACCTCTATGGCACCGGCGTGCTCGGGCTCAACGAGAGTGATCTCGTGCTACTCGGTGGCGAAATTGTTCTTCGCCTACGGGCTCGGCAACGCGCATGACGTTCCCGATGGCGGTCGGCGCCACCACCGTGCTCTCGCCGGATCGACCGACCCCGGAGGGTGTTGCCGCAATCCTGCGCCGACATCCGGTCACGGTGTTTTATGCCGTTCCGACCTTCTACGCCGCCTTGCTCGCCAGCCCCAAGCGCCCGCCAGTTCCGAGCTCAATCTTCGTGCCTGCGTTTCCGCCGGCGAGGCGCTGCCTCCGGACATCGGCCGGCGCTGGACGCAGCGCTATGGCGTCGACATCCTCGACGGCATCGGCTCGACCGAGATGCTGCACATCTTTCTCTCGAGCCGCCCGGGCGACGTGAGATACGGCACGACGGGGAAAGCTGTGCCGGGCTACGACGTCCGCCTTGTCGACGACGACGGCAATGTCATCCGGCAAAGCGGGGAAATGGGCGAGCTGCAGGTGCGTGGGCCCACGAGCGCCCTGATGTACTGGAACAATCGGGAAAGGACGCGCGAGACGTTCCTGGGCGAATGGACGCGCTCGGGGGACAAATATCTGAAGGACCAGGACGGCTACTACGTTTATTGCGGGCGGCGCGATGACATGCTCAAGGTCGGCGGCATCTATGTCTCGCCGTTCGAAGTCGAGGGCGCACTCTGCACCCATTCCGAGGTCCTGGAAGCGGCGGTCGTCGCCTGGCCGGACGAAGAGGAATTGATCAAGCCCAAGGCCTTCGTTGTTCTCAAGTCCGCCGACAAGGCGTGCGATGAGCTTGCGCGCGCATTGCAGGACCACGTCAAGACGTCGCTCGCGCCCTACAAATATCCGCGTTGGATCGAGTTCCGCACGGGATCTCCCGAAGACTGCGACCGGCAAGATCCAGCGTTTCAAGCTGCGGGCGGAATTCCAGGGATCGTAACTCGGATGCGCGCGGTTTTCGGACGCACCGTGAATTCAGGGCGGCTTGACCCTGCCATCCGTCGGCATTATAGTACATGAACTATAGTGCAGATCATGGCGGACGGCCATCTTGTCCCAACCCGAGATAAATGCACGGCCGGGTCTCAAGGCGGCCCGCCCTGATGACGATGCGGTCGCGGCGGCGGTCGGCCGCTTGGTGCGCACCGCCCGCGCCAAGCGGGGGATGACGCGTCGTGCGCTTGCCCATGCCTCCGGCGCCTCCGAACGTTATCTCGCTCAGATCGAAGGCGGGGAGGGCAATCCTTCGGTGGTCATTCTCAATGCGATTGCGAATGCGCTCGGCGTGCCGATCGTCGATCTTCTGCCGGGGGCGAACGCGCGCCCAGCGGTCCTCACCCGTATTCTCGACCTGCTCGGGCGCGTGCCGGCGACGGAGCTTCCGGTGCTCGCCGAATTGATCGAGGCGCGTTCTGGTGGGGCTGTCGCGAGCGATCGGGCGCGGCGCATCGCCTTGATCGGGCTTCGTGGCGCCGGCAAATCCACCCTCGGGCGCCGCCTCGCGGACGAGCTCGGTTTTTCGTTTATCGAGCTCGATCGGCTGATCGAGCAGGATTACGGGGCGCGCATCCCCGATCTCATCGAGATGGGTGGACTGGCTTCGTTTCGCCGCTACGAGCGCGCGTGCCTGGAGCGCGTCCTCGACGAGCAGGAGTCAGCCGTGATTGCAACGGCGGGCGGCATTGTTTCGAACGCGGAAACATTCGCGCTTCTTCTTCGTTGCACCCATACGGTGTGGATCAAGGCGCGCCCCGACGAGCATATGCGCCGGGTCATGCAACAGGGCGATTTCCGTCCGATGGCGAAGAACCGCGAGGCGATGGCCGATCTCGTTGCCATCCTTGATGCGCGGGCGCCCGACTATGCGCGCGCGCAGGCCGAGCTCGATACTTCGGGTGATACGCTCGAGCGCAGCTTCGAGCAACTATTGCAGATCGTGAGGCGTTGCTTGGCATCCTCTGCATCGCCATTGCCGGCAACGCGCGGAACGAACAACATCGACAGTCATACCCGATGACGCTCGCGGACCACGGCTTTCTCGATCTCGGCGACATGCGGCTTGAATATCGCATGATCGGCCCGCCGCCGCATGCCGCGCCCACCATCGTCCTGCTGCACGAGGGACTGGGCAGCGTGCAGGTCTGGGGAAGGTTTGACGGCGAGCTTGCCGCCGCCACCGGAGCCGGCGTGTTCTCCTATTCGCGCGCGGGCTACGGCCAGTCTTCGTCCTCGAAGCTGCCGCGTCCGGTCTCCTTCATGCATGACGAGGCGCGCGATGTGCTCCCGCGCGTGCTCGCCGCAATGGATTTCCACCGCGGTCTGCTGCTCGGGCACAGCGACGGCGCCTCGATTGCCGCGATCTATGGCGGAACCGTACAGGATCATCGTGTCCGCGGCCTTGTCTTGATTGCTCCCCACTTCTTCACCGAGGATATGGGCATTGCCGAGATCGCCCGCGCCAAGGCGGCGTTCGAGACAGGAGCGTTGCGTGCAAAGCTCGCCCGCATGCACGTCGATCCCGACAACGCATTCCGCAACTGGTGCGACCCCTGGCTCGATCCCGAGTTCCGTAAGTTCGATCTGCGCGATGCGCTCGCCCATATCCGCGTGCCGATCCTGATCGTGCAGGGCGAGAACGACCAATACGGCACAGTGCGGCAGATCGAGGTTGCGCAGGAAGAGTGCTATTGCCCGGTCGAGGTCGCGCTGCTGCCCGACACGCGGCATGCGCCGCACCGGGACGCGCCCGAGGCGACACTGCGGGCAGTCGTCGACTTCTGCAATCGGCTGTTCCGCGACCACCATGAAGGTGCTGTCGTCGCCCACGCAGCCCAAACAGGTCCGTGACCACGTGATGAGGAAGCAATGGCCGACGCGGAGCGCAAATTGAGCAACGGCAAGAGCCGGATCGATTTCCAGACCGATCCCGCGCAATATCGCCATTGGAAGATCGAGATCGACGGCGATGTTGCCACGCTGCTGATGGACGTGGACGAAAAGGGCGCGCTGTTCGAAGGATACGAGCTCAAGCTCAACTCGTATGATCTCGGCGTCGATATCGAGCTGGCTGATGCGATCGAGCGCCTGCGCTTCGAGCATCCGGCGGTGAAGGTCATTCTCTTGCGCTCGGCCAAGCCACGGGTGTTCTGCGCGGGCGCCAATATCCGCATGCTGGCGGGCGCGACGCACGCCCACAAGGTCAATTTCTGCAAGTTCACCAATGAAACCAGGAACGGCATCGAGGACGCCAGCGAAGCTTCCGGCCTTGCCATGATCTGCGTCATCAACGGCACAGCGGCGGGCGGCGGTTACGAGCTGGCGCTCGCAGCCGATTATATCATGCTCATCGACGACGGCTCATCCACGGTGTCGCTCCCGGAGCTGCCTCTGCTGGCGGTGCTGCCCGGCACCGGAGGGCTGACCCGCGTGACCGACAAGCGCAAGGTCCGGCGCGATCATGCCGACGTATTCTGCACGACGGAGGAAGGCATCAAGGGCAAGCGCGCCGTGGACTGGCGACTGGTCGACGAACTGGTTCCGGGCTCGAAGCTCGAGCAGACGGTGGCGGAGCGCGCGAAGGAATTTGCCGCAAAGTCGCGGCGCCCGGCGGCCGGCAAGGGCATTGCACTCAAGCCGCTCAAGCGCGAGCGCTCAGGAAATGTCGTTGAATACAGCACGATCACGGTTGAGCTCCAGCGCGGGGAACGGATTGCGGCCATCGCCGTGCGCGGGCCCCACGTCGCGCCGCCCGGCTCGGCAGATGCCATGGCGGGTCTGGGCTGCGAATTCTGGCCGCTGCGGCTTGCACGCGAGCTCGACGATGCCATTCTCGACATCCGCGCGAACGAGTGCGACGTCGCGGCGATCGTGTTCACGTCGTCGGGCGATCCGTCGCAGGTTCTTGCCTATGACCGGTTTCTCGACGCCAACAAGGGCCATTGGCTTGCGCGCGAAATCCGGGGCCGGTGGAAGCGGGTCCTCAAGCGAGTCGATCTCACCTCGCGCTCGCTCGTTGCCCTGGTCGAGCCCGGATCATGCTTTGCCGGCACGCTTGCGGAATTGGTATTCGCGGCAGACCGCTCCTACATGCTCATTGGCAGGCGCGAAGGTGACAACAGGCCGGCTGCCGCGCTTGCGCTCAACGACGGCAATTTCGGCGCCTTTCCCATGTCGAACGGGCTCTCGCGGCTCGCCAGCCGCTTTCTCGCCAGCCCGGCCGATCTCGAGCAGGCGCGAAGCAAGATCGACAACATGATCGACGCCGAGACGGCGCAGCATCTGGGCCTCGTCACGGTTGCGCTCGACGACATCGACTGGGAGGACGAGATCCGCATGTTCCTGGAGGAACGCGCGAGCTTTTCGCCCGACGCTCTCACCGGACTGGAGGCCAATCTGCGTTTCGCCGGGCCGGAGACCATGGAATCGAAAATATTCGCGCGCCTTACCGCCTGGCAGAACTGGATTTTCCAGCGGCCCAACGCCGTTGGCGCTGAGGGCGCGCTCAAACGCTACGGCACCGGCCAGAAGCCGGCGTTCGATACGACAAGAGTATGAGACCGGAAGACAGACGACGGACGACAGACGACGGATGAAAGAACCAGAGAACGAGCGCTGATGCGATCTGTCGTCCGTCCTCTGTCGTCTGTTCTCCGATAAAGGAGCCCGCCATGAACGTCATCAACGTCGACTACAGCACCAAGATTCCGAACAATGTCGGCCTCACCGATGATCGCACGGTGTTGCGCGCGCTCGAGCGCTGGCATCCCGGCTACATCGATTGGTGGAAAACCATGGGGCCGGAGGGTTTTCAGGAAGCGTTCGTCTATCTGCGCACGGCGGTCTCGGTCGATCCGAAAGGCTGGGCCAAGTTCGATTACGTGAAGATGCCGGACTACCGCTGGGGCATCTTGCTCGCTCCGCAGGAGGAAGGCCGCCAGGTTCCTTTCGGCCGGCACTTGGGAGAGCCGGCGTGGCAGGAAGTTCCCGGGCGAATATCGCGCCATGCTTCGCCGTCTGGTCGTCATCCAAGGCGACACCGAGCCCGCATCGGTCGAGCAGCAGCGACATCTCGGCCAGACCGCCCCTTCGCTCTACGACATGCGAAACGTCTTCCAGGTGAACGTGGAAGAGGGCCGCCATCTCTGGGCCATGGTTTACATCCTGCAGAAATATTTCGGCCGGGACGGCCGCGAGGAGGCGGAGCAGCTGTTGCAACGTCGTTCCGGCAGTGCCGATAAGCCGCGCATGCTCGGCGCGTTCAACGAGGCGACGCCGGACTGGCTGTCCTTCTTCATGTTCACCTTCTTCACCGACCGCGACGGCAAGATGCAGCTCGAAAGCCTGGCGCAGTCCGGCTTCGATCCCCTGTCGCGTACCTGCCGCTTCATGCTCACCGAGGAGGCCCACCACATGTTCGTGGGCGAGACCGGTGTTGGTCGCATCCTGCAACGGACATGCGAAGCAATGAAGCAGGCGGGAATCGATGACGTCGACGCAATCGAGAAGGTGCGCGCGCTCGGCGTGATCGACCTGCCGACGATGCAGAAAAAGCTCAACCTGCATTACTCGCTGTCGCTCGACCTGTTCGGCTCGGAGGTCTCGACCAACGCCGCCAATTCATACAATGCCGGGCTCAAGGGTCGCTTCCAGGAGACCAAGATCGAAGACGACCACAGGCTCGAGAGCTCGACCTACCCGGTGCTGAAATTCGTGGACGGCGGGATCAAGCGCGTCGACGAGCCGGCACTCACCGCCATCAACATGCGGTTGCGCGACGACTATACGGCCGATTGCCAGCGTGGCCTCGATCGCTGGAACAAGATCATCGAGCGCACCGGCGTGGATTTCAAGCTCAAGCTGCCGCATGTCGCTTTCCATCGCGAGATCGGCGAGTTCCGCGACATCCATGCCTCCCCGGACGGGGGGCTGCTCGACGACGCTGCATGGCAGCGGGAGAAGGACAAGTCGCTGCCCTCGGCCGCAGATGCCGACTTCATCGGCTCGCTTATGAAACCCGTGCGCGAGCGCGGTCAATTCGCGGGCTGGATCGCGCCGCCTCGCGTCGGCATCGACAACAAGCCCGGGGATTTCGAGTACGTGAAGCTCGCAGCGTGACACCGATCACATTCTCCGGCGTCATGCCCCGCGAAAGCGGGGCACCCAGTACGCACGATAGCTGCGGATGAATCTCTGCGGTCCGACCAGCAACCGGATCGACCGCACGGGCAGTGATTACTGGGTCGTCCGCTTTCGCGGACGAGGACGCCCCAAGACAGACCGTAGGAATCACTCCGCCGCTTCGCCGCGGATCATGCCGTCCCACCACGGGCAGACGCCGGGTGCGAGGGTGTAATTGCCGTCGATCACGTTGACCGGCTTGCGCAGGCCGCTCGCAGCCGCCTCGATGCGGATGCGGCGTGCCTCGGCGCGTTTGTCCGCAGGCAGCCACAGGCGGTCGTGGCCCCACATGCTGGGTCCCCAAGTCACCTCTTCCGGCTGCCAGTTGTCGACGTCGATCACGCGGCCGCCCCAGCCGTACTCGACCATGAATCCCGATGGCGAGGTCGAATAGAAGGAAGTGACCTCGTCGTTGATGTGGCGGCCGAGCGTGGTGCCGATGCGTCCTTCCTCGCCCAAGGCGAGATCATAGCACTGCCCGACATCGTCGAGGCAAAACAGCTCCACCATCAGATGGTGCGTGGCATTGCGTCCGGTTTCAATGAACGCGATCGAGTGATGGCGGGGATTGGCGTGGAAGAAATAGGCGTTGAACGGCCGCAGCATGTAGTCGGAGAGACGAAACCCGAGCACGTCCCGGTAGAACGGAAGCGCATCGTCGATGTTCTCGACGTGCAGCACCGCATGGCCCATGCCGAGCGGTCCGGTGCGGAATCCCGAGATCGAGCGGCCCGGCTCGAACGGCTCGCCCGCCGTCTCCGCGCCATGGAAGATTTCAAGGCGGTTGCCGAGCGGATCGGCGAGCACGATGAGGTCGCGGACGCGGCGCTCGTCCGCAAGCGCGCGCGCGCCGCGGGAGACCTGCACGCCTGCCTGCTCGAGCCGTGCCGCAAACCGGTCGAGCGTGCCGGCGTCGCTGACCTCCCAGCCGAAGAAAGCGACACCCTCGCCGCCGTCCTCGTGGACGACCACGCGCTGCTTGCGGTCGTCCATGCGCAGTGCCAGCTTCTTGCCGCTCTTCTCGACGAGCTGCATGCCGAGAAAACGCGTACCGAAGCTGGTCCAATCCTCGAGCGACTTGGCGCGAATGCCGACATATCCCAGCCCTTGAATATCCATGCACGGCCTCCACGTTGAGATGCCAAGTCTTGAACGGTCTTGAACAGGAGCAGTCTTGAACAGGAATATGGGACTCTGCGCAGCTCTTGGCAATTCGCGCTGTCAACCCCAACGCCGTCATCCCCCGGGTCGGGCAGGGCTATCGCATATGGCCGTTCAGCAAGCGCCGTAATACCTCCCCTGAAAGGCTGGTGCGGGCGGCTCCCTGAGCTTCGGCAAAGTCGAGATCATGCGGTCCTGAAAGGGGAGGTACACCGAGTTTGCTGCAGCCGTTGCGTCTACTCCGCGGCGGCGCGTGCCGCGCTCGCATGCGCCGAGACGAGGTAATCGACCGCCGCCTGCACGCCGCCTTTGCGGTGCGGAATGCCGGCAACCGCGAGCGCGAGCTCCGTCGTTGCCAGCGCGCCCATGAGCATGCCGTCGTTGACGTCGCCGAGGTGGCCGATGCGGAAATACTTGCCGGAATACGGGCCGAAGCTGGAGCCGTAGGAGATGTTGAAAGTTTCGAGCGCGAGACTGCGGAAGGCATCGGCATCGTGGCCGGTGGGCAGCATCACGGCGGTTACCGTCGGCGAATAGAATTTCGGATCGCGGCACATGATCTCCAGGCCCCACGCGCGGACCGCGGTGCGCGTGGCCTCCGCGAGGCGGTGGTGCCGCGCGAACACGTTGTCGAGACCTTCCTCGTGCAGCATCGCAATCCCTTCGGCGAGCCCATGCAGCATCTGCGTCGCCGGGGTATACGGAAAAAAGCCGATCTTGTTGAGATTGAGCATGTCCTCCCAGCCCCAGAAGGACTTGCCCAGCTGGGAGCTCTTCGATGCCGCGAGCGCCTTGTCGCTGATGGCGTTGAAGGACATGCCGGGCGGCAGCATCAATCCCTTCTGCGCCCCCCCGATGGTGACGTCCACGCCCCATTCGTCGTGACGGTAGTCCGTCGACGCGAGCGACGAGATGGTGTCGACAAGGAACAGCGCCGGATGACCGGTCGCATCGATCGCCTTGCGGATGTCTGCAATCGGCGAGAGGCAGCCGGTCGACGTCTCGTTGTGCAGCACGCAGACGGCCTTGATCTCCCGGTTCTTGTCCTTGCGCAAATGCTCCTCGATGGCAGCGGGCTCGGCGCCGACCCGCCAATCGGTCTTGATGAGCTCCGGTTGCAAGCCGAGCTTCTCGGCCATGTTCCTCCACAGCGTGGCGAACTGGCCGGTCTCCACCATGAGCACGCGGTCGCCGGGCGAAAGCGTGTTGACGAGCGCGCCCTCCCAAGCGCCGGTGCCGGTGGCGGTATAGATGATGACGGGCTTCGTGGTCTTGAAGATCGTCTTGATCCCTTCCAGGCATCGTTTGGCGAGCCTTGAGAATTCCGGACCGCGGTGATCGATCAACGGGGTATCCATGGCCCGCAACACGCGGTCGGGCAGCGGGGTTGGTCCCGGAATTTGCAGGAAATGGCGGCCGACGGGGCGTGAGGAGTTCTTCGACATCAGCAAGTCCTTGCGAGGAACGATGATCTGATTGGCAGCCGACCCCGAAGCGGGTCGCGGCTTGCCGTCATGAAGGACGAATGCGACATTCAGTCAAGTCCTCGGCAGCGCGGGACATGCTCGTCTTGTGCGCGAGGGCGGGGGAGGGTGTCGCCGGGCGAACGGCATGAGTGGCATGGGATGAGTGAGACCATCGTGCCCGGGCTCGAGCGGCGGCTCAAGGCGCAGCTTCTCGGCGATGTTGCGTTCGATTCGTTCACGCGCGGACGTTACGCAACCGATGCCTCGCACTATCAGATGATGCCGATTGGCGTGGTGGCACCGCGCTCCGTCAAGGAAGCGGAGCACACGCTTGCGCTCGCGCGCGAGGCGGGCGTGAGCGTGTTGCCGCGAGGAGCCGGTACGTCGCAGTCCGGGCAGACCGTCAACTCTTCACTCGTGATCGACTGCTCGAAATATCTCGATCACATCGTAGCGCTCGATATTGCGGGCAAACGCTGCGCCGTCGAGCCAGGCATTGTTCTCGACGAGCTCAATCGCCGGTTGAGGCCGCACGGATTGTGGTTCCCGGTCGACATCTCGACCGCCTCGCGCGCGACCATCGGCGGCATGGTCGGAAACAACTCCTGCGGGGCGCGCTCGCTCCGGTACGGCAATACGCGCGAGAACGTTCTGTCGATCGATGCCGTGCTGGCGGACGGAACGTCGCAACATTTCGGTAGGCTCGCTCGCGATCTTTCCGACCTGCCGGCCCGGTCGCGTCTGCGCCCGCTCGCGCGCGAGCTCCTGGCGCTCGCCGCGCAGGAAGCCACGGAGATCGAGACAAGATTTCCCAAGGTGGCGCGCCGGGTCGGCGGCTACAATCTCGACGCGCTCGTTCCCGGTCGCAACGATCTCAATCTCGCCCATATCCTCGTTGGTTCCGAAGGCACGCTCGCTTTCTCCACCCGGATCGAATTGAAGCTTGCGCCGCTGCTCGGCCGGCGCGCAGTCGGCGCCTGTCATTTCGGCAGCTTCTTTCATGCCATGGACGCCGCGCAGCATATCGTGAAGCTCGGTCCGATCGCGGTGGAGCTCATCGACCGCACCATGCTGGGATTGGCACGCGACATCGCCATGTTCCAACCCGTCATCGATGCGGTGGTGCACGGCGATCCCGAAGCCATCCTGTTCGTCGAGTTCGCGCAAGAGGACACCGGCGAGAGCTTTCGGCGTCTGTTGCGGCTCGATGAGCTGATCGGCGACCTTGGTTTTGGCTGGGACAAGCCCGGGGGAAAATGGGGCGGCGTCGTTGAAGTGCTCGATCCCAAGCTGCAAGCCGCCATCAACGAGATGCGCACCGCCGGTCTCAATATCATGATGTCGATGAAGGAGGCGGGAAAGCCGGTCTCCTTCGTCGAGGATTGCGCCGTGCCGCTCGATCACCTCGCCGAATACACCGCCAGGCTGACCGACATTTTCCAGAAGCACGGCACGCGCGGCACCTGGTATGCGCACGCATCGGTCGGCTGCCTGCATGTGCGACCGGTGCTCAACCTGCGCCTCGAAAAGGATGTCAAGGCGATGCGTGCCATCGCCGAAGAAGCCTTTGCTCTGGTCCGCGCATACAAGGGCTCGCATTCAGGCGAGCATGGCGACGGGCTCGTCCGCTCGGAATTCCACGAGCAGATGTTCGGCGCGCGGCTCGTGCGTGCCTTCGAAAGGACCAAGGACCTCTTCGATCCGATGGGCCTGTTCAACCCGGGCAAGATCGTGCGGGCGCCGAAATTCGATGATCGCCGCCAGTTCCGCTACGCGCCCGGATATCACGGTGACGATCTGCGCACCCGTCTCGACTGGTCGGCGTACCCCGGCGCCGGCGGCGGTTTCCAGGGCGCCATCGAGATGTGCAACAACAATGGCGCCTGCCGCGCGCTCCATGGCGGCGTCATGTGCCCGAGCTATCGGGTCACGCGCGAGGAGCGCGATGTCACCCGCGGCCGAGCCAATACGCTGCGCCTTGCCGTCACCGGGCAGCTCGGGCCGGACGCGCTGACTTCGGACGAGATGGCGGCGACGCTCGCGCTCTGCGTCTCGTGCAAGGCATGCCGGCGCGAGTGCCCGACCGGCGTCGACATGGCGCGCATGAAGATCGAGGTCCAGGCGGCGCGCGTGGCAAAGCATGGCCTCTCGTTGCACGACCGGCTCATCGGCTATCTGCCGCGCTATGCGCCGCTCGCCGCGCGATGGCCGTGGCTTGCCAATCTGCGCAACGGCAGCCCGCGCCTGCGGCAGTGGTCCGAGCATTATGCGGGCCTGAGTGCGCGGCGGCGCCTGCCGCGGTGGCGAAGGGACGCATGGCGCGAGCCCGGGCGCCTGGCCGGCGCCGCGGGAGGTCGGCCGGTGGCATTGTTCGCCGACACTTTCAACCGCTATTTCGAGCCGGAGAACATCACGGCCGCGCTGGATGTCCTCGCAGCTGCGGGTTGCGCGGTGCATCTGCCCACGGCGGCCGACGGCAGCGCCCGCCCGCTCTGCTGCGGGCGCACTTTCCTTGCGGTCGGGCTTGTCGACGAAGCCCGGCGCGAGGCGCAGCGCTGCGTCGCGGCGCTTGCGCCATTGGTCGGGCGCGGGATTGCGGTGATCGGGCTCGAACCCAGCTGCGTGCTCGGGTTTCGCGACGAAATTCCCGCGCTGATCAGGACGGATGATGCCCGGCTGTTGGCCGGCAATGTCCTGCTCATCGAAGAATATCTGCAACGTGCGGCGAAGGAAGGCAGCCTCGATCTGCCGTTCAAGCCGCTCGGGGGGCGTGCCCTCCTGCATGGGCATTGCCATCAGAAGGCCTTCGGCGTGATGCCGGCGGTCGAGGCGGCGCTCAAGCTCATCCCGGGGCTCACGGTCGAAACGATCGAGTCGAGCTGCTGCGGGATGGCGGGGAGCTTCGGCTACGGCGCCGATACCGTCGACGTGTCGCTCAGGATGGGCGAGCTCTCCTTGTTTCCGGCGGTGCGCAGCGCGAGCGCCGATACCATCGTGGTCGCCGACGGTACGTCGTGCCGGCATCAGATCAGGGACGGCGCCGGCCGCGACGCGCTCCATGTTGCGCGCGTGTTGGCCATGAGCCTCAACGGCGGTAAGGTGAGCGAGGCGGCTCCGGCGTGACGGCTCCCCCGTCATGGCTGGAACTCGTTCCGGCCATCCACGATTTGTTTTCAAGCAAAGAAAGACATGGATGGCCGTGACAAGCACAGCCATGACGTCAAGAGGTGGGCTCACAAATTATTTGGCGCCCGCGCGTTTCCCGTCCATGCGGCGTTGTGGCAAGCTCCGTCGCGAGACTGTCCTGATAAAGGCCACTTGCAATGCACCTTGCCGCAGCTGCTGCTTGCGCCGGGATATTGCGCTTCCTGGGCATCGTGCTGGGCGCGACAGTCTTCTTGCTCATCGCCATCGCGCCTGCCGCCGCGCAGCAGGTAGGCGATCTGAACGTCATCTCGAGGCGAGTCAACGAGCTTATTAGGGCGGGCAACTATCCCTCGGCGTTGATCGAAGCGCAAGATGATAGAGCGGCCAATCGTCAATACAGAGGTGAGATAGTGGGAGTCGTCAGTCCCCGAGCGTGCTACATCGCGATAGCGTCTCGACTGGAGGGTCGTCCACATGACGAAATTGACAGAATTGCGCAACGCGTGGTCGGCGCGGCGCCGGTTTTCCGTGCTGGTTACAGTTTTCGCGCTTGCGCTCGTGATTGTGGTCGGATTGACGCCAGCCGCGGCGCAGCAAGACGATCTCAATGCCGTCTCCCAGCAATTTACAACACTGATGAAGGCGCGGAAATATGACGCCGCGCTTTTCCAGGCACTAGCGCTTGAGGCTAGCAGCAGGGTAAAATTCGGTACGGATTCCTTCCAATACGGTGTTGCGCTCTTAAGCCTAGCTTGGGCGCAAGAGGGGCTAGCCAAATACATCGAGGCGGAGGATTCCTACAAGCGTGCAGTGCCGAATTCTCGAGAAGAAGCGCGGTGACGATGATATCCTTGTGGTGTCATCAATCAATGGCCTAGGTCGCGTATACCAGAAGCAGGATAAGTACACGGAGACGGAAGAGCTGGTCAGCCGTGTGCTATCGTTTGCCGTGAAGGAGATCGGCTTAGCGAATGAATACGAGAGGCAGAGAAAGTACGGCGAAGCTGAGGAGTTTCTCAAACGCGCAGTCGCCTTTGCCACAAGGAAGCATAACGGGCCGTCGACGACCGGTCCGTCGATGTTAGCCAAGATATCTAGTTACGAACATCTAGGCAGGTATGAAGAACTTGAGGAATCCTACAGGTTGGCGCTGACGGCCCAGCTGAAGGAGCTCGGTGTTGAACACCCGCTCGTGGTGAAAACGCGTCACAACTTGGCTGCGGTGTATCGATTGCAAGGTAAGTACTCGGCCGCTGATGGCCTCGACAGGGTCGCGGGGTCGCGAGATGCGCCCGAAAAGGCACAATCCGAACAAAGCTTTCTGCCACAGGACTTACGAGGACTTCTTGCTGGGCCGGGCGACACCAGGGCGAAGCGCTCTCCGGTCTCGCCAGAGCCTTCTTCTACGCCGGCGCCCGCGCGCTCTTGGTCTCGCACTGGGCGGTCGATTCCGCCGCTGCCACCCGACTCACCACCACGACATTCGAGATCATGAAAAGCGATCCGCGGCTCGGCCGCGCCGAGGCGCTGCGCCGCGCCATGCTCGCCTATCTCGATGACACCGCAGATCCGCGCAACGCCTATCCCGCCTATTGGGCGCTGTTCGCCCTCGTCGGGGAAGGCGCGGCGCGGTAAGCCGCTTCAGATGCCGTGCACGAGGATCCCGATTCCCGCGAGCGCCACCGCACCTCCGCCCAGCCGGTACGCCAGCCGTCCATGGGACTCGCCGATGCGCTCAATGAGGAATCCAAGCGCAATGCCGGTGATATGGAGGAACGCCGTCGCCTGCACGAAGCCTGCGGCGTAGAGGACGCCCGATGCGTCGAATGGCATCGCCGCGCCGTGAGCATAGCCGTGGAACATCGCGAACAGCCCGACGATGCCCATGGCCATGGCGATCGGCGCGTGCGCTCCGAGCGCCACCATCGTCCCAAGGACAATGACCGAGACGGCAATTCCAAGCTCGACCCACGGCAACGCTTCGCCGGCGACCCCGAAGGTTCCGCCGAGCGCCATGAGCGAGAGAAAGCTCGCGGGGAGGAGCCAAGTTGCCCGGCCGCCGAGCTGCCAGGCCAGAATGCCGACCGTCACCATCGCCAGCATGTGGTCGAGCCCGTCGAGCGGGTGCGCAAAGCCGTCGGTAAAGCCATGCGCGGTGCCCGCGCCGGTATGCGCGAAAGCCGTCGTGGGCGCGAGCATCAGGACGGCAGCGAGCATGCGAGGCAGCATGGAAGGCATGGAGAATTTTTCCCGTCGGTGAATGTCGGGGCCGCAAAATCGCATGCAGGGCCGCCGACGGCAAGGGCCGGCTGGTTCCGCTGCGTGTCTGGTACTGCGTGCTGCGCGCGAATCCTGCGCTTATCCTGCAAGCGGGTTTGTCCATCGCAGCCCCGCGAAGCGGGCAAAATCACTGTCTGCCGAGCACAACAGAAGCCCGTGCTCGATAGCCAGCGCGGCAAGATAAGCGTCTGGGACGAGGTCCCCTTGCACACCTGCGACCAAAAGCAATTCGCCAAGGACATCGGGGTGACGTTCCGTCGGCAGCGGCGTCCACGCGACCTCGCACGACAGCCAGCCCCGAACCTGGCGCCACGCATCAGCGATCGATTCGGGATGCTCGAAAATGCGCGCATTGGTTACGATTCTCAGGAAAGCCAGGAGACTTGCCCAAGGCAGTCCGACCCGGGTAGTGCCGCTGAGCTCCTGGTCAAGCCAATTCCTTGCGATTTGGTGCTGAGGAAGTCGATTCCACGTGGGCGTAGATGAGAATGTTGGCATCCACCAAGATCACTTGAATGCGTCGCCCTCGGCAATCGCGAGCACTTCGGCAATGTTATCAAGGTTGCCTATCTTCACCCGGCCCAGATTGACCGATTGCGTGCGGAATTGCCGTCGGTCCTTCGGCTTTTGCTTCATGTCCTGCAGGCCGCGGCGCAGCGCCTCATTGATCAAGTCACGCAGCCCGACGCCACGGGATTTGCGCAAACGAGTGAGCACTGCCGCAATATCGTCATCAATCGTAAGAGTGGTTCGCATGCATCATGGCATAGCGATTTTGATGTCGTGATGTCAAGGCTTCGGACTTGGTGCAGACCAGGTGAGGGGCCTGCCGGCCTGCAAGGAACGGGCGGTCAGTGTGATTGCACGATTGAAGCTGATATGGTGGCGGCTGCGCCGATGACCATGCCCGCCAGCCTCGCCCATGCTGTGGTGCCCGCGATCCGCATTCGTCGGGCGGACCGCGGCGACATTGACGCGTTGGTCAAGTTGGAGCACCGCGTGTTCTCAACCGACCGGCTGTCGCGCCGCAGCCTGCACCGGTTGCTGCGGTCGCCGACTGCCGAGGTGATAGTGGCGGAAGAGAGCGAGCAGCTTGCCGGCATCGTCATCGTGCTGTTCCGGTCACGTTCGGCGATCGCCCGCATTTATTCCATTGCGGTCGCTCCACATGCCGGCGGGCGGGGGGTAGCGCCCATGCTGCTCGACGCCGCGGAAGCGGCTGCGCTCGCGCGCGGCTGTCGCATCATGCGGCTCGAAGTGCACCACACCAATCACGCGGCGATCGCGCGCTATCGCAAGAGCGGCTACCGCGAATTCGGCCGGCATCGCGCCTATTACGAGAACGGCGGGGATGCGTTGCGGTTCGAGAAGCGACTTGTCGCGGACGCCGCGGCGCTGCGGGACGCGCCGCCATATTTTCATCAGACCACTGATTTCACCTGCGGTCCGGCCTGCATCATGATGGCGCTGGCCTGGGCCGATCGAAGGTTCAAGCCGGCGCCCGCGTTCGAGCTTACGCTATGGCGCGAAGCCACCACCATCTTTTCCGGCGCGGGCCCCGGCGGTTGCGAGCCTTACGGAATGGCGGTCACCCTCAAGCGTCACGGGCTGCGGCCGGAGGTCTATGTGAGCCGCCCCGGCGCCTATTTTCTCGAAACCGTGAAGTCCGCCGACAAGCGTCGCGTCATGGCGCTCGCCCAGGCCGAGTACCAGCGGGAAGCACGGGCCCATGATATCCCCACCCACCTGACTCCTGTGAACGAATCGGTTCTCATGCGTGCGTTCGATGCCGGGAACGTGGCCATCGTCCTGGTTTCAGGTTATCACATGATTCCCAGAGGGATGCCGCACTGGATTTTTGCCTTCGGCCGCAACGGACGCCATGTGCTCATGCACGATCCCGCGGCCCTGAGAGATGATCAAGGAATGGCGGCGGCTGCCGAGAGCTATGCCATGCCATGGACCGCGTTCGAGCGCGTGATCCATGTCGGTCGTGAGCGGCTGAGCGCGGCCATCGTCATCCGGAAAGGACCCTCATGACCGGCTGGGTCATTCTGGTCGACCAGCCCAAAGACCTGCCGAACGCTGATACCCCGCACAAGGTGATCACGACGAGCGAGTATCTCGCCCGTCCCCGCCTGTTCGATGTCGGACGGCCGAAGCTCGTCAATCTGGCGCGATCCTATGCCTATCAGTCGAAAGGCTATTACGCTTCGCTGCTGGCCGAGGCGCGCGGACACCGGGTCGTGCCGACCGTCGAAACCATGCTGGAGCTGCGCGAGGCCAAGCTCTACGAGCACGCATTGCCGGAGCTCGAGGACGAGCTCAACCGCTGTGCGCGGCGGGCCGATTTCCAGCCCGAAGCCGAGCTCAAGCTTCTGGTCTGCTTCGGCATCTCCCGCGATCCTCGGTTCGAATCGTTCGGGCGGCTGCTGTTCGACTGGTTCCGCTGTCCGGCACTTGAAGTGAACGTGGAGCCGGGCGCGTGGCTCTCCATCGAGCGCATCCGCCCGCGCAACATCACGCGGCTCGCCAACGGCGAGGCGTCGTTCCTGCGAGAATCGTTGCACCAGCATACACGGCGCGAGTGGCGCGATCCCAAGGCGCGCACCGTGGCGAAATACGATCTCGCGGTGCTGTACGATCCGAACGAGAAAATGGCGCCGTCCTCGCCGAATACCATCAAGTACATGGCGCGCCTCGCCGAAAAGCTCTCGATCGACGTCGAGCCGATTACGCGACGCCAGCTTGCGGAGCTCGCGGAATACGACGGCCTGTTCATTCGCGAGACCACGTCCATCGACAACCACACCTATCGCTTCGCTCGCCGCGCCTGGCAGGAAGGCATGCCGGTCATCGACGACCCGATCTCCATGATCCGGTGCACCAACAAGGTCTTCCTGATGGAGCTCCTGGGCCAGAACCAGGTGGCGACACCGCCCACCGTCATGCTGGCCGATGTGGGCGACCTGTCGCGGGCGACGGACGAATTGGGCCTGCCCCTGGTGGTGAAAATTCCCGACGGCTCGTTCTCCCGCGGGGTGCATAAGGTGCACACGCCGGAGGAATTTCGCCGCGTCGCCGACGAGCTGTTCGAGGAGACCGATCTTCTCCTGGCACAGAAATTCCTGCCCACCGAGTTCGATTGGCGCGTCGGCGTGCTCGGGGGCGAGCCGTTGTTCGTCTGTCAGTACCGGATGGCACGCGGGCATTGGCAGATCGTCAAGCACCGCCCGGACGGCTCCTCGCGCGAGGGCGGCTTTCGCACCTTTGAGATCGATGCGGCCCCTCCCGAGCTGATCGATATTGCGGTGCGGGCGGCGCGGCCGATCGGGGACGGGTTTTACGGCATCGACATCAAGGAGACGGACCGCGGCTTCATCGTGATGGAGGTCAACGACAATCCGAATCTCGAGCACGGCATCGAGGACCAGGTCGGCAAGGACGAGATCTGGACCCGGCTGCTCAAGTGGTTCGTCGAGCGGTTCGAGCAGTAGGGTTGCAGGCGTTGTGATCTGACGGTCCATTCCGTCATTCCGGGGCCCGAGCGTAGCGAGGGAGCCCGGAATCCAGTAATCACCGACGGGGTTACTGATTGCGGCCTTCGCCGCACGCAGCCATGTTTACGCAGGCCGCGTAAACTTGCCTGCGATCGGCGCCCCGGAATGACGCCCGAGGTGATGAACTGCCAGTGACACATCAATAGCGGGGCGTGGCGGCGAAATCTCATGAGCGACCGCAACAGAGCCGCTGAGGCAAAATGAGCTATTCCCGGTGTAGGTACTTATTCGCCGGTCTCGCCGTTGCGGTCGCGATCGCGCCTGCGTCCGCGCAACCCCTCGACAAGGTCTCTTTCGGCACCAACTGGGTGGCCGAGGCCGAGCATGGCGGCTTCTACCAGGCGGTTGTCGACGGCACCTACCGCAATTACGGGCTCGACGTCACCATCGTGCCCGGCGGGCCGAACGTGAACAACCGCATCCTGTTGCCGGTCGGCAAGCTCGACTTCTTCATGAGCGCCAACACGCTGCAGTGCTTCGATGCCGTCGAGCAGAACATTCCGACCCTCGCGTCGCCGCCATGTTCCAGAAGGATCCGCAGGTCCTGATTGCGCATCCCGACCAGGGCATCGAGAAATTCGAGGACCTGAAGAAGCTCACGCTGTTCATCTCGAAGGAGGGGCTCGCGAGCTACTTCCAGTGGCTCAAGGCCGATTTTGGATTCAACGAGGCGCAGGTGAAGCCCTACACCTCCAATCCGCAGCCGTTCCTCGCCGACAAGCGCAGCGCCATGCAGGGTTATGTCACGTCGGAGCCTTATGCCATCGAGAAGCAGGCCGGCTTCAAGCCGAAGGTCTTTCTGCTCGCCGACCAGGGCTTCAACAGCTATTCGACGCTGATCGAGACCCGCCGAGATCTGGTCGAGAGCAAGCCCGACCTCGTAGCAGCGCTTTGTCGATGCCTCGATCGTCGGCTGGCACAACTACCTCTACGGCGACAACAAGGCGGCGAATGCTCTGATCAAGCAACACAATCCGGAAATGACCGACGAATTGCTCT
Organism: uncultured Alphaproteobacteria bacterium; assembly: GCA_963820365.1. Lineage (GTDB taxonomy): Bacteria > Pseudomonadota > Alphaproteobacteria > Rhizobiales > Xanthobacteraceae > VAZQ01. Next base: position 96,311 of record CAWFZR010000001.1, on the reverse strand, counting down.
CGCCTATTCGATCGCCAAGATGAAGGAATACGGCATCGTCGATTCCGGCGATGCGGCAACGCTCGGCATCGGCGCCATGACCGACGCGCGCATGAAGAATTTCTACGACAAGATGGTGCGCGCAGGCGTGGTCAAGCCGTCGATCGATGCTCGCCAAGGCCTACACGCTGCAATTCGTGAACAAGAAGGTCGGCCTCGACCTGCGGCCGAAATAATCGTGTCATTCCGCGTGGCCGGCCCATAGAATAGGCCGGAACCGGAATCCATAACCACGGCCATCGCCATGACCGCACTGTCCATGTGGTTATGGATTGCGGGGTCACTCGCTGCGCGCTCGGGCCCCGCAATGACGTACGAACAAGCCGTCGCCTCCGGCGCTCCGTCGTCGCGCTGAGCAGCGTCGGCAAGACCTTCGCCAACGGCGTGGTCGCGCTCGACCGGCTCAATCTCGATGTCTGGCCGGGCGAGTTCGTGTCGCTGCTCGGGCCCTCGGGCTGCGGCAAGTCGACGGCGCTGCGCATCATCGCCGGCTTGAGCGAGCCGACGCAGCGGAACGATCGAGTGGCTGCAGCCGCCAGGCGCAGGCGCCGCGGGCCGCAGCGGCATCGGCTTCGTGTTCCAGGAGCCGACGCTGATGCCGTGGGCGACGGTCGCGGCCAATGTCCGCCTGCCGCTGAAGCTGCAGGGGCTCGACGCCGACGCGCAGCCACGCGTCGAGGCGGCGCTGGCGCGCGTCGGGCTCTCGGGCTTCGCGGACAGCTATCCGCGCGAGCTCTCCGGCGGCATGAAGATGCGCACCTCGATCGCGCGCGCGCTGGTCACCGAGCCGAAGCTCCTGCTGATGGACGAGCCGTTCGCGGCGCTCGACGAGATCACGCGCTTTCGCCTCAACAATGATCTGCTGGCGCTGTGGCAGTCGCTCGGCAAGACCGTGGTGTTCGTCACCCATTCGGTGTTCGAATCGGTCTATCTCTCCCAGCGCATCATCGTGATGACGCCGCGGCCCGGCCGCGTCTTCACCGAGCTGGCGATCGACGCGCCCTATCCGCGCGACGAGCGCTTCCGCACCTCGGCGGACTATGCCGGCTACTGCCGGCGGGTGTCGGAGGCCCTGGCGCGCGCCATGATGGAGGAGGAGCCGATGAATGCGAGCGAACGCGCGGCATGAGCGAGCGACCGAAGGACGAGCCGCCCGCCGCGCGGATCGCGTGCTGCGCGTCCTGCTTCCGATCGCGGTGCTCGCGCTCGGGCGTGGTGCTGTGGGACCTGGTCGTGCGCGTCTACGACATCCCGCCCTATGTGCTGCCCGGCCCGCGGCTCGTTTTCTCGACGCTGGTCGCGGACTGGGCGGTGCTGTCGGCCTCGCTCCTGGTCACGCTCGCCACCACGCTCCAGGGCTTTGCGCTCGCGGTGCGTCGGCGGGGTCGGGCTCGCGATCCTGTTCAACCAGTCGCGCCTGCTCGAATACTCGCTCTATCCCTATGCCGTGATCCTGCAGGTGACGCCGATCGTGGCGATCGCGCCGCTGCTGCTCATCTATCTGCCGCAGCAGGCGGCGGTGCTCGCCTGCGCCTGGATCGTCGCCTTCTTTCCCGTGCTCGCCAACACCACGCTCGGCCTCAACTCGGTCGATCACAATCTCGCCGACCTGTTCCGCCTCTACGGCGCGACCCGGCGGCAGGTGCTGTGGCGAGCTCAAGCTGCCGGCGGCGCTGCCCTACATCCTCGGCGGCTTGAAGATCGCCGGCGGCCTGTCGCTGATCGGCGCGGTGGTGGCCGAGATCGCGGCGGGCTCGGCCGGCGCCGGCTCGGGGCTCGCCTACCGCATCGCCGAATCCGGCTACCGCCTCAACATCCCGCGCATGTTCGCGGCGCTGCTCCTTCTCTCGGTCGCCGGCATCGTCATTTTCTTCGCGCTGTCGCTTCTCTCCCATCTGCTGCTGCGGCGCTGGCACGAGAGCGCGCTCGCCGGCGAGGCCTGAAGGGGTTGCTACCGATCCCCCAGCGGCTCGAGCTTGGCCCCGACCCATTGCGCGCCCGCGTCGGGGCTTGCCAGGAAGCGGATGAAGGCACGCGCCGCTTCCGGCACCGAGCCGTCCGACATCAGGGCGCCCTCGTAGCTCGTAGCGATCTGCAAGGGCGCGGGAACGGGGCCGGCGGATTTGAGCCCCCTGCCGTCGGGAATCTCGCTGATATTGTACAAGCCCATTTCCACCTCGCCTTTGGCGATCAGCTCCTGGCTCGCCGCCAGCACCGGAACGATCCGCAGCTTCGGCTTGAGCGTTTCCAGAATGCCGGCCTTTGCCAGGATTTTTTCCACCCTTTCGCCGCTCTGATACGGCAGGCTCGGATCGCCATAGACGATGGACCGCGCCGCCAGCAGCGCCTGCTTGAACGCCTCCGGCGTCGACAGATCGAGCGCGCCCGCCTCCGCGCGCACGGCATCGCCAATGCCGGCGCTGGCGAGCCGGACGCGGCTTTCCGGATTGACGATGCCTTCCTTGTCGAGCCGATCCATGGCCGGCTCCGGAACGATGACCGCATCATAAATCTCGTTCGCCTTGATTTTCTGCATCACGTCCGCCGGCGAGCCGATGGTGAGGAACACCGCATTGCCGGTCTCCTTGCCGAATTCCGCGGCGAGGTGCGGACCGCATTCTGCACGGCGCCGACGCCGAGCACGCGGATGTCGGCCGCAACAGCCATGTCCGCGAGCGAGATCAGCGTTGCCGCATCGGATCATCCGGCCAAAGGCGCGCATTGTTTCTTCTCCCTCGGAAATGCCAATGTCCGCGATCCTACGCCCCGACGACTCGATCCTCCACCCATGCCAGACCCCGCGGCGCAGAAGCGCATCCAGCGGCTCACCGGCATCGCGCTGATGTGCGGCGCGATGGCGTGCTTTGCGTTGCTCGATACCACCGCGAAATATCTCAATCTCCACATGAGCACGCTGGAAGTGGTGTGGGCGCGTTACACCGGCGCGTTCCTGTTTCCATTCATGGTGTCAAACCCATGGACCCGTCCCGGGCTCACGCGCACCCGGCGGCCGGTGCTGCAGATCGGACGCTCGGTGCTGCTGCTGGCTCGACGCTGTGCAATTTCGCCGCGCTGCGCTATCTGCAGCTCGACGAGGCCATGGCGCTGATCTTCTCGACGCCGTTTTTCGTCGCGGCGCTCTCGGGACCGATACTGGGGGAGTGGGTGCGCTGGCGGCGCTGGGCCGCGATCGCCGTCGGCTTCGTCGGTGTCCTGGTGGTGGCGCGCCCGGGCGTCGGCAGCTTCCATCCTGCCGCGTTCCTTTCTCTCATGGCCGCCATGTCCTACGCCCTCTATTCCATCACGACGCGCATCCTCGCGCGCACCGATTCCACCGAGACCACGCTGTTCTATTCCAATATCGTGGGTGCGGCGGCGCTCCTTCCGGTGCTTCCATTCGTGTGGACCACGCCGACCGATCCTCTCGTCATCGCGCTGATGGTCGTCGCGGCGCGATCGGCAGCTTCGGGCACTATCTCCTGATCGCGGCCACCGGCTCGCGCCCGCCGCCGTGCTCGCCCCCTTCATCTATACCGAGATCGTCTTGGCGATCGCCTTGGGCTTTTTCGTGTTCGGCGACCTCCCCAACAAGTGGACGCTCGCGGGTGCCGCCATCGTGATCGGCTCGGGGCTCTACATTCTCCACCGCGAGCGGGCGGCGCGGGGGGATACACATAGGTCCGAGCGGATTCACGCAGGCAGACCATAGTCGCCATTCCCAAATAAGGCTAATTTCCGTTGCGGGCCGGCTCCGATTTCTCCCCTTCGTCGGCCGGCTCGAGGAAACGGTTCATGGCGAAGAAATCGGCGCGCGCCTCGGAGGGGTCCCTGCACGGCATCAACGATGACATCGGCGAAGAGACGCGGCTCACCATGTACCGTATGCAGGTCGAGATCCGCGAGAGCGAGCAGCGCGCCTTCGACCTCTTCCTGCAGAACCTGGTGAAGGGAACAAGCCATCTTTCGCTTGGTCAGGAGGCGGTGGCCACCGGATTTGCCGCCGCCATGAAACCGGGCGACCTTTCCTTCTGCACCTATCGCGGCCACGCCCATACGCTGGCGCGCGGAGTGCCGATCGAGAAGGTGCTGGGCGAGTTGATGCAGCGCGACAATGGTCTCATGCGCGGCAAGGGCGGCTCAATGCATCTCACCTCGGTCGAGCATGGCGTCATGGGATCCTACGCCATCATCGGCGCGCATCTGCCGATCGCCTGCGGCGCCGCGTTGCGGGCACAATACAAGGGCGACGACGACGTGGCGGTCTGCTTTTTCGGCGACGGCACCACGAATATCGGCGCCTTCCACGAGGCGCTCAACTTCGCGGCGGTATGGAAGCTGCCGGTGATCTTCGTGTGCGAGAACAACCTCTACATGGAATACACGCCGATCGGCGACGTGACCGCCGTGGCGCATCCGGCGGCCGATCGCGCCGCGGCCTATGGACTCGAGCGCATCATCGTCGACGGCAACGACGCCGATGAAGTCTACCGTGCCGCCATTTCCGCCTATGCCAAGGCGCGCGCGGGCGAAGGGCCATCGCTGATCGAATGCATGACCTACCGCCACAGCGGACATTCGCGCGCCGATCCCGCGAAGTACCGGCCGCAAGGGCGAGCTCGAAAAATGGAAGGAGCGTGATCCGATCGATATCTATCGCGAAAGATTGCAGGCAGTTCGGCATTGGCGAGGATGTCATTGCGCAGATCGATGCCGACGTGAAGCGACGGGTCGATGAGGCGACCGAGAAGTGCAAGGCGGCGCCGCCGCCGTCGCTCGACCTCCTCACCACCGACGTCTATGCCGACGGAGGATTTGCATGGCGGAACTGACCTATCGCGACGCGGTCGCCCGCGGCATCGCCCAGGAGATGGCGCGCGACCCCGACGTGATCTTCTTCGGCGAGGACGTTGCCAAGCCCGGCGGCGTGTTCAAGACCACGGTCGGTCTCTACGAGCAGTTCGGCGCCAAGCGCGTGCGCGACTGCCCGATCTCCGAGCAGGCGATCCTCGGTGCGGCGATGGGCGCAGCCATGACCGGCCTGAAGCCGATCGCCGAGATCATGTTCTCGGATTTCTTCGCCGTATGCTTCGACTATATCGCCAATGAATTCAGCAAGAGCCGCTACATGTCGAACGGCCAGCTCAAGTGTCCCCTGGTCGTGCGCACCGCGAACGGCGCGGGCTCGCGGTTCGGCGCGCAGCACTCGCAGAGCGTCGAGAACTGGGCGATGATGATTCCGGGCCTCAAGGTGGTTGCACCCTCCACCCCGCGCGACGTCATCGGCTTGCTCGCCGCCGCGGTGCGGGATCCGGATCCGGTGATGTTCTTCGAGCACAAGTCGCTTTATCCGACCAAGGGCGAGGTGCCGGACGGCGAGATCGTGGACCGGCTCGGCACCGCCAAGATCGTGCGGGAAGGCCGCGACGCAACCATCCTGGCGCTCGCCCTCATGGTGCCGCGGGCGCTCGAAGCAGCCGAGAAGCTCAAGGCCGAGCACGCCATCGACTGCGAAATCGTGGACGTGCGCTCCCTGGTGCCGCTCGACACCCGCGCCATCCTGGGCTCCGTTGCGCGCACCCACCGGCTGTTCACCGTCGAGGAGAATCCGCGGCTGTGCGGCTGGGGTGCCGAGATCGTCTCGATCGTCGCGGATGAAGCCTTCTATGATCTCGATGGACCGCCGGTGCGGATCACCACGCCCCACATCCCGCTTCCGGCCGCCGACATCCTGGAAGACATCGCGCTGCCGACGGTCGGGCGCATCGTCGAGCGCGTGCGGCGATCCATGCAGGCGTAGCCGATGACACTGGTGTGGCCACGGACTCGGCAGGCTTCAATCCGACAGATCGTGCCTGCACCGCTTCGACGCTGAAATTCAAGCACCATAGGAACGCGAAATGTATGAGAATCTGCTGGCGAACGTTCCGACCGATCTCTGGATCGGCGGCAAATGGCGCAAGGCTTCCGACGGCGGCCGCTTCGATGTCCTCGACCCGGCGACCGAGAACAAGATCGCGTCGGTGGCGAGCGCCACGGTCGATGACGCCAAGGCGGCGGTCGATGCCGCGAGCGACGCCTTCGCGGGCTGGGCCGCAAGGAAGCCGCGCGATCGCGGGGAGATTCTGCGCAAGTCCTACGAGCTGATCATGCGGGACGCCGAGCGGTTGGCGAAGCTGATCACCATCGAGAACGGCAAGGCGCTTGCTGACTCCCGCGGCGAAGTCGCCTATGCCGCCGAGTTCTTCCGGTGGTACGCCGAGGAAGCCGTGCGCAACATCGGCGAGATGACGCGCGCGCCGGCCTCGGGTGCCCGCATCCTTGTCCATCACAAGCCGGCCGGCGTCGCCGTGCTGGTCACGCCGTGGAACTTTCCCGCTGCGATGGCGACGCGCAAGATCGGCCCCGCGCTCGCTGCCGGCTGCCCCGTCGTGCTCAAGCCCGCCTCCGATACGCCGCTTACCATGCTTGCCTTGATGCCGATCATGGCGGAGGCCGGCGTTCCCGCCGGCGTCATCAACGTCATCCCGTCGCGCTCATCGGGCAAGGTCGTGGCCGCCATGCTGCACGATCCGCGCGTGCGCATCGTGTCCTTCACCGGCTCGACCGAAGTCGGCCGCAAGCTGCTGCGCGAAGCGGCCGATCAGGTCGTCAAGCCGGCCATGGAGCTGGGCGGCAATGCTCCGTTCCTGGTGTTCGAGGACGCCGACATCGATGCCGCCATCGAAGGCGCCATGATCGCCAAGATGCGCAATATGGGCGAGGCCTGCACGTCAGCCAATCGCTTTTACGTGCACGAGGGAGTGCACGACGAATTCGCCAAGAAGCTCACCGCCAAGATGGCGGCGTTGAAGGTGGGCAACGGGCTCGACGAGGGCGTGTCGGTGGGACCGCTGGTCAATGCCGACGCCAGGAAGAAGGTGATCGAGCTGGTCGACGACGCGGTCGGCAAGGGCGCGAAGATCTCACCGGCGGAAAGCCGCCGAGTGGACCCGGGCATTTCTATCCGCCGACCGTGCTGGACGAGGTCCCGGACGGCGCCACATGCTGCGCGAGGAGATTTTCGGGCCAGTGGCTGCGATCCAGACCTTCCGGTCCGAGGACGAGGCGGTCAAGCGCGCGAACGAGACTGAATATGGCCTCGTCGCCTACCTCTATACCAAGGATTTGAGTCGCGGCATGCGCGTGTCCGAGCAGCTCGACTTCGGCATGATCGGGCTCAATCGCGGCCTCGTCTCCGATCCCGCAGCGCCTTTCGGCGGCATGAAGCAGTCGGGCATCGGCCGCGAAGGCGCGCATGAAGGCCTGATGGAGTTCATGGAGACCCAGTACATTTCGGTGACGTGGTGAGCGGGACATGGATGTGCTGATGCCGCAGCTCGGCGAGACCGTGACGGAAGGCAAGATCACGCAGTGGTTCAGGGCAGCGGGCGATCCGATCGAGCCCGGCGACAACTTGTTCGAGATCGAGACCGACAAGGTGTCCATGGAGGTACCGTCGACCACGACCGGCGTGCTCGCTGAAATCCGGGTACCGGCTGGTGCAGTGGCGCCGGTCGGCGCGGTGGTCGCGGTGATCGCCGATGCCGCGCATGCGGCGCCGGGTACACGCCGCGCCCAGCCGGCTGCTGCCGCCCCGTTCGCGCCGGCGCCGCCGACCCCGCTGCTGGCGCGCATGTCGGGCATGGCTTCATTCGCTGCGACGCAGCCGGTGACGCCATCGGGAGCAGCCGTGAAGCTCGATCCGTTTTTCGAGGTGCGTACGCCGGCGCGCAATTATGGCCCGGCGAGGCTTGCCGGCGGCATAACCGTTACGCCGCTGGCGCGACGGCTCGGTGCCGATGCGGGGCTGGACCTTTCCCATGTCAGGGGTTCCGGACCGCACGGGCGCATTCTGGCGCGCGATGTCGAAGCGGCACGTGCGATCGGGGCGCGCACGGCGCAGGCTGCCACGGGTTTCACCGATACCAATGCCGAGAAGATCAAGGCGATCTACCGCGATGTGCCGTTCGAGGAAATGCCGCTCGACGCCATGCGATCCACCATTGCAAAGCGGCTGGTTGCGTCGAAACAGACGATTCCGCACTTTTATTTGACCTCCGACGTGGCGATTGCTGCGCTGCTCGATCTGCGCGAAGCGGCGAACGCCGCACGCAAGGACGCGGATGCCAATCCGGCTTTCAGGCTTTCCATCAACGACCTCCTCATAAAGGCCTGGGCTGTGGCGCTTGCGCGGGTGCCGAACGCGAACGTGGTGTGGGCTGCGGACCGCATCCTGCGCTTCAAGCATTCGGATATCGGCATTGCAGTCGCCATCGACGGCGGGCTGATCGCGCCGGTCATCCGGCGGGCGGACATGAAAACGCTTTCGGCGATCTCGAAGGAGACCAAGGATTTGGCTGCGCGCGCGCGCGCGCGAAAGCTCGCTCCGAGTGAATATCAGGGCGGCTCGTCCACGATCTCCAATCTCGGCATGTATGGGGTGCGCGAGTTTTGCGCGATCATCAATCCGCCCCAGGCGACCATTCTCGCGATCGGTGCCGCGCGGCGGCAGGCGGTGGAGAGCGCGGATGGCGGGGTTGGCTTCGCCAGCATCATGTCGGTGACGCTGTCGTGCGACCACCGCGTGGTCGACGGAGCGGTGGGCGCCGAGCTGCTCGCAGCCTTCAAGAGCATCGTCGAGCAGCCCGTGGCGATGTTGATATGAGCGCGCGCGGCAATAAGGGGAGTGCCTGATGGCGGCGGAAAAGACCGACGTGCTGCTGATCGGACCGGCCAAACCGGTCATTGCCAAGGGACTGCGCCCCGCCTTCAACCTGCTTGAGCTTCCGCAAAGGGATGCGCGCGAGAAATTCTACTCGGAGTGGGCGCCCCGGGTGCGCGGCATTGCGGTCGCTGCCACGTCGGAGCGCATCGACGGCCCGTTCATGAGCCGATTCCCGCGGCTTGAGATCATTGCGAGCTTCGGGGTGGGATACGACCATGTCGATGCGGTCTGGGCGGGCGCGCACGGCATCACGGTGACGAACACGCCGGACGTGCTCACCGAGGAAGTCGCCGACACCGCGCTGGGGCTGCTGTTGTGCACGGTGCGCGAATTCCCGCAGGCGGAGCGTTACCTCCGCTCGGGCCGATGGGCGCAAGCGGACTATCGGCTGAGCCAGGCGACGCTGCGCAACCGCACGGTCGGGCTGGTCGGCATGGGTCGCATCGGGCAGGCGATCGCGCGCAGGCTCGACGCGATGCGCGTGCCGGTCGTGTATCATTCGCGCCGGCCGGCTGCAGGCGTCAGCCACCGGCATTACCCGGCGCTCATCGACATGGCGCGCGAGGTTGACGTGCTGCTCGTGATCACGCCGGGCGGGCAGGCAACAAAGCACCTCATCAATGCCGGGGTGCTTGAGGCGCTCGGAGCAGACGGCGTTCTCATCAACATGTCGCGCGGCTCGGTGGTGGACGAGCAGGCGCTGATCAAGGCGTTGCAGAACAAGACCATCCTGTCTGCCGGCCTCGACGTCTATGCGCGCGAGCCGCAAGTGCCGCCGGAATTGATCGCGATGGAGCATGTGGTGCTCTTCCCGCATCTCGGCTCGGCTTCGGTTGCGACCCGCGAGAGGATGGATCAGCTCGTGGTCGATAACCTACTGGCGTGGGCGGCGGGCAGGCCGCCGCCTACCCCGGTGGCGGAAACGCCGTGGCCGGCGGCCAGGCACAAGTGAAACCGTCGCATCTTGTTCGGGCCGACTCTCATCGGGAGGGGGGATCGGCATGACGCAAACCGCCCGCTATGCTAACGGCCCCGAGGCGCCCACATTTGGTCGGATCACCCATGACTATTCGTCAGTTGCGGATGTTGCCATTCTTCGCCGTGATTGCGCTCGGAATTTCCACGGCCGATGCGTTGGCGCAGCAGCCCGCGCCGAGCGATGCCGCACGAGCCATGGTGGGCGTGTGGGAGATCTCCAATGCAGCGCGCGACAAGACGTGCCCGGTCACGTTCGCCGTCGACGCCGGCGATGGGGGCCTCAAGCTCGAGCTCGACCCCGGCTGCCGCGCCGCATTTCCATCCCTGAAGGACGTGGCGGCGTGGGCGATCGGGCCGAACGATTCGGTGCGGCTCCTCAACTCCAAAGGAGTCATCATCCTCGATTTCTCCGAAGTCGAGTCGCACATGTACGAGGCCGAGCGCAAGGGCGAGGAACTCTTCTTCATGCGCACGCAGGCTGCCATCAGGGCTGCCACGGTCAGCCCCGAGCAGCTGTTCGGCGATTGGACGCTGCTGCAGGAATTCGAGAAGCCGCTGTGCAAGGTGACGCTGTCCAACGCATCCGCCGGCGCGGAAAGCTACAAGGTGATCGTCAAGGCGGGCTGCAGCGCATCGATCGCGGGCTTTGCACCTACGACATGGCAGCTCCAGAACAACGAGCTGGTGTTCTCCGGCCGTACCGGCATCTGGCGCTTTTCGGAAAGCGACGCCACCACCTGGGAGCGGATTCCCCCAGCACCGATCCGCTGCTGATGATGCGGCAGTAGGCTATTCCTCGGGCTCGGTGGTGAACTGGAGCGGATACCCCTTGCTGCGACCTGCTTCTGTCGCTCTCGTCGCCTTGGTCTCGGCGACGTCCCTGGCGTAGACGGCGACAACGCATGCACCGCGCCGATGCGCGGTCAGCATCACTCGATACGCCTGGTCCTCGTTCATGCGGAACTCCGCCTTCAATACCATGACGACGTACTCCCGTGGCGTGTAATCGTCATTGACGAGAATGACCTTGTGCAGGTGTGGTCTTTGCGTTTTCCGCCGGACTCTTGTGCGTGGTCTGGTAGCGATGTTGCTCATCGGAGGAACCTGCTTCTGATCGCGACCCCAACGCAACTATACCGATGCGGCCCCGATCAATACTGACCTGCAACGAGAAGCATTATCCTCCAAAGGCATCGGCACCCGACCGCGGTTGGAGAAATCCTTTCGCGCCACAATGATTTCCGATAACCCAACCGCAACACGTCAAATCACCGTGCCGAGATCCTAAGCAGAGTTTGACGGCTTGACCACGGTTGCTCGCGCGGACCAATGTCCGCAGCTGGCGGAAGCTGACATGGCTAGCGGGCGAGGCGGGCGGTTCATGACCCTAACCGGGCATCAACAAGTCAAATTTTCTGTGATGCAAAATACTACCCATTCAACGATTTGGTAGGGTGTAGTCTCCAGCAATGAGGGCGAGGCCGTGAGGCGACGGGAGTTCATTACTCTGCTCGGCGGCTCGGCTGCGTGGCCGCATGCCGCGCGCGCGGAGCAGGGCGAGCGGATGCGGCGAATTGGCGTCCTGACGTCCGGTGCCGACGCAGACGATCCGGTCGGGCGGGCGCGCAGCGCGGCGTTTCTGCAGGGCCTGCAGCGATTGGGCTGGACTGATGGCCGCAACATCCAAATCGACTATCGCTGGTGCGCGGGTGACGCCGACAACATGCGCAAATACGCGGCGGAATTGGTCGCGCTTGCGCCGGACGTGATCCTGGCCTCGGGCACCGCGACCGCGGCGCCCTTGTTGCAGGCAACGCGCACCGTGCCGATCGTGTTCGTGCAGGTCACCAATCCGGTCGGTGCCGGCTTCGTGGATAGCCTGGCGCGGCCTGGCGGCAACGCCACCGGCTTCGTCCTATGCGAATAGGATCACATTGTCTTTGGCACGATCTAGCTCAATCGCTAACTTCTCGTCGGCGCACTGAGCGCGAAATGCATTCGTGGTCCCGAAGAATCCTGCAAGATGGTCGTGTGATGGAACGTGGTTTTTTGAACCGGAATTCCCCAGCCGATCCACGAATTCCCAGCTATCGCATCTTCGCCCAGGGATCGGAAATTTTTTGTTCAGGGACGCTACGAAGCGCATCTTTGTAAGCTTGCTCTGCAGCAGCATCCTTCTTCTTTTTGTCCTCGTTCTGCTGGGTAGGTTGTGAACGCTTAAATCCTTTTCCCCAACTCTGGGAATGTGCAGGCACTGTCAGGACGGCAATCGTCGCCAGCGCAACAATTAGTTTTTGCATGCTAAAGCGGATTCCGATCATATTGAAGCATAGCCTGCATGCCTGAAATAGTTGGTGCATTCTTGAGGGCTGAGTTGTGGGATGAACGAGCGAATGGCTCGAGTAAGTCCGGGAACAGTGCGCGCGGCTACCTTGCGCAGGAACTGCTTGAATTTGCTGTAAGGCATCTCGATCGGATTGAGGTCAGGCGAGTTCTTCGGCAAGTAGCGAAGTGTCGCCTGCACTTTCTCAATCGCCTCCCGAATGGCGAGGCCCATATGGACTTTGCAGTTATCCATCACGACGATGTCGTTGCGCCGGAGGGTGGGAACCAGGCACTGCTTGACGTAGGCGAGAAACATCTCTCCGGTCATGGCGCCTTCGAGCACCATTGGCGCGGTTATTTTATTGTGACGCAAGGCGGCCACGAAGGTGATCGTCTCCCATGCTCCAAGCGGAACGGTGCCGATCACCCTGACGCCCCGTGCAGCCCGTCCCCGGAGCCGCACCATGTTGGTACTGACCGCGGTCTCATCGATAAACACCAGCCGGGCAGGATCAAGCATGCCTTGCTCTCAAATCCAACGTCGGCGCGCGCGTGCCACATCTGCTCGCTGCCGTTCGGCAGCTTGCAGGCTTTTTTTTAAGGGTGATGTTGTGTCGGTCGAGAAACCGCCAGAGCGAACTGCGGCTGGTCCAAATCCGCCGCTTGCGCAACGCTGCAACCGTCTCTACCAAAGTCAGGTCCGGCTGTTCGGCAATCAGAGCCAACACCTCGGTGGCGAACTCGTCCAACGGAGAAATGCTACCGCCGCGCGGCTTCGGCGCGGCGCTCCTCCTCTTGCGCCAGCGCTGCAGCCACTTTACTGCCGAGGCTACGCTCACCTCGAAACGCTCGGCCGCCTCCCGTCGCGACGCTCCCGTCTCCACGGCTTCGATAACGCGTTCCCGCAGGTCACAAGAATAGGCCTTAGGCATCGCTGAGCCCCGCAAAGGAGAATCAATACACAAAGACTCGCTCATCTATAAGTCTTTGGGAATCCCCCGAATTCAAATCGGGCGGGAACCGCTTTAGCTCCCCAATATCCTGATACAGTTAGAAATAGTCGGTTCCTTCGGCCGAAATAGGGCCGACAAGAGGCAAGTACGATCCGCCCTGTTTATATAAATTTTATTTAGCCGAGACGCCGAATAACGTCGCGCAAGTCGCCAACTCACAAGTCCTGATAACGTGAACAAATTATAATCTTAGAGTAAGCGCTGTGTCAGCCGCCGGGAGTAATCTTGTGCGCTGGGACAACGGCGACGCTTGCGAGCCGCGGGGAAGCCCCTGGGAGGATGGAATGCCGCAATACGTGGCTACGGCGAAGCGCTCCTAGCAGCGGAATGGGATTGCTGAAGGGGCATACCTTTCATTGCCTCGCAAGAGCTGAGCAACGTTGTTGCGGGCCATCAGATCAATTTCAAGCCTTTCAAGCTCGCATGCCCTTCCTTGCCGACGATGATGTGGTCGTGCACGGCGATGCCGAGCGGGCGCGCGACCTCGATGATCGCCTGCGTCATCTGGATGTCGGCGCGCGAGGGCGTCGGGTCGCCGGAGGGGTGGTTGTGCACCAGGATGACGGCGGTGGCCGAGAGCTCGAGCGCGCGCTTGACCACCTCGCGCGGATAGACCGGGGTGTGGTCGACGGTGCCGGTCTGCTGCACGCTCGTCGGCGATGAGCTGGTTGCGCTTGTCGAGGAACAGGACGCGGAACTGCTCCTTGCTCGGCGAAGGCCATGGCGGTGCGGCAATAGTCGAGCACGCTTCGACCATGATGACAGCACGTGGCGCCGCTTGCACCTGCGCCGCGCGCGAGGCGGCTCGCCGCCGCCTGGATGATCTTGAGCTCGGCTGATCGCCGCGTCGCCCAGGCCCTTGACCTCGGTGAGCCGCTCCGGCGGCGCGGAGATGACCTCGGCGAAGGAGCCGAACCTGGCGAGCAGGCTCTTGGCGAGCGGCTTCACGTCGCGCCGCGGAATGGCGCGGAACAAGACGAGCTCGAGCAGCTCGTAGTCTGCGAGCGCGTCCGCGCCGGCCTCGCGAAAGCGCTCGCGCAACCGCTGCGATGCGCCGAGATAGTGCGGCGCCCGGGTCAACGGCCGCTGGCGCGCGCGGCATTCTCGATCGCCGCCAGCGGCGAAGCGGCAATGCGCGGCATTTGCGTTGCGCGAAGCATCCGCCCATTAGAGAACATAAGCAAGAACATTAGTCAATGGGAGGCGTGACGCGCCGCGCTCAAACCGGCGGCTCAGGCCACAGTGCATGGCTTGTCGAGCCCCTTCGGCGACAGCGTGAAGATCTCGACGCCGGCCTCGGTCACCGCCACGGTGTGCTCGAACTGGGCCGAGAGCGAGCGGTCGCGCGTCACCGCGGTCCAGCCGTCGGAGAGCACCTTCACGTGCGGGCGGCCGAGATTGATCATCGGCTCGACCGTGAAGAACATGCCGGGCCGCAGCACGATGCCCTCGCCGGGGCGGCCGACATGCACGACGTTGGGCTCGTCGTGGAACAGGCGGCCGAGGCCGTGGCCGCAGAAATCGCGCACCACGCTCATGTGCTGGGCTTCGACATAGGCCTGGATGGCGGCGCCGATGTCGCCGGTGGTCGCGCCCGGCCGGATCGCCGCGATGCCGCGCATCATCGCTTCGTAGGTCACCTCGATCAGCCGCTCGGCGCGGCGCGGGACCTCGCCGACCGCGATACATGCGGCTGGAATCGCCGTGCCAGCCGTCGAGGATCAGGGTGACGTCGACATTGACGATGTCGCCCTCCTTCAGCGGCTTCTCGCCGGGAATGCCGTGGCAGACCACGTGGTTGATCGAGGTGCAGGTCGCCTTGCGGTAGCCGCGATACATCAGCGTCGCCGGCGTCGCGTTGTGGTCGCAGGGCGAAGTCGAACACCAGCCGGTCGATCCTCTCGGTGGGCACGCCCGGGCGCATCTCGTCCGTCAGCATGTCCAGGCATTCGGCCACGAGGCGGCCGGCCTTGCGCATGCCCTCGAAGGCGGCAGGGCCGTGGAGCTTGATCTGCCCGGTCTTGCGTAGCGGCGCGACTGCCGCGTCGACGTAGCTCATCAAGGCATCACCGCGGCCGTGCCGCCTCCCTGCGGTTCGGCCGGCTCGCAATGTGCCGACGCTGCCGCAACCGCTGGCAATGTAAGCAAGCATGCAGGCGACGCAAGCACCAGCCCCGAGTTCGCGCGCCCATCGGCGTCCGTGCCGGCGACAGCCGCTGGCTGCGCAATCGATGCCGCGGGTCGACTATTCCTCGATCGGAACCGGCTCCGCCACCTCGATGCCATCGCAGGTGATCCCGCAGCGCTAGGCGATGGCCTCGACGCCGGCGCGCCGCGCGCGTCGAACGCCTGCCATAGGCCGGGTCGATGTCGCGGGCGAGCGCGAAGCGTTCGGCCGAGCCGATCTGGATCAGGAACAGCATCACCGCGCGGTCGCCCGCTGCCACCATGTCGCCGAGCTCGGCGAGGTGCTTGGCGCCGCGCTCGGTGACGGCATCGGGGAACTCGGCCAGGCCGGCGCCGCGCGCATCAGGTGGACGTTCTTGATCTCGACGTAGCAGGGCGGCCGCGCCGGGTCCTGCGAGCAGGAAATCGACGCGCGAATTCCTGCCGTATCTCACCTCGCGGCGCATCGCCGCGTAGCCGGCAAGCTCGGGGATCGCGCCGGCCGCGATCGCCTCGGCCGCGAGCGCGTTGGGATGCGCCGGTGTTGATGCCGACGAGCTCGACGCCGGCGCCGAAATCGACCTCGACCAGCTCCCAGCTATGGGCGAGCTTGCGCTTCGGGATTGGCGGACTTCGACAGCCACACGCGCGCGCCCGGCGCGCTGAGCCCGGTCATCGCGCCGGGATTGGCGCAGTGCACGGTGACTCTCGCCCGACGGGAGCACGACGTCGGCGAGGAAGCGCTTGTAGCGCCGACCAGCGTGGCGGGAAAGAGCGGGCGGGAAAGCGCATGGCAATCCGCTACGGCGACGAAGCTGCCGCCGCGGTCCTCGTCGATGTGGATGCGCACGATTTCCTCGAACGAGCTCTCGGCCGTGAAGCCGAGCTCGCGCGCGCGGCGCGCCTCGATGCGCTGCGGCCAGCCTCGACGATGCGCGCGACCAGCGGATCGTGCTCGCGGCGGATGCGCGCTGCCGCCCGCTCGCCGGCGATCCGTCGCAGCGCCGCGATCTGCTCGGCGACCGTGCAGCACACGCCCGGCATCGAGAGATTGACGCGCGCCCCGAGCGCGCCGGCGCGCAAGGCCGGCGGCGTGCATGAGGAAGCCGACCGCGGCGCGCGGGCTCGCGTGGGTATGCATGACGGTCTCGGCCACCGGCAGCACCGCTCCTCGACCCGCCAGCGGCTCGCGGATGATGCCGGAGAAGAAGCCCGACGCCGCCTTGTTCGGCTTGCCCGGCCGCACCACGATGCTGGGGAGGCGGATGCCGACGCCGTCGCAGAAGCCGCGGCGGGTGTAGTCGGCAAGCAGCGACTCGCCGATGGCCTTCTGCGTGCCGTAGGAGGTGAGCGGCGTGAGGTGAAAATCGTCGGGGATCGACGTGCGGGAACGGCGCGCCGAACACCGCGATGGAGGAGGTGTAGACCAGCTTCGGCCGATAGCCGTCGCCGGTCGCGCGGATCGCTTCGAGCAGGGCGCGCGTGCCGTCGAGATTGACGCGGTAGCCCTTTTCGAAATCGAGCTCGGCCTCGCCGGAGACGACGCCTGCGAGATGGAAGATCACCTGCGGCCCGGCCGTGCGATCGCCTTCATGGCTTCGCCGGGGATGCCGAGAGATCGGCGGCGACGGTTTTCGACCTTGTCCGCGAGAAGCCGCGGGCGTCGGCGGCGGCACGACGTCGAGAAGCGTGAGCCTCGCGATCGGCTGCGCCGTTGAGCTCGCCTGCCCCCGACCAGCCGCTCGGTGAGCTTGCGGCCGATCATGCCGGCGGCCCCGGTGATGAGAATGTGCACGTTCACTCCATGCGCCGCCAGCGCAATTCTACATGGGAAGGATGCGCGCGTCGCAAGCTCGTGTCACCTCTCCCCGCAGGGGAGAGGTCGGATAGCTTGCGATCCGGGTGGGGGCCCCGCCCCTCGCTTCATTTGGCCCCCATCGCCCGGAATGTGCGCACAGCGCGCCCATTCCGACCTCTCCCAGCGGGGGGAGGTGGCGACCAAGTGTGCCGCCGATCAATGCCCTCAAGCTCAACGGTTGGTCGCTCATCGGTTCTTTGTCGTCGTCGGAAAGAAGGCGTTGAGCTCGGCATTCGATATGACGCCGGCGAAGCTGTCGAACCTGCCGTGCTCGGCGATCTCGCGCGCCGAGCGCAGGCAGCGCGTGCCAGGCCACGCGCGCGAGCGTGCCGCCGACGCTGATGCGGCGCACGCCGATGGCGGCGATGTCGTTCACCGTGAATCCGCTGGCGCTCGACATCAGCAAGTTGACCGGCTTCGGCGCCACCGCCTTGCACCATCGCCACGATCTGCTCGCGCGTCTTGATCCCCGGCGAGTACAGACAGTCGGCGCCGGCATCGGCAAAGGCTTTCAGCCGGCGGATGGTCTCGTCGAGATCGGGCCGTCCGCGCACGAAGCCCTCGGTGCGGGCGGTGAACACGACGTCGCCGCCGGCCTTGTCGATCGCCGCGCGCGCGGCGCGCACGCGCGCAAGCGCGAGGTCGAAATCGTAGAGCGGCATTGCGTCGTCGCCGGTCGAGTCCTCGATCGAAAGCCCGGCGACCCCGGTCTCGACGCAGAGCCGCACGCTCTCGGCCACGCGCGTCCGGCGCGTCCGCATAGCCGCCCTCGAAATCGGCATTGACCGGCACGTCGGTCGCCGCCGCGATCTCGCGCAGGTGCGCGAGCATCACGTCGCGCGGCACCGCGCCGTCGGCGAAGCCCTGCGCGAAGGCGAAGCCCGCGCTGGTCGTGGCCAGCGCCTTGAAGCCGAGATGCTGGCAGATAGCGCGCGGTGCCGACGTCCCACGGATTGGGGATGACGAAGCATCCGGCCTCGTGGAGCTTGCGGAAGGTCGCGCGCTTTTCGGCGATGGTGCGGCATGATGTGCGCTCTGTTTGCGTCGCTTTCGAATCGCGTCCGGATTGTCTCGCGACCGCGGCGGTGTAGGATGGACCGGCTGCCGCGCCCATGCCAGCCGAAAGAGCTGGGGCGCCGGACATTGCCCTCGAGGGAGGTTCCGCCATGCCGTCGTTTGCCGATCAAGCCGCCAGCCGTCGCAAGTTCCTGCAGTTCCTGGCCGGCAGCCCGTTGCTCGCCGCCGGCGGGCTCGAGCCTTTGCCGGCGAAGGGCCGACCCCGGGACCAAGCTTCCCGACCCGCTGATGTGGGCGCCGATGCGCGCCGAGGAGCTCATCAAGTCGCCCAAGGACGCGATCAACGTCTTCGACTTCGAGCCGGTCTGCGCGCAAGAATGTTCCGCCCGCGCATTTCGGCTACATGGCCTCGGGCATCGACGATGAGGTCACGCTGCGCGCCAATCGCGAGGGTTTCCTGAAATTCCAGCTCCGCCCGCGCCGGCTCGTCGACGTCAGCAAGGTCGACATGAGCGTCGAGATCCTCGGCGTGAAATACAATTCGCCCGATCGTGCTGGCGCCGGTCGGCGGCCAGAGGTCGTTCCACGACGAGGGCGAGGTCGCCTGCGCGCGCGCCGCGAAGGCGGGCAACCACCTGCAGATTCTGTCGACCGCCACCAGTCTCGGCGTCGAGGACGTCACCGCCGGGCGCGGCGCGCCGATCTGGTACCAGCTCTACGCCACCAACAAGTGGGAGGTGGCGGAGGCCATGGTCAAGCGCGTGGAGAAGGCGGGCGCGCTCGCGGTGGCGGTGACGGTCGATCGCAGCGGCGGCCGCAACCAGGAGACCCTGTTCCGGCTGCGCCGCACCGACACCCGCGACTGCAACGGCTGCCACGACCGCTCCAGTCTGCAGACGAGCATCAAGACCCGCGGCCATGTACCAGGGCATCGACCTGTCCGGGCTGACCAACACGCAGTCGTCCGCCATGACCTGGGACTTCTTCAAGCGGCTGCGCGACCTCACCAAGATGAAGATCCTGGCCAAGGGCATTCTCGCCTGGGAGGACGCGGTGCTCGCCGCCGACGCCGGGCTCGACGGCATCATCGTCTCCAATCATGGCGCGCGCAGCGAGGATTCCGGACGCTCGACCATCGACGCGCTGCCGGAAATCGTCGAGGCGGTGAAGGGCCGCATGCCGATCCTGGTCGATTCCGGCTTCCGCCGCGGCTCCGACGTCGTCAAGGCGCTGTGCATGGGCGCGACCGCGGTCTGCGTCGGCCGGCCCTATATCTGGGGTCTCGGCGCCTTCGGCCAGCCCGGCGTCGAGCGCGTGCTCGAGCTCCTGCGCATCGAGACCTACGCCATGATGCAGCAGGTCGGCGCGCCCTCGGTCAAGGCGCTGATGCCGGCGATGGTGCGCAGGGCCTGAGCATCCACCTTCGTCATAGCCGAGCTTGACCCGGCAATCCGATCGTGGTGATGAATGAAATCTTTGATGGCGTTCGCGGCCAAGCTGCTCGCATGACTAGGCGGCTGATCCGTCCCTGCAACGAAGGGACGTCATGCTGAAGACCGTCGCCGCTTTCGACCGCATCGGCGAGGAAAACGCCTTTCGCCGTGCTTGCGCGCGCAACGCAGCTCGCCGCCGCAGGGCCGCGACATCATCAATCTCGGCATCGGCCAGCCGGATTTCCGCACGCCGGATTTCATCGTCGAGGCGGCGGTCAAGGCGCTGCGCGACGGCCACCACGGCTATACGCCGGCGGTCGGCATCCCTCCGCTGCGCGAAGCGGTCGCCGCCGACCTGCACAAGCGCTTCAAGGTGAATGTTTCGCCCGACGAGGTCATGATCCTGCCGGGCGGCAAGCCCACCATGTTCATGTCGATCCTGATGTTCGGGGAGCCCGGCGCCGACATCCTCTATCCCGATCCCGGCTTTCCCATCTACCGCTCGATGATCGAATTTACCGGCGCGCGGCCGGTACCGGTGCCGATCCGCGAAGAGAACGGCTTTGCCTTCTCCGCCGAGGAGACGCTGACGCTGATCACGCCGCAGACGCGGCTCCTCATCGTCAACTCACCGGCCAATCCGACCGGCGGCGTGACGCCGCAAGCGCGAGGTCGACAAGCTGGTCGCCGGCCTGGAAAAATTTCCCGATGTCGCGGTGATGTCGGACGAGATCTACGACCACATGGTCTATGACGGCGAGAAGCATGTGTGCCTGCTGTCCTATCCGTCGATCCGCGACCGGCTGATCCTGCTCAACGGCTGGTCGAAGACCTATGCGATGACGGGTTGGCGGCTCGGCTACGCGATCTGGCCGGGCAAGCTCTACGACTATGCGCGCAAGCTCGCGGTTAACCTGCATTCCTGCGTCAATGCCTCGGCGCAATATGCCGGGCTTGCGGCGCTGAAGGGCCCGCAGGACGAGGTCGCGAAGATGGTGGCGCGAGTTCGACGAGCGGCGCAAAGTCGTGGTCGAGGGCTTGAACCGTCTGCCGGGCGTGAGTTGCGCCACGCCGAAAGGCGCGTTCTACGCATTTCCCAACATCAAGCGCACGGGCTGGAAGGCGAAGGCGCTGGCGTCGTCGCTGCTCGAGGACGCCGGCGTCGCCATCATCGGCGGCCCCGATTTCGGCATTCTCGGCGAAGGCTATGTGCGGCTTTCCTATGCCAACTCGACCGAGAACATCCTGAAGGCGCTCGACCGCATGGGCGAGTTCCTGGCCGAGCCGCAAGGGGCGCAGAGCAGGGCAGAGGCCTGAACTTCATGCTCGACAGTCACCGCAATCGCGGCCTCTCCGAAGAGCAGCGGCTGATGCGGCAGAGCTGCCGCGATTTCGTCGACGACGTCGTCATTCCGTTCATCCGCAGAACTGGCAGCGCGAATGGCGAATGACGCCGGAGGACCGGCTGCCGCCGGAAATCCTGGAGGGCGCCGATCAGGTCGGCATCCGCACGCTGGGCGTGCCGGAGGAGTTCGGCGGGGTCGAGCTGGAAAAGGCCGAGCGAAGTGCGCACCTTCGCCATCATCGCCGAGGAGATCGCGCGCGGCGATTCCGGTCTCGCCGACAAGCTGGTGCAGAACTGGAAAGTTTCCGTGCTGCTGCGCAACCTCGCGCCGCGCCCGCTGCAGGAGAAGTGGTTCAAGCGCCTCGTCGAGGATCCGCAGTTCCTGCTCGCCCATTGCCTCACCGAGCCGCGCGGCGCGTCCGACCGCTGGCTGCCGTACAACGTGCCGGAAGCGGCGATGCAGACGCGCGCGGTGAAGACGCAACGGCGAGCTGGGTGATCAACGGCCGCAAGCAGTTCATCTCCAATGGCTACGATGCCAGCCTCTATGTCGTTTATGCCAATACCAATCCCAAGGTCGGCATGCTGCAAGGCACGTCGTCGTTTCTGGTGCCGCGCGAGACGCCGGGTCTGACCGTCGCGCGCTGCAACGAGACGCTGGGCTGCCGTTTCATGAACAACGGCGAGCTGGTGTTCGAGGACATGCGCGTGCCGGACGACCATCTGCTGGTCGAGAATGACGCGCTTGGCAGCGGCCGGCGTCTATTTCCGGCCGGGAAAGATCATCCAGGCCGCCGAAGAATCTGGGCGTCGGCGTGCGCGCGTTCGAGGTGACGTCGGATTACGTGCAGAGCTACGTGCAGGGCGGGCGGATTCTGATCAAGCATCAGGCGGTGGCGTTGCGCATTGCCGACATGGCGACCCGCATCGAGGCCGTGCGCGCGCTGCTCGAGCGCGCGAGCCGTGCGGTGGACGACAACGCAGCCGACGCCGATACGCTCTGCAACATGGTCAAAGTGTTCGCCTCCGAGGAGATCATGAAGGTTGCCCAGCACGCGGTGGAGCTGCACGGCGGCAACGGCATGATGCTCGATTTCGGCGTCGAGAAGCTGCTGCGCGACGCGGCCATCTTTCTGCACATGGACGCCACGGCGGACATCTCGAAGATGAAGATCGTGAAATCAATGTTCCCCGCACAGCGCCGGCAGATATGCCGGCCCGGAGTAGGGGGTGCAGTGCGCCATCCGCTGAAGGGGACCGATGCTGAAGGGGATCGATCATGAGATGGAACGTATCGTCCTCCGCTGTCAGCCGCCGTGCGCGGCTCAACCATTCGTCAGGAGCAGGGGCTACGCTGCTTGTTTTGGATTTTGATCCAGGACTGCGACGGCTCGTACAAGAACAGCGCTCAATTCGTCGATGTCGATGATACCTGCCTCATAGAGTGATCCGGCTTTCAGACACATCAGCCAAGCCGACACCTCGTCCTTGATGGGGAAGACGAGGTCGATGTTCAGCTCGTGACGCATGCCCGCTGATCGCGCCATTTGGAATTTGTCCCGGAGAGCCGGACGGCGCGCGTTTTCCGACGATTTGGCGGGGACAGGCCTCGTGCCTGTCCCCGGCCTTCGCTCCTCAATTGATACGACCGACGCCCAAGGAAGTACCAAATCCCGTCAGGCGCGGGCGATCGGAATGGCGACGAACCTCGTCACGTCGTCCGACTTCAGGCGCATCAACACGCTGCGCTTGCCGTCTTTCTTGGCCTCAGCGATCGCATTGCGCACGTCGACCGGGTTCGCAACCTTCTTGCCGCCGACATCGAGGATGACGTCACCGGTCTTGAATCCGTGCTCGGAGGCTAGTCCGTTGGGATCGATGTCGGTGACGACAACTCCCTCGGAGCCGCTGCCGGCAACCTGATCGGCAGGAGCGAGCATCAAGCCGAGCTTCGGCACTTCGCTGCCGGCTGCGCTCGGCGTGATGGCGGCGCGAGCATCGCGCTCTTTCGGCAGCTCGGCGAGCGTCAACGAAATGCTCTTCTCCTCACCCTTGCGCCACACGGCAGAGCTTCGCTTCGGTGCCCGGAGCCATGGCGCCGATCTGCCGGGCGAGGTCTCGGGCATCCTTGACCGCGCGGCCATTGACCGCAGTGATCACATCGCCAGAACCAATGCCAGCCTTCGCGGCAGGGCTGCCCGCCTGCGGCTCGGCGACCAGCGCACCTTCGCTGCCTTTCATGCCGAGGTTCTCGGCAATATCGGTCAGTGACCGGCTGGATCTGCACGCCGATCCAGCCGCGGCTGACCACGCCCTTGTCCTTGAGCTGGGCAACCACCGACTTCACCGTCTCGGAGGGAATGTCGAAGGCGATGCCGACCGAGCCGCCCGAGGGTGAGAAGATCGCGGTGTTGACCCCGATGACGTTGCCGTCCATGTCGAAGGTCGGGCCGCCGGAATTACCCTTGTTGACCGATGCGTCGATCTGAATGAAGTCGTCATAGGGGCCGGCGCCGATGTCGCGGCCGCGCGCGGATACAATGCCGGCGGTCACGGTACCGCCGAGGCCGAACGGATTGCCGACCGCGACGACCCAGTCGCCGACACGGGGAGCCTTCTCGGCAAGCTTCACATAGGGGAAGTCTCTGCGGCCATCGACCTTGATCAATGCAATGTCGGTGCGCGCATCCGTGCCAATCACCTTTGCACTATAAGCTCTTGCCGTCATCTGTCGTGATCTCGACGGTCTGCGCCTTGTCCACGACGTGGTTGTTGGTCACGGCATATCCATCGGCAGTGATGAAGAAGCCTGAGCCCTGCCCGGTCATGGGACGGTTGTGCGGCTGATGCTGCTCGGTCCGGCGTGCTCGTCGCCGAAGGGCATGCCGAAGCGACGGAAGAAACGCTCCATCGGCGAGTTCAGGCGGGAACGGCGAAGTTGCCTTCGAAACCCATCATCCTTGCGCCGCCATCGATCTTGACGCGCACAGAGATGACAGCGGGCTTCACCTTATCCACGAGATCGGCAAAGCCGACCATCCGCTGCGTGCTTTCGGCAGCGTAGACGGAAGAAAAATTGGGAAGCTGGACCTGCAGCCCGGAGCCGGCAAGCGCCGCTCCTGCCGCAAGGCCGGAGATGGTCGCCAAGAGCACGATTCGGCGCGCGGAGAGAACGCGCCGCGAGCTTGGGAACGGTGGAGACGTTGGTCACGATGGTCACCTCTGGTTGGATTGCCGGCACCCGCAGTGCGGCTGTGGACGGCTAGATGCAGAGCACCGCATTACCGGGACATGTCGGCCGAATTAATGTTTCGAAATCATCAGGTCAGCCCGCCGAGGGGCTTGCTCGGCGTCTTTCCGGTTGGCTCGATGGTATCCGGCTCCCTCATAGGGGCGGTTACCCGGAGCGGCCTGCGATGGTAGGATCAAGGTGCGGATGCTCTCCACCTTGCGACGTAGGATGGACCAAGTCATGACCCTCCAGCGATTGCTGGTGCTAGCCGCCACGGCACTCCTCGCATCGGCGACCGCCGTTTACGCGGGCCCTTGCGCGAACGAGATCGACCGCATGCAAGCCCGCGTCGACGCCAAGCTCGAGGCGACGGCCCGCACCGGGCCGTCGGCGCCCGAGAGCTCCGCGGCTCTTCTCAATCGCCAGCCGACACCCGGCTCGATCGCAGCCGCTGAAAGCAGACTTGGTGAAATTCCATCGGCCACGGTAGCGGCTATCAAGACGGCCATGGCACGCGCGCGCGAGGCAGACGGCGCCGGCGATCTGGGTGCGTGCGAGCGGGCGCTCGCCGATGTGCAGCGCGCGATCGGTCCCTAGACGTTGACGCGCAACCGACGCAAGTCCGTCACGAAAGACGCATCGCGCAAGCGGCCTCGCGGTGGAACGCAGACCGTTCCGGCGCCGGACCTCCCGCCCGGCGGCGCCGCCGGCCATCTGTCGAAACGTCGAATCTGGATCGCGGCTTTGGTCGCGGCGGGAGTTGTCGTCGCTGTCGGTCTCGGATTCCAGCTCTTGCACGGCGGTGGGTCAGCCGGCACCGCACCCGGCGCTTCCGCAGCAACTTTCGTGGGCAGCGCGAGCTGCGCCGGCTGCCATGCGGCGCAGGCGCAGCTTTGGCAGTCATCTCAACACAAGCTCGCCATGCAGCACGCGACTGAAGAAACGGTGCTCGGCGACTTCAACAACGCGAGCTTCGATTATTTCGGCGTGCATTCCCGCTTCTTGCGCAAGGATGGAAAATTTCTCCTCGAGACCGACGGCCCCGACGGCAAGCTCGCCGCGTTCGAAGTGAGATACACCTTCGGCGTCGATCCGCTGCAGCAATATCTCGTCGAGTTTCCCGACGGGCGCCTCCAGGCTCCGTCACTCGCCTGGGACAGCCGTCCGAAGGAAGCGGGCGGCCAGCGCTGGTTCCATCTTTATCCGACCGAGGAGATCAAGCACGACGATGTCCTGCATTGGACCAGGCTGAACCAGAACTGGAACTTCATGTGCGCGGAATGTCACTCGACCGGAGTGCGCAAGAATTACGACCCGGCGGCTGATCGCTTTGCGACGACGTGGGCGGAGATCAGCGTTGGCTGCGAAGCGTGCCATGGCCAGGGTTCGAAGCACGTGGACTGGGTGCGCGCGCAGCGAAGCTGGTGGCCTTTCGGCAAGAGCGACGATCCAAGCAAAGGGCTGCTCGTTCGCTTCGACGAGCGGCGTGACATCCGCTGGCCGATCGACCCGACGACGGGGAACGCGGCGCGCAATTTCACGCCCGCCGCCTTGCGCAAGGAGGTCGAGACCTGCGGGCGGTGCCATGCGCGCCGCGGCGCGGTTTCCGAGGATTGGGTTCCGGGCCGCTCGCTTTCCGATACGCATGCCGTCTCGCCCCTTGCCCGCGGGCTCTACGAAGCCGACGGGCAGATGCGCGACGAGGTCTACAATTACGGCTCGTTCAAGCAGAGCAGGATGTTCGCGGCGGGCGTCACCTGCGGCGATTGCCACGAGCCGCATGGCGCGAAGCTTCGCGCTCCCGGTGACGGCGTCTGCGCGCAATGTCATTCGCCCGACAAATATGCGGCCATTGCGCACCACCATCACGGCGGCGCGCGCCCCGCGCTCGCCTGCGCGTCATGTCACATGCCCGAGCGCACCTACATGGTGGTCGACCGGCGCCACGATCACAGCTTCCGCATCCCGCGCCCCGATGTCTCGCACATGCTCGGCACGCCCAACGCATGCAACGATTGTCACACGGACAAGTCGGCCGTATGGGCGGCGTCGGCGCTCGAGGGCTGGCACGCGTCAGGCAGAAAAGGCTTTCAGAATTACGCGCAGGCATTCCATGCCGCGTGGACGGAGAAGGCCGACGCAGCGGCGCAGCTTGCGGCCGCGGCGTCGGATCGCAATGCGCCCGCAATCGCTCGCGCCGGCATGCTGAGAGAACTTTCCTCGCGCCTCTCGTCCTCGAGCATCAATCTGGCGCGCGCGGGGCTGTCAGATCCCGATCCCATGGTGCGGATCGGCGCTCTCGACATGCTCGAAAACGTCCCCGCCGCCCAGCTTTGGCCGCTCGCTTCGCCGCTCCTCGCGGACCCCAGCCGCGGCGTGCGCATCCGGGCGGCCTCGCTGCTCGCCGCGGTTCCGAGCGCAAGCCAGTCTCCCTCCGACCGCGAGCGGTTCGAGCGCGCCGCAGCCGAGTTCATCGCCGCGCAACGCCTCAATGCCGACCGGGCCGAAGCGCGCAGCACCTTGGGAAATTTCCTCGCGCGGCGCAGACTTCCGGCCGAAGCCGAGCTCGAATACAAGGCCGCGCTACGGCTGAGCCCGCAATATGCGCCGGCGGCGATCAACCTCGCCGATCTTTATCGCCAGCTCGGACGGGACAACGATGGAGAGAGCGCGCTGCGCGCCGCCATCGCGGCGTCGCCGCGGGATGCAGGGTTGCACTACGCGCTCGGCCTCACGCTTACCCGATTGAAGCAGCCCGACGGGGCGCTCGGCGAGCTCCGTCGCGCGGCGGAGCTCGAGCCGGATCGTGCGCGCTACCTTTATGTCTACGCGGTTGCCCTGCATTCCGCCGGCCGCGGGGGTGAAGCAATCATCGTTTTGAAGGAAGCCCTGGACAAGCATCCGGATGATCGCGACGCACTGCTCGCGCTCGTCAATTTCAGCCGCGAGGCAGCGGATGTTGGCTCGGCTCTCGAATACGCCGAGCGGCTGGCGCGGATTGTGCCGAATGATCGAGGCGTTGCTGCGCTCCTCCAGCAGCTTCGCCGTGAAGCCGGGAAACCGGACGGACGGTGAGGACTCTTATCCCCTCTGAGTTCAGGTGCAAGCCGACCGGCACGATTGCAGAACCATGGTCTGTTGTCATTGTCCTATCGGCAGGGCCGAGCGGAAATGGCGGACCTCGGGCTCGGCGATCGCGCCAGATTGTCGTGGCGGCGGCAGCCGACATGGTAAGTATCAGTGGCCGCACGCCGCGTATGCATTTCCAATGGGAGCAAGGAACGGCTCGGAATGGACGCTCTCGACGCAGTCAGCATCGGCATCCTGCTCGGCGCGCTGTTGGTGCTCGTGGGGATCATGTCGAGCCTCGCCGCGATGCGCTTCGGGGCGCCGCTCCTGCTGGTATTTCTCGTCGTCGGAATGCTCGCGGGCGAATCCGGATGGGGCGGATTGAAGTTCGATGACGTGCGTACGACCTATGTGGTCGGCTCGATCGCCCTGGCGCTCATACTATTTGACGGCGGTTTGCGCACGCGGTTTGCGACTTTCCGCAGCGTTCTTGCTCCGGCGGCCACCCTTGCAACGGTGGGGGTCTTGCTGACGGCGGCACTCACCGCGCCGGTCGCCGCATTCTTGTTCGATTTGCGCTGGATCGAGGCGCTGCTGGTCGGCGCGGTCGTAGCATCGACCGATGCGGCCGCCGTCTTCTTCCTGATCCATGCGCGCGGGCTGCGCCTGCGGCCGCGCGTGAGCGCTACTCTCGAGGTCGAGTCCGGGAGCAATGACCCATTCGCGGTGCTGCTGACCACGCTCCTGGTCGAGTTCCTCACGCTCGGAGATCAGTCATGGCGGCATGTCCTCATGGTGCTGGCGCAACAGGCGGTGCTTGGCACGATCATCGGAATTCTCGGCGGTCGGGCCATGGTCTTCGTGCTCAACCGGCTCGCACTTCCGCAAGGCCTGCACGCGCCGTTCGTTGCGACAAGCGCGCTGGTGGTCTTCGGCCTTGCCTCGGTCGTGCATGCCTCGGGCTTTCTGGCCGTCTATCTCGCCGGACTTGTGGTCGGCAATCGGCCGACGCGCGCCCATAATACCGTCGTGGTGTTCATGGACGCCGTCACCTGGCTCGCGCAGATCGTGATGTTCGTGCTGCTCGGCCTCCTGGTGTGGCCGCTGCGGTTGGCCGGCAGCATCTGGCCGGCGCTCGGGGTCGCGGTGACGCTGATGCTGGTCGCCCGCCCACTCGCCGTGGTGTTGTGCCTGTCCCCGTTCCGCTTTCCCTGGCGGGAAAAAATGTTCATCTCATGGGTCGGACTGCGCGGGGCCGTGGGCATCTTTCTCGCTTCCATTCCGCTGCTGGTCGGCCTGCCCAAGGCATACCTTTATTTCGACATTGCCTTTGTGGTTGTGCTCGCCTCGCTCCTGATTCAAGGCTGGAGCATTCCCTGGGCTGCGCGGCGGCTGCATGTTGCGTTGCCGCGTCACGATCCTCTGCCGCAAAGGGTCGAGCTCGATCTGCCAGGGCAATTGGCGCAAGAGATCGTCGGCTATCCGGTCTCCGCCAACAGCCCTTACCTCACCCGCCGCTTGTTGCCATCCTGGGCGCGTCCGACGCTCGTAGTGCGCGACGAAAAAATCCTCAGTCCTTCGGAAGCTGAGCCGGTGCGGGAGGGGGATTATGTCTATCTGCTTGCACCGCCGGAGAAAGCGCAGGCGCTCGACCGCTTTTTTGTCAAGATGCCCCCGCCCGCGGCACCGGATCCGCGTCTTCTCGGCGACTTCTTCGTCGCGGGCGATGTCACGCTCGGCGCGCTCGCGGAGATCTACGGGCTTACGATCGCCGCCGATGCTGCGGCAACAACGCTCGCGACCTATGTCGGCGAGGAGCTCCGGCGTGCGCCGAAGCAGGGCGATGTAGTGCCGCTCGGGCCGATTGCGCTGGTGGCGCATCGGGTAACCGAGGGCCGCGCCAGCACCATCGGATTGCGCCTTGCGGAGGAAGACAATGAGCCGACGACGATTTTTTCCAAGCTCAGTAAGGCGGTGGGCAGGCTCTCCTCCGCGCTCCGTTGATGCCGAAGATGCTGTCTCCGCAACGCTGGGTCGTCCAGCAATGTCCGCGGTCTGGTCAAACCGGTACCGCTTGCCAAGGTCGAAACCTCGACGCAAATTTGCGTATCGCAATCACCAGCGTGGTCGATTTGGATGGGTACGGATCGGCAGAGCGAGGGCGAATACGACTACATCGTCGTCGGCGCCGGCTCCGCGGGTTGCGTCTTGGCCAACCGACTCTCCGCCGATCCCGCAATGCGCGTGTTGCTGCTCGAAGCCGGCGGCAAGGACGATTGGATCTGGTTCCATATCCCCGTCGGCTATCTGTTCGCCATCGGTAATCCGCGCGCAGACTGGATGTTCAAGACCGAGCCGGAGGAGGGGCTCAACGGCCGCAGCCTGAACTATCCGCGCGGCAAGGTGATCGGCGGCTCCTCCGCCATCAACGCGATGATCTACATGCGCGGTCAAGTCGCCGATTACGACCATTGGCGTCAGCTCGGGCTTGCCGGCTGGGGCTGGGACGACGTGTTGCCGTTCTTCAAACGGCACCAGGACCACTTCCTCGGCGCAAGCGAAGCCCATGGTGTCGGCGGTGAATGGCGGATCGAGGCTCCCCGCGTGCGTTGGGATATTCTCGATGCCTTCCGCGCTGCGGCCGCGCAGGCCGGTATCAAGTCGATTCCGGACTTCAACACCGGCGACAACGAGGGGGCATGCGTGTTTCATGTCAATCAGAAACGCGGCCGACGGTGGTCCGCGGCGAGCGGGTTTCTCAAGCCCGTTCTCAAGCGGCAGAACCTTCGGCTCGAGATGAACTGCCTGGTGGAAGCGATCGTGCTTGAGGGCAGGTATGCCACCGGCGTGCGCTGGCGCCAGAACGGTTCGTTGCGATCGGCGCGCTGCCGCGGCGAAGTGATCCTCGCGGCCGGGTCGATCGGCTCGCCCCAGATCCTCATGCTCTCGGGCATCGGCCCCGCCGGTGAGCTGCAAGATCTCGGAATTGCGCTTGCCTTCGACAAGCCCGGTGTCGGCGAGAACCTGCAGGATCACCTTCAGCTTCGGCTCATCTACAAAATCTCAGGCGTGAAGACCCTGAATGAAATGTACCGTTCACCGCTCGGTCGCGCCCGCATGGGGCTCGACTATGCGCTTTTTCGCCGCGGCCCGCTGACCATGGCGCCTTCGCAATTGGGCGTGTTCATGCGCTCGGATCCATCGCGCGAGCGCGCCAATATCCAGTTCCATGTGCAGCCGCTGTCGCTCGACAAGTTCGGCGATCCGCTGCACGAGTTTCCGGCTTTCACTGCAAGCGTATGCAATGTGCAGCCGACGAGCCGCGGCTTCGTGCGCCTGCGGTCGGCCGATCCCGACGACAAGCCAGTCATCAAGCCGCGCTACCTTTCCACTGACGAGGATCGCCGCGTCGCCGCGGATTCGATACGCGTGGCCCGCCGGATCGCCTCGCAGCCCGCGCTCGCCGGTTACGAGCCGGTCGAATACCTTCCTGGCGCGGGTGTGGGAGACGACGATGTGGCGTTGGTCAAGGCGGCCGGCGACATCGGGACCACGATCTTTCATCCTGTCGGCACGGCCAAGATGGGCCGCGCCACCGATCCTCTTGCGGTTGTCGATGAGCGCCTGCGCGTGATCGGGGTCGAGCGCCTGCGGGTGATCGATGCTTCCATCATGCCCGCCATCACGTCGGGCAACACCAACGCGCCCACCATGATGATCGCTGAAAAAGGCGCGGCGATGATCCGCGAAGATCGGCGCGGCTCATGAAGATCACCATTCTCGACGATTATCACGACACGCTGCGCACGCTCGCCTGTTTCAGCAAGCTCGCCGGACATGACGTCACGATCTGGAACGATCATGTCCAGGACATCGACCCGCTGGCGCAGCGGCTGCATGACACCGAAGCTCTGGTACTGATCCGGGAGCGCACGCCAGATCCGCGCGCCGCTGCTCGAGCGCCTGCCCAGGCTGCAGGCTGATCAGCCAGCGCAGCGTCTATCCGCACATCGACGTCGACGCCTGCACGCGGCTCGGCGTCGATCGTGTCGTCCAACCAGCACGCCGGCACGCCCTCGTACGCCACGGCCGAGCTGACGTGGGGCCTGATCCTCGCCGCGATGCGGCAGATCCCGCAGCAAATGGCGGCGCTCAAGGCCGGGCGATGGCAGATCGGCGTGGGCACGCACGCTGCGCGGCAAGACGCTCGGCATCTTCGGCTACGGCAGGATCGGCGCGCGTCGTGGCAGGCTACGGCAGGGCGTTCGGCATGAAGGTGCTGGTATGGGCGCGCGAGGCATCGCTTGCGCGGGCGCGGGCAGACGGCTATGCGGCCGCTCGCAGCAAGGAGGCATTCTTCGAGCAATGCGATGTCATCTCGCTGCACATGCGCCTGGTCGAAGCAACGCGCGGCATCGTCGACGCCGCCGATCTCGCGCGCATGAAGCCGACCGCACTCATCGTCAATACCAGCCGAGCGCCGCTGATCGAGCGCGGCGCGCTGGTCAATGCGCTGCGGACGGGACGTCCCGGTATCGGCGGCCGTGGACGTCTACGACGACGAGCCGGTGCTCGACACGAACCATCCGCTGCTGCGCATGGACAACGTCGTGTGCACGCCGCATATCGGCTACGTCTCGCGCGAGGAATACGAGCTGCAGTTCGCCGATATCTTCGACCAGATCACCGCCTATGCTGCAGGTGCGCCGATCAATGTCGTGAACCCCGACGTGCTGCGGTCAGAGGACAGAGGACAGACCATAGACTATGGAAGGTAAACCTTTCTGTCCTCTGTTGTCCGTCATCTGTCCTCTGTTTCTACGGCAATGCCTTGAGATAGCGGACTGGTCGGCCCGGGGTGAGCGCCGCCGCAGCGGCGACGATGGCATTGGCATCGATGCCGTAGTGCCGGTAGAGATCAGGAATCGAGCCGGTCTGGCCGAAATGCTCGACCCCGAGCGGACGGAGCGATGCCCGTGCACGGCACCGAGCCAGGCGAGCGTTGCGGGATGGCCGTCGAGCACGGAAACAATGCCGCAGTGGGACGGCGCGTCGGCGAGCAATTTCTCGATATGCGAGCGGGCGTGAACGAGGCCGCGCTCGCGCGCGCGCTGCGCCGCAGCCCAGCCGGCGTTGAGACGGTCGGCCGAGGTGACGGCAAGGAGGCCGATGTCGCGGCGATCCTCCCCCAGTAATCCAACCGCTTGGATGGCCTCGGGCGCGACAGCACCGCTATAGGCCACCACCACCTGGCAGTTCGGCCCCGGCTTGCGCAGCCAATAGGCGCCATCGACGATCGCCTGAGCTGAGTTCCGGTGTCATCACGCGCTCGATCTGGTCGATCGGCCGCGTGGAGAGACGCAGATAGACCGACCCTCCGGTCTCGTCGCGCAGCCAGTTGCGCTCGGAAACCTCGCCCTCGCCGTCGCGCTGGATGTAGTCGAACGCGAATGCAAGCAGCACCGACAGCTCGTCGACGAAGGCCGGCTCGAAGGCTGCAAGGCCGTCCTGCCCGAGAGCCGATGAGCGGCGTCGCGATTGATTGATGTGCGCCGCCCTCGGGCGCCGAGCGTGATGCCGGAGGGGGTCGCCACCAGATAAATCGCGCGTCCTGGTAGCAGGCATAATTGAGGGCATCGAGGCCGCGCTGGATGAAGGGATCATAGAGGGTGCCGATGGGATGAGTCGCTCGCCGTCGATCGCATGCGAAAGCCCGAGCGCGGCCAGCAGCGATGAACAGAGTTCATCTCGGCGATGCCGAGCTCGATATGCTGGCCGTTGGGCGAAAACTCCCAATTGCAGGTCGACGGGATGCGTTCGCGTCCTGAAAGTGTCGGCCAGCTCGTCGCGCGCGAACAGGCCGCGCCGGTTGACCCAAGGACCGAGATTGGTCGAGACGGTCACGTCGGGCGAAATGGTGACGATGCGGTCCGCGAGATCGCCTGCCCGCGCGCGCAAGCGCGTCGAGCAGCGCGCCGAACCCCGCTTGCGTGGAGATCCCGATCGGCGGGCACCGCGATCGGCAGCCTGCGCAGGAGCACCATCGCGAGCCGGCTTCTCGCCGGCGACCCGCCGCAGCGAATGGCACGTCGGTCGAGAAATCGTTGCAGCCCGGCGGCTCGATGCTCCACGCCCTCGAAGGCTCCCACTCATGCGCCAGTGCCGAATCTTCATCGCGCTCGCGCAAGGCCGCCATCTGCGCCTTGGTCATCAGACCCGGCATGGTTGTCCTTATGCCCGGCGAACGGCAGCCCCAAGCCCTTGATCGTGTAGGCAGATGAAACAGTCGGGCTTGTCATGTCGATGCTGTCGAAGGTCTCGATCAGCGAGGGCAATCGTGCCCGGCGAGATTGGTCATGAGGGGCGCGAACTCCTCGTCGGAACGGCACTCGATCAGCCGCGTCACGTGCCCCTGGTCGCCGATCTCATCCATGAGCCGTTTGCGCCATGCGCGCCGCCGCCGCGAAAGACCAGCGCGGAATAGAGCTGGTTCGGGCAATCGTCGATCCATGCGCGCAATTTCGTCGCCGCCCGGCTCGCGGAAAGCCTGCCGCAGCAGCGAGCCGTATTTGAGGATGATCACCTCCCAGCCGAAAGCCGCGAACAATCGCCTCGTAGCGAGCCCACAGCCCCTCGCGGATCACCGCGTCGAGGCTTTGGCGGTTGTAGTCGATGATCCACCAGCAATTGCGCAGCCCCTGCTTCCAGCCTTCGAGGATGCTTTCGAAGACGTTGCCCTCATCGAGCTCGGCGTCGCCCACGAGCGCAATCATGCGGCCCTCGGGACGCTGCAAGCCCCAGCCATGGGCGCGCACGTAATCCTGCACCAGGCTTGAGAACAGAGTTCTGTGCGACGCCGAGACCTACCGAACCGGTCGAGAAATCGACGTCATCGGTATCCTTGGTGCGTGATCGGATAGCTCTGGGCACCGCCGGTAGCCGCGAAAATTCTCGAGCTTCTGGCGGCTTTGCCGTCCGAGCAGATACTGGATGGCGTGAAAGACCGGGCTGGCATGCGGCTTGACGGCCACGCGGTCCTGCGGGCGCAGCGCGCGGAAAGTAAAGCGCCGTCATGATAGTGGCGAGCGACGCCGACGACGCCTGGTGTCCTCCGACCTTCAAGCCATCGACGCTCTCGCGCAGATGATTGGCATGATGAATTGTCCAGCTCGCGAGCCACAACACCTTTTTCTCGAGCTCGCGCAGGATCGCGAGCTCCGCGGACGCAATCGGTTTGCCGGTGCTGGTCATCGCATGGCATTCATACCATGGCGATGAGCATGGCGGATTGCCGATTTGGTATCGGGTCTTTTTACGGCGCCAGCAACACTTGACGGCAGGCGGCGGGCAGATCGGCCATCTTGAGGGGGGGCTTCGGCGTCGGCTGGATGGGCGATGGTCTGGGATACAGGATGGCGTCGGTGAACCAGTGGTCGAGATCAGCGCCGCTGCAGCCCTCGCTCGCCGGCGTCGGCTCCTGGTCCGTGCATTCGGCGTTGCCCGCGGGGCAGTGAATCCGCACGTGAAAATGATAATCGTGCCCCCCCCAGGGCCGTACCTTGCTCAGCCATGCGCGGTCGCTGCCGCCCGCGTCGCGGCATAATGCCCGCTTGATGGCCGGGTTGACGAAGATGCGACTGACCTGGGGCTCTTTTGCTGCCGCCTTGATCACCGCGACATGCGCCGGCGTCCAGATATTGGGGTCGACATCCTTGCGATGCTCCGCAACCACCATGGTTGCCGACATTTCCTCGCGCTCGAGCCGCGTCAATTCGCGCTCGGGCATGGGCGTGAGCCAGATGTCCGCGTCGAGACCCACTTGGTGGCTGGAATGACCGGTACGCATCGGACCGCCGCGCGGCTGCGACAGGTCGCCGACCAGAAGCCCGCGCCAGCCGGTCTTGGGGGCTTGGTTGGCCAGGCGCTCGAGCATCTGCACGAGGTTCGGATGGCCCCAATTGCGGTTGCGCGAGAGGCGCATCACTTGCCAGGTCTTGCCGTTGATCGGCAGCGCCTTGCCGCCGGCGAGACAACCTTTGGAGTAGAAGCCGATGGTGCGGGCCTCAAGCGGCGCCGGAGCGGTCTTGCGGCCGAACAATTCCTTGGCCGGCGTCGCCGGGTCGTCGGACCTGGCCAACGGCGGCAGCGGTCCGGGATTGACGCTGCCCCGGTCCTGCGCCGCAGCGGAGCTCGCCGCGACGAATGCAAGCGCAAGCAGCAATAGCATGGCGCGCCAGCCAGGGCTGGGCATCGGCAGTTTCGAGCTCGTTGTCATATCGGCTGTATCCGAATGTGGGTCCCGCCACCCCGCGAAGCGGATTGCGCTCCCGTCCCCTTGCACACCGGACGCAAGCGTTGAGCCCGGTAAACCGCGGAATAGGTTCCGTAAAGCGCAATACGGGCAATAATTTGAAGCTCAAGT
The DNA here is from genome assembly GCA_963820365.1 of uncultured Alphaproteobacteria bacterium. Lineage (GTDB taxonomy): Bacteria > Pseudomonadota > Alphaproteobacteria > Rhizobiales > Xanthobacteraceae > VAZQ01. The sequence continues at coordinate 60,650 of CAWFZR010000001.1, read as the reverse complement.
CGCCGGCATCGCAGGCTTCCGGATGCTGAGGAACTTTGGAACCGCACGGGGGCGGCATCGTTGGTCCAGAGAGACTGTTTCAAACGAGGACAACGTGATGGCAACCACGACGCAAGGAAAGACGCTTGATAAGCGCGAAACTGCAACCCTCATCGGCAGCGACAAGGTGGAGGGAACTCCGGTCTACCGCTCGAACGGCCAGCGTGTCGGGCAGATCGAGCGGATCATGATCGACAAGATCAGCGGCAAGGTCGCCTATGCCGTGATGAGCTTTGGCGGCTTCATGGGGATTGGAGAGGAGCTACTACCCGCTGCCATGGTCGCTGCTGACATATGACCCCAAGCTCGAAGGCTACGAGGTGAACATCAGCGAGCAGCAGCTCAAGGGCGCCCCGAAATACAGCAAGCATGAGAGCTGGGATTGGTCCGACCGGGCCCGCGGCCAAAAGGTCTATGACTATTATGGCGTGGGGCCCTATTGGGGCTCGTAAGCGGTCAGCGCGATTTCGCGCGCATCGAAAAGCCCCCGGCAAGCGGCCGGGGGCTTTTTACGAGCTCATTCTATGCCTGTCGGCACGGGTGAGCAAAAAGTGACAACCGAGAGCCAATGCCGCAGGCGCGACGCGCGAAGCTACGCCTGTAATTCTCGCATGGCGACGACATTGTAGGTGGCGATGGGTCGGTGAAGGCCCTTGAGCACGAGCTCGCCCGCCGGCTCCAACTCGGCCTGCGTCTCGATCGTGACATGCACCTTGGGATCGATAAGGATTCGACCGTCGCGCGCCTCGGCGCATAGCCGAGCTGCGAGATTTACGACCGTGCCAACCGCTCCATAGTCGAGGCGGCCCTCGAATCCGATGGGACCGAGCGTTGCGTAACCATGCGCAACGCCTACACCAAAGCCTAGCTCATAACCGTGCTTGCGCCATTTTCCGATAAGCTCGGCCACCTGGTCACGCATCTCGATCGCCATTCGCGCCGCGCGCAAGCTCGGATCGGGGCAAGGCAGTGGGTCGTTGAAGAACACCATGATGCCGTCGCCGGTAAATCGCTCGACCGTGCCCTCGTATTTGTGAATGAGATTGCCGAGCACCTGGTGATACTCCCGCAGCACCGCCATCACTTCCTCGGGCTCGGTCGTTTCGGAAAAAGCGGTAAAGCCGCGCAGATCGCAGAAAACGCACGGTGATGGCCCGGCGATGGCTTTCCAGCACGCGATCATCGCCGGTGGAAAGCACGAGATCCGTGATCGCGGCGACAGAAATCGCTTCAGTCTTCCCACCCCGTTCGATCTCGCCTAGCTGATCGGCCACCCGCTGCTCGAGCGTTCGGTTCCAGACGGCAAGATCGGCGGCCTGCGCCACCACCCGGTCGTGCAGCCCGCTTGCGCTCCAGGCTTGCACCCACGCGCGCGCGCAACAGGGTCGGGTTGAACGGCTTCGAAGATAATCGTCGGCTCCAAGCTCGATGCAGCGAACGACGCTCTCGATCTCGTCGACCGCCGAAATCATGATCACGGGAATGTGGCGGAGCTGCTCGCCCGCCTTCATTTGCTCGAGCACCTCGTATCCGTTCATCTCAGGCATCATGATATCGAGAAGAACCAGATCGACCGGCTTCGACGCCGAGCAACAGCAGCGCCTCGCGCCCGTTCGTCGCGCTCGCCACATTTGCATAGCCCTCACGCGCGAGACGCCGCGTCAGCGTGTAACGGTTGTCCTCGTTGTCGTCGACGACGAGCAGCAATGCATCGCTCGCGCTCACGATGCAGCTCTTGCAGTCAAGGCGTTGATCTTCCCGAGCAGGCGATGCCAGTCCACCGGCTTGGTATCGAAATCGTCACAGCCGGCGGCAAGCGCCTTCTCCCGTTCCCCGGTCATCGCGTCAGCCGTCAGGGCGATCACCAGAATGTGCCGGGTGTCAGAAGCAGCCTCGATCCGGCGCGTTGCCTCCCAGCCGTTCATCACCGGCAGGCTCAAGTCCATCAAGGTCATGTCGGGCTGCTCGATGGCCGCCATGGTCACCCCCCTGGGCACCGTCGGTAGCGATGAAAACGTTATGGCCCGCGCGCGTCAGGCGGTTCCTCAGAACATAGTATATTGTTGTCGTCGTCCTCGACATAGGCGCGCCGGACCCGTCAGAGCCTACGCCGTGACCGCGGGCGCTCGTTTGCCCGTGGCGGCTGAAATTCCGATCGTTGACGAAGCAGGTCTGCCGGGATTTTACGTGTCCGTCTGGCACGGTCTGTGGCACCCCAAGGGCACGCCGATGAAGGCCATCGCCGCGCTTAATGACGCGGTTATGCGCGCCCTGCGCGACACGTCGGTGCGTCAGCGTCTCGCCCACCTCGGACAGGAAGCCCGCTGAGCGACCAGCAGACGCCAGAGGCGTTGGCAGCCCATCAAAAGGCGGAGATCGAAAAATGGCGGCCGATCGTCAAGGCGGCGGGCATCAAGGCGGAATGAAGCCGGCGCAAAGGCGGGTTAAGCTGCCAAACGCAGGCTAAGCAGACGGTGGTTCTGTGGCGTAGGGGATCACATTCAAGCTGGCGGACCAAAGACAATCCAGCCAGCCCTTGCGCTTGCGGGCTTCGGCGCGAAGCCAGACCCGATGATGGTCGACGCATCTTTGCGAGCAAAAGGCCTTGAATGCTCGGCGATGCCGCACCATCCCGAACTTGCCGCGGCAGCAGGCGCATTGATTGTTCATGGCTTCCTCTCCGGAGAGCGGTCTCATTTGAGCCGACGCAGTTGAGGACAGGATCATTGAGCATATTGCATTGCAGCATGATGGATTGCAATGCACAATTAGTATGACGTGCTGGGCCTCCGCAGGGATCGGCTTTCGATTAAGCCACATACTAACTGGCTGAAATCGTTGATAATGATCGTTTGGAAGGTCCTCCGGCAAAGACGCGGGGGGCGTCGGCTCTGATCCGACCTTGTCCAGGCCCGCCAAGAGGAGTTGTGTTGGCACGCGCGTCAGGATTTCCTTCGTGCGCCTGCGCGTGAAGCTTGGCCGTGCCCGTCAGAAACATGGGGAACGCGATGAAACTTGTACGCCGTCAAGTTCTGCAACTCGCCTTCGGCGCCGCCGCTCTCCCCGGTGCATCGCGCGTGGCAAGGGCGCAAACCTATCCCGCGCGGCCCGTGCGGGTCATCGTTCCGTTTGCACCCGGCGGCCCGACCGACGTGTTCTCTCGCTTCGCCGCACAAAAGCTGTCCGAGCGTCTCGGCAAACAGTTCTACGTTGAGAACCTGGGCGGAGCCGGCGGCAATGTCGGCATGGGGCAGGGCGCCAAGGCGGCGCCCGACGGCTATACCCTCATCGTTGTCCCGCCCAACATCGTCGTCAACCCGGCGCTCTACGAGCGGGTCCCCTATGATCCCTACAAGGACTTCGATCCGGTGACGATCGCGGTCACTACAACCGAGGTGCTCGCGGTGCATTCCCTCGCTGCCGGCCCAGACGGTCAAGGACCTCGTCGCCCTGATCAAATCCAATCCCGGCAAGTACAGCTTCGCTTCGCCGGGGACCGGAACGCCAGGGCACCTCGTCGGCGAGGATTTCCGCCTGTCGCTTGGTCTCGACCTCGTGCATGTCCCATTCAACAGCGCGGGCCTGGCCGTCGCATCGACGGTCGCAGGCCACACGCCGATGTCCTTCACCACACCGCCGCCGGTCGTTCCGCAGGTCAAGGAAGGCAAGCTGCGCGCGCTCGCGGTGACGAGAAAGACGCGCTCACCGGCGCTGCCTGACGTTCCCACCATGACAGAAGCCGGCTATCCGGACATCGAGGGCGAGGCGTGGTTCGCCGTCATCGTTCCGGCGCGCACGCCCAAGGAGATCATCACGCTGCTCCATCGCGAGATCGTCGAGATCATCGCCCTGCCGGACATGAAGGAGCGATTGGCGACGCTCGGCTTCGAGCCGGTCGGCAACACACCCGAAGAGTGTGCTGCCCAATTCAGGACCGAGATCGCGAAATGGGCAAAGGTCATTCGCGCGGCGGGCATCAAGGCGGAGTAAGGCCACATCAGAGCCTCGCTTGCTGCTCTCAATTGCGAGGCGGATTTGCAATCTCGGATCGGATTAAAGTCGGATTGGCCCGCGTTCGTGGAGCGCGCGATGCCGAAGCGATGCAGATTGTCGCCGCGACGCTGTTGACCTTGCGTCACACCAGATAGGAGCGTCCGATCCCGCACTACCCGAATGAAGACGCGCGCCATGCCGCGCAGTGGGCAGCATTTCAATTCCGCCTGCAAGGCGCTTCCTGTTTTCGCGTGGTGAGCCTCCAGCTCCCCGAGATGGAACTTTTGATCCAAGAATGGGATTAGTTTTCTCAGACACCGGCTGCGGATCGATTGGATCAACGATGAGCGGACAGAAGAACGCCGCAGACCCACAACAAAAGGACACGGAGCTCGAAGACTCCCACGAAGTCGCAGCCTCCAATCTCCCGGACGAGGAGACCAATCGGCTCAGGCAGCGCGTGCTGCGGCGGCGATTCTGGCGCACTGGCGCAGGCTATTGGCGCAAGGGCGGTGCTCGGCTGTCATGGATCCTGTCGGGCGCCATCCTGCTGACCATCCTGCTCAATCTGGCCGCTGTCTACGGGATGAACATATGGAACCGGGCGATTTTCGACGCGCTCGAGCGGCGCGACGGGGACTCGGTGCTTTTTCTGTCGGTAATCTACTTTCCCTTGCTGGCGGCGAGCGTTTGCCTGATGGTCATGCAAGTCTACGCGCGGTTGACGACGCAGCGGCGCTGGCGCGCATGGTTGAACACCCATCTGCTTGATCGCTGGCTCAGCAACGGGCGCTATTATCAACTCGACCTCATCAGCGGCGACCATAAGAACCCGGAATATCGTTTGGCTGACGACGTCAGGGTTGCGACCGAGGCTCCAGTCGATTTTGCGACCGGAGTCATCACCGCCGTGTTGTCCGCACTGACCTTCATCGGCGTGCTGTGGACGATTGGCGGGGCACTATCCATTCAGCTGGGCGGCATTACCGTGACCATACCAGGCTTCCTGGTGGTCGCAGCCGTCATCTATGCGGTGCTAGCGAGCGGCTCGATGGTTTTCATCGGCCGCCGCTTCGTCACTGTGTCGGAACGCAAGAATCAAGCTGAGGCTGAGTACCGCTTCGTGCTCACGCGGGTGCGCGAGAATGGCGAGAGCATCGCCGTGCTCGGCGGCGAAGAGGAAGAACGCAGCGGCATCGACAAATCGCTTGCCGCTGTGCTGCGCAACTGGCGTGACATCTGCATGCAAACCATGCGCACGACATTTGTTTCGCAAACCAGCAGTTACATCGCGCCGGTCCTGCCTATTATTTTGTGCGCGCCAAAATTTCTCGATGGCTCGATGACGCTCGGGCAGGTGATGCAGGCAGCGTCCGCATTCACCATCGTGCAGGGCGCTTTCAACTGGCTGGTCGACAATTATCCCCGCCTAGCCGACTGGTCCGCCTCCGCCGCGCGCGTCGCCTCGCTGATGGTATCGCTCGACGCGCTGCAGCGAGCGGAAAGCGGCGAAGGATTCGCTCGCATCGAGCGAAGCGATACCACTGGCGCTGCATTGCGGCTGCGCGACCTCTCGGTCACGCTCGACGACGGCACCGCGGTGGTCAAGGACGCCGAGGTGGCGATTGCGCCCGGCGAAAGAGTGCTCGTCGCGGGTGAGTCCGGCACCGGTAAGAGCACGCTTGTTCGCGCCATTTCCGGCCTCTGGCCCTGGGGCGAAGGAACGGTGCAGGTGCAAGCCGGCGCGAAAATGTTCCTCATGCCGCAGCGCGCCTACGTGCCCACGGGCACCTTGCGGCGGGCCGCGACCTATCCGGCCGCGGCCGAGGACAAGAGCCGCGATGAGGTTGCCGACGCCTTGAAGCTTGTCGGGCTCGAGCATCTCGTCGATCGGATCGAGGAGGAAGCGCCCTGGGAGCAGACCTTGTCGGGGGGCGAAAAGCAGCGCTTGGCGTTTGCGCGGATTCTCCTGCAGCGTCCGGATATCATCGTGCTCGATGAGGCGACCTCGGCGCTCGACCCGGAAAGCCAGGACAAGCTGATGAAGCTGCTGACGGAGGAGTTGCACGCCACCACCATCGTAAGCGTCGGCCATCGCCCCGAGCTCGAGCAGTTCCACAACCGCAAGATCATGCTAGAGCGTCGCCGCGGCGGCGCCCGGCTGGTCACGGACGTCGATCTCCGGAGCATCGCCGGCCGGCGCTGGCGGCTGCGGCGCTGGCTCGACCGGCGAGCAATTAATCCGACGATCCACAGCAGCAGCGGTTGAATTTTCAGGAATGAGCGGTCCTCTGTCCGGCGTGAAGGTCCTGGAGCTCGCGGGCATTGGCCCCGGGCCATTCTGCGGGATGATGCTTGCCGACATGGGCGCCGATGTCTTGCGGGTGGACCGGCTCGAGCCGGTCGACCTGGGTCTGCCGCTCGACCCCAAATTCGACGTCATGGCGCGCGGTCGCCGCTCGATCGGGCTCGATCTCAAGCGCCCGGAGGCAATCGAGATCGTGCTGACGCTCGTGGAAAGCTCCGACGTCTTGATCGAAGGCTTCCGGCCGGGGGTCACCGAGCGCCTGGGCCTTGGTCCGGAGGCGTGCCTCGCACGAAACCCGCGGCTTGTGTACGGACGGGTCACCGGCTGGGGTCAAGACGGTCCGCTCGCTCATGCCGCCGGTCACGATATCAACTACATCGCCATCTCCGGAGCGCTGCACGCCATTGGCCGCCACGGCGAAGCGCCGGTGCCGCCGCTCAACCTGGTCGGCGATTTCGGCGGCGGGGCGATGTATCTGGCCTTCGGCATCGTTTGCGCTTTGCTGGAGAGGAATTTGTCCGGCCGAGGCCAGGTGATCGACGCCGCGATGAGCGAGGGGGCGGCGAGCATGATGTCGATTTTTTACGGCCGTGTGGCGGCCGGCTTGTGGCACGACGATCGCGGCGTCAACGCCATCGACGGCGGCGCGCCATGGTACGGCGTCTATGAAACCGCGGATGGAAAATATGTCTCCATCGGAGCCATCGAAGGCCGCTTCTACGCCAGGCTCATGGAGCTTCTCGGCCTCGATGCGGCAACATTGCCGGCACGGCATGATCGGGCACGCTGGCCGGAGCTGCGGGCGCGTCTATGTGACGTGTTCAAGCAAAAAACCCGCGATGAATGGTGCAAATCGCTCGACGGGCACGATGTGTGCTTCGCGCCGGTTTTGTCGCTGGCCGAAGCCCCGGCACATCCCCACAATCGTGCGCGGGAAACATTCATGGAACGCGGCGGAGTGCTCCAACCCGCACCTGCGCCGCGCTTGTCGCGAACACCGGGGGAGGTCGAGCGCGGCGCGCCGCAATGCGGAGAGGGCGGCGCAGCCGCCCTTGCCGAGTGGGGCTTTGACGACGCGACAATTGATCAGTTTCGTGCCGGCGGCGCGCTCATAGCCGCACAGTGATTGGCGCGGACTTCATTTCCCGTTGGAGCATTTGTTGATCCACGGCGTCGAAAGCAAGCTGGACATCGGTGTCCTCCTTCCTACCTTGTGCGCATGGAAGGAATTGGCGCCGTAGGGTCGACCGCATTGCACAATCCTGGTCCCGCAGTTTCGCTCGCGATCCGCCGGCGCACCGTGACTGCCCACCCGGCTGCCGTTCTTGCTCTGCTCTCGGCGGTCTTCGGAAGCGTCATCATCGCGATCACGCCGCCGCTTCGCGGGCCGGACGAGACTGCCCATTTCTTGCGTGCCTATGGAATTGCGCAGGGCGATGTCATTCCATCCACTCAGGACGATTTCGGCCGAAAGGGAATTTTTCTGCCCGGCCTGTTTCATCGCGACTTCAGTTTGTTTGATCAATGGCAAAGCACGGGGAGAGGCGAGGGGGTGCCCTTTGAGCAGGTGATCGATGCTTACCGCCAAAGGCCACTCGAGACCGCTGAGCGGACGGCGGTGTTCGTTCCCTATGCCGGGTCGGAAGGCTATTCCCCTGTCGCTTACCTTCCTCAGGCCGCGGCGGCTTTGGTCGCACGCGCGGCGGGGCTGGGATTTGTGTCGACATTTTACCTCATGCGGCTTGCCGGCCTCGCGCTGATGACCGCCGTGATTGTCTACGCCGTTGCGCGCACACCGTCGCTGAAATGGAGCTTCGCGACCATCGCCATGCTTCCTTCCACGCTCTACGGGCGAGCCGTCGTCAATGCCGATGCCGCGGCATTTGCCTTCAGCCTGGTCGTCGTGGCGATATTCCTGCGTGCCGTCAGTGGCTTGCCAACGGGAACGCCAGGGACACGATCAGGATGGATGTTGCTGTGCGCACTGAGCAAGCCGCCGAATTTGGCGTTTGTGCTGCTGGAATGGCTTCGCCCGCGGACGGCCGGAAGTTGGAGGGTCGCGGCGGTCGCCACGCTCCCCGCACTGGCCGCCGCCGCCTTGTGGAGCGCCGTCAGCACGGCCGACGTAGCCGCTTGGCGACTGGTCGAGCTTACGGGAGCCGCAGCGCAGGAGTTCAACCCGGGCTGGAAGCTTCACTTCATGCTCACCCATCCGTTCGAGTTTCCAGCCGCGGTCTTCGGGATGTTTCGCGCCATGGATATGGCCGAATTCATGCGCCAGATCATTGGAGTGCTCGGCCTGTTCGATACCGTGCTGCGGTCTTGGGTCTACACCGCCATTGGCCTGCTGCTTGCGGCGACGTTCGCGACACCCTTGCATTGCGCCGCGCGCCTGCCGGCGGCGCTTGCCGCCGGTATCACGACGCTTATTTACAGCCTTGCGGTTCTGCTCATCTTCTACGTGATCTGGACACCCATCCATGCTGACCAGGTTTGGGGCGTACAGGGACGCTATTTTGTTCCAACCCTGCCGCTGATCGCCGTGGTCGTTTCGGCGCTCGTGCGGCGCGGTCTCCATGCGGGAGCGACAGGCATGCTCGCGATCGCGTGCGCCGTGGTTTCCGGCGCGGGCTGCGTTGATGCCATCCTGCGCAGCGACTGGAAATTTTGACGGTGGATCGGCTACGAACCGGTCACGGACTTATGGTCTGTGGGTGCCAATGGGCGCAGGCCCTCGTTCACACATCCACCTTGAGCGCGGCGATGAAGGCCTCCTGCGGGATTTCCACCTTGCCGAACTGGCGCATGCGCTTCTTGCCCTCTTTCTGCTTCTCCAGCAGCTTGCGCTTGCGCGTCACGTCGCCGCCGTAGCATTTCGCGGTCACGTCCTTGCGGAACGCGCGCACGGTCTCGCGCGCGATAATCTTGCCGCCGATCGCGGCCTGGATCGGCACCTGGAACATGTGCGGCGGAATGAGCTCCTTGAGCTTCTCCACCATGGCGCGGCCGCGGCTCTCGGCGCGCGTGCGATGCACCAGCATGGCGAGCGCGTCGACAGGATCGCCGTTGACCAGGATCTGCATCTTCACGAGCTCGGCCGGCTTGAAATCGGTGAGGTGATAATCGAAGGAAGCGTAGCCCTTCGAGACCGACTTCAGGCGATCATAGAAATCGAACACCACTTCGTTGAGCGGCAGGTCGTATTTCACCATGGCGCGGTTGCCGACGTAGGTGAGCTCGACCTGCACGCCACGCCGGTCCTGGCAGAGCTTGAGCACGCTGCCGAGATAGTCGTCCGGCGTGAGGATGGTGGCGCGGATCCAAGGCTCGTGCACCTCCTCGACGTGCACGGGATCCGGCATGTCGACTGGATTGTGGATCTCGATCTGCTTGCCGTTGGTCAGCATGATCTTGTAGATCACCGACGGCGCGGTGGCGATCAGGTCGAGGTTGAACTCGCGTTCGAGCCGTTCCTGGATGATCTCGAGGTGAAGCAGGCCCAGAAAACCGCAGCGGAAACCGAAGCCGAGCGCGGCCGACGTTTCCATCTCGAATGTGAAGCTCGCATCGTTGAGGCGAAGCCTGCCCATGGCGGCACGCAAGTCCTCGAATTGCGCTGCATCCACCGGAAACAACCCGCAGAAGACCACCGGCACCGCGGGGCGGAAGCCGGGCAGGGCCTCGCGCACCGGCTTGCGGTCATCGGTGATGGTGTCGCCCACGCGCGTGTCGGCCACTTCCTTGATCGAAGCCGTGAGAAAGCCGATCTCGCCGGGACCGAGCTCGTCGACGTCGATCATCTTCGGGGTGAAGACGCCGACCCGGTCGACCTCGTAGGCCGCGCCGGTCCCCATCATGCGAATGCGCTGACCCTTTTTGAGCACGCCATCCACGATGCGAAGGAGAACGATCACGCCGAGATAGGAATTGTACCAGCTGTCCACGAGAAGCGCCTTGAGCGTCGCGTCGCGGTCGCCGCGCGGCGGCGGCAGCCGAGTGACGATGCCTTCCAGAACCTCGGGCACGTTCTCGCCGGTCTTTGCCGAAATGAGAATCGCATGCGATGCATCGAGCCCGATGACGTCCTCGATCTGCTGCTTGACCTTGTCGGGTTCGGCCGCCGGCAGATCGACCTTGTTGAGCACCGGCACGATCTCATGATTGTTATCAATCGCCTGGTAGACATTGGCGAGCGTCTGTGCCTCGACGCCTTGCGAGGCATCGACCACCAACAACGAGCCCTCGCAGGCGGCGAGGCTGCGGCTGACCTCATAGGCAAAATCGACGTGTCCCGGAGTGTCGATCAGATTGAGCGTGTAGTGCTTGCCGTCGCGCGCGCGATAATTGAGGCGCACGGTCTGCGCCTTGATGGTGATGCCGCGCTCGCGCTCGATGTCCATGGAATTGAGCACCTGCTCCACCATCTCGCGCGCAGCGAGCGCGCCGGTCGACTGGATCAACCGATCGGCGAGCGTCGACTTGCCGTGGTCGATATGCGCGATGATCGCGAAATTGCGGATGTTTTGGATGGCCGCATTCATGGGGCGCGGACTAGCATTCGCGCTCGCAGGCGGCAAGTTTGCTGATGTAGGGGCGGGTTTGAAACCCGCCCCTACTCCGCCGCCACGCGCTGCTCGGTGCGGAACGGCTCGAGCCTCGCCGGTTTGTCGCCCTGCGCGACGACGACGTGGCCGGGCGGCACCGGCTTCCAATGCGCCCGTTCGGTGTCGAGCGGCTCGGAGACGATGACCACATTGCCTCCGGACTCGCGATAATAGAGTGAATTGGCTTGGGTATTGGCGGCGTAGCGGAAGGCGTAGAGGTCGCGGCCGTTGGCGAGCGCTGCCGTGAAGCGCAACGGCTCCTTGTATTCCTTGGTGGTCACCATGTCGGTCAGGGTCGCGAGCACGCGCGCGGTGGCGCCGATCGGGTCGCGGTCGCCTCCGGCGCCGATGATGGCGAGAAACACCGCCTCCGAATCAGTCGTGCCGATACGCGAGCCATAGACCGCATCGGGGATGAGCGCCTCGACCTTGCGGCGCAAGCGCGACCAATTGCCGATCAGGCCATTGTGCATGAACATCCAGCGGCCGCAGGCAAACGGATGGCAGTTCGGGCGCATGATCGGCGTGCCGGTGGAGGCGCGCACATGCGCGAAATACAGATGCGAGCGGATGTGACGGCACAGGTAGCGCAGATTCTCGTCGGACCAGGCCGGACGCACCTCGCGATAGAGCCCGGGCTCGGCATGCTCGCCGTACCAACCCATCCCGAACCCGTCACCATTGGTGGAGGCGGTCGACTCCAGCGCCCTCTGGCTCTGCACCACGAGAGAGTGCGCAGGGGCGGTTACATATTCCTCCAGCGGGATCGTTTCGCCGCGATAGGCTATCCAGCGGCACATCGCATGGCTCCAGATATAGGCGTGCAGCATCGCCGGCGGATGCGGCAAACCGATGGCAAGAGGCTTCGTTTCCGCTGAATATGGGCGCTTGCGCCGGCCCACGCCATAGCGGCCTCAGTATCGGTAGTGGTCGGGCTTATACGGCCCCTCGGCCGGGACCCCGATGTAGGTTGCCTGCCGGTCTGACATTCTCGTGAGCTTGACACCGATCTTGGCAAGGTGAAGCCGAGCGACCTTCTCGTCGAGATGCTTGGGTAGGGTATAGACCTTTTTCTCATATTTGCTCGGATTGCCCCACAGCTCGATCTGCGCCAGCACCTGATTGGTGAAGGAGGACGACATCACGAAGCTCGGATGGCCCATTGCGTTGCCGAGATTCACCAGCCGGCCTTCCGATAACAAGATGATGCGCTTGCCGTCCGGGAATTCGATCTCATCGACCTGCGGCTTGACATTGTGCCATTTCAAGTTCCGCAACGCGGCGACTTGGATCTCGCTGTCGAAATGTCCGATGTTGGCGACGATGGCGCGGTCCTTCATCTTGCGCATGTGATCGATGGTGATGACGTCGAGATTGCCCGTTGCGGTCACGAAGATATCCGCCCGCGACGCAGCCTCCTCCATGGTGACCACTTCAAAGCCTTCCATCGCGGCCTGCAAGGCGCAGATCGGATCGATCTCGGAGACCATGACGCGGCAGCCGGCCTGGCGCAGCGAGGCGGCCGAGCCTTTGCCGACGTCACCGAAGCCGGCCACCATGGCGAGCTTTCCGGCCATCATCACGTCGGTGCCGCGGCGAATGCCGTCGACCAGCGACTTGCGGCAACCATAAAGATTATCGAATTTCGACTTGGTGACACTGTCGTTGACGTTGATCGCCGGCCATAGCAGCGTGCCCTTCTTCTGCATTTCGTAAAGCCGGTGAACGCCGGTTGTGGTTTCCTCAGTCACGCCACGAATGGAATCGGCGTTCTTCCTGTACCAGCCGGGCTTGTCCTTGAGCCGCTGCTTGGTGGCCGCAAACAGGACTTCCTCCTCCTCGTTGTTGGGCTTGCTGATCAGGCTGGTTTGGCCTTCCTCGGCGCGCAGGCCGAGATGGATCAAAAGCGTGGCGTCGCCGCCGTCATCCAGGATCATGTTGGGTGCCCCACCGTCATCCCATTCGAAGATCCGGTGCTGGTAGTCCCAGTAATCCTTGAGCGTCTCGCCCTTGACCGCAAACACGGGGGTGCCGCGAGCGGCGACCGCCGCGGCAGCATGGTCCTGGGTGGAATAGATGTTGCACGAAGCCCAGCGTATATCCGCTCCGAGCGATTTGAGCGTCTCGATGAGCACCGCGGTCTGGATCGTCATGTGCAGCGATCCGCAGATGCGCGCGCCGCGCAACGGCTGCTCGGGCCCGTATTCCTCGCGCGTCGCCATAAGGCCGGGCATCTCGGTCTCGGCAATGGCGATTTCCTTGCGACCCCACTCGGCAAGGCTGATGTCCTTGACTACGTAGTTGGCGGCAGGCTTCGCGGCGAGCGCAGTTCCGGCGGCTTGCGATGCTGCTTTCATGACGGTCCTTGAATGATTGGAGAAGGCGCCGATGCTCTCCGGCGACACGCCGTGTTGATGCTGGCTATAGCAGGGCGGTTTGACGGACGCAACGAGGATATAAGGATTTCCTTATGCCTAACTAACAGATCGCGGCGGAGGTATTTCTTCCCCGGCGACCGAGCGGAGGAGGGGCAGCCATTCACTCCTGCTCCGTAAACCTTCCGCTGACCAGCGCGGCCAGCGCCTCAATGACCTCGCTGGCCTCTCTTCCCGTCGCTTCCACCGTGATGGTCGTGCCGGGACCTGCCGCCAGCATCATCAAGCCCATGATGGACGTCCCGCCCACGACTTCCTGTCCCCGTTTCACCTTCACCTCGGCCTCGAATTTCTCGACGGTCTGCACGAACTTCGCCGAAGCGCGCGCGTGCAAACCCTTCTTGTTGCAGATTTCGAGCACGCGCGTGACCGCCGCATCGTTCGGACGATGACCGTCGGCCGCAAAATCGTCCAGGCCCGCTGGGTCGGTCATTTGCCGGTCAGAACGCGGCTGGCGATGGTGATGTATTTGCGGCCGGAGTCCTGGGCAGCTGCCACCGCCTCAGGCAGCGGACACTCGTCCCGCACCTTCGCGAGCTTGACCAGCATGGGCAGATTGATACCGGCAAGCACCTCGACCTTAGGGCGGCCCATGACCGAAATGGCGAGATTTGACGGCGTGCCGCCGAACATGTCTGTGAGAATTGCGACCCCCTCACCGCTGTCCACGCGCTTGACCGCCTCAATGATGTCCTTGCGCCGCTGCTCGACGTCATCATCGGGCCCGATCGTCACGGCCTCGATTTGAGATTGCGGTCCCACGACATGCTCCAGCGCAGAGCGGAATTCGAGAGCGAGGCGCCCGTGCGTCACGAGAACGAGACCAATCATCAAGTCCCCCGCCGGCGGAAGCCGGTTGCACCGCACGAAAGGGCGCCCATCATGAGCATCCCAAAGCCGTGCGCAAGGGCTCGTTTCGCAATTCCGAGGGTGTGTTGCATTGCGGTCAGAAGGTGTCTCCCCGCGTGCGGCCGCGCACAGGAAACCACCCCGATCTCGCGCCCTGGGACGTTACTTTTGTACCGCACCGACCCCGCGCAAGGTTTCATGACCGTGATTTAATGTCGCCGGCGGTGGTGATCGCTGCAATCACCGGCTGTAGCGGATCGCCGCCGGGCGCAATCGCAAGTCGCGGCAACCGGATGCCGCTTATGACGGTATCGCCGGCTGTCGGCAACCGCTCGGCATCTTCGGCCGCGAGGTCGACCACAAGACCGACAATCGCAAGCGCCTCGTACTCGAGCCTCCGGATCCCAATGCCGCGCACTTCGATCAGTCCTGCGAGAGCGGGCGGTGGCCGCACCATGAGACGCCCGTGGCATGCTTCAAGGTTAACGCGATCGTCTGCTACCAAGAGCGCGAACCGCAGCAACCCGGTTTGCGCGGCCCCAATGAGCGCGAACGCGAGGCGCGACTTGCCGGCTCCTGCCGCGCCGCGAATCAGCACCGCGCGAGCACCCGCTAGCACGGCCGAAGCGTGCTCGCTCGGGGATTCGGGCGCCATCACATTGCTGGCAGCCGCACGGTGAATCGGGCGCCGAGAATTTCCTGGTTCTCATCTGCGCCTGCCGTTTGCCGGTTCTCTACCCAGATGCGCCCGTCATGCGCCTCGATGATTTGCTTGGAGATCGACAGGCCAAGGCCTGAATTCTGTCCAAAGTCCTGATGCGGCCGATGGGTGTAGAAGCGCTCGAAAATCCTCTCCATCGCTTCTGGCGGCACACCCGGACCGTCATCTTCGACCATGATCTCGATCTCGTTCCTCGATCGGCGGCAACTGACGCGCACCGCGCTTCCCGGTGACGAGAACGAGCGGGCATTGTCGATGAGATTATCCACCACTTGTCCGAGCCGCGAATCGTGACCCAATACCGTGAACGCGCCGGGTTTGGCGCCCTCGAAGCTCAATTGCACGCTCACACCATCGTCGTGGCGCTCGTTGGCTACGCTCACCACCGTGACGAGAAGCTTCGTGAGATCGATGCGTTGCGCCTCGTGCCGTTGCATCTCCGCATCCAGCCGGCTCGCATCGGAGATATCGGAGATCAGCCGGTCGAGGCGCTTGACGTCGTGTTGGATCACCGCAAGCAGGCGGTTGCGGGTTTGATCGGTCTTGGCGAGCGGAAGGGTCTCGACCGCCGAGCGCAGTGAGGTCAACGGATTCTTGAGCTCGTGCGCGACATCGGCGGCGAAGCTCTCGATCGCCTCGATGCGGCTGTAGAGAGCATCGGTCATGTCGCGCAGCGAGCCCGACAGATGCCCGATCTCGTCCCGTCGGTGGCTGAGGTCGGGAATCTCCACGCGCGTGCGAATGCGCCGGCGCACGAGTTGCGCGCTTTCCGCGAGCCGCCGCACGGGCCCCGCGATGGTTCCTGCGAGCAGGAACGACAGCACCACCATGACGCCCGAGGCGATGAGGAAGAGCTTGAAGATGGCGAGGCGCTCCGCCCCCACCATGTTGTCGATATCGGCTCCCTGCGTCGACAGCATGAGGGCGCCGCGCACCGCGCGGAAGCGCTGCACCGGGATGGCGACCGAGACGATGACCTCCCCGCGCTCGTTGATGCGCACCATGCTCGACTTGAACCCCTGGAGCGCATTTGCCACCTCGCCGTAGCTCTTGCCGTTCTGCGGTCCAAGCTCGCGATAGAGTGGCAGCGTGCCGCGGCCGAACCAGGTCCGGATGGCGATATAGGCGCGCTCGAGGAAGCCCGGCTTATGCGTCGGCGGGGGCAAGTCGAAACGCATCACATCGTAAAGATTACGGCTGTCGAGGATGAGCCCGCCGTTTCGGTCATAGATGCGGGCGCGCGTATTGGTCGGGGATACCAGCCGGCGCAGCACCGGCGCGACGCGTTCCGGATTGATGGGAAACTCCAGCCCCGAAAGCGCCTCGTCGGATGGCCCATAGCTTTCCCCGGCTTGCAGCTCGAGTAGCCGCTCCGGATCAATCGTGATGGTGTCGGTTTCGACCGTTGCCGAGGCGGCGATAGCGCCCGCGATGATCTCGCCTTGCACCAGCAAGCTCTGGACGCGGGCGTCGATGAGGCCGGCGCGGAATTGCGAGAGGTAGAGCACGCCGATGACCAGCGCGAGGAGGCCGGTCACGTTGAGGAAGATGATCCGCCGCGTGAGGCTCGCGAAGCTGACGCGGACAAAGAGATGCCAGCCTTGGTGCAATAGCTCGACGAGCCGTCCACGCTTGGCGGCAAATGGCCGTTCGTCGTCGAGCCGTCGAGGCTCAACCAGGCGTGTGAAACTATCCGGCGTTCGCTCGAGCACGGTCGGTCTAAGCTGGTTGCGCGCCCCCTGGTTCCGCCGGCCTCAATTCAGCGGTGGCGCCCCGCATCATCCCCCGGCGCCGACGCCTCGCCTTGCAGCGTTACATCTCCTTGAAGCGATAGCCGACACCATAGAGCGTTTCGATCATGTCGAAATCGTCGTCGGTTCCCTTGAACTTCTTGCGCAGGCGCTTGATGTGACTGTCGATGGTGCGGTCATCAACGTAGACCTGATCATCGTAGGCGGCGTCCATGAGCGCGTTGCGGCTCTTGACGACACCCGGCCGGCTTGCAAGCGCTTGCAGGATCAGGAATTCAGTCACTGTGAGCGTCACCGGCTCATTCTTCCAGGTACAGGTGTGGCGCTCGGGATCCATGCGCAAGAGGCCGCGTTCCAACACCTTGGCGGCATCGGTCTCTTTCGGTGCGGTACCGTCCTTCGGTGCCGCGCGGCGCAAGATGGCCTTCACCCGCTCGACCAGAAGGCGCTGTGAGAACGGCTTGCGGATGAAATCATCGGCGCCCATTTTGAGCCCGAACAATTCATCGATCTCCTCATCCTTGGAGGTGAGAAAGATCACCGGCATGTCGGACTTCTGACGCAGCCTTCGCAACGTCTCCATGCCGTCCATGCGCGGCATCTTGATGTCGAGAATGGCGAGATCCGGCGGACTGGTCTTGAAACCGTCGAGCGCGGAGGCCCCGTCGGTATAGGTCATGATGCGGTAACCTTCGGCCTCGAGCGCGATCGAGACCGAGGTCAGAATATTGCGGTCGTCGTCGACGAGAGCGATGGTTGGCATGAAGCCCCTGTCCTCGTTTCGCCCCGGGGGACTTTGAAGCCCGCAAAGCAAGGCCGAAATGTGACGAATCCCTGACAAACGCGTGATTCGTCAATGGCTTTGTTACCATAGCTTGCCTGGGCGCTCGGCGCAAAGTCGGTTAAGCATCAAGCTGGTCGCCGGCAAATTGGGGTACCGACCGAATGAACCCTGCTTTTTCGCGCAAGCGAGGCCGCTTGCCAGATATGCGTTCTGCGAGCGGAGGCGTCGATGCCAGCAGGATCTGAGTTCGTCCCAGCCTTGGCCGCGAAGAAGCTCCTGCGCGAGAGCCGCTCCGGGGCTTTGGCAACGCTCATCCCCGGCTCGGGAGACCCCTATTGTTCCCTGGTCAATGTCGCGACCGCCTCCGATGGTGCACCGCTTCTGCTGATCTCCCGGCTGGCGGTGCATACCAAGAATGTTCTCGTCGATCCCCGGCTCTCCTTGATGCTCGACGAACGCCGAGAGGGCGATCCACTGGAAGGCGCCCGGGTAATGTTACAGGGAACCGGGGAGGCTACCGACGATCCGGCGGCGCGCCGGCGGTACCTGGCCCGCCATCCTGAGGCAGAAATGTTCGCAGGCTTCGCCGACTTCGCTTTTTACCGCATCGCCGTCAAAGCCGCGCACCTCGTCGCCGGTTTTGGCCGCATCGTCGATCTCAAGCCGCAGGACGTCTTGACTGAGACCTTCGACGCGGCCGAGCTCATTGCGGCCGAGCCCGAGATCGTCGCGCACATGAACGCCGATCATGCTGAGG
The DNA here is from genome assembly GCA_963820365.1 of uncultured Alphaproteobacteria bacterium. Classification (GTDB taxonomy): domain Bacteria; phylum Pseudomonadota; class Alphaproteobacteria; order Rhizobiales; family Xanthobacteraceae; genus VAZQ01. The sequence goes on along the minus strand of CAWFZR010000001.1, from coordinate 42,409 downwards.
CGGTGCGGCTCTATGCCACCAGGCTCCTCGCGGCGCGCGAGGGGGAATGGCGGTGTGTGGGCTGCGATCCTGAAGGCCTCGAGCTGCAACTCGACCGGGCTGCCCTGCGGCTTGCGTTCCCGCAGCGCGTGCGCACGTCCGCAGCGCTGCGCCAGGTGCTCAGGCAGCTGGCGCAGGAGGCGAGGGGAAACCAGGCAAACAGTAGTCACTGATCAGTGATCATAAAATGCGTGCGCGGGATCTGATTACGGACGACTGAACCCTGATACCTGGACAGGAGGACGGCATGCGCCGAGTGGTTCTTGCGCTCGCATCAGGCTTGGTTGCGGCTTCGGCTTTCGCCCAGACAAGGGAACCGATCGTGCTGCGCGACATGGGCTCATTCCACCTTGGCGGCAGATTGATCGAGATCACCGGCCAGCCGATCAAGGAGGTGGTGTTCACGCCAGGTGGCGTGCCCGCAAAGATCGATCCGAACGGCAAATACCAGGTCGAGCAGATGTATGTGCAGTATTTCCTCCCGCAGCACCGCAAGGGCAAGCTGCCGCTCCTCCTTTGGCACGGCGGCGGGCTCACCGGCGTGACCTATGAGACCAAGCCCGACGGCACCGAAGGCTGGCTCAGCTATTTCATCCGCAAGGGTTGGGACACCTATCTCTCCGACGCGGTCGAGCGCGGCCGCTCCGGCTGGACCAACACCTTCAAGGGCGATGCGGTCTTCCTGCCTTTCGGCGATCCCTGGGAACGCTTCCGCATCGGCCCGCCCGGCTCCTGGAACGACGACAAGGCCAAGCGCACGACCTATCCGGGGACGCAATTTCCGACGGACGCCTACGAGCAATTCATGAAACAGGGCGTGCCGCGGTGGCTCACCACCGATGACCAGATCGTCGCCGCCTATCTCGAGCTGGTGGATAAGGTCTGCCCGTGTGTGGTCATGGTGCACAGCCAGTCCGGCGCCTTCGGCTACAAGGTGCTCGAAGCGCGGCCCGACAAAGTGAAAGCCTTGGTCGCGGTCGAGCCGACGGTGGGCGGCGACCGCAACAAGGTCGCCTCGGTCAAAGCCACGCCGGTGCTTGTCGTCTACGGCGACAATGCCAAGGACCACCCCCGCTGGTCGAGGATCCGCCAGGGCGGCGTCGATTATGCCGGCGTTCTCAAAGCCGCCGGAGGCCATATCGATATCGTCGATCTGCCCGACATCGGCATCAAGGGTAATTCCCATATGATCATGATGGACAGCAACAGTGATGCGGTCGCTGGTCTCGTCCAAAAATGGCTGACGGATAGAGGGCTTGCGGAATAGCTGCCTTGTTGCGATGCAGCATTGGAACAAAGGGATGGGACGCGCTTTGGTCGATCGGCGCAGGCCCTGACGGACATGGGACAGAGAAAGGAAGAAAACTCGTCGGTCCGAGTTGACGCGGATCAAAGCGGCATAAACTCTAACGCTGCATTGCGCCTTGTTGCGCCTTGGCAGGGGTTTTGATCCCCCCTATAGGTCGAAGCGCGGGGAGTATGGCCGGCGCCAGCCGGAGGTGTCGCGGAGGGAGCAGTCGTGCAGGAAACGGGTCTGCGGAACAGCAGTTACGGCGCCGACAAATTCGAATTCAAGGACATCGCCGCCGTCCATTGGAACCTGACCGCGCCGGCACTTTACGAGCACGCCATTGCGGCGCACGAGGCCACCATCGTGGAGGGGGGCGCGCTCTGCGCGCAAACCGGCGTTCATACCGGCCGCTCGCCCAAGGACAAGCACACCGTCATCGATGATCTGACCGAAGGGACGGTCTGGTGGGCAGGCAACCGCAAGATCACCCAAGCCCATTTTCAGCTTCTCTATGAGGATTTCATCGCGCATGCGCGCGGCAAGAAGCTGTTCGCGCAGGACCTCTATGGCGGTGCCGATCCCGCCTACCGCATCAGGACCCGGGTCTTCACCGAGCTCGCCTGGCATTCCCTCTTCATCCGTCAATTGCTGATCCGACCCGAGTGCGTCGAGCTTAACTCGTTCATTCCCGACCTCACCATCGTCGACCTGCCTTCATTCAAGGCCGATCCCAAGCGCCACGGCGTGCGCAGCGAGACCGTGATCGCGATCGACTTCAGCAGGAAGATCATCCTGATCGGCAACTCGTCATATGCCGGCGAAATGAAGAAGTCGGTCTTCACCACGCTCAACTTCTATCTCCCGGCGCAAGGCATCATGCCGATGCACTGCTCTGCCAATGTCGGCGAGGACGGGGACGTGGCGCTGTTCTTCGGGCTTTCCGGCACCGGCAAGACGACCCTTTCCGCCGACCCCCATCGTGTGCTGATCGGCGACGACGAGCACGGCTGGGGGCCCGACGGAGTGTTCAATTTCGAGGGTGGCTGCTACGCAAAATGCATCAAGCTCTCGCAGGAAGCCGAGCCAGACATCTATGCCGCCACCAATCGGTTCGGCACGGTGCTGGAAAACGTGGTGTTCGATGAAGAGACGCGAATTCCGAACTTCGACGACGATTCCAGGACCGAGAATACGCGTTCGGCCTATCCGCTCGATTTCATGCCGCGGGCGTTGCGCAGCGGGCGTGCCGGGCATCCCAGGAACATCATCCTTCTCACCGCCGACGCGTTCGGAGTGATCCCTCCGATAGCCAAGCTTACTCCGGCGCAGGCCATGTATCATTTCCTTTCCGGCTATACCGCCAAGGTCGCCGGCACGGAGAAAGGCCTCGTTGGCGTCGAGCCCGAGTTTTCGACCTGCTTCGGTGCACCGTTCCTGCCGCGTCCGCCGGCGGAATACGGCGCCGTGCTGCGCGAATACATCTCCAGGCACAAGGTCGATTGTTGGCTGGTCAACAGCGGATGGACGGGCGGCATCTACGGGATCGGCCGGCGCATGCCCATCAAGGCGACGCGCGCGCTGGTGACAGGCGCGCTCGACGGCTCGCTCAAGACCGTGAAGTTCCGCACCGACCCCTATTTCGGCTTCGCGGTTCCGAGCTCGGTGCCCGGGATCGAGCCGCACCTTCTCTATCCGATGAAGACCTGGAAGGACAAAGCAGCCTTCGATGATACCGCGCGTAAGCTCGTCGGCATGTTCCAGAAGAACTTCACCAAGTTCGAGGAGGATGTCGACGCCGAGGTGCGCTCGGCCGCTCCCGAGGTCCGCATCGCGGCGGAGTGATTGCAGTTCCACCAGAACGCATGAGGCCACGATTGCTGGCTCGCCCCGGCTGCAGCGGGGCGATGATCGCGCGGTGGTGGCGCCGCCGAGGTATCAGCCCTGACCGGGTCCGAGGCGGTTGAAACGCTCTTTCTGCTCGTCGCTGAGCGAGCCGTAGAATTTCGCCAGCGCGGGTTGCACGGTATTCACAGCGCGCAGCATGGCATCGAGCCGCTGCTCCATGGCGTCGAGGCGAACGACCGGGGTAAGCGGCTTATAGGTCGGACAATTCGATTTCAGGAACTCGCCTGCTTCTGAGATCGCATTGCGCAGATCGGCGAGCGCGCTGCTCTGCGCGTTGTCGGGCTGCACCGCGCGTTCCACCCGCTCGATGGGCAGGCTGGCGATCCCCGATGCGCGTTCGTTGCAGGCTTGCGTCAGGTCGCGCCGGGTCTGCGGCTCATTCTTGTCGTCGCCGGAGCCGAGCGCGTTGAAGCGCGCCTTCTGCTCGTCGCTCAGCAAGGAATTGAATGCCGCAAGCGGCGCGCGCACGGTGCGCACAGCCTCGAGCATCGCGGCAAGACGCGCATGCATGGCCGCGATGCGTCCGGTCGGCGTGCTCGGAAGCTCGGTGGGGCACGCCGCCTTGAGGATGTCGAGCGCCTTCTCCGTGGCGGTCTTGAGCTCATCGAGCGCGGCGCGCTGCGCGTTATCCGGCTCGACCGCCCGCGCGATCTCGTCGATCTGCCAGTCGGTCACGCCCGCGGTTTGGCCGCTGCAAATCTGGTGCGCGACGGTGCGGCCGCCGCTCGCGCCGGGCTGCCTGCCGGGTGCAGCGTATGTGCCGGGTGCGGTGTAGGTGCCGGTGGCGGCGTAGGCGGCGGGGATGCCGCCCTCGTAGAGTCCGAACATGCCGTCATAGACGTCGTCATATGCCGCCGGCCAGAACGCGTCGTAGGCATAGGGATAGAAGGTATAGCCGAGGAAATCGTCATAGGCGTAGGGCCAGAACAGCGGCCCAAACCAGCCGATCACCACGGGCCGGAAATGCCGGTGATGATGGTGCCGCCCTGGCAACCGCGCGAACCGGCCGTTGAAGGTTGCGCGTGCGAAAGCGGGCCGGTTGGCGAAGAACTGATTGCGCACGATATGCGCGCCCGCAGCGCCCGCTCCGGCAAGTGCGAAAGCCCGGCCCGCATGCTGGCCCGGGCTGACATGGGGCCGTGCGGCGAGGCTGCCCACTGCGCGGGCTGCCGGAATGCTTCCGGCAACGATCTGGCGCGGCGCCACGTGCTGCGGCCGTGCAAAGCGTTGCGGCGCCGAGCGTGGCGCCGCGATGTGCCGCACGCGCGCGGCCTGCGGGGCAATGCGCGCCGGCGCAATGCGCGGTGCCGCGATGCGCGGTGCCGCGATGCGCGGTGCCGCGATGCGCGGTGCCGAGATGCGTGGTGCCGAGATGCGCGGCGCGAAGTGAGGCACCGACATTCGTGGCGCGGCACGCGGCGCCGAGAATGAGCGCGCGCCTCCGCCCCAGTGCCCGCCTCCGCCCCGAAAAGCACCGCCGCCGAAGCCACCGCCGCCCCGAAAGCCGCCGCCGCCGAAGCCGCCGCCATGACCGCCGCCGCCGCGCGCGTCCGCCGGGGTAGCGGCGAATGCGGCGCAAACCACGATGCAGAGTGCGAGACGAACAGCCGATTGCGTCATGACACGGCTCCCATTCTGCCGGCCCCCGCAACCACCTTCATTGAAATTGGCGCTTATTCTGCGCTTATGCAAGTGCGACGTCTACGAGTGGGAACCAAGGTAAATGCCCGCTGGTAGTCGGAAACCACAATCAGCCGATACAGATTTGCCTAGCGCATGATCAGGGTGCCGGCGCCGTGGTCGGTGAGCAGCTCGAGCAGCACCGCATGGCGCACCTTGCCGTCGAGAATGACGACGCCCTCGACGCCTGCTTCCAGCGCATAGATGCAGGTCTCGACCTTCGGGATCATGCCGCCGGAAATGGTGCCGTCGGCGATGAGCCGCCGGGCGTCATTGGCGGAAAGCTGCTTGATCAGATTGCGCGATTTGTCGAGCACGCCCGGCACATCGGTCAGGAGAAGCAGCCGTTTTGCCTGGAGCGCGCCGGCAATGGCGCCCGCGAACGTATCGGAATTGACGTTATAGGTGACGCCGTCCCTTGACGTCGCCAGCGGCGCCAGCACCGGGATGAGATCGCGGCCCAGGATCTGGGTGAGCACGGTAACGTCGACCTTCTCCGGTTCGCCGACAAAACCGAGGTCCACGATCTTCTCCACTTTCGACTGTGGATCGACCATGTTCCGGCTCACCTTGCGCGCGACCACCATATTGCCGTCCTTGCCGCACAGCCCCACAGCCTTGCCGCCGGCTTCATTGATGAATCCGACGATCTGCTTGTTGATCGAGCCGGCGAGCACCATCTCGACGATCTCGATGGTGGCGGCATCGGTGATGCGAAGGCCGTCCGCAAATTGCGATTGGATGCCGAGACGAGCAAGCATGCCGCCGATCTGCGGGCCGCCGCCATGCACGACCACCGGATTGATGGCGGTCTGCTCCATCAGCACGACATCGCGTGCAAAGCTCTTCGCCAGATCATCTTCGCCCATGGCATGGCCGCCATATTTCACCACGACCGTCGCCTCGTCGTAGCGCTGCATGTGCGGCAACGCTTCCGACAGGACGTGAGCGATATCGTGGGGAGAAATGGTCATGGGAATTTTCCGACACCAATCGAACGGACGTGCGCGGCTTCGTTCAGCTCGCGCCTTTTAGCGAGCTACCGGCTTACGCGGAAGGGGCCTGACGGGTAGGCGCAGTGCGCTCGGCGAGGAGATGCGCGATGGCGGATCGCAGCTCCGGAATGCCTGCGCCGGTACGGGCCGAGGTCAGCAGAAGCTCGGGATGGGCTGCGGGGTGCTTGGCTGCCGCCCGCCTGGTCGCCGCGATCAATCCCGCATGATCGGCCTCCTTGACCTGGTCGGCTTTGGTCAACACCAGCTGATAGTTCACCGCCGCTCGATCCAAGGTCGCGAGCACGACCTCGTCGGCGGCCTTGAGCCCGTGACGCGCATCGACCAGAAGGTAGACTCGAGCAAGATTGGCGCGCCCTTGGAGAAACTCGTGAATGAGCTCGGTCCAGGCCTTGACCTTGAACTTCGCGGCGGCGGCATAACCGTAGCCCGGCATGTCGACGAGGGTGAGCCTCGACGGCCCCGCGAAAAAGATCAGCTCCTGCGTACGTCCCGGCGTATGCGAGATGCGCGCAAGCGCGCGGCGTCCTGTCAGCGCGTTGATCAGGCTCGACTTGCCGACATTGGAGCGGCCGGCAAAAGCGATCTCGATGCCGCGCATGGGAGGCAGCGCGGCGAGCGATCCGGCGGCCCAGTGGAATTGCCAATCGCCGGCGAACAGCTTGCGGCCGGCTTCGATCTCCGCGCGGGTGAGGCCAGGTGGCGGCATGGCGGGGGCAGCAAAACCGTTCCCATCATGGCCGGGCTTGTTCCGGCCATCCACGTTTGACTTGCCGCGGAGAGAGACGTGGGTGGCCGCGACGAGCACGGTCATGACGCTTGTGGCTACGGATTGAGATTACCCCTCAGCCTTCTTCTTCCTGGCGAACAAGGCCTTGACGTTGTCGATGATCTCGATCTTGGCGCCGTGCTTTCGCATGATCACGCTCTGCTGGAGGACGGAGAGCGTATTGTTCCATGCCCAGTAGATCACCAGCCCGGCAGAGAAGCTCGCCAGCATGAAGGTGAAAATGACCGGCATGTAATCGAAGATCATCTTCTGCGCCGGATCCGGCGGAGGCGGGTTGAGCTTCATCTGAAACCACATGGTCACGCCCATGATGAGCGGCCAGGGACCGAGCTGGAGGAATGGACCGATCACCGGAATCACGGTCGGATCCCAGGGGATCAGCCCGAACAGATTGAAGATCGTGAGCGGATCGGGGGCGGAGAGATCCTTGATCCAGCCGAAGAACGGCGCATGTCGCAAGTCGATGGTGACGAACAGCACCTTGTAGAGCGCGAAGAAGACCGGGATCTGAACGAGCATCGGCAGGCAGCCGGCGACCGGATTGACCTTCTCCTTCTTGTAGAGCTCCATCATCGCCTGCTGCTGCTTCATCTTGTCGTCCGCGAAGCGCTCGCGGATCGCCATCATTTCCGGCTGCACGGCCTTCATCTTGGCCATCGAGGCATAAGACTTGTTGGCCAGCGGAAAGAAGATGATCTTGATGAGGACGGTGAGGATCAGGATGGCGACGCCGAAATTCCCGACGCGGCGATAAATCCAGTCGAGCGCAAAGAACATGGGCTTGGTGATGAAATAGAACCAGCCCCAGTCGATGAGCAGGTCGAACTTGTTGAGCCCAAGCTGCTCGTTGTATCCGTCGACGATGGATACTTCCTTGGCGCCCGCAAACAATCGCGTATCGGCGGCGCCGGTTGCTCCGGGAGCCACCGTCACCGGGTCGAGATTGTAGAATGTCTGGTATCTCTTGATGCCGTTCTGGAACGCGGAGAATCGCGCCTGGATCTTTGCTGCTGGTAACGGCAGCAGCGCCGCCGCCCAATATTTGTCGGTGAAGCCCAGCCAGGCATTCGTCGAGGTGAAGAGGATGTCCTTTTTCTTCTCGACGTCGGCGTAGCTCTCCTCCTGCAGCTTGTCGCCCAGCACCCCGATGAGGCCCTCGTGCAGGATGTAGTAGCCGAGCGTCGGCGGGGTGCCGTGCCGCGAGATGAGGGCATAAGGATAGAGCGTGACCGGGGCCGCCCCCTTGTTCGCGACCTCGTCCTTGATGGTGAACATGTAGTTTTCGTCGACCGCAATGGTGCGGCGGAATTCGAGCCCCTCGGCGTTGTCATGAACGAGCGTCACCGGCCGGCCGACGGACAGCGTCCCCCCTCCCGCCTGCTGCCAGAGCGTGTCGGGGCCTGGGACCTTCACCGTTGTCCCGGTTGCCGGCGCCCAGCCGAACTCGGAGTAGAACGGCGCAGGGCTTCCCGAGGGGGCGAGCAGCACGATTGGGGGCGAGCGCGGGTCGACCGTCTCGCGATACTTGGTGAGGGAGAGGTCGTCGAGGCGCGCGCCTTTGAGCGACAGCGAGCCGGAGACGCTCGGCGTCTCGATGCGCACGCGCGGCGATGCCGCAAGCACCGCCTCGCGCGTCAATGTCTGGACGGGAAGGCCGGTTTGACCGGGCACCTGTGGCGTCGCGCCAGGACCCGGCTGGGACGGGGCGCCGGTCTGCGGGACCGGGGAGCCGGGCGGCTGCGGACGCTCCTGCGTCTGCTGCTGCTGGATCTGCTTTTGCTTCTCTACTTGCGGGAGGCCGAAATAGATCTGCCATCCGATCAGGACGAGCGCGGACAGGACGATGGCGAGAATTGTGTTCTTTTGGTCGGTCATTTGGCGACTCGCAGCCGTCCCAGCGCCTGCCTGAAATCATTGGCGATTTGCTCGAACGGCAGCGAGAGCGCGGCGCGCCGTCCGATCAGCACATAGTCATTGCCGGCGAGAAGGCCAGTTTCGCCGGTCAGCCTGACGATTTCCTTAAGCCGGCGCCGCACCCGGTTGCGCTCGACCGCCGTTCCAACCTTTCTCGATACGGTGAAACCGACACGTACCGGACCATCCTTGTCGCTGCGCTTGCGAACCTGCAACACGAAGGCCGCGGTCGGCACCTTCATCGCGGACGCGGCGGCCAGAAAATCCGCCCGCTCTCTCAGCCGTTCCACGGCCACGACGCCGTCCGCGGGCTCGAACAAAGTCAGGCACTCAGCCGCTTGCGTCCATGCGCGCGGCGGGCTGCGACGACCCTGCGGCCGCCTTTTGTTGCCATGCGGGCGCGGAAGCCGTGGCGGCGCTTGCGCACCAGCTTGCTCGGTTGATAGGTGCGTTTCACCGGTCGTTCTCCGCTGGCCGCAAATGATGGTGGACGAGGCATCGAGCGGCGCCGGTGCCCTGCGCCCGATTGCAAGGATTGCCGCCGAATTCCGCGGCTTATAGGGGAGGGCGCGAAAGGCTGCAATCCCTCCCCCGCGGGACGCGGGGGAGGGTGGCCTCGCGAAGCAAGGCCGGGTGGGGGACCATGGCAAACGAAATCGCTCTCGCACACTTCGAAAACGCATGACCCCGCAAGAAGTCGAATTGTGGGTTCATCTGCGCGCATGGAGAAAACAATGAAATCGATCGCAATCTGGAGGGCGTGCTGACGCTTATCGATGAGGCGCTGCGTATCCCCCCACCCGGCCTCGCAGAGAGCGAGGCCACCCTCCCCCGCGGGACGCGGGGGAGGGATGGAGCTAGATGCTGCAATTTCAATCGGTCAAAATCACGATCCAGAGACACTAGATTAGCGACATGAGCGTCGACAACCAGCCCGCTTCGACCGTGCGCAACAGCGGCCGCAAAATCTCGCTGCGACGCCTTGCCCCGCTCATTGCGGTCGGCGTTGTTTCGGTTGTCATCATCGCCATGGGATGGCACCGCGAGATTTCATTCGAGACGCTGGCTCGCCACCACGACGCCTTGCGCAATTTCGTTGCCGCGCACCATGCGGGTGCGCTCGCCGGCTATATCGCGCTCTACACGGCTGCGGTGGGGCTCTCCCTTCCGGTTGGAGCCTATCTCACGGTGATCGGCGGCATTCTGTTCGGGACCGTGCTCGGTGCAATCGCCGCGGTGGCGGGCGCGAGCGCCGGCGCGATCGTGATCTTCCTCATTGCCAAGAGCGCGCTCGGCGACTACCTCCTGCGCCGGGCAGGACCGGCAGTCGAGAAGATCGCAGAGGGCTTTCGCGAGGACGCCTTCAGCTACCTGTTGTTCCTGCGGCTTGTGCCGGTCTTTCCGTTCTGGCTGGTCAATCTGGTGCCCGCGGTGTGCGGGGTGCGATTGGCGCCGTTCGCAGCGGCGACCGTGCTCGGCATCATGCCGGCGGCATTCGCTCTCGCCTTCGTCGGCAGCGGGCTGCAAAGCGTGATCCAGGCGGGCCAGTCGGCTTATGCCGGGTGCCTTGCCGCCGGCGGCAGCGATTGTCGATTGGAGCTGCGCGCCGCCGACGTGCTCACGCCGCAACTCGTCGCCGCGCTGGTGGCGCTCGGGCTGCTCGCGCTCATTCCGGTGATGGTGAAGCGGTTCTTGGCATGGCGGAAACATTGACCCCGGATATCTGCGTCATCGGCGCCGGCTCCGGCGGGCTCTCCGTGGCGGCGGCCGCCGCGGCCTTCGGGGTGCCGGTGGTTCTGGTTGAGAAGGCGAAGATGGGAGGCGATTGCCTCAACACCGGATGCGTTCCGTCGAAATCGCTGATCGCCGCCGGCAAGCACGCCCGCGCGCTCGCACGAGCGGGAACCTTCGGCGTGTCGGCGGGAGCCCTCGACGTCGATTTTGCCGGAGTGCACAAGCACATTCACGAGGTGATTGCCGCCATCGAGCCGAATGATTCCAAGGAGCGCTTCCGCGCGCTGGGCGTGCGGGTGATCGAGGGCGCCGCACGCTTCCGGGATGCCCAGACCGTGACGGTATCTCGACCCGGCGGCGAGGAGGTCGAGGTCAAGGCGCGGCGGTTTGTCATTGCAACGGGCTCCTCGCCGTTGCTGCCGCCCATCCCGGGGTTGCCGGCGACGCCGCACCTCACCAATGAGACCGTGTTCGATCTCACCGCCCGGCCCGAGCATCTCATCGTCATCGGCGCCGGTCCGCTCGGGCTCGAGCTTGCCCAGGCGTTTCGGCGCCTGGGAAGCGCGGTCACGGTGCTCGACGCCGGGCAGCCGCTGGCGCGCGAGGACCCGGAATGCGCCGGCGTCGTGCTCGACCAGCTCGCGCGCGAGGGCGTCGCGCTGCGCCCGGGCGTCGCCGTCGTTCGCGTCGAGGCGGCGGATGGCAAGGTGGAGGCCATTGTTCGCGGCGGGAGCGGCGAAGAGGCCATCAGCGGCAGCCATCTGCTCGTTGCCACCGGCCGGCGCGCAAACGCCGACGGCCTCGGCCTGGAGCAGGCCGGCATCCCCTATGACGGGGCGGGAATTGCGGTCGACCAGGGCCTGAGGACCGCGAACAGGCGCGTCTACGCCATCGGGGATGCCGTCGTCGGGGCGCAATTCACCCATCGCGCCAATTATCACGCGGGTCTGGTCATCCGGAACGCGCTTTTTCGCCTGCCCGTGCGGGTGAACGAGGACGCGGTGCCGCGCGTGACCTTCACCGACCCCGAGCTTGCCCATGTCGGCTTGACGGAGAGGGAGGCGCGCAGGCGAAGGGTGGACTTTCGCGTGCTGCGCTGGCCCTACCACGAGAACGATCGCGCCCAGGCCGAGCGCGACACCATCGGTCACGTCAAGATCATCACCAGCCGCCGCGGCAAGGTTCTGGGCGCGACCATCGTGGGGGCTTGCGCCGGCGAGCTGATCACCACCTGGACGTTGGCGATAGGCCGCGGGCTCGGGGTGCGGGCGCTTGCGGGCATCGTCGTGCCCTATCCCACCCTGTCGGAAGTTGGAAAACGCGCGGCAATGACCTATTTCATGCCTGGCTTGACCAACGCCTTTGTGCAGCGCACCATTGCGTGGCTGCGCCGATTTGGGTGAGGTTGAGGGCCCCACAGGCGTCCTATCGCGGGGTTTGGTCCACAACGATGCAGCATTTTCCGCCGTCATTGCCGGACCTGACCCGGCAATCCGTCCGCTTTGAGCGCTCTCTTCGAAGACCATGACCGAGCAACCCGGGCACGACCCCGCGCCGGAGCCGGGCTCGAGCGGGGACGCGGCGCGCGGGCACTCCGGCTCGGCCTTTCGGGCAAGCTCCTCGTTCTCACGATCCTGTTCGTGATGATGGCGGAGGTGCTGATCTACGTCCCCTCCGTCGCCAATTTCCGCTTGAACTGGCTCAACGACCGGCTCTCCGCCGCCTATACCGCGGCGCTGGTATTCGAGACGGCGCCGGACGGCAGGGTGCCGGAGGCTGCGGCGCGTCACATCCTGGAGAGCATCGGCGCGCGCGCGGTTGCTCTCAAGATGGGCCAGCAGCGCCGCCTGCTCGCGGTTTCCGACATGCCGCCGGCGGTCAACCAGGACATCGACATGCGCAACATGTCCTGGCACCGGGCCATCATCGAGGCGTTCGAGACGCTGTTGGGCGCCGAGACCGACGTGATGCGCGTGGTGGGGCCGGCGCCCATGGGCGGCGAGTTCGTCGAGATCGTGATCGACGAGGCGCCGCTGCGCAGCGCCATGGTGCTTTTCTCCATCCGGATCCTGATCCTCTCCCTGATCATTTCCGCGATTTCCGCAACGCTGGTCTTCCTCGCGCTGCATTTCCTGCTGGTGCGGCCGATGCGGCGCATGACCGCCAACATGGTGGCGTTCCGCGCCGACCCGGAAAATCCCGCCCGCATCATCGCGGCATCGGCGCGGGCCGACGAGATCGGCACCGCCGAGCGCGAGCTTGCCGCCATGCAGTCCGATCTCGCTGCGCTCCTGGCGCAGAAGAACCATCTCGCGGCGCTGGGACTTGCGGTATCGAAGATCAACCATGATCTGCGCAATCTCCTCACCTCGGCGCAGCTTTTCTCCGAGCGGCTGGCGAAGGTCGCCGATCCGCACGTGCAGCGGTTCGCGCCGCAGCTCATGCGCGCGCTCGAGCGCGCCATCGCCTTTTGCCAGTCGACGCTGTCCTACGGCCGCGTGCAGGAGCCGGCGCCCGACCGCCGCATGCTCGCGCTCGAGCCGCTGGTCGAGACCGTGCGCGAGACCCTGGGGCTCGATGCCGGCGCGCCGGTGCGCTGGATCAGCGCGGTGGAGCGCGGTCTCATGGTGGACGCCGATCCCGACCAGCTGTTTCGCATCCTGCTCAATCTCGCGCGCAATGCGCTCCAGGCGCTCGACGGCCGCGACGCGAAGGATCCCGGCCGCGATCAGATCCGCCTCACCGGACGGCGCGAGGGTGCGGTGGTGGTGATCGAGGTCTCCGACACCGGCCCGGGGCTTTCCGAGCGCGCCCGCGCGCACCTGTTCGAGGCGTTCCAGGGCTCGACCCGCACCGGCAGCGCCGGTCTCGGTCTTGCCATCGCGGCCGAGCTGGTGCGCGCCCACGGCGGCGAGATCCGCCTGGTGGAAGGCACCATCGGGGCGACCTTCCGCCTCACCATCCCGGACCGGGCGGTCGAGCTCACCAGCGGCGCGGCGAGCGCGCGAGCTGCGTAAGACACGCCGCTTGGGGCTGGGTTCGTTTGGCCAAAACATGCTCCCGAGCTTGCCCCGGTTTGGTGGAGCGTTGACGGTTCGCCTCAGGGTACGTAATGGGATGTCATCCTCGCATCTCTTGGGTCAGGTTCGTTTGGCCAAAACACACGCTCCCTTGGCCCAAAGCATGTGAGGACTGGGTTCGTTCGGCCGAGACCGCCGATGCGCGGTTTCTCACCTCTTCGGTCGGGTTCGGTTGGCCAGATGCCGTTCGGCCGCCGGCACCTGTTGGGGTTCGTTTGACGAAAATCCTGGCAGCCTGTCTTGCCTGCCGCGTGGTCCGCGCTCCTCGGGTTCGTTTGGCCGAAATGCCGCTCGGCCCGCCGGCCTCGGTCGGGTTCGTTTGGCCAAAATCGTGCCTTCTGCCTGCCGCGTGGTCTGCCTCCTCGGGTTCGGTTGGCCAGATGCCGTTCGCTGATCCGATCTGCCGTTGTTGGGTTCGATTGGCGAGGATTGCTGCCGGGCCGCTGGGTTCGTTTGGCCAAAATGCCATTCGGCCCGCCGTCCTCTGTCGGGTTCGTTTGGCGCAAACTCGGTGTACCTCCCCTTTCAGGGGAGCAAAGGCGGCCATCGGCCGCCGTTCTTAGTGCCAAGAACGCCGACGCGGAAGCGTCGGCTATGCGCCGGAGCAGAGCGACCGGCAGTAGGGTGGGGTCGCTTCGACGCGCGAGATTGTTGCAGCCGACCCCACCCGGCTCGCTCTGCTCGCCGACCTCCCCCTTTCAGGGGAGGTATTACGGCGTTTGCTGAACAGTCATATGCGATAGCCCTGCTTTGGGATGGGGCATCGATGGTGGCAAATCCTATGTTCATGATTTGTTCTATACGCTGGATGGCAATTTGACAAGATGATTTGGCCGTGTGCGCGGATCTTGGTGGTGCGTCGGAATTCTTGGCGCGCCTCGGCATCGACTTACGCATCGGCGCGCCCGGCCGCCGGCGGACGCGGCTCGCAGTCGGACCAGTGCTCGACATTGCGGACGATCGTTCAAGCTCCGGGCTTGCCGCGCCTGCGGGAAAGAGCGCAAAACGTCCGGTGTCATTGCTCCATCAAGATTCACAATCGGCTGCCGGCTAGCGATTGAGCGATTGAGCCCCAACTTGCCAATGCGAATCGAAGCCTATAGCTAGGGGCGCGTTCCCGGCCCATATCCGTGGCGGGAGCATTCTCCCTGCGCACCGCGCAAGCCGCGCCCGTAGCTCAGCTGGATAGAGCACCAGACTACGAATCTGGGGGTCGGAGGTTCGAATCCTTCCGGGCGCGCCAAAAAACTATGTGTGTCCAGCCCGGACACATAGGTAACAGAACGTACCTAAGACATGTGTGACAACCTCGGGCCGAACGGGCTGTCGAGGGTTTGCAGGGTTTTCTGCTCCAGGTCGAAGTATCCGAGATCGTAGTGGCTGAAGCTGACGAGCCAGATGCCGTCATCGACTTCTTTGATGCCGAGCCGTTGGCCTGCGAGCACGGTTGAGATGTTGATCTTCTTGCGATGCAGGCAGATGCGGCCGCAGGCGGTGACGAGGATGTTGCGATCGTGAAATGGATAACTGAGCTCGGGCAGGCCGTCGTAGCGGCGCGGTGAGAGGGAATAGAGCTCGGCTGGGCACTTCATGGCGAGGGCCTCGTGTGGGCGTTCGGTATTGAACTCGTGCATGAAGGTGTCGAAACGGCCCTGCTGCTGCAGGCTGTTCATGCCGGGGGGCCTGGTGGCTTCTTTCTTCAGGGTCAGATGCATGCGCTCGTGGCGGCCGTTCTGCTGGGGCCGACCGGGCTTGATGCGCTCGATGGTGATGCCGAGGCGGAGCCACCAGACCGAGAGCTTGGAGAGGTTGAACAAAGCATTAGGACTGGCGAAGGGGACGCCATTGTCGGAGCGGATGGCGTTGGGCAGGCCGCGCTCGCGGAACAGCCGCTCGAAGGCGGTGAATGCGAGGTTCTCGCGGGTTGATTGGTTGATTCCAGCGCCTCGCACAACAGCAGCAAGCGCGAGGCATGGTCGGTGACGGTGAGCGGATAGCAGTAGCGGCCGTTGCCGAGCTTGAACTCGCCCTTGAAGTCAGCACACCACAAGTCGTTGGGCAGCGCTCCATCGGACAGCGGCGTGCCGCGCGCCCTCATCACTGTCATCGGCGTTTGGTGTGTGAATACTTGAATGAAAAATGGGGTGGTGTGCTTTCAGTCCGGCACCTCTAAAAACAATTCGGCCGACCATGGCAGTCCGGGTCCGAGTGCGCGGCGCGGGTGGTTACTTGTACTTGTCCGCTTGCTCTTGACAGTGTGCGCGCACACGCGCAAGCCAACTGTCATACCAAATCCACGTGCCTTTGTAGTCGCCCGGCCTACCGAATCCTTTTCCGGGGTTCTTGGCGTCCAGCAGTTTCCAGAATTTGATGTGCTCGTGTTGGCCAAATTTGGGATGGCCTTCTGCCTGCATCAGTTGGCAAACTCTGTTTTGGGGTATATCGACGCTTGTCTACTTCCTTCAACAACACCCTGTTGATCGCTTCCGCATCCTCTGAGTCAGCCTTTACAAACTCCACGGCAAGATCAGCACTTGACGCCCGGTTGCCAACCTTCGGTACGAAAGCAACGCGATAGGCGAACCGCGGATCGGCCTGTTCCTCCGGGGTCAAACCTTGATGAAATTTTTCCATCATTGTTTCAACATGCGGGGAAAGCCCACTCGCTTGTTTGAGCACGGAGCGTTGGTCCGAACTGAACGTAACGAATTGAAGCGCAATCGGGAGCCGCTTTTCGAGCCCGTACTGGGGTCCAAAAAGTGATTTGATGGCGTCGTTAAAGTTGATGCAACACGCTTGCAGCTTTGCGCTTACTGCATCGTCGATCCGGTTCGTAGATCGGTGCTCGATTTCATGCCTCAATTCGGTGAGGAAATCTAAGTTTGTCACGGTTCCCTTGGGTAGCGGACAATTTTCGTGTTGCAGACATTTGCCAAGTTCCCAATACTTGTCTTCACCCTCTTTCGTTTTCTGTACAACGCCTCCGGCCTTGCGGCGGTAGTCGATGCCCTCGCGGCGGCACCATGCGTGCAACAGATACGTCCATGCGATGATGCTTGTGACGATGAACAGTTCTGCGCGAAAGGTGAGTCCCGCTCCATTAAAAATGTGAACGGCTGCAATCATTGCCTCCCGCGCTTTGATCAGGAGTTCGTCACCTCGAAGGCTGAGGCCTGTATTCGGGTCCACATCGGGCCACGCCGCGAGGAATTGATCCAGTTCATCTTCTGACGCAGCCTTCAACGTCTTGTGCTTTTTCTCAGTACGAATTTCCCCAATGACACGATGGTTGATCGATCGGGTAGGCCGGGTGAAATACGCAAGAATGTCCTGGTCGTTGTATCCGCCTCGCGACAGCATGGCTTTGATCAACCTGCGCGCTCCGGCGGTTGATACACTAGACATCATAAGTGCCAGAGCCGCTCGATACTTCGGCCACCCGCTGCCTTCCGTTGGACACCGCGTCAAATGCGCGGATAGTCGTAATCTTTCAACTCTTAAATCGGCCTGCGACGGCCGTCGACCGAAATTGATTATTACTTCCCCACCGTACTACGGATTACGAACCTATGTTTCCGATCAGTGGATTCGAAATTGGTTCTTGGGCGGGTCAGACAAGGTAGATTACAGCTATGGTGTACAACTGTCGCATCAGAGTTTGCCAACGTTTGTCCGCGACTTGCGAGCGGTTTGGCAGAATGTCTCGGCTGTAAGCCATAAACGAGCAATATTAGTTTTTAGGTTTGGGGCAATCAATGATCGCCTCCTTGATCCGCGTGACATTATCCATGCCTCCTTGGAGGACACAGCGTGGCGTCTGATGACCGTTGTTAATGCAGGAACGGCCCGGCATGGGAAACGTCAAGCCGACAACTTCGTATCGCGGCCCCAGACGCCGGTTGTTGAATTCGATGGTTGGGCGGTCCGCAGATAAACCGCGGATGCTGACGGCTGCCCCAGGGAAATTCTCGTTGGCGAGAAAGCGCATATCAGGCTGCGCTCGGGAATACCTTCTCCGAACTCAGTGTGTCACGCGCATAGGCGAGACATGCTATGATGTCATCGTGCGTGACCCCCGGGTAATTCCCCAGGATGTCGGCTTCGCTCCATCCGTCGGCCATCAATCCGATTACGAATTCGACGGAAAGCCGCGTCCCCCGGATGACAGGCTTTCCGGCGAGCACTTCGGGATCGAGCGCAATGCGAGGATGCTCGGTCATGGTAGATTGGCCACTCCGTTTTCGAGGCTGATATTACTCGAACCCGGTGCGCGACGCGATGCCAGAATCGCGATTGGTACGTTCAGCCATCATAGAGGGCGCGAGTGGCTTTGGCGACGTGCGCGAGTTGCGGCGTAGCCCGGCGAGCAGCATCGTAGCGTCACGGCGAAGCAATAGTGCCCATCTTCATCGACCGTGAGGTGAACCATGAATGCAACCACCCCAGAGGACGACGACATCCCCTCTGAGATCGACTTTTCCGGCGGCACTCGTGGCAAGTTTCATCGGCCGGATGCGAGGCTCAATCTGCCCGTGTATCTCGACGCCGACGTGCAAGCCTGCCTTGAGCCCTCGCGGCCAGAAAGGGCGTGCCACTCTCCGAGCTTGCCAACGACCTGCTTAAGAAGGACATCGCCATCCTCGAAGCCGCGAAATAGGATGAACGTCCCGTCCAGGCCTTGCGTACTTGCCGATCGTGTCCGAGTTGATGCTCGCGGTGCGCCTGGCGCCGCTCACATCTCGTACCCACGATCTACCCAATAGAGCCAATCTCCGACCGCTTCCTGGGTGTCCCGATCTTTCGATAATGGTCGCAATTGCGCCAAAGGCACAGCAATTCGGCCCGCGTCCCGCACGATCCAGACGAACATTTCGCTCTCGTATTCGTCTTCCGGCGCCATGCCGACGACTTCCACTTGCTCTCCAGCCTTAAGCATGGAGATGGGGCGCACTGACCGACAGCGCGCCTTGAATGGAAATTTCGATTTGTTGTCGAGGTAGCAGTACCAACCCATGGCCCGTTCTTCGGAACCGTAAGCGTCGACGATGGCCTCCATGACAATTCGCTCCTCGCGTGCAACCAGGAAACAGCCGGTGCTGCCGCCGGCGCGGCAGTGGTCGGAGCCGGAATGGGAACAGGTCGCGCCCGGGATTGAATGCAAGCTCCTCGCGAGCGACACGGAAAGACACCGGGTCAGCATGCTGGTCCGCCTCGCGCCCGGCGCAAGTTACCCAGTGCATACTCATGCGGGCGTAGAAGAGCTGCATCTGCTCGACGGCGAGCTGCTTATCGACGGGCGCAAGCTCGTTCCGGGCGACTACAACTACGGTGCGCCTGGAGCGGACGACGAGCGCGTCTGGAGCGAGACCGGCTGCACCTGCGTTCTCGTCACCAGCACCAAAGACATTCTGCGGCGCCGACCATGACGAACCGTCCTTACATCACGCGTTTCGGCTTACCGGGAGTTGCCCACGTCATGCACGCGCACCACTGCGCGTTTGAGCGTCTGGATGCTTACTGGCAAGTGTTCGCCATCCCTCAGTTTTTTGGGGCCTTGAGAGCAAGTCGTGACTAGATCGAAATAGTAGGGAGGAGACAGCCATGGCTACAATCATTCCATTCTTGCAAGATGACGCGTTCGACCCGGACGCACTGCGGGCGATGTCCACCGCCCTGGAGGAGGTGTGTCGGAAGCTCCAGGTGAACGGCGACCAACGCGCGCGCGAGGCAATGGCCGTCCGCATTATTGAGCTGGCGCGACGCGGCGAACGCGACCCCGAACGCCTGAGCGACCGAGTACTACGGGAAGCCGGCGCGACACCCTCGGTGTTGCAGCCGGCCGGTTACGGCGTTGCAGCCGGCCGGATCGCACCTAAATAGCGAGAGTGCCAACTTGGTCCTGCCCAATGTCCGCTATCTGAGATCGCTATCAGGGGCGCAAAGCGGACATTTAACCAACGATGTCCGAACAGTTCGGCTGCGAGGATGTCACCTAGTCGCGGCAAGTCCTCCGCACCCCCGCCTTACACCCCGCCCTATGCCCACCTTTAGGGTAAGGCGGGGTAAACGGTCGCCATGCGCAGCCATGAGGCACTGTGCATTGAGACTTATGAATACAGCCTGGGTGGGAAACGGCTGGAGCTGAGGTGGCCCCGGTTGTCTGAACAGTTTCTCCGCATCGATAAGTGGATGTTGGCCTATCGTGGGATCAGCCAGGCTGAGCGCCTGCCGTTTCTTTGGGAGCATCCACAATCCGAGGCAGCCGGATCGTGAAGGTTGATCCCCGACCAGGCTCGCTCTCCACCGTGATGTCCCCGCCCATCATCTGGCAGAACCGCCGGCTGATGGCGAGACCAAGGCCCGTGCCGCCGTATTTGCTGGCCGTGGCCGAGGAAGCCTGAGAAAATTCCTGGAACAACTTGCCTACTTGTTCCGGCGTCATGCCGATCCCGGTATCGGTTACCGCAAGGGTGATCCAGTCGCCGCCTTTCTCCTGTCGCTGACAAGCGTCGATCGTAATGGTGCCGTGCTCGGTAAATTTGTTTGGATTGCTCATGAGATTGAGCAGCGCCTGGCGCAACCGCATCTGGTCGGCATGCATCGCCCCGAGTTCGCCGTCGCAATAGACCGCGACCTGATTGCTGTTCTTGGCTGCAAGTGGTTC
Source organism: uncultured Alphaproteobacteria bacterium (assembly GCA_963820365.1). Taxonomy (GTDB): domain Bacteria; phylum Pseudomonadota; class Alphaproteobacteria; order Rhizobiales; family Xanthobacteraceae; genus VAZQ01. The sequence goes on along the minus strand of CAWFZR010000001.1, from coordinate 22,299 downwards.
GATGGTCTTGACCACATCATTGATCAGCGGCGCAAGGTCGAAAGAATTCAAGATGAAGCTCCATCCGCCCGGCCTCGATCTTCGAGAGGTCGAGGATGTCGTTGATCAGGGCGAGTAGGTGCCGGCCTGCGCCGAGCACCCGGTCGAGCGGCTCGATATCCTGCTTTGCCGCCTCCGCATCCTCCCGCAGCATCTCGCTGACGCCGATGATGGCGTTGAGAGGCGTGCGCAACTCATGGCTCATATTGGCGAGGAACTGCGACTTGTGCTGGCTCGCTTCGGCAAGCTGGCGGCTCTTATCCTGGATTTCGTCGAAAAGCCGAACGTTCTCGATGGCGATCGCCGCCTGGTCGGCGAAGGTCGTGACAAGCTGGATTTCCTGCTGTGTAAAAGGCTGCACGATCGCCCGCGTCAAAGTGATGACGCCAATTGGGGTCCCCTCCCGCAGGAGCGGCACGCCCAACATGGTGCGAAAAGGGTCAAGCTTGATAAGTTCGGCCATGGTGTATTCCGTATCGCTCTGGGCGTCTGGAATATGGACTACCTTTCCCTCGAGCACAGTTCGTCCGACCAGCGATCCCCGATTGATCGAAATGGGGTGCTGCTTGAAGTACTCTTCGAACCGGGAGGAGCGACCGTGATTGGCGGCGAGATAACAGGTCTCGCCATCGCGCCGGAAGAGCAATGTGTGATCCGCCCCGCATAGTCGCGCCGCTGATGCGACCAAAGTATCGAGTACTGATTGCAAATTGAACGCCGAGCGGCTGATCACCTTCAGCACGTCGGCGGTGGCAGTCTGCTGCTGTAGAGATTCGCTCAGCTCGTTGAGCAGGCGCGTATTCTCGATGGCGATGACCGCCTGTGCGGCGAAGCTCGTCACCAACTCGATTTGCTTGTCGCTGAACGGGCGCACTTCCTGGCGAAAAATGACGATCGCTCCGACGAATTCGTCCTCCTTGAGCATGGGCACGGCGACGAGAGTTCGGGCGCCAGCGAGTTCGACGGTAGCGACGCGCAACGGCTCGCGCTCGACATAACCTCGCTCTGCAGTGATGTCGGGAATGTGGATCGGTCGCTTAGTATGAACGGCGCGACCAAGACCGTTTTGCAAACTCGGGCGAATCGGTTCGTGGCTCAGGTAATCGGCATACGCGGGGGGAACACCGAATAGTGCGACGACGTGAAAGAAAGTACCGTCGTAACGGTACAGCATGCCGAATTTGGCCTCGCAGATGCGCACCGCGTTTTCCAGCATGGTCTGGAATACCGGATGCAGCTCGCCTTGCGACGAGCTGATGACGCGCAACACCTCCGCCGTCGCCGTCTGCTGCTCCAGCGCTTCGGTTAGTTCGCGCGTGCGCGCCTGCACCTCGTCGAACAGCCGCACGTTCTCGATCGCGATCACCGCCTGGTCTGCAAAGGTCGTGACCAGCTCGATTTGTTTATCAGTGAATGGCCGCACCGCAGTACGCTGCAAAACGATCACGCCAATCGGCATTCCTTCTCGCAGCAGCGGGACCCCAAGCATCGTACGAATGCCGGCCATTTTTGTAGCTTCGGTGAAAGTGTACTCCTGATCGGCCTCGACATCGGTAATATGAACGGGCTTGCCTTCAAGCAGAGTTCGCCCGGCAAGCGTCCCCCGCCCCGCCACGAGTTGAGCCCGCTTCACAATTTCAATGAGTTCAGGCGAAAAGCCGAAGGCGGCGGCGTGCACAAACACTTCGCCCTTCGGTCGAACAATTCCCGCTATATCCGCTTCGCAAAGGCGGGCTGCCGATTCTACGAGCGTATTCAGCACGGTATCGAGATCAAAGGTCGAGCGGCTGATGACTTTCAGCACGTCGGCGGTGGCGGTCTGCTGCTGTAATGACTCGCGCAACTCGTTCAGCAGCCGCGTGTTCTCGATGGCGATGATGGCCTGGGCGGAGAAGTTGGAAACCAGATCGATCTGCTTGTCGGTGAACGGGCGCACCTCCTGGCGGTAGATCACGATGACGCCGATCAACTTTTTCTCTTTGAGCATTGGCACGCCCACCGTTGAGCGCGCGCCGCCGAACCTGACATGGTGACCGGGCTCGGGCGCGGCCGCGTCGTCTTCCGTCTGGACGGGCCTTTTGGTTTGCCAGACCTCGTGCAGCGTGGTGCCTGAAACCGCCTTGAATGCGCCGCGCTGACGGTGAGCCTCGACAAGCGCAGGCGGAGTACCGATGTGCGCCGCCGGAAAGAAGGTTTCGCCGTTGTAGCGGAACAGCGTAGCAAATTTGGCCTCGCAGATATGCGTGGCCTTCGTCAGAATCGCCTCAAACACCGGCTCCAGATAGCCGGGCGAGGAGCTGATGACGCGTAGCACCTCCGCTGTGGCTTGCTCTCGCTCCAGCGCCTCGGTGAGTCCACGCTGCGCACGCGCAAGCTTTTCTTCAAGGTCTGTATAGGAGTCCTGCGGCATCGCGGCCGTCCACTTTCGGTGCCTCTTCCCTCCATGGCGGCGGTCGCCTGCTGAAGCGGCTTATCGAGTTCGGTTGAAAGCCTACGCGAGGCTCGGGAACGGCTCAATGGCTGTCGGGCGGGCGGTATGCAACGGGCGATATGATCAACTGCTGCGATGCACACCTAACTTCCGCAATGGGTCATAAGCACCGACCCCGATCGTCCCCGAGCCCGAGCCTATGTCTGCACCGACTTGCCCAATCAAGACAAGGTAGTTCAAAGAACTGGTGTCGGCGACGACGAGCCGCATCAGCGGTCAGAATCCAAGACGCCGAAGGTCATCCCTATCGTGGTCTAGGTCGTCAACTGTATACGAGATGTAAACCTCGTGAGCCTTGAGGAAGGTGTCCAGCGCTTGACGTGTCGCCAATCCAAGCAAACGGCGCAACTCCGGTGGCGTGAGATGTCCTAACCGGAATTCCTCGACTGCAAGCGCCTCCAACACCCGGCGCGGCAAATCGACCGCAGTCCCGAGCCGGGCCGCGAGATCATCGGGAATGTGAATGGTGACGTCCATGTGGCAAATTTTACGGCGCTGCACACTAATAGTCAAAAGGGGCGCAGCGGTCCCGGCCAGAATGGCGCGCCAGCGCGCGCAATGTGAAAGGTCCGCGCATTTCTAATCCGCAAGCCCCAAGACAAACGCCAAAGCAATTCCGAGCCGAGCTATGTCGTGGTTACCGAGACGCCCGGTCTTCTGCCCGATCCGTTCGCGTCTCACGGTGACCGGCTTGTCAGCCATCACCTGCGATTTGAGCCGCAATCCATTCTCGGGCGTTGGCTCGATGGTGACGCGAAAATCCGGAGCGTCCACCAGCTCGGAAGTCAACGGGCAGACCACCACAGAGGCATGGTTCTCCGGGAAGGCGTCAGTCTGCACGATGACCGCCGGGCGGGACTTGCCATAGTCACCGGCCACGGCAACAGTCACCACGTCACCGCGTCGCATCTGCATCAAGCTCGGATACTGACTCGATCCACTGCAGCGCGTCGCGCTCGCGATCAGGATCGAGACTGGCGACCTGCTTCGCCACCCGTCGTCGCACCGCCCGCGAGCGGGCATCGGCTACCACGAGACGCAGTTCGCGCAATCCCCGGGCGCGCCTCCGCCGCCGCATCATCTTCATCCTTTCGGCCGGCGCCGTCATTGGATTTCTCCCCTCCGTAACGCGTTACAGAGTAACGCGTTACAAGCCGGAAGGCAAGGATCGGGACTTATTCCAGGTCCGCAGGGCGCCTCGGGCGCACGCGTCGCGGGCTGCGGCGTCACAGGGGTACGGCGAACGAGCATTGCCCATCTTGATCGACCGTGGCCGCCACTTCGGAATACGCTATCGCCGCCAAATTCCGCCGATTTTGCGCTTGACCGGACGCCAGGGCTTAGCAACTCCGACCTCCCAAACCAGATCGTGATGGATCAGCGCGTTGCTCACGCCGCGTTTCTTCGGCTCGGCCGGATCAGCACTTCTGCAGAGATGCCGAGGCGCTCATGTAATCGCCGGATCATCCCCATCGACAGTCCGCGTTTTCGGTTCAGAACCTCGGCGATGCGGGTGCGCGTGCCAATGATCTCCTCCAGGTCCCGCCGGGTGAGCCCTTGCTGCTCCATGCGGAATTTGATCGCCTCGATGGGGTCGGGTGGGTCCATCGGATAGTGCTCCGCCTCATAGGCATCGATGAGCGTTGCAAGCACATCCAATCGGTCGCCGTCACGCGTTCCCGCCTTTGCGCCCCAGAGGCGCTCGACCTGCCTGAGCGCGGTCGCATAATCCCGCTTCGTCCGGATCGGTCTTATCTCACCCGCCATGCTGCACCTCTTTCACATCGATTTTGTCGTAGTCCTTGTGCGTGCCGATCCACTTGATCCACGTGATACCTTTCTCGAAGTCGATGGCCGCGACCAGCCGATAGTCGTTCCCCTTGATATTGAACACGATCCGATCGGCCGAGACGATGCTGGCAGTCGCGTAGCTGCGCTTCACATCCGCCGCGCTGGACCACCGCGCCTTTCTTACTTCGTCGAACCAAGCATCCAAGGCGGCCTTCAGCGCCGATGCCGCGCAACGCAGCCAGACGCAACGCCTTCATGTCTTCCGTCGCAAAGCGTTGACAAGCGTACCGTTTTCCGGTACGTCACGCATTGTGATTAAAAGCTTCGCTGACAAGCGCACGGCAGCGCTGTTTGGAGGCTACTTCGTCAAAGGCTTGCCGAATCAAATTCAGAGCCGGGTGAGAGCAAAGCTTCTTGCCATCGATGCGGCGAAGCAGCTCGAAGATCTGCGCATCCCGCCGGGCAATCATCTCGAAGCTTTGCACGGGGATCGCCGCGGACAACATAGCGTCCGCATCAACGATCAATGGCGGATATGCTTTGAGTGGCGAGAAGGCGCGGTGTGGAACGTCGAGATCGTGGATTATCACAGAGGATGATGCAATGAGCATCAAGCGCGAAGATTTGGATGCGGGCCGGACCGACTTTGGCGATGTTACCACCGGCAGGCGGCTTCCGCTCATTCATCCGGGCGAAATCCTGCGTGACGATTTCCTGGTGCCGATGAAGATCAGCGTCTACACGCTCGCGCAGGCGATCAAAGTGCCACGTTCACGCGTCAATGATATCGCGCTCGGCCGCCGCGGCATTACTGCTGACACGGCATTTCGTCTGGCGCGCTATTTCGGTACCACGCCCGATTTTTGGATCAACCTGCAAGCGCGTTATGATTTGGATGCGGCCGAACGAAAGCTTCGCCGCCGCATCGAACGGGAAGTCCGTCCGCGCGCCGCCTGAGGCAGAGCGTATTTGATGAGCCGAAGAAGCCGCCAAAGACGGATTGGCGCGCCTTCGATGCCATGAGCGAAAAGCAGCGCCATCGAGCCGCGGTTTCAGACCCGGATGCTCCGCCAGCGACCGAGTCGCAGCTTGCGCGTGCTCGCCGCGTGCCGACTGTGCGCGCGTTGCGCAAGAAGCTGAACTTGACGCAGGAAGAGTTCGCGGCGCGGTTCCACCTCCCGTTCGGGACGGTGCGAGATTGGGAGCAAGGCGCGCACCGTCCCGACAAGGCCGCGCAAGTGCTGCTGACGGTCATCGCAAGAGACCCTGATGCCGTGGCGCGAGCGCTCGAAAGCTAACTTGCTCCAGAGTGCCGGGTCAGACCATCCAGCTTCCGCACTTTTCCTCTGGACTCTCGTGGGGGCGTGAGACTCGCTTCAAGTCGCGATCGAGCGCTCGATTCAATTTCCTCGCAATTCTACGTGCCGCGCATTGCAAGAATGGTCAGGATCTGCACTTCCTTCGGCACTTCGATTAGAAATTCCGGATCGCGGTCGAGATGATGCGTGCGGTGCGGGTCGCCGCCGTCGCCGGTCATGGCCTCGATGGTCGACCACCAGGAGATCGTCACGAACTCGGTTTCCGCGCCGCGATCCTCGCGCAGCATCTGCACGCCGAGCGCTCCCTTCGCTTCGAGTGGAGCAATTCCGTTCGCAAGCCAGTAACGTTCATATTCGCTGGCTTTTTCCCGCTTGGTGCGTCCACGCCAGACCCGCACGAATTTCGCAGCCGTTATGCCTGAGGCGGTGAGACCGCGTTCAGATATGCTTGAAGGTCGTCGATGCTGTCGAACTCCTTGAACTCACCTCGATCCAATGCGCCGAAACCTGCGCCAGCGGCCTTGCGCAGGACTTTCAGCTTGGCAGCATCTTCCGCCTCGCGCTGCTCAACTAGGCGCAAGCCCTCGCGCAGGACCTCGCTCGCGTTCTGGTAACGACCAGACCCGATCAAGTCGTCAATGAGCTTCTCTTGATGGTCCGTCAGCACCACGTTTCGAGTCGGCATCACAGGGCCTTCAGTACGTTGAGTTAGGGCCACGTGGATGGCATGGCATGTTATGCCATAGCCAGCTCGAGCCCGGTTCGCAAGCCCATCCCGGGGCGTAGAGATGCCGGACACAATCAAAGCGCTCATGGCTCACTCCGCGGCCTGTTGCGCAGCGGGCACCTCATCGTTCCAGCCGTCGAGCGATTTGCCCGTCGAGGCACTCGTCGCTTCCGCTGGCTGGATGCGAAACCACGCAACGTACAGCGCCGGCAGGAAGACAAGCGTGAGGAGCGTCGCGACGATGAGGCCGCCCATGACCGCATAGGCCATCGGCCCCCAGAACACGGTGGGCGCGATTGGAATCATGCCCAGAATGGCGGCGGCAGCGGTCAACAGGATCGGGCGCAGACGATGCTCCGTGGCCACGATCACCGCGCTCCATGGGTGCTGGCCCGCGGCAATTTCGGTATCGATCTGGTCGATCAGGATCACCGAATTGCGGATCACCATGCCGATCAGCGAGACCACGCCGAGGATCGCAATGAATCCCATCGGTGCGCGCGAGATAAGCAGCGCAGCAGCGACACCAATGAGAGCCAGCGGTGCGGTGGCAAGCACAAGGAATAGCCGCTGAAAGCTCTGCAGCTGCACCATGAGAATCGTGATCATGAGCAGGATCATGAGTGGGAAGACCGCGAAAATGCTGGCTTCCGCCTTGGCGCTGTCCTCGACTGTCCCGCCTACAACCACGTCATAACCCGCCGGCAGGTTCGATTTGAATGCTGTGAGCTCGGTGGAGAGCGCTTTGACAACGGTCGCTGCCTCCAGGCCCGGCGCCGTATCGGCTTGCACCGTGATTGTTGGCAGACGATGGCGGCGCCAGATCAGCGGCGGCTCGATTCCGTAGGAGAGCTTGGCGACCTGCTCAAGCGGCACCGAGCGCCCGCCAGATACGTTGATCATCAGGCTGCGCAGGGTCTCTAGCTTGGCGCGCTCATCGGGAATGGCGCGGGCGACGATGTCGATCAAATAGATATCGTCGCGCAACTGAGTGACGGTCGTGCCCGATAGGACCGCGTTGATAGTCTGACTCAACGCTTGCGAGCTGATGCCCAGCACTCGAGCCCGGTCCTGATCGACCTGGACGCGAACCACCTTGGACGGCTCGTTCCAATCGAAGTTGATATTTCGCGCGTTCGGAGTCTTGCCCAGCAGTGATGCGAAGTTCTGTGCTATTTCGCGGACCTTCATGGGGTCGGCACCGCTGATGCGGAACTTGAGCGGCCAGCCGACCGGCGGCCCAAGCTCCAGGGGGCTGATGCGCGGCTGCAACTGCTCGAATTCGGGCCGTTGCAACGCGGCGAGGATGCGCGCTTGCACGGCCGGGCAAATCTTGAATCCTTTCGTGACTATGACGCCTTGCGCGAAGAAGTCATTCGCGAGCTGCTGGTCGAGCGGCAGGTAGAAGCGGATGGCGCCGCTGCCGATATAGAACGACCAGTGCTCGATGTCGGGGTCGGTCTTCAGTATTTTCTCAAGATCATCAACCACCTTGCGCGTTGCATTGATCGAGGACCCTTGCGGGAGCGTCAGGTCAACAAGCAGCTCGGGGCGGTCGGAGCTCGGGAAGAACTGCTGCTGCACGAACTGCATGCCGGCGAGAGCGGCGACGAACAGCGCAACGGTTGCGCCGATCACCCAGTATTTCAGATGCAGCACTCGATCGAGCACGGCATGGAACGCCCGAGCAAAGCGCGTCGGCTCATGGCCATGACCTTTCATCTTGTCGGGCAGGATGAAAACGCCTGTCAGCGGCGTGAACAGCACCGCGACGAACCAGGAAGCGGTCAATGCAATGGCGACAACCGCGAACAGCGTGAAGGTATACTCGCCGGCACTGCTCGCTGCGAACCCGACAGGAACAAACCCTGCAATGGTAACGAGCGTTCCGGTCAGCATCGGAAAGGCAGTAGAAGTATAGGCAAACGTGGCCGCGGTGATCTTGTCGCAGCCCTCTTCGAGCTTCTTGATCATCATCTCCACCGCAATCATGGCGTCGTCAACCAGGAGCCCGAGTCCGATGATGAGTGCGCCGAGCGAGATGCGCTGCAGGCTCACTCCCAAGAGCTTCATAGAGACGAAGGTGATGGCGAGAACCAACGGGATCGCAATCGCGACGACGATGCCCGGGCGCCAACCGAGCGAAAGGAAACTCACGGCCAAAACGATGACGATAGCTTCGATCAAGGTCTTGATGAACTCGCCAACGGCCTCTTCAACGACCTCCGGCTGATTGGCAACCAGGTGCGATTCGATTCCGGCCGGCAGATCGGCCGTCGCTTTGATGAGGCGCTCCTTGATATGCTCGCCGAATGCCAGGACGTCGCCGTTCTTCCGCATCGAGACGGCGAGGCCAATGGCGGAGCGGCCGTTGTATCGGAATATCGGCTGCTGCGGGTCAGCGTAGCCTCGTTGCACCTTGGCGATGTCGCTCAGCCGAAAGAATTGGCCATTGAAACGGAAATTGATGGCTTTGAGGCTCTCTTCGGACGTGAACTGGCCCGAGACACGAATCGCGATCTTCTCTGCATCTGAGTCCACTGTGCCGCTCGGCTGGATGGCGTTTTGCGCCTGCAACGTCTGTATCAGCTCGGAAATGTCGAGCCCCATAGCGGCGAGCTGGTGGGTCGAGAACTCCAGGTAGATTTTCTCGTCCTGGATGCCGAGAAGATCGATCTTCGCAACGTCGGGAACGCTGAGCAGCTCGGCTCGCACGCGCTCGGCATAATCGCGCAGCTCGCGGTGAGAAAAGCCATCCGAAGTCAGCGCGAAGATCAGCGCATAGGTATCGCCGAACTCGTCGTTGAAGAAGGGGCCCTGCACGCCCTGTGGCAAGGTTTGTTTGACATCGCCGATCTTTTTTCGCACCTGATACCAGAGGTCGGGCACGTCGGAGGCGCGGGTGGAGTCCTTCAAATACACGAACACCACCGACTTGCCCGGCTTCGTGTAACTCTTTTGATAGTCGATGTTCGGCAGCTCCTCGAGCTTCTTCTCGATCCGGTCCGTGACCTGCTGCATCGTCTCCAAGGTGGTAGCACCAGGCCACAGCGTCTTCACCACCATCGTCTTGATGGTGAAGGGCGGGTCCTCGTCACGCCCGAGCCGGCGATATTCGAAAATACCGGCGAGCGCGACGACCAGCATCAGGTAGACGACGAAGCTCTTATGCTCCAGCGCCCAGCGGGAGAGGTTGATGGGTTTCATTTGCTGTCACTCCCGCCCAAGTTTGCTTCGGCAAGCCGAACCTTTTGGCCAACCGTCAGGGTATTCACGCCCGCGGTGACGACGATGTCCCCTTTGGCCAGGCCGTTGCAGACGACGACTGTATTTGCCTCATAGCGCGCGACCGTGATGGGCCTCAGGGCGAGACTGTTCGATTGCTGATCAAGCACCCAGACAGCCGGAGAACCATTGTTTTCAAATAGAGCGGCGAGGGGCAGCGCGACCGCGAGAGCTGCCTGCCCTTTCAAGCGGCCACTGATGCTCATGCCGAAGCGAAGTTGCGGCGGTGGGTTCTTCAGCGTGACTTTCACTGCGTAGGTGCGCGTCGCCGGATCAGCGACCGGAGAGATCTCCCGCACCACGCCCTCCACCGCTAGTTCCGGATTGGACAACGGCCAAACCAGGACCTCGATCTGCGTCGTGCCGATTTCGGTCAAGGCCGTCTCTGCGATGTTGAAGACGCCGTCCTTGTCGTCCGGCCGGGCGAGCTTCACGACCATTTGGCCAGCGTTGACATTCTGGCCTGCTTCCGCTCCGACAGCCGTAATCACGCCATCGAAATCGGCCCTGAGCCCAGTGTAGTTAAGCTGGTCCCGAGTCAGATCGAGATTGGCCTTGGCGGCGGTTAGCCTGGCTTCGGCGGCGCGCAGATTCCGTAGCGCGGTGTCATAGGTCGCTCTCGGCGTCCAGCCGTCCTTTAAAAGCTTGGCTTGGCGCGCCTCCGTGCCCTGTGTTTCGACGAGCGCGGCCTCCGCGGAGCTGACGTCCGCTTCTGCGGAGCGCAGGCGATTCTGATAGTCCTGGGTGTCAAGGGTGGCCAGCGTGTCGCCTTTCTTGACCGACGCTCCGACATCCACGAGCCGGGAAAGCACCTTGCCGGCGACGCGGAACGACAGATCGCTCTCGTATCGCGGCTTGACCTCGCCGATCGCGCGGCGGTCTTCGCCGATGGATTTGGGGTCGACGACGAGCGTGCGGACCAGCCGGAGTGCGGTCGGCGCGTCCTCCGGCTTGCAGCCGGCAAGCACCACCAGAAGCGTGAGAAGAAGAATGCAGGACCGCATGTTTCGGGCTCCGACGATCTAATGTTGACGTTGCCAACTTCATAGCGGCAAAAGTTGGCGATGTCTACATTGCGGGTCCGGCGATCGCGGAATGGCTGATATGCGAAATGTTGACATCGCCAACTTCATCGGCTAGTTATCGGCGAGCGATGCCGAAGCCCCAATCCGACGAGCGTCCCTATCACCACGGCGACCTGCGCCGTGCGATCGTCAAGGCCGCTCTGGAAATCCTGCAGGAGACTCAGAGCCTTGAGTTCTCGCTGCGCGAACTTGCTCGCCGTGCGGGCGTCAGTCACAACGCCCCTTACAAGCACTTTGCGGATAAGCGTGAGCTATTGGCGGCCGTGTCGGCGGCGGGGTTCGAGACGCTGACGAAACACATGGCGCGCGAAATCGCCGGCCTCGACAATGCTCGCGAGCGGTTGTTCGCGACGTTGCGCGCTTACATCGACCATGGTGTTGAAAACCCGGCCCTCTACAGCTTGATGTTTGGAGGCTATCTGGGCGGTCCGGATCGAAGCCGCCCAGCCATCGAATTGGCCGAAGCGGAGAAGGCCAAAGCTCTGCTCGCCGGCGTGATCGTAGCCGGAGGCCTGGGACGCGCCATCCCGCACACTCCACGCAACGAACGGAAAATCGCCGGCGCGATTCTGGCGTGCTGGTCTCTTGTACACGGTCTCACTCTGCTGCTGGCCGATGGTCTGGTCGGCCCAAAGAAAAAGTCCGGCGCGCTGGCGGACAGACTTCTGCAGGGCATGCTCGACGGATTGGCGGCCGAATTGCCGGCCTTGCCGCCTGGCACCTGGGTCGGCCCTCAGGGGCCGGCCGCCTAATCCGCGACCTGAAGTCCGCCGGACCGGCGGCTTCCAAACGAACCAGCGCGCTGCGGCTCGCGGGCAACAACTCGCCGAAAAAGCGCCGAGTGTCATGCGCGCCGTGCAAACATTGGGGTGTTTAGGAGTGGGTCAAACCTTCGTCCTGGTCATGATCGACATCGGATTTCCGCCTAGCGGCGCGCGCAGCTCGGAAGTGCAGCTCCTGCTGCCAGAGGCCACAACTTGCGACGGGGGATTCTCATTCGAGTTCTCCCGGCTTCGTTGGCGCTCCTCAACACTTGAATTCCCTTATTGTGCCTCTACATCGATCCACAGACGGTGCTGGCCGATCCCGATCTTCGGTTCTTTGAAGCGGAGCTTCAACCTGGGCTGCTGTTCGAGGACAGCGGCATTTGGGAAACCGTCCTCAAGCTCAAGGCACAGATCGGCAGCACCGATCCGGGCGATCGCATGTACGCCGACGCGCTCGGCGGGCTATTGGCCCACGAGCTTTTGCGTCTCCATGGCAAAAACCCGGCATCGAGGCCGGTCCACCGTGGCGGGCTTGCCGCGTGGCAGCAGAAGCGCGTCACGGATTTCCTGGAAGAGCACCTTGCCGAGGGCGTTTCACTCGATGCGCTGGCCGATCTCGTGCGATTGAGTCCGTATCATTTTTCGCGATCTTTCAAACAGTCATTTGGAGAACCGCCCCATCGCTACTGGACGAGACGACGGATCGAACGCGCCAAGGCCTTGCTGGCAAATCCGCGCGCATCGATTACCGAGATCGCGCTCGACGTCGGATTCAGCGCAACGAGTGCGTTCAGCGCCACGTTCCATCGGGTCACGGGGCAGACGCCGACGGACTATCGCCGCAGCCTTGAATGAGCGCCGCCTTGCTCAGGCAGCGCGCGAGGTGCGAGAATCCGTATGCTAAATCGTTGGTGACCGTACGTGCGTCACCTGTCGCCGGAGCTGCGGCGCCTGTGCCCGTTGTTTGCAGAACGGGCGCCGGAGGCGGCAAGCAGACGGGCCTCGGTCGGACGTGGTAATCTCCGGTGTTGTGGAGGCCCGGCTGGTACCTTGTCGCCACCGACGACAGGACCCACAATTTGACCGCTTGCGGGGTCATGCGTTTTCGAAGTGAGCGAGCGATTTCGTTTGCCATTGATCCCCACCCGACCTCGCAGAGCGAGGCCACCCTCCCCCGCGAAGCCGCGGGGGAGGGATGGCAGCGGTCGCGGAACACCGCCGCTTCGCTTGAATCAGAGGTCCTTTTCGGCGAGCTCGCGAAACTCGTCGGGAACGGAACGGGAGAGCCCCAGGGCCGCCCCATATTCGACTGCCTCCCATCCGAAGCGGTTGCGGATTTTGTCGACCGCGTGATCGGCCGTCCAACGCGCCATCCCTCTTTTGCTGCCGGGCCGGCGCCTTTCATCTTCCAGGTCCAACGGGAGCTCCAGCTGAACATCCCAGTGCCGCTCGAGTTGCGACACCGAGATCCCCAGCAACGAGATAATCCTCTCGCCGGGATGATCCACGAGCGCGGCGCGAACAAGCTCCTCGGCGATCTCGGCAAGGCTCGCGGTCGCCGAAATCGGCGCATCGAGTGTCATGGAGCGGGTGACAGAGCGGAGATCGGCGAAGCGAACCCGGACTGTCACTGTCCGGCCAGGCCGGGACTTCGCCCGCAGCCGGGTGGCGACCCTGTCGGCGAGATGCCGCAACGTCGGTCGAAAAACTTGCTCTTCAGCAGGCTTCCTGCCGAGCGCGGACTGAGCGCCGGCCGATTGCGCCCGCCGATGCGTCTTGATCTCCCGCAGATCACGATTCCAGGCCAGCGCGCCCAGCTTCTCTCCAACAGCGCGACCGACGACCCGTTGCAGCGACCATCCCGGCATTGTCGCGAGCTGACCGATGGTGCTGATGCCGAGCTCGGCAAGCCGCGCCTTGGTGGCCGGACCTACTCCCCACATCAGTTCGACCGGCAGGTCATGGAGGAAAACCAGCTCGGTCTCAGGATCGACAACCACCAATCCGTCGGGTTTGGCCACCTGCGAGGCAATCTTCGCCAGATGCTTGGTTCGTGCCACGCCAATCGAGATTGGAAGGCCGATCTCCGTTCGCACACGATGGCGTACCGCCGTTGCAATCTCAGCCGGCGGGCCGAAGAGATGGGTGCATCCCGCAACATCAGCGAATGCCTCATCGATGGAGATTTGCTCGACCAGCGGCGTGAAATCATTGAGCACATTGATCGCAGCATCGCCCAGCCGCTGGTACTCCTTGAAATGACCGTCCACGAATATCAGTTGCGGACAAAGCTCGCGCGCCCGCCGTCCCGCCATGCCGCCGCTGATTCCGAATGCCTTGGCTTCGTATGACGCGGCGAGGACGACCCCGCCGCCGACAGCAATGGGTTTGCCGCGCAAAGAGGGGTCGAGCAATTGCTCAACCGATGCGTAAAAGGCATCGAGGTCCGCATGGAGGATGGTAGCTGTTGTTTCCATCCCGGTTCCTGCAAGGCATCGAGATTCCCGATCCGCTGAAGGCCTGGGCGCCGCACGCTCAAACTCCAGTCTTTAACCCGCTGAGGACTCCCCCTTACGCCATGAGAACAAAAGAAGAACACAGAGTCAATGGGCGCGCCCATGGGTCGAAGGAAAGGGGAGCTCACCGCTGCCGCAATCGATCGCGGCCGGCCGCATCAGGTCGCGGTGCCCGCCGACGAATGCAGGGTTCGTGGCTCGAACTGGGCGCGGTGGTACAAGGACGAGCGCCGAGCCCCTATATTGGCGCCATGTGCGGACGGTTCACTCGCAATTACACGTGGGAGCAAATTCACGCGCTCTATCAGCTGACGGCGCCAGTGGCGATTCCCAACCTGCAACCACGCTTCAACGCCTGCCCGACCGATCCTGCGGACACGATTGTGGAGCATGCCGGGAAGCTGACGAGTGATCTACGCGCCACCCGGCTCTCCTGAGCTGGCTGTGCGGTTCGTCCGGAGGGGGATGACACATGGCTGAGACAAAGTCGGTGAACAATGGCGTCAATGTCGAGGCGCTGCTCGGCGCGCGCGAAGCGCTGACGAACACCCGAGGCCGCCCAGTTCAAATGGCGCGCGAACTGCGAGTGGATGAACGGCACGCACAGCCACTCGACCGTCGAGAGCTTCTTTGGCCTCGGCGAGGAGCAGCACCGGAAGAAGAAATTCACCTTCGATGCCGATCACCCGGAGGTCTTCGCCCGAGGACAAGGGCGCGACGCCGGTCGAGTATGTGCTCGTCGGGCTGGCCAGCTGCCTGACCGCCGGCGTCGCCGCCGTCGCGCAGCATCGCGGCATCCAGCTCCGCTCGGTCAAGGCGACGGTCGAGGGCGGGATGGATCTCCAGGGCATCCTCGGCATCGACAGCGACGTGCGCAACGGCTTCGACGGCATCAAGGTGACCTACAAGATCGATGCCGACGCGACGCCCGAAGAGATCAAGGCGCTCGTCGCCCAGTCGCAGAAGCGCTCGGCGGTCTACGACATCGTCACCAACCCGACCAACGTCACCGTCGACGTGGACTGACCGGCACGCGCTCGATCGGCAGGAGCAGTCCCGTTCGCACGCACGACCGTCATCATCGGCGCCGGCCATGCCGGCCTCGCCATGAGCCGCTGCCTCGCCGAGCGCTCGATCGACCATGTCGTGCTCGAGCGCGGCGAGGTCGCCAATTCGTGGCGGACCGAGCGCTGGGATTCGCTCCGCCTGCTGACGCCGAACTGGCAGAGCCGGCTGCCCGGCTTCGGCTATGACGGCGACGATCCCGACGGTTTTCGGACCATGCCGGAGACGATCGATTTCATCGCCCGCTACGCGCGGGCGATCGCAGCGCCGGTCGAGACCGCACACGACCGTCACGTCCGTGCGCGCAGCCGACGACGGCTATCGTCGTCGCGACCGACCGCGGCGACTGGCGCTGCCGGACCGTCGTGCTCGCGACCGGCGCCTGCAACATCGCCAGCGTTCCCGCGCTTGCGCCGACGCGGTGCCGCCGCGCGATCGCGACGCTCACGCCGATGGCAGTACCGCAATCCCGACCAGCTCGCGGACGGGCGGCGTGCTCGTCGTCGGCGCGTCGGCGACCGGCATCCAGCTCGCCGACGAGATCCACCGCTCCGGCCGCCCGGTGACGCTCTCCGTCGGCGAGCACGTCCGCGCGCCGCGCGTCTATCGCGGCAGGGACATCCAGTGGTGGATGGACGCGGCCGGCGTGCTCGACGAGCGCTACGACCAGATCGACGACATCGTCCGGGCGCGCCGCGTGCCGTCGCTGCAGCTCGTCGGCTCGCCCGAGCGCACGACGCTCGATCTCAACGCGCTCAGCCGCCATCGGCGTGAAGCTCGTCGGCCGCCTCGCCGGCATCCGCGACGGCAAGGCGCAGTTCTCCGGCTCGCTGCGCAACCAATGCGCGCTGGCCGATCTGAAGATGGCCCGGCTGCTCGACACGATCGACGCATGGGCGACCGCGAACGGCCTCGACGGCGAGGTCGAGCCGCCGCACCGCTTCGAGCCGACGCAGGTCGAAGACGTCGCCGCCGCTCGGCCTCGATCTCACGAGCGGCGAGATCCGACCATCATCTGGGCGACCGGCTTCCGCCCCGACTACTCCTGGCTCGCACGTGCCCGTCCTCGATCGCAAAGGCCGGATCCGGCACGACGGCGGCGTCGTCGCGTCGCCCGGGCATGTATCTGATGGGCATGCCGTTCCTCCGCCGCCGCAAATCCGCGCTGATCGACGGCGCCGGCGACGATGCGCGCGATCTCAGCGACCACCTCGTGCACTATCTGGGTCAATCGGCGACCCGCGGCTGACCAATCGCCACCGCCAGCACCTGCGCCGGCGAGGTACGGCCGGCCAGACAGACGACGCGTCCGGCAGGATGAAGGAAGTGCGGCGCACGGGTAAGCTTGCGCGCGCACGCATGCCGCCCAGGGAGGAACTGCCATGCCGTTCTACGAAAAAGGCGCCGTCCGCATCCACTACGAGGAGGCCGGTCGGGCTTTCCGCTGCTGATCATCCCCGGCGGCGGGTTGAACTCGACGATCGCCTTCCTGCCGACGCGCGCCGTTCAACGCGATGGAGGCGTTCAAGGACCACTACCGCTGCATCACGATGGACCTGCGCAACGCCAACGACGGCCAGTCGCCGGCCCGCTCGAGGTCGACCGGCCGTGGGACGCCTACACCGACGACCATCTCGGCCTGATGGATCATCTGGGCATCGAGGAGTTCCTGGTCCTGGGCTTCTGCATCGGCGGCCCCTTCATCTGGAACCTCATCAAGCGCGCGCCCGATCGCGTGGTCGCCGGCCGTGCTGGCGCAGCCGAGCGGCTTCCGTCCGGAGCATGCCGGACCTGTTCTACAACAACAACATCGAACGCTGGGGCCGCGCCCTGTGCGCGCGCCGGCCCGACATCACGATGGAGATGGTCGAGCCTTCCTGAACAAGATGTACCGCGACCAACGCCGACTTCGTGTTCACCGTCACGCGCGACTTCGTGCGCACCTGCCAGACGCCCGTGCTGGTGCTGCCGGACGACGTCCCGGCCCACCCCTTCGCGGTGGCCATGGAATCGGCGATGCTCGCGCCGAAATCCGAAGTCAGCCTGTACCCCTGGAAGGAACCGCCGGAGCCGATCGCCGTGGCGGGGCGCCCAGGTGCGCAGCTTCCTGCGCGCGCATCAGCCGGCTGGCGGCCGAGCGATGAACCGGGCCGCACGACGTGCCGCTGTTCGTTGCCCACCAGAGCTGATCCTCAACAGGGGGCGGCGCCGATCAGTTCTGCTCGCCTCCGGAATGATTCTCGAGACGTTGGAAATACGTCGAGCGGTTTGTCGAGTTTGACCCGTAGCGGACCTGGCGGATCTGCCTCGCCGACGCCGATCTCTTTCGTCTCAATCGAGAAGCGCCGCTTCCCGGACGCACCGGCAAGCCGGCAGCTGCTCGACTAGGCTTTCCAAGCCTCGCTCAGGCGCTGCAACCACTCCGTGGCGGTGCCGCGGGCGGTGTCCGGTGTGTTGAAATGGTTCGCACCCTGCTCGAGCATCAAGAACTGCGACGTAGCCGGCCGGATACGTGCGCGGAACAGAGATTGCGTGCGGTCGGCATCCGGCTGGTCGCTACGGGCCATGACGGCCAGCAATGGCAATTTGTCGTCGAGCCGTGTGAAATTGGGCGTGACCGCGACGGAGCCGAAACGGTCGTGGTAGCTGAAGTACACCTTCGCCGTGGCCCGGGAGGTAAACACCCGTCCGGAATCAGGTCATACCAGTCCGCCTTCTCGCCACCCTTCCCGGCTTTGATCATGTCCTGGGCACGCGTCGCGGCGTCGACGAACTCCTTGTGAATACTACGTTATGTACTTGGGCCATTGCCCAGCGAGAAGAGCATCAGCCCGTCAATGCCGCCGGTTCGTGCCGCGTAACACAGGGCGCACTGGGCCCCCAGGCTGATACCACCGACTATGACCCTGACCGAACCGCGGCTCCGAAGCGGCGCCACGTGGGCGGCGATCTCGTCCTGGCCGAGCTCGTAGGGCTCAGTCATGTAACGGCGCTTTGACCACGGCATTTCGGGCTGGATGACGCGGCAGCCGATCGACTGGAGCGAAGCCGCGCGGTACTGGATGTCGCCGCCGGGCTCCGCGGATCACCCGACTTGCCGTGCAACGAGACGACGCCTGTCGGTGTCGCCAGCCGCGCACAGGCCGGAGCGGGCAGTGCCGCAGCTCCGGCGAGGCCTGCCGCATCTTAGGATGAACGACGGCCCAAGCGGTGCTTGTTCATCGGACACTTCCCATATGAAGCCACGAGATGCTCGAATGCTAACATTCCGCCGGGTTGCCGGGAAGCCATGGTCGGTCGGCACAGTTTCCCCGGCGGGCTCCCAACGCGATCCAGTTCCGTTGATGGCACATCCCTGACGAACCGTTCGACGGTGCCGGATGTCCGGAATTGGTCCGGAAGCAGCCAACAAAGGGCGCGCTTTATCGAGTTTTGACCCCAGACTGGCACCAGGCCAACGCCCCCGTCGCCAGCAGGGGAGCGTGCGACGGTCATTGCGCCGATTTCGGACGGGCGTTGCGCCTGGGCCGGCGCTGCCAATCCGACAGCGGCGGCTGCCAACCCGGCCAGCAGCGCTATCCTGCCGATCAACCTCTTCGCGCCTTCGGAAACGCGGACTTGCCGCGAAGGGCGGCGCCTGTAGCAACAGGCAGGCGCGCATGCCTGCTCGCCGATGGCGCGGCCTTTACAGCGCTTCGGAGGTTCGTGCTATAGGCGTCCGAGGAGGACAGATGGCGGCCGACACCATCCTCGAGGCGCGTGGCCTGACCAAGATGTTCGGCGGGTTCGCGGCGGTCAAGAACGTCGACCTGTCGGTCCGGCGCGGCGCGATCCATGCGCTGATCGGGCCGAACGGCGCCGGCAAGACCACCTGCTTCAACCTGCTCACCAAGATTCTGCAGCCGACCGACGGGACGATCCTGTTCGAACGGCACGCGACATCACGCGCCTGCGCACCGGCGGACGTCGCGCGGCTCGGGCTGGTGCGGTCGTTCCAGATTTCGGCGATTTTCCGCACCTGACGGTGCTCGAGAATGTGCGCGTGGCGCTGCAATCGGCAACGGGCGGGCCGTTCCATTTCTGGCGCTCGGAAGGTCCTTGCGACCGCTGAACGACGCGTGCGATGGAACTGCTCGACGCAGGTCGGCCTTGCCGACATGTCGCGACCATGCCGGCCGGCGAACTGCCTACGGCCGCAAGCGCGCGCTCGAGATCGCGACCACGCTGGCGCTCGATCCGAAGTGATGCTGCTCGACGAGCCGACCGCCGGCATGGGGCACGAGGATATCGGACCGATCGACGCGACCTGATCCGCCGCGTCGCCAAGCCGCACCGTCCTGATGGTCGAGCACAACCTGTCGGTCGTCGCCGACCTGTGCCGACACGATCACCGTGCTGCAGCGCGGCAAGATTCTGGCCGAGGGCAACTACGCGGAGGTCTCGGCGCGATCCCGCGCGTCATCGAGGCCTATATGGGAGGCGACGATGCATGCCGTGGCGACGGCGAACGCTGCTGCAGGTGCGCAGACCTGCACGCCTGGTACGGCGAAATCGCACGTGCTGCACGGCATCGACTTCGAGGTGCGCGCCGGCGAGTTCGTGACCCTGCTCGGCCGCAACGGCGCCGGCAAGACCACCACGCTGCAGTCGATCATGGGCATCGTGCGCGAGGCGCAGGGCTCGATCCGCTTCGCACGGCGGCGAGCTCGATCGGCCTGCCGCGCCGACGCGATCGCCCGGCACGGCATCGCCTACTGTCCGGAGGAGCGCGGCATCTTCGCCAGCCTCACGGTCGAGGAGAACCTGTGCTGCCGCCGGTGGTCGCGCGCCGGGCGGCATGCGTCGACGAGATCTTCGAGCTGTTCCCGAACCTCGCGCGAGCGGCGGCAGCAGCCAGGGCACCAAGCTCTCGGGCGGCGAGCAGCAGATGCTCGCGATCGCCCGCATCCTGCGCACCGGCGCGCAGCTTCTGCTGCTCGACGAGCCGACCGAAGGCCTCGCGCCGGTCATCGTAAGCAGATCGGCGCGCGCGATCCGCGAGCTAAGGAGCGCGGCTTCACCATCCTGCTGGTCGAGCAGAACTTCCGCTTCGCCGCCCCGTCGCCGACCGGCACTACGTGGTCGAGCACGGCACGCGTCGTCGACATGCTCCGCAACGCCGAACGCGAGCCAGCATGCAGCGAAGCTGAAGGCCTATCTCGGGATCTGAGAGGCCGACCGATGACAGAGCAGTTCTCGGCATTCCGCACGCAGGCGCTGTTCGGGCAGCTCCTGATCGGCCTGATCAACGGCTCGTTCTACGCGATGCTCAGCCTCGGCCTCGCGATCATCTTCGGCCTGCTGAACATCATCAACTTCGCCCATGGCGCGCAGTACATGCTGGGCGCGTTCGTGCGCCTGGATGCTGCTGAACTACTCTCGGGCATCGGCTACTGGGTCGGCGCTGCTGATCGCGCCGTGTCGTCGTCGGACTGTTCGGCATCGCGATCGAGCGGCTGTTCCTGCCGCCGCTCTACAATCTCGACCATCCTCTACGGCTTGCTGCTGACCTTCGGCATGGCGCTGGTCGATCGAGGGCCTGTTCCGCGAACATTACGGCGCGTCCGGCCTGCCCTACCGAGTCCCGCGGCGCTGCGCGGCGGCATCGATCTCGGCTTCATGTTCCTGCCCGTCTATCGGCCTGGGTGATCGTGGCCTCGCTCGTCGATCTGCTTCGGCACCTGGCTGCTCATCGAGCGCACCAGGCTCGGCGCCTATCTGCGCGCCGCGACCGAGAACCCGGCCTGGTCGCAAGCCTTCGGCATCAACGTGCCGCGCATGATCACGCTGACCTACGCGCTCGGCGTCGGCCTCGCCGGCCTCGCCGGCGTGCATGGCGGCGCCGATCTACCAGGTCAGCCCGCAGATGGGCAGCAATCTGATCATCGTCGTCTTCGCCGTCGTGGTGATCGGCGGCATGGGCTCGATCCTCGGCGCGATCGTCACCGGCTTCGGGCTCGGGCTGATCGAGGGCCTCACCAAAGTGTTCTACCCGCAGGCCGCCGACCATCGGTGATCTTCGTCATCATGGCGATCGTGCTGCTGGTCCGGCCGGCCGGCCTGTTCGGCAGGGCACTGACGCCGGCCGAGCGACATCTCGTGACGCGGCCGCGCCGATCAGCGTGCCGCAGTGGCGACTGTGCCGCGGTCTTGCTGGTCGTCGCGCGTCGCTGCGCCGTTCTTCGTCTATCCCGTGCTTCCTGATGAAGGTGCTGTGCTTCGCGCTGTTCGCCTGCGCCGTTCAACCTGCTGCTCGGCTATGGCGGCCTGCTGTCCTTCGGGCACGCCGCCGTTCTTCGGCGCCGGCGGCCTACGTCGACCGCGCACGCCGCGAAGGTCTGGGGCTTGCCGCCGGAGCTCGGCATCCTGTCCGGCACCGCCGTCGGCCGCGCTGCTCGGCGCTGGTGTTCGGCTGGCTCGCGATCCGGCGCCAGGGCATCTACTTCGCGATGATCACGCTGGCGCTCGCGCAGCTCGTCTACTTCTTCGCTGTGCAGGCGCCCTTCACCGGCGGCGAGGACGGCATCCAGTCGGTGCCGCGCGGCCAGCTGTTCGGCTTGCATCGATCTCAGCGAACACGCTCACGCATGTACTACGTCGTGCTGGCGATCTTCATGGTCGGCTTCGCGTTCATCTACCGGATCGTCCACTCGCCGTTCGGCCAGGTGCTGAAGGCGATCCGCGAGAACGAGCCGCGCGCGATCTCGCTCGGCTACCGCGCCGACCGCTTCAAGCTGCTCGCCTTCGTGCTGTCGGCCGCGCTGGCCGGGCTCGCCGGCGCCACCAAGGCGCTCGTGTTCCAGCTCGCGTCGCTGACCGACGTATACTGGACGATGTCCGGCGAGGTCGTGCTGATGACGCTGCTCGGCGGCCTCGGCACGCTCTTCGGCCCGGTGGTCGGCGCGATCGTCATCGTCGCGATGAGAACTACCTCGCGGGCTTCGGCGCTTGGGTCACGATCATCCAGGGCGCGATCTTCGTCGTCTGCGTGCTCGCTTTCCGCCGCGGCATCGTCGGCGAGATCGGCGACCGCCTGAAGGCGCGTGGCAGGTCGGGAACGACCGGCCGTGACCCACGCCGTGGATGCGACCCTGACACGTAGCCGGCGGATAGCACTCCCTGATGGCCTGACATAGGCTACGCCCGAACGCGGAGGCCGGCGGGTGACCGGCTTC